>JAEZTQ010000068.1 GCA_023443625.1 Bacillota bacterium | reverse complement strand
TAGTGCCATATACTTTTTCATTTGTGCTATCATCTATTTGTTCATTTAGCATTAAAATGACTTTACCCTTTTCTCTTGGCTTTGTGCATAGGGAATCAAAATCACCTAAAACCCTACAGGTTATTATCTCACTGTCAACCTGACCCAGATAGGTTTTCTCCACCTTAATATCATAATAGGTGCAAATCATTTTAGGCAGCTCATCACCCAATTTACCACCTACGTTTAGCAGAAAATCTATATCTCCTTGATAGATATTAATAATTTCACCCCGTATAACTACATCCGAAAAATGATAGCCTGTTTCAAGGCATGGAAGTGCCGCATAGGATGACAATGCCGATAAGTGATCCGAATATAATATCTTATCCTCTGGTTTTACCTTTACATAGGAAACATCATTTTTTTCCGTATTTATACTTACAATCAGGATAGTCAATACAACGATCGGAACAATAAGCAGAACAATAAATCTTATCTTTTTTCTCATACTATTTCCCCCTTACTCCTATCTTTTTGGCATTTTTTCTCTTGCTTTCTTTAACATTTCCTCCGACCATTTAACTTTGTCCTGTTTATAATCATTCGCTTTGATTATTTTTTCAAATGCCTTTTCAAATTCTTTTACTTCTTTACCATCCAAGGCTGACAATTCCTCCGTATTGGAATAGGAGTACATTCTTTCCTTCTCATCAATGGTTATGATACTATGCTCCCTCATGATAGTGCTATATACTTTTTCATCAACTTGGTTTTACCTTTGTGTTATAAGGTGTTTTCTATTTATAAAATAGTAGTCTAGTTGAATAAGCATTCCTGTATTGTGATGGTGTTAAGCCAACGATTTTTTTAAATACTTTCATAAAATTGTGACTGTCATTAAAACCGCTCTGATAAGCGATCTCATTGATATTCGTATTAGTATCGCACAGCAAATACTTTGCCAGCTCTATCTTCTCCCGGATGATATACTGCTTCATCGTTGTTCCTGCAATTGTACTGAAAAGCTGGGAAATATACCTTCTGTTATATCCAAAGTGTTGGGCAATATGAGAAACCTTTATATCATTATTTCTATTCCATTTGATATAATCCTGTATATCATTAAATAACTGCTTTTTACTCAATGCAGCATTGTCTTGATTTTTCTTGGCGAGAAACTGGCTATATATCTCACTTAAAATCGTTGTACAGACAAAATTGTTGTGTAATACATTATGATACTTTCGAACATTATCCTGAAGATGCTTCATCATAACAATCAGTTTCTCTAAATTCTCTATCTTACCATGGTTGGGTATATAAATTACATCCTCCTTTTGCTCCTCTGGAAATTCATTGGTCTTAATGCTTTCAGCCTGCTTCTCGTAAGAAAAATGTAGCCAGTAAAAGGAACACTGGCTCTTTCTATATCCTCTTTGCATATTATTTGGTGAAAAAAGAAGAAATTCACCCTTTTTTACAGCATACTGGTTCTCATCAATTTGTAAATATGCTATGCCTTCCGTAACTATAACCAATTCATAGTCCTGCATCTTTCTTGAAAAATGACTCCATTCAGAAGAGGGGGCTTGAAACTTACCGGTCCAATTGTACTTCAAGGGCTTATCTAGTATAAATTCATAAAGTATCATATGACTTTTTACCACCTATTCTACGCTTAATACATTTTTATTCTTATCCACACATATTATACTGAAGATATAAACCAAATACAATTATAGGAGATAAATAATGATAAAATCTTTTTCTTTGTCACAGGTAAAAATCTTTGATCCTTATTTAACTAATGCCTTTCAGAAAGAAGTCGATTATTTAATGTCCTTTGAAGCTGACAGACTTCTATCCTTTTTCAGGGAAACAAAAGGCCTAAAACCAAAGGCTTTATGCTATCCTGGTTGGGAAAACAGTGAAATCCGAGGGCATACCTTAGGCCATTATCTAACTGCATTAGCACAGGCATATGCTACTACTCATGATAGTAAAATTTATAAGAGACTTCAGTATTTCATTGAAGAATTATCCCAATGCCAATTTGAAAACGGATATCTTTCTGCCTTTCCTGAAGAATTCTTTGATAGGGTAGAAACCGGTAAACCAGTATGGGTTCCTTGGTATACTATGCACAAAATCATATCTGGACTGATTACTGTTTACCACCTGACTAAAATGGAAAACGCTCTGACCATTCTATCAGCCCTTGGAAGTTGGGTATACCAAAGGACTGACAAATGGACACAAGAAATCCAAGATAAAGTATTAGCAGTTGAGTATGGTGGAATGAATGATTGCATGTATGAGCTTTATAAAATTACCAAGAAGCAGGATCATTGTATTGCAGCGCATAAATTTGATGAGATTAAGCTTTTTGAACAGATTCATGATGGTAAAGATATTTTAAATAATAGACATGCCAATACTACAATTCCCAAATTCCTTGGTGCCTTAAACTGCTATTTGGTCTATGGAGATAAGGATATCTTCTACCTTAATGCCTGCAAACAGTTTTGGGATACTGTCACAAGTAATCACAGTTATGTCACAGGGGGTAACAGTGAATGGGAGCATTTTGGAGAGCCCAATGTCTTGGATGCAGAGAGAACCGAAACCAACTGTGAAACCTGTAATACCTATAACATGCTGAAGATGACAAGGACCTTATTTCAGATTACCGGTCATAAAAAATATGCAGATTTTTATGAAAATACCTTTATCAATGCAATTTTATCCTCACAAAATCCTAAGACTGGCATGACCATGTATTTTCAACCCATGGCAACGGGGTATTTTAAAGTATACAGTGAGCCCTTTGAGCACTTTTGGTGTTGTACTGGTACGGGAATGGAGAACTTCACCAAGTTAAATGATAGCCTTTATTTTTATCAGGAGGATATGCTTTATGTAAATATGTATTTATCCTCCTCTGTTAAATGGGCCGAGAAACAGCTTCAACTTTCTCAAGATTCAGACATACCCAATAACGATAAAGCTACTTTCCATATTAGAACAGAGAATGAGGTTGTATTCACTCTATGCTTAAGAGTTCCCCATTGGTCAAAAAATATGACCGTAAGTATAAACAATCTTCCTTGTACCTATGATGTTGAAAAGGGTTATGTATACATTAACCGAACTTGGAAGGATGGGGATATGGTTGAAATTCAATTTGAAATAAAACTGCGTTACTCATCCCTGCCTGATAATGAGAATTGTGTCGCCTTTACTTATGGTCCAGTGGTGTTAAGTGCTGGACTAGGTACAGAACATATAGAAGAATCAACAACTGGTGTTCAAGTTAGAATTCCCAAAAAAAGTTCCTATATCAAAGACTATATTGTTATTAAAAACAGTTCTGTTGAACACTGGAAAGAACATATATCTGAGTATCTAATAAAGACAGAGAATAAAATGGAGTTTTGGCTAAAAGGTACCGATGAAGATAACAATCTTGTATTTACTCCCCATTATAAGCAGTTTACAGAAAGATACGGCATCTACTGGACCCTGGTTGAAGAACATTCTGACAAGTTACAAAAGTACCTTATAGATAAAGAACGTTCTGATTTATTGAAAGCTGCTGAGATTGATAGTATTCAAATTGGAAATGATCAATATGAGCTTTCCCATCATATTACAGGAAGTAACACAGAATCAGGTGACCGAGATGGATATCATTACCGTTTAGCGAAAAAGGGGGGATGGTTTAGTTATGAATTACAAATCAATCCTTTAGAAGATACTTACTTACAATTTAGTTACATGGGCAGCTGTAAAAGTGGCTTCTGTGTAGACATTAATAATGTACAGCTCTTAGAAGAAAAGAATGAAAACAAATCCTGGCGAGAAATAACAGAAAAATCTTATTTGATACCAAAAGAATTATGCCAGGGTAAGGAAACTGTTACTGTAAAATTCAGAGCTATGAATGAAGATAATACACCTAGGATAATCAATATAATTAGAACTACAAAGAAAGTGGCTGATAACCAGTAGTTCTATTTAAGTATACTTTTTATAGTGAATAAGGCCAACAATCAAAAAAAGCTGTTGTATCATTTTCAACAGCTTTTTTTGAGTTATATATCTCCATCTATATCCAGCACAAAGCCTGCTGCCGGCAGTCCCTCATTATTATAAAAATTAATCCCCTCTGGGTTATCACACCAGGCATAACGAACTTGCTTTGCCTTATCTATCTCCTTGCAGGAAACATGTACGTATTTTCCTTTTCTTATGGCACTCGCTTCGTGAAACAGGCCATCCTCACCTGCCAGTTCAAAATGCTTAAGACTTGTTTCTCCTTCTGCTTCTTCTAAGAAGAGAAATTCAAGAACCACCTGATACGCTATCCCTTCCTTCTTATCTTTCTCTTCTATTCCTTCTGTCTCATTTTTCTCTTCTTTCTTCTTCTTTACCCTCACCTTAAGGGGTATGGGTCCACTATAAATCACGGCTTCTCCATAGATTATATTCCTTGCTGCCTTAGCAAATCGCACACCCACTTCTTTTTTATTCTGGGGATGTAAATCATTCTCTTCCCCAATATCTAAGGTTGTTACCATGGCAACCTGATCTAAAGCCAAACACTTTCTTTGCTCATCTCGTAACTCTGCCCATCCAGAATCTCTTCTTGGATCTAAAGGCTCTTGGTAATTTGGCAATTGGGCAAAGAGAACAGGGACCTCCCATCCAAATAAGCTTCGCCAATCCCTTACCATAGTCATAAATTTATCCCCATATCTTATAGGATTCGCCGTGTTAGCCTCTCCCTGATACCATACTATCCCTTTGATTTGTACCTTAGCTAGAGGAACAATTACCGTATTATAAAAGCAGCTAGGTAGGGTTGGGGGAAATAGTACACTTGGCATGGGCTTTGGGGCCCTATATCCAATGCGGTAATACCACTCCCCCGCAAGATTAATCCTGTGTTCATTATAACGAAGATAGTAAGGCTTTCCTTTGATAGTACCACCATTTTTATTATTAATCATGATGTATACCGTAATTAAATTTGAGCCTTTCTTTAATATACCAGGGTTTATTTTATATTTTCTAGGGGGATATCGGTAAGCCGTACTTCCTACCTCTATATGATTGATCCATATCCTATCCCCATCTATAATACTTCCCATATAGAGTAATGCATCCTCTTTGGGTTCTTCCTCCAAATATACCTCTTTACACAGATACACAGATCCATGAAATTCCTGGTCGGTGTAATCTGCTACAAGGGAGGGTACCATGCAACAATCCCATTCTCTATACTTCTCAAAAGGAGTAAATTTTACTTCCTCTTCTTCTATTATCCTCATCCAGGCTATTACCTTAGACTCCTGCTCTTTCAGAAACTTCTGAAAATACCCTATGTCCTTAAAGTTTGTAATTTCCTTCTGGTAGTCTCCAAACTCTTGTAAGCGAATGGGATTCATCCAGGCTTCAATTGTACTTCCACCCACTGCTGTTAAGATAAGACCTATGGGAATGTCATAGGCGGCCTCAAGTTCTTTTGCAAAGAAATAACCAGCAGCACTAAATTCCATCAAATCCTCTCCAACCGCCTTCGTCCACTTTCCTTCCTGGACATACTTTAAGGGCTCATGAAATTCATAGCTTGCAGGAACTTTATATTGACGAATTCTTGAACTAACACTTCCCTCTATCTCCTTACCTGATACATCCAAAACTCTGCGTATGGGTAATTCCATATTGGATTGCCCTGCAAGAAGATACACATCACCAAATAAGATATCATGGATAATTATTTCAGAACTACCTACGACCCTAAGGGTATAAGGACCACCAGCTTTGACAGAAGGAAGGGTGATACAGAATTCATGATTCTCATCCACAGGAGCACTAAATACCTGATCTAAAAAAAAGACCGTTACAATCAAAGCCTCCCAGTCCCTGCCACAGATATCATTATCAACTTCTCTCTGAAGAACCATTCCGTCACAAAGCAAAGGTGAAAGGGTTAGTTGTGTTTTACTCACATTAATAAACCTCCCGACCATATTGGTCTGCAATTCCTGATTTCCTGTAAAAATAGGAGTTGATCACATCTCTCCACTCAGCTGCATGAATTTTCTGATCTTGAAACCTGGTTAGGGTTCTTTCATAAACCTCTGTATCAAGAAGTCCCTCTAACTCTTCCCACAAAGTCAAAAACTGCTGTGCTTCCATAGCTCCTTCAAAATGAGTATCATAGATATGTTGTATTATGGTTTTACCAGAGGATAGCACATATTCATAGGGCATATGATGAAAAAACAAGAGTAATTCTTCTGGACATGTCTTCCTATCCTCATAGATAGAAGCAAGGGGTTCGTTATACTGCCTACAATATCCCGTTCCCTTGCTAGTGCGATCTACACCAATCCCTTTATGATCTGCTCTGTGATAAGTACCCCATCTATCATATTCATATCCATCCACGTCAGGCCCATAATGTGTATTTGGTTTTACCATCCACCCAATCCCTAAGGGTGACGTATACTTCTCATAAGCCGGCCAGGATCTCATAAGAATAGTAAGAATATTCTCTCTTACCTTCTCTCCCCCACCAAAGGTCAAGGTAATCCATTCTCTTGCAATCTCCTGAGGGGTTAAGGTAACATCAAAGCTAAGTCTACCAATCCCGTAGAGATTAGCTGCTGCCATATCATGCCCAGTCCAGTTATAATCATTCCCCGTATTGGTTACTGCCGCTATACCACAAAGAGAATTGTTATAGGTTCTTCCACTGATAATCTCTGCAATACTTCCCCCTTCCTCATTACAATGGGTATCAAATGCAAGTATTTCTTTAAACCAGGGGAGCAAATAACAAACATGTCTTTGTTGTCCTGTATATTCTTGGGCAATCTGCACTTCTAACATCATATTTGTCTTCTTAAGCCCTCCAAATAGAGGGGAGATTGGTTCTCTGACCTGAAAATCCATGGGACCATTCTTAATTTGTAAGATAACACGCTCATGAAATTTGCCATCCAAAGGTATAAAATTATCAAATCCAGCACGGGCCCTGTCTGTTATCTTATCCCGCCAATCTTGCTGACAGTTATATACAAAGCAGCGCCAGATTACAAGTCCGTTGTAAGGAGCAAGCGCCTCTGCCAACATATTGGCGCCCTCCGCATGGTTTCTTCCATAGGTAAAGGGTCCGGGTCTCCCTTCCGAATCTGCTTTCACAAGGAATCCCCCTAGATCTGGTATCCTATTCCATATCTCTTTGGCTTTCTTCTTCCACCACAGCTGTACTTCCTCGTCACAAGGATCTGCTGTGCTTAAGCCTCCTAGTTCCATTGAAGCCGCAAAATTAATACTTAAAAACAGCTTAATACCAAAGGAAATAAAGATATCAGATATCTTCTTTAATTTATCATAGTAGCGATCCGAAATAAGTTCTGTTGCACTTTGCTTTACATTTACATTATTAATAACCACTGCATTTAGTCCCACAGAAGCTACCATTCTTGCATAGTCCCAGGTGCGTGAATTTACCAAAATATCCTCTTGTTCAAAAAAGAAGGAATTACCCGAATATCCCCTCTCGATACTCCCGTCCATATTGTCCCAATGATTTATCATTCGAAGGGGTGCATAGGGTGTCTTTTCTTCTGTGAAAGAGAATTGATCAAAATCTCTGACCTGTAAAACCACGAGATTACGCAGTAAGGCAAATACCCCATAGAGAGCTCCTTCCTGGGAAGACGCTACTATAGCACACTTTCCTTTTTCACATTGGATACGGTATCCTTCCTTCTCTATGGAGCTGTCACTGTTAATACAAATCATAATTCCGGCTCTTGCAGCCATATATTCATCTTTGCTACCAACGGTTCTAACCTTACGTCCATAGAGGGAGGAGAATGCATTCACAAGTTCCTCAGCAGCATTTTGTACTTTTAGTTGAGTATTATCATAATAAAGAGCTACTTCCCACTGATTGGCATCTGAAATCTTTCTATAACCCAGCCAACAACTAGAATACTTCCTTTGATTGCCATCCTTTGCCATGCCTTTACCCCCCCATGCTATTATCTATGCAGTATTCATCTATTCTATATCCATCTATTCTATATCCATCTATACAATATCTATCTATACAATATCTATCTATACAATATCTATCTATGCAATATCTATCTATGCAATATCTATCTCCTGCATCGCCTTTATTTTGATTTCCAATGGCTTCTTACCCGTTAATTGAGCACTTCTTCCATCCGGTTGAGATCCGCCAGCGTATATAATATACTCCGTATCCTGGACTTTCTGATTGCCTTCATCATCAAATAAACCAAAGGCTTCTACAGGAAGATGTAGTTTTACCTGCTTTACTTCACCTGGCTTTAATTCCACTTTCGTAAAGGCCTTCAGCTGAGCATTAGGCGCACCTGGCTCCTCTGCCTTTACATAGATTTCTACGGTTTCTCTACCTGTATATTGTCCATTATTGCTCACTGTAACATTTACATCAACACCCTCATAGGTAATTAAATTAGTGTCAGTGGATATGGCATCAAAGACAAAATCCGTATAGGACAAACCATATCCAAAAGGATATAAAGCCTCATTCTTCATATATCTATAGGTACGGTTCTCCATAGAATAGTCTGTAAACTCCGGTAATTCTTCCGTGGTACGATAAAAAGTAACAGGGAGTTTACCCTCTG
The DNA here is from genome assembly GCA_023443625.1 of Bacillota bacterium. The sequence goes on along the minus strand of JAEZTQ010000068.1, from coordinate 148,880 downwards.
GTACACAATCACCAAAGACCATCTGGGCAATGGCACTTCCTCCCATAGCTCCTGGATACCAGCCTTGGATAATAGCATCTAAATTATCCTCCGCCCAATTAATTGCTAGAGCACTTCCTGATAGGAGTACAAGAATAACAGGTTTACCACTCTCATAGATTACTCTTAGTATATCCTCTTGGAGTCCTGGAAGCTTTAAGTTAGGCTTATCCCCACTAGCATATTCATTCCCCTGGTCACCCTCTTCCCCTTCAAGTCCAGAATCAAGGCCCATACAAGCGATGATAACATCACTGGCCTTACAAACACCCTTTACTTCAGCCAAGCGATCGTTTTCAATACTTAACCCTCCAACCTTTCTCTTATGTAGGTGACAGCCTTCGGAGGTTAGCACTCTTACTTCATCCCCTAGATACTCCCTAAATCCTTCTAATACAGTTACATACCTTGAAGCGGTTCCCTCATAATTGCCCACCAAGGCTCGTCTATTATTCGCATTGGGGCCAATAATACCAAGAGTTTTAATTTTATCCTTATTCAGTGGTAGGAGATTATCTTTATTCTTAAGTAAAACCAGACATTTCTTTGCAACAGATAGATTTAACTCCTGCATCTCTTTGGAATCAACCACTTCATAGGGAATACGACTAAAGGGTACCTTCTCCTCATCTCCTAATAACCCCAATTTAATTCTAGTAGTAAAAAGTCTAGTTACCGCCTGGTCTAGTTTATCTTCTTCCAATTTGCCGCTCTTTACAGCCTCTAGGAGGTACACAAAGATGTTACCACAGTTTAAGTCACAACCATTTTGGACGGCTAAAGTAACTGAATCTACTGGCCCATCTGTAACCTTATGATATTCATGAAAATCCTTAATTGCCCAGCAATCTGATAAGACATGACCATCAAATCCCCAAGTATCTCTTAAAATATCCTTTAATAAGGTCTTACTTCCACAGCAAGGCTCTCCATTGGTTCTATTATAAGCACCCATCACCGCTTCTACTTTAGCTTCTTGAACCAAGGCTTTAAAGGCAGGCAAATAGGTTTCATATAAGTCTTTCTTAGATACCCTGGCATCAAAACTATGCCGCAAATCCTCTGGCCCGGAATGCACTGCAAAATGCTTTGCACATGCTGCTGTTTTTAAGTACTTCTCGTCATTTCCCTGCATGCCTTTCACAAAACCAATTCCTAAGCGAGAGGTTAAATAGGGATCTTCTCCATAGGTTTCATGCCCCCTGCCCCAGCGTGGATCTCTAAATATATTGACATTGGGCGCCCAAAAAGTTAGTCCCTTATAAATATCTGTATCACCAAATTCCTGTTGCATATTAAATTTAGCCCTACCTTCTGTAGCAATAGCGTCCCCAACTTCCTCCATCATATCCTCATCAAACGCCGCTGCCATGCCGATGGCTTGTGGAAATATGGTTGCAATCCCTGCTCTTGCCACACCATGCAAACCTTCATTCCACCAGTTATAGGCTTTTACATTAAGTCTTTCAATGGAAGGTGCACTATGAAGCATTTGAAAGACCTTCTCTTCTAAAGTCATTTGGCCAACTAACAGTTTTGCCCGCCTCTTATATTCCTCTATTAATTCTTGGTTATGTATTAGTTCAACCATTGATATCTCCTTATATTATACTTCTACTAAAGTACTCTGGGTATTTCTCCATAATTTCTCTCTGATCTAATTTATATCTTGAAAGATGCTTTATAATAAATTCTGATGCTAACTCTTTATCACCTGTCTTAATTGCATTCACAATTGCTTTATGGTCAGTGACTATTTTTATATCCTTAACGGAATACATACTCATGGTTCTTATTCGGTCAAAATGCCCTTGGCTTCCCTCCATGAGATTATAAATTCGATCTTTATTACACATATGAAAAAAGGCTTTATGTAGTTGATTGTCAAGTTCAATAATTTTCTCGGGTAACTTATTATTTAAATAAAACTCTTGTAGTTGAATATTCTTCTCTAATTCAAAGATATTCTCTTCAGTAATGCAATCGCAGAGTTCTTCAACAACAGCTTTTTCTAAAATCTTTCGAAAGAATACCATCTCCTCTACGATGTCAAAATCAATATGTGCTATGACTGACCCTCTCTGGGGATATACTTCTATCAGATTACTTTTTTGCAATTCCTGTAGAGCCTCCCTTACAGGAGTTCTACTAAGCCCCAATTCCTTGGCTAATTCGTTTTCACTAACAGAACTGCCTGGTTTTAGTTTTAAGGAAATAACATTCTCTTTAATCTGACGCAAAGCATACTCTCTGGCATTCTCTCTGGCTTCTCTCTCTGAAATGACCATTTAAACCATCTCCTCTTGATTTCATCTAAGCTATTGTATTCTTTATTTGGAACCCTTTTCTATTGCCTCCCATAGACCTAACAGATAAGTTGTTCCTAGGGCTCTATCAAAGAGACCATAGCCTGGTCTGCCCTGTTCTCCCCATATCATACGTCCATGATCAGAACGGATATATCCATCAAAACCATTACTATAAAAGGCTTTCACCACTTCGTACATATCAAGATCACCGCAAGGACTATAGTGAGCCGTCTCAGTAAATACTTTCTTATCTGAATGCTTAACATTACGGATATGTGCAAAATGAATGCGACCCTGAGCAGCAAATTCATTGATAATGGCAGGTATATCATTATCTAAATCTGCACCAAGAGATCCTGTACACAAGGTCAATCCGTTATAAGGACTATCATTTAAACTTAAAAACTTACGAATATTCTCCCCACTATTAATTAATTTCGGTAATCCATAAAGGGGGAAGGGCGGATCATCTGGATGAATGGCCATCTTAATATCATATTTATGTGCATAGGGTATAATAGCATCAAGGAAATACTTAATATTTGCCCAGTATTCCTCAGCCGTCATCTTCTCATAGAATTTAATATCTTCAGACATAGCCGCCAGCCTCTCTGGCTCCCAGCCCGGTAGAGAATAACCACCTGAATTATCTAACATGCCCTCTGCGATAGAGGCGGGGTTCATCTTAAGTATTGTCTCATGGTCATATGCTAGAGCTGTACTTCCATCCTCCAAAGGATGTGCCAACTCACTTCGTAGCCAATCCATTACCGGCATAAAATTATAGCATATACATTTTACACCTATTTTAGAGAGGTTTTCCATTGTCTTAATATAATTATTAATATATTTATCTTTGCTTTGCAATCCTTTTTTTATATCCTCATGAATATTAACACTTTCTATGACTTCTACTTCCAGTCCCACTGCCTGTACTTCATCACGCAAAGCTTCTAATCGATCCAAAGGCCATATTTCACCTGCCGGTATATCCGGCAGCATGGTCGCTACCCCGGTAACGCCGGGTATCTGCCTGATTTGTTCTAAAGTTACGCTGTCATCACTGCCTGTAAACCAGCGAATTATCATTTTCATAGTAGTTCTCCTTGAAAGCTATTAAATTTGAGAAGGATTCTCTTTAGACATAAAATGACTTGGCAATTCATCATTCTCAGAAAAATAAATAGGATGAAATCAATATACGTGGATTATTCTAGGAATTTAAAATTTACTCTTTATCATATTATACAGAGAACCCTTCTCTACATTTGTTGCAACTTTATCCGGCAAGTAACCCATGGTTTTCATTCATGGATTTAGAGTTATTTAAAAGCTTTTTCTTATTTGTCCTCAGGAAGGGCAGTAACATCACCAAAAGCTTTTTCCCAAGCCGCTTTACGTTCATCAATAATTGCCTGACCACCAGAAGCTAAGTAATCATTCATACCAGAGTCAAATACTTCATCAAATTTATCAACAGAGGCTACTACTGCCTGATCAAGTAATATATCACGTTTGGAGCTAAGTGCAGGGCCCATGCCTTCCTCAGATTTAATTGTTCCCGCTTTTACATTCTGTCCAATACGTCCGTCTCTTGCAGAAATAGGGAATGCCTTTTCAATGAAGCGCTTATCAACATTGGCATAGTTGTTTGCAATGGACTTAATTGTTTTCTCAGCATCACCTAATTCTAGACCATTACAGGTTAAAGTATAGTCGATGTTATTTGGTGAGTTCATAATCTTGTCGCCTGTTCCAGCAATTGTCTTTACAGAACCATCTGCCTGAACCTCATGGGTTACACCTTCTTCTCCAATCTGAAGGAACTGACGATTCTCAGGCTTACTGATCCAATCAAGATATAAAAGAGAGGCCAAAAGTTCATCATTGGTGATAGGGAAGAAGACTTTTCTATCTACAGGTCCAGATAGGAATTTCTTGTAGACGCCTGCATCATTCTTAAATGGTTCGATGGCTATATAACCAGCTTCAGGAGAAACCATCTGCGTTAAGCTATACTGAATACTGTTCTCGGCATTACGGTAAGGATAATCCCAGTTATGCATAAATGCACCAACATAGCCAGCTTTCATCATATTGTCTTCTGTAGTATCTCCTGCAGGATAAAGAGCGAAATCCTTCCAGATTAAATCATCATTGTACCACTTATTTAATACTCTGATAGCTTCCTTGGTTCCTGGGAAGGTTAATTTTCTATCATCAAAGCCATATACAAAAACATCCTTATCTGTAATATCATTTGGTGCAAAAGATCCAATCAAATGATCTGCACGCCAGCCCACATCATAGCTGATAGATAATGGAACTATCTTATCTGCATCAGCACCAAGAAGTGTCTCTGCATTATCTCTAAATGCTACCAGCATCGCTTCAAATTCTTCTAGGGATGTAGGCTCTGCAAGGTTAAGCTTCTTTAACCAATCTTCACGCACGAAAGTACTGGTACGATTCATAACTGCAAGCTTTGTTTCTATTGCCCATAAGGTGCCGTAGGTAGGATTTTTATCCCAATACATATTGGTGGTTCCTAACCAATCCCATAAATTGGGTAACATGTCCTTGTACTCTTCCACAGGCTTGTTTAAATCAGTTACACCGCCCATTCCAGCATAAGTCTGGATTGTAGGGTAGTCATAGGTAATACAGATATCAGGTGCAGAAGCAGATGCAAGTAAGTTATTAATCTGTTCAACTTCTGTCCAGCGAGGAACAGCTACAAAAGTAACCTTTACATTATGGTCACGTAACATTCCCTCTTGAATAAATTTTGTGTAGAAATTGTCTGTTGGGTCAGAACCGCCATCATTATCACGGTCATAAACTTCCACGGTAATTTCTCTTGTTTTAACAAATTTACCATCTACGATTTCTTGTTCTTCCATTGGAGTATCTTTTGAAGTATCCTTTGTGTCTGATGTAACGCCTGGTTGTGGAGTAGGTTCGTTTTCAGTTTCCTTTTTGTCGCCACAAGCCGCAAGTGAAATTATCATCATGCAGGCAAGTAACATAGAAATAAACTTTTTCATTTTTTACCCTCCTAAAAAATTATATATTGATGACACATTACGTCCCCCTGTTAAGATAACCCATCCTAAGAATATGAAATGGGTTATTCCTTCACCGCACCTAGGGTAACCCCTGTGATGAAGTATTTCTGCAACCAAGGATATATAAGCAGAATTGGTATGGTTGCAATCATAACTGTTGCTGCCTTAAAGGTATCTGCTAGACCTGGCATGATAAAGCCTTCTTTGGTAGAAGTATCGATAGCCATCATATTGTTTAATATGTTATAAAGTAGTAACTGTATGGGATAAAAACGCTTGTCGTTCATATACATCAATGCATCGGAAAAACCATTCCATCGTCCCACAGCATAAAAAAGAGCTAGGGTAGCCATTACTGGTGTGGACAAAGGCAAATATATCTTTCTCAAAATCTGTATGTAACTTGCACCATCAATCTCAGCGGATTCTCGTAGACTATCTGGAATACTAAAGAAGAAGCTACGCATTATTATCATGTTAAAAACGCTAAGACAATAGGGAACAATCAAAACGATGGGTTTGTTCAACATATCTAAATCCTGGAGCAATAAATAATTTGGAATTGTACCTGCATTAAAATACATAGTCAAAATAATAAATATATTGATAAAGGCTCTTCCTTTTAATTTATCAAAAATAAGGGGATAGGCACATATGGTAGTCATAAACAGGGATAGGATGGTACAAATTAAGGTTAAGATTGCTGTCCATCCTAGGGACCAAAGGTACTTACTATCTCCAAGAACCGTCTCATATGCCTCAATATTCAAACCCTTGGGCCATAGAAATACTTCATTTCTAATGAGTGCTTCTTTTGCACTCAAGGATCTAGCCAATACATTGAGCAGTGGTAGGAGACAAATTAGAATAAGAAGAAAACAGATAAAGGCAATTATCCAGTCCCCAATTTTGGTTTTTTTCGATTTAATCATCTTATAATTCCTCTCTCTCTATCTTATTTACCATACACCTCGTTCACCGCACCTTTTGGCAATGGCATTAGCTATGAGCAAGAATATGACACAAACAACTGATTGGAAAAGGCCAGCCGCCGCAGTGAGTGAAAATTGTAATCCCCGAATACCATTGGTATATACAAAGGTTGATATAACATTGGCTGTATTATTAACTAGATTATTAGCAAGAGCATAGGGACGATCAAATTCACTGCCTAGAATACGCCCTAGACTCATGATAAGGAGTATAACAATGGTTGAGCGAATACCAGGCATAGTAATATGCCATATCTTCTTAAAACGATTTGCTCCATCCACCGCAGCTGCTTCATATAACTCCGGGTTAATGCCTGTGATTGCTGCCAGATATATAATCGTGTTCCAACCCACACTCTGCCAAATTCCCAGGAAAATATAGGTCCAAATCCAATGGCTTGGGCTGTCTAGAAATGGAATGGTGTCTAGGTTCATACTTTTCAATACCATATTAACCAAGCCATTGGTTGGTGTAAAAAGCTGCTTTGCTAAACCAGAGATAATAATCCAGGAAAGAAAGTGTGGCAAATATACAATTGTCTGTGTTACTCTCTTGAAACGCTTAAAAACCAGCTCATTAAGGATTAGAGCCAAGATAATGGGAGCCGGGAAGCCTACTACTAAGTCCAGCAAATTGAGTAAAAGGGTATTTCGTATGGCATAGAGAAAATCTCTATTAGAGAAGGCTTTAATGAAATACTCAAATCCATAATTGGCTGCCCATTCCATATCCCAAACGTTTTGTACAATACTATACTTCTTAAAAGCAATTTGTATATACATCATAGGGATATAACGAAAAACCAAAAAATAGGTTAAGGGAAGAACCAATAAAAGATAGAGTGACCAATACCGTTTTATATAGCTGGCTACCTTCTTGGTCTTAATGGATTGATTTTTTGCTTTGCTAATTTCCACTTCTGCACCTCTTTCTTTGATATATACAATAAGGATTGCATATAATAAATTATCTTACCTTGTATACTAGTATATTTTTAAAAGCTGTAAAAAGCATCATAACAAGTAACTATATGAGTACCTTTTACTAATTTTTATACCAAATTCTACTTCACAAATTGAAACCATTTAAAATCAAATTTGCATCCTGGCAAGAATAGAAATTCTACGGTTTGCAATCCTAGAACATTATTTAACACAAATTCAACCTCTGTATACTCCTGGGTCTTAGGAAACTCTACAATCTGTCTTGTATTTGTCCCTTCTCCCTTAAAACAAACTACAATAGAGTTATGGATACTACAACGTCCACAGAGAAGTAATTTCTTAATTCCGTGATTGCCAAAATCCATATCTTGAAAGGCTATTGTCACATTATTCCCAATGTCCGTGATTGCCTCTGGACCTTCTTTAAAGTCATCACCATATAGTAAATTATAGGAATTACTATATAATCTCTCGTAAGCTTTCTCAGGTTTCTTGAAGGTAAAACCTTTGATATGAGCTTTATGTCGTAATACAAAGGCAATGGAAGTTACTCCTTTTAGCCTTCTATTAAGTTGAAAGGTTTCTTCTTGATAGGTATTCCAAATTGATTTTTTCTCATAGATCACATCGGCTAGCAGCCTACTTCCTGCCTCACCCGGCATTCCCTCCCATATTTCTATCTGGGTTGGACGACTCTCCAACTCAAATATGGGAAGTGTAATCTCATCAGAACCAATTTCACCAAAATCCAATTTGTCATAGCATAGGATACTTTCTCCATCCCGTGAAGAGGCTACTCCTCGCTCATTACCACTGCTTATTTCACCACGACTTCTACTGTAAAGACTTCCTGACATAAATTCATAGGGATTAAAGTAGGCCATGCCCAGTCCTGTAATTTTATAATCTAAGGCAGAGATTAGACTTGGTTTATTCCTTCCGTTATTGGCCATAGCTCTAACGTAGAAGCTTCCATCCCCCACTGCCCTTAAAATCGCTTTTCTTCCCCTGGGGCTTAGCTTTACAATATTAGAATCCACTCCTGCTGCATTGGTTACCCGCCAAGAGATATCTTCATAAGTGGCATTGGTCGGATGTATCTTAACCTCTACCTCCACTTCCTGCAGCTTCTCATTCAAATAGGTTCCCATAGGGCTGATAATCTCAAGCTTTCGTATAGGGACTTCCTGATTATTCTCACTTCCTATATTCTCAGCAAATGCAGATATACCACAACAGACATTAGCTTCCTTGGCAGTAAAAGTCATGAAGGCTGTGGGGAGTCCAAGGGAGGATACCTCAACCTTAATCTCTCCAGGATTAGTCTTCGCCGCAATAATTGCTAGCAATTTACCGCTAAACAACCTGCGGCTTACACCCTTATAGGAATCGTAATCTGTGCTATCTCCATTATCTAAACCAATAAGCCGACCTGCACCAGTCACCTTTACATAAACACGGTTATTTGCATTGTGTACTGGGTTACCCGCCTCATCCTCCATGGATATCTCCAGAAAAATGAGATCCTCTCCGTCAGCCATCATTGTTGTTTTATCCGGTTTTAATCTTATGCTTACTGGATTAAGGAAGGATCTTTGTATATCCTCTGCGATGATCTTGCCATGTTCATCGTAGGCTAGAGCACGAAGCTCTCCTTGTCTGTAGGGTAGTTTCCAATCACCCAAAAGCTTATATCCCTTTTCATGATCAATGTCATAGGTTCCACAAGAGACATTATTAAAGAAGAGCTCAACCTTGGGGGCGTTAGAACAAACCCTTACATCAATAAGTTGACCTTCATTAAAATCCCAGTAGGGAAAGAGATGAACCATAGGTGAAATCTTGTAATCTGTCCATTCTGCCTGATAGATATAAAAGGCATCTTTCTTAAAGCCTGCTGTATCTAACTGACCAAAGTAACTATTCTTCGTATGATAAGGCGTTGGCTCTCCGATATAATCAAAGCCACTCCAGATAAACATTCCAGGGCTGTACTTGGCATCTCTATCATCAGTAATACATTTTTCAATGGTTTTGGCACCCCAGCTGGTAGTACTGTTACCAAGAGAGGAGCATTGTTCATCATCATCACAGAGGATATCAGCTTCTAATGGAAAATGATAAATACCTCTGCTTTGTACTACTGCTCCTGTTTCGCTGCCGTAAATTACCCAATCTTTGTACTGCTCATGGTGCGTATCATAATACTTCTCGCCATAATTGTATCCTGCAAGTTTAAGGATATCTGCACATCTTCTTGCATTCTCCCAGGGCATAAAATTCGAACCAATGGTGACATAGGCATTATGTAAGGGATCATGTAGATGCACTTCTTTCATTAGAAATCTAGTGATTTCTTCTCCTCGTTCACCCACATGGGTATCATATATTTCATTACCAATGCTCCACATGATATTACAGGGGTGATTTCTGTCTCTACGTATCCAATTAGCAACATCCTGCTCTGCCCAATCTGGAAAAAACCTTGCATAATCATAAGGTGTTTTTGGTTTTTCCCACATATCAAAGGCTTCATTGACCACCAAAAATCCCATCTTATCCGCCAACTCTAGTAATTCCACAGCACACATATTATGAGCAGTGCGAATAGCGTTAACCCCCATCTCTCTTAGGAGTGTAAGCTGTCTTTCCAGTGCTTTTTTATTCACCGCTGCCCCTAAGGCTCCTAAGTCATGGTGAAGACACACGCCATGAAGCTTTACTTGTCTATGATTAAGATAAAATCCATTATCACAATCAAATCGAAGACTTCTAAATCCAAAGGAATTTACTTCTTCCTCCAAAAGGGTGTCATCTATAAAAAGTTCGGTTTTTAAAAGATAAAGATTAGCTTCCTCTATATCCCATAGCTGAGGCGTCTTAAGGCTTAGAGTATGTATATCATCCTTTGCCTTTACACTCAATACTTCCTCTCCCTTACTATCATAAAGGGTATGTCTAAGATGATAGGGATACTTAATATGTAAATCCGTAGGTTCAACCTCTTCCCGTCCTTCTTCTATTACTTCACAGTGAATTCTGACCTTCCATTCATCCTCTTCTTCTATCGTTGCTATATAAATACCATGGGAGGCTATATGAAGTTTGGGTACCTCTTTTAACCATACATTACGATAGATACCAGCACCTGAATACCATCTAGAATTCGGTGTTTGCATTATTACTTGAACTAATACTTCATTTACTCCAGATATCAGCGCATCTGTTATATCACATTCAAAGGTGCTATAACCATATTTCCATTCTCCAACCTTTATACCATTGAGGTAAATGGTACTATCCATATATATCCCGTCAAACTGAAGAAAATAACAGGCAGCTGCTTGTGCTAATTCTTGTTGTTCCTTACTATGTCCCATATCTATTTCAAAATATTTTCGATACCAGCCCTCAGCTGTTTCATAAAACCTTGTTGCATCATAGATTTGCCAATCATGGGGTATATCTACCTTCTGCCAACAATCTTTTGTGACCCTATGTATATCACAACCGATCTCTTGCTTCGTAAACTCCCAGTCGTTGTTAAACAGCAATCGCTTAGCCAATTTGCACCTCCTGTATCTTAAAGTTGTCTTTTACACGAGAATAGCAACATTATGTTTGGTCAAATTTTACATGGTGACTTATTACATATTCTTCTAATATTTTATATATATTATATTAATAAATCTTGATAACAAGTACAAGACTTTTACCTCATTATGGCAATATTTGATATAAACATAGCAATTAATGACAATCAAAACCCAAAAACAGATATTCAAATGTAAAAAAAGTACGTTAAGATTACCTTAACGTACTTTAATACATTATTACTTTAATAAGTTGATAAATTACTTCATTAATTCACTAACCTAACAAAGTATGCCTTATTTATTTTTTCCCTTTTAATTCTTTTACATAACTTCCTTCGATATCACACCAATTCTTCTCTGCATATTCCATCAATCTCTCTGCTTGTTCTATAGGCATAGGATTAAAATATAAGAATAATGCGTTGGTACCATATCTGGCAATTAACTTATCCAGTCTCTCTAGCCAGCTTTCAAACTCCCCTGAATATACCTTGACCCAAAGCCCCTTGCCTGCTGCTACTGCTTTATCATAGATTTCATACCATTCTTCAAAGGTTCCATCTGGGCCATAGTCACCACTTGTCCATTGCAGTGCATCAATTTCTTCGATCTCCATAATGGCATCACAATGTTTGATTGCATCTGGTCCATCTAGGTGATAAATCACATTGTCTAACTGCTTTGCTTGTCTTCTTAAGGATTCTTGAATGAATTCACGGAAATTATCCGGTGACATCATAGCAGAAAAATCACATTGTAACTTAGCGGTTTTACCAGGTCCCCAAATCTGGAACACGGTATAACAAGAGGAATTGTCATCTGCTTTAACAATATCATAGAATTGATCGTAATACTTAAAATAAATATCATCAATCTGTCCAATTCTTCTAGTCATTTCTTCAGGCTCATCAATCATATCAAAGATGGTATCCTGGGCGCCTCTCATGGAAGCCAATACATCTATGTTCTCCATAATATCAGGAATTCCAATTAAGAAATCATCACCAGCAAGCTCTTTTACCTTGTTAAATAATGCAATATGTTTTTTAAACCATGCATTCTCTGGGTCAAATTCTAAATCCTTATAATCAAGCCAATCTTCTACACACTCTTCAAACCATACTGTATCTTCGTTAAATACGATATTGCTACCAAGATAGCCTGCCATAGAACCAGGGCCAAAATCAAGGCTGATGTTAGGGAAGCTCTCTCCTAAGAACTCCGTCGTTTCACAAAAATAACGGAAACGCTCTACCATACGCTCAGCATCCTGATATTTATCTTCCATGCTGGTTGGCTTAAGTGCTGCTTCTCTTTCTAAATCCCTTGCTTCTTCTTTGGTACCCCATACACACATTAAGGGTCTTCCTGTATTTTGTCTCTTCCAGTAGCTTTCCCATTTCTTTTGGGTCTCTTCCCAATTCTTCTTATATTTCATAGTAATCCTCCATTTGTCAAATTAGTGTAAGTTCAATCTTCGCACCAATCCTTGCTTTTGCTCTTTGTTCGATATTTATTCTGGATTGCTTTTGATCTTATTTATGGATTATATAACAAGAGTAATTCTGTATTCACGGTCTTTTACCATGTTATCAAAACTTCCCACTGGTTCTCCTACTGTTAGCTTTTGATCCTTGTCTGACCAGTTAAGTTTCGTTACTGCATATTTACCCTCTTCATATCGATAACTATTGCCCTCATCCTCATAAATCTCAAACTCTGCATCCTTACCAGTATATACACGAACTTCAATGGGTGCATTGGGGATTTCATCCACATATTGCATCACCTGTGTCATTGGTAAGATACTACCTGCTTTTACATAGATAGGTAGGATATCCAGTGGTGCATCTGCGATAATTGTTTGACCACCTTCATAATACTCATTTGTCCAGAAATCATACCAGCCACAGCCCTCTGGAAGATAAACTTCTCTTGTCTTAGCAACCCCTTCTAGAACCTCCGAGTTCTTCTCATAATACATGGGTTTTGTAACAGGGCAAACCATCAGAGAATCACCAAAGAGATACTGGTCATCAATAGTTCTAGCCTTCTTATCCTTGGCAAAATCAAAGGCCAACATTCTCATCATGGTCTTATCATCTTTCCAAACCTTTGCTGCTGTAGAATAGATATAAGGCATTAACTCATAACGCAAACGATTCATCTTAACCAGTGCATCGTAGAAAGGTTCTCCCTCGTCACCAAACTTCCACATTTCCCTTCTAAAGTCTGTTCCATGGCTTCTAAAGATGGGTAGGAAACATCCAAATTGGAACCAACGGGTAAAGATTTCCTTAAAGCCTAAATCTTCATATCCCTTCTCATATTCCCCATTCCAGAACCACTGCTCGCCTTTCTTAACAAAGAATGCGCCAATATCCAAGGTCCAGTAAGGAATACCACTGGCACATAGATTAAGACCAGCTACAATCTGCTTTCTAAGGGTACTCCAGTTGGTAGCAATATCCCCAGACCAAAGAATTGCACCATATCTTTGTTGTCCAGTATAACCATTACGGGTCAGATTAATGACACGCTTTTCCTCTGTCACTTCTCTTTGGCCTTCATACATGGCTTTTGCATGATATAATCCATAAGCATTGGTTAGCTGGGAAGGTATATATTGACTTGAAGTATCATAGAACTCATGATACATGGTACTAGGTTCCGGCTTACTAATATGGCTCCATTCTGGAGTAAAGGGTTCACTAGAATCACACCACCAGGCATCTATTCCATGTTGGAACAATCCTTCCTTGGCTTGTTTCCAATAAAGTTTTCTTCCTTTTTCGCTATAGGCGTCATATATGCTGCTGGCAGGTAATAAATGGCCCTTTTCCTCAAATTCCTTATAGTTCTCACTATCTCTACTCATATTTGGCCAAATGGATATCATAAGGTTAGCATGGTCTGCATGAATCTCGTCCATCATTGCCGTAGGATCGGGGAAACGAGACTTATCAAAGGTTTTCTGACCCCATAGTTCCCCTTCCCAGGACCACCAATCAAGGACTATACAATCTAGTCCAATCTTTCTCCTTCTATGTTCCTTTACAATCTCAATTATTTCCTGAGCAGTCTCATAACGCTCCTGGGATTGCATAAAACCAAAAGCCCATTTTGGTAACATAGCTGCCTTACCTGTCAAATAGCGATATCCAGCAACAACGCCATCCATATTCTCCCCGTAGATAAAATAATAATCCATCTCATAATCGGCTTCTGTGTATAAATAGGAGCCGTAAGCTGTATCATTAAAGATCATAGGGCTGTAGGTATCCATTAAGATACCATATCCAAGACTTGATACTAACAAGGGAATGGCAATTTTTAGATTCGCCTGGTGTAAATACTGGGTGGTTCCTCGAAGATTTAAATTACCCTCTTCCTGCTGGCCTAAGCCATAGAGTGCTTCTTCTTCCTGCCAGTCTAAATATAGTCTGGTTCTATATAGTTTCTGGTCGAATACTTTTTTAGCATCTTTCACAAATTCTTTGATCCCATCAGGGGTAACAACACGCTCAATTTTTGTATTTTCATCTACAACAGTCAAATAAGAATCAAATTCATCAAGGTTCTTACTTTCCACATCTCTTTCTGCCAAAAGAAGTTGATTGTCCTTATCAAAGTACTTGATGGAGGCTGTTTCTTTCACAATCTGTACTCTTAATTTACTGGTTACTAAATTAATTTCCTTCTCTGTCTCTTCAAAAGTCCAATGGCCAAAGCTGGCCTTACATGTGATACCCAGTTTTTCCTCTGTGGAAAAGCTCTCCTTTAAGGTGTAAACAATTCGGATAATCCCAGCTGATTTGGGCTCTAACTTGATGCTACCATGATTGGTATTAAGAATTAGGGCATCTTCAACTCTTTTGACCTGGGTAATTTGTCTTCCCGGTCTTTTCTTAACATCTAACATGAGTAAACTCCATTCTGCCTTCTTATATGGGCTATATATAATGCTGCTATGATTTTGTTACGATATAGTAACAACAAGTATCTGGTCCTTATTATAATAAGCACCAGACACTTGTATAGTACAACATTTATCTTATGTATCAATTATTATTCTACGACTACGCCTTTTTGAAGCATAACATTAGCATAAAGTGCCTTTTCACTAGTAGCGATAATAGCGTATGCGGTCTGAGCCTCTTTATAAAACTCAAAACGTTCAATATTACCAACTGCTTTTTCACCTCTTGTATCGTATTTTCCTACGATTTCTTTGTAGGTATCCCAAATTGGAGTCTCTACCTTATCCCCTGGCATAACCTCCATGAGATTAACGGGATGATCAACATAGGTATCTAGAGGGAATAATTTTAATATTGCATCTAAGATTTCTGGTACGCCATGACCGTCACATCTGATTACAATGGCATTCTTACCCATAGACTCTGCTGGAAAGTTACCATCGGAAATAACCAGTCTGTCACTATGTCCCATTTCACATAATACCTTTAATAATTCTGGAGATAATATTTGTGGTATTCCTTTTAACATATATCCTCCTTTCTACTGCTCTTTGCAGCCTTGCATAATGTTCTTAATTTGTCTTTTATTTAGTGATTGTTCCATCTAAATCCCAAAGATCTTCCCAACCCTTTGCACCTTCCCATAAGAAGACTTGACCTTTGATGAGTCGGCAGTTTTTATCCACACCCTGGAGGATTGCCATCTCTTCGTCAGTTAAAGGATCTTCGGTACAACATTTTAGATTACTAAGATACTGGGCTTCCTTAACGGAAAATGGAATAGGTATTTGACCTCTTTGTACTGCCCATTTTAAGCAAATAATTGCCGGATGTACACCATGGGCTTTGGCAATGGCTTCTATCTCAGGTATTTGGGTATCTGCCACATCTTCTGCTGTACGATCTCTTTCCGGTCTGGAAGGAGAACCGATGGGACAATATCCAATGGGTACTATTTGATGTGCTAGGGCATACTCAAACAGCTCTGGTTGCTGAAAGCTTGGATGTAGTTCCATCTCAAGAGCAGCGGGTTTCACTTTACATAAAGGCAGGACTGATTCTAATTTTGGTATAGTCATATTACTCATACCTATATGCTTGACTAATCCCAGCTCTACTAGCTCTTCACACTGTCTCCAAGTATCCATAAATTCATCCAGGCTAAAAGGTCTGGAATCTGGATTTCTTGAATCTCCATCACAACCTGGTGCATGATAATTGGGGAAGGGCCAATGTACAAAGTATAAATCCAGATAGTCTAATTGTAAATCCCTTAGACTCTTTTTACAGGAATTAATTACATCACGATGTTTATCATTCCATACTTTGGAAGTCACAAACAACTCTTCTCTTGTAACAACTCCCTCTTTTATTACTTTAGTAAGGACTTCACCGATGCTATCCTCATTCTGATACACGGAGGCACAGTCGATTAATCGATATCCCACTTTGATTGCTCCATATACTGCATCTGCAATTTGTTGTCCAGAGTATTTATCTGAGCCAAAGGTACCTATCCCCATCATGGGAATGGCAGCTCCCGTATATAGTTTACTTTTTGGTACAGCATTTACATCAACTTTATTACTCATCATAACTCTCCATTCCAAAGTATTAGATAAGGCTTATTCATTCTGGTCGCCAAATACGACTGCTACTTTACCACAAGTTCCCTCAGCCATAAGGGCATAAGCTTCTGCTGCCTGCTCTAACTCATATTCATCCGTTATTAAATCTTCTGGATGGATATTCCAACGAACAAGACGCTCCACCAACTCTTCCATTCTCCATAAGCTTGTTACCCAAGAACCATAGATGGTCTTTTGTCCATGGATAATGTCAGGGCTAGGATTGAAAGTACAAGTACCGCCTTCTCCAACAAATGCAATTTTGCCCCACTCACGAGTAGCTCTAATTGCCAATTGTCTGCCAGCATCGTTAGCGCTGCAATCAAGAGCACGTTCAACACCACGTCCACCTGTTACTTCAAGAATTTTATCTAAGGTATCTTCACCTGGTTTGAATACATGGTCTACTAAACCAAGTTTCTTCGCAAGCTCAATACGTTTATCGTTAATTTCAACACCGATTAACTTATTTGCTCCCATAACTTTTGCAAGCATTAACACTGCTAATCCAACAGGGCCAAGACCAGTTACCAATACAGCATCATTACCACATACACCAATCTTCTCGATTGCTTCATACACAGTACCAAAACCGCATGCAACCTGAGCACCATCTTTGTATGTTAATTCGTCAGGCAGGGTAATTAGATCCTTCTCGTCTGCTATGATGTAAGGTGCCATACCGCCATTTCTCTGCCAGCCGTAAGCTGCACGGTGAGGGCTGGAACAAGAGATATAGTATCCTCTACGACAATCATTACATACACCACAACCGGAGATATGATATACAATAACCCGGTCGCCTTTTTTAAATCTCTTTAAGCCTTCGCCTTCTTCTACAACAATACCACAGGGCTCATGTCCTGCAATCATACCAGGAATATAGCCCTCAGGACCTTTTCCTAAATGCTCTCTATAGATACAACGTATATCGCTTCCACAGATTGTTGTTGCTTTTGTTTTGATTAACACCTGTCCATGTCCTGGCTTTGGTATATCAAACTCCTTAATCTCTACTGTGCTGTTACCTGGTAAAATAGCACCTTTCATTTTTCTATTCACAAGTTCCATTATATTACCTCCTAGTATAAAAATTGGGCTTAGTCAATTGCGAAACATTTAATTTATGAGTATGGGCAATTAACTAAAAATTGGGTTAATAGAATTTATTTTTTTAACTGTAATTTCATTATAACAGAAGTAAATTTATATATAATAGATACATGTGACATTCTTAACTTGTTCATGTCGTCTTTTCGAAGGTTTTGTATTGACTGTTCCTCATTAATTTGGTAGCATGAATGCAAGAAGATATCCTATGTTTCAGTTAGCACAAACTAAGATACACAGAAAACCTGTACAGGTTTGGAGGTAAGAATGAGAATTTCTTATAATGATCTTAATATTAAGTTTTCAATGGAGAACACAACATTTTACGCCCTACATTTTGCTTGTGAGCGTTTCTTAAGATCTATTCCCAGTCACAGTCACAGTGATAATAGTTATGAGATTCACTATATTCCTTTTGGTAAAGGGAAGGTAAAAATCAACAATGTTACATACCGGGTAGAGCCAAATACCCTCTATGTCACAGGACCTCATATAGAACATGAACAAATTCCGGATAAAGAGGATCCCATGATTGAGTATTGTATTTATTTAAAGTTGGATAAGAAGAATAGCCATAGAAAGGCCGATATGGGTGATACCTACTTACAAATTTTTGAGGATACAAGGATATGGTATGGGCAGGATACCCAAAGCATCCATCCCCTGATGCAGGAGATATTCTTGGAATTAGAAAAGAAGTTTACCGGCTATATGAAGCAAGTGGAAACTCTATTACAACAGTTAGTCATACAACTGGTTCGCAATTATGAAAGCACAAAGGTTTCACACAATCCATCTAAACCCTTTGATTTAGCATATAGTAAGTATTTTGTTATTGAAGAATATTTTCTATATGAATATAAAGACTTATCCTTAGAGGATCTATCTCGTCGCCTAGGCTTAAGTCCAAGACAAACAGAGCGCCTACTAAAGCGACATTATGGTAAAACTTTCCTACAAAAAAAAGCAGAAGCAAAGATGTCTGCTGCTGCTATCTTATTGATGGATTCAAATAAACGAATTACGGATATTGCCCATGATTTAGGCTATTCCTCTGTTGAACATTTTTCCTATGCCTTTCGGCGCTATTATAAACAATCTGCAAATGAATATCGTAAGGCAAATCAAAGCATAGAGCAAACTGCGGATATGAAACCTTCCAGCTAGCTTTCATTATCCTTTATACTAGGAGTTTTTCTCATCTTACAATTTTTTGCATTACATTTACTACAATCATGCTTTCCGTTATTCTGGCTCTCATCCTCTGATAGAACCAGAATATAGCCCGTGGTTTTTACTGTAGTATACATAAAACCTGATGTAACGTCCATAGTAAGGCTTTCGAATTCTTTTATTTCTTCCAGGATACTTTTTTGTATACACATGGGCATATCCACAGGAGCATCCAGTCTCCTGGCAATTCCTACATGCCTATGTTTACAGTCCTCACTTATTTTAGCTTGAAAGAAAGTATCCATCTGAAATAAATAGGTATCTGCTATGGCATTGATTATCATCCCCACCAGATAATCACCTTTTTGAAAATAAGAACTCGCCAGTTCTGTAATCTCATCACCAATGGAGAGTAAACAATAAATCACAGGTACATGGCAGTCATCAATCTCCTCAATCTGTAGAAAAACCTCCTCGGACATCTGACCAAATTTATAGAATGCTACGGGTTTAATGCACTTGAGTGCCTCTTCTGCTACGTCTTCAAACTCCATTATAACGTCCTCATAAACAGGATTGTCTGGATAACAATCTATGAGGTGAAACACATTATCCCTATCAAGTTTTAATTCAAAATCTGTTACTTTCACAAAGTCCTTCATATATCGCCCTCGATTCTGTATAATATCCCGTCTTCCTATGTATCACAGTATGAATTATGGTGTTAAAAAGTCTTTTTATATATTAGTATAGTATAAATATATCCCACCTGCAAGATTAGGATTTGTACTTTTATTATAATATAAGTATGGGCAAGAACCATGTAAATGGTCTTGCCCTTGAATTATATTTATATATGTAGAGTCTATTGCTTAGCCAACATTACTTCCTTTGCTTTTGCCGCTGCTGAAGCTGCATCAGAAGTGTAGATATCTGCGCCGATTTGGTCTGCAAAGCTTTGGTTTACAGGAGCACCGCCTACCATAACAACGTATTTCTCTCTTAAGCCTTTTTCATTTAACAAATCAATAATCTCTTTCATATGAGGCATAGTTGTTGTTAATAAAGCTGACATACAGATAAAATCAGCACCTACTTCTTCTGCCTTCTCTACAAACGCTTCTGCTTCCACATCAATACCAATATCATAGATTTCTAAGCCAGCACCCTTTAACATCATAGTAACAAGGTTCTTACCGATATCATGTAAATCACCTTTTACGCTACCGATTACCGCTTTACCAATGGGCTCATTACCAACCTCAATGAGTTTAGGCTCAAGAATTTCTAGACCTGCATTCATAGCTCTTGCTGCCACTAATACCTCTGGTACGAAGACTTCGTTATTCTTAAATTTCTGACCGATGGTCATCATACCCGAAAGTAGTCCCTCGTTTAAAATCTCCTTTGGATTTAAACCTTCATCAATTGCCTGTTGCACTAATGTTTTCACATTTTTTGCACGACCTTTTTGTAAAAACTCTGAAATTTCATTAATTAATGACATAATAATTACCTCCCAATAATCATTCGTTTGCACTACTGAACTATCTGATGTCTACTTCCTAGTTAAATAGAAATCAGAAAAAGTCTAATTGTTATTTTGTCTTTACTCTTAGTATACCATAATTCTAGCCATTATCATGTAAAACTTTTAGAAAGAATGCATTTATTTTATATATTCTGTGATATAATCATAAGTATCTAAAATTTGGTATAGGAGATGAAGATATGCAGCAACCCTATTTATATACAGTAATTGAAAAAAATCATTTAAGAGAAATGCTTGAAGCCTTTGAAGCTTGCATAGGACTACCCATTCAACTCATCGATGAAAAGGGTGCCATCTTAGAATCCTATGGTCTTACCACTAATTTTTGTGGTATCTTCAAAAGATATTTGCCCTCAACCGAAACCTGTGAAAAGCTTCATATTAATGCCAGTAAAAGGGCTATCAGCATAGGAGAAACTTATATTTTCTCCTGTCATGCCAATTTAAATCATATTGTATTTCCTCTATTAAATAGTGGCTCCTTCTGGGGATCAATTCTCGTAGGTCCATTCCTAATGGATACACCAGATTCCCTATTAATTCTTGATATTGACAAAAAATATGAAATACCTACGGACTCACTCATTGAATTGTATGAAGAAACCGGTAGTATTAAAGTAATCCCACCCAGTACCGTTACCCACATAAGCAGATTACTATATTATCTTTTCTCTAGTCTAATTTTGGAGGGAAAACAGCAATTAATCATAAATCAGGGAAAACTGCACCAACAATCTAAAATTAGTGAATCCATTCATATGTATAAGAACTCCGGTGTGACTACAGCCAATCCTTATCCCTACGATAAGGAGAAAGCCCTGATATCTAAAGTGAAAGCAGGAAATTCTCAAGAAGCAAAGGGAATATTAAATGACCTTTTGGGATATGTCCTATTTTCTGGGGGAAACAGGCTTGAGACAGTAAAGGCTAGAGCAATTGAGCTTTGCTCCCTCCTATCCCGGGCCGCCATTGAAGGTGGTGCAGCCACAGATAGCATCCTAAAGATTAATAATCAGTTTTTAAAATCCTTACAACAAATCAACGACTTAGATTCCTTGTGCTTTAAGCTTCAAGAAAGCGTAGAAGTCTTCACTGAATCTATGTTTAATTATATTCCCTCTAAGAATTATGAGCTTATGAAAAAAGCAATGTTATATATATCCAATAATTTTTCAAGCAATGTTACCCTGGAAGAAGTGGCAAATCATGTCCATCTAAATCCTGCTTATTTTTCATCCGTTTTTAAACAATCTGCAGGCTCTTCCTTTAAGGAATATCTTAATATGGTTCGGATTGAGGAAAGTAAGCGACTTTTAGCTAATACCGATTATTCTATTATTGATATTGCTATTGCTACAGGCTTTGAGGATCAAAGCTATTTCTCTAAGGTTTTCAAGAAATATACCGGGCTAACGCCAAAACAATATGCAAAGCAATGAGAGATAAGACTTTTAATTCCTGCAAATCCTATTCCATTAATCTGAATTAAATTATAAAAGTTTAAATAAAAAGAGTCAGGTAAAAAAATCATACTTCTTTGAAGTTTCTTTGGGACTTTAGGGTTCATACAAAAGAAAGAGGGCGGATCTTATGAAGATTGAGAGACTAATTGGTATTATCACCCTATTGCTGCAAAATGAGAAGATGACAGCTCCCATTCTTGCAAAAAGATTTGAAGTGTCAAAAAGAACCATTAACAGGGATATCGAAGCACTATGTAAAGCTGGAATACCCATTGTAACTACACAAGGTATAAACGGTGGTATTTCCATTATAGATAGCTATAAGATAGATAAAGTTCTCCTTACCAAAAAAGAAATACAAGGTATTTTGACAGGGCTATCTTCCCTGGATAGCGTGACTTTTGACAAAAAATATCAAAGTATTATAGAAAAGTTTTCAACAGACAAAAATCGTGTCCATATCTCCAAAAACATAGTAATTGACCTTTCCTCCCACTACAAGAGCACCCTTTCCCCAAAAATCCAATTGTTACAGGCAAGTATCGAGGGTGCCACCAGTGTTACCTTTCTCTATTACAATAAAAATGGAGAACGGCAAGTAATCCTTAATCCCTACCTACTTGTCTTCCAGTGGTCAAGTTGGTATATCTATGGTTTTGACCAGGACAAGAAATCCTTTCGATTATTCAAACTTAATCGAATGGACCATTTAGGTACCACCAACCAAGCTTTTGACTTTCAGGAAATACCGGATTACAATCCCTCCTATCACGACTATTTTACCGATGACATACAGGCTACCATTCTTTTTGATAAAGAAGTGAAATACCGTTTAGTTGAAGAATATGGCCCCAACTGTTATAAAGAAACAAAGGATGGCCAACTGCTGTTTTCCTCTGCTTTTACAAATGAAGATTATCTGCTAGAATGGGTACTTAGTTTTGGAGATAAAGCAGAATTAATTGAACCGAAATCACTTCGCCTCCTCCTACAGCATCAACTAGAAAATATGTTAAAACGATATCGTAATGATGACATATAGTTGTCATGTTTGCTTTGATATACTGGAACAAAAAACTGGAGGATAAAACTATGATTGAATCAAGATGCGGTATCTTATGTAGTGAATGTACATACCAAGTACAGGTTGGATGTAAAGGCTGTGTTAGTATACAAAAGCCTTTTTGGGGTGAAAGCTGCCCAGTAAAAACCTGCTGTGAGAATAAAGGAAAGGAACATTGCGGTGAGTGTGAAGACTTTGCCTGTGACCTCCTCCATCAATTTGCCTATGATGCGGAGCAAGGGGACCAGGGCAAACGCATTGAGCAATGCAAGAAATGGTGTACTAAATAAAGCTTAGTAAGAAGTCAAACAAGAGGGGTACGCTCTGGGAGCCACCCTTATGTTATAAAAGATATACCACGACAGTGTAGATGCGGTGGTATATCTTTTTTAGTATATTGGGTAACATATCCTCTCGTTTTTCATATGTTGATGATAGAAGAGAGTTTCCTGGGCTATAACTGCGCAATATTATGGAAGCTTTAACTATGATTAGCAATCGTATTACCTATTAAGAGAAGTATCCTTTCGCAGGAGGTTTTATAGATGCAGGATAATATTATACCCCTTAATTCTTTGCCCATTGGTAAAAAGGCCCTCGTAAAGCTACTTACATGTGATGGAATTGTTAGGAGAAGAATGCTGGATTTGGGCTTAATAACAGATACAGAAATTGAAGCTCTTCAAAAAAGCCCTTCAGGCGATCCTACCGCTTACTATATCAGAGGCGCCGTCATTGCCCTTCGTTCAGAAGAAGCATCAAAAATACTGGTAGAAGCTTTATAAATAATCCATTCATACCCACAAGAGCCTCCTTATCCCTCCTGTGGGTATCCATATAAATACAAGATAATTTAAGGGGGTTTGGTGAAATGGGTTTAACTAGTCAGTCAACAGGGGCAGGTGTATTAGAAAATACTATTAAGATAGACCGCAATAATACAGATATAGTAATTGCCCTTGCTGGAAATCCTAATGTGGGAAAAAGTACTGTTTTTAACGGCTTAACCGGCCTAAAACAGCATACAGGGAATTGGCCCGGTAAAACAGTAACCAAAGCACAGGGAACCTACAAGCATAAAGATAAGAACTTTACTATGGTTGATATACCTGGTACATATTCCCTCATGTCCAATTCCTTAGAGGAAGAGATAGCCCGTGATTTTATCTGCTTTGACAATCCGGATGTTACAGTTATCGTTACAGATGCAACCTGTCTGGAAAGAAATCTAAATCTAGTGCTTCAGGCCCTGGAAATAACCTCCCAAGTAGTTGTCTGCGTCAACCTTTTAGATGAAGCCAAAAGAAAAAACATCCATATCGACTTACCGGCCTTATCCAGGCAACTTGGTGTTCCTGTTATCGGGACCAGTGCAATTAGCAAAAAAGGCCTTGACTCTCTTATGGATGCTGTTTATGAAGTATCTAATAATTTAACCCTCAACTCACCTATACAAATAGCATATGAACCTATTATTGAGGATGCAATAGACATTCTTGAACCCTATGTTAAGGATCTTCTCACAGATAAACTAAACAGTCGATGGGTTACCTTAAAACTCTTGGATAACGACTGTACTTTATCTAGTTCATTGATGAACTATTTGGGTTTCGATCTCATGGTAATTCCTGAAATCAATCAAAAAGCTCAGGAAGCTATTGAAAAATTAAGATCCTCGGGTATCGAAGATAATTTGTTCAGAGATAAAATCGTCTCTTCCCTCCTTCACACAGCGGAAACCATATGCAAAAATACCGTAACCTACAATAATGAAATGTATAATTCTAGGGATCGTAAGATAGATAAGATCCTTACCTCTAAAATCTTTGGCATACCAATTATGATTGGCCTCCTTGGCATAATCTTTTGGATTACCATTACTGGTGCCAACTATCCCTCGAATATTATATCCAATTTTCTCTTTTGGATTGAAGACAATCTGACAGACTTTTTCCTATGGCTAAAGACACCCCCTTGGATTCACGGATTATTGGTAAAGGGTATTTATCGCACCTTGGCCTGGGTCATCTCTGTTATGCTACCACCTATGGCCATCTTCTTCCCGCTTTTTACCCTGCTAGAAGACTTAGGATATCTGCCTAGAATAGCCTTTAATCTTGATAATTTTTTTAAAAAAGCCTGTGCCCATGGTAAACAATCCCTATGTATGTGTATGGGATTCGGCTGTAATGCTGCAGGTATTATAGGATGTCGAATTATTGATTCCCCCAGAGAACGACTCATTGCTATGTTAACCAATAATTTTGTCCCCTGTAATGGACGTTTTCCCACACTGATTGCCATCATTACCATGTTTTTTGCAGGAGCGGTATTTGGCCCCCTCCAGTCCCTTGTGTCAACCTTAATACTGACTATCGTAATTATCTTTGGTGTGATTATGACATTATTCCTATCAAAGCTTCTGTCTAAAACCATATTAAAAGGCCTCCCCTCCTCCTTTACCCTGGAGCTACCACCCTTTAGAAAGCCTCAGATAGGAAAAGTCATTGTAAGGTCTATACTAGATAGAACCTTATTCTGCCTGGGTCGTGCTGTATCCGTTGCAGCCCCTGCAGGCCTCCTCATATGGTTAATGGCAAATATTCATATCCAAGATGTTAGCCTCTTGACTCACTGTGCTACCTTTCTAAATCCCTTTGCTAGTCTAATAGGTTTAGATGGTTATATCCTAATGGCTTTTATCCTTGGCTTTCCAGCAAATGAAATCGTAATACCCATCCTCATCATGAGTTATATGTCTACAGGAAACATCACAGAATTAAGCAGTTTAGATCAATTAAGAGAACTTCTAATAAGCAAGGGCTGGACCTGGCTCACCGCAGTCTGCACCATGCTCTTCTCCCTCATGCATTGGCCCTGTGGTACTACCTGTTGGACCATAAAAAAAGAATCCCAAAGCTTCAAATGGATGGCGGTATCTTTTCTACTCCCCACCATCACAGGAATCACAATCTGCTTTGTGGTGGCCACGGTGGTAAGACTATTAAGGTTGGCATGACAAATAAAACGGCGGTTTTGAATTCTTCAAAACCGCCACATTTTCTGCAAATTACTTTTTCACTGTCGTTATAACTAGACCTTAATCAATCTTTGATGTCTGCAATGGGATGGGGCTGAAATGTTGTTTCGTTAGAAAGGTTCAGCCCCCCTATAATATTGACGGCCAATTTTATATCACCCAAAAGTTGTTGTGAAACACCACCCTACGGTAGGTTTCAAAACTTACCCACTTATTGGCGAAGGCGTCTTCATTGCTATCCCCTAGGTTTTGGTATTCCCGAAGGAAAGCCTCTACCTCTCCTTGGGAGCTAGCCTTCACTGCAAAGCCCCTACCATTGGTAATGGGTAGCCCTGTATATTGATATTCACCAATTGGCTGGATTTTAGCTATCTTCTTGCTGCGAACTTGAATGGCAACATTATCTCGCAATACCAAAATATCAAAGCTTTCTGGATAGTGATAGCTCTCTCCTTGGATAGGTATCTCACCTCCTAAGGTGTAGGTGTTTTTCACAGCCTTGAATTTAGAGATGGAGGAGCTTTCTAAATTATAATAAAACTCTTCAAAGATATCTCCTCTTGCCCTTAAATCCTCATAATAGAATGCAACTTTCTCCTGTTCTAAACTATCCTCTTGATTGATCTCTTCTACAACACCACAGGCGGAAGTCATATTGGTAATACGGTCAATTAGAATTAATTCACCTAAATTCCTATGTACCTTAAACTTATCCACCACAATCTTCTCGGCTAGGGTAATTTCGCATACTGCAATCTCATTCTTGGACAAATGATTCACAGATACTTCTTCCCCTGAATTTACATCAATTTTATGCTTAATATTAGTCACCACACCTGGGATAAGCTTCGTACCGACTTTTATGAAATAGTTTTTATCTGCCGTAAGCTCCAAATCATCCATCCAAAGTAGGGCTGCGCTAATCTGCTTACTAGTTGTTAGGTTGGTATTCTTCGTTAACACGCAGCCTCTTGATACATCCACCTCTTTATTAAGCTGAATGGTAACGGGCTGACCTTTGATAGCACTATGAACTTCTCTATCCGTTATATGAATGCTTTTTATAATGGCTTTCTCATTACTGGGTAAGGTTATTATCTCATCC
The DNA here is from genome assembly GCA_023443625.1 of Bacillota bacterium. Next base: position 121,817 of record JAEZTQ010000068.1, on the reverse strand, counting down.
CCCACCTGAATTCTACCAGCTTCAATCTCTCCCTGAAACCCTCTGAAGGTATGATTTGGTCTACATACCCTTTGTACTGGTAGATAAAAACCTTCCTCCTCATTGGAATTTGCAATGTCTATATTCTCAAGATGGGTTAATAATGCCTCACCCTGATACCAAGGAATATTCGTTGAATTCTTTGTTAAATTATCCCCCTCCGTGGCTGATATAGGAATGATAAGAATGTTCTCTAAGTCCAGTTTTTTAGCTAAGGATTTAATTTCCTTCTCAATCTCTAAGAAACGTGCCTGTCGATATCCCACCAAGTCCATCTTATTAACAGCAAAGACAAAATGCTTTATTCCCATAAGGGCGCAAATTCTTGCATGTCTTCTTGTCTGCATTAGTACACCCTGTTTAGCATCTACTAAGATAATAGATAAGTCCGCAAAGGAAGCTCCCACCGCCATATTTCTTGTATATTCCTCATGTCCTGGCGTATCCGCAACAATAAAGCTGCGATTGTCCGTTGTAAAGTAACGATAGGCAACATCAATGGTGATACCCTGTTCTCGTTCCGCCATTAACCCATCTAACAATAAAGAATAATCAATGGCCCCCTCCCTGCTTCCAATCTTACTATCCAGTTCAAGTGCCTTCTCTTGGTCCGCATATAATAACTTTGAAGAATAAAGAATATGCCCAATGAGAGTTGATTTTCCATCATCTACACTTCCGCAAGTAATAAATTTTAATAAGCCCTTCATTAGAAATATCCCTCCCTCTTTCTTCTCTCCATGCTGCCAGCTCCTTCATTATCAATGACTCTCGTGGTCCTCTCTGAGGAAACGGCACTTAGAGTTTCCTCTATAATTTCATCAAGAGTCACTGCATCAGATTCATTGCCACCGGTAAGAGGATAGCAGCCTAAGGTACGAAAACGTACTTTCTTATATTCCACCTTTTCTCCAGGAAGTAATTTGATTCTATCATCATCCACCATAATAATATTATCGTCCCGATAGATTACAGGTCTTTCCTTCGCGTAATATAGGGATACAATATCAATATTCTCTCGCTTGATATACTGCCAGATATCTTTTTCTGTCCAATTAGAAATGGGGAAAACACGCATACTCTCACCCTTGTTAAGTTTCGTATTATAGAGTTTCCACATCTCAGGTCTTTGGTTTTTGGGATCCCAGGCCTGCTCTTCATTTCTAAAAGAGAAGATTCTCTCCTTAGCACGGGATTTTTCTTCATCCCGGCGACCGCCACCAAAAGCTGCGGTAAAACCGTATTTTTTCAGACCTTGCTTTAGGGCACCTGTTTTCATAATATCCGTATAAGCAGATCCATGGTCAAAGGGATTAATCCCCTGAGCCAACCCCTCCTCATTACTATGGACTATCATCTCAATCCCTAATTCCTTAGCCTTCCTATCACGAAACTCAACCATCTCCCGAAACTTCCAGGTAGTATCGATATGCATGAAGGGAAAAGGAGGTTTTTCTGGATAAAATGCCTTGAGTGCCAGGTGAAGCATTACGGAACTATCCTTACCTATGGAATAAAGCATCACCGGCTTCTCGCATTCAGCAGCAACTTCTCGAATGATATATATTGCTTCTGCCTCTAATTCATCAAGATGTGTTAATTCACTCATCTGTATTCCTCCTGTCTATATCCTGTTTTATTCACATAAATCTATGCTTCCTTGAAACTATAAAGTGCCATTTCACCCCTAATAAGGTGTTTACTGTTTTAATATTGATTAGAATCCTTTCGATTTATGTCAATGGTTATGATTTCTCCATTATTTTTTGTGATTTTCCAACGAACCATATCCTTCTCCATATTAGAAGTAAGTCTGCTTCCCATACCACCAATATCAGCACCTAAGTATAAGCAAATAGCTCCTTGTTTACACTCCTTTACACAAGAAGAACAGCCCCAGCAATCTTTTGGATATTTCATATATGCTTTCTGATCCTCACCAAATTTGATTAGGCTTCCTGGACAGACCTGAAGGCATTTTTTACAACCAATACATTTATTTTTATTAATTGCTATGCTCATAGATCTCACCTCGCCCTACCAGATCTCTAAATACAATCTCTAGTTTCTCATTTACCAATTTAGAATTGACATATTTAAGCCATGCATCACTTTTCTGCGGATAATCCAAATTCTCAGCAAAGCTATGCCATCTGGTTTCTTTTCTAGCTCTTAGATGGGCTATTAGGGATTTGCATACAATAAGCCTTTCCTTTAGTTCATAGACAAAGAGCAATTCATGCATATCTTCTGCTTTCAGCTTCCCTGAAAGCTCTATAATCTGCTCAATCTTCTCCTCTGCAATGGCAAGCTGCTGTTCGTTAAACTGATAATTATTACCGATCCCGCCTGCATAGGTATCCATAACCTTTTGCATGGCTTCCTCTAACTCCTGTGTTGTAAATAGAGGGGTGTCATAATTTAAAATATCCTCAATTTCCTTTTTCTTCCTAGCTATAAGAATTTCTAGTTCCTTACAGGATAATTCCTGTTTTTGTACTTCTTTTTGTTCTTGTTTATGTTGTTCTTCTTGTTCTTCTTGTTCTTCTTGTTCTTCTTGTTGTTGTTTTTGTTCTTGATTCTGTTCTTGATTCTGTTCTTGATTCTCTTCTTGATTCTCTTCTTGATACTCTTCTTGATTCTCTTCTTGATACTCTTCTTGGGTTTCTTCTTGTATCTTTTGCTTCTGATTTTTTTCCTGTTCCTGTTCTTCTTGCTCCTGCTCTAAAGTCCTTACAGCATGAAGTCCGGCAATCTCTCCTTCTACCAAGGCACCTGTTACATATTTTTGGGGACAACCACCCGCCACATCTCCTGCTGCATATAACCCTTTAATAGTTGTCTGTCTATGGGTATCCACCCAGTAACCACTAGCAGTATGCCCTCCTACGATATAGGGTTCCGTTCCTTCAATTTCTACATCTTGTTCACTGGGGTTCTTCCCTGCTTCAATCCACTTTAAGGTCTGGCTGGGGGCCATATTAAGGTAAGCTTTCTTAAGCTCTTCATCCTGATATGAGGATATCCCTTTAGTTCTTAAGTAACAGGGGCCCCTGCCTTCCTGGTTCTCTCGTACTGTCCCGTAAACCCTCTCTGAGGTTGTAATCCCATATTTCGTCTCATACACTTCACCCAGAGAATTAATCTGCTTTGCTCCCACTCCTTGAGCAATAGTGCCTGTAGGGGCTATGGTATCCTTACAGCGTAGAGCAATAAAACGCATTTCAAAGGTTGTCATCTCGGCTCCTCCTAAAATTCCCATAGCATAGCCTGCCCCGGTATTAAAGGGAGGATACCACATCTTGTGTCTGGAGAAGCCTGGATTATTTGGTTTATATAAGCCTGCTGCACCGCCTGTTGCACAGATGACTTTCTTAGCCCTTATTATATAAAAAAGGTTTTCTTCTATACTAAAAGCAAAGGCGCCATAGATTTTGTTGTCCTTTATGATATAATTGGTGACATTAACCTGATTAAGAATTTGGACATCTGCTAGTGCTTTAACTGCATCTGCTAAGATGGGCTTGATATTCTCTCCATTGATCTTGATATTGCGATTTCCCCTTGCCGCATACTCCCCCTTCTCATCTTTTAAAATCACCAATCCCAATTCCTCTAATTTCTTGGTAACCCGATTCAGTCCCTGGGACATGGTAAGGAGTAAATCTTCTCTTACAATATGATCTGCATCCTTCTTGGCATACTCTACATAATCCTCCGGTTGTCTTCCCTTAAGAATATAGGCATTGATAGCATTGACTCCCGCTGCCAGACATCCACTTCTTTTGATATTTGCTTTCTCTGTTATTATCATTGAGGCTTGTGAGTGTTTGCGAATGGTTAATGCAGCGTAACACCCTGCTGTACCTCCACCAATAATTAAGATATCTGTATCTAGTTTCCTACACAATACTTCCTTCTTCATACCCCTCATACCTTTCTTCCCTTGCAAATACATGTTGGATTTTATCTATGTCCACCAGTTGCTATTGCTTTCCCTTGTAGATACATGTTGGATTTTATTTATACCCACCAGTTGCTATTGCTTTCTCCTGCAGATACATATTGGATTTTATCTATGTCCACCAGTTGCTATTGCTTCCTCTTGCAGATACATATTGGATTCAATCTATTCCCTCCAGATGCTATTGCTTTCTCCTGCAGATACATATTGGATTTCATCTATGTCCACCAGTTGCTATTGCTTCCTCTTGCAGATACATATTGGTTTCAATCTATTCCCTCCAGATGCTATTGCTTCCTCTATAATTGTAGGTGTCAATGTAAAATGCTTCTCCCTCTATTACCAGCAATTATTTAACCACGCTCTCAAATTGTTGTAGTGTAACTAAAATTAGATATAGATTGCATTTTTATCTTCTATTGCTGGATTCTCAAGAAGATAGGATTCCTTGCCTTTGAAGACAAAGAGACGATATATTAAGACATTGACCTTCTCACCCAGGAATAAAGCTGCTTCTTCTAATGATCTGGTAGCTGTTAATTTAAATCCTTTGACATTTACCTTCACTTCTAGATAGCTGCCACGAAAGAAGACTTCTTCTACCTTTCCTTCTTCAACGGAATTAGGATACTGCTCCAGTTCATCTTTTTTGGTTATTTTAATAAACTCTGGTCGAATGACTGCCTGGGTATCTCCTTTGATATCATTAAAACCCTTTAATAAACCACATCCCGTAAGGAGGGTAGATTGACCAACAAATTGTGCAACAAACAAACTAGAGGGATTACGATATATCTCCAAGGGGGAACCCTTTTGCTCCACACGTCCTAAATTGGTAATAATAATCTCATCTGCCACTTCAATGGCTTCCTCCTGGTCATGTGTTACAAAAATACTGGTGATACCCACTTTATTAATAGTCTCCTTCAGCCAACTTCTAAGTTCCTGACGTACCTTGGCATCAATTGCTGCAAAGGGCTCATCTAGTAATAATAATTGTGGGTTGGGTGCCAACGCTCTTGCAAAGGCTACTCTTTGCTTTTGTCCTCCAGAGAGTTGATGAGGATATCTTTTCTCCAGACCCTCTAAACCAATTAAGCTCAAAAGTTCATTTACCCTCTCCTTACATTCCTTCTTACTCTTCTTCTGTAGCTCTAGGCCAAAGGCGATATTGTCATAGACTGTCATATAGCGAAATAGGGCATAATTTTGAAATACGAAACCAATCCCTCTCTTACTGGCAGGCAGATCGTTGACACAGACTCCATTGATGAAGATATGACCCTCATCGGGATACTCAAGTCCTGCTAACATTCTTAGAATTGTTGTCTTACCGCTACCACTGGGTCCCAAAAGTCCAATGAGTTTTCCTTTCTCAATTTCAATATTGATGTTCTCCGAAGCTTTAAAATCACCAAAGGATTTATGTATATTCCTAAGTTCTACATACATAGTTATCTACCCGCCTTTTTCATTTTATATTCCAGCACATTTCTAATAATTAATATGATTATTGCAAAGATAACCAATATGGAGGATACACCAAAAGCCGCAACAAATTTAAATTCACTATAAAAAATCTCAACCTGAAGAGGCAGGGTTATGGTCTTTCCCCTTAAATGCCCTGATAATACAGATACGGCACCAAACTCTCCCATGGCTCTTGCAGTACAAAGAACTATTCCATATAGAAAGGCCCATTTTATCTGTGGAAAAGTTACTCTTCTAAATATTTTAAATGCCCCTGCTCCCATGAGTGCTGCTGCCTCCTCCTGATCACTACCCTGGGCATTGAGAACAGGGATAATTTCTCTTGAGATAAAGGGAAAGGTTACAAAGATTGTTCCAAGAATAACTCCTGGTACAGCAAAGACGACTTTTATATCCAAAACCTGCAGTATGTTGTGGGCCCAACCAATTCGCCCAAAGGTTAAGACAAAAATCAAACCTGCTATTATGGGAGATACCGCGAAGGGAATATCAATTAAGGTGGTTAATAATTTTTTTCTTTTAAAATGATATTTGGTAATACTCCAGGCAGCGAATACGCCAAAGATGGTATTAATAATCACCGCTGCAAAGCTAGCCTTTAAAGTAAGTAATATAGCTTTGATCGTATCCTCATCAAAAACTGCTTCTTTATATACCTTAATCCCATTGCTTAGTGCCTCTGTCAATACAACAATTAAGGGCATAATCAGCATGATAAAGAGAAATAAAATGCTTAGGATGATTAATAGAATTTGAGCCGGTCCAGACTCTCTTTTTTTATTCTGTGTCACAGGAATCCTCCCTTCTGATCATTCACCGTAAATTATTTGTAAGCATAAGCTTCACCTCCTACTAAGCTAGGAAGAAAATTACATCTCATAATAATGTACTAATCCCTTGTAAACTTATTGGCATAAATCTGTATAGAATTAATGACAAATAAAATGATAAAGGAAAATCCTAACATAACTAGAGCAATGGCATTGGCCCCGCTATAATCAAATTGTTCTAATTTACTCATAATGAGAAGTGGTGCTATCTCTGTTTTAAAAGGAATATTCCCTGCAATAAAGATAACACTGCCATATTCACCAATAGCCCTAGCAAAAGCCAGACCAAAACCTGTAAGCAAAGCTGGTCTAAGTTCTGGAAATATAACCTTAAAGAAGATTCTTACTCTACTTGCTCCTAAGACATTGGCTGCCTCCTCATATTGATAATCCAAATCCTCTAATACAGGTTGAATTGTTCTAACAACGAAGGGAATGCCGATAAAGACCATGGCAACAATAATTCCAAGACGAGTATAGGATACCCTAATACCTAGGTAGCCTAGTAGCTTACCCATAAAACCTTTATCCGAATAAAGGGTTGTTAATGCAATACCAGCAACGGCAGTAGGGAGAGCAAAGGGCAGTTCAATAAGCCCATCCAAAATACGTTTTAGGGGAAATTCATATCTTACAAGTACCCAGGATAAGATTATTCCAAATACACCATTAATAATTGCTGCTATTAAAGCACAGGAAAAGCTTACGAGATATCCGGATACTACCCTTTTGTCCATCACCACCCTTATAAAGTCACGAAAATTCATGGAGAAGGCATTAATTGCCAAGGATACCATAGGAATTAGAACAATCAGACTTAATATTGTAATGGTAATTCCCATGGATATACCAAAACCTGGTATAACCTGCTTTCTTCTACTTCTCTTCATCAACCAATGCCTCCATCTGCTAATTATTCACCAGTATATATTTCATCAAAGATTCCACCATCGTTAAAATGCTTCTCCTGTGCCTGTTTCCATCCTCCAAAAATCTCATCATCAATGGTAACTAACTCTACATCTGTATTAAATATGTGACTATATTCCTCTAATATGGCTTTATTACTAGGTCTATAATAATTCTCTGCTGCAATCTTCTGCCCGATATCTGTGTAGAGATATTCCAGGTAAGCGTTGGCCACTTCTCTTGTTCCCCTGTCCTCAACTATTTGATCCACTATGGCCACGGGCGGCTCTGCTAAAATACTGAAAGGAGGCGTTACAATTTCAAATTCATCTGGATTCTCCTCAATGGATAAATATGCTTCATTTTCCCAAGCTAATAAGACATCGCCTTGACCATTCTCTACAAAGGTCGTGGTTGATCCTCTTGCACCAGAATCTAGTACTAATACATTCTGGAATAATTTTTTGATAAACTCTTTTATTTTGGTTTCATCCTGATTAAACTCTTTGGCACCATAAGCCCAGGCTGCAAGATAATTCCACCTAGCACCTCCTGAGGTCTTGGGATTAGGAGTAATTATTTGTACATCGTCACGAACCAAATCCCCCCAATCCTTAATCTCCTTCGGATTATCTTTGCGAACTAAAAATACGATGGTTGAAGTATATGGAGAACTGTTATTAGCATATTCACTTTGCCAGCCTTCCTCTATAAGGCCAGCTTCCTCAATTGCCGTAATATCATATCCCAAAGCCAAGGTTACCACATCTGCTTCATTTCCTTCGATTACAGAACGTGCCTGTTTACCTGAGCCTCCATGAGAGGGGGTAATTAGAACCTCCTGTCCGGTCTTTTTTTTCCAATATCTCGCAAACTCTTCATTATAAACTTCATATAATTCTCTGGTGGGATCATAAGACACATTGGTAATTTCTATGGCTTTTTTTGCTGTAGTGCTTCCTGTGTTTTTAAGACCTTCTTCCTTCTTAGCGCATCCAGCCAAACCTCCCATCAGAAATGCTACTACTAAGCCAAGTGTGATAAACTTCTTATTCTTCATAATACTCCTTTCCATCGCATGCTATTACGATATTCTAATTCAACATACTTAACATATCTCTTTAATATGTTTTGATATGGAGATTATACCTTCTATTCCATACTTTGTCAATAGGTTTAGTATATTTTAACAAGTTTGGATAATATAGACTAGAATTATGTTTGTCCTCATGGAAATTTTGAAAATTATGCTGATAAATATATGTTTAATAACGTAACATCATTATAGGAGTACAAGAAATAAGAGAATCAAAAAAAGAGACTAGGCTAATTATAAAAAATTAATCTTGTCTCTTTTTCAACTAATCCACTTTAATTATTAATATATTAAAAACTTTTAACTTCTAAGAAACTGCATCAAAGCACCTTCATAAATGAACTTCCTTGGTGCTTGATTTTTGTCTTATTGTTGAACATAATCAGAAAGGAAATCTCCAAGGGATTTTGCCGCCTTTTCCAACTGCTCCAAGGCAGGAAGATATACCACTCTAAAATGATCCGGTTGCTCCCAATGGAAGCCTCCGCCATGGGTCAGTAATATCTGTTTTTCTCTCAAGAAATCCAAAACAAATTTCTCGTCATCCTTAATATTGAATCTTTTGGTATCAATTTTAGGGAAAATATAAAAAGCTGCTTTTGGTTTTACTGCTGTGATTCCCGGAATATCAGTCAGAGCCTTATATATATATTCTCTCTGTTCATAAACTCTCCCACCAGGAATTAATAATCTTCTTGTTTCTTCAATATCATTAAGGGCCAAATCAATGATGGATTGGGCTGGCACATTGGAACATAGGCGCATGGAAGATAGGAGATTAATACCTGTTATGTAGCCTGTGGCCTTGGATTTATCACCACACAAGCACATCCAACCACAACGATATCCTGCAATCAGATGGGATTTTGATAAACCATTAAAGCTTACTACCAATAAATCCGGAGCTAGAGATGCAATTGATGTATGTTCCAGATCATCCATAACCAAGCGATCATAGATTTCATCAGCAAAAATAATTAAATCATTCTCTCTAGCAATCTCTACAATCTCTTCTAATACCTCTCTTGGATATAATGCACCTGTGGGATTATTGGGATTAATAACAACAATTCCAATGGTTCTTGGTGTGATTTTTCTTTTCATATCTTCTATATCAGGGTACCAATCAGCTTGCTCATCACAGATATAATGAACTGCCTTTCCCCCTGAGAGGGTCACCGATGCAGTCCACAAAGGATAGTCAGGTGAGGGCACCAGGATTTCATCCCCACAATTAAGTAACCCCTGCATAGCTATGGTAATCAATTCACTAACACCATTTCCAGTATAAATATCCTCTACAGTTACATTAGGCATGCCTTTCTTAGCACAATACTCTGCAATAGCTAATCTTGCAGACATAATTCCCTTGGAATCTGAATAACCTTCTGTTTCCGTTAGATTGTCTGCCATTTTAGAGACTAAATCCTTAGTCGTGCGAAAGCCAAAGGGCGCAGGATTTCCGATATTCAGCTTGAGAATCTCAACCCCCTGTGAGATCATGCGATTTGCCTCTTCCATTACCGGACCACGAATATCATAACAGACATTCTCTAACTTTGATGATTTTTCAAATACTCTCATATTTTATCCCCTTTCCTTAAAGAACAATGTTATAGGACGCATTCTCCAATAACACAAAAAAGCCCTAAACGTTTAACGTTTAGGGCGAATACTTTTCCATCCGTGTTACCACCTAAATTCAGTAAGAATACAATGTATTCTTTAACTGCACTCTGCCAGTACTATCATACTGAGTCCCTGTAACGTGGGAAAAACGTTGAAGCCTACTAAGTTATACACCGTTGGGTTCAAAGCTCCAAGACTGCTTCAATATTAACTCCATAAAGATTTTCACCAGCCATCTTCTCTCTGAAACTTCATTAATATCTACTATTTCTCTTCATCGCTTTATTTTTAGTTTTGATTATATTACCACTATTAACTCAAACTGTCAATATATTATAAAATTTTTCATCTTTTTGTGCTATAAAAAATCTCATCTCTTTGTAAATCACTATGTAAATCTCTTTGTCCAGAAAACATAATTCTTAACATCTCCTATTTTTAGAGGGTAACCCCTTGTTTAAAAATAGCTAGGTCATGATAACCAAATTCTTCACTTTTAACCTTAACTCCCGAAGCCACTTCTATGACATACTCATATAATTCACTGGATAATTGGGATAAGGTACTGTCTACTGTAAGCCTTCCCGCATCAAAATCAATCCAGTCCTTCTTCTTAGCCGCCAGTGAAGAATTACTGGAAATCTTTATTGTTGGCACCGGCGCACCAAAGGGCGTGCCTCGTCCTGTTGTAAATAAGATGATATGTGCTCCTGAAGCAGCAAGGGCTGTGGAAGCTACTAAATCGTTACCTGGCGCACTTAGTAGTAAAAGCCCTTTTCCCGTCACCAATTCTCCATATTCCATCACTCCCATAACCGGAGATTTTCCTGATTTCTGAGTACATCCTAAGGATTTATCTTCCAAAGTTGAAATACCTCCTTTTTTATTACCGGGAGAAGGATTTTCATAAATGGGTTGATTGTGCTCTATAAAATATTTTTTAAAATCATTAATTAGTGCTACTGTATTCTCAAAAAGCTGCTTGTTGGCACACCGGTTCATCAATATCTTTTCAGCGCCAAACATTTCTGGAACCTCCGTAAGAATGGTTGTTCCTCCCTTTGCTATAAGTAAATCAGAAAATGCTCCAACCACTGGATTTGCAGTTATTCCCGATAACCCGTCCGAGCCTCCGCATTTTAAACCTATTACCAATTCACCCACGGGTACCTTCTCCCGTTTGAAATCTGAAGCATAGCTAATTAATTCTTTAATGAGTAACAGACCTTCCTCAATTTCATCCTCATAATCTTGGCATATGAGGAATTTCACCCGATCTTCATTGATATTACCCAGATGCTTCTTCATCTCATCAATACTATTATTTTCGCAGCCAAGACCCAAGACCAATACTCCCGCTGCATTGGGATGATTAATTAACCCTGCTAAAATCTTTTGGGTATTAACCTGATCTCCTCCTAATTGAGAACAGCCATAGGGATGGGTATAGGCAACCAATTCATCCACTTCTTTCGTGAGAAATTCTCTGCCCTTTTTCTCCATTAAGCGAGCAACATCATTTACACATCCCACTGTAGGTATGATAAATATTTCATTTCTGATACCTATTTTACCATCCTCTCTTCTATAGCCATTAAAATAATCCATAGTCTCTAATTCTGAATTAGGTAAAGCATCTTTATGTAAGGGTTCATAGCTATATTCCAGACAATCTCCCAGTCCTGTTTTTATATTGTGAGTATGTACCCATTCTCCTGCAGCAATTCTCTGGGTAGCTTTTCCAATGGTATAACCATATTTAATAATCTCACCACCGGCTTCTATATCGAAAAGAGCAAATTTATGACCTGCTGGAATATCCTGTTGAATTATCAAGGTAGCTTTGTCAATTTGCATCTGCTGACCAGAATTCAAATCTATTAAAGCAACTGCAACATTATCCTCTTCGTTAATTTTTATTACTGTTTGCATATGAAATACCAATCCCTTTCTTAACATAGATGATTTCATGTAAGTACTTACAATTAATTTTACTTACTTACAAAATTTTGTCAATATGCAAATTCCCTTTTTATACGTTATTAGTAATCTAAATTAATAATTCTCCAACATATCTCTAAATTTAGAACATAAAACCAAATTACTCTTGATGTTTTACAGGGGTTGGTTTATAATATTCGATGTAAGCACTTACATAAGATGTAAATATAAGAGGTACCTAATCTATGAATATATATGATATTTCAAAAAAGGCCGGAGTATCTATTGCCACCGTATCTAGAGTAATAAATGATAGTTCCAATGTCAGCGAAAAGACCAAGGAGAAAGTTCTAAAGGCAATTGAAGAATATGGTTATACGCCTAATGCCTTTGCCAGAGGTCTGGGTCTAAATACAATGAAGACTGTAGGTATCATGTGTGCTGATTCCTCAGACCCTTATATTGCAAGTGCTATATATTATATCGAGCAGGAGTTACGTCGCTTCCAATATGATGCACTTCTATGCTGCACAGGTTATGAATTAGAGGGAAAAGAGAAATATATTGATCTTCTTCTTTCAAAAAGGGTTGATGCTATCATACTCCTTGGTTCTAACTTTGTTGATGCAGAAGAGAAAAAGAATAAATATATAAAGGAAGCTGCCAAGAGAGTCCCTATTATGATAATCAATGCGGCACTGAGCAGTGAAAACATATACTGCACTCTCTGTGATGATCACAATGCGACCTACGAGGCAACCAAGGCACTAATGCAAAGCGGGTGTAAAGATATTCTTTATCTTTACAATGCTGCATCTTACAGCGGTATCAAAAAACTGTCAGGATATCTTGCTGCAGTGGAAGGGGATATGAAATCACTGAAGGAAAATGAATATATCCAATACATCAATGGTAGTATTACTAATGTGAAAAATCACCTGAGTGCCCTTAATAAAAAGGGTATTATCTTTGATGCTATTGTGACTTCTGATGATAGCTTAGCTATTGGTTCCTTAAAATATGCAAAAGAGAATAATCTTACAGTTCCAGAACAGCTATCCATTATAGGTTATAATAATTCAATTATGTCACAATGCAGTGAGCCTGAGATAACCTCAATAGACAACAAACTGGAGGCCCTTTGCGGCAATTGTATTTCCACACTAATGGATGTTTTTAATGGCCAAGAGGTTCCTTTAAAGACTGTTTTTTCTGCGGAAATAGTAAAACGAGGAACTACTCGTTTTTAATCATATCTAAATAAATATATGTGTATCTTAAGGAGGTACTAGATGAAACCATTTATGGATAATGATTTTATGTTAAATACTGAAACAGCTAAAACTTTATATCATGTTTATAGTGCTAAAATGCCTATTATTGATTATCACTGTCATATTGATCCTCAAGAAATTGCTAGGAATCGCAAATATGACAATATTACTCAATTATGGCTTGGTAAAGATCATTATAAATGGCGCCTGATGAGAGCACAGGGCGTTGACGAATACTACATAACTGGAGAAGCTCCTGATTGGGACAAATTCTTAAAATGGAGCGAAACACTACAAAAGGCCATTGGTAATCCCCTTTACCACTGGAGTCATCTAGAACTTCAACGTTATTTCGGATATTACGGTGTCCTTAGTCCAGATACAGCCAAGGAGGTATGGAATCTTTGCAATGCACAGTTAGCTACCCTTTCTGTTAGGGAAATTATTAAAAAATCTGGTGTTGCACTCATATGTACAACCGATGACCCTATTGATACTTTAGAATGGCATAAGGAAATAGCTGAGGATGCTTCCTTTGATGTTCAGGTTCTTCCTGCATGGCGTCCAGATAAAGCCATGAATATCGAAAAAACAGATTTTGTAGACTACATAGAAAAACTAAGCCAAGTCAGCGAAATCTCCATTCAGGATTTTCCTTCATTAAAAAAAGCTTTACAAGTACGGATGTCCTATTTCGCATCCTGTGGTTGTACTGTTAGTGATCATGCCCTAGAATATGTTATGCATTATCCTGCAACCGAGGAGATCGTTGATACTATTTTCAAAAAAAGGTTAAGGGGTGAAAGTTTATCCCGTGAAGATGAGCTTCTCTATAAAACTACCTTCATGCAGTTTATGGCCCGTGAATATAATAAATATAATTGGGTTATGCAGCTTCACTACGGTTGCAAACGAGATAACAACGAGGCAGCTTTCAGACAATTAGGACCAGATACCGGCTATGATTGTATTAACAATTATGCTCCCTCCGCTCATATGGCAGACTTTTTGAATTCCCTAGAGAGAACCAAAGAATTGACAAAAACCATTATTTACTCCTTAAATCCCAATGATAACGCAGCCATTGACTCCATCCTTGGATGTTTTCAAGCTTCAGAAGTTGCAGGAAAAATCCAACACGGTTCTGCCTGGTGGTTTAATGATCATAAAACAGGAATGACGGAGCATATGATTTCTATGGCCAACTTGGGACTTTTGAGTAGTTTCATAGGTATGCTTACTGACTCTAGAAGCTTTATCTCTTATACTAGACATGAGTACTTTAGACGAATTCTCTGTGACCTACTTGGAACCTGGGTTGAGAAGGGTGAGTATCCCGCAGATTATAAAATTCTAGGTGAGATTGTTAAGGATATATCTTATAACAACGCTGTGAAATACTTCCAATTCAACCTACCCATAAAATAATATACCTATACGAAGGGGCAGTTACTTACTGGTTATCTACATGAGTTCCAGTGAATAACTGCCCCTTAAAGTTTTAAACTTTAAATTTCCTAATAGCCATGGATAACTCGCCTGCATTTTCGCTGAGAGTACCTGCTGATTTATTCAAATCTTCTACAGAGCTTAATTGTTCCATTGCCGTCTGGTTAACCGTATTGGAAGAAGCTGCTATTTCTTCTAATACAGCTGATATGTTTTCAATTGCACCTAGTGTACTTGCTTTTGATTCTTCAATATTATCTACATTCTCAGCAATATATTTTAGATAAACCATCAGCTTTTCTACACTAGCATTAATATTACTATAAGAAACTGTAGTATTCTTAACTGCATTTTCCTGGAGTGCTAAGACATTCTCAGCCTTTTTAGCCGTTTCCACTGCTTTCTTTGTATCATTTTGTATACTGTTAATGATTTTTTGAATATCATTAACAGATTCTTTTGATTTTTCTGCTAAATTTCTTATTTCGTTGGCAACTACTGCAAAGCCTTTTCCCAACTCTCCTGCTCTGGCAGCCTCTATAGAAGCATTTAAAGATAAGAGATTTGTTTGATTAGCAATATCATTAATTACATTGGTTATCTTTGTAACCGTCTGTGACTTCTGCGCCAAGGTTTCAATTGCATTAACAATGTCCGTTGTGATCTCGATTGTTGATTTTGTCTGTTGATTAAGATCTTCTGTACAATAGGTTCCTTCCTGTATACTTTGTTTTGCATCATCTGCAATATGACTGATCTCTTTGGTATTATCACTTACCAGATTAATCTTTTTCGATAAATTGTCCATTTGCATCAGACATTCTTCCGCATCCTTTGCCTGCTGCATAACACCCTGTTCAATTTCCTTTATTGCTTGTGATATATCCTCTGTTGATTTTAAAAATTGTTGAGACGTATTATTTAATCCCTTTGAAGATTCTGATACATCTCCACTTAACAAATTAACCTGTTGAATAAGATCCTTCATATTAAAGAATGTATTTTGGGTCTCATCGATTAATGTTTTAAATTCATCTTTCCTCTTGGTATTAAATTCTACCGTCAAATCACCCTTAGCCGCATTCCTTAGTTTAGCGATAATTCCTTTGATTGTCTTGTCTATACCTGTTGAAATCATAAACCCGATTAAGACTGCAATTATACAAGCAACGATCACTATAATGACCGTTATGAGCTTAATACCATCCGCCTGCTTTACGATGGTTGATTTAGGCATTAGAGCACAGATTATTGAGCCGGTTTCTCCAATTTTGGAATACATAAATAAATAAGATTCACCCTGAAACTTAACATCCTTTGCTCCCTGCGTTTCAACTCCTTCCACAGCTTCTTTATAAAAGGACTGCTCACCAAAGAGTACATTATCCTCGTTATTTACTGTTATTTCTTTACCATCCATGGTAACAAAAGCTAAAATACCAGAAGCATCAAGATTTGTATTCTCAAGAATATTCTGTATTGTACTTGCTCTTACGTCAATAACCAGAAGCGCACCACTTTTTTGAATACTTCTCATCAAACGCAAAGCATAATCCTTATCCTCAATTTCTAATTTTCCATCTAAAAAAGCTTCGTTACCTACCCATAATGGTTTAAATTTTAGATCGGTTATTCGTTTTCCAGAATCAGTATTCATAAATTCTCCATAAATACCAGTTGGAAGACCACTACTGCTTAAGG
Organism: Bacillota bacterium; assembly: GCA_023443625.1. The sequence goes on along the minus strand of JAEZTQ010000068.1, from coordinate 105,494 downwards.
AAGATATTGATTTAACCGTATCAGATAACATATAGATATTTAAGATAAAGTCATTCGTTGTGCTTTTTGTGATTATTGCACTCTGTAAGGTGATTACCACCTTACTTTCCTCAACTACATCATCTTTATATTGATTGGTGAAAAATCTAGTAACATTCATATCATTGATATATTCCAAAGAAGAATCTTCGACGGTTTCTAAACCAAATCGAATATAATCTCCCGTCATGCCAATTACTTGCGTAGCCGTTTCTTCATAATTCTTTCTTATTCCAGAAGCCGCTTGTAGAAAGGAAACCACACCAAGTAAGATAATAAAGAATATGGGAACCAAAAATGATAGGATCAATTTTAGTCGTAAGGATGAGAATCTTTTATGTAGTGAAATTCTTTTTAAGAATGCAAATTGCTTCTTATCCCCCTTTTTTCCACTGAAATTTAACTTATTCATAATTTTAACTCCAGAAAAACGAATTTTCTTGTTCACCTTCATTTGCACCTCCATATAAATATTTATACTTCTCTCTCTTTAGAATATCCCCATATGCATATAAGAAATTATATTAATCTAATGATATTTGATACTTATATCCTCTGCCCTCCTTATTGTCATCCTTCCTATAATATTTTCATTACTATTATTTCAACAAAATTGTTTAGTCAGTTTCCATCCTCATGTCTTTTTATAATGATTATATATATTAAACAAATATCTAATTACATTATACATAATATTCCTACAATTTTCATCATATTATTTGATAAATTTTTAATTATTTTACAAATTTTCTACAAAAATGGTTGTTTTACACTTATTTATCCTATAAAACTACCAAACTCTAATAAGGGTGTTAGAAAACTAACATTAACAAGGAATATTAAATTAATGCATTTATGGACTTACATCATAAATGACGCAAGCCCATAATCACTTGATATTTTAAATAAAATTAGGTATTACCCTCCTGTCTTAGAAGCAACGCTGCTTCTTATCCATGGAGCAGGTGTCTCTTTTACTGCATTGATAACATACTTCATTACTCAAATCCTTATTGTCAAAATAGCTTCTGCAATTTAGCAAGGTGGTTTCTGCAATATTATGCAGCGCCTCCCTGGTTAAAAAAGCTTGATGGGAGGTAACGATCACATTAGGCATTGAGATAATTCTTGCCAGAATATCATCCCGAATAATCGCATAGGACATATCTTCATAAAACAGATCCGTTTCCTCTTCATAAACATCCAAGCATGCCCCACCTATTTTCTCAGCTTTTAAAGCTTCCAGCAAATCCTCACTGTTAATTAAAGCTCCTCTGGAAGTATTGATTAGATAAACACCCTTCTTCATGATATTAATAACTTTTTTATCGATTAAATGATGAGTATCCTTTGTCAAGGGGCAGTGCAGTGAAATAATATCCGCTTCTTTACATAATTCTTCTAAGGAAACATATTGTATATTCGAATCTTTCATGGGAAAGGGATCATATGCTATCACCTTCAATCCAAATCCATTACAGATATCAATAAAAATACGGCCAATCTTTCCTGTTCCGATGACACCCATTGTCTTTCCATGGAGATCAAAACCCGTCAAACCATTTAGGCTAAAATTGAAATCCTTGGTTCTTATATAGGCTTTGTGAATTTTCCTGTTCAAAGTAAGTAATAGGGCCATTGCATGTTCGGCAACTGCATAAGGAGAATATGCAGGTACTCGCACTACATGTATTTTATCGAAGGCTGCCTTAAAATCCACATTATTATAGCCTGCACAGCGCATGGCTATGAGCCTAGTTCCGTTTTCATATAGGATATCAATTGTTTCTTTATCAATCGTATCATTTACAAAGGCAACTGCTGCCTCATAACCCTTGGCCATATATGCAGTTTTAGGACCAAGCTTTGGTTCAAAGTATTCGATATCAATATTGTAATGATCTTTTAGCTGTTCAAAATAAGTCTTATCATATTGCTTTGTATCGAAAAAACAGATTTTATTCATGTGCTTTACCTCCTATTAATATTCATTATCTTTCTTAGGCTCATATTATCATATACTGCATTATTCTTCCACTTTTTTCATATTTTTATTATATCTTATACTAAAACCTTCGGATATAGAGATTAGGTCACAATAGGGGATGCTGCAAAATCCACAATTTAGCAGCATCCCCTATTATAATTCTTACGTTTCTAACCTACTTCACTGTTACCTTATAAGACTTTGTAATTCCACCATGACTTATCTTCAAAGTTGCACTTCCTTTTTTCACTGCCTTAATAACACCCTTACTATCGACAGTAAATATTTTCTTATTTGAACTGGTATAAGTAATCCCCGATTTAAGTAAGACTGTTTTACCTGTCTCGATGTATTTACGGGAGGTAGCAAGGGTAATACTGTTGTTTACCTTCATGGCTTCAAAACCCTTTTTATTTTCCTCACTGACAGATAAACTATCAATATTATTAGCATCTGCTTCTACTTCTTTAGCAGATAATTTATAATTGTATAGCTTTAATTCATCGATTGCACCCTTGAAGAAATACTCCCCATCACTACCTATCATAAGATTTCCAGTAGAATGAGCGAAATCACTTCCAATATAGTCGGAAACTTCTGCTTTTTGAATTAATTTACCATTGGAATACCAACGTATCTCCTGGGTATCAAAGGTTACAGCAAAATGCACCCACTTATTCAACAAGCTTTTTTCAAAGGTTATTCTTGAATATTGTGGCCCTGGCTGATCCCCAAAAGGTACATAGTTGAGATCATAATAATCATAATTCAAACGAAGCTGGTATGCATAATCATCGGAAGCCGCAGTAGTACTTACTCCTGTTTTATTAAGTAGTGCCATTACATCCTCACTGTTTATATTTGCCCAACCTGTAACAGAGAAACCCTGGTCAAAATCAATGCTTTCACTATTAGGAACTTCCAGATAAGTACCCTTTGATAACTTGGCAGCTTTTCCATTCACACCGTCTACAAAGGTAACTTTACCTGCAACCAAATCTGCATTATTACCAAAAGTAGATGAATCCTTATAATCCTCGTTAAATTTAAAGTGGGCAACCAAACTGTCCTTCTGTGTCAGTAAGTGAGGACTCTTATCTAAACCTTCCTTATATAAAGTACTTACTTCCTGAGCCGATAAGCCTTTGTCGTAAATTCTAAGATCATCCATATAGCCGTTAAAGAAGGAATCACCGTCATTCATACCAATATACAGATTTCCCATTGTATTAGCAGGGGCTCCTGTAACACTCCTTTTCTTTGTCAGCACACCATCTTCGTACATCCTCACTTCAGATCCATTATAGGTAACGGTAAGGAAAAACCATTTGCGGATATCGACTGGTTTTCCGTCAATTTCGAATTGATCCATCTCAGTATCATCTGTGGTATCATGTAAGTAGGTGGTTGGTTTATTATCATGATACTCATAGAGCTTATAAGGTGATGCCCAACAATTCTCATCCTCTTCCTTATAAACATAGGGCACATCATCTGATATCATATTCTTAGTTTTATATGCCCAAAGAGAGATTGTAAAATTGTTCAAATCCAAAGAATCATTATCTAAAATTTCTAGATAACTTTTCCCATTAAATAATGCAGACTTTCCAAATATTCCTTCTTCGAAGGTAATATTCCCATAAGTACATTCTGCGTTATTGTTTCTGCCTGAGGAGTCTGTCAAGTCCCCGTCAAATTTAAGATGAAGAACTAATCTATCATCCGCTTTTGCTGTCTTTGTTTTTACTGATAGCTCTGCAAATAATGTTACAATCATTGCAATTACCATAAATAGCATCATTATTTTCTTTCTAACCATACCTAAATTCTCCTTAATTATAATTTTATTTTTCATTTAATTTTTCATAGGCATCTCAAATTCCATATAATGAATAACATATCCATTCTCTTCCATCAGTATTTTAAAGTACATTCATTAGTTTAAATGAATGCATAAAAAATGCCTCATTAGTTCTAATGAGGCAAGTAAGATTACTTGTGAAGTACATGAGATTAGAGGGTCTTTATTTTCTTAATATTTTCTGCATTGCTTTACCCTTTGCTAACTCATCTATTAATTTATCTAAATATCGGATTTGTTGCATTAATTCATCTTCTATTTCTTCCACCCGATATCCACAAATAACTCCTTTGATGAGTGAAGCATTGGGATTCATATGAGGTGCCTGTTTAAAGAATATCTCCAAATTTACTTCATTACTTATTTGTTGTTGTAGTGAATGCTCTTCATAACCAGTAAGCCAAAAAATAATTTCATCTACTTCTTTTTTCGTTCTCCCTTTTTTCTCTGCTTTTTGTATATACAAGGGATAGATACTTGAAAAAGGCATTGTAAAAATGCGAGGTCTCTCCATCTTAAATTCTCCTTTGCCTTTAAAAACAACTGCAAACTATACATTTTATATTATTACCCAAAAAGGCGCACTATACTTAAATTCAATACCTGATCATGATAAAGCAAAAATCCTTGTTTTGCAAAGGGGTGAAGGAATATTAAATAAGAAATCAATATCACCATAATAACAATGATAAGGTTGTTTATATGCTTAATAGTCATTGTTTTATACTATCTTTTTAATTCTTCATATGCTTTTATAGCATCATCATATATATTACTATCATCAGATATTATATATTTCGTGGAACTACCACTAAAACTACATATTCCACCATCATAAATTGTAATTTCTCCTGCTATATGGTTTTTATATATAAAGGTAATAAGTATTGATTTTTTACTATTTACTTCGTTTTCTGTTGTTCCAACTAATTCAATATTATTATATTTCTCTACAAGTGATTCTACATTTGATTTATCTACCTTCCCATTTGAATTATAGATAATACTATCTTCATAGGAGATCATGTATAAATCAGCTTTGATATCCTTTATCGTGTTATCATTACTGTCACAACCTAATATTATATAAGAAAATAAAAATATTACTATAATGAAAATACTTATTTTTTTCATTGTAAAGTTCCATCCCCTAAATGTATTACTTACTAAGAAATAAACATAATAGAATCTATGTTGTTATTATACAATATTTTACTTTCAATTACCACTAATTCCCTTAATACTTTCCAATTGATTTCATATCGCTTTTATGATGTAATTCTATCTGTGTTAAAATTATAGCTTAATAACGTGCTCATTTAAGATAACTAATACATGATTATAAATATGGTTGTTATTTATAGTATGTTTTATCTTCTGTAAAATCATTTCTTCTTCATAATCATTTCATTTATATATTCATTTCTTTAGTATATCTTCAGTATCTTCATCCTCTTACATATTTTATTCCTTCTGTTCCCAATATAGTTCTCTAAATTCTGCCCATTCCTCTTTATCATCTTTTGATACTGCATACATAGCCATTATTACTCCAGTAAACCCACCTGCAACCTCAGAGGATAGATATCTTGTCTGAGCTTTTCCCAAAAATATCTCTTTCGAATCATATACACAATAGAAGTTATAGTATTGTGGCTCTGACACCACCTTAAGCTGTATTACATCCGGCTCGCCTGATAGAATTACCTTGTTAGCTATGCATTTGGCATCACCGATGGTTAGTCTTAATACAATATTCATCTCCATATTATCCCTGATAACAGCCAGGTCATAATGTTGATTTTCATCCATATAGAAAGTAATACCTGCTTCCCTTGCATTTCCTGATACCTTTACCTGCAAATTAGTATTAAATTCAGACTGGCGAAGGCCAAGAAAGGTTGGTGAAGCAACATCCGCCAGTGAAACCCTTGTTCCACGCAGACGTACCCCTCCTTCTGTAAACTGATAGTTCTCTTTATTGGGGTCTCTTAAATAACACCATCTGGGATTATCTTCTCCCAAAGCTTCAAAGGAGGCATCATATTGTCCCATCTCTTGTGTTTTGTTCGTGTCTAAATCTATTTCCATCCATTTGTCTACAATTCCATTGTTACCAGCTGTAAACCAACCATCCTCCCTCCAATGGATGGGTACCAAAAATACTTCTCTTCCTAGGTGATGATAAGGTACCCATGTACCTATCTGGCGAAAGCCCAGACATACCATATAGGTTTTTCCTCTATGATCTTCTACCAAATCTCCATGGCCTATTCCTTGAATCAGATTTTGATGACCCCCTTGATTACGATTGGTGAGTACCGGATTGTCCTCATAGGAATAGAAGGGTCCGTAAGGTGTTTTCCCCCTGGCATAGGTAATCATATGACCATATTCCGTTCCACCCTCTGCTGCCATAATATAATACCATTCTCCAAAACGATACAGATGGGGGGATTCCAAATATCTCCCACCACTTCCTTTCCAAATTGGAATGCTCTCTGTGAGCCGCTCTCCTGTCTTGATGTCTATTTCACACTGGAAGATGCAGCCTCTTCCCTCCTCATCACTATTACTCATGAAATAGACTTTATTGTCTTCAAAAAACAAGGAGGGGTCAATACCGCCCTGGTCTACAAATACCGGTTCAGACCACTCACCATAGATATTATCCGTATGTACATAAAAATTCTTATGATAGGTATCATTGGTGGTAACCATATAAAAGGTTCCCTCATGATAGCGAATCGTTGGTGCGAATACACCCCCGGAACTATTGATTCCATGAAGGTCTACCTGACTTTTCCTTGTTAAACAATGTCCAATTTGCTTCCAACAAAGTAAATCCTCGCTTTCAAACAAGGGAACTCCAGGGAAGTACTGCATGGAACTACAAACCATATAATATTTCCCCTCGGCTCTACAAACACTTGGATCCGGATAAAACCCTCGAATTATTGGATTATTTACTAACATAATTTATCTTCCTCCCTTATTGACTCTTTTATAAAACAAGATTATACTGAACTTAATATACCTTTATTTACAAATAATTTCCTTAAATATTCAGACACTATCCGCACTATCTGGACACCAACGACAAATACCTGCATACCCTTTGAGCTTAGAAGAAAGGAACCTGACCAAGCTAGGCTTACATGGTGGACAGGAGATGGAGGTAACAATGGAATTGATGCAACTAAACTATTTTACAAGTGACAGTAATTTTCCCTTTTTCATTCAATATGGAACCCATAAGGAGCGTATGTTTCTTCATTCCCATGAAGATTTCTGTGAACTTGTTCTTGTTTTAGAAGGATCAGCAACCCATATTGTGGCTGACGAGAGGTACACCATTCAAAAATATGATGTCTTTGTCATAAGTAATGATACTGTACATGGCTATGAAGATGTTACAGATTTTAAAATTTGTAATATTATGTTTCAAATGGATGAAATGTTTTCTAAGTCCTTTGACATATGGAAACTGGAAGGTTTCCATGCCTTGTTCGTTATAGAGCCCTATTTAGCTAAGGATAAATTATTTCAAAGCCGCCTAAGACTTACTCCTCCCCAGTTTCATGAAATCGAACTCTTAATTCAAAGAATGGTAAAAGAATATCAAGAAAAGCCTGATGGGTGGAAAACCTTTTTACATACGAACTTTATTACCCTTGCTTTAGAGTTGTCCCGTTCTTATCAGATACCCCATAGCACAGAAAATCTACCCTTGTTACACTTGATTAAACCCATATCATATATTGAAAAACACTATATGGAACCCATATCTTTAGAGACACTGGCAAAGGAAGCTAATTTATCCTCCCGACAACTGACTCGATTATTCCATAAAGCTTATCATACCTCACCGGGAAACTATCTGCTGCAATTTCGTATTCAGAAAGCAAAAACTATTCTGAACTACTCTGAGCTTTCCATTTGCGATACCGCCTACCAATGTGGCTTTAATGACAGCAATTATTTCTCACGACAATTTCAAAAGCTAACTGGCTACACACCTACCCAATATAGAAGGAAATGATGGTATGAAGACAAGATGTTGATAAATTACTATAAATACATATAATTATTACCATATTTTTTCCTGTAAGCATAGGATATAATTTTTTCTATCATGAATTAGGGGGAAACTTATGAAGAAAAATAGTAAAAGCTTTTTGTCCATTCTTACACTTCTTTTATTGATTTTATCATTAACAGGATGCAAGGGTAAGGATAAAGAAACTGATGGCAACGCTGTAACAACAACACCTGCTGTAAGTGGAGAACCTACCACTACTGCAAAGCCTACTCCAGAAGTAACAGACTTAACCTCCATTGAGTTAGCAAAACTTCTAGGCAACGGCATTAACCTTGGTAATACCATGGAAGCCTATGGTCGTAAAGACTTAGGCACCGAAGCAGAGGTGTCCAGTTATGAGACCTTCTGGGGTCAGCCCATTACAACCCAGGAAATCATTGATAGTATGAAGGCCGCAGGCTTTGATACCTTAAGAGTTCCTGTAGCATGGACTAATACCATGAATTTTGAAGAAGATGACTTTACCATAAGAGCCGATCACTTGGACCGTGTTGGAGAAATCATTGATTATGCCATAAAAGCTGATATGTATGTGGTAGTTAATGACCACTGGGACGGCGGATGGTGGGGCATGTTCGGCTCTGCCACAGAAGCTACTCGAGATAGAGCCATGAATTTATATACCTCCTTATGGACTCAGATTGCTGAAAGATATAAGGACTATTCGGATAAGCTTATCTTTGAATCCGCCAATGAAGAGCTTGGCAATCGATTAAATGATAAAGATTCTGATTTTAATGCTGATTCAGGTACCCTATCTGAGGATGAGTGTTATGCTTTAACCAATAAAATCAATCAAACCTTTGTTGATATCATAAGAGGTACTGGCGGAAATAATGCAAACCGTTTCCTTTTAATAGCTGGATATAATACGGATATTGTTAAAACCTGTGATGATCGATTTACTATGCCAACGGATACAGCAATGAATAAATTACTTGTTTCCGTACATTATTACACACCATGGGGTTACGCAGGAACTGCCAGCTTATCAAAATGGGGTTCCACCAAAGATTACAATGAGCAAAATGATCTTCTCGCTATGATGACTAAATTCACCGACAAAGGCTATGGTGTTGTCATCGGTGAGTATATGGTAGCCCTCAATGCCGATGGAACTGTTAAAGATAATACCTGTGACTTTCTTAATAACTTCTTAAACAATTGCGATAAATATGGATATACCCCCTTACTATGGGATTGTAGTAGCCACTTTATTAGAAAGGATTTAGGATTTTTTGATAAGGATGTAGCCGAATTATTTAAGAGCCGTAGTTTCGCTTCCCAGTCTTCCATGACAGAAGAAGAAATTGTAACAAAGGCATCTACAGCCATTGATGAGGCACTTACAGCTTCTGCTAACTTTGATGATACTGCTCCTGTCGCAGCTGCAGATGATAAAGCCATAGCATGGATTATGTTTAACAGCAGCGACTATAATGTAATGTATAGTGTAGGTGATATCTATGATCCAGGTGCTAAGAGCGATGGACTCATTACTAAGGATGTGGAAATCACAGGCCCCGGTACCTATACCGTAGAACTTGATTTTACAGGTACCGGCGCAGGCTTTGCCAATAGTACTGCCTTCTCTGCAGTGGGCATCACCAATGGTGAAACCCTCTATCCCGGATATATTATTAGCATTAAGGATATTCTGATTAATGGTGAATCCTATACCTTAAAGGGTAAGCCTTATACTACTGCTGATAATAAGATCTGTACCCGTGTGAACCTTTACAACAGTTGGGTAACAACAATTCCCGAGGAAGCACGAACCCTAGATGGAAAGATAGATGATTTGTCCGCAACCATCCTTGATCCTGCAGATCTTGGAGAAATGAAAACACTAACTATAACCTTCGATTACGGTCCAGCAGAATAAAAAAAGGCTGTTGCAAAATAATAGTTTAATGAAATTTCAGGAGAGTGTTACTCCTACCTTGAAAGGTAGGAGTAACACTCTCCTGAAATATAAAACTGTGATATTTTGCACAGCCATCTTTTATTTATTCACGATATTAATACTCTTCTCTTAAACCAAATTCAGCTGACTCAACCCATTCTTCCGGCCTGGAGACTCTTTTCACTAATTCCTCTAATATGATACGATGCTTCTCCTCCTGGTCCTTTAAATAACCAAAAACCTTCTTTGACTGTTCATTGGTAGAATGATCAATTAATTCCTTGTAGATATTATAGCTTTCCTCTTCTTTCCCCAAGGCTATTCGATATACCTCCAACTGACTTGGAATATCCTTTATATCCAGCTTAAAATCCTCCATACTGTTTATTAAAGTAGTAGCCTCCTCAAGTATTTTACTATCTTTTTCAGGTAACACAATTTTATCAGCATGACTTTGTAATATTTGGGCATGCTTTTTCTCTTCATTCTCCAATAATGTAAAAATTGTATGAAGACTATTCTCCTTATGCAATTTAGCTTGCTCTCTGTATAGGACTATTAAATCCTCTTCCATTGTTAGTGCATAGTCTAATAAATCCATATTACTCCTCCTTTTCTATCCTTTAATCGCTTCATAACTATTCATTATATTTTTCTACTATCTTACGTCAAAATGCATAATTTATCAATAAAACAATACCCTATTAAAGTGTTTTTTACTCGATTACTATGATTAACTAATTTATCACTATGTATTAGTGCCCTATTTATATTTTATATTCTTGAGTATTATAAACTTTTTTATCAATTTCAGTTAATTTATTAATAAAAATAGAAGGAAAAAATTTATAAAAAAATATCATCAGATCATATTGACATTTTTTTAACAATGTAATATAATGCAATTGTTAAATAATTAACAAGTCGTTCTAAGAATAGTATGGAGGTAATTATATGGCAAAAAAAGATCCCCTATTAAACAATGAAATAGAAGTAAAAGATACAGTTATCGATACAGTAGATGCACTATTAACTAAAATGGAAAAAATGCGTGAAGCACAGAGAATATTTGCTACCTATACTCAGGAACAGGTAGATAAAATCTTCTTCGCTGCCTCAGTTGCTGCAAATAAACAAAGAATTTCCCTTGCTAAGATGGCTGTAGAAGAAACAGGAATGGGTCTTGTTGAAGATAAAGTAATCAAGAACCATTATGCATCTGAATATATCTATAATGCGTATAAAGATACAAAAACCTGTGGTGTAATTGAAGAAGATCCAGCATACGGAATTAAGAAGATAGCAGATCCTATCGGATTAATCGCTGCAGTTATTCCTACCACCAATCCTACATCAACAGCTATCTTTAAAACTTTAATATCTTTAAAGACCAGAAATGCAATTATTATCTCCCCTCATCCTCGTGCTAAAAACTGTACTATTGCAGCTGCTAAATTAGTATTAGAAGCCGCTGTTGCAGCTGGTGCACCAGAGGGCATCATTGGTTGGATTGATGTTCCATCCTTAGAGTTAACCAATGAAGTAATGAAGAATGCTGATATCATCCTAGCAACCGGTGGTCCTGGTATGGTTAAATCCGCTTATTCTTCCGGTAAACCTGCTTTAGGCGTAGGTGCTGGTAATACACCAGTTATTATTGACGATAGCGCTGATATCAAGATGGCTGTTAGTTCCATCATTGTTTCCAAGACTTTTGACAATGGTATGATTTGTGCTTCTGAGCAGTCCGTAACAGCTTTAGAAAATATATATGATGAAGTAAAGAAAGAATTTATACTCCGTGGATGCTATGTATTGAAGGCTGACGAGATAGATAAAGTAAGAAAGACCATTATCATTAATGGTGCATTAAATGCAAAGATTGTTGGCCAAAGTGCTTACACTATCGCAAAACTTGCCGGTATTGAAGTACCACAGGATACTAAGATTTTAATTGGTGAGGTTGAGAGCGTAGATATATCCGAAGAATTTGCTCATGAGAAATTATCTCCTGTACTAGCTTTATACAAAGCAAAAACCTTTGAGGAAGCAATTGAAAAGGCAGAACATTTAGTTGCTGACGGCGGCTATGGCCACACCGCTTCCCTCTATATTGATACTAATAAAAAAGAGAAATACGCTAGATTTGCAGATGCAATGAAGACCTGCCGTATTGTAATTAACACTCCTGCTGCTCACGGTGGTATTGGTGACCTTTATAACTTCAAATTGGCACCATCCTTGACCTTAGGATGTGGTTCCTGGGGTGGCAACTCCGTATCCGATAATGTAGGTGTAAAACACTTAATCAATATCAAAACCGTTGCTGAGAGGAGAGAGAATATGCTTTGGTTTAGAGCACCTGAGAAAATCTACTTCAAGAAAGGCTCCATGCCTGTTGCTCTTGACGAGTTAGGCACTGTTCTTGGCAAGAAGAAAGCCTTCATTGTAACTGATACTTTCCTTTATAAGAACGGATATGCGAAGCCTATTACTGATAAATTAGATTCCATGGGCATCACCCATACCTGTTTCTATGATGTAGCTCCAGACCCAACCCTTGCTTGTGCTAAAGAAGGCGCTGATGCAATGCGTTCTTTTGAGCCAGATGTAATTATAGCACTTGGTGGTGGTTCCGCTATGGACGCTGCAAAGATCATGTGGGTTATGTACGAACATCCTGAAGCTGACTTCCTTGATATGGCTATGCGTTTTATGGATATCCGTAAGCGAGTATACACTTTCCCTAAGATGGGTGAGAAGGCATATTTTGTAGCAATCCCAACCTCTTCCGGTACTGGTTCCGAAGTTACTCCTTTTGCAGTAATCACTGACGAAACCACTGGTGTAAAATATCCTTTGGCAGATTACGAATTACTTCCTAATATGGCTATTATCGATACCGATAATATGATGAGCCAGCCTAAGGGCTTAACCAGTGCTTCCGGTATTGATGCTATGACCCATGCATTAGAGGCATATGCTTCCATGTTAGCAACAGACTATACTGACGGCCTTGCTTTAAAATCATTGAAGCTTATATTCAAATTCTTACCTACTGCTTATGAAGATGGCTCCAATATCAAAGCAAGAGAAAAGATGGCAAACGCTTCTACTATCGCTGGTATGGCCTTTGCAAATGCTTTCCTTGGTATCTGCCACTCCATGGCTCATAAATTAGGTGCTTTCCACCACTTACCACACGGTGTTGCTAATGCCCTACTCATTGAAGAGGTTATGAAATTCAACATCTGCGAAAAACCTACTAAGATGGGTGCTTTCTCCCAATATGAATATCCTAATGTTCTTGAGAGATATGTTGAAGTTGCTAACTTTATCGGAATTTCTGGTAAGAATGATATGGATACCTTCAATAAATTAATCGATGCCATCGGTGCTTTAAAAGAAAGTGTTGGCATCAAGAAATCCATTAAGGATTATGGCGTTGACGAAAAAGCATTCTTAGCTTCTCTTGATGAGATGGTTGATCAAGCTTTTGATGACCAGTGTACCGGAGCAAATCCTAGATATCCATTAATGAGTGAGTTAAGGGAAATCTACTTAAAAGTTTATTATGGGAAATAATAGATAAAATATAAAGAACCCTGTAGGTTATGACTTGCAGGGTTCTTCTTTACATTATATTAATAATTTTTAGATAGTTCCATCCCAGGTTGAAACTTTAGTGGATCTGCTTTCCTCCTCATCAAACCAATGGGTTGTAACTACTTTCATCTCTGTATAAAAACGATATCCATCCTTACCTAGGGCATGCAAATCACCAAAAAAAGAATTTTTATGTCCTGAGAAGGGGAACACACCAACCGGTACCGGTATACCAACATTGATACCAACCATGCCTCCATCCGTACGACGAGCAAACTCTCTTGCATAATGTCCATTCTGAGTAAAGATTACCGAACCGTTGGCAAAGGGGTTAGCATTCATTATTTCTAATCCTTCCTCAAAATTCTTTACTCTCTTAATGCAAAGAACAGGTCCGAAGATTTCTGAGGTTCCTACTGACATATCAGAGGTAACATGATCGAGTATGGTAGGTCCGATATAAAATCCGTCTTCATAGCCATTCACTTTGACATCTCTGCCATCTAGGACAAGCTTTGCTCCTTCTTCAACGCCCTTCTGTATCCAACTTAATACGAAATTCTTGTGAGCTTCATTGATAACAGGCCCGAGAACCGTTGATTTATCATAAGCTGGCCCTACCTTTATGTCCTTTGCCATTTTAATGATCTCAGCCACAAGTTCATCAGCAATTTCTTCCTGAACAACCACAACAGGAAGAGCCATACAACGCTCTCCGGCACAACCAAAGGAAGCGTTGATGATACCTGCTGCCGTTCGCTTGATTGGTGCATCCTTTAATACAAGGGCGTGGTTCTTTGCCTCACATAAAGCTTGCACTCTTTTACCTGCAGCAGCCGCTGTTTCATAAATATGCATCCCTATGGGGGTAGACCCTACAAAGGTAATACCTTTTACATCCGGGTGCTTTAAAAATATTTCTGCTTCCTTTCTAGAACAGGTTACAATATTGATAACACCATCCGGCAATCCTGCTTCTTTATATAATTGGGCAAATCTTAGGCAGGTTTGGGGTGTAAAGCTCGCAGCCTTAAGTACAATCGTATTGCCACAGGCGATACAGATTGGAACCATCCAACCCATGGGAATCATTGCAGGAAAATTAAATGGAACAATTCCAGCAAACACACCTAAGGGCTCCCGGTATAATACTGAGTCATAGCCTTTTGATGCATCCATTAAGCTTTCTCCCATTAGTAGGGACGGGGCAGCAATAGCGGCTTCTGTTCCCTCTTTAGCCTTTAACACATCCCCCATTGCTTCACTCCAACTCTTACCATTTTCTAAGGCTACTAGCATGGTCAATTCATCCATATGCTCTATGATTAATTCCCTTAATCGATATAAAATCTGCACACGCTTCATAACAGGTGTAGCTGACCAGGAGGGATATGCTGCCTTTGCACTGGCTATGGCTAACTCTACCTCATCCTCTGTACAGCAAGGCACTCTGGCTATTACCTTTCCGGTGCTTGGATCAAAAGCATCTGTGTATTTTTCAGTTTTAGATTCCTGAAACTGTCCGTTTATAAAAATATCTAATTTTTTTAAGTCTGTACTCATAATAGGTTTCTTCCTCCCATGTCCTTTGCGTCAGATATGAATTTGCAGCTTCTCATTCTCCGAAAAAATCACCATATGGCAATCGTTCTCATATGTGCGTTCCGGCAATATGTTTAATACATTTACTCTTTCCTGCTCTGCGGCAAAGGGTGCCGCATGCCATACACCAGGATGGATGGTCACCATGGTACCCTTGGGGATACAAAAAACCTTTATGTTATCATAAGGTACCACCGAGGATTTTCCTGCTGGAGCAAGATGTACATATACTTCACCATCCAGGGGCATAAATGCCTCTCCGGTCAGATTGTGATACTCTAGCTTTTCAATCACCAGGGGTCTTTGAGAGATGCGTGTAACAGATAATGCCGCTGTTGTGTTTTGCCCCAGATTGACCCTGCAGATATCGCGGTAAAATTCAACAGGCGGCGGCCCTAAGCGTTCTGCATCTGGATCAATCATAGCATGATAACTTCCGTACTTTTTAAAATTCTCCGGTGTCAGTTCTGTCACCTTGATAATTTTCAATCGTCTCACTCCTTAATGGAATAACTCCTGATAGATTTCTTTTACCGTCTTCTTCAATTCTGCAATTTTCATATCAGTTTCATCTGCACTTTCCACAAGTTCCATGACTCCCGGAAAGCCCAAGGCTGATCTTAGTAACTGCCGATCCATCTTTTTAAGTATCTCACTGCAAGTATAATGGGCTTGCTCACTGAGTTCTTCTAGCTTGTGCCTGGCTGCATTCTGAATCGATGCCCGATGCGGAGGATAACCTCCACCCAAGGGTTTCAAAAATAAATTATCAAATATGTACTCTAGATTTAAGTCCCCGCCTACTCCGCCATAGCCTTTATTTAGGGAAAGGGAAACACAATTTCCACAATTGACCTTAGAATACAAAAATGCATCCACTGGATCGATTATCAACCCACAAGCTGTCTTTGGATACTGCAAGACTGCATTCATATATCCCTGACCCGTTCCACAACCCCCAATTACAAAGTCAACAATATTAAGATTTAGTAACAAGGCAGACAGAAAGCCGATTTCTAAATAATTTAGATCTGGTTCCTGCTCTTCATTTTTCATACCCACATTATAAATTGTTAAATCATATTTACTGATAACACGGATAATATCTGCATTCCGATGTTTGGTACTGCCTTCGTTTATAACTGCAACTCTCATACTATTACTCCTTATCCGATGGGGATTAAGCCTTACCCTGTGACATACAAACCAGAATCCATTTCTTAACCTCATCTTTTATCTTATCCACAACAGGAAGCATTAAGTCAATGGTATGGGTGGAAGGCCCTTTCTCATTCAAACCCTTTTGAACATTACTCAAATAGACATACTTTATAATAGTACCTACATTTACTTTATTAATACCACATTCGATAGCTCGTCGTACATCGGCTTCAGGTATACCGGTTCCGCCATGAAGAACCAAGGGAATATTAAGTGCTTCATTTACCTCAGCAAGACGCTTAAAGTTGATTTCAGGCTTTCCCTCATAGAAACCATGAGCTGTACCAATACCGACTGCCAGGATATCTACTCCGGTCTTTTCGACTAACTCAACTGCTTCATGAACCTGTACAAGAAAATCATTTCCTTCAAAAGTACCCTCATAATTTGAGCCTTTTATCTTTCCGATTTCACCTTCCACATAAATTCCTCTTGGATGGGCGTAATCCACTACTTCCTTTACCATCTTGATATTATTCTCCAGAGTCTCCTTAGAGCCATCAATCATTACCGTTGCAAATGCATTTTCTACAGCTGCCTTACAGATATTTACGTCATTGGAATGATCCAGATGATGATAAACAGGAACTTTCGCTGTATCCATTAGTGCCTTTCCCATGGCTCCGCATAATTCTATACTAAGTGCATTGGTAACCTTTGGAACTCCCGCCAAGATAACCGGTGATTGCATTTCCTCCGCAGCACGAACAATTGCTAGCATATCCCAGATATCTGAGTAATTAAAATGGGGAATTGCATAATGCTCCTCATCAGCCCTTTTTAGTTGTTCCATAATTGTTGGTTTTATTGTCATACTTTTTCTCCTCCATTAATTTATGTCATATTACTTCAGGTATTTTTCAATCGCTTTTTCATCCGGATCCACTGGGTCTGGATGAATATCCGGAAGGTATTTACAAGCCTCCATGATTACCGGCGCCCATTTGCCGTAAATACCCGCACAATGATGAATATAGGGTCCGTAGATGAATTTATGTTCCCAATCTACCCAGTTATTAAATTCAGCCCATAGATAGGTACCAAAGGTTTTTGGTCCCTCCACCCCTTTTGCATGACCGAAGAGGCAGCTATATCTTCCATTAATTGCATCAAAACGAACCAAGGTAATGTCATCATGCATTAACTCCCAGTTCCCCACCGCTGCATTCTGACGATTAAAATGAAGGGCCACACTATTACTTTCCTTTGACAGCACCGACGGGAATACTCCGCAATGCCATAGCAGCTCAGCATTATCATTGGATGGATGGCGTACTGTTAAATCCGCCAAAAAGGTTGGGCCATTATATCTAGAGGCGGCCAAAGCAATAACCGATGACACAGCACCGTGAATATCCGATTCACAGATGACGGGATATCCCTCCCCTGTTAATTCCGAAAAGGCAAAGCAGGGTGCGACACCTGCCACCACATCCATTGGTTTCCAGCACTGGGAAGCTACCGCTGTAAGCTTTTCAGAAATCATCCATTTTTTTATTGTCAATTTTAAGTTGGCTAGTTTCTCCCATTGCTGGGTTGAAAAGCCCGGGCTTTGGAAACGTCCTGCAAGACAATCCGCTTCTTCCTTCACTTCCTGAGAGTTTGTTTCAAGATTCTCCTTTAGCATTCTCTCAAAATCAATCATGGTGATGGGAATTATTTCTATCCCAAACTTCTCTAATAGTTCTAATTCATTAGCCTTGACGCTCCAGAATATTGAAGGGCGTGTTCCAATCTGACCAATCCTCAAGTGTGTCATTGCTTTTACTACCGATGCAGCACCAAGAAAATTCTCAAAGCCTTTTTTAAAGGTATCATCGGTAATTTTACAATTAGTAATATATGTAAAAGGCACCTGGAATTGCTGTAATACTTTACTCGTTGCAAATAATCCGCACTGACTATCCCGGTATCGGTTTCCTGCCTCATCTGGGCTTTCATCCCTCGGTCCCCACAAAAGCACTGGCTTTCCTACTGCTTTTGCTACTTTAACCACTGCTTCCTCACTTCCGAAATTACAGTGGGGAATAAACACTGCATCCACTTTCTTCTCAATAAAATATTCTGCTACCGTCATAGCATCCTTACTGTCATAAAGTAAGCCTTCCTCATTCAGAAAATCCAGATTAACCAGCTCCAGATCTGCATATCTGCCAAGCTCCTCTTCAATTTCCTCCTTGTATTGCTTTGCAATATCCTTATTAAATGCATAAGGTGTATGAAGCACTCTCCTGGTAGGGGCAAATCCCAGCCGGATTACTTTTCTTTTGGCTAACAATAGAATCATCCTCTCATTTATATAAGTGTAATTTGCTTATTCATTTATTTTCGTAAGCAAGTTTCGTCCTTCCTGGGTAGTTCTTAGAACCTCATATACAACCGCACTGTCCGTAACCGCCGTATTAGCTCCGACTTTTGATACACATACTGCTCCGGTAGCATTACCAAATAAGGCACATTCCTTCGTACTCCAGCCCCTGAGAATACCATGCAAGAAGCCTGCCATAAAATTATCTCCGGCACCCGTTGTATCAACTACCTCATTGCCAAAGCAGGGTATGATTTCATTAAACTGTTCATCCTTAATGTAGGCTCCCTTACCCCCAAGCTTAATTCCAACATGCTTTGCTCCTTCTGCTAAGAAGAAATCCGCAATCTTTTCTACCTCTTTCTCTCCTGATAGATAAGCTGCTTCATCATAACTGGGAAAAAAATAATCCGTATAAGGCAGCAAGCTTTTAATTCCCTGATAACCGATATGATAAGAATCATACTTGGTATCAGCTACTGTAATTTTCCCTTTATTTTTTGCATATTGGAAAATCTCCCTAGCCCCGTCTTTGTCAAAGGAAGGCAAAGCCATCAATCCGCCAATACTTACAACCTTACAGGAATCTATAACTGCAAGATCAATATCCTCTGCAGAAAAAGAACGGAGTGCTCCTTTATAGGTGCAAAAGTTACGCTGACCATCCTCCTGTATCAGGATAATACAGACACTTGTTCCTTCCATATGGGACTTTGCTATGTATCCTGTCTCCACACCGTTATGTTTTAAAGAATTACACATGGATTTTCCAAAATCGTCCTCTGCCATTTTACTGATCAAGACGGGCTTATTTCCCAGCCTTGCCAGAATAATCGATTGGTTTAAAGCGTCTCCTCCCGGAAGGGACTCAATTGTGTCTACTTGTGTTACATCAGCATCAAAAATATTTTCACTGACCGGACGTACGCAGATATTACCCACTGCCAGTCCGATGCAAGCAACATCTAAATTATTCATTCTGATTACCCCTTAACTGCACCTGCAGATATTCCTTTTATAAAAGATTTTGAGAAAATGGAAAAAACTACAAGAATAGGTATAATAGCCAAGGAAATGGCGCACATTCTGGCTCCGATATCATCCCGGTATTCGGAACCCAGATTATTTACAAACAATGGGATGGTCATAAGGCTGTCCTTACTGATGGTTACTAAAGGCAACATATAGTTGTTCCAGGACCATAGAAAAATCAGTATTCCTACTGTTGCAAGTCCAGGTTTTATGAATGGTAATACAATCTTTGAAAGCACTCTTACCTCACCTGCACCGTCAATTCTTGCACTTTCTAGCACTTCATCAGGAACTGATTCCTTCATGAACTGGATCATAAAAAATGCGGCAAAGGGATTGGCAATCCAACAGACAATAATGGGTAATAGCGTATTATTCATATGAAGGAAACGCATCTCCATAACATAACCAATAATAGTAATTTGCTGGGGCAGCATCATCGTAGCAATCACAAATCTATTCAGAAGCTTTCTTCCTTTAAAATCATATTTGGAAATCGCATATCCTAGTAGTGTTGATGCAAATGCACTGCTGCATACGGCAGCAGCCGATACAAAGATGCTATTGGCATAGCTTTTAAGATAGTTGGAAGCGAGTACATTTTTCAAATTTTGTATAAAATAATTTCCAAACCAGTATGGTACGGTTCTCATTAAGTCATCATTTTTCCAAGAACCCATTACAAAGACCACAAATACAGGGAATATTGTTATCAAAATATAAATACTGACGATTAGGATAAGGAAATATCTTAGTAACTTTCGTTTCATGCTCTACCACCCTTCTTTCTCTTCAACATGCTGGGTGCTACAGTAAATATAATTATGATAATAAATAACAGATAGGATATGGCGGCGCCATAACCGATACGTAGTCCTGATCCAAAGGCGTTATCATAGAACTTCCATATAATTGTCAAGGCGGATTGGTTTGGTCCTCCAACGGTCCCCAACTGCATTCCAGTGCCACCATAGAGTAGCTTGGGCATTTCAAACATTTGCAGACCATTAATAATGGATGTTAATACAAGAAATACAGTGATATTATTTAACTGGGGAATGGTTATATGGAAAAAGGACTGGATTGAATTTGCTCCATCAATCTTTGATGCTTCAATAATATCCTGTGATATGGATGTCATAGCTGCCAGATAAATCACCATACAGTAGCCTGTCTGTCTCCATATTGTCATGATGGCAATGATTATCTTGCTCAATCCCGGTGACTGAAGCCAGTAAGTTTGTGAAAATAATCCTAATTTATCAAGAATATCGTTTATGTATCCTGTATGCCAGTCAAAGAGATAGATAAAAATAATACCGCAAATAACAGGAGAAATTATATATGGAAGAAACACTATAGTTTCATAGAGTCTCTTGCCTCTGCTAAGATTAAATATGAATTGAGCCAACAATAGTCCCAATATAATCTGCCCCGGTATCGATATAATCATCATAATAACCGTGTTATATACAGACTTAAAAAACAAAACATCTTTTGTCAGCAAATCCATATAATTTTGTAATCCAACGAATACTTTTTCCGATATACCGTTCCAATCAAAGAAACTTATATACAGGGAATATCCTGTTGGAAAAATATTAAAAACAAGATAAGCAATTATAAATGGGAGGCATAATAAATATGGCCACAATTTCCTGAATGTGAATTTTCTTCTCTTGGTTAATTTTATATGGTCATTCACTATCCCAACTCCTAACTTTAGAAATATCGTCCGTTCCCCGGTACGATGCTGATTAAACAAGCGGATTGCAGTTCTTACATTATTTGTCGTTAAACTCCAATCCGCTTACCATCTACTGTTATATTACTGAATAGTTGCACCTGTTGCTTTTAAGGCTGTCGCATCCTGTAATTCCTTTAGAGCTTGGTCACTGCTCATAGTCTTATCCGTAAGCATCATTGCTTTTAATGCGGTTAAAGCATCGTTTACACTGCTGGTATAATAGGACATAGGTTCACTCACTGTACTCGGAGAAATCTCTTCATAGAAATATTTACCGATATTTTGTCCATCATAGAAGCTATCATAGAAGCCTGGTTTATTCAGCGGAGATTTATCTCCCTCGTAGAAATCTTTAAAGCTGTATATATAACCCATACGGTCATACATCTGACCGGCACCTTCTACTGTTGTATACAAATAGCTAAGCATAGCATAAGCAGTATCTTTATTCTTACTTCCAGAATATATGCCTACAGCTGTACCTCCACGAAGAAAGCCGTTACCAGGTGCTTTTACTAAACCCCAGATGCCCTTACCTTCTGTTTCTGGAGCATTACCAGCAATGTAGGTTTTAGAACCCCAAGAGGGTAAATTATAGAATATTACATTGCCTTTATCATAGGACGCATTCCATTCTGTTGAACCTTGCTCCATATTACCAAGGGGAACACCGGCATCACGTATTTTTGTTACAGTATCAAGAGCAGGACCAAAGCGAGTAGTTAAGTCAATTGTCATACCATCGATATATTTCCCGGCATTCTGTAATTGAAGACAGTCAATAAGGTCTTGGATACTAGCCATCATGTAAACATCCTTCGTCTGCTCTGCTAACTTCTGACCAGCTGCAATAAAAGCATCCCAATCAGATAATAACGCTGCTACATCCTCTGGCTCTGATACTCCAAAGTATTTCTCTGTTAAATCTCTTCTATAAGCCCAGCCTGCTGCACAGAATTGCTGATCAAATCCCACAAGCTCACCTTTATCATTGCAAAGAGCCGGTATTACTGCATCAATAAGTCCATTACGATTAAAGTTATAAGGATCAGTTTCTAAATTTTCTAAAATATCCAAACTAAATAAGGAGCCACGGAAAGCACTTTCACCTAAGATGATGTCAGGCATATCACCGCCGGAAGCTATGGTTGTCTGGAGTTTTTGCATATAGTCACTGGTGTTAACAATGACATATTCATATTCCACATCCGGGAACTGCTGATTATAGATTTCCTTAAGGTTCTGACACATTTTCTCATTCCAATTCCATTCAACGATTTTGCCGGAAGGCTTGAATTCGGAATTCTTCTCCGTAGTATCTGAAACTTCCGCTAAACCAGTTGGGGTTGGGGTTTTCTCTGTTTTCTCTGTTTTCTCTGCTTCTTTTTTACATCCAACGAATATCATTGAAAAAACCAGCAGAAATACAAGCATAATACTAGTAACTTTAAATCTTCTCATAAATCCTTCCTCCTATGATTAAGTTTTAACTACAGCTTCATTATATCAGCAACGTTTTTATTTGTTTTATACAATATTCGGTTTTTGAAACAACATATGGTTATTTAATATTACATCATCTTACTACAATACACCTTATATCAGTTATATAATTTGTATATTTTACAAGCATATTAAGTATTTATTATGTTTATATTTCATCAAAGCCTTCATGTTTAAAACACCCTTTAATCATAGAAGCAAGATGGGCCCCATCCAACTTTAGAGCCTTGGTTATCTCCTCATAGGTGCCGGAATGAATAAACTGTAAACTACCATCTTCCTTTCTACAATTTAGTGCCACTATATTTTCTACTGGTATTGAAACTTTTCTTTGCGCTAAGACACGGAGGAAAGCCTGATAAAGATATCCATTATTCTGCTCAAGAAAGATTATTTTCTTACTGCTTTTCGCTACCTTACAGAAATAATCCTCATCTACGGAAGGCATGTCTATAACATCAATTCCAATGCCCATATCAGAGAGCTCAGCCTCAGCTGTTAAGGCTTCTATAACACCCCTTCCCGAAGATATGACAACAAATTTGGATGCTTCATTTTCACAGATAGGGTATGCTTTACCAAATCCAAATATATAATGTTTTGGATATATAGCCTTTATCTTAAATCGGGGTATTCTCAGATACACAAGGCCTTTATTTCCTTCTGCTATCCATCTCATAACAGCAACCAGCTGCTGAGGGCAACTGATATCTATTATTTTTAGATAGGCAATTTCACTATACATAAGCTCGTCATCATTACCCATGTGGGTGGCCCCATTGGTCTGTGTCTCCAGATTAGGTGCAGTTGCCAGGAAGGTAATATCAAGTCCATGTCCTTCGTTAAGATTTCCTCCCATGTGGATATTTTCCATTCTTTCCTGATAACTTACTGCGATCCGTCGAAAAGCTCTACAGTCAAAAAACACAGCAAAGGTACTATTCCAAACATTGCAGCCTTCTGCTGCCAACGCTTCAGACATATTCATCATATGTGCTTCCGCAATTCCCGCATTTAAGGCACGAGACTCATCTACTGCTGCAACACCCTCTTGAAGTCCGCTGGTGTTGGCCAAATCAGAATCAACAGAATATATTTTTTGATCGTGGGCAAAAGCTTTTATGGTCTTCTTTATAATCTGATCACACATATATTCCTGATCTATTTCTAGAGAAGGTAGCATTGCAGGATTATAGGCAATAACTTTATTCTTTATTTCAGCCTTCTTCACTTTGGTCACAGACTTTATTAATTTGATGTCTATCAATTTATTATCCTTAGTAATCAGTTGATAGTTTAGTCCTTTAGCGAATTCAACAATTTCCTTTGTTACATCCATACCCTTAAGCTTTGTTACCCGTATCTCACGACGCATATTATGTAGCTCTAATTCTTTATCAATAATCTCATCTGCAATGTTAGCCTTATGCTTCTTAGTAACGGCAGCAAATCCCCCGAAGCCTTTACTTGTATTGCAAATTATAACCGTTGGTCTACCGTTACGCGGCCTCGTCTTAAATTTCCAAAGAGCCTCATAGACAGCTTCCATACTGGTTCCATCCACATCATACACTTCCCATTCAAAGGCATTAAATATTCCTGACAGATTTCCAAGGGACACCACCAGCCCATTAATGCTATCACTCTGCCCATTGTTACGATCAATTATGACACAGAGATTATCCAGCTTTTTATCAGCTGCATACATAATACCTTCCCAGTTGGTTCCTTCATGAAGCTCCCCATCTCCTACCATGCAATAAATATCCCCATACTCATGTTGCTTACGGTAGGTAGCAAAGCCACAGGAGATAGAAATTCCATGTCCAAGAGGTCCTGTAGAAACAGGTATTCCAGGAAGCAAGGGTCCTGGATGGGCATTAAAAAGACTGGAATAGGAGCGAGAATTATGAAGAAGGGACTTATCGAAATATCCCAGATCAGCATAAATGGAAGCCATGGCTGCCACAGAATGTCCTTTGCTCAAAATAAATAACTCTTGATCCGAAGCTGTGGGATCTGTTATATTCAATCGCATAAAGCCACCATAAAACAGAGCTGTGAGGGGAAGAATACAAGAGTAAGCACCTCCGATATGTATACCCTTGTCAACGGACGTTTTACATTGATAAATAGTATCCATTCGTATATCAGTTTCCTTAATCTTTAGTAATTGAATAAGTGCTCTATCCATATGTTTCCTCCTTTTTATTCACCCAAAACAACACGTACCGCTGGTGTATCAGAGTATATCCAGATACCTGCATCACTTTCATCACCAGTCCTAATTCTAGTGCATTTCCAATTATCATCGTTACCATAATACCCTTCCTCCACCAAACGATAATTATGGGTAGAGGCTAGCTTTATATTGGAATAAGGTATCTTCGTATGCTTTGGAATAATATAAACCGTATATCCACTCCCGGTAATATAAAACTCCTCAGGAGCGGTTTGAATAATCAATCCATGTCCACACTCCTTCTCATAGCCAGGAAGGCGATGGACATAATCAGTACGACCATAAGTAAAGTCCACCATAATTCGATGATTTTTCCCTTCTATATACTGGTTTTCCATTCCAAAATCCTGTCTTACTGTGTAAATCTCCTGGTTCTTTAATAAAAGAGGGGTTATAGATGCAAGACTTCGAAAACTTCCTATAAACTCCTTAAATTCTTGCCTTTCTGTGCCATCCTGTAAGAGAATATGCTCGATTCCAAAGGCAAAATAGCCAATTGCCCGGTAGGTCCCTATAGCGGAAAACATATTAATCCAGTTATTAAGATGTCTTCTGCAATCTGATTCTGGAATAAACAGAGCATTATCCTTACGTTTATAGGTTGCACAGGCTTGATCATATAAAGAGGGACTGCCAAGATATATATCCGGTCCTATAACATCGATAGAATCTGTACACCATTTCCACAGATCTAAATTTTTACTAACCGGCCCCCCTGCAGGATAGTCCACTCCAGGCAAGTCAAATCCAATTTTGTCCAACCAGACATTCACTATCATTGGAATTGGATAGATTTCCTTTCCTGCTTTAGCTATCTCGTTAACATAGGTGGCTACGCTATAGGCAGCAAAATACTCCTCATCCCATTTTCCAAACATTTCTGTCCAATTTCCCACAGTAGGACTACCCATCTTACTCCAGACCCTACTAATATCCGTGTCCTTTTCATTTTGCAACTTCTGTACTATAAAATCTGGTACTTGATTCTGAAACTGCGCATTACCTTCCTCACTATAATCCCTGCAACAATAACCCAAAGTTCCACATTCGTTTTCCACCTGAACAGCAAGAACTGTCTGAAAATCTTTATCTTCTTTACGAATATACCTCATCAGTTCGCAAAATGCTTTTTTGTCCCCATTGAGATTCTCATGGCAATTAGGAGAGAGATTAGCAATCGGTGCCCCATCATGGCGTATCATACGTTTAAAACGTTCCGTATTATTTTTCACCCAAAGGGGTACATATTTCATCATTCCATTTTTCCATGTGCCAAACCAGACAAGTATCAGTTTCTTATTCTGTTCTCGTGCTTCCTGAAGTATTTCTCCCACTAAGGTAAAATCAAATTCACCTTCCAAGGGTTCAATTGTTTCCCAGAAAATCGGTATTTCAGCCGTATTACCCTGAATAGTCTCCAGTGCCTTCCAGAACATTGCTCTATCTGAGGGATTAATTGCAGATGAGTTCATACACTGCCCCCCAAAGGCAAAATAGGGTTTATCACCATTTTTAAATATAGTTTGCATAAAACCTTGTCCTCCTCCATTCATTCTATTTGTTCAGCCTCCTGCTACTTATCATTCTAACTTCCCTTTTATTATCTTTCTTTAGTGAAATACGGTTATTCTTATATATTCTGGCTATTATGGATACAAATATTGAAAAGTAAAAGAAAGAGCAACCACAAATCCCCATTTTCATGCGGATTATGGTTGCTTACAACGCAGTATGTCAATACCATGATATCTTCTAGATAAAATAAAACAATTTCATATAAAATACGGTTATTTTTATGTAATACGGCTTTTTATTCTCCGTAATGTTAACAAAGAAATTTCTGTATGATATAATATGTCTAAATAACTGGATTTGCGACAGAAAGGTGATGCTGAATGTATAAAGTAATCCTGGTGGATGATGAGTATTTATCCTTAGACTATTTTTCTCAGTTATTGATATGGGAGAAATACGGCTTTCATCTATCCAAAACCTTCACCAAACCAATAGAAGCCTTTGAGTATTGTAAAAAGAACAAGGTTGATATTGTAATTACAGATGTACGGATGCCCAATATGAATGGTGTAGATTTATGCAAGGGACTATTAAATAAGAAGCATACACCAAAGTTTATAATGCTTACCGCTTATCGGGATTTTGAATTTCTTCACCAAGCTATGCAGCTTGGCGTCTCTTCCTTTATATTAAAGCACGAATGCGATAGCAAGCTGCTTCTAGAGGAGCTTACTAAAATAAGTGGCCAGCTTGATAGTGAGGAACAGAAAAACCGAGTTGTAAAACGACAGTTTATCCGAGACATTCTACGAGGAATGGAGGCAAAAGAGCCTTCTATTTCAAGTATTCTAGGCTACGCCTCCAATACACAGTATGTTTTCTTTATTATTAAAAGGGATGCTCCCTATCCCATTCTGGAATATAAACAAGATGATCAGTATTATTCCGTTAAATGGCATAAAACCTTGCTTCGTACCGGTTACGAATATGTTGGAACAGTTAATTTAAGTCCTCATCTATGGGGTATGCTACTGAATCTCACTGTGAACTTTTCAGCCAGAGAGTTTATTGAGTATACCTACTCAATAGCCTATTCCCTCCAGAATATATTTGGAGAACAATTCCTTGATACTGTCTCTGTGGCCTTTTCCGATCCTTTTAGTAACATAAATGACATAGTAAAATGGCGAGACAGACTTGAAACCACCATAACAATGAATATATATTATGGAAAATCAAAAATCTTCACAAATATGTATCAACTTAATCAGCCTTCTGATATAAGTGGAATTTTAAATAAAGGTTTAGAGGAAATTGGTGACAAGATGACTCTTAATTCCATAGGAGAGTTAAAGATGCAGATTGTATCCTTATTTTCAATCTATATCCAGTATAAATATCCCAGCATTGAACTTAAAAGACTTTGCAGAAAATTGGTGGAATTATTAGATAGTTATCGGCAGAAATATTATCTAAAAACACTGGAGGAAATCATAGCTGAGGGGAATCTGGAATATCCTGAATGCTATCACATCCATCAACTTCAGGAATGGTTTACAGGACAGTATGAATCTGCTGTATTTGAGGCAAATAAGCTTGTTGACAAGATGTACTCAGGTAAGATTCAAAAGATCATACAATTCATACATAGCAATTATCAAAATAACTATACCATATATGAGCTAGCTTCTATGTTTAATATTAGCAGTGATTATCTTCGCCATATCTTTAAGGAAGAAACAGGCCAGACGATTATGAATTTTATTACCTTGGTTAAGATAGACCGAGCGAAAGAATTACTGGAATCCCGCAAATATAAGATATACGAGGTTGCAGAAGCTACTGGTTTTAGCACCTCTCAATATTTTAGCTATGTATTTAAAAAGGTGACAGGAGTGAATCCAACGGATTATGCAGACTACAAAGAAGAATAGAAAGTTAAGCCGGAGTATTATCTATATCGTTCTCATAGTGTTTGTTTTATCTATTTTTACCATTAATGCAGTACAATATCTATATTACAGTAAAAAAATGAGTGAGCAGGCTATAGCAGAAACGAAAAGCCTTATGAATCTCATTGAAGAAAAATACAAAGATATAGAATCTCAACTGGTACAGCTTTCCTCCACAATAATTGTCAATGAAGATCTTTGTAAGTTAATGAACACCTCAAGTACACAACCTCTGGAGATATTACGAACCAAGTTAAAAGTAGAGGCACAATTAAAATCCTTGGTAACCAATTATGATTTTATTAATGGCGCAATTATTATCCGTGATGACGGTCTGATATACTCAAGTGCAAGGATATTCGAAACCTATTACAGGAGTACCCTTTCACAAGCATGGTATAGCGAACTAAAGGATAATAACAACTTTCACTATTCTATGATTCATGAAACTTATACAGAAAATAGTGGCTACTGTGATGTCATTAGCTACCGTATTAATTTTTTTGAGTTAAGAAACCCCAATACTCATCATTTTAAGTTAATACTGAATATACCCATCTCATATTTTCAAAATTATCTTTCTACAATCAATTTAAAAAGTGGCTATGCCATATTAAGAAATCATTGGGATGATACCATCTACTCCGATTTTTTAGGTAATAGCAATTATGATGATATATTGAATCAGAAGGATGGAAAAGAAATATTTGAGACATCAAAATATATGGTACTGAACAGAGATATCATGCACGATGAATGGACCCTAAGTATTTTCATATCAAAATACAATCTATTTCAGAATGATATCGGATATATACTTCTCATACTACTTATTTCAACCGTAGTATTTCTTCTTGTAAGTATAATTATCACAATATATATAAATCGTAAGCTCCGTCCCCTTACCCTACTTAGGGATTCTATGTTATCCCTCCCTTACAGCAGGGTAATACCTGAGATTGTGTATGACCCTTCAAATGAAATTGGCTGCATCTGGTCAGCCTTCTTAGAAATGAAACAAGAGTTAAACAGCTCCATTGAGAAAATGATAGAAGCTGAATTGAACCGTAAGAATATTTCCTCTGATTTACTTCTATCACGTATTAATTTGCACTTTATCTACAATACATTAAATACCTTCATTTTTCTCGTGTCCGCAAAACGTAACGAAGATGCCATCACTATGACAAGGGCCTTTATTAGCCTGCTCCATGATGTTATCCAGGTGGGACAAGAAAAAATCACTGTATCTCTTCAGGAAGAAATTGCAACTATCCAACAATATATGATTATACAAAATTATAAGTATCCCCAACCCATCAAAGTTATCTATGATATAGACGAAAATCTCATGGACTGCCTCATACCTAAGATGAGTCTGGAACCTATTGTAGAAAATTCTGTATTCCATGGCTTTACCCAGATGGATTATCCCGGTGAAATTATAATAAAAGCGGAGCATATTAAGCAATATCTATGGATTACTATATCAGATAATGGAATAGGAATGTCAGAAAAAACCGTTGAAGATATCTTGTTGGGTAAGGAAAACACAGAAATGAAAGCCCATACAAGAGGAATAGGTATTAAGAATATACAGGATAGGCTAAGATTGATTTATGGAGATCAGTCTGAATTTATACTAAGCAGTATCGAAGATGTAGGAACTACTGTTAAATTCTTTGTTCCCTATTCTAAAAATAAAAAGAAGGAATAATAAATAGGTAGATAGATCTGATGCCTAAGATTTTTGTTTTAAACTAATTTGAACCATGATTGTATAAAATCTTTTAAATTTTTCCATATTAGTGCATATACTTTTTCATCAAATTGTAGTAAAATTAAGTTAGCAACACCATGGTATAATTTGAAAGGGGACATCACTATGAAACTGGAACAGGTTTTAGCTACAAGAAATAACAAAACGATTTATCATCTTGATGATACTGTTGTAAAAGTATTTAATGAAGGATATCCCAAATCCTCTATTCTTAATGAAGCTTTAAACCAGGCCCGTGTTGAAGAAACCGGCTTAAAAATACCAAAAATTAGTTCCGTTAGTAATATTGATGGTAAATGGAGTATTAGTATGGATTATATTTCTGGCGAAACCCTAGAACAAAAGTTGAAAAACAATCCGGAAAAAGCTCCTGAACTACTTAATCTGTTTGTAGATCTACAAATTGAGATGCATTCCAAAACAGCACCTCTATTAAACAAATTGAAAGATAAACTTATACGTAAAATTCAAAGCGTTATGGATTTAGATAGCACAACAAAATATGAATTATTAACACAATTAGACAGTATGCCAAAGCATGTGAAACTATGCCACGGTGATTTTCTTCCTTCGAATATAATCATTAATGATTCCGGTGCTTATATATTAGACTGGTCCCATGCCACACAAGGTAATGCAAGCGCTGATGTAGCCACTACTTATCTTAAAATGTCACTCAATTATCCCGATCTGGCAGACTCTTATTTGAAGCTTTTTTGTAAGAAAAGTAACACTGCTCTGCCATATGTTCAAAAATGGTTACCAATTATTGCAGCAGGTCAATATAATACTGCCACTGAAGAAGAAAAAATATTCTTATTTAAATGGTTAGATGTTATTGATTATCAAGGATAAAATCAGTTAAAGGGCTTACCCGTTCAACCAGGTAAGCCCTTTTTAATTCAAGCTATCAACCTTCTAACATTCTAACTGCAAATTTCTTTGCAACAGGATTTTCTCCAAGTCTCCTTGCTAATTTAAGTTGGCAGATATAAATCCTTCCCTCTTCCATAGTTATTTCACCAACTGCCATTTGTGGTCCCCACCTTCCGCTATCATCAGTATTACCACTCATCAGCACTGGAGTAATAGCATTGCCTGTAACAGTTGACTCAAGAATTGGTGTAATTCTATCAACTTTCTTATCATACCAATTCTTAAAGTCAAATTCCTTAAATCCTTCTACTAAGGTATGTCCTGTATTCCTAGAGACAAAAATCATAGGCAGCATGGAGCTGGATTTCACCTTAAGCTGTGCTTCACCCAGCTTGTACTCTCCTGCTCCAAGCTCTAAAAAGATCGCTTTTATTCCTTTGCGAATCAAAGCTTCAATTTGAGCTCTATTCTCTTCGAAGACAATCCAATCATCAATAAGGAATACATCCTTATCCTTCATTTCTAAGAGACCTTTAGTTGGCAGATTTAATTCTTCTGCCAGGCTTGTTGCTAACCCTTTATTACCAATGATACAAGCTGCAGTCCCCTGGGGGATTGTGGTATCTTCTTTTACCTCAAATACAACTTGATTATAGTGTAATACTTCTCCATCTTCCTTACTTAATCCAACAGTAATTCGTAGATTTTCCTTATCATGAGGAACCTCAAATTCCACATTGGCTAGATATTTGGATGTACACTTAGATAATGAAACCCACTCTTCTCCCTGTCCAAGGGTCTCATATATACCATCTGTATTTAAGCCTTCAACATAATAGGAGGCCTTAATCCTATGGAAGGAACAATCTCTGTCGTTACATCCCCATACTTCTACAGAAGCAGTTTCTCCTGGGTAGTAACAATAGCGGTCGGTTCGTAAGCTGACCATAACCGGTGTCAATGCATCCCTGTAAGCAAAATATGCTGGCTTTGGGTTGCGGTCAACATCCATAATGGTCTTCATCCAACCTGCTGGGAAGGCATCGATAAATAAATGGATCGCTGTTGATACCATTCTTTTATTTCTTCGAAAAGCCTCCGTCATCCATTTGGTAGCCCAGGCCTGATGCTGCTGAGAAGTCTGGATCCAATCCTTAACACTATTCTTGGTGTCAAAGAAGAAATAATGAAAATTACCTGATTGAGAAGCTACAATATTGGCAGGAGACCAGTTCTTCTCTTCTGTCTCATTGGCAGGTAGCCATTCCTTGGGGTAGTATTTCTCCATGGTCTCAAAACATTCCAGACCTTCTGCTCCAAACTCACCGCAACCGTAATTCCAGTCCTTATTCACAGGTAACCAGTATCCCTTATTTAACTCGCCAGCATCCACACCACAACCATTGTACCAGAGAGTATAGCAGTGATTATCTGGCAAGGTCTTAGTCGGTGGGTCATAATCCCCATCCACATGCTTTGTCACTCTTTCCGGATTATTCATCTTCACAATGGCATCAGCACAATCAAAGAATCTCATTAAATCCGATCTGGACAAATGTCTGTGTGGCTGATTATAAGCATTCGGGAAAGGTTCATTAATATAGGACACCATAATATTACATGGATGCTTTCTAATTAACTTCTCCATCTCATCAACTTGACGAAGGGCCTCATTGAATTTATTAATTCGTAAAACGCCAAAGAGAGGTAAATCCGTCTGGGTAAGCATTCCCAGCATATCACAATATTCATAAACCTCATCCTGAACTGGGCGCTGGGTCAGACGTAGAAAATTCATATTACAAATTCTCGCCAATAGAATATCTTCTATTAGTTGATTATAATCCCCCTTCATGACACACTGTTGCTCGTGACCCATGGTATTGGCACCACGGAGGCGAATTTGCTCTCCATTTAAGTAGAATTTACCCTTTGGGATGCAATCTGTATCCATTATAAAGCTGCGCATACCAAAGCTTTGCTCTTTCCTATGGAGTGTCTTTCCTTCCTCACTAACTAAGGCTACCTGTAATTGGTACAGATAAGGGGAATCCGGTCTCCACCATCTAAATTCATCCATTGTAAAGGGAATTTTCAAATAATTTAAACCCTTTTCCATCTTAAGTTCTACTGGTTTATCTATGGCTCCGGATGCAGTAAGGACAGCCTCTGTAAAGCTATCACCAAGCCCAATAGCACAACCTGTCACTGGATGATATACCATATCTTCAAATACTGTTTCTTTGAAGTTACGTCCAAAAAGCGAAAGATTTAATTGCACTTTTTCATAGCCAGGATCGCATTTGTAAATTTCAACCCAAGCTTCTGCTCTGCCTTCTTCTGGGAGAGGTCTTATGTATAAATCATTAATAAAGCATCTATTCTTCACTTTTACAAAAACACTTTGCCAAATTCCCATTCCTGGAGGACAGTGATGCCAGCCCATATTAGGATCATCAAATCCAGGACCAGTCGCTGCATAGATTTTATCTCCTCCATACATGGTACCGCCTAGTTCTTTTTCATTTCTTTTGTGTACAAAATCATTTTCTACCCTAACTACCAGGGCATTCATTCCAGGTTTTGAATACT
Source organism: Bacillota bacterium (assembly GCA_023443625.1). Next base: position 71,620 of record JAEZTQ010000068.1, on the reverse strand, counting down.
GGGTAATATCTATCTGAAATGGAGCGAAAAATCCTTCATGGGAGCCCGCATAATATCCATTTATAAAGACCCCAGCAATATAATCTACGCCTTTAAAATCAAGAAAAACTCCTTCCTCTTTCCCCCAAGTAACCTCAAATTCTGTTCTATAATAGGTTACTGCACTTCCAAGAGGGGCACCATAATGAGGTACCGTTACTTTTTCCCAATCTCCTTTGCCACCAAGTAGGGATGTAAAATCCTGCTGATCTTCCTCAGTCTCTATTCTCCAGAAGAACTCTTTCAGCTCTATGCTTTTTTCAAGTTCATTTAATTCGGGAGCCATATTTTGAAGAAATGGACGATATTTTTGCTTCCAACTCTCAAGTTCTTCATATAACTCCTCTTTTGTACTCATTTTAGGCTGGAATGTCATCTTCTTATAATTTTCTTTTATATTCCAAACCTTTTTATCTACAAACTCAGGAACCGATGCCTCAAGTCCTTTTCCAGCTGTAAGAACGCCACCAGCTGCTATATTGGCATATTGATCATTTTTCATATAAATCCTCCATTCTGGGTAAAATCAACCCTTTACTGCTCCAACGGTAAGACCTTTTACAAAGTATTTTTGGAAGAAAGGGAAAATTACCAGCATTGGACCTGCTGCCATGATACATAGTGCCATTCGTGCTGTTTCACTAGGAAGACTTGCAATATCAATGGTGATATTACCAGCCTGCATGGAGGTACTCAGGTATTGAATGTTATTCATAATGCGGTATAGGTAAAATTGGAGGGAATTGATGTTAGCACTATCAATATATAACATGGACTGATACCAGTCATTCCAATAGGTAAAGGCGATAAACAATCCAACAGTTGCTAAGGCAGGCTTAGAAATAGGTACGATAATACGGAAAAAGCTCTTGATTTCTCCTGCTCCATCTATTTTCGCAGCCTCAATTAGAGAGGTTGGAATATCAGCTAGAAAACCTTTCATTAGGAATACATGCCAAGGTAAAATAATATAAGGTAACATTAATGCCCAAAGGGTATCTTTTAATCCAAAATATTTGGTAATCATAATATAAGTAGGAACCAAGCCTCCATTAAATAGCATGGAGAAGAAAATCATAAAGGAAATTACTCTACCAAATTTGAAGTCTTTTCTTGCGATGGTATACCCTAACATGGTGGTAACCAAAAGACTTACTACGGTTCCTGCGAGTGTAACTAAAATGGTTACTCCATAGGCATTTAGAATAGCTCTAGGGCTTTTCAGTATATAGTCATATGCCTTTATAGAAAAGCCTCTAGGAATTAAGGAATATCCCTCTCTTGTCAGCCTAATCTCATCCGATAAAGAGGCTGATAAAATATAAAATATAGGTACTACACAGAACAAAGCCAATAGAATAAGTCCTATGGTGATTAGTTTATTTGCAAATTTCTCTTTTTTACTTTGAACCACTGCTTGTCACTCCTTTTTAAAATAATGCATAATCTTTATTACGTTTCTTCACTATTAAATTCGTGATTAATACCAGTATAAAACCAACAAGGGATTGATATAATCCAACAGCTGAGGACATACCGATGTTACCCATTACTCTAAGCATACGGAATACATAGGTGTCAATCACATCTGTTGCTGAATAGAGAATTCCTGAATTTCTTGGAAGAAACCAGAACATACCAAAATCTGCATAAAATATTTTACCAATTAGGAGTAGACCCATAAGTACGATAGTTGGCATCATATGAGGGATACATATGTACTTAATTCGTTGTATTTTATTAGCACCGTCAATGGATGCTGCTTCATGCTGGGAGGTATCCATCCCCATAAGGGTAGCATAGAAAATCAATGTATTATAGCCTACATGCTTCCACAAATATGAGGTGGTAAGTATGAAGGGCCAGTACTTGGGCTCACTGTAGAAGTTAGGAACTACTACACCAAACCTTTCTAAAAGATTAGGAATAACACCCAGGTCTGGGCTTAATAAAGCATAGATTACATAACTACCTACTACCCAGGAAATAAAATATGGTACAAATAAACAGGTTTGAAATATCTTTACCTTTTTCTTTGATAATTCGAATAAACCAAGGGCTACAATTACAGAAATACTTAAGGTTAGTGTAATAAACAAAGCGTTTAGTCCTAAGGTGTTTCTTGTAACTGTCCACATATCCGGTGAGTTAAAAAAGAACTTGAAATTGTCAAATCCGCACCATTCACTGCCAAATATTCCTTTTGCAACATCCATCTTTTTAAAAGGAATGATTAAACCAAATAGGGGTAAATAGTAATACCCAATGAGAAAAATGAGGCCTGGTAATGCTAGCACAAATAATCCCCAGTTCATTTTCATTTTTTTTCTTTTAACTTTCATGTCATTCTCCATTCTGCCAAAGCTCCGCAAATTTGGACCTCTAGGATACAAAAGACAGGGGAAAACTTTCTTTCCCCCGTCCTCCTTAATAAACCTTTATTTGGATTTCATCCATTCATCAACCTGTCTTTGCATCTCTTCAATAATCTTATCAGCACCGGCAGATTTTAATATCGTTAAGAACTCTGGGAGTACTTTGGCAGGATCAGCACCACCAACCTCTAAGGTTGTTCCGTATTGATCATAAACTGCACTGATACTAGCAATTTCATTAGAAACTGGTGTAGAGTCAAAGGAGAATCCAAGGGCTTTTGAATTTACAGCAGAACTATTTAAAGCTTTAGTTTTTTCCCAAATATCTAGTTCCTGTCCTTCTCTAATTAAGGCATTGAATTGGTTACCAATCATCCAGTCAACATTAGGATTATAACCCTTGCTATCGTCTGATTTGACAGTACCATCAGCATTTACAGTATAGTGTGTTCCTTCAATACCAAAGCAAAGTAGGTTATAAAGAGTTGCATCTGTATTCACAAGATTAAGTAATCTCATAGCTACTTCGGGATTCTTGCTTGTCTGGCTAATCGCATTTAAACTGGATACTAAGCTATCTGTTGCAAGATATGGATCAGATAATGTAGCAAAAACCACTTCTTTGTTGCCAAAGTTACCAGACTCAAGAGTCTCAACACCTGGCTTAAAGGTTGCGTTAATTGCTGCGATACATTTTCCAGCCTTCATATCAGGTACTGCGTTATCTGATACAGTTACAGCATCCTTACGAACAATTCCTTCCTCTACCCAACGATACATCATGTCATAGAAATCTTGTACTTCCTTGCTTTCAAATTGATTATATACTGTCATACTATCATCACCGATTATAAAGGAACCAGGGATTTTTGCACCTGCGATTGGTTCAAAACCAAGTGCTAAATTATGTTTACCAAGAAGTCCGTTACTGGATGCAGCAAAGGGATAGATGTCAGGATTATCTGCTTTCACTTGTTTGAAGAAATCTTCCAAATCACTGAGTTTTGTAACCTTGCTCACATCTAAACCGTATTGATCTGCATATTCTTTCACAATTACCACGTAGTTCTGTTTGGGGAATATCTGTTGTGCTGGAACACCATAAATGTTTCCTTTTACTTTTACCGCATCCCATATACTGGTATCCATAGATGCAAGTAATTCAGGTGCATCTGTTGTTAATAATTCATCCAAAGGGATAAATGCATTCTTATTCACATTGTCATAGTAATTGTTATTCCAGGTTGCAGTCCAACAGATATCGTATTCTTCACCAGAAGAAATAACCATCTGCATTTTCTGTGGATAGTTGGAATAATCTGTAGCTATGATACTGAGATCAATATTCATATCATAAGTATCGAGAAGATATGCATTAATAGCCTTCTCCACTGTTTTGACATCTGCTTGAGGACCAGAGCCTGCCATATACCATTTTAGTTTAATGGTCTCTCCTACCTCAGCGGTACTAGCAGAATCAGTACTCCCTGTTTTATCTGTTGTTCCTGAAGTGGATGGCTCTGACTTGCTACAGCCTGTCAGGGTACCAAGTGCTAACATAGCAGTCAGTCCTAATGCTAAGATCTTTTTCATTGTTTTCCTCATGACTTTAATTCCTCCCTATATAGTTTTTGCGCAGCTCTTGCTGTCATATGGATTGTATCAGATAATAAAAACATATTTCTACTGAAGAATACGCACATTAACTGCATTTAAACAGCAATGTGCGTATTTTACAGTGTAAGGTCAAAAAATGCATTACCAGTTTCTATCAGTAAAATTCCTAGGTGTACACCCATATACTTTCTTGAATAGACGATAAAAGTAGTTTTCATTTTCTATACCAATATTCTCTGCCACTTTATTTACAGGCATGTCCGAATGCTTCAAAAGATAAATTGCCTGTTTCATCCGAACATCCAAAATATACTCGTTGATAGATATCCCTGTACTTTGTTTGAATTTCTTCATGACATAGCGTCCCGACATATTCATATAATCTCCTATGGATTGGGAAGAAAGATTTACGTCATTATAATGGGTGTTAACAAACTCTTTTACTGCTTGTACAAATAATTTTTCCTTATCGTTTTCTTTTTCCTTCTTCTGATATGTATCGGAAAGTATGGAACTGATATACTCGGATAACTCTTTAAAAATCTCATCAATTTGCTCCACCTCTATGACCTTTTTATACATATCGTTAAAGTTAATTGTGAGTGGATTATTCTTCGCCATATTGATTTCATTCATTATCATATTTATTTCTGTCACCAAGGACATCATGCTAATAATAATATTTTCATAAGAAAGCTCACAGACAACATCTTTAATTCTTTCCAGAGTCTCCTGTATCTGCTCAAGGTTACTTAGCTTCAGTTTCTCTTCCAGACGTTTTTGCAGATCTCTAGAGTAAGAAATATCTCGATTGTTGATATTATTCCAGCATTCCTTCTCACCAAGAAGGGCATTCTTACCATATACAATTCGATAGCTAGCATATCTGCGGGTTTCTTCGTATAACCGTGCTAGGTCTTTTGCTTCTTTGCTGATATGGCTATAGGCGGCAGATACGTTAATGTCAAAGTTCTCTTTTATAAACTCCTGCATTTTTCGAATCTTTTCTTTTATTAATTCTTGATCCACTCCATCATCCAAGCAGTCTATAATTACTACCAATTCATCCAATTCTTTCTTCACTGGCTCAATTATATAATCTTCCATAAGTTCGCTAATCACATTGGATATACTGGATAATAAGAGATCATTATCCCCTTCCACGAATCCATGTTGATTCACTCTAATTCTATCCAAACGAAGTTCAACTACCATGAGATGATATTCTTCTATCTGAGATAAAGGTGCATCGGGCATACTTTTATAATAATTCTCCCAGTTTTCTTCCGTACTGTCTTCTAGGAGGTTGGACAGCAAGTATTTTCTAATGGTTTCTTCTGTGGATTGCTTTTCTTGGAGTAGTTCTTTATTAATTTCATTGATTTTCTTGTAGAAGTCACGGAGATGTTCAAACTCATTCACTTCCATCTCCTTCTTAACTTCCCCATCTTCTCCATCCAGGCCCGATACATAATCTACTAGGGTATTAACTGGATGATAGATTTTTTTGGACAGAACAATCAGAGCAACACTACCAATCAAAGCAAAGATTACAGATAACAACAGAAAATTATTTCTTAACTTTATTAAATTTGCAAATATCTTTTCGTAATCCTGTATCATAATGATACAGTTTCCTCTATCCTCTAAATCAATATAAGAAACCAGATATTTTCTCCCCTTATAATCATCCAGATAATATCCCTGGGTGGAGCTATGAGCTTCATTATTAATATAGTTTTCTATACATTTATTTACGATAGACTCTTCCCTATTAGTATTTTGTTCTTTCTTATAGCTATATATCCCAGATTCTCCTGCCAGATAGACTGTAGCTGGCACCTTTTGAGACATTGCTCCTGTTAGGTTATCTAAGAACCAGTTGGCGCTTTGATTAATTACAATGTAGCTATTCTTCCCATCTACTGGATTATTATATTCGTACATGTAATAGGAAAATACATATTGGCTATTCTCTATTTGACCATTCTTCTCTTGTAACTTACGAAGTATGGGGCTTAATTTGGGAATCGTGTAACCTTGAACCCTATGTAGACTTTCTCCCTTTGCTTCATCCGAGCTGTTCGTTGAAAACCATTCCTTGCGTTTGGCATTATAGATTTCAATTGAGTATAAGGAAGGCTGGGATAATAATACATTATCTTTCAAATGCTTCATAGTGAGGTATAGCTGATTATAATCAATTTCCTCATTATACATTAAGGAATTAATATTGTATTGATAATAAATGGACATGCTTAGAGCAGATATATTTTCTGAGAAATAGGTATAGTTGTATTTCATTTGATTTAACACTTGTTCATTAGATTGATTGATATTATCTAACATATTGGAATGAGCATTTCGATATAATAAGACGGCAAAAGGTAATACCACCGATATTACAAACACTATCATCAGTATTACGATCTTCCTATAATATGATTTATTAATTTTTTGAAATATTCTCTTCATGTGATATCCCCTTTTAGTCATACTTCCACAAAGGTCTTGGAAAATTATATTTTGCTTCATAGTATATTTTATCATTTTTCCAGAAACTTTCTAGGTTCAATTTGTTCCAAATATCCTCAAGAATAACCAAGCTTCAATGTTTTTGAATAAAGGATGTGCCTTCTAAGAAAGTGTCAGCTTGCTGACACTTCGCGCCCGAGTGGATTGCGAAGCAATATATTCCTTACCGCGAGGTGCGCATCTAATTTTTTTATGATATAGGAAGCAGTTTCCTATATCATAAAAATTTGACACCAAACGTTGTCAAAACGGATGGTGTCATAGGTAATCTTAGTTTTATTTATACTCCAGAATATGCGGAGAAACCGCCATCTACAGGAATTACAATACCATTAACAAAACTGGAAGCTTCTTCGTTAACTAAGAACAGCAGGGCACCTACCAATTCTTCACCTTCACCAAAGCGATTCATAGGAGTACTATTTAATATCTTTCTGGAACGATCGGTAAAGCTTCCATCGGGATTCTTAAGAAGGGCTTCATTTTGTGCAGTTACAAAAAAGCCTGGGGCTATGGCATTCACTCTGATTCCCACCTTTGACATATGCACCGCTAGCCACTGAGTAAAATTAGATACTGCTGCTTTTGCACCGGAGTAAGCTGGTATCTTTGTAAGAGGTGTATATGCATTCATGGAAGAAACATTAATTATAGTACAGCCTTTTCTTCCCACCATATCCTTTGCAAATTCCTGTGATGGAAGAAGAGTCCCTAAGAAATTTAAGTCAAATACAAATTTAATTCCTTCTTCATCCAAATCAAAAAATGTTGTTACTCCTTCTTCCTTATCAGTGATATCCTCCGGGAAAAGATATTCCTTGGTGGTTGTTCCCGTGGGATGATTTCCACCAGCTCCATTAAGAAGAATGTCACAGGGGCCAAATTTATGGAGGATTATTTGATGAGCATTTTTTAAGCTATCCTTATCTAGTACATTTGCCTCAACTCCTATGGCAATTCCTCCATTCTTCACTACTTCCTTGGCTTTTTTCTCTGCAAGTTCTAGATTTCTATCTAGAATTGCTATCTTTGCATTACAAGCAGCTAAGGCATCTACCCAATATCCACCCAATACTCCAGCACCACCGGTTACTACTGCAACTTTATTACTTAAGTCAACATAAAAAGGTATTTTCATTGCATCCTCCATAGACCTGCTTATTAATAGCAGCATTATATTATAAATCATTTATCTCTGATAAGTCTTTTCAAGGGTTTCCCATATTCCAGTGATATACATTGCTCCTAAAGCTCTGTCATATAAGCCATATCCAGGTCTTCCTGTTTCTCCCCAAATCATTCTTCCGTGATCTGGGCGGATATAGCCTTCAAAATTATTCTTATATAGGGTCTTTACAATCGCAACAATATCTAATGAACCCATAGGTGAATAATGGGCACTCTCTTCAAAGCTTCCATCTTCCATCAGTTTCACATTTCTTATGTGCATAAAATGGATACGTCCCATTGCAGAATACTTATCGATCATGGATACCACATCATTAGCAAGTCCACTTCCTAGGGAGCCTGTACAGAAGGTTAATCCATTATAAGGGCTATCAACTAACTTTAAGAATCTATCCAAGTTTTTTTCATTTGTAATAATTCTTGGAAGCCCAAAGATTGGATATGGGGGATCATCAGGATGAATTGCCATCTTTACATCACATTCTTTGGCAATGGGAATTATTTCCTCCAGGAAATATTCAAGATTACTCCATAACTTTTCTTCATCCACTTCTTTATATTTATCAAAGATATCAGCTAGCTCTTTTTTCGTGTAACTAGAATCCCAGCCTGGGAGGGAGAGCTCACCATTAATAGGATCCATTTTCTCAAGTTGCTCCATATAGTATACAAGAGCTGTTGAACCATCCTCTAGTACCTTATCTAGCTGTGTTCTTGTCCAGTCAAAAACAGGCATAAAATTGTAGCAAATTACCTTAATACCCGCTTTCGCTAACCTTCTAATATTTTCTTTATAGTTATCAATATACTTTTGTCTGCTGGGTAACCCTAATTTGATATCTTCATGCACAGGTACACTTTCAATTACCTCAAAGTCAAGCCCTGCTCCCTCCACCTCTGCTTTAAGAGCTTCTATACTTTTCTCACTCCAGACCTCTCCTACAGGCACATCATAGACAGCGGTTACAATGGTGCTCATATTAGGAATCTGCCTAATGTAGTCAATACTTACAGGATCTTCTTTACCATACCAGCGAAATGATAATTTCATCTTTTACCTCCAGTCTCAAATTACGTCCATTCTCTGTTTAATCCCTTTTATAGATTGCCATATACAATAGGAACACATCCTATGTTAATGGTTAAAGGTACAAAAGCCGATTTTGCATTCCTTACAGGAATATCCTGTATATACAAATTAAGAAGGCCTTTGACTTAAATATTATTATAATGGCAATTCTTAATATTAAATATGTTTTAATTGCTCTCTCACTTGCAAAAGTTGCTCTCTTTGCTATATACTATGTTCATATAAATTCATAGTTTAACGAATTACACTAAGGACCTGATGACATGGCTGCTAATGAGAATCCTGGAGGCATTATGAAAAAGAACACAACCCATCCTTATATAACCCGCCAGAATATGCTAACCAACGAATATGAGATTTTCAATTATTCTGATAAAGGGTTAAATCGAGTAACTCTTCATCACCATGATTTTTATGAGTGTTATCTATTTTTATCCGGTGATGTTACATATATTATAGAAGGTAAATCCTATACCCTGATGCCTGGTGATATTATATTAATCAATTCAAGAGAGCTTCATCAGGCTATCATTAATAACCACTCCCTCCCCTATGAACGGATTGTCTTATGGATTAATAAGGGATTTTTACATCGCCTGTCTTCTGATAAGACGGATCTAAAAAGATGTTTTGAAGATAGTAATAAGGAAAATGTAATCAGAGCAGATTTTGAAACACAGGAAAATATTAAGACAATCCTGAATAAGCTCCTATACTTAGAAGATTATCAAGGATTAGGAAGTGAGCTTTTATATAAATCCTATTTAATTGAATTATTTGTTTGCTTAAATACAATTATATTTCAAAGTAAAACCCATGCAAAGATTGATATAAAGAAGAGTAACTTAATTAATGAGATTATACTATATATTAACGAGCATCTGGAAGAGGATATCCGTATTGATGAACTGTCTAATCAATATTTTATCAGTAAATTTCATCTGATCAGAGAATTTAAAAAACATTCTGGTACGACCATTCACAAATACATTATACAGAAGAAGCTTATCTTAGCAAAGGAACTGATCCTGCAAGGAATGCCCATAATAAGTATTTACAAACAGTGTGGTTTTGGTGACTATTCCAATTTTTTTCGTGCCTTTAAGAAGGAATACGGGGTTACTCCCAAGCAATTTTATGAGCTGATGAACAATTCAGACCTAGCTAAGAATTTTGATGCATAGGGATCATCCTAAATTCAAATAGAATCTTTACTATAGATTTTAGATGCAAAATCTTTAAGTGGATGCTAGATTTAGATTCTGGATGTGATTTCTGAAATTAATTTTTGTTGTGATCGCTGGGATGTGTTAGCTGAATTTAAGTTCTAATATAAATAACTGGGGTCCGAAATCATCCCCAGCTATTTATATTAGTAATCTTATTTTATTATTCCAGGATACAGCTATTTAGGTTGTTTTCCGATATAAGCCAGGATTCCGCCATCCACATAGAGTATATGTCCATTGACAAAATCAGAAGCATCGGATGCTAAGAATATTGCAGGCCCCATCAAGTCTTCAACATTTCCCCAACGAGCAGCAGGTGTCTTTGCAATAATAAATTGGTCAAAGGGGTGTCTTGATCCATCTGGTTGTAGCTCTCTTAAGGGGGCTGTCTGAGGAGTTGCTATATATCCGGGACCTATGCCATTACACTGAATATTATATTCACCATATTCAGAGGCAATGTTCTTAGTCAGCATCTTTAAACCACCCTTTGCAGCTGCATAGGCAGCCACTGTCTCTCTTCCCAATTCACTCATCATGGAGCATATGTTTATAATCTTTCCATGGCCCTTTTTAAGCATACCAGGTATAACAGCTTTTGATACAATAAAGGGTGCATTTAAATCAACATCGATTACTTGTCTAAATTCTTCCGCTGTCATTTCACACATGGGAATTCTCTTGATAATTCCTGCATTGTTAACTAACACATCAATGGTTCCCATTTCTTCATCAATCTTCTTAATCATAGCATTAACCTGATCTTCGCTGGTTACATCGCATACATATCCTTTGGCATTGATACCAGCCTTGGCATAGGCTTGCATTCCCTCTTCTACCATCTTCTCATTGATATCATTAAAAACAATTGTTGCACCAGCTGCCGCATAGGAGCTGGCAATTGCAAATCCAATTCCATAGGATGCTCCTGTAATCAAAGCGATTTTACCACTTAGGGAGAATTTACCCATAATATCCATACTCAAAACCTCCATTTGTATTTACATATTAGGTAGATGCAAAATTCATAACTTGTAACGAATATTCTAGAATCTTTCTGGAGCGGAAGTTACATGAGTTCCTTCATTCCTACTGAATCCATATCACCAAAGGCCTGATTTTCACCCACCATGCCCCAGATAAAGGTATATGCCTTGGTGCCACAGCCAGAGTGAATAGACCAGCTTGGTGAAATTACAGCCTCTTCATTTCTTATTACGATATGCCTTGTCTGGGTAGGCTCACCCATATAATGCATAACCAATCCATCCTCTGGTATATCAAAATACAGATAAACCTCCATTCGTCTGTCATGGGTATGGCAGGGCATGGTATTCCATACACTACCGGGTTTTAATTTGGTCATTCCCATTACTAGTTGACAACTTTCTACCTGACCTGGAAGTATATATTTGCAAATGGTTCTATGATTGGATTCTTCTAAGCTTCCTAGTTCTACTTTGTTCTCATCCTTAACTATGACTACACCTTCCCTATCCTCTCCCTCCATCTTAATATGGACTGTGGGATAACTCTTATGTGCCGGTGCGCTATTAAAGTAAAACTTCGCTGGATTTAATTCATCCATACTAGCAAAGACAATATCCTTGGCTCCCCTACCTATGTACATACCCTCTCTGCTATCAATAACATACTCCTTGCCATCTATAACAATTTTGCCTGCTGCACCTATATTAATAACACCAAGTTCCCTTCTCTCCAGGAAATAATCTGCACGTATTTCTTCTCCTGCTGTTAATGGTATAGGTTCTACAGGAACAGCTGCTCCTGTAATAATACGGTCAATATGGCTATAAATCATCTTAATCTTACCCAGATGAAATAAATCCTGTATTAAGAATTCTTCTCTTATACGTTCTGTGGTATAACCCTTAAAGTCTTTTGGTGATGTTGCATTTCTTATCTCCATAAAGAATTCATCCTTTCTATATATTGCATATTTTAAACAAAACTTCCTATTACATATTCATAATAGCACATAGTAATTGCATTTTCTTGGGATTTGCAACATAAAACCTTGCATAATTTGAACTATGTAGTAAAATATAGTATATGGTTTATGGTGGTATATGGATGTAGTATATTGAAGATAAAAGTATGGAAGATAAAAGAAAGATAAAGGAAATGGAGGAAATCAGATGAAAGAATTTAATTCCTGTAAAGCTTCTATAGATTCGTGTTTGGAAAGCAAAACTTTTGCCCTGGCACATTTATATAAGGATGAGAAGCCCATGAATATGCATATTCATGACTGTTATGAAATATATTATTCAAAATCCGGAGGGAAACAATTTTTAATTGATAATCGCTTTTATAGCATATCTCCTGGGGACATTTTCTTTATCAATCAATATGAAAGTCATCATTTAACACAGATCGATAAAGAAATTCATGAAAGAATTGTTATATCAATTCATCCTGAGTATTTAAAGCAGCTTTCTACCTCCTCCACTGATCTTAATTTATGCTTTTTTTCCCGCAATAATATCCGCCAGCATAAGCTTTCTCTCAATACAGAGGAGCAAAAGCGCTTTCTATACTATATTCACATGATATGCCATGCCAGTGGTTATGGTAAGGATTTACTAGAACAAACTGCCTTTGTAGAACTAATGGTTTTTTTGAATGGATTATTTAATAAGAATTGTCATAATGAATATTTAGAACGAGATGCTTCCAGTCATATACAAGTAGATAAAATTCTATCTTATATCAACCAAAATATAAGAAATCCTCTGACGATCGAAGAATTATCAGAGCATTTCTATTTAAGCTCCTCCTATATATGTAGAATTTTTAAATCTGTTACCGGTACTACCATCAATAAGTATATTACGGCCCGGCGAATAACCATTGCAAAAGCTCTACTTACAGAGGGGGCCTCTGTAATTCAGGCCTGCGAAGAATGTGGTTATAATGATTATAGCAACTTTTTTAAGGCGTTTACAAAGGCTGTTGGTATATCTCCTAAAAAATACGCTAAGTTTTCAGCTTAGATTTACTAATCAATTGGATAGAAGTCTCTACTAATAAAGAGCTTTTTCAATCAGTTCTTTTAGCAGAATTGTTTCCGACACATTGTCATTACGGTTACAATTCTCCCAATCGCTCCAAGTATACTCAATTCCAATATAGCCCTCATAATTCAAAGCCTTAAGCGTATTGATGATTGCGGTATAATCAATTGTATTCTCTGTAACCATACATTGCAGTTTACCGGGGGCAGCTCCTCTAGCATGAAAATGTGAAGCGTAGGGAAGCAATATATTAATCTGATTATCCGAATAACCCAATTTTGTAAAATGTGTATAATCAAGGGTCAATGTCAAATCCTTTACACTCTTAGCCAGTTCCAACGTTTTTTGTGGCGTGTCTGCAATGGATCCTATATGTGCTTCAATGCCTAATACAATTTTAAATTCCTTTGCTTTTTGTGTGCGCCACGCAAGCTCCTCGCAACATCTTGTTAATGATTCCTCATATTCCTCTTCTTCGAAGACCACACCAGGAAGCACAGAGATATGTTCACTGCCCACAATTGCAGCGTAATCTAACGTATTTAAGAACCAATTACGATTCTTTTCCCGTACTTTCTCATCAGGGTGATTTGGAGCAATCAAAGAAAAGTCCAACGCAGTTTGCATAAATATATCAGCAGCTACTAGTCCAACAGCATCAAGATTTTCCTTTAAGGCTTTCGCATTTTTGGCAGTATTGGCAAACTCTGTTGACGGACGAAGATGGGATCGTTCTTCAAAAAGCCCAATATCAACGCCATGAAATCCCATCATTGATATGAGCTTTAAGGCATCTGCATGTTTTAAAAGTGGAAATGTAAAATCCGCACAAGATAACTTAAGTAACATATAATAATTCCTTTCACACTACGCAATTATTAGGATTAGGGTATCAAATTCTCATGCTAATTTCATCAGCACCACTATTAATATAAACCTGCATGAGAATTCGACAGCCTCCGACGGATGCACACTCGCTACGCTCGGCGCGTTTATATAATAAAAGATGACACCCTAATCCTATATACTATTATTTAATATACATCTTTTTGTCCATAAATACAGGGTTTTCTCATCTGTTTTCATTCAACCTTTTGTACTGGGAAGGAAGCACACCTTCATTATTTTTGAACACTTTTGAGAAAATCCGATAGTTACTAAATCCAACGCTAGTTGATATTTCTGTTATGCTTTTCGATGTAGTAACTAGCATCTTCTTTGCTTTAGCAATACGAAGATATTCTAAATAATTATGATAATTCATTCCTGTCTTATTTTTGAACATCTGGCTTATGTAGGATGAGTTTAAGTGAAATTCATCTGAAAGTACCTTTAAACTAATATCTTTTGACATATTGTTCTGCATAAAAGATGTCATACGAAAAACAAGTGTCCCTTCATCCTCTGAAGCATTTTCTTTCATTTCGAATTCATTTACAAATTGTTCATGAAATGTATCTGCTCGTAACTGATTGATTACTCTTCCAAATTCAGAAAAATCCACGGGCTTAAGTATGTAGTCTGTTATTCCGAGGCGAAGGGCTTTTCTACAGTATTCAAATTCATCGTAACCACTAACAATAATGAACTGCATTTTACTGTACTTTGCCCGAAGTATTTCAACTACTTCTAAACCACTAATAATAGGAATATTTACATCTACAATCATCAGATCTGGTACTAACAAATCGGCTTGGTTAATGGCCATAGCTCCATCCAGTACCTCTCCTACTACTTCGCATCCATATTTATCCCAATCAAAAAGTTTTTTAAATCCTTCTAATATAGTAACTTCATCATCCACTAGCATTACTCTTATTTTTTTCACGTCAATCTCCTATTGATGAATTCATTTTATAGTAATTCTATGCACGCATCAATGTTACTTTAATTGGTCCAGATGAATGTCTGCCCTCTAGTGAAACATCAATAATAAATTCCAATTTACTACCTTCAAATTGGTCTGCAATAAACTCAAACTCTGTATTGGCAGAGGAACCATATAAATTATTTAAAGGTAATAAAACAGCTTTTGCACCCTTCATCTCAATTCCTGTTGGCATATACGCAGTAATTCTAGCCCATTGTTGTTGGCGCATCGTGTAGGAATTAACTACTTTAACCTTGATTTTACGTGCTTCTCCATAGGTAAATGTCACAGATTCGTTATAGTCAATCATAACACTGAAGGCTGGAAAATCATATCTTACAATGTATGGAGATAAGCTACATAAGTCATGAACCGGAAGCTCTAAGTTTTTATTATTACCATTAATCTTATCTAAATAATCCGTAGTCTTATTGCAATAAAGGTCTTCTTTATCTGCGCACTCAATAGTCATGCCACCTTCAGCAAATATATCACAGAGATCTTGTCCTAAGAAAGAAGGCGTAGTTTTCATAACTCTGTCTGTTAATTCTGTAACTGTTTCTGGAACCCAAATACCACGGCTGGTTTTATCAATGCAAAGAGTCGCGATCTTATCATCCAAGGGTTTTGCCCACTTTTCAGGTATATTAGAATTTCCAAGGATAATTCCCATAATTGCACCCAAGGTGGCACAGGTACAATCCGTATCCTCACCACAAGAATTTGCTAGACATATGCTCTTGCCAAAATCATCTTCTCCATACAGCCATGCTAAAATTGTAAAGGCAACATTTTCCGGTGCATCGAAACCTGGCTGGCCAATTTCCATTCCTTCATTACCTTCAACAGGTATTTCACTTAATTTGCATCCTTGAATTCCGAATGTTCCCGGAGCAGTATTATGTACCTGTTTTCTGGCTTCATAAAAATCAACTTTAAGTTCATAACATTCTATTGCTTTTCTTATTGCCAATGAGGTTTTGCTCTCTTTTGGAATATAAGACAAAGCGATGTCGATTAATTTATTCCGGTCATTCTCCACAAAGGCTGCACTCTGTAAAGCTGCGAAGAAAATTTCTCCATACATTCCCTCTCCTTCATGATCTACAATGGCATCTTCATAGGCATATTTAGCGGCAATTTCCGGATGTCCAGGTGCTAAGCAGGCCCATATTTCAGAACGTATAAAGCATCCACAACTATCCTTATATGTATTATCAATCATACCAGACAGGGGGGGTTGCAAACCAGCTCTTAAATTTGCTTTTCCTGTACCATACTCTACCCAATTTGGTATAACGTAGGATAGCCAGTAATCTCCTAATATTGAAGCATTTACATTACGTCCGTAACGCTCCACTGCCGCAAGCCATATAATTTGTAAATCTAAATCATCATTTGGAGGGGGTCCCATAGAAAGATCCTGTGTATAAAAATCCACCTCATTGATTTGTCTAAAACCTTCAAAGGGCGCACCTAAAACTCCACCAATATTCTTGCCAGCCCAACATCCCATAACCTTGTCTTTGTAAACAGAGTAGCTTAATTTCATTGTTTTTTTCCTCCTAGTATAATTAGTTGATGTTAAAAATTTATAAATTATTAATCTACCTATTATAACTTCATGTCATATAGTCGATTTTCTCTTTGATGAGTATAGACGCCGTTATACCGCCTTCTGCATTGCGATAATATTTGAGCCCACATTCCGGAGAATAGTACATTTTTAAACGCTGTTGAACATTCATTATTCCAATATGATTATCTCCCTTATCATCTTTATTCCAAAAATCGACCTTCAATTCTACTAACATTTTTTCCAATCGTATATAATCATCATCACTTAATCCAACCCCGTTATCATAAAGATTGATTCTTATATAATTTTCATTTTCTAGATCTCGATGAATAGATAATACTATCTTTCCCTTATAACCTTGATTCTTCAACCCATGCATCACACTATTTTCCACCAATGGCTGTAACAAAAAGTTTGGTATCATAACATCTAAAAGTGAATTATCAATCCTATATTCACTTTGAACATTGGGGTAACGACAGCAAATTAATTTTAAATATGCCTGCATGAGCTTTAGCTCATGCTCTATTGTCACAATTTGATTATCAACTTTAGTGCTCAACCGGAAGAAATTCACTAGTTGCATAATCATATATGACACATCGGTATCATGATTTAATTCAGCTTTAATTCGTATCGTATCAAGTGTGTTATATAAAAAATGCTGATTTATCTGATTTTTAAGGAAGAGCAAAGACATTTTTTGTTGCTTCATTTCTGATTCTTGTAACTTCACTTTGTTTTTATATTTAAGCTCTATTAATTCATCGATCATATCCATCATGTGATTAAATGAGCTAATGAGCAATCCTGTTTCATCAGATGTTTTTACTTCATATCTTTTCTTAATATTACTTTTTGTAAAATTACTCATCTCATAAGATAACTTTTTTAAAGGATATAGCATTGTATCTGTAAGTGTAAAAATAAGTACCACAGTGATTATCAACATTAGTAATCCAATAATAATACTAAATTGAATTAATTTATTCATAAATTCCTTTATACTGGATTCTGGTTTACTGGTAATTAAGTACAAATCACTATATTCTGACTTTTGATAGGAAATCATACTCTGTTTTCCGTCTATATTTCCCCAAAAAGTCCCTTGCTTTGCCGAAATCTTACTACGAATATCTGGATACAAACTCCCTAAACTTTCACCAATTTGTGAAGCGTTTGCACAGGCAACAATTTCTCCATCTTCTGTCACCAGATGATAAGATGTTCCAGAGGGTAAATAATCGTCTAAAAGATTTATTATTTTTTCAACCGGCATGATCAACATAATAAATCCTATTTTTTCATGTGGTGAAAAACTGTTTATATCTCGAACCATATAGATACAGTTGGAGTATGCTTCTTTTTTCAACTGCCTTTTACTATATCTCATAAATTCAGGAAGTGTATCAATTACTAGACTACACCCGTCAAGATTAGATGCTTCCTGTTTCATTATATCCATCTTTTCTATGAAATCTGACATATTATAACTACGTTGAACAGAAGAACCCGATCTGTCTTGATAAAAGATCAAAGATTTCTCATCAAAAATATAAACTCCTGTGATATCGTCTCGCATTTTTATGAGTGAAGTAAAGAGTTTACTTAAATAGTCCTCACTTTGAACTTGCTCACTGTATGTATATTTATGATGCCCTTGAATGATATCCTGTGTTTGTTGATCAGAAAAGCATATTAGGGAAACTCGACTCATATCTTTTAACTTGTTATCTACCGAACTTAATGAATTAGAAATATAAACATCCATCATTTGTTTCTCTTTGAAAACAAGTAGCTTATTGCCAATTAAATTTAGGCTTAAAATTATGAGTGAAAATGCGATCAATATTACTATAGCATTAACTAAACTTACCTTTGTACTTAGACTATTTTTTATTTCTACTTTTTTAATATGATTATTTGTCCTTTTTGGCAAAACTTACCCCTTTACTGCTCCTGATGTCAATCCTTCAATCAAGTACCTAGATGCAAATATGTAAAATATAGCGATTGGAAGTAAACATATAACCAATGCAGCATACATAACTTCTTGCGTAAAACCTCGACTGGAAATCGTTTGTGCAAATCGGATTGGAATAACTGAAATTGGTTGAACATTCGTATTACTAATAAAAATTCTAGCCATCTGTAATTCATTCCAAGAAGTTAAGAATGTTTGTATTAAGACAACGGATACACCCGGTTTTGCTATGGGAAGCATTACATCCTTGTATATTTTCCACTTATTTGCTCCGTCAATATGTGCAGCCTGCATTAATTCACTAGGAAGCGCATCAAAATAATTTTTTAGTATCATTAAATTGAAACATGAACTTGTTGTTACATATGCAAATATAAGTGAAACCGGGGAATTCTGCAATCCCAACTTCTTTATGACTTGAAATAATGGGAAAATAAGTGCTGACACTGGAATCATCATACCCATTAGTAAGATATAATATAATAATTTTTTAAATGGAAACTCCAGTTTGGAAAAAGCAAATGCTGCCGTAGATACAACGAAAGCCACAATTATAAGGGTTCCTAGTACAACAATAATACTAGTTCTAAAATTAGGCAGAAGATTATATTTATTAAATACTCTCACGTAGTTATTCAATCCGTTTACCTGAAACGACCGATAAATCATGATAACAACTGGAAATATAAACAATATCGTCGCTGATATACAAATAACGGATGTAATAATTCTGTATGCTACTGAGTTCTTCATTTGCTCACTGCCTCCTTATCCTTACTATAGTACAGTTTCAGTTGTAAAATCGTAATAAGCATGGCTATTGTAAACATAATAATAATAGTCGTCGAAGCCTGTCCTTGCTTATTCATTTCAAATGATAATCTTTGAATGTATGTGGAGAAAGTTTCAGTTGCATAGCTAGGCCCACCATCTGTTAAGATATACACTAAATCATAACATTTTAAGGATCCTAACATACCTAAGATGAACAATGTATAATGTGTTCCTCTTAATAGTGGAAATGTGATTTTGGTAAATTGCTTCACCTTATTAGCACCATCTATTCTAGCAGCTTCATACATATCAGTTGAAATATTTAACATATCTGCATAATAGAGTAGCATACTGTATCCTGTCCACTGCCATATATTAATAAATATGATACAACCTAGTGCGGTCTTTGGACTTGCTAGCCATTGATTACATAAGAAATCTAAATTCAATGAGCGTAGTAATGTATTAAGATACCCTCTGTTTGTCTCAAAAAACTTTGAGAAAACCTGTCCCACTATAGATGGTGTAACTACTACGGGCAGATAAAACAAGATACGATAAAACTCTGACATTTTTATTTTATTAATGAAGAAAGATGCAAATAACATTCCAAATAAGGCCTGTATCACAATGGTACTCAATGCAAATATAATAAAATTTTTCAAGATCTTAAATAGTACTGGGTCAGATAAGATTGTTTTATAGTTATTTATCCCAATAAATTCTTTTTCAATACTAATACCATTCCAATTATAGAAACTTAAGGATATATTATAAAAAATAGGATAGACAATAAATATTGAAAACAGGATAAATATTGGAAGAATAAATAAATAATTTGTTAGTTCCTTCTTTTTCACAAGTAACTCCTTCCCCTATTTTCATAATCATATATACATATTGTATATATACTTCTACAAACTAAATAGTAAGACAAAAAGAGAGATGTAAAAAATATTGTAATTTATATACATCTCTCTTAAGTTGAGCATGTAAATCTGTCAAATCATAAAGAATAGTGTACATTATTTGTTATGATTATCTTGCTTGTGCTTTTGATGCTTTTTCTACTTTCTGCCCTGCTTCTTCTGGTGTACATGTATCTAAAGCCAATTCTTTCAGAACGTCACTAATGGTTTGTTTCAATTCTGGATAAGTCATTTCTCTATATCCTGCAATATTTGCTCTTGACTGATCTACAATATAGGATAAAGACTTATTTCCATCTTCGCTTAATCCTTCAACATTTAATTCTAAATCAGTTCTGGAAGGACTGTACTGTAAATATTTATTAATTAGAACGTCTTGTCCCTCATGAAGCATATAGTTAATAAATGTCCAGGCTTCTTCTTGATGTTCTGTATTTGAATTCATACACAATACAACATCAACAGATGCTGTAATCGGGGAAACCTTCCCATCGTCATTCCAGTCAATTAAGAATACATCATGATCTGCGCCTTCGCTGTTCATAACTTCATGTACCTGTTCATCCGTTGCCATATAGAAACCAGCAGCCCAAGATCCATTCATATACATTGGGACACTGCCTTCTTTTTCAAACAGGTCTGTTACATCGGTATACATACTAACGCCCAATGCTCCATCTTGAAACACTCCATCTTTAAATAAAGATTGCCAGATTTCAAATGATTTTACTAAATCTGCATCAGTAAATTCTGTTTCACCTTCAATGGCAGAATACAATTTACCTGAATTAATATCATTTGCAATACTCATCCATACATCAATGTTAATCCAATCATCTTTTGCTCCGATAGCCATTGGAAACTCGTTATTTTTACGCAAGACAGTAGCTGCTTCTTTTAATTCACTTAAGGATGTAGGTACCTTTAAATTATATTTATTTAGATAATTTACATCTGCCCATGCAAAACCTGCATAAGTAAGTCCTAAGGGAAAACCATAAAAACGATCTTCTTCATTCAATAAGTCCATACAGAAGTCAATATATTTACCTTGCCAATTATCTCCCCATGATTTATCTGCAAAGGCTGTCAAATCAACTTGATAATCACGAAACTCTAAATATTGTGCACCCGTCTGCATACCATATACATCAGCTCCTGCTCCACTGGCCATATCAATCTTTAAATCTTGTACATGATCTGTATATGGCATATACACAAATTCAACCTCAATATTTGGATATTTTTCCTCAAAGGCTGCAATAATTTCGTCTATTGCATCTCCTTCACTAGGATTCCATGTCTGAAAAGTTATCTTAACCTTTTCATCAGTCTCTGTTTCTTTGCCTCCATTTTCAGTCTTACTCGTCGGCTCTCCCTCTTTTTTCTGTGTTTCTGATTGTCCACATCCGGAAAGGATACTAGAAACAACCATCACCAACAAAAGTAATAAACTCATCTTTTTTTTCATATCTCTTCTCCTTTTTATTTTTATTATTTAGAGGTTTTCATTAAAGCATAATTGTTAATTGTTTATAACTATTACCTCATAAATCATTTTAAATTATATATTTTGTTTAACTGATTTGATTATATATAATTTAACTTGGTAATTATAGTTTGTTTTTGCAGTAAAATGTGCTTTTATTTTAGAATTTTTCACAATTAAAACAAATAAAGACTAATGATTAAAGCTTGATAGCTAGTTCCTTGTATCGGTAAATATTTACGTTCCTATCACGATAAAAAGGTTCTGGCACAGTTAATGTCCCAGAACCTTTTGGATCTCTATCTTTGTTTTTAGAACGTCTTTTGCTAACTCCAATATCCTCTCATCCGTCATTCTACCAGCCGGGGCTGAAATACTAAAGGCGTTATTTGCCTCACCTTTAGGGTTATGAACACAAGCTGCGATACACCTTACACCAATCTCATTCTCCTCATTATCCAGAGCATATCCTAACTGACGAATTTGATTTAATTCTTTCTGTAGCTCAACATAAGAAGTAATGGTATGCTCCGTTTTTTTCTCAATTAAGCTATTGCTCCAAATATATTTAACCTCTGCTTCCCCTAATTCAGCCAGAATTGCCTTTCCCACAGCGGAGCAATAAAGAGGTCTGGCCAAGCCCACTTGGGAAGCCATTCGTATGGCACTCTCTTGGGGATACAAAGGAGCTATCTTATCTAAGTAAAAAACTTCCATTCCCCTTCTTTGGACAAAATGCACCGTTTCTCTACAACTATTGGCTAGTCCAGCAAGTAACGGATGCACTAGGGAAGCAATATCCACCTTTGACAAGATTTTCTCCGATAATTCCACAATCTTAAAGGTAAGCTTGTACTTACCACTCTCTTCCTGAGTGGCATAGCCCATATAGATTAAGGATAAAAGCAATCTGTGAACTGTACTCTTATGTAAACTAAGTCGCTCACTTAATTCCATTAATCCCATAGGGCCCATCAGTGCCAAGGTTTCCAATACATCAAAAATACGCTGGGCAGACTGTATTGGATTGCTCTTCGTTCCATTATTCTCTTCTATTGACATTATCCATTACCTTCCTGTACCCCATATATTTCCTTCTATACGCCCCAATGGATACTTACGACCTCATTGATAGCTTCTACTCTATCTTCATAATTTGCTTTTGCACCATCATTATACTCTATCTTAACGGAATAATCACCTAAAATCATTCCATCCTCATTCTCTAAATTAATGCTACAATAACTGTCCGAAATATACCAATCATTTGCATTCATATAATTAAGCACTAGGGTTAAATCCTTCTCATAGCCTGGCAAATATCCTTTAGGAATAAGGATTCTAAAATCATATTCCCCATATGCCTTACCCCTGGTACTGTAAGTTCCAGAATTGCTGCTAACCTTATCCTCCTTATTGATTAGAGTAATCTCTAAATCCTCTAAAGGCATGTCAACTCCCTGATATTTCAAATCCAAATGAATTCGAATGTGATCCCCTGTATAGATATGTCCCCATATTATAGGGATTGTCTTTAACCCCGCTAGAAACAAGAAAATTATTACAATGCTAGCTATGAATATCTTTTTAGAATCTATTTTCATTCATTCACCCTAACAGTACATTCCTTCCCTTTGAGTTAGTTTGTGCTGAGGATTACCCAGGCACAAACTTCTAGGTGTGAATTATGCTTTTCAATAATTCACACTACGTAACTTATCTATTTTCCTAAATAATAACAAACTACAATATAGATTTCAAGTTATATTAATGCTCCATATCTTTTCAAACTATTAAAGCTCCTTATCTTTTCAAACTAACTTTTTTATATACTTCTAAGGAATTTTCTAAATACTTCCGAAATTATCTTGACATCTAGCTATATTGATTTTATACTAATAGTATCTTATTATGAAACAGAGTTTCACAATGTGGAACCTTATTAAGGAGGACACCATGAAGGAAATAATTGAGAAAATCTCTAAATTAGGTATTGTTCCTGTAATCGCACTGAATAATACGGAGGATGCTGCGCCTCTTGCTAAAGCATTATGTGACGGAGGTCTTCCCTGTGCTGAGATTACCTTTCGAACAGAGGCAGCGGAGGAATCCATAAGGATTATAGCCAAGACATACCCCCATATGTTAGTGGGTGCAGGTACCGTACTTACCACCGAACAGGTAGACAGAGCCCTTATGGCTGGTGCCAAATTTATTGTAAGTCCAGGACTCAATCCAAAGGTTGTCAAGTATTGTGTAGAGAAAGGCATTCCTATTGTTCCTGGATGTACCAATCCCAGCGATATTGAACAAGCAATTGAATGTGGCCTAGAAGTTGTTAAGTTCTTCCCTGCGGAAGCCAGTGGTGGACTTAATATGATAAAAGCTATGGCTGCACCCTATACTAAGATGAAATTTATGCCCACTGGCGGAATTACTGCCAAAAATCTTACTACATACCTTGATTTCGATAAAATTGTAGCTTGCGGCGGAAGCTGGATGGTAAATAATGACATGATTAAAGATGGTGACTTTGAAGGCATTACGGATCTAACCAGGGAAGCGGTTTCAACCATGCTTGGTTTCGATTTGGCACATATTGGCATCAATGCACAGGAGGAAAATGAAGCCGAATCCTTAGCTTCTGTACTTGAGAAGATGTTGGGCTTTAAGAAGAAATCCGGTAATAGCTCTATCTTTAACGGCTCTATTTTAGAGATTATGAAAACTCCTTACCTTGGAGCCAATGGTCACATTGCTATCAAAACAAATTATATCCATCGTGCAATCTTCCACTTAGAGATGCGTGGTTTTGAGATTGATATAGATACTGCTAAGTATGATGATAAGAATAAATTAAAGGCTGTCTATCTCAAAGGTGAATTTGGTGGCTTTGCATTGCATTTAATTCAAAAATAATTATTCTGGGAGGGAAAAACTATGTCTAAAAGAATTATTACATTTGGTGAAATTATGTTAAGACTTGCACCAGAAGGCTATTACCGTTTTGTTCAAGCAGAACAATATGGTGCAACCTTTGGTGGAGGAGAAGCTAATGTTGCGGTATCTTTAGCGAATTTTGGCCTTGATGCAGGATTTGTTACCAAATTACCAAAACATGAGATTGGTCAGGCTGCAGTAAACTCCTTACGCCGTTATGGTGTTAATACTAATAATATAGCAAGGGGCGGCGACCGTGTAGGAATCTATTTTCTAGAGAAGGGTGCCAGCCAAAGACCATCGAAAGTTATCTATGACCGTGCTGGTTCTTCTATAGCCTCCGCTACTACGAAAGATTTCGATTGGAGTACTATTTTTACTGATATAGATTGGTTCCATTTTACAGGAATTACCCCTGCCCTGGGTGATAATGTGGCAGCAATCTGCTTGGAAGCTTGTAAAATAGCAAAAGAAAAGGGTATCACTATTAGTTGTGATTTGAATTACCGTAATAAATTATGGTCCAAAGATAAAGCTCGTAAGGTTATGAGTGAGTTATCCAAATATGTAGATGTATGTATCGCAAATGAAGAGGATGCCAGTGATGTATTTGGTATCAAAGCCTCTGACACTGATGTAACCAGTGGTAAAGTAAACCATGAGGGATATAAAGAAGTGGCTAAGGAATTAGTTAATCAATTTGGTTTTAGCAAGGTTGCAATTACCTTAAGAGAATCCTTATCCGCTAATGATAATAACTGGGCTGCAATGCTTTATGATGGTTCTGAATTTTATTTCAGCAAAAAATATACTATGCATATCGTTGACCGAGTAGGTGGAGGAGATTCCTTTGGTGCTGGACTAATTTATTCCTGCCTTAATGGTTTTGAACCACAAAAAGCAATTGATTTTGCTGTAGCTGCAAGTTGCCTAAAACACAGCATTGAAGGAGATTTTAATCAAGTCAGTGTTGATGAAGTCCTAAAACTTGCTGGTGGCGATGCTTCCGGTCGTGTACAAAGATAATACTGCTTACAAGTTAAAACTGAATATACCCATTCTGAGCATTTGACATAAGGATTAGGATGTCAATCTGCTCGCCCAAACTAATTTATGCCATAGGATACATATCCTATGGCATAAATTATGCTGGACTCCAGCTTTAACCAAAGGAGCATTTACCTCTTTCCTTAAGCTTTCTCCCATAAGGAGCTAATAAACTCCTTTGCTATCGCAGCGTTGTCTGGTGTTGTATTCTCAAGAGTACAATGAACCATGGGCTTTTTCTTTTTTATAAATTCAAGAACTGGTTTATAATCTAGATCTCCCCTACCTGCCGCTACTGCAACTATTGTTTCTTTTTCAACTATAAAATCCTTCAAATGAATCACTGCAATATCATCACCCAGCAAATCAATAGCTTCCTCCATAACTTGCCTCTGCTGCATATAATTATCCATACTAAGTAAGTTAACAGGATCAAAAATAATCTGCAAATTAGGGGATTTAATATCATTCAGAACCTCCTTGCTACTTGTGGATTATATACAATATGATTCCTTACCGGCTCTATCCCTAGGATCACTCCCATTTTCTCAGCATAGGCAACAATTTCTCTTAAATTCTTAAGCATAGTTTCCAAGGCTTTTCTCTCGTGACATGCTGGTTCAAAAACATAAGAGACATTGGGAGCCCCTGTTTCTGTTCCTACCACACCGCAGCCAAGGATTGAGGCAAATCGAATATGCGCCATATATGTATGTAAGATTTTCTTCATTTCTATGGGATCGGGATGAGCTAAATTCAAATAGCATCCCAGGACTGCAATATCTAATTCATAGACCCCAAAAAGCTTTTTAAGGTACATTGCAAAGCCCGGTGTCAACGCACCAGCCCCAAGGGGAAAATCATTGATGACCTTTGATAATGCCACATGTGCACAGGTAAAGCCTTGACTTTTAACCCAAGCCAATCGTTCCTGAAGTACAAGTCCCTCTGTATCATGTAGACGTATCCCTATCTGCATCTGCTTCATCCTTCCATAACCTTAATAATAATATCTGTATATGGCAATCCTATAACATCTTCAGTGCTTTTCTTATCCCCAAAGCTTTTATATTCTCCAGATAACAAGTCACTCTCTCACTAAGTTCTGGTATTTGGAGTAAATCCTGTCCGTGAAAGGAAATATTACTTAAATATGCTGCAACGAACTTGTCGGTAGGTAATTTATGATTTTCCGCAAAAAACTCCAGTATTTTTTGATCATCCATAATCTTGTAGGCCTTGTTATTTCTATTACCCATAAGGTAATTATCCACAAATTCGCTGCTACTATAAAAGCTCATTAAAGCTGCAATAGAGAAGACTAGGTTTTTTGGCAACTCCCTATAGATATTCACATATTCCAGTAAACTTGGAAGACATCTTGTTCTCCATTTTGAAACAGAATTTAATGATATGGATAATAATTCATGATTAATATATGGGTTCTCAAATCTCTCTATAACAGAATTAGCAAAAGTAATTAACTCCTCCTCCGCAAGGGTAAGGGTAGGGATTACTTCATCAAAAATAACAGTGTTCATAAATTCCCTAATAAGTGCATCTTGCATAGATTCCATAACAGTATCATTACCCGCAAGATAGGAGGCTAAAGCAAAAGATGTATGGGCTCCATTAAGTATTCGAACTTTTCTCTGTTTGTATGGACTTTGATTATCAGTAAATATTACAGGCAGTCCAGCTTTGTCTAGAGGCAGTTCATTCTTAATCTCTTTCTCACTCTCAATTACCCACAGTGCAAAAGGCTCTGCTGTCACAAGGAGTTTGTCCTCATATCCCAACTGCTGACATATACTTAGGGCTTCTTCCTTTGGATATCCGGTTACAATGCGATCCACCAAGGTACTGCAGAATATGCAGGCCTCCTCCAACCATGTGATAAACTCTTCCTCTAAAGCCCACAGTCTTGCATATTTTAGTACACATTCCTTTAATACAATGCCATTATCATCAATTAGCTCCACAGGTAAAATAATAAGTCCTTTATCCATACGTCCCTTATAGGTCTCATATCTTTCATACATAAATTTCGTAAGCTTAGCCGGATATGTATGTGGTGGCTTTGCATCAAATTTATCCATACCGTCATACACAATTCCAGCTTCAGTAGTGTTAGATACTATAAATCGCAGAGTTTCTAGCCTTGCTAATTCCATATATTGATCATATTGCTCATAGATACTCACCACATCTTTAACGGAGGTAATGATACGGTTACTTATTAACTCTGTTCCCTCCTGCTTTCCTCGTAAGGTTACTGTATACTGGCATTCCTGCTCACGAAACAGATTAAGACTACCAAATTCAATGGGCTTTAACAGCACAACACTTCCGTTAAAATATTCTTTTTCGTTAGCCACATCAATCATGTAATCAACGAAGGCTCGTAAAAAATTGCCCTCTCCAAACTGAACCACTCTAATTGGCCTTTCAATTGGATTTGATATACTTTTATCTAATAATTTCATTTTCTTCTTGTCTCCTCTTATAATAATGGTAGATAGATTTACAAGCTTATGTGTTAATCTATTATAATCAAGCCTACAGTTTCGTCCTTATTAATCACATTCCCTTCAACGTTGTACATCTTCACATTATCAAATCGAATATTTTTGGCGTTCCTTAAATAAAACCCTGCCGCCTTCATAGGTTCCATATGGGCCAACATAGCAGGCATTCCCTCACTCCCATCCAAATCCATACTTACGCTGCAATTTGAAAAGGTAATATCTTCAACATATTGCTCCGCCAACCCATAGATAAAGCCGGCAGCTGCCGATACCTGGGAAGCTATGATATTACTTATATGAATATTACATATTACAGGCGTAGTGTCATCCACGGGATAGGGTTTCTTCTCCCACACATACCTATCCTCTTCACTAGTCCCGCAATAATAGTACATATTAAATACAAAAGGACAAAGAACCTTTTCCATGATAATATTCGAAAAGGAAAGCTGCTCTACCTTACCCCCTCTCCTACGTCTGGTCTTTATACGAATTCCCCGATCCGTATCCTGGAATATACAATTGGAAACAGTAATATTTCTAATACTTCCACTCATTTCACTTCCTATTACTATTCCCCCGTGCCCATGGATCATATTACAGTTAGTAATGGTAATATTCTCACAGCTTCTCCTCTTTGGTGTATGTTCTGTTCCTGCCTTAATTGCTATACAATCATCACCTACATCAATGAAACAATCGGATATATGTACATTGTGGCAACTATTGGGATTAATCCCATCTGTATTGGGTGAATCTGGAGGATTTTTAATTATTACTCCCCTAATCATTACATTGTCACAATAGAGTGGGTGTATGGTCCATACAGGAGAATTGATTAATGTTATATTTTCAATTTTCACATTACTGCAATATTGAAAGCAAATCAGATAGGGTCGCTTATAAGGCAGGGATTTGAACTCCTTCCATGCTCGCAGTCCATTACCATTAAGACATCCTGTACCGGCTATAGCCACATCTGTAGCATGGTCCGCAAATACAAGGGGTTTGTACATCCTTCCTGCATAACCCTCAAATTCAGTATCCACTATCTGATAATTTTCATAATCATCCATAAAATCTATAACAGCATCGGAATCAAGATATAAGGTCATATTACTCTTTAGCTCAATGGATCTGGTGGAATAAATACCTGCTGGAACAAAAATAGTCCCTCCACCTTGTTTTTCCAAAAGCTCAACTGCCTTTACAAATGCCTCTGTCCAATCCTTACCTTGTAATGAAGCCTCCAAAAACTCCCTAATATTTATACAATGCTCTAACATATAAACCTCCATGCTTCCCTATCAAGGCTACTATAACCCCTTAAGATCTTATCTTCCATAATAAATCTAATTTTATACTTATTACTCCTTCACTAAATAACCCTTATACCAACTATAACTCAAAACCAGGATCTATATCATATGCTTTTCCTCCTTCTTCCATTTATATATGTGAAATAGTATCGCCCTATAGCAAGTATAGGGCGAGTTATGTATTTCCTCAGCATCTCATTGATTATATACCTATCCTTTTAAACCACCAGCTTGAATTCCATCTACAAAGGTTCTCTGTGCAGCAAAGAATACAACTAGGGATGGTATAATTGAGATCAAAGATACGGCAAGGATACGGTTCCATTGAAAGCCTGCATCTGCATCCATGGACAATTTAACAAATATTGCTGCCGGATAATTCGTCGCTGTCTTAACGTATAGTAAGGGGCCCATATAATCATTGGAGGACCACATAAACTGAAATAAAGCGCAGGAAACTATAGCCGGTTTTAATAGGGGAGCTATAACCTTGATTAGGATTTGTACAACGTTACATCCATCTATTTCTGCTGCTTCTTCTAGTTCTCTCGGAATTGTTCTCATAAATTGAACTAGCATAAATACAAAATAAGTATCCACAGCGAATAAAGTAGGAACAATCAGTGCTAAGTATAAGTCAGAATCCATCCATCCAAATTTATTAAACAATACATATTGCGGTACATTTAGAACCACCTGGGGTAAGAATAGGGTGGACATAAGTAAAGCAAATAAGAAATTACGCCCTCTAAAGCGGAAGCGACCAAAACCATAAGCGGTGACGGTTGTAGAAATAACCGTTAAAATAACCTTAGGCAAAACATATTTATAGGTATTTATCATGGCTTTTCCAATATGAATCTGGCCACCATAGCTTTTAAATGCTTCTTTATATGCACTAAAATTAAAACTCTTTGGTATTAACCCTATTGTACTAAAAATCTCGCTATTACTTTTGAAGGTTGCGCTTATCATCCAAAGTAAAGGATATACCATAACCATACCAATAAGAATTAGAATGGTGTAGCGAATGACTGTATTTATCCTTCTTTTTTTGCCATAAAGCATTTTACCTACCTCCCCTTATCCTCGTCATCATAATATACCCAGTACTTTTGAGATATGAAGGCAATGGCTGTTAAGATCATAATGATGACAAACATAAGCCATGCCATAGCACTAGCCATACCCATTTCATTTCTCTCGAAGGCATTATTATATACCAGCAAGGAAATTAAGGTGGTTGCATTTCTTGGACCTCCTTGGGTAATAATATATGGTCCATTAAACTCTTGGAATGCTTGACATAACTGGGTTACAAGATTGTAGAAGATAACAGGGGTAATCAAAGGCACTGTAATTCTAAAGAATTGCCTCCATTTACCAGCTCCATCAATGGATGCTGCCTCATACAAATCCTGCGGCACTCCTTTTAATGCTGCTAAGAAGATTACCATTGCAGAACCAAATTGCCACACTCTTAAAAGGGAGATTACAAATAAGGCATAGCTAGGATTACTCAGCCATTTTGGACCATCCACTCCAATGATTTCTAAGGCTCCATTGATAAGACCATCATCTCTAAATAAAGCTTTCCACAATACAGCTATGGCTACTGAGCCACCTAGAATGGAGGGGATGTAATAGGCTGTTCTAAAGAAATTAACACCCTTTATTTTGAAGTTTAATATGTAAGCAATGAGTAAGGATACTGCCAATTTTAGAGGTACGGTAATAAAGGAGTATTGAAAGGTTACCTTAAATGCCCTCATTATTCTTGCATCATTAAATATATCGATATAATTAAGTAAACCAATTTCCTTAATGCCCTTAAACAAATGGTAATCCGTAAAGCTATATACCAAAGAGGATCCAAAGGGATATAGCTTGAATATTATAAGTCCTATAAGCCAGGGAAGAACAAAGAAAAATCCTTTATTACGCTTGCACATCTTTTTAAAACTATTCTTATTCAGATTACTTTGTTTTGGCATTGCCATATTCTTTACCATGACTTACCTCCATCCTATTTCTTTGAAGCATTAACCACTGGGCAAATGCCATCATAAATGCACCGACCCCTTTGGGATCATTATTAACGATCTTCTCTGATAAGTAATATGTAACACTGCCGTCTCTGTCTTCCCCAGGCCCCAGACCGGCAACAGAGCAAATATCACTTAAGTAAAGATTGCCCTCCTCATGGATTAGCTTCTTCTCCACCAAGTTCTCAAAGATTTCTTCTCCGGTTCTTTCATACTTCTCGTCTAGCATCCCCATGCGGTAAGCCTTCATTATGGAGTATGCCACCATGGCAGTCCCTGAGGTCTCCAAATAATTACCATCTATGTCAGCTTTATCAATCACCTGATAAAACATCTTATTTTCCTTCTCTTGATATTTTAAAATTCCATTCATAGCCTCGATATACAACTCTTGCAGGCATTTAAATTCTTCGCTGTTCTCCTCTTGCATCTCATCTAAGGTATCTACCAGGGCCATTAAGTACCATCCCATGGATCTTAACCAAAAGTTAGGAGACTGTCCCGTTGTTTTATCCGCCCATTTTTGTATCCTTGCCTCATCATAGGCGTGATAGTAAAGTCCTTTATCCTTATTATATAGATACTTTTTCACATTATTAAACTGGTTTATTATATCAAAGCAGGCTTTCTTTTGGTGGAATTCTCTTTCATATGCCATATAGAAGGGTTGTGCCATATAAAGACCATCCAACCAAATCTGATTAGGGTAAATCTCCTTATGCCAAAAATTACCACACTGAGTCCTCGGGTGTGTTTTCAACTGGTCATACACCGCTTCAATGGCTAAGCGATATTTGTCCTCTCCTGTTTCATCATATAGAAAAAATAATACCTTTCCCGTATTAATACTGTCTATGTTATATTGAGTCTTATGAAAGGATTTTATACTTCCATCAGTCTTTACAAAACGATCTATGTATCGGCGAACAAAATCTTTATAATAGGTATCTCCCGTAGCCTTATATAATCCTGTGCAGCCAATCAATACGCAGCCGTCTTCATAGTTCCAAGTGTCCTTATAATTTATATAATGATCCAAATAGGTTCTGACAAACAAAGATATAAACTCCTTCATCTAGCATCTCCTTTGTTCTAGTTTCATTAAGACTGGTTTAAGGCCAAACAACCTTAAACCAGTCCAAAGATCTTATTTCATTGTCTTAATTATTTTGCTAAAACATTATTAATACTATCAACTAAAGTCTGTGCTGCCACATCAACGGTATAATCACCATAGCTGAGGCCTGCCATTACATCCCAGTAAAAACCATCTGGTTGATTCTTAAGTTCAGCAGATTCAAACTTAGGATCTAGAGGATAGGAAACCCATGACATAACCTTAGCATTCGCTTCTGCTACGGTAGCATTCACTAAGCTCTTATCCTGACATATTTTTAATGCATTTGCATTCAAAGGAATACCTCTTTCAGCTGCCATAATTTCTACACCAGCTTCTTCATTTAACAAGAAATTAATTAATAATGCGCATTCTTCTGGATTCTTAGCTGTTTCACTAATTGCAAATGCTAAAGATACCTTGGAG
Source organism: Bacillota bacterium (assembly GCA_023443625.1). Next base: position 38,462 of record JAEZTQ010000068.1, on the reverse strand, counting down.
AAACCACCTTGATAATCTCCCATATCTTTTAAGTATTCACCAACCATAAAACCTGCTCCACCATCTGCTAAAGCACTCATAAATTTAGAAGCAGAGGAATCCCACTCAAAGATACCAGCATATTTGCCTTCAATCCACTTTGGATTCTTATCCATGGATTCAGCACCATCACCAATGATTGTCTCGATGGTTGGAATAACATGTTTGTCTTCAAGAGAATCAATGAATTCTAAACCTGTCTTAATCTCATCTAAGGAATACTGAAGAGTATTATCTACAACCCATGCTTTACCATAAACTGATTCTAGATAATATACCAACAATATCATTCTGTCATATTCATTGATGCCAAGGGGATAATAATCATCTCCTAATACAGTCTTAAAGGTTTCACCTGCAGTATATAACTCTTCTAAGGTTGTTGGTGTAGCTATGCCTGCTTTGTCAAAAGTAGCCTTATTCCAATAGAAAATTCTACCGGACATAGAAACAGGGATTGCCTGAAGCTCATCTGCTAAAACACATTGGTCTAATGCCTTCTGATCATAAGCATCCAACTTAATTATGTCTGAAAATTGGTTAAGATCTTTGTAAATGCTACCATCTGAACTAAAGGAAGTAATCCAGTTCCAGTTAATCTGGTTAACATCTGGTGCTGTTCCTGTAGCAAAAGCGGTTGCCATGTTGGTCTCCCAATCTGTCCATGCGCCATACTGAGGCTCAACAGTGATATAAGGGTATACTTCCATGAATTTATTTATGGCTTTTAAAGTTGCATCATGTCTTGTGTCTCCACCCCACCAAGAGAAGGTAATTGTAACGGGTTCTTTCTCCTCAGCTTTATCCACTGCTGTAGTTGGTTCCTCAGACTTTGGTGTAACATCTGTTGAAGTCTGTTTGGAATCATCTGTCTTATCGCTTGTGGTGGGTTTTTCTTTACCACATGCCACCAAAGAAAATACCATTACTAAGGTTAATAATAATACAGTAAATCTTTTCATCTTTTTCTCTCCTTTTAATTATTTTCCTGAAATTGCTTTTCATTCCCATAAACTCCCGTAATAAGTCAAGTCAAATATGTAAGTGCTTACATTTGCATTTTATCTCAAATCAACAATATCGTCAATATATTTTTTGGTATAATTAAGCATATTCTCTTTTTATGTCAATTATATACAATCATTTTTGTATGATATGTACATAATAATCTTTTTATTGAAATGTTAAAGATAGTAGTATATAATTTCCATTGTAAGCGGTTACTTATTCATTTTCTATACTTTTACATTTTGTCTTGTCAAGAAATAGAACATCATTTACACTATAGGATAATAGTATTCCATCATACGAGGTGTCAAAGAATGAATATATACGATATATCTAAAAAGGCCGGAGTGTCCATAGCCACAGTTTCCCGTGTACTTAATGGGAATGCTTATGTTAGTGAGAAAACCAGAAATAAAGTTTTGGAAATAATCAAAGAAAATGACTATACTCCTAACGCCTTTGCCCGGGGACTGGGATTAAAAACCATGAAAATCGTGGGAATCCTCTGTGCTGATTCCTCTGATCCCTATGCTGCAAGAGCAATCTTTCTCATAGAACAGGCCCTACGCAGGAATAATTACGACTCTCTTCTTTGTTGTACCGGTTTTGATCTTCAGGACAAGCAATACTATATGAACCTATTACTATCCAAACATACGGATGCCATCATCTTGGTAGGCTCCAATTTCGTCGAAGCAGACAACGAAAGTAATATGTATATTAAAGACGCCGCTAAAACTGTCCCTATCATCATTATCAATGGTGCTCTTAGTGGAGAAAACATCTTCTGTTCCCTCTGTGATGATTATCAAGCAGTTTATGATGCCACTAAGGCATTGCAAAATAATGGACGTAAGAATATTCTATATCTATATAATGCCAAATCTTACAGTGGTCAGAAGAAGTTATCCGGATATCTGGCTGCTGTTAATCTAGACCGGAATGATGCCATGCAGGAATCCTATGTGCAATATGTAAATGGCGACATCGCAGAGATTAGAGACCATCTAAATAACCTATATCATAATGGTATCCCAATAGATGCTATCATTACCTCTGATGATTCCTTGGCCATCAGTGCCTTAAAGTTTGCACAGCAAAACCAACTCTCCGTTCCCGAAGAGCTGGCGGTTATTGGATACAATAACTCCATTATCGCAGAATGCAGTGATCCTGAGTTATCTTCCATCGACAATAAACTGGAATTTGTGTGCAACAATTGTGTCTCCACTCTAATGAATGTCCTACAAGGGATCGAGGCTCCCTTAAAAACCGTATTCTCAGCTGAACTAATCAAGAGAGGTACTACGAACTTTTAAGAAATATAATAGAAAGTATCATGCTCTTTGGGAGTTATAAATAGAAAGAGAAAGAGGCTGCAGCATAACCTTATTATCTGTAATAGATAAGGTTACCTATAGCCTCTTTCTTATTTGCTAAATCATAGCGCAGATTAGATTTTGCTATGTACATCTTCCCTAGTTGTGCCAAACTGAAGTGTATCATGGTCTACAGTTAATGAACTGGGAATAAGCCTCCTCATTCTTAGGACCATTCGTATACTTTACATCTCCTTTACACTTCCTTTAACACCCTAGTCTTGTTTATCTTATAGGATAGAAGCAAGAGGAAGAATACCCCTAGGATTAGTAATATGAGATATATACCAATTCTATTCTCTTGCAGATTTATTATCCTTTGAGTTAATTCCCTAGTTTCATATCTCTCATTGTAATAAGAACTTATGTTATGATACCAACCACCTAGATCTATTAACTTGATTGGTATCCACCTAGAAGGTATCCTAATCTGATATTTCATATAAAGACAGATAATAAAGAAAGAAATTGTATTTATAAAAAATCGAAACTTTCTATATTTACTATTCATTATCCTTCTTGCCATATTGTGTAGTATTAATACAAAGAAAAGAAACCAAAGAAACTTAATAAATTGCAGCTTTAGCTGTTTTTCCTCAGTGATATTACGGATATCAGCTTCTGGTTGATCTTCCTGTAATTTATTATGAAATATTTTACCCAAGTTATCTCTAGGTATAACAAGATACTTATAATGAAGGTCTCCTTCTACACCCAGATCCTGCATCTGTAGTTCTTGGATTAACACATCATAATCCACTTGTACCAACTCCTTAGGTGAAGATACCAAGATACCTTCTGGCATTTGGTCAAACTCAAAATATAATCCTAATAAAAGGATGCAGATGATTGCAATTATCCCATAATATACCTTATTCATCCTCTTGTACCTCCAAAACCCTCATGCCAGACACAAGCTCTCTATCACTGCCAATAACCACCTTAATACCTTTACTTATTCCTTCCTCAATATTAATCCAGCCATCCTTCTCTCCCCCTATCACTACTGGGGTTGATACAATATATATACCATCTTCTCTCTCTTCCAACGTATAGACACTATTATTATATAGAGCTATTTTAGGAACTGCTTTCATAACAAGAGTTGTATTAACTAAATCACCATTTTCATTTGTAAAAGTAAAGGGGAATTCTTTACTCATAGCAACAGCTGTCTTTACCTTAGGTAGGGCCATATGATGCAAATCCTCTGAAAAGAGCGTAATAAACAACATAAAAGCGAAAAACAAAAAGGTAAAGGTATTAATTCTTCTACTATTCATCATACTTTAAAACTCTCCAATCCTGCCTCAAGACTATCATGGAAATACATATACAATATGACAATCGGAAGCATAAAGATTACGGAACCTGCTAATAAAATTACCAAGTTCACATTCTCTGAGATGGCTAGCAATACAGAAAGAGGCATTAATTTTATATTCGTCAAGAATACATTGGGCTGCTCCACCATATTCCAATTCTCCGCAAATATAAAGACGAATAAAGCAAGAATGCAAGTACGTACCTGAGGTGCTACCACCTGAATCAGTATGGTTAATACTGAGGAAGTCTCAAGACGAGCAGCTTCAATGGTACTTTTTTCCAAGCCACTCAAATACTGACACATCAAAAACACGCCAAAAGGTGCAAAGATTGCCGGCAAGATAATAGCAAAAGGCGTATCCATAAGCTTCATATCCCGAAGGCCAATATAATTAGGTAAAATAGTAACCTGAATTGGCATCATCATTAACACAATATAGAAAAAGTATAAGATACTCTTACCTTTAAACTTTGCCTCACTAAAAGCATAAGCTGCCGGAACTGATATAAGAATATTTATTACAGTGATTACTAAAGCATAAAATATCGAGTTCCAAAACCCCCGAATAAACCATGAATATTCTATTAAAATATCATAATAGCCTACAAAACTAAATCCCTTAGGTATGAGATTCACAGTCTCTTTAATTTCACTTAATAAGGCTCCTGATGTAAAAGAACTAAATAATGTTAATAGAACTGGCAATACAAATACCAGAGATAATATGACAATACCAAATCTTAAAATTATTTTCTTCATATGGCAGATTATTTCCTCTCCCCTGAACTTAAAATCAGGCCAATCTTTTTTGAATCTTAATCCCAAAGAATACAATAATGTAAATAAGAATTGAAGTTAAGATGGCAGCCGTAGCCAGATTTTGATAATTAAGCTTAAGAAAATGATTATTCATATAATATTGTAAAGTATAACTATGATCCGGGGGGTATTGGGTCCCAAAATACAGGAAGCTTTCTCTAAAAATCTTAAAGCTGTACACAATACCTAGCAATGTTACGAAGAATATGGTAGGCATAATTAGTGGCATGGTAATATTTCTATGTAATCTTAACCCCGATGCACCGTCAAGCTTTGCCGCCTCATAAACCTGTGGTTCTAGCAAGGAAAAAGCAGCACAAAATAATATTACTGCGAGACCAATATTCTTCCAGATAAACAATAGAAATATGGGCAACACAGTCTCATTACCATGAAAGATAACACGCCAAATAATAACAACACTGGAGGTAGGAAGCAACATAGGTAGAACAAAAGATACTCTAAGTCTTTTCCATCTCCTACTCATATTTAGAAACAAGACAGCTACCAATAAGGCACTTAACACCAAGGTGGGTACTCCTATCAGTATTAGTAATAGGGAATTTTTAAAAGCCAATTGGAAGTATGTATTCTGCAATAACAGTTTGTAATTCTTTAAACCAATAAAGTTCTTTCTAAACTGGTTATCAATGAAAGAATAGAAAATAACTCTGAAATAGGGCACAACATAAAAGATTGCTATACCTATTAAACTTGGAAACAGTAGAAGAATACATTTCAAGTTATACTTTTTGTTCATACTAATCTCCACTCCTGTATACGTATTTTGCATATAGTGAAAGATATATAACCTATCACTACATGCCTTCTTTCTACTTATCTTATATTTGCTCTTCTATTCAAACTTTATTAATTCTCCAGTAGATAAATCAACGGATGCAAGATACATCAAATCATAACTGCTCTGTATAGGCCTGTATAAAATATAAAAATTACCTCCTACAATATAAAGCCCCTCAATCATTACTTCATCTTCTGAATCTGTATTTAATACTTCAAACTCATTGATTAAATTATGTTCCAGATCAAATTGTTTTATGGTATTACCGTTATGAATATACAAACTATCTTCCCATAGGTTGGGAAGAAGTCCAAATTCTACCATCTTGATTTCGCCTGTAGGAATATGTAAACAACCCATCATACTAAAATTGATTTCATCATAATAATAAAGATAATCACCGATAACATCATATCCCTTTGCATTTTCCTTCACAAGTACTTTCTCACTACCATCATTTTTAACTGCAAGGATACTGAGCGTTGTATAATCTGTACAGAAAATATAGTCCCCATATAAATCCAATTTACTAAACTCACCATTCTCAGTTAACTGATGAATATTATTTCCATCAAGATCCATCCTTTGTAAAAAGTCTGTACTATAATATATGGTATCCTCAGAGAGAACATAATCCCAAATACCTACATCTGTTAGCTCAATCACATCCTTACCCTCTAAGGTGCACCTTTTTAGTATATACTTCCCTTGTTGACGTTGATAATAGATAAAACCATTTAGCACATTAATATTGCCACATTTTTCTTCAACCAGAATTTGCTTTTCAGTACCATCCAACTTCTTTCTACAAAGATAACCTCCATTATTATAATCAGCGTAATAGAGCCATCCGTCGCTTTCACACAGGAAGCCTCCGTTGGCATGATTACCGGGCGTATTGCCTAGTCCTATAATTGTACTCTGATTTATCTTTATGCCATCAAATTCTGGCAATGGAGTGATTAACTTATCATCTTCTTCTTTTTCTTTTTCACCAACGTTTCCTTGGTTTTTATCCACTTCCTTAAGATCTGAATCCTTACTGATACTTGTCCCCTGATTATCTGCCGTTTTATCGTCCCCTTTACATCCAATTACAGTGAGACAAAGTAATAACAATATGACTAATAACATCTTTTTATTCCTTCTCATTTTATATATCTCCCTCTTCCTATTATCACTTGACTATCAATCCCCTATTCTCTTAAGTACATATTCATCTTTCTCTCCATCTCTGCGATGGCCTCATACCTCTTTCAGATATTCCCTAGCTAAATCTAGGAATAAGCAATGCTCTATTCTCTCAAATACATGTTCATCTTGCGCTCCATCTCTGCCACTGCCTCATCAAGGGATTTACCCTCATAATAATAGGCAGATAGTTCATCACCTACAATCTCATAAGGTTCCTGAAAATACACTTCTCCTTGGGCGTATATTTCCTGTACCTGCTGCCTTAAAGGAATGTCACTAAAATCCAGGTCCTTTCGCATAAAGGAGTTTGTATCTCCTTTTAATACCTCACATACCTCTGTCAGGTATTCTTTCATTAAGTCCAAATTCTTTGAACTGGGATTAAGTATAATAAAGTAACACTCTGCTATACTTTTTAGCTCCTTATCTTCTTCTAAGCCAGGCATTGCTATGGCTTTTAAATATTCATAGGGATAATAATTATATAGCCAAGACATACTCCTCATCATGTCAAAGGCAACTTTCGTATAGTAAAAGTCCTTATATTCCTCCATACCAATCCCATTTGCTTTGATAGGATCATAGTGATCACTTACGTAACGAGTATATATAGAACCTGAATTTGAATACTCAATATTTTTATACATAATGTTGGCATATTTTTCAAACAGCTCCGTTTTAAAATGTGCTTTGTTGTCCTCGATTGCATAATAAGCCAAATATTTATTTACAATATCCGATGTCATGTATGTTATTCCTGCACCATAGTCCAAGGAACTATCCTTGGAAAAAGTTAATATTACATCAAAAAATTTCTCATAAGTATTAATAGTCTTTATATCAATACCAAAGCTACGAAAAACCTCACTATTATAGACCAAAACAGGGCACTCTACTCCAATAGGAAGCATCCAGATATCACCATTAATGGTTGCTGCTTCTTTTATATAGTCAAAACACTGTTCCAATAGCCCATCCACACCATCTACTGCGTTAAGAGGTTCATAAGCCCCCAGATTACGAATACTTTTAGCCTCTTCATAACCAGAAGATAGGATGGCAAAATCATAATTACTATCACCTGCCATAAGAGCAGTAGCGAGTTCACTCCACCCCACTTTACAATAATCAATCTTATAGCCCAATTCTTTAGGCAAATAGAAGTTTGTAACACTGTAGCATTTGAGTACAGGATTATCCTTGATTAAAGCTTTATTATAAACCTTAGATATTTTGCAAGCATTATCCCAATAATAGATGCAATAGGTGTAACCATCAAGATAATAAAGACCATTGCCACTGAAATTAGTACGACTTTTTTCATAAAAAAAGGCTTGGGCTTCTGGTTCTTTCATATCAAAGGCAAACAAACCATCACTCCCTGAACAGACTATCCTATCCAGTTCATCATCATAAGCCATACATAATATATAGTCTACCTTCATCTCTGTATATATTTTATCTGTCATTTCTCCCTTATTAAGGTCATAAGTCGAGAAGTAATATCCTCCTATGTCGTCATAAGCATAAATCAATAGTTCAGTATCATTTTTCTTGGCTATGAGCTTGATATTAGGAATAGCAATAGCTGTTAGCTCCTCTTTCTCTATATCATAACAATGTAAAATTTCACCCTCATAGACATATGTATCATTCTCATCATATCTTACTGCTGCCTGTTTCTCATCATGGATACCTTTTTGAATAAAGAAAACATAATTCTTAAAAGCCACGAGACCATTATATTGTTGGTAATTTGTCCCCTTGCTATCAATCTCACATAATAATCTTGACTCACCTGTTATTAAATCTAATTCATTAAGGGTAAAAAAAGATAAATAATATAAGGATTTATCATAGACACCAAAAAAAGCTTCAAACATATCTGTATATTCCTTAATTACCTTCCCTTCCTTGTCCACCACCTGCATTCTATTATTATCTACTGAGCGGGTATATAGAATTCCTTCCTGATCCACACAAAATGCAGACACGTCACTTAAATCGTAGTCGTACACAACTTCCTCTTGATCAATCTCATTGACCTCTTTGTCCACTTTCTTATTACAAGCACATAACAGCAAACCACACCATAAAAGTATAGTTACGAATAACAATCCCCTTTTCATATATATCCCCCTTTTGTGTATCTTAAATAATACAGAAGTTCTACCCAGTTATTCTATTTAACAAGATTAACTTCCTGCGTTTCCGTATCTACTATATTATTTAATCATTTTATATTATGTATAACCCTAACTTTTATTTATCACCAGTTTATTCTAATCCATATTATGGTAATAAGCAACACAAATTGTTAAATTATGTTATTTTATTGTATTATATATGGTAATAATTAAAGTCCCCTTGCTTTCGCCTTGCTTTCTCTTTCATATGCTTTCATATGTATTCGATCACTTCCATCATTTTTCACAGCAAATATGATAATAATTTCTTTCCTGGATATCAAAGGGGTTGGCACAAACTAGGCATTGTCTTAATTGGTAAAATCAGCAAATAGTATTGGAAAAAAGTATAGGATTATTGACATAAAAGGTAATAGTGGTACTCTCTATATGATATCCATACTTAGTAAATAATGCTTTTCTACAGAAGGGTATCTCATTTAATCAAAAGGATTATGATATGAGAAAACAATTATTATGTATGAACCCTAGGGAGGAAAATAAGAGTGAAAAGAGGATTTTCTATAATGTTAGTCTTCATCCTGCTCCTTTTTATACTGACAGGATGTAAAACAAATTCTAATAACAGTGGAGAGGAAGTAAATAAGGAAATAGAACCTTCTCAGGCTATAACCAACAATCCCCTTGATGAGACACAAGAGGATAAAGAAGCAACTGAAACAGTGGATGGACCAAAGGTGTATATGACAACGGATATCAGTCCTGAGGGACTGATGGCTATCTATAAAGCCCTCGACAAAGAAGCTACGGGTAATGTTGCTGTAAAGATCAGCACTGGCGAACCTGGTGGTACTAACTTTCTTTCTCCTGACCTTATCAAAGAACTTGTTCAATCTTTTGATGGTACTATAGTAGAATGCAACACAACATACGGCGGCTCCCGTACCAGCACTGCTTTACATCTACAGGTTGCTAAGGATCATGGGTTCACAGACATTGCAGAGGTAGATATCATGGATGCAGATGGCAGTATCAGCCTTCCCATAGAAGGTGGAAAACACCTTACAGAAGATCTGGTTGGAGCTAATTTTGAGAATTATGACTTCTTTGTTGTCCTATCTCATTTTAAGGGCCATATCATGGGCGGCTTTGGTGGGGCTCTCAAGAATATATCTATTGGTATTGCTTCTGCTGAAGGAAAAAGGCTTATTCACAGCGCAGGAAAGCAAAGCAAAACTTTTGTTGCGACTACTCCCCAGGATGATTTTCTGGAGTCTATGGCAGAGGCTGCAAAAGCGGTTGCAGATAGCTTAGGTGACAGAATTTTATATATCAACGTCATGAACAATATGTCCGTTGACTGCGACTGTGATGCAAATCCTGCAAAACCGGATATGCATGATATTGGCATTCTAGCGTCCCTAGACCCGGTAGCATTAGATCAAGCCTGTGTAGATCAAGTATATGAAGCTCCCGATGGGGAGAAACTCATAAAAAGAATAGAATTATTAAATGGTACCCATATCTTGGATCATGGAGAAGAGATCGGCCTTGGTAGTAAAACCTATCAACTGGTAAATATCGATGATTGATGTACTAAATCGTGAATTCATCTACATCTCTTATTACTTTAGTGTTCAGTTTGAGCAGATTGCTGCATATTGGGCCTTTGGTATTGTACTAGGCTCTATAATCTCCGTATTTGGAAAAGAGAAGATACATAAGTTGTTTCTCGTTATGCAGAACAAAAAGCTGGGGGTCTTTGGCATTATTCCGGCAAGTTTGCTTGGGATTGCATCTCCCCTTTGTATGTACGGAACGATTCCTATCGCTGCTTCCTTCTCCCAAAAGGGCATGAGGGATGACTGGCTCACAGCATTTATGATGAGTTCGATTCTACTCAATCCACAGCTGTTGATTTACAGTGCAGCCTTGGGCAGGAATGCGGTTATAATACGCTTTGTATCTTGCTTAATATGTGGAATTACCGCAGGAGTATGTGTACGCTATTTTTACAAGAATAAGAGCTTCTTTAATTTTTTCGGATTTGCCGAACCTGCAAACCGAGACACGGACCCCAATATTCTCCTACGACTGGTGAAAAACATATGGAGAAATGTAAAAGCAACAAGTATCTATTTTCTAATGGGTATTTTGCTCTCTGCTTTATTTCAACGTTATATTCCTGCTGATGCTTTCGTAGGTCTTTTTGGAAGCCACCGGGGATTTGGTGTTCTCATGGCAGCAACCATCGGTGTCCCCCTATATGTCTGTGGTGGAGGGACCATTCCCCTGCTGATGGAATGGCTACAATCAGGTATGAGCATGGGTTCAGCCGCAGCATTTATGATCACAGGTCCAGCCACAAAAATTACTAATCTGGGGGCAGTCAAGATTGTCCTGGGTATCCGGCGATTTATACTTTACCTATTATTTACCATACTATATGCATTTATAACCGGTTTATTGATAGATTGTGTCTTCTAGAAACAGAATTTAGGGTTAAGAGATGATAATACAATTAGACAATTAGACGTGATATTTATAATTGAATAACATTATCCGTATATTGATAAGCAGAATGGCTTGTACCCTGCTGAGTACAAGCCATTCTTATAGATCCATAAAACACTCCTTGAATATACAATTTCATGTAGAATGTTAAATTATATTACTTCACATTATTCCTCTACCTCAAGAGGTATAAAATTAAATTGAGTTACATCAAAGAGACCCATATCTGTTATCTTAAGCTCTGGTATTACAGGAAGGGACATAAAGCAAAGTGTCATCACAGGCTCCACATCGGCGTTAACTTGTAAAATATCATGAGCCTGGGTGTGAATTTCAGTTAATTTATCCTTTACCCATTCACCACTTTGGTCACTCATAATTCCACCCACAACCATTGGCATGTGATTGATAACTTCCTTCTCTTTCACCAGGGTTATACCACCACCCTGGGCAATGAGCTGTTCTACTGCATAGGCCATATCAGCATCATTTGTTCCAACAACTATAATGTTATGGGAATCGTGGGCGATGGATAAAGCTACTGCACCAGCTTTTATTCCATAACCACGAAGAAGAGCTACCGCCACATTCCCGGTGTTTTGATGTCTTTCTACCACTGCTACTTTAACAATATCCTGCTCTGACAGGAAGATAAAATCACCTTGGTCATCGATTTTCACCATGGCTGTTCCCTTGGCGGTCACAACGCCTCCAGGAAGAATATCAATAACATTAACATGGTTGGATTTTAAAGCCAGCTTTAATTTCTCTTTAGAGAAATCTTTCACATGAAATTGACCGCTTACACTGCTGCAATCATATCGTCTAACCTCAGGAAGATACACCCCGTCTCTTGCAACCTCTTCTCCCTTTATAAGCACACGCTTTACATTAAAATCTCTTAGATTATCCAGTAGAACAATATCTGCACGAAGTCCTGGTGCGATGGCACCACGATCCTCTAGACGATAGCATTCTGCTGCATTTAAGCTTGCCATCTGGATAGCAAGGATTGGATCCACTCCCTCTTCTACACAGATACGAAGATGGTTGTCAAGATGGCCTTCTTTAAGGATTGTCTTAGGTTGACGATCATCAGAGCAAAGGAGGCAACGACGGCTATTGACTGCATTGACCACTTTTAAATTCTCTCTTAGGTTATGACAAGCAGAGCCCTCTCTTAGAAGGACATAGATACCCCTTGAGATACGATCTAATACCTCTTCTCCTGTAGCGCATTCATGATCTGTACGAATTCTTGGCACAGCATAGGCATTTAACTCTTTATCAAAGACATTAGGGCTGTGTCCGTCTATCAATTTATTCTCATTGATTGCTACAAGAAGCTTATTTAAGACCTCATCATCGGCACCCACAACACCCACATAATTCATGAATTCACCGAGCCCAAGAATTTGCTCCTCCTTGATTGGCTCCTTCATAGCTTCTGCATCGATATTAGCACCTGCATGTTCAAAAGGGGTTGCAGGTACACAGGAGGGAAGCATGTATTTAATATCTAGCTTCGTCCCTTGTGCTGCCTCTAACATATACTTCATTCCTGTCATTCCGCAAACATTAACGATTTCATGAGGATCCGCAATAATCGTTGTTCCGCCATGAGGAACAAGGAGTCGTCCTATCTCCTCAGGGGTAACATAAGAAGATTCAATATGAATATGACCATCAATGAAACCTGGGGCAGCATATTGGCCCTGGGCATCGATTGTTTTAATCCCCTCATAGTCACCAACACCTGCAATTTTCCCTTCACAGATGGCAATATCCTTGCCCTCTATGATAGTGGAACCATATACATCTACAATATTTACATTTTTAATAACCAGGTCTGCCAAAACTTTGCCTGCTGCAACATCGATTATTCTCTTTAACACTTGTTTTTCCATAGTCACCTTCATTCTACCCCGTCTGTCAGCGGGTATAAACACTTAGTCTTTATTCCATTAGTTCAAGTATAGGATCAAAGGTAGTTAGATTTACACAATCTACAGGACCCACATCCGTAATTGCATAATCAGGGATTGCAGTAATTGGTAAGAAGAACATGTACATCAAAGGCTCTGGTAGATTACAACCAAGCTCTTTTGCTGTAGCTGCAAGGGCCAGCTCTTCTTTTGCAATTGTCTCTGGTTCCTCATCACTGGCAATTCCACCCACAGGAAGGGGTAAGAAACCAAGGATTTTTCCATCAGCTACAATTACCTGTCCACCACCATTTTCAATTAGATAATTAACCGCAACTGACATATCCCCAGCATCCACACCCATGACAATTATATTGTTATCATCCGGTGCTGCAGAGGATGCCATAGCACCCTTTTTCAAATTCCAGCCGGAGCAAAAAGCTAGGGATTTGTTACCATTGATACCAAAACGTTCCAGTACTGACACCATAGCCACATCCTGTGTGGTATCAGGTTGTACAATATAATCCTCTACCTTTAAGACTACATCTCTTCTCTTTCGAACAAAAGGACCTTTCACATCCATGGCAAGGACTTTAGCAGTTCCTTCCTTAAGGGATACTTTATATAAGAAATCCTCTTTGGTAGTTAGTTTACATTTTAGCTTGCTACTTAAGATGGAGCTTCTCTTTGGTGCCTTTAAATCATATATTAGCTTACCATTTCTAGCAACCAATTTTCCATTGGTAATAACTGTATCTACTTTAAAATTCTCAAGAGTATCTACCAATAGAATATCAGCTATTCTGCCTGGACAGATAGAACCCACTTTATCATCAATGCGATATGCTTCTGCGCTATTGATAGTTGCCATCTGAATAGCAGTCATAGGCGTAACACCGGCTTGTATTGCCAAGCGAACCAAATTATCCAAATGTCCTTTTTCTATTATGTCAGAAGGAATCACATCATCAGTACAAAAACTTACTCTTCTTGCCAGGTATGGATTTACTTCTGTCACTGCTCTGATTTTCTCCTTAAGGAAATGGGTTACTGAAGACTCACGGATGAGCATATGCATGCCATTTCTCATCTTCTCCACTACTTCCTCATGATCATAGCTTTCATGATCCAGTCTTACACCGGCACAGAGATAGCCATTTAAGTCCTTACCTCTTGCCATAGGTGCACAACCAAATACGGGCAAGCGATTCCTGGATGCTTCTGCAATGGCAGCTAAGGTATTCTCATCCTCTTCAATTACAGACTCACGTACTGTTTCCCATACACCATAGCATTCCGGCCACTTCTGCACTTCACGGTGAATATCACCATTAAAATTACAAGCGATAGTAGAGGTTGGGTAGGTATAAGGGGTCTTATGAGGAGCACCCCAGAAGACCTTAAGAGGGCTTAAATTAATCTCCTCAAATACTTCTTTTAATCCCTCGATACCAGCTACTGATATGTATTCATCAAGGCCGGAGATTATGCTTGTGGTTCCACAAGGAACCACTGCCTTAGCAAAGCTGGTCATACTAAGCTTACTGCACTCACTATGAATATGCCCATCAATGAGACCTGGAACCAGGTATTTACCCTTAGCATCAATAATCTCAGTTCCTTCTCCCATATAGGCGCTGACATCACCCACAGCAACAATGGTATCTTCATAGATAGCCACATCTGCCGGATAAATCTCACTGGTCATTACATTAACAAGATTACCATTAAGTATTACTTTTGAAGCAGGAAGCATTCCTCTTCCCGCACGGATTAGTTTCTTTAAGTTTTCTACTGTCTTTTCCAATTTAAGCCTCCAATTCTACTTCCAACTACCGATTACATTCTCTACTAAGAATTCCTGAAGATTAATTTTCTCATCACTAAGAGTCTCACCTGCTGCTACTAACGTATTACCTTCATTATCCTTTAATTCACCACCAAAGACTGTGATTTTACCTGCAGCAATATCTTCCTTTGCTTGTAACACCTTCTCTTGTACATCAGCAGGAACTAAATCAGCATTAAACTCTGTAATTGCTGCACATTCTCCACCTTCATAATAGTAATCATCAGCTGTATAGG
Organism: Bacillota bacterium; assembly: GCA_023443625.1. Next base: position 23,220 of record JAEZTQ010000068.1, on the reverse strand, counting down.
TCTTCTCTACAACAGAAGTAATAATCTTAGTGAAGATTGGTTCAAAGTTCCACACATAGGAGAAGAGCACTGCTTTCGGTGCAAGATCCTTCATATCTACATTATACCCAATACAGAATGCATTGTTTGCTTCACAAGTCTGAGGAATTGCAGGAGAAGATGCCTCCATACCCATATATTTAATTCCCTGGTTGATTAAGGTCATTGCACTCTGGGTCTCAAGATCAACATCATACCAGCTATTGGTCCATACTAACTGTACCTTTGCGTTAGGATTTGCATACTTAGCGCCAAGAGCATATCCATTGATTGCGGAACGAACAGAAGCCTCAGATACACTACCGCCAAAACCAAGAGTATCTCCCTCAGACATCAATGCACTAGCATAACCTGCTAAGAACATACCTTCATAGTTACGAACCTGATAACCAATCAAACTCTCTACTTTATCACCCTGCTGGGCAATTACAATATCCGTATTTTGCGCTGCCAGTTCACTAAGAAATGTTGCATAACCTGCACTAGCACCAATAATTATATTAACACCTTCTGCTGCCAGAGCATCATAGGCATTCTTAATGGAAGCCTGATCTTCTGATACATTTTCAATAACAAGAAGATTTTCTTCTGGAATTCCAAGCTTCTTCATTGCATTTAAAATGCTATTATGAGTTGCTTGGCACCAGCCACCATCATTTATAACAAAAGAGGTAATTTCACCAATTTTAATTGTTGACATATCTAGAGTTTTAGTTCCTTTACTACTTGGTGTACCTTCCTTTGAACATCCCACTAAGAGAGATGTGATCAAAACCAATACCAGAATAACATTAACTATTTTCTTATTCATCATTTCCTCCATTCTTCCGCTCTTTGCGGAAACTCCTTTATTTAAAATGAATCACTTTTGTATTCATTTTTAATCCTTATTCATGAATTAATGATAAATCAGCGATTTTCTCGGTCATAGGGCAGACAAAGAGCTGCTGGCTCATCGGAATGTTTCTTTCTAAAGGTTCCTGTTGTAGTAAATAAAGCGATGATTGTTGCTAGATAAGGTAACATGCTATAGCACTGGGAAGGTACTCCCGGCAGATAAATCTGCATATTCATACCCAGGATACTGATGGCACCAAATAGTACTGCTCCCAGCGCTGCTTTTGCTGGATTCCATCTGGAAAAGGCTACAAGAGAGAAAGCAATCCATCCCTTACCCCCTGTCATACCCTCATTCCAGAAGTTTGTATAGGACAAGGAGATACAGGCACCGCTAATAGTTGCCATGGCACTGCCAAATATGACATAACCATAACGAAGGGCAAACACATTCACGCCAGTTGCATCCAGTGCCGCTGGATTCTCACCCAAGGCTCTAAGTATCATACCCGGTTTGGTACGGTAGATATAAAACATACTAAGAGGAACAATGAAGTAAATTGCATAGACTAGAATATCTTGATTAAATAAAACCTCACCTATTACTGGAATTTCTGAAAGTACTGGAATAGGTAATTTATGAAACTTAACATCAGAAGCAATTCCTGTCACATTCTTTCCAATAAAACCACTAAGGCCACCACCAAAGGTTAGAAAGGCCATACCGCATACAGTCTGATCTGCCTGTAGAGTCACTGTTAAGAAAGCATAGACTAGGCCCAGGGTACATCCCACTAAGATTACAGCAAGCATGGCTAAGGGTAAGCTTTTGGTATAGTAAGCAGCCATAAAGCCACTCACTGCTCCCATTAGCATAATTCCTTCTGTTCCAAGATTCATGACGCCGGCTCTCTGTGCCATAATCTCGCCAATGGCTGCATAGAGAATGGAACTGGCATAGACAATGGAGATGGCAGCGATGGAAGTGATTAAAGTTTGCATGCTCTTGCCCCTCCCTTCTTACCTTCTCTTAAGTAAGTAACCTTATAACGGTTAAAGAACTCTCCGGCAATTACAAATATCATAATACTGCCTTGTATCATGGTGGCAATCTGGGAAGGCACACCCATAAGCTGCACAGCTGCGCAGCTATTTTCCAAACCACCAAAAAGAATGGAAACAATGATTACTGCGATAGGATTAAATTGGCTTAAATATGCAATAACAATACCTGTGTAACCACTATTATTGGGCATCTGGGTCTGAATACGATGAACAACACCTGCAATCTCAACAAATCCAGCAAGCCCTGCAATAGCACCACTTAAACCGAGAACCAAGATTATATTTTTCTTAACATTGATACCTGCATATTCTGCACTGGAAATACTGTTCTTGATGACCTCAATTTGGTATCCCACCGTTGTATATTTTAAGAACAGGAATAAAAGCAGAGCGATTATGATTGCAACCACAATTCCGCTGCTAATACCTGTCTTACCGAAATAGGGTAGATATAAGGCTTTTGGAATTGTCTCTGTGATTGCTGTTGTCTGTCCCGATGCCATCCAGGGACCATAGGTCAGATAATCAAGAAAAAGTAAGGCTATGTAATTTAACATGAGTGTAACAATGGTTTCACTTACATTAAAGAAAGCTTTCATCACTGCTGCTATCATAGCCCAGAGCATTCCACCCAGAGCACAGAAGAAAAACATAAGAATCATCTTAAGAAAGACTGGCATATCCGGTGCGAAGATGGCAAAGCCTCCGCCCATAATAGCGCCTATGGCAAATTGCCCCTCAGCTCCTATATTATTTAAATTCATTCTAAAAGCAAGGGCAACGCTGAGTCCGCAAAACATGAGGGGTAATCCGGCTGTAATGCTTCCACTGAGTCCTCTCATATTTAAGAAGGAATACTTAATCATCTTTGAAAATACCGCTAGTGGTGAAAATCCCATAAACATAATAAAGATGGAACTAAAGGCTAAGCCCAAAAACATAAATAAAATTGGATTTAAAATTGCCATTGATGCTGATCTTGTATGTTTTTTTTCTAATCGAATATTTTTTAGAATCATCATATTCTCCATTCTGAATTTGTTATGCACTCTCACCAGACATCATTCGTCCGATTTCATCATAATTGGTTTCACTTGTATTACGAATTCCCATAAGTTTACCATCACAAAATACTGCAATGCGGTCTGACAACTGAAATATTTCATCCAGCTCTTCAGAAATAAATATGACTCCAGCGCCTCTTTCACTTTGCTCAATTAGAATTCTATTAATGGCATCAGCTGCACCAATGTCAAGGCCTCTTACAGGATAGGCAGCGATAATTAAAGATGGTTCATTACTTACCTCTCTAGCTACCAGAAGCTTTTGCTGATTACCACCGGACATCATACTGATGGGTAGCTCCATACCGCCATTTCTTATCTCATAGTCCTCAACATGCTTTTGAGTTATCTTTTTGGTTGCAGTACCTTTTAATATCCCTGCTCTACTAAAGTGTTTGGATCGAAACTCTTTTAATATGGCATTCTTTGTCATACTCATACCGGGCACTAATCCCATATGTAGTCTATCCTCAGGAATGAAAGCAATTTTCTCCCTAATTCGCTGTGCAGCGGAATATCTGGTGATATCTTTTCCCCTTACTACAATTCTTCCTGATACAGATTTGCGTAATCCTGCAAGCGTTTCAGCTAATTCTCTCTGGCCATTTCCTGCAACACCTGCGATGGCAAATATCTCACCTGCACGAATATCAAAGGAAACATCCTTAAGGGCCGGAAGATTCTTATCATTATTGGCATGTAATCCTTCAATCTTAATAATTGTATCTCCAAGGGATTTCTTTCTCTCATGACTGGTTTTATCAAGGGTTCTTGTCCCAACTACCCCTTTGGTCAGACGCTCTATTGTAGCATCCTTAGAAAGCATCTCATCTTCAATTCTTCCGCTCTTTAAGACGGTAATTCTATCTGCATTCTCCATAACCTCATTCATCTTATGAGAAATAAAAATAACAGCCTTACCACTGTCTGCCATTATTCGTAAAGTCTTAAACATTTCCTTTGCTTCTTGTGGAGTAAGAACTGCTGAAGGTTCATCCAAGATCAAAATTTCACAATTTCTGCATAGGAGCTTCATAATCTCAACTCTTTGCTGTTCACCTACGGACAATTGCCACACTTTAGCACAAGGATCCACCAAAAGACCATACTCCTTAGAGTAACCAGCTATGGTCTCCTCCATCTTCTTCTTGTCAAGAACAAATTTGCAATTGCCTGTACTAAGGAAAATATTTTCTGCAACACTTAAGGTGGGGATTAATTCAAAGTGTTGATGAACCATTCCTATGCCTAACTTTGTTGCATCCTTAGGAGTACGAATGGATACCTTTTCGCCATTGTAATAGAGCTTTCCAGAGTTAGGTCTATAAATTCCCAGGAGGATATTCATCAGAGTACTTTTTCCGGCTCCATTTTCTCCAAGTAATGCATGAATTTCTCCCTTATAAAGCTGAAGATTAACACAATCATTTGCAATAGTTTTACCAAATTGTTTTGTAATTCCCTTCATTTCTAAAAGAGCCTTTTGTTCCATATCATTTCCCTTTCTCTGCAATGTTTAGATTTATCTTAACTGGATAAATTATGGTATTGAATTCCTTTATTTGAGAAATATATAGTATTAATTGATACTATGCTTTTGAAAAAAATAAGATACATTTACAATGGGGGCAAAGTTCAGGCTTCCCGTCCTGTAAATGTATCTATTGACGAATTTTATGATATTTTGTTGTTATCTGTTATTTCTAAAAATATTCTACAAGATAAATTCTTCAATTGCAATAGAGCCGTTTATTACTTTTCTTTATCAAAAGTATAATTAAATTATATAAATAGAAGTATTTTAATGTATAAGTAGTAATATTTAGTAATATAACCAAGATTAGTGTTAAATGGAGAGTCTATTTTTTACAAAGCGCACATCTGTTTTTATCTTATTGAAGATATTTTCCTATAACAAAGGGTGTTGCAAAACTCTTTGTTTTGCAACACCCTTTGTTAAATTCTCATTATACTATCAAACCTATGAAAACCATAGATTATAATCTCCCAGGCTAAGAGCTAGCCGGAATATATTCCTTCATATATCCTTCGAATACAATTTTACTCTTATTTAACTTAAGAAAATTAACCGGCTTAACAATCTTTTTAAATTCTTTACTACTAGCAATATTATAGTTCACTAATACTTCCTTTACAAATTCAGAACAATAATAGCATCGTTCCTTCTTATATGATTTGTTGAATAATGCCCCTATAAGCCCTATGTAATTATAACGATAATCCCCTTTGAATGAATACATCTGTTCTAATTTCTTATTAACCTCATCAAATATATTAGACGATACATCAATTTGGATTAATATAATTCTGGTTTCTCGAAAGCGCTTAAAGGTTCCACTTTTAGTGCTTTCTCTAACAAATCCTCCCCATACTGGATTATATGGATGCTTCCGTCCAAAGGAATACATCTCCTCAAGGGTATTATCTAAAGCAATGGAGGCATGATTATAATCGTCCTTGGTTAAAATTCTTATAATTCTAGATAAGATTGTACCCGTCTGGCTTACAAGGATAAATATCGATTTTCTATTATCCATATAAATTCAAGTTCCTTTCTATTACACCTGTATTTTAACGCCAAGTGATTGTGTTCTAATCTTAGGTATCCGTCTTAATCCTCTCTAGCACATTATACCGCCATTATATAGTTACGTCAATAAAGTTGACTTCTTTAGTATATAGAATAAAGTTGTATTTTTGTAATATTATTCCTACCCTTGAGTAATAATCTATTTCCTTAATCCGAGGAGAAAATCTATTAGCTATTGTATCATTAGATTTAAAATCTCTATATCTGTTTGCTTCATGCCATCCCTACCCATCTTGCTGATGGTATCGATTGTCTTTTCCACATCTTCTTTCACTAGTCCTTCTCCAACACCATAAGTATTATCATCCATAGCCATATAGTGCCCCATGAGGGCTGCGTCCACAGCGGAAGCAATTTTGGCTGCGCAGGAGGATTTGGCACCATCACATACAATTCCTGATACATTGCCAATGGTATTGGTTATGGTTTTACTAATGGTCTCAAAGGATGCTTTATGTAGATAGGTGATGGCTGCACCACTGGCACAAGCTGCACTAACTACACCACAATAGGCGGATAATTTGCCAATCCCACTTTTTAAATAGACTGCCAAGAGATTACTGAAGGTCAGGGCTCTATAGAGGATTTCTTCACTAACATTAAGATGATGGGCATAGACAATGACTGGTAAGGATACGGTCATACCCTGGTTACCGCTGCCAGAATTTATAATTACCGGCATAGTACAGCCTCCCATCCTTGCATCGGAGCCTGCTGCCGGATAAGCCTTGGCGAGGTTTTTCACATCTTGTCCATAGGCTTTCAAAAGAGTCTTCCCCACATTGGCTCCATACTTATTATCTAAGCCTTCCTTGGCAATTTGCATATTATAGCTGATCTGTCTGTCTAATATCTCTTTAATCTCGTGGATATCTACCATATTTGCAAATTCATAGATCAAGTCAAGGGATAGCTCCTTGATTAGATCCTCTGTCTCGCTGTCCTGGGTTTTTTCTTTCTCTTGTGTGAATAGAACTTCTCCATTTTTTTCAATTCTTACAATATTGGTATGAAAATCTTTAATTTCAACCTCAGCAGTTTCCTGTCCTTTTTCCACAACAACAATAATCTGTAAGATTGATACTCCACTTAGTATTTCCACTTTACAGACTTTTTGTGCCAGTAACTCTTTGGTACGACGGATATCTTCATCCTGCACCCCTTCTAATACCTCAAGTTTTCCTTCGGCTTTACCAGCAACTACACCTAAGATGGCACTGGTCTCTACACCCTTCATATCACCTGTTGAGGGGACAATTACACCCTTTACGTTCTTAATAATATTCCCCGAACATTTCACTGTAATTTGATCGGGCATAACCCCTAGTACCTCTCTTGCCTTAGCTGCTGCGTAGGCAATGGCAATAGGTTCTGTACAGCCCAGGGCTGGAACTAACTCTTTTTTTAGTATTTTGACGAAATTTTGATAAACACTTTGTTCCATTTTTGTCCTCCCTAATTAATAACCATTAGCTTATGGGTTGAGGTTGTCATATTTTCATAACCCTCCTTGGTGATTAAAACCATATCCTCAATTCTTACCCCAAATTCACCTGGAATATAAATACCAGGTTCTATGGTCATCATCATGTCTGCCTCCAAATAATCTAAGGAACTCTCATTGCACCTTGGGTTTTCATGAATTTCCAGTCCCAAACTATGGCCTAGACCATGGGCAAAATATGCTCCATACCCCTTCTGTTCTATATAATCTCTAGCTAGCCTATCAATCTCTTTGCAAGCCTTACCTGGAGCTAAATTCTCCAGGGCATTTTGCTGTGCCTTTCTGACAATCTCATATACCTCTCTTTGCTTTTCACTAATGTTACCCACAGCAACAGTTCTTGTCATATCTGCACTATATCCGTGGATTTGACCACCAAAATCCATGGTAATAAAATCACCAGGGGCTATCTCTCTATTCATACCACCCCCATGGGGGTAAGCACTACTTGGGCCTGAGGCTACCAGGAAGTTCATTCCATGATTCTCTGATCCCAAGCCCACCATATGAAGTCCTAATTCCATCTTAATCTGCGTCTCTGTAATACCTGGTCTAATAAAGTCAAGCATATGTAAAAAGGTCAAATCTGCAATTTCTTGTGCTTTCCTCAGATATCCAACTTCTATCTGATCCTTCTTCCTACGAAGCTTATATATAAATTCATCTAAAAGGCTGCCTCCTAATACTCTATCTCCTAATAGATTTCCTAATTCACTCCATCTTCTCGCTGTAATTCCTATTTCCTCTGTTATTATTCTTGAAAGTCTTTTTGCCTTACAAAAGCTTGTAATAAATCTATCCCTGTCCTCCGTTTCAACTACTTCACAATCCTTTGCGGTCTGTTTTGCCACTTCATAGAACCTAGAATCTACTATTAAAATGGCTTCTGTCTTAGTAAGAAGGAAAGTTCCTGGGTTACATCTAAAATCAGTAAAATAAAAACGGTTTACCTCGCTTTCAATAAGAAGGATATCAAAATTATGCTCCATCAAAAAGCTTCTTAACTTAAGTATTCTATCCATATGTACACCCCATAATATTAATGGTATTAATCTCTACTACATTATATTTACAAACATATTCCCACAGGATATAATTAAAATTGACATCTACGATAATGAGAGGTTCCTATGTATAAAGAACGAGACCGTAAAATAGAAATTGAATATCGTGAATATAAGCTTCCCCAGGAGTTTCCCATATTGGCCTTATTCATGGGAGACTATCAATATCAAGAGATTGACCCCTCTAATCCACCCTTTTTTCATTTTCATAATTGCATTGAAATAGGGATATGCTATGAGGGCAATAAGAATCTGTCCGTGGAAGGTAAGAATTATACTTTAAGTAAAGGTGATTTTTTTGTTATCGCTCCCTATTCCATGCATTTTGCAACGAATACACCAGATACTGTACCGGAGAATGATTACTGCGAATACCTATACCTTAATCCTGAGGTTCTCCTTCTTGATTTTTATCCCAAGGGACTTCCCAACGAGATGCTTTGGTATAAATCATCCAATGTACCACATATTTATTCCAAATACACCAGTCCCTATCTTTATTCCCTAACCCTTGGTATCCTTGAGGAGCTAAGGCTGGAGCAGGAGGGTTATAAATATGCCATTAAAGGATTACTGCTCACCTTTATGATAGAGCTAACCCGTTCCATGATTATAACCTCACCAGCGGAATTTACCAGATATCAGAATATGTCTGTCTTATTGCCTGCAATTATATATATCAATGAGAATTATGCCAGGAAAATATCCATATCTTTGCTGGCTTCCCTGTGTCATATTAGCACAACCCATTTTAGGAAGCTTTTCTTTGAACTAATGCAGCAGACCCCTTTAAAATATATTAATATCCTCCGTCTGCAAAAGGCCTGCGAACTTTTATACAGTACTGAGCTTACAATCCTAGATATCTCCATGGGTGTAGGTTTTGTCTCCCTGTCTAATTTTAACCGACATTTCCATGAATATTATCACACCTCCCCCAAACAATGGCGTAATAATAGACGTGCTATTCAAAAGAAAAATATCCGTTACTCTCCTTTTATTAAGAAATAGCACGTCCCGCTTAAACATTTATATGCCCTTATCCCTTGATACCACCAGCATTAGCAAGTCCACTAATTATATGCTTTTGCGCTACTACATACACCAGGACCACTGGTATTAAGGTCAGTAAAGTGCCTGCCATTAATAGTGCATAGGAGGTACTATGTTCTGCCTGAAAATATCTAAGCCCTAATTGCAGTGTCCGCAATTTATCATCATTTAAGAAAATCAGTGGAGCCAAATAATCGTTCCAAATCCCCATAAACTGGAATATTACTAGGGTTAAAAACCCTGGTTTTGCCATAGGGGCAATTATTCTAAAACATATCTTTAAATCATTACAGCCATCAATCCTTGCAGCCTCAGAATATTCCTTAGGTATGCCAAGAAAATACTGTCTTAACAAGAATACTCCAAAGGGTGTAAAGCTCTGCGTTAGTATCAGCGACCAATGGGTATTTACCAAATTAAGCTTTGTAATAACCATAAATTGAGGGATCATGATGACCTGCCAGGGCACCATTAATGTGGCTAAATACATAATAAACAACTTATCCCTGCCACGAAAATTGAGCTTTGCAAAGGCATATGCTGCAAGGGCACTGGTAAATAAGGTGCACACGGTTATTATTGTTGATAGCTTAATTGAATTCCAATAATATGTCGTAAAAGGAATGGATGTGAATACATCCTGAAAATTCTCCCAGCGAATTGTCTGTGGTATCCACTCTATGGGAAAGCGAAATACATCCTGTTCAAATTTAAATGAAGTGGACAGCATCCATAAAAATGGGAGAATTGTAACAGATGTGAACACTAAAAATATTATATAATATCCTGCTTTACTACTCACTCTTATAACTTTATTCTTGTTCATAGTCATCTCCTAATAATTAACCCACTTTTTTTGTCCCCGAAACTGTATCATTGTAATTACAAATACAATGAAAAATAGTACAACTGCATAAGCAGAGGCATAACCGAAGTTATATTTAACAAAGGCCTCTTGATATATTCTATAAACAAAAACATTTGAGGATCGACCCGGACCACCATCTGTCATAATATTCACTAAATCAAATACTTTAAAGGAGTTAATCAAACACATAATGCTACACAAGAATGTGGTTGGTGATAGCATCGGTAAGGTGATAGCTTTGAATTGCCTCCATCCATTGGCTCCATCGATAGCAGAAGCCTCATATAAATCTGCGGGTATTGTTTGTAACCCTGCAATAAAGAGAACCATATAATAACCAAAGTTTTTTATGATGGACACGATTGTAATGGTTGTCATGGACCAATCCGTAGAGGTTAACCATTTGGGTGGGTTATTCATACCTAAGGTCTGTAATACTCCATTGATTGGACCGCTGCCTCTGAATAAACATACAAATATAATACCAAAGGCAACACTGGATGTAAGCTGAGGAAAGAAAAAAATTGTTTTAAAAAGATTACTTCCTCTTAATTTCCTTTGTAATAATACTGCCAATAATAAACCAAATAGCAAGGTAAAGGTCACACTGAAAACTGTATAGTAGATGTTATTTTTTAAGGCTGTGTAAAAATAAACATCTGTAAATAACTTCTTAAAATTCTTCAGCCCTAAAAAATTCATATTACCAAATCCATCGTAGTTTGTTAACGAGAGTAATAGCCCATAAACAACAGGTATTAATGTAAAAATGAAGAATCCAACCATATTTGGTAACAAAAATAAGTATCCAATGATTTCTTCTCGTCTGGCTGCTTTTGATAGTTTTCTTTTCTCTGGCTTAGCTGGATATTTCACTATAGTTCTACCTTCCACTTTAATAACCATACCTTTCCATAACCTGCAAACTTTGTGCTGCAGGCTATCCTCCTCTGATTAGACCAGAGGATGCTTTTAAAGCTCTTAAACATCCTCCAGTCTATAAAGCTTGCTTACTATTAATTCATATACTCTTCTCTTCTAGCTTCAAAGTTCTTCATGGTTGTGTCAATATCTTGTTCACCAATGAGATAAAGTTCCATTTCCTCTTTTAAGATAGTCTCAACAGCAGAATAATTTACATTGTAAATTTGCTCAATTACATTATTCGGTGAGAATACTATTTTGGATAGAGTATCGTTATCCTGCTGTACTGCAGCTAAATAGGTTTCTTTCACCTTATCATCGCTGTATGCTGTTAAAGTTCCTTTGGAAGCAATGATATTAGCTCCTTCATAGGTACACATAAACTCAATGAAATCATAAGCTTCTTCTGGATGCTTGCTTGTCTTTGAGATTGATAAGAAGTTCATACCACTAGGTGCAGCATATTCTTTGCTACCTTCTGGTATAGGCATAGGCATTACTTTATACTTAAATGGCATTTCTCCAGTTTCATATCTTGTATTGTAGGATGCTACACCCCAAGTACCATTTTGGAACATTGCTACTTTGGTTGCTGGAGCTGTAGTAAATAAAGAACCTGCATTCTGACCTAATTCTAATTTCTCAGCAAAAGGTACATGACTTCCATCTTCTTCAAGAGATTTCCATAACTCTAAGTTCTCACGGATAACGGTAGTATCTTCATCCATTACACTGGAGCCTAATTGCTGCATATATACGAAATTATTCATACCAACAAGACCGCCATAGGTGTCATCATCCGTTAATTGCTTTGCTAAATCACGATACTGAGTCCATGTTAATTGTTCTGTTGGAACTTCCATACCCTTCTCTTTGAATAATTCCTCGTTAACAAAGAGTAACCATGCAGATTGTCTGTAAGGTAAACCAAAAATACCATCTGAATTAGACTGAGCAAATACATTGCCGTAAACGGAAGTATCTAATCCGGCTGCTTCTACATAGGAGGTAATTTCTTGTAAAACATTTTTACTCTTATAATCACCATAGAAGCTTACACCGTTAACACCAAGAATATCAAATTCTGTATTACTTGATAAGGAGGACAGAATCTTCTCTGCATAGTCTGTAGCAGGGAAATACACTACTTCAACCTCTGCCACTTCACTTTGAGCATTGTAGGCTTCCACTGCAGGATCTAAGTAGGCTTGCTCATCCGTCCAGTCATAGAATACCAATTTCACTTTCTCTGCTGGTTTGTTCTCATCTGTCTTCTTGTCCTCAGCTGTCGCATCATTTGCCTTCTTATCCTCAGTTTGGCTTGTACCACCCTGGGTTTGGCTTTCATCTTTGGTTTCTCCCTTACTACAAGCTGTTAAGCCAATCATTAACACAGCCATGAGTAGTGCTACTAGTTTTTTCATTTTCATAAAACGTACCTTCCTCTCTCTCAATGTCTAGCTATTATTATATTTTAATTTAAAATAGCATCAATTTCATTAAGCTCTTCCTGGGTAAGCACCATATTACCTATGGCTTTAACATTACCTTCAATTTGCTCAAGTCTGCTTGCCCCAACAATTACCGAGGTTAAATTGCCCTTCTCAATTGCCCATACCAAAGCTAATTGAGATAAGGTTTGTCCTCTGTTTTGAGCTATCTTATGTAAGCTTTTTACTTTTTGGATAACTTCCTCTGTAATGGCTTCCTCACCAAGAAAAACACTTTTTCCTGCTGCTCTTGAATCCTTTGGAATACCATCTAGATATCGATCCGTTAATAAACCTTGGGCTAAGGGAGAGAAAGCAATGCTTCCCATCTCCTCCTCCCTAATGACTTCATGGAGGCATTCATTGGTTCTATTTAACATGGAATAACAATGCTGATGTATTAGACATTTCACTCCCATACTCTTAAGCATCTGGGAAGCCTCTTTTAACTCCTTTGGTTGATAATTGGATAATCCCACATATAAGGCCTTTCCTTGATGAACTATACTTGCTAAGGCCCCCATGGTCTCCTCTAAGGGTGTCTCCGAATCCGGTCTATGGTGATAAAAAATATCTACATAATCCAGTTTCATCCTTTGTAAACTTTGCTCCAGTGATGCCATTAGGTATTTCCTGGAACCGCCATCCCCGTAAGGACCATCCCACATCCCATATCCAGCTTTGGTAGAGACAATAATCTCATCACGATATGCTTGTAGGTTCCCACCAAGTATTCTTCCAAACATCTCTTCTGCACTTCCTGGGGGCGGACCATAATTATTGGCCAAGTCAAAATGTGTAATTCCCAAATCGAAGCTGCCTAAGATAATATCCTTGGCATTTTCGTAACTACTTTCTCCACCAAAATTATGCCATAAGCCCACAGATATTACAGGTAATTTCAAGCCACTAGAGCCACATCTTACATATTTCATATTCTGATATCGTGCTTCTTTAGCAACATATCCCATGTCTTTCACCTCATTCTGGCGCAGGTTCTTTGCGCATATTAAGTTTGTGCCAAGGAGATGCAGGCACCGTAAAAACACTATGTTACATTGTTTTTACTTTCTCTACAACCCATTGAATGTGTTTTTTATCCACATCCCTTGGAAGAGTACAATCTGCACCGACGATAATACCTGTCTTTCCAGTTTCTTCTATCAGCTTCTCTGTAAATGCTTCAATCTCTTCCTTGGTCCCGGAATAAAGTACACCACCAGGTCTATTATCAAAGCCTCCTAGAACACATTTGCCATGAAAGAATTCCTTACCATCCTTTAGGGATAAGTCCTCCACATAAACAGCCCAGTTGAACACTTTTGCAGGATAATCTCTCCAAACCTCTACCCTGTTTTTATAGCCTGCCCAGCCGCAGCAATGTAGAATATTATTCTCACTATATTGATTTACTTCCTCTAATACATGAAGCTCACTGGGTGTCACATATTTATGATATTCCTCTGCCATAAACCTATATTCTTCCGCATTCTGTACACAATAATAGATGCCCTCACAGCCTGCTTCTTTAATTAATCTTCTGGATAATGCTACCACATCCTTGGCAATCACTTCAAAAGCATACATGATTGCTTCTGGATCAGCCCTTAAGTGGCTCATGAGCAATTCCTCCGAGGTTCCAAATCTTAAGTAAGACATAGGGCAGAATACATTATAGAATGCACAGCATTCTCCATGTAGCTTATCAACAATTTCCTTTGCCCTATCCACTTGTTCTTGTATAAATGGATGATCTTCTCCTAGGGGTTTCATCTTGTACCAATCTTGGGGTTCTTTTATCGTTGGGATTATGGGATTGGGATAATCAAAATATCCATCACACATAATTTTTATAAAATCTACATCACTCTCTTTATAAAAATCGATATGGGCATCCACGCATTCCTTTTCTAGGTCCATGTCCTCAGGAAAATGAAACCAGAATCCAACGGGTATTTTGTCCACCTCTTCGTTGTTAAAGCACTTGATTAATCTTTCTTTTTTTGTCATTCTAAAATCACCTTTTTTTTATATTTAAATTGTTACCATAGGGGCCCCTACTTTCACAACTTAATCTTTAGTTAAATCAATGACAGCTATATCTAATCCATTCAGTGTAAGCAAGCTTTCCACATAAATTACAATGGCCTCTAATAATTCATTGACATTGATGGATTCATCCGGCTGATGATAATCTCCATGTCCCGGCTGCTCTCCATATGTTGTCTTGCCCGGTAATGCCATGCCGTAAGCAATGGCTCTAGGAAGCTTTCTGGCATAGGTACCTCCACCCATGGTATAGGCTTCATTGGTAAAGCCACTGACTTTCTCATAGGTCTTGGTTAAACTCCTTATAACAATATTATCTTTATTGGAATAGGTTGGTTTGTTATGTTTGATAACCTGCGCCTCAAAGCCTGCAAGTGTTCCCAACTTATTAATCTTGCTGATTAATCCTTCTCCATCCCTTACTTTGCCTTCTTTATTTAAAATGGGATAGCGATAATCTATAGTAATTCTTAAACCCTCCTCAGTTAGAGATAGAAGGGTTGCTCCTCCTGTTAGGTCACCAATTAAGTCCCCTCTCTCCTTAAGCTTTCCAGCAATTCCATAGGGATCAGCACTAAAGCTTACTATGACTTCCAAGAGTTTTCTTTCCTCTGGTATAATATCACTGATTAAGAGGGAATTTGCCAATATACCCAGAGCATTCTTACTCTTTTCCACATTACA
The DNA here is from genome assembly GCA_023443625.1 of Bacillota bacterium. Next base: position 7,968 of record JAEZTQ010000068.1, on the reverse strand, counting down.
TACATGGGATGCTTCTCCCCTGGCAATTACCCTAATCCTATCTTGCTCTTCATAAACCTCTAAGTCTTTGCAACTATCTAGGGCTTGTACCTTATACAAATCGATCCCAGCCTTATCTAGGACTATCTCAGCTTCATGGGGGATGGAATTAAGGGAGCTTCCCCCATGAAAAGCAAGGATTTTGTTACTTATCATTTTCTTAGTAAGAGTCATGTTTAGAATACCCTTTTCGCCATAGCAGACAGGAAAGCCACAGTCGGCAACAAGGGACAGCTTTGGTGCTGTATAATTCTTAACAAAATATTCTGCATCCTGCATGCCAGATTCTTCACTACATCCAAAATAAAGTTTAAAATTGTATCTTGTAGGTAGCTTCATTTCTTCCAGGCATTGTAATGCATATAGTAGTCCAATAACAGGACCTTTATTATCCTGAACTCCTCTACCAATGAGATAATCCCCTATTTGGGTCATCTCAAAGGGAGGGTATGTCCATCCAGTCCCTGAAGAGACCACATCCAGATGGCCCCAAAGCCCCACAATATCTTTTCTATGATCCTCTACACTGGTATAGGAAGCGGCACCTAGATGATAATCATAGTTCTCTGTGTAAAGCCCTTTCTCCCCAGCGATTTTAAGCATCTCATCTAAGACCCTGCGACATCCCATTCCGTAGGGCTTTAACTCACTCCCTTGAAGAGCTACGCTTTCTATATTTACAAGACGCTTGATATCTTCTATAATATCAGTACGTCTTTCATATACCCATTCTCTTATGCTTTGCGTCTGATCCAATCCATTTCCTCCAAGCACAATCATTTGATATACTAAATATATCTCTTCTTATGACTAAAATCATCATGGAAAGGAGCCTAAACTATGCAAAAACAATCATTACGTAAAAATACTTACTTCTATCGACCTTATAATTTGCCTCTTTCTTTCCCTGCGGTAGCCTTTATCGGGGATAATTGGATACTGCCCGATACCCCTTTAGAATATATGCACTTTCATAATTGTATTGAGATTGGTCATTGCATCCAGGGGAAAGGCACAATGTATGTGGAAAACAAAGAAATAGCCTTTAAACCCGAGGATATTAGCATCATCTGTGAGAATACCCTTCATATCTCAAAGAGCGGAAATAATGAGCATAGCAAATGGGAATATATATTTTTCAATCCTCATCTGATGTTTGATGATAGCTTTGTGCCTAATAATTCCTTTCCCTATCCTCCCTATTTTACGAATGTATTTGATGTAAATAGTAACCCCCATATACACTTTCTGGTGAAAAGAATGTTTGTGGAATACCATGAGAAGAAGGCAAATTATAAGCACTCCTTAATAGGTCTTTTTCTAGCTCTCATGGTTGCAATGACCCGCACTGCCTCCATCCATACAGATAATATAGAAGAAGCTGGGGATATTCGCTCCTCCTTAACCTATATAAACCAAAATTATACTAAAAAATTGCAAATTAAAGATATCTCTAAGGTATGTAACCTAAGTGAACCCCACTTTCGCCGTATCTTTGGCGAGGTGATGCACATGAGTCCTCTAAATTATATTAACCGCTTACGTATTCGAAAATCCTGTCAGGAGATTTACCGGGGTGAAAAAGCCCTAAACGATATTGCCCTGGAGGTTGGTTTTACAACCCTATCCAGCTTTAACAGGCAGTTTCATGCCCTGCTTGGCTGTTCCCCCAGGGATTGGAGAAAGAAGATAAGAGCATCTGAAGATTCCTATGAGATAACTTCATTAGATGATGATGCTACGATAGATATATTTAATTTTTAAAAAATCCCTATGTGGTATGCATAGGGATTTTAAGATATTTTCTGAAGTTGTTCACTATATTTCTGAAACTACTTTTTTAATAACTCAATATTTGATAGGCAAGAAGTAGCATTTCACTAGGACTATTGAAGTAACGTTCCGTTTACAAATATTTTGTTACAAATATTTTGTTACAAATATAGCGTCTCACCTTACAAATAATCATCTTGTTTTACAACTCATACACCAGTGATTTTTAGAATCTACCTATTGATAAAAAATGGGTGCAATAAAATAATAGGGCTCCACACAAGAGTTACCATACACTCCCTATAAAATAATTTCTTAGCAGAACTATAATTATAACTTCCCTCCATTACTTAATATCCGTTCTTAATACAAAGGTATATTCATAGTCCTTTCCATTCCAATTGTATACAAAGGAAATCCCCCTATATATATTGCCATCCAAATATGATCTACTATCAGAACTAAATGCAACTGCCATGTGGGGAGCTAATTCATATTGTGCTTCACTATCCTCTAATGTCAAAGATGTCTCTAAAGCCTCATTGCTTTGAAATTTCATATGACCATCCTCATAAATTATATTATCTCTTAATGTAATTTTTTCAGGACAATCTTCTTCAAAATGAATTAAAATAACATTTCCAATTTCTACATAAGGCACCAATTCTTCACTTTCCCTCAAGTCTTTTATTAACTGTACAGCTGCATACTCCTTTTCCTTCTTTTCATCTTCTGGCCCATCTAATACATATTGCTCTACAAAGTATGGTATTTCTTTTTCTTTGATAGAAATGGTTAACACACTTTTTTCATCTAGATTATCCTCGACAGAACTACTTATTTCAGATTCCTTTTTAAATGTACAGCCTACCATTAAACAAACACTTAGGTATAATAAAAACTGCATTAATACTAATTTTTTCAATGCAACGCCTCCCTCTTATCATAGAAGCTATAAACTAATATGATTTTGTATATTGGGTTAATGTTGTGTTATTACTGGACCAATATGGGCTATAAGCCGGAGCATGGTTATATAGTCCATAAGCACCCCATTTTGAATGTACTCCCAGTCCAGTAGGAGCTAAATATGTTGTATTCTTAACAATGCCTGAGTGAATTAATGTTCCAGCATTGTAAAATGCAATTTTATTATTAACTGCGGCTGTACTTGTACTGTAATAACTACCATCTGACATATATGCATATGGATAGTCCATCCAGAATAAATTGGATGTGCTTTCTAGATACCATGCATATGAGTGGCAGTTATAATTTGTCGTAGGCTCTGCTATTTTTATTGAAGAGCTATAGTAAGTTGCCACATATTCATTCATTACTGTCTTTTCAGTCGGTGTTAAAGTCTCGCCTTTTTTTTCTACTGATACAGGAGTCCCCTTAGGTGTATACACCGTATATCCTGTTGAAGCAGTTTCAATCTTCGAATTTTCTACTGTTTCAGTATAAGCATCATAAAACATAGCCGATGTAAATGCATAAATATCAGAGTGTTCCTTTTTAATAACATACTTTGCCCCAACAGCGTAATCTAACATATCCAATTCCTGTTTATCTAATTTTTCTCGTATAAAGTCTTGAGCTAAAAGAGCTTCAATATTTGCCAATTCAAATATGTCATCTGACTTTTCTATAGCTTTAGTTGATATTATAGGTTCCGTCTGCAAATATTTATCAAGTAGTATTGCAGGAGCATCATCCCTAGTGGCCAATTCACCTAGCCCATTATAGTTAACACATAAAAAATATATTCCTAGTTCAATGGTATCAAAAGCATAAATATCCATAAAAAGAGGATAATCTAATACAATATCAACTAATGATTCAGTGTCTATAGTTTTCAAGATATCCTCTGGAATTTGACATAGTTCAACTTGCTCATCATGTGATAATTTCCCTAAACCCTCTGTTTGTGGTAAATCCTCGTAAACTTTAAGTATTGCTGCTGTGCTATTCTCATTGACTTCATAGGCATTAACCATCAAAGAGGAAGGAGCAAAAACCAATAAAACAGAAATCGACAGTAGAATTGCTACAAATTTCTTCATAATATCCCTCCATATTTATAATTATAACTTAAAAATTAATTATAGTATGAATTACATTTTTTGTCAATTCTATTGAGGAAGTTGGTAGTATTGATTTCTATAGGAAGTTGATACTGCTTTCTTAATTGAAAAGCTGGTCTGTCATTCCTAAAAGATCTGATTTCAAGTTCGTTATACCTCTGATATCCAAGTGTACTCATACCCCTGAAGATCAATTACTCTTTCCAATGTATCAAATATAAACTCTTTCCATACGTCCTCCTATACGACAGAATAGCTCATTGGTTATTGTCCCTGCATTCTTAGCCATAGATACAGCTAGAATTTCGTCTTGTCCATCGTTACCAATTAAGGTTACAATATCCCCTGTCTTAACCTTAGGCATATCAGTTACATCAATTAGTAACTGATCCATACAAATTCTACCGATAATGGGCACCCTGGCGCCATGTAATAGCACGCTAGCAGATCCATTGGAGAGATTGCGGGGTAGTCCATCTGCATACCCTATTGGAAGTACAGCAATTCGGCTATTTTTACCTACTTGAAAGTCTCTTCCATAGCTAACCCCTTCTCCAACAGCCACTTCTTTCATCATTGCTACTCTGGCTTTTAAGGTTAATACCGGGCGTAAATCTGGTTGAAGCCTTGTCCTATCTCCTTGGGTACTTAAAGAGCCATAAAGTGCAATTCCTATGCGGGCATAATCACAATGTAGTTCTGGATAATTCAATAGTCCATAGCTACTTTGAATATGAATTTTCGGTAGTGTAACACCTCTATGCTCAAGCTGCTTTAATAATTCATAAAAGCAATCAATTTGACCTTTTGTATATTGTATAGCTTCTTCACTAAGGCTGTCTGCCACGCATAGATGTGTAAATATTCCACTTATTTTTAGATTTTTTAATAGAAAGACCTCTGATATCTTATCTACATCCTCTACAGATATCCCTAACCTATGCATTCCTGTATCTATTTTTATATGCACCTGTACAGGCTTTTTTTGATTATTCAGCGCAAGTGCATATTCATAATCAATTACTGTTTGAATTAGACGGTAATGGCTCAATTGATCAGCCCTTGATACATCTGTATAACCTAATATCAAGATATCCCCCTGTATTCCCTTACTTCTTAATTCTATTCCTTCATCAATAGTAGCCACTGCGAATGCATTTACCCCAATAGAATTCAGGCATTTAGAAGCCATAACTGCACCATGCCCATAGGCATTTGCCTTAACCACCGCCATCATCTGGCACTCTGGTGGCATAAGTTTTTTTAATTCTCTAGCATTATGTTTCAGGTTTTGCATGTTTATCTCTATCCATGAGCGGCTCCTTTTTGTAGTCTTCATTCCTTCATCCCCAATTCCAATAGCTTGGATAAAAGTTCTTTAAAGGGCAAACCAATTCCTTTCATCATATTAGGATAGCGACTATGGACAGTAAATCCCGGCATTGTATTCACTTCATTAAAGACAATTTTATGATCAGGAGTGTAAAACATATCCACCCTAGCCAGACCTTTGCAGCCAAGAGTTTTATAGATTATAGCTGCTGTCTGTTTTATCTTATCAGCTGTCTGTTTATCAATGCGGGCAGGCATATGGATGTGAGAACTTTTTAAGGTATATTTTTCTGTATAATCAAAAAACCCTTCCCTTAATTCAATTTCATCCACTTCTCCTATGATTAATTCTTGATTTCCTAATATTGCACAGCCAACTTCAAAACCTTCGATATTCTCTTCAATAATAACTTCATTATCATGGAGAAACGCTGTTTTTACTCCTTCAGCTAAATCTTTTTTGTCATAGACCTTGGTAATACCAAAGGAGGAGCCAGCTTTTACCGGTTTTACAAACAGCGGATAGTTCAACTCCTTTGTCTTAGCGAATAATATCTCGTCATCATACTGTTTTGAAAGTACGATAGCCTTTGGTACGCTTATACCTGCAGTATGAACTAATTTGTGGGCTTTATCCTTATCCATGCACAGAGCGGAGCACAAAGTTCCACATCCGATCAATGGAATCCCTGCTAATTCAATTAATCCTTGAACCGTCCCATCCTCTCCGTTTTTACCGTGTAATACCGGAAATACCATATCGATTTTTCTATATTTAATACCTTCTTTCCTAAATTCTATTAATCCACAAAGATTACGATCTGATGAAATCATTGTGGGAATGCAGCCTTTTTCATCCCTATACCAAGTATCATTTATAATATTGTCTATATTTCCAATATATCGATACCAAGTTCCTTCTCTGGTGATACCAACCAATATTGTTTCATAGGATACCTTATCTATATTGGAGATTATGGCGTAGGCTGATTGTAGTGATACGGGATACTCGCTAGAGCACCCTCCGAATATAATTGCTATTGTTTTCTTTCTCATGTTTTTTCTCCTTACAAATATTTACGACAACAAAAAAAGCACCCTCCTTGTCCTTGGCAATATGATATTACCAAATTAGAGAATGCTTTTTATTCGTTTTCCTATAACAATTCATCTTTTTTTTCTGATGAAATTCTTACATTTTTCCTACAAAAGCGTAGGAAGGGTTATGGTAAATTCTATGGTATCATTTTCACTTACTGCTGTAATTGTACCCTTGTGAAGCTCAACGATTTCCTTGGCAATTGCTAACCCCAAGCCAGCTCCTCCCGTTGCTGAGGTTCTAGAGGTATCTAGGCGATAAAACTGACCAAATATCCTCTCTAGTTTCTCCTCTGGTATTGTGTTTCCTTGATTTATAAATCTTAGCTGTATACTTTCATCTGATTGTACCACTGTTATGTCAACTGTACTCTCAGGAAAGCTGTAGTTAATCGCATTACGAATTATATTATCAAATACCCTTTGCATTTTGTTGACATCGCATTTGATCATAATATCTGGAGGTAGATTAATATTACAACTTAAGTTTTTTTCTAAAAGTATAGGCTTAAACTCATAGGTAATCTGCTCTAACATACGGGATAGATTAATTCTACTAAGTTCCAAAGTAAGATTTGTCAGACTAAACCTTGTTATCTCAAAGAATTCATTGATTAGTTCTTCAAGACGCTCTGCTTTATCTAATGTGATAGAAAGATACTTGTCACGAAGCTCCTCTGAAATTTGATTTTCATCTCTTAATAATGTTAAATATCCGATTACAGATGTCAGGGGAGTCTTAAGATCATGAGCAAGATAGACCACCAAATCATTTTTCCTCTGCTCCGCCTCTTTTGCAGTGCGCTCGTTTGTTTGAATATCCAACTTGATTTGATTCATCTGATATTCTACTTCCTTCAGTTCTGAAGGTAATTTAATCATTTCATCCTTTGTATGATACATCACTTCTGTTGCCTTAATGATATGTTCAAGATACCCTAGGGTTCTAATCCAGTAATATAGGAAAATTATAAGGTATCCAATTCCCATAACTAGAACAAAAAATACCTTTGTATTATCTTTAATGAAATGCAAAATTCGATATAGGATATCCTGCTCATACCAAATAAATAACCCAAAAAAAATCCTGGCAATTAAGTAAATAGCTATAATTGATATAGAATAGACCATGATTGCAATAAAAAACCGTATTAATATATGAAATGATAATGCTCTCCTTAAATTCATCTTCCTATTATTCAATTTGATATCCAACCCCCCATACCGTCTTTATAAACTTAGGTTTTTTTGATGAGTCCTTCATTTTCTCCCTCAAACGTCCTATATGGGCCATGACTGTGTTATTATTATCAATAAACTTTTCTCCCCATACAGCCTCAAAAAGTTCCTCAGAAGATACAACCTTCCCTCTGCACTCACACAGATACCAAAGAATTGAAAACTCGATGGGGGTTAGTGTAAGGGGCTTCCCAAATAGCATACATTTATGAGTATCCTTATTAATTACCAATCCATTAAAATCAAATTCATTGGTAGCAGAAGCTTCCATTCTGTTATTCGGCTTTTTACATGCCTCAGATCTTTTCCTTTTCAAGCATATTAAAAGAAGGTACTGTGTAAATCATTCTGATGCATTTTATGGCAGATTGTTTTATCCAGTACCTTCTTATGTTATCAT
>JAEZTQ010000060.1 GCA_023443625.1 Bacillota bacterium | reverse complement strand
TCGGTGACCTCTTCGTGTTCGATCGTGATGGCGTCGTGGTGGATTTCACCGGTCGCTTTCAGATCGAACTTGGTGCTGCCGATGAAAAGGCCAGCATAGGGACCGGTCCAGTTGAACGACGGACGGTCGGCGTCCACGATCGGGCTTACCTGCGGTTGGATGACCGGGGCGACATAGCCCCCTGCAAGGGCTGAAGAGGCAAGGAGGGTAGCTGCGGCCAAACCCAGAGGGATGCGCTTGTTCATCTCGATATCCTATTAACTCGTTAACAATTTCTTAGCATCCGCAAGTTCATGGATTTTACAACCTATACGATTGTATATGGGTATGGGTGGCGTTGTCCGTTCTGGTAAGCCACAGAGATTGCTGTATTTTCAGGAAGATAGAACTGAACGGGGCAGTATTAGCTGCTTCCCGGATGCCAGGTGCCAAGGGATGGCTGCGCCACCTGACCAATTCGGCAACTTCTGGTTGTTGCCCCTGCGTGCTAGCACAGGCTGATGTTTAGCCAGTTTGTGAGGTTACCACGTTGCCAGGCTCAGGACTCATTGCGTTTCATAACCAGAAGATGACGGTTGCGGCGAGGGCGATGGCGGAGAGGAAGACCTTGGGGCATCGGTCGTAGCGGGTGGCTATGCGCCTCCAGTCCTTGAGCCTGCCGAACATGATCTCGATGCGGTTGCGACGCTTGTAGCGACGCTGATCATGCTTCACCGGCCTCTTGCGCTGCTTGCGGCCGGGGATGCAGGCGCGTATCCCCCTGTCTTTCAAGGCTTCCCGGAACCAGTCAGCATCGTAGCCGCGATCACCCAGCAGCCACTCCGCCCTGGGCAGACTGCCCAGCAGCGCTCGTGCCCCGATATAATCGCTGACCTGTCCGGCTGTGACGAACAGGTCGATCGGTCGGCCCTGGCTGTCACAGATGGCGTGCAGTTTGGTGTTCATGCCGCCCTTGGTGCGGCCGATCAGGCGTCCACGCCCCCCTTTTTCACGCCCATACTGGTCGCTGTCCGATGGGCTTTGAGGTAAGTCGCGCCGATCATCGACACGGGGCTTGCCATGGGACTTAGGGAAATAGGGCTCCAGCCGCGCCATCTGCGCATCCGTGAGCCAGAAGAGATCAGACATGTTCACCGCTCGTTTTCCGAGACGTGAATCATGCACCTACACCAAAATCAATGGGTCCTGAGCCCAGGCGATCAATATGCCCGCTCGTCCTTTCCGAAGCCCGTCGAAACGGTCCGTCATCCAAGCCGGAAGATAAGCCGCATCGTGACGCATATGGAGCTTATGGACACGCTCTATGCCTGCGCGCAGGATCTGGAGGGGGATCACCCGCGGGACGACGCCTATCTTCAATCGGCTGCTGTTCCGGCGAACCTGACGTTCTGATTCTGCATGTCCAGAAGCCTGACACCACAGCAGAACGTGGACGAAACCGCCTTTCCCGTGCGGGTTATCCTGCGCGGGCTGCCGGGTGAGGTGCAGGCTCTGCTCGGGCCGAACCGCGATCCCCAAGTCTGGATTGCCGAGAACCTGGGGCGGGCAAACGCCCGGTTATACGGCTGGACGACCTCGTGCCGCGTCGAAGGCCATGCGCTCTACTGCCGGTCCCTGGTAGAAGCCCGGCTGTTCATGGAGGCATTCCCCGAGTTCAGGCTGCCCAACGGCACGGAATCCGCAGTCTACAGATGCGCGGAAGTCAGCCCCTGAGCAAGCAGCCAACGCGATCCTCGGCGGGTCGGGTTTTGCATATGCATATCAAGCGAAAATCCAAAGGGTTTGGTAGGCCCGGAGGGTCAAAAATTTCCGCGATTTTCGATTGGATTTCAACAGGCGGGTGTTCCGCGATTTCACCATTTCGACTATAACGGAATCAATGAGTTGCGTTATGGGTGTCCCACGCTCACCACTCCATTCCAGACAGGAGAGACATGGCGTGCGCGGCCAATTCATCATGGTCTACGGCGCGGAACCTTTTGTCAAACGAGTTTGATGACGCAAACGGCTTTCCCTGATCGGCCCGCCTGTCAATCGGCACGCAAACTTGACCCCCTCTCGGCGTCCAAAAATGACCCCCTTGGAGCGCACGGGTAGCTGGCCCGATGCGGTATAGCCCCCATACAGCGCAGCCGTATCGGGCCAGCGGTGTCCTGGTCATTCGCGGGTTTTGAAGCGCCAGCTCTCGTTGCCGGTTTCGACGGTGTCGCAGTGATGTGTCAGGCGGTCGAGCAGCGCAGTTGTCATCTTCGCGTCGCCGAAGACCGAAGGCCATTCCCCGAAGTCGAGATTGGTCGTCACGATGATCGAGGTGCGCTCGTAGAGGCGACTGATGAGATGGAACAGCAGCTGGCCGCCGGTCTGCGCGAAGGGGAGATAGCCGAGTTCGTCGAGGATCAGGAAGTCGAGGCGGCAGAGCAGGTCTGCCGTGCGCCCCTGTCGGTCGGCACGGGCTTCGGCATCGAGCTTGTTCACCAGGTCCACGACATTGAAGATTGAGGCATCGAACGCCATCGGTTCGAGAGAGATGCCGAAAGCCCCGTTTGCCGCGTCGGATGCAGGCCCGTGCGATGCTCACGGCAAGGTGGGATTTGCCGGTCCCGGTGCCACCGATGAGCACGACATTGCGCTGCTGTTCAAGGAACTCACCGGCGGCCAGATCGCGCACCAGCGTCTCGTTGACCGGCGTTTCCTCGAAGCTGAACTCGTCGATCTCTTTCGCCAGCGGCAGCTTGGCGATCGTCATCTGGTATTTGATCGAGCGCGCCGTTCGGCGTGGCCTCGAACCGGTGGCGACTCACGCCTCACTCTCGCTGATCTCGGCATTCAGCAGGTCGCCGACGATCTGTTGCGGCTCGTGCTGACGCTTCACCGCCGTGGTGATGATCTCATCGTAGGCGGCCTTCATGCCGTAGAGCTTCAGCTGGCTCATCGTGCAGGTGCGCGTCTTCGACACGACACGTCCAGCACCTGTGATCTTTCCATGGTTGGGTCTCCTGAGGCTGTCGTAGCGTTTGCAATCGGCCACGGGCTCGCAGGTCAGTCGTAACGCCTCCGGCGTATCGATGGTCAGCGGCGGTGGCGGCTCCCGATGCCGGGCCAGGATGTTGATGACGACCGAGGCCGCGGGGACCCTTTCGCTTAGGGCCTCGGCACAGGCAGCAACGGCCCGGCCATCGACGGAGTAGCGGTTCTTGTCGAACCGGACGAGGCAGGTCTTCGAGACCGACGCCGGCACGGCATGGAAACCGTCGAACGGACCGACATAGGGCACAAGACTCGCGCGCTCGTCCTGGAACACATCCCAGATCGTTCGATCCCGAAGCTCCTGGTGCGGATTGGTCTTCGCCCAGGCAACGCAGCGATCCTCGAGCCAGGCGTTGAGCTCGGCGTAGCTCTTGAACTTAGGCCGGGGCACGAAGAACCGCCTTCGGACAACGCCGACCTGGTTCTCGACCTGTCCCTTCTCCCAGCCGGATGCCGGGGTGCATGCGACGGGATCGACGAGGTAATGCCCGCACATCTGCTGGAACCGGCGGTTGCAGGCTCGGTCGCGGCCGACGAAGATCGTGTCGACCGCGGTCTTCGCTCGGCCTGGCCTCGGACCGGTGGCGGCTCATGCCTCGCTGTCGTAGATGCCCCGCGTGCAGGTGCCCCCGAAGAAGGCGAAGGCCTTGTCATGGGCGTCGAAGACCATCTGCCTCGCGTCTCACGCGGGTAGGCTCGAACGAACAGCATCCGGCTGTGACACAGGCGGACATGCGCCACCTTCACCGTGGTCGTCGCGCCGTCGATCACCACGATCTCGTGGCTCCAGTCGAACTGGTAGGCCTCGCCTGGATCGAAACTTAGCGGCACATAGGCGGCGGCAGATGCCACCTCTTCCTCCTTGGACCACGTCGCCGCGTATCGCCGGACCGCATCATAACCACCATCATACCCTCGAACCCGGAGTTCCTCGAAGATGCGGATGCGGGTCAGTCGCTCGCGCTTGGGCTTGCGCGCGTTCACCGCCAGCATCTCGTCCAACATGTCTTTCCAGGGCCCGATCTTCGGCAGCGGCTGAATGGTCCGCTCGCAGGTGAGCTCCGTCGCACCCGACCGGATCACCTTGCGCACCGTGTTCCGCGACACCCGCAGATCCCGGCAGATTTGCTTGATCGACTTGTTCGGCATTGGCCTCGGACCAATGGCGGCTCAATGCCTCAATCCTGAAAATATGCCCGCCGGATCTTCGCTATCGTCTCCACGACCAACATCCCACACTGCGCTCCCGATGACATCGGAAGCATCATGACCATCAGTGTAAGGGGGTCATTTTTGGGCGCCGATTACCCCGCTACGGGGTCATTTTTGCATGCCGGTTCACACCTATCGCACGTGTTGCAAGCTGCGATAAACATCCGTCTTGGATATAGGCGATAAAATGTTCCTTTGCCCCATGATGATGAGTCATGGGGTAAAGGATAAAGGATTGTCAAAGGAACTGTTCGGCTGTCTGGTGATCTGGTTCAATCCTACCTCGGAATGACTTGGTCAAGCTGGACGGTCCGAATCCACGAACTGCCGCCTGCGGATCAGGAATTTCCCGTTGTGCGGCGGATCATTTGTCCGACATCGGACGCGTCCGGTTTTGCGAGGGGTTATTGCATATCGTCCAGAAC
>JAEZTQ010000015.1 GCA_023443625.1 Bacillota bacterium | reverse complement strand
GCTTTACATACCGAAATACTTCTTCACTCACGCGGCGTCGCTGCATCAGGGTTTCCCCCATTGTGCAATATTCCCCACTGCTGCCTCCCGTAGGAGTTTGGGCCGTGTCTCAGTCCCAATGTGGCCGGTCACTCTCTCAAGCCGGCTACTGATCGTCGCCTTGGTAGGCTCTTACCCCACCAACTAGCTAATCAGACGCGGGCCCATCCCATACCTATAAATATTTTCACACCGTACCATGCGGTACTGTATGCTTATGCGGTTTTAGCAGCCGTTTCCAGCTGTTATCCCCCTGTATGAGGCAGGTTACCCACGCGTTACTCACCCGTCCGCCACTAGCTTATATCGATTCCATCCGAAAACTTCCTCAATATAACCCCGTTCGACTTGCATGTGTTAGGCACGCCGCCAGCGTTCATCCTGAGCCAGGATCAAACTCTCATGTTTAAGTTTGGATCCAGTCAGATAAACCTTGGCTGATATGACCGCTTGCGGTCATATCTTAAGTGATTGTGAGAACCGCCGGCAATTATAAAATCACCGGATGATCATTAAATCACTTTATCCTGAATTATCTTTACTGTTTTTGTGGTTGTATCCGCCCCAATTACTTGGCTAAGGATACGAGTTCGTCGGCATATCGTTTCCGATCTGCCGAAATGAAAAATCTTGGTTCGGAGTTCATGTGTAAACTCCGAGTTTTTTAGAATTTTTCAGGGTTGTTTCACTGTTCAATTATCAAGGTTCGTTATCCGCCAGCCCTTATAACATATGGCTTCGCAGGTTTTTGTTGTTGTCGCTTTCGCTACCGGCTCGGTGCGTCAGCAAAAAGAAGTATATCATCTTAGAAAGATAAAGTCAACCACTTTTTTAAACTTTTATTCTACCATTTTATGGCTATCTAATATTCTATGAATTAAAATGCAAAAAGTGATCATTGTATTTATCTATCTGCAATACAATGACCACCCTATATACAGTACTTAACATCTTCATTTCCATAGAGAGTATACTATATCTAGCTTTCACAATTAGCCCAAATTACTATCACAGCTTGAGCTGCGGGTTCCTTACAAATACAGTAGAATATAAATATTCAATTTGAAAATGCATAAGGAATGCTTATTACATCAATTATTCATAGGATCAAGAGCAAGATAAATACCTCTTTAGAATTCTAAGGTAGCTATAATAATATTTTAGCTGCACTGGTAACAAAGCCTAGGAGAATATTATTATTATAGATAAGACTTAGTATTTCATTTTCCCCTATTAGAGTCATTGCTTTTTGTCCAAGTTCACTGCTGCCAAAAACCGTAAGTATAATAAAGAATATCCATACTACAACTAAACCATGAACCAATCCAGCCAACAAACCCGCTGTTTTATTAATCTGATTAAGTAGGGGTAACTTACTTATGATGTCTAGTACAAAACAAATCACCCATAATGCTATGAGGAGCACAAGAAATGTAAGAGTAAATGCCAAAGCGTTGATCACAATTCCCGTCATATATCCAGTGACATACCCTTTAAAGCCCTCGACAGCAAGTTCCTTATAAACCTCTGAGTTATTGTTCTTATTGAGAGAATCCTTAATTGATTGAGGCAAAGACAATCCATCAATAAGTGAGACCTGATCGTTACGATCCCCATTGTCAGCAATCTCAGGTAGTACTTTCTCTACCTTGGTATGAATATAATCATATATCTTTTCGTTGCCCCTCATGTAATTATTCACATATGGACTAACCCATATAGTTAGTACTACTGCCACAACCATAGAGCATAAGGAAAAAATAGTTTTAATAAAGCCTGCTTTCATACCTATAAAGGAATTAACAATTAAAATACCTATTACAATTACAAGTAACCAATTCATCTTTAACCCAAACCTTTCTTTTATAACTTTTAATAATATTCTGTAGTATACTTAAGTCTGTGTTATTAATCTTTATGCCTTATATTGACTGCTTAGCTACTGCAGCATTATATCCATTAATCTTAATGTATTGATTAAAAAATATCTATCCAGATTATTGATAGGATAAAATTCTTCAATATCTTTGTCAAAGGTATATCTAAATTTCTCTTTCCCATTCGTCTTCATAATGATACAGGTTAAATCATCATACATTATGATCTCTTCCTCTGTTAAAAATATCTTGTTATACTTAAAATCAAGGGTTTTATCTAATATCACTTTTCCCTCTAGACTATAAAGTACAAGTTTACTTGAGGAATCCTCCTGAGCTTCCAAGACAACTCCTACATATTTATGATTATATAGAATACTCTTTATTTTTGCCTTGAAATCGATCTTTTTAACTACACTGGGCAATTGCTTCACAGAGTAAATCACAAGTCCACTATCCTTAAATGCACATACAATATCATTATTTAAAAATACAACTTTAGGTATTATAATTCCTTTATTGTAGCTATAACCGCCAACAAAGTAATTATCGTAATTCTCTCCCACTTCGCTAAAATTGTAGAATCCCACTGTGCTTATAGCATCACCTTCAGCAAGGGATAGGTAAACGGCTCCTAATTTATTCCCGTCATTGGAAAGGGATATGTCCATGGGATATCCTGCATTGTTCACAGTGTTTTTCGCTCTACATAGCTCATTGCCCTCAGCATCATAGACTATAATATGGTTTGCGTCTCCCTCTTGCATTAATGCTGCTACTACACCTTGTGAGGCCACTTCAACTTTAACTATATTATACTCTGATTGAAAACGACCAACTTCACCCTTTTGATTAAATATATGTATGGATTTACTACCCCTATCTGCAATTACAATGTAATTATCGCATAGGTCTGCTATGGGATTAACCATCTCATAGGCACTATTCCACAAAACATCTCCATCCTTGTTAAAAGCCATTACTCCGTTTTTGTTGTATTTCACCACTGAGCTTCCATAGCTTAAATAAGCTATGGCACTTTCTCCCTGAATTTCTGTTGTATTAATCACTTTAATATCACTATAGCTTTTATTGTATAGATTAATAAGGTAAACTACTGCTATCACTACCAATATGAGGAGCAGAGTTACAATGATTAAATTTCTTCTTCTTTTATACCGTTTCTTACGGCTATTATATTCTTTTAAGGATTGGTTCTCCTTATCTTTCAACATAATCAACTCCTGAACGCAGTTTCTTAAAATATTAGTTACCCTTTAGTTATAACAGCATATGAAATCTCCTTGAATACAAGCAAACTTGTACAATCAGTTTTCAATTCTGTTGTATGTCTGAATTGGCCAAACTGTAACAAATATTATAACTCATATTCCTTGGAAAGGCACTAACTTTTTCACATATTATAGAAAGAGTGTAAATTTAAGGGCTGTTGCAAAAGTAATATACTTGCAACAGCCGTCTCAATGAATGGTTTTATGTAATTATGGAACAATTAATTTCTGTCCGGCATAAATCAAATCCTGATCAGTGATATCATTTAACTTCATAATAGTTTTTACTTTTGTATATGTCTTATAAAGTTTGTAGCTGATGTCTGCTAAAGTATCCCCTTCTACGACAACATAATAATTAATCTCTTTCTTAGCGGGCTTTGAGCTCTCCTCCTTTTCCGGTTTCGGAGTAGCAGCCGCTTTTGTTGGTTTTGTCTCTATCTTATTATCCTCTGCAAGTTCTTTATCTGAAATGGGCGTATCGCCATCCTTGTCATCCTTGTCTGAATCCTTTGACTGACTATCTTCCTCGGGTAGAGGTGTAACATCACCTGGTACTACTTCAACATGAAGATTATCATCCTCTGCCCTATCAGCCCCTTCATTAGATGACTGTACCATATCTGAGTTTGCATCACCCTTAGATGATTGAGCAGCCTCTGCCTCTCCATTCTCAGAAGATTTGTCTGTGTCTTCAAAATTTGATTGAAAATCCTCCATATTCTTAGATAAATAGTTTAGCGTGTTCTGCATACTTCTCATTTGATCATAGTTGCGTAGCATGGCTGCACCAACAATCAAGACAATAACAGCAAGCAAAGTACCTGCTGCATACATGAGCTTTGTTATATTTTTGCTTTCTTCCTCATTCCCTTTCTTACTCTCAATAACAGTTCTTATATTCTTAGCTACCTTATCTTCATAATCTGCTTCGACACTAGAGGGATTCTTATTTTCTATGATATAGCTCTGCATCTCTTCATTTTTTTCGTAATAGATATAATATCCATCCTGCTTACAGAGCTTGTTATTTTCATAACTTAAAAAGGCTTCCTCCTTCTCTAAACTATCAAAGGTTAAGAGAATTTTATCCTGACCAGCAAAATTATCTATATGGGTTTTTAAAATTTTATCCTCGTCTGCCAAGAGATAATCCGGTCCACCCAGGTACCAGCCTACAATTTCCGCCTCAACAAAAAATTTTTTAATATCTTCATATATGGCAGTCCAGACATCATTTGTAAAGACAATATCATTTGAAATATCTGTGTTATGAACTTCCACAGCTCCGGATATGAATATATTACGGCAATTCTCTATTACATTACATTGCCCAAGGAGTACAGCTATCTTGCACTTAGAGAAATCACCACATGGCAACTGTTTTATGAAAGTCATCACATAATCTTCTACATATATCTTTCGGTATGTATTACTTTTACCCACCTGCCTGATATTTTTCGGCATCTTAAAGCTTATCTGGGATTTACTTGTCCTACCTGACTCATCACCATCACTACTATATATTGTTTCTATCAACTGAAACACTCCTATTCCAAAGATAATATAGCCTATGTTTATCGGAGTAACCGAATAGCTGCACTCATCATATCATAGATAGGGACAGGCTTTTTGTCAGTTTAAGTTTTACATATTGATAAGTTATCATCAGATTTCTACTAAAAAAATGAACAATCGGCTATTTCTCTTTATTTTCTCAGTAAAATAAAGGACTATTCCCGAAATATCCATAAAAATTGTAAATGTTCTGCTTATATTGAGAGGTTTTTAGTGTCTATATTTAAAATTTTTGGAAATACTACCTTTATATTATTATTTCAAAATGCCATAAAAGGCAATCGGAGGAACAATGAGCATTTTCTTTAAAAACAAAAACTGTGTATCATATTTTAATTCTACAGAAAAAAATATTGCTTACGAGATGGGCTGTATGCTCTCGGATCTTCTCAGAGAGCATGTGGTTGCAAATAAAACTATTATATTCCTATGCATTGGCTCAGACAGAGCAACGGGTGACTGTCTAGGACCAATCATCGGCTATAAGCTTTCCAAATATATAAAGCACCATAATTATATTATCTATGGTACTCTTCAGAATCCCGTTCATGCCAAGAACTTAAAAGATACTATAGATATGATTTACCAAACTCACGATGATGCTTTTATAATAGCAATAGATGCTTCTTTGGGTAAATCAAACCATATCGGTTATATCACTCTTGGTGAAGGTCCCTTAAAACCAGGTGCAGGGGTTGATAAGGATTTACCTGAAGTGGGAGACATCTTTATTACCGGCATTGTTAATTTTTCAGGAATTCTCGATAATATGCTGTTACAGACAACAAGACTTAATGTTGTAATGTCCATGGCGGATCAAATCTGTTTGGCAATTAACTATAGTCTCAATAAACTTAGAGCAATCACCTTACAATAAACATAATCTGCTTCCTGAATTGAAGCATAGATCTTAAGATAGTAATAGGGGCTAAAACGAATTCCTTTGGATTTCGCTTTAGCCCCCACTTATTTATATTTATTTTGCAGTTTTTTCTTTAAATAATATGGTATTACCCTTTCTCTTCTTCCACATAACCCAAAGAGGACCAGCAATACAGATCGTTGAATAGCAACCGCTGATAGAACCTACTGCCATGGGTAATGCAAAGCTTTGTATAGAGTTGATATTATTCATTGTTGCAAGGATATAAACCAAGCTTACACTAATCATAACCGCAACATTGGTATTGATTGATCTCATCATAGACTGGGTTATGGATAAGTCAGTAATGGTCTCAACGGGTAATCCTTCATATGCTTTACTATTCTCTCTGATACGGTCATAAATAACAATGGTATCATTGATGGAATAACCGATAATACTTAATGCAACAGCAACAAAAGATTCACCAATGGGTATGCCAAAGATTACACAGGTAAAGAATACGATTAAAACATCGTGAAACAAGGCTACTAAGGCCATGACACCTGCAGATAAACCACCCATCATCTTGAAACGTATCCATACATATAACATAACAAATAAGGCAGAAAGAAGTACTGCTATAATACCATCTCGCAAGAACTTATCTCCGAAAAACTTTTCTACCATCTGAGATTCGGAAAGCTCTAATTGGGCTTCCGGGAATTCTTCCTTCAATGCTGTATCTAGACCGATTTGCTCCTTAGCATCTAAACCATATTCACCCGTTATATTAAATATAATCTTCTTATCCTTGGTAGCAAAATCTTCTGTAAGCTGAGTGGATACTATTCTGTCCAATTGTTTTGTAGCTATATCAGCAGCTACATCGGAATCTATGTCACCCAGGTAGGTATATTTAAGTAATGCACCGCCCTTAAACTGAATATCCAGCATAACACCCTTGGTAAAACAAAAGATTATTCCAATAACCATGGTTATTATAGAAATAGAAAAATAAATCCAACGTTTTTTATAAAACCCAATAATCTTATTCTTCATATGTTACCCTCCTTGACCAGCAGGTATAAAGAGCTGGTTTTTGCAAGAATTTAAAGGAATTCAAGGAACGTACCATTAGTCGAGATGCTGTAACACCACCAATGAAATTAAATACTATTCCAGTAAATAAAGTATATCCAAAGGATAACAACGATCCAGATCCTAAAGTCATCATAATAAATGCAACGATTAGCACCGTAACATTTCCATCAAATACTGAGGCAAAGGAGTTCTTAAATCCAGACGCTATAGCTGAGGCAGAGCTCTTACCTGATTTGATCTCCTCACTAATTCTCTCCGAAGAGATAACATTGGCATCAACTCCCATACCTATGGAGAGAATAATACCTGCGATACCCTGTAAGGTAAGGGTCATCTGTGGAACAGAGAGGGTCAATATCTGTCCTGCTATTTGTATCAATAAAGAAATACATGCAACAAGTCCTGGCAGGCGGTAATAGAAGATTAGCAATGCACTAATAATGCAGAAAGCAATAATACCTGCATTAACCATAACATTCAGTGCACCTGTTCCTAAGAAGGGACTAATGGTAGAATAATTCTTAGTAGCCATGGAAAAAGGCAATGCACCTGAATTAATCTTATCAGATAACTCCTTTGCATAATCATAGTCTCTCATACCTGTAATAACACAAGAACCCTCTGTAATATGTGCACTGATGGTAGCTGATTGTATTTCAGTCTCATCCATATAGATACTCATAGGCTTGCCTAAGAGTCTCTCAGTTACCTTGGATAATATTTTGGTTCCTTCAGCATTAAATTCAAGGCTTACCTCATATCCACCTCTCTCCTGATTGAGCATGGGGCTGCTTTTTGACACGGTAGAACCATCCATCAACACATTACCCTCAGAATCTCTAAAGGTTAATTTAGCTGTGGAGCCCAGCTCTGCAATTGCACTCTCAGGATCAAAGTCTTTCTCATCTGCCTTCCAGGGGAAACGAACGATTACATATCCGTTCTCCTTGTCAATGGTAACTTCACGATCTGTGATATTCTTCTGATCCAGACGCACTTCAATAACAGCTCTTGCTGCTTCAAGCTCAGTAAGGGTAGGTTTACGATCTAAACCTACTGGCTCAAAAGCAGAATCAACGCCACCGCGTATATCTATACCATAACGTATCTCTGGAGCACCTTTAATATGAATACTACCGATGTCCGCTCCGAAAATAGCAGTATATGCCATAAGTAACGCAAAAATTAATACGATAAAAAACACTGGCTTAGTCTTTTTCATTTTCTCTTTCCCTTCTATTATAGTATCTTAAAACTTTATAAAATCTGCGGTGGAGCATGTCCACCCATAGAAAATGCAAGCAAATGTTTTTGCTGATTTATTTCTCTTATATAGCGTTTTTTATAATAATACAAGAAGCCATATCCTGATACCACTGGAATAAATGCTTCAAATAAACAAGTCATCCTCTGTGCGTTCTTAGATATACATCCCTTTACTATTTGTTTTCTTGTAATATCTTCTAATATTAGATTATCCTTAAAGAAAGCGATAATAAAAGAAACTCCCTGCTTTCTTGGTATATGTAGGCTTACCTCCTTATTACCTGCACCTTTACTAAATCCTTTGTCAGGATAGGAATATGATGGCGGAAAGGTCAAGTAGAAGAAAAATATAATTCCAGTAATTATTAATACATAAGAAGACCTTTTTGTATTATTACTGCTATAATTCATTAGCTCATACCCCTTTCCTAATAGTTGCACCCTATTAAATTAACATATATTGCTTCTTTTGTACACAGAAAAGTTAGGTATGTCTACTTGATACCATTTATATTTCAACGCACCGAGTGAAGCGAGTGTGCATCCGCCAGAGGCTGTCGAATTCCCATGCACCATTTATATTCGTAGTGGTGCAAAACATTGGCATGGGAATTTGACATCCACTGTTTATCTCGTCCTACATCGACCACAAAATCTTCCACTTCTTATTTTAACTCCACACTTTTCACAGGTAAACCACGCAGAAGAAGCTTCATCTGTAAACTCTAATCTATCATCTCGAATCCAATCAAATAATACAGAAGGGGAAATCCCAAATACATCTACTATATGAGCAACCGTAGATTTTGGATGGCCAAGAATATATTCCTTAACTTGCTCATATATATCCTCTTCCTTCTTATCTAATGGTTTTATCTCGGCAATCATGCCACTATTCTTTTCTTCCCCTATAATATCACATTGTACATTAATACATTCTGGGCAAAATTCAGGACCATATATGTAATTAAATAATCTCCTGCATTTTTTGCATACCCTAACGTCCATCGGTCTCTCCTTAACCTAGTTATTTCCATTCATTAGTCGAACTATGTGAATAGAATAAACACTATTCCATTTAAGAAATACTTCACATCTGTATCTTCAAGTGTTTCCTTTAAAGAATTACACAATTGTAAATATTATATCATATAACCTCGGTATAGAAAAGATAATATAAAAAATCTTATATAGTGGTGAATCAGATTATGGTATTTCTCAAATAGGCCGTAAGTAAGGAGCGACTCAATTCCCTCCTTAGATTTCTTATATGTCTGTCTTATTAAGGAATAACCTAAGAATATTTTAAAAACTGCCGTAAAATCAATACAAATTAATTCTACAGCAGTTCTGCTATATATTATTTTCTTGGCTTTTACATACTATGAAATGCTTTAACCTACATTCCTCTTGCCTTCTTAACGCAGGCTCTCATTGCTTCCATTACCGCACTGCGAAATCCCTTTTTCTCTAAGACTCCCACAGCTTCAATGGTTGTTCCACCTGGTGAACATACCATATCCTTTAATTCTCCAGGATGCTTGCCTGTTTCTAAAACCATCTTGGCACTACCAAGTACTGCCTGAGCAGCAAATTTGTAAGCTTGAGCCCTTGGCATACCATCAGCCACAGCAGCGTCTGCCATTGCCTCAATGAACATAAATACATAGGCTGGTGAACTTCCGCTTACAGATACTACAACGTCCATCAAATTTTCTGATAACACCTCTACTTTACCAAAGCCCCCTAGGACATTGCATACATTGCCTAGTTCTTCTTTTGTAACCAAATCATTATGGCACACCCCTGTAATTCCTTCGCAGACAAGGGCAGGTGTATTAGGCATACAGCGTATAAGCTTCACTGGTTTGTCAAAGATATTCCATAGCCATTCTAAGGTCTTACCTGGTGCAATGGTAACAACTATTTGTGACTCTTTTATGGTATCTTTAATTTCCTTAATAACGATCTCATAGTACTGTGGCTTGACTGATAAAAAGATAATGTCTGAACTTGATACAATCTCCTTATTATCATTAGTCACTCTAATCTGTAGGCTTTCTTTAGCCTTCTCTAATGCAGGAAGATAAGCATCCGATGCAATGATATCCTCTGCCTTGCAAATCTTATTTGCAATAATGCCACCTATCATAGCTGAAGCCATGTTACCACAACCGATAAATCCTAATCTCATATTAACCTCCCTTTGCCTTCCTTTATACCCTTATATTTGGGTGTCTTTTAAATATAAGAAATATATATATGAATAATACTATTATATCCGTGCAGCTTGGCCAATGCAAGAATTTATATAGCAAAGAGGACTCTAGATTAGGTATTAATTTCATATAGATTAGGTATTAATTTCATAGTTAGCGTAAAATTAGTTTAGGGTGTATGGAAATACATTCCATATTTGATTTAGGGTAGATGAAAAGCACCCTTTTGTGGTAAATTTAGGTTTACGAAGACCAAATAAACTACAAAGGAAGGTGCTA
>JAEZTQ010000064.1 GCA_023443625.1 Bacillota bacterium | reverse complement strand
TCGGCTCTTTTCATTAGTAAAATACTCCTTTGTGAAAAACTTTTATTCTAGTTTATCACAATAACAACTGACAAGTCCTATAAATACTCATTAAATTAGTGCGAAAAATATTTACCTTTCATCGCTGTTTATTGAATTATTTAATAATATTTTAGAGTTTTTATAATGCCAAAGGTATTCTTTCTAGGGACAGTTATATCATCCAAATGATTCTAATTCTCTATACTTTATTTCTCCCATCTGCCCGATGCTCCACAGGGTAATACAAGCCCGTTGCTTGATACAGGCAAACCAATTTCATCCGAGGTTATCTTACCACCGAATTTTCTTCCTATTTCCTCAGACAGCATATAGGATAATACGCCTGGCTGTAGTCCTGTAGTATAGGAGTTAATTAGGAAGAATAATGGATCCTCGCTTAACAACTGAGTACAAAGCTTTATAAAAGGATGGATACTGTCTTCTATCTTCCATATCTCTCCCTTAGGTCCCCTGCCATAAGAGGGTGGGTCCATAATAATGGCATCATATTTATTGCCTCTTCGAATTTCACGCTCTACAAATTTAACACAGTCATCCACAATATAGCGAATTGGCGCCTCACCCAGTCCAGAGGATACAGCATTCTCCTTTGCCCAGGTAACCATTCCCTTAGAAGCATCCACATGGGTTAGGGCTGCTCCAGCTTTAGCTGCTGCTAAAGTTGCTCCACCTGTATAGGCAAAGAGATTCAATACCTTGATTTGCCTTCCTTTTACGCTCTGGATTTTTTCCGAAAACCAATCCCAATTGACAGCCTGCTCTGGAAATAATCCAGTATGCTTAAAACTGAAGGGCTGTAGGTTAAAGGTTAATCCCTTATAACTTATATCCCATTGCTGAGGTAGGTCGATAAATTCCCACTCTCCGCCACCTTTGGAACTTCTATGATAATGACCATTGGGTTTCTTCCATCCTTTATTAGCTCTTGGAGTATCCCATATTACCTGAGGATCCGGTCTTACCAATATATATTGACCCCAACGTTCCAGCTTCTCGCCCTTTGAGGTATCTATTACTTCATAGTCCTTCCAATCCTTTGCTACCCACATAACATTCTCTCTTTCTATTGTACAAATTATGATATTAATAATTTTAAATCAGCTAATTCAAATGAACTTAATCATACAACTTAGCCGTATAAAAATCAATATCTTATGTGATTTCCATTAGTAATTCCAATTAGCCATTTCATTTTAATAAAAACTTTCACTATATATCTTTTATCATGGCCTTAAACACCTATACTCTTAATCTGCTATTAGCATTCTCTTATTATTCTAACCATTTTTTAACTTGACGTTACTAGGAAAAAATAATAAACTTGTAGATGTAATGGATTTACAAAAACAGTCTTAACAGACGTAACAAATACACAAAGAAGCACAGGAGGAGATATCCTCCTTGAAAACCAAAACAGGAGGAGATATCCTCCTTGAAAACCAAAACAGGAGGATAAGTAAATATGAGTATTTTAACAAGATTTAAAGACATTATGGCAAGTAACATCAATGCACTGTTAGATAAGGCTGAGGATCCAGAGAAAATGATCGACCAGTGTCTTAGAAACTTAAATAGCGATTTAGGTAAAGTTAAATCCGAAACAGCTGCAATCATGGCTGAGGAACAAAGAGCAAAAAGAGTTCTGGACGAGTGTAACTCCGAGATAGCTAAGATGCAGACTTATGCAGTTAAAGCGCTAGAAGCTAATAATGAAGATGACGCCAGAAAATTCCTGGAACAGAAGGCTTCCTTATCTTCAAGACAAAGCGGTCTTCAAGAAGCTTATGACTTAGCTAATGCTAACGCTACACATATGCGTGATATGCATGATAAGTTAGTAAATGATATCAACGAGTTAGAATCTCGTAAGGATATGATTAAAGGTAAGCTTGCAGTTGCCAAGACCCAGGAACGAATTAATAAAATGGGCTCTTCTGTAGCTAGTGCTAACAATTCCATGGCAAGCTTTAAGAAGTATGAAGAAATGGCAGACAAAGCCCTAGATAAAGCAAATGCTATGTCAGAACTTAATCGTTCCTCCCAAGAAGACACCCTTGAGGATCTGACCAAAAAATACAGTGTTGATTCTGATGTAGACGCTGAACTTGCTGCTTTGAAAGCAAGCCTTAATCAATAATTATATACATGTAGATGATTAACTACTCCTAATATAACAACATAACAATAAAGAAAATGTCCGTAAAGCTTTAAGAACCACTTTAGGCTTTTCGGACATTTATCAAGTAAGGAGGTTTTGTCCATGGTTATTCATTATAAGTGCCAAAGCTGCGGAGCAGATATGGCCTTTGACAGCAAAACTGGACTTCTTCGCTGTGGAAGCTGTGGTAGATCAGATAATATAGCAGAGATGGCAGGTGATAAGACTCCGGGAGGAGGAGAATACTCCTTTGAAATGAACGAGGAAGATGAGAAAGCAGCTAAGTCGGCTTTTGAATACAACTATAAAGATAGCTCAGATACAGATGAGGCTAGTGATTATTCTACCTTTGGAGAGGATGATGTTACAGAATATCATTGTAACAACTGCGGAGCCGTCATTATTACTAATCCCCAGACAACAGCAACTACCTGTAGCTTTTGTGGCGCCGGCGTTGTTCTCAGTGACCGCCTCAGTGGCCATCTTGCTCCAACTAAAGTTATTCCCTTTGCCATCAGTAAAGAGGAGGCCCAGTTAGCCTTTAAAAAATGGTGCAAGAAGGGACTTTTAACTCCCAATGACTTTATGACAGCTGACCGTATCAAGAATATAACTGGTATCTACGTTCCCTTCTGGCTCTACGATCTCAATGGCCGTGGAGAAATAGAAGCAATTTGTACCAGAGTACGTAGCTATACTCTTGGCGATTGGATTTACACAGAGACAAAATACTACCAGATATACCGCAAGGTGGATTTAAACTATTCCTTAGTACCCTGTGATGCTTCTAAGAAAATGGATGATTCCATGATGGATAAACTAGAACCCTATCCTTATAATAATCTTAAGGATTTTAATATGCCCTATCTGGCAGGCTACATAGCTGAAAAATATGACTTTGATGATGTAGAGATGCTCCCACGCATAAAAGAAAGAACAAAAGGTTACGTTGAAAATTATATTCACTCTACTATCAATGGATATACCACCGTCAATTATCAACATAAGAATATCAATATACGCAAAAAACAAGCATATTATACACTACTACCATTATGGATGGTATGCTATGATTACAAAAATTCTGAACATAATTTTGCAATGAATGGACAAACGGGAAAGATTGTAGGAAAGCCCCCTCTTAGCATAGCCAAAATAGCCGCATGGTTTGCCAGTATCTCTGCTGGTTCCTTTATCGCTATGCGTATTATTACTTTATTGATGGGAGGGAAAATAATCTAATGCAAACCTCATTGAAGAAAACTATTTTTCTTACCACCGTAATCCTATCTTTATGCCTGTTCTTCTTATTGCCCGCAGATACTGTAAAAGCAGAAACTCGTCCGGGATATCAACATATTTATGATGAGGCAGGACTTTTATCCACAAATGAGTACCAAACCCTCGAGGAATTGTGCATTAAATACACACAAAAAAATGATACTGTATTCATTCTTCTAACACATAATGATCCTGATACAGTAGATGGTGAAATCTATATTGAGAATTTATATGATACTTTTGTGTATGGTGACAGCGTTATTGCATTAGTAGACATGTACCGTCGTGATGTTGTTATTCAAGCCTATGGCTCTACCCAATATATCATAGACAACCGGGAAGCCAAGGAAATAGCTGATAAAATGTCTCCTCTGCTCACTGATGAAGATTATGTAGGTGCTTTCAAAAAGTTTTTAAAAAGTTCAGATAAGTACATTAATGCAGTTCCCATCTATCAAAACAGCCTTGTTCATCTAGTTGTGGCTCTGGTAATCGGAGGTATTACTGTTGGAATTATGGCTTATAATTCTGGTGGTAAGATGACCACTGGTGGCAACACTTATCTTGATAGTAACAATTCCGGACTGGTGGGACGCAGGGATAATTATATCTATACCCAAGTCACCCGTGTACGAAAACCTGATGACAATGCTGGTGGCAGTGGTGGAGGACACAGTGTATCTGCCGGTGGCCATTCCCATAGTTCTGGAAGGTCCAGTTTTTAAAATTCACCTGCATAGAGTAATAATGAAACTACGAATAGTAATGGAAGGTTAATAGTCCATCTAACAATAAGAATAAAATTCTATAAGAATGGGAGGAAACCAATATGGGTTTATTTTCAAAACAATTTTCAAATGTGGTAGAATGGCAAGAATTTCGTGATGATATGGTTTTCTATAAATGGAGCAATGACGAGATCAAAAAAGGAAGCCGCTTAATTATACGACCAGGACAGGATGCTATCTTCATGTACAATGGTAAAATTGAAGGTATTTTTAAGGACGAAGGTGATTATGATATTGAATCACAAATCATTCCCTTCTTATCCACTCTTAAGGGTTTTCGATTTGGTTTCAATAGCGGAATTCGTGCAGAAGTTCTTTTTATTAATACAAAAGAGTTTATTGTTAAATGGGGTACGCAAAATGCTATTAATATTCCTTCCCCCCAGCTTCCAGGCGGACTCCCTCTTCGTGCCAATGGTACCTTTACCTTCAAGGTAAATGACTATGTTAAGGTAATTGATAAAATAGCTGGTGTTAAACAAAGTTATTATGTTGAAGATGTTCGCCTTCGCATCGTTACAATACTAGATCAGCTGCTGATGAAATGGATTACCAAGGAGGGTAAGGATATTTTCAATCTACAGGCTAACTCCTTTGATATCTCTAAGGGTATCTGTACCGATCTTGATATGCAGTTATTTGATACAGGTTTATCCGTTGTTGGCTTTAATATCATGAGTATAACCTATCCAAAAGAGATTCAGGATATGATTAATAAAAATGCTTCTTATAGTATGGTTGGTGATCTCAATCGCTACCAGCAAGTAGCCATGACAGAAGGGATCGCAAATGGCAAGGTACAAGGTGGTGGTGTAGCTTCTGATATGACAGGTATGATGATGGGAATGAATATGGCAAACCAGATGATGCAGAATATGAACCAGATGAATAATCAAAATAACTCTGCACCTAATAGCAATAATAATTCAGCTGAGAGTAAACCAAATTTCTGTCCTAACTGCGGGAATAAAGCAGGAGCAGCTAATTTTTGTTCTAACTGTGGTCAAAAGCTAGTATAAGTAAAATATTTGAGTATAAAAGGGGCTGCATCGGCAGCCCCCTTCTTCAAATCTATTATTAAATTTATAATTAATTCACCTTAAAAACTTCATCATTCATTATCTTCTGAAGTTTTTTATCTGCATCTTCCATGCTGCTGCCCTTAACGCCAAAGTAAAACTTAATCTTTGGTTCTGTACCAGAGGGTCTAACAGCACACCAAGCATTATCATTTAATTCAAAGTAAAGAACATCGGACTTTGGAAGCCCTGTAGGAACAACAGCACCAGTAGTCATATCCGTGATGGTTTCCTTCTTATAATCTCTGAATTTAAGAACCTTATAGTCACCAGCGGTCTTAGGTGGATTATTGCGATACCCTTCCATGATTTCCTGAATTTTTTCCATGCCTTCAATACCCTTTAAGGTGACAGAAACTAGATCTTCCTTGAAATAACCGTATTTTTCATAGATGTTATTCATCTGCTCATACAAGGTAATTCCCTTGGACATATAATAAGCAGCAGCCTCACATAGACTCATAACAGCAACTACTGCATCCTTATCTCTTGCATGAGTACCTACAAGACAACCATAACTTTCTTCATAACCGAAAATATACTCATTACAGCCAGTTTGTTCAAATAGCTTAATCTGTTCCCCAATATATTTAAAGCCTGTTAAAACTTCAATCAGCCTGGCATTATAATGCTCAGCTATCATATTGGACATATTGCCTGTAACAATGGTCTTAATTAAGGCAGCATTTTTAGGAAGCCTTCCTTTCTCAGCCAGCTGCGAAAATTCATATTCAGCAATTAGGGCTCCTGTCATATTGCCATTAAATAATATAAATTCACCCTTATTATCTTTAACCATAATACCCAGTCTATCTGCATCGGGATCAGTAGCAAGGATTATATCTGCTCCAACTTCATTAGCCAGTTTAATGGCTAAAGTAAATACCTTAGGATCCTCTGGATTAGGATAACCAACGGTGGAGAATTCAGAATCAGGAAGCTCCTGCTCCGGTACAATATGTACCTGTTCAAAACCTAATTCCCTCAGAATATGTCTCACAGGTAAATTACCTGTACCGTGCAAAGGTGTATATACTATCTTAAGCTTCTTGCCTTCCTCGCTGATAGGATTGATAACCAGCTTCTTCAATGCAGCAATATATTTATCATCAATATCTTTACCTATAATCGTAAGTAATCCTTTGTTAATTGCCTCTTCCTTGGTCATTGTCTTTGCCACAGCAAAATCTGTGATGGAATTAACCTCACTGATAATCTCATCATCCTTTGGATGAGTAATCTGCGCACCATCATCCCAATATACCTTATATCCATTATATTCTGCAGGGTTGTGGCTTGCAGTAATAACAATACCTCCAATACAACCTAACTCTCTAACAGCAAATGAAAGCTCCGGTGTAGGTCTAAGGGCTTCAAAAAGGTAAGCATGGATCCCGTTTGCCGCTAGACACAAAGCACTGTCTAGTGCAAATTCAGGGGACATCCTTCTGGAGTCATGGGCAATAGCAACACCCCTGCTCTCTCCCTTTGCCTTAATAATAGTATTAGCAAGACCCTGTGTAGCTCTTCTTACTGTATATAAATTCATACGGTTAACACCAGCTCCTAAGATACCTCTAAGACCACCGGTGCCAAATTCAAGATCCTTATAGAATCTCTCTTTAATTTCTTTATCATCATTTTTTAATGCAGCGAGTTCTGCTCTGGTTTCCACATCAAAATATGGGTTAGTTGACCATTCTTTATATTTGCTTAAATATTCCATACCCCTATTTCTCATCCTTTCTAAAAACATGTACAATACTCCCTTATTCAGGAATAACAAACATGATACCTAAACATTTATATATGATACAATGCTTCTTTTTGAAATGCAATCATTTTTTAAAAGAATTTGTATTGTTCTAGGAACGTTGCATTAGCTATCCTAATCTATTTTTCTTCCAAATGATCTCCTTTTATATAACACAACCAAGGTAATTATAGCGGTTAAGGTTATAATTAATACAATTCCATAAATCACATACATTTTATTGTCTTCGACATTACTAGTCTGGGTATTCATATTCGCTGTATCTAATTTAGACTCTTTCTCATCCTTCATTAAGGCAGAAGTATTCCTTGGGGCAGAGGTTATACTCTTCTCATTGGTATTGGATAGATTGCTTACATCCTGAACCAGCTCATTATTTTCAAATAAATTATCGATGTTAAAGGTGGTTATTTCACCCTGCTTTAATTTGGCTAGTTCATCCACTAAGCTAAGCTTTATATATTTGCTGAAATCACCTCTGGTATAGATAACTACTTCCTGATTATTGAGATCATATACATTAGAGTATTTTGTTCCGCCACCATTCCAACTCTGTGCTGTAGCCTCTAAAATATCAGAAACCAGATTTACTGTAATATCATCTCTATCCTCTTGGAGCATCTCCTCTGCTTTTGCATAACGATTACAGGGATACCCACCAAGCTCAGGATTTGAAAGCCAAAAGTTAGTTGCAACCTGGTAATCACCTTCTTTTCTCACTATCTTCATGTCATTTTCCATCCATTCAATAACAACAGAAGCTCCTGTGGCATCTGCGAATAGGAGATGATCCGTATACTGCTGGGTGATATTATAGTCTTTAACAAATTCAATTACCTCTTCAACGGTAGCACACTTTGATATAATTACTTCCCCCATATCCATTCCAAGCTCTGGCTTTCCCTCTTCGTAAGGAATAGTTGAATCTGGACAAGTTGCTCCATCATAAAACAAACCTTTTTCGTTCATTCCTCCTTGTACGTAGCCACTGATAGCAAAGCATATCCTACCGTAGTTTTCATTCTCTGGTGCAGCAATCCAATATTGTGAAGCTAAGGAATACATGTAATCCTCATTATTTCCTACCAGAATCCTGCCATCCTTCTCCACACTTAATATCGTACAGGCTAGGACAGGCTGGCCAATCATTAAGCATAGGATAAGAGACATAACTATAACTACTACTTTTTTCATATTATTAAACCCCCAACTTCGTATCTAATATAATAAATTTATATGCAATTAATGTATTCCTACAATCATAATATGAACATTAACTTCCTCCCAAATATCAATGTATACATTTAGCATTATATGTATTTACTCGTAACACATTTACATTTTAAGTTTGTGGGTCTTCGTTGTCAAGAATATCCTATGATACAATACTTGACAACAGAATTAAAGAGTTTCGCTAGCGTAACTCTTGCACCGCAAAACGTCACATTTATGCGACATATTTCCATACTTTTGCATGCGCATCCTATTTTTTTTATTTTATAGGATGTAATTTCCTATTGAAACAAAAAAACCGCATAATAGTTCCATGATTGGAACTGTTACGCGGTTTATAATAAATATTTCTTATTCTAGTAATAGACCAGATTAACCCTCTATTACTTAATTACTTAAATTACAGACCATCGCTGTAATCGTCTTCGTCTATCCCTTGGAGGTTGAACTCGGTCTCAGTCCAATCACCATCATTATGTGAGTTTTCTCCATAATTTACATGGGCATCATCCATTCCGGGAATAGCATCCTCTCTCTGAAGATTATCATTCTTCTTGGAATATTTGTCTTCATCATATACGATCTCTGCAATTCCATCTTCCGGCTCGTAGTAGCTTTTTTCTTCAAATCCTTTTGAATAAAGCTCCTTACCATAGAAATCACCTTCTGGATATTCTAAATTATCAAACTCATCTAAATAATTTCCATCACCCTCAAGCTCTTCAACAAGCATATAATCTTCAGGAGTATCAGTATCTAATTTGACAGAACGATATCTCTTCATACCAGTACCGGCAGGAATTAACTTACCAATAATAACATTCTCCTTAAGACCAATGAGAGGGTCAACCTTACCCTTAATTGCTGCTTCTGTAAGAACCTTTGTTGTCTCCTGGAAGGAAGCTGCTGATAAGAAGGAGTTCGTTGCAAGGGAGGCCTTAGTAATACCAAGCATTACCTGCTTACCATCTGCCGGCTCTAAGCCTTCTGCTCTCATCTTTTCGTTCTCATCTTCGTAATCTAAGATATCGACTAGTGTACCTGGTAAGAAAGATGTGTCTCCGTTTGTTTCGATACGAATCTTCTTTAGCATCTGACGAACAATAACCTCAATATGCTTATCATTAATTTCAACACCTTGCAGACGGTAAACTCTTTGTACTTCCTGTATCATATAATCTTGTACAGGACGAATTCCCTTAATCTTTAAGATATCATGAGGGTTAACACTACCTTCTGTCAGCTCATCGCCGGCTTCAAGAACATCGTTATCCGCAACCTTGATTCTGGAACCATATGGAATTAAATATGCTTTCGATTCCATTGTGTCGTTGTTAGTGATAATTACTTCACGTTTCTTCTTTGTATCCTTAATTGTTACAACACCGCCAAATTCTGCGATAATGGCAAGACCCTTTGGCTTTCTTGCTTCAAAAAGTTCTTCGACACGAGGAAGACCTTGGGTAATATCGTCACCCGCAACACCACCGGTATGGAAGGTACGCATTGTAAGCTGTGTACCAGGTTCACCGATTGACTGAGCAGCTATAATACCAACTGCTTCACCAACCTGTACTGCTTCGCCAGTAGCCATGTTAGCGCCATAGCATTTTGCACAAACACCAATGTGAGATTTACAGGATAATATTGTACGAATTTTAACCTTTTCTGTGCCTGTTGCGATAATTCTTGATGCACGCTTTGGTGTTATCATATGATTTGCTTTAACAATCATCTCACCAGCTTCATCATAAATAGTCTCGCAGGAGTATCTTCCCGTAATTCTCTCTTCAAGGGATTCAATAACTTCCTTACCATCGGTAAATGCCTTAATCCACATACCTGGGATTTCATGACCTTCACAGCAGTCTACTTCACGAATTATTAAATCCTGTGAGACGTCAACCAGACGACGTGTTAAGTAACCGGAATCGGCTGTACGTAACGCTGTATCGGATAGACCCTTACGAGCACCATGAGCAGAAATAAAGTATTCCAAAACGTCAAGACCTTCACGTAAGTTAGACTTAATGGGCAATTCGATAGTTTTACCAGTTGTATCCGCCATCAAACCACGCATACCAGCAAGCTGTTTAATCTGCTTATCGGAACCACGGGCACCGGAGTCGGACATCATCTTAATATTATTGAATTTATCAAGACCATTTAACAGTGTCTCTGTCAGAACCTTATCGGCATTCTTCCAGGTCTCAATAACTGTATTGTATCTCTCATCCTCAGTCATTCTACCACGTCTATATTCTTTTGCTATACTTTCAATGGTAGCTTCTGCATCAGCAATAATCTGTTTTTTCTCATCAGGTACTTTCATATCGGAGATAGATACAGTCATAGCTGCGCGAGTGGAATATTTATAACCAAGGGACTTAACAGCATCTAGAATTTCAGCTGTCTTTGTAGCTCCATGGATGTTAATACATTTTTCAAGGATAGGCTTTAATTGCTTCTTACCAACTAGGAAGTTAATCTCTAATTGCAGGAAATTCTCATCCTTAGTACGATCGATAAAGCCCAAATCCTGAGGAATAATCTCATTGAAAATAAAACGTCCAAGAGTCGATTGAATAGTTCTAATCTCCTCTACACCATCCTTATTTATACCTGATCTTCTTACATTAATCATCTCATGAAGCAAAATTGCACCATTTTCATATGCTAAAATAGCTTCATTTAAGTTCTTAAAGTAGTGGTTAACGCTGCCTTCCATTTCTCTTTCAATGGTAAGGTAATAGATACCAAGAACCATATCTTGAGAAGGCACAGTTACTGGTGCACCATCAGATGGCTTTAATAAGTTATTGGGTGATAAGAGTAAGAAACGACACTCTGCCTGGGCTTCAACAGATAGGGGTAGATGTACCGCCATCTGGTCACCGTCAAAGTCGGCATTATATGCTGTACAAACCAGAGGATGAAGCTTAATAGCCTTACCTTCTACAAGTACCGGCTCAAAGGCCTGGATACCTAATCTATGAAGGGTTGGTGCTCGGTTTAGCATAACCGGATGTTCCTTAATAACCTCCTCAAGGACATCCCAAACCTCTGTCTGAAGTCTTTCTACCATCTTCTTAGCTGATTTTATATTGTGAGCAGTGCCTCTAGCTACTAATTCTTTCATTACAAAAGGCTTAAATAACTCAATTGCCATTTCTTTAGGCAGACCACACTGATATAGCTTAAGTTCAGGACCTACAACGATAACAGAACGTCCAGAATAGTCAACACGCTTACCAAGTAAGTTCTGACGGAAACGTCCCTGCTTACCCTTTAACATATCAGATAAGGATTTGAGTGCACGATTTCCAGGACCAGTTACAGGTCTTCCTCTTCTACCGTTATCAATTAAAGCATCCACTGCTTCTTGAAGCATTCTCTTCTCATTACGTACTATAATATCTGGAGCTCCAAGCTCAAGGAGTCTCTTAAGACGATTATTTCTATTTATAATTCTACGATATAAATCATTCATATCGGAGGTTGCAAAACGCCCACCATCTAATTGAACCATTGGTCGCAGATCTGGAGGAATAACCGGGATTACGGATAAAATCATCCACTCTGGTTTATTGCCAGATTCACGGAAGGCTTCAACTACCTCAAGACGCTTTATAATTCTTGCGCGCTTTTGTCCTGTAGAATCCTTTAATCCCCTCTTTAAATCCTTAGATTCCCTCTCTAAGTCAATTCCTTGTAAAAGCTCTTGAATTGCTTCCGCTCCCATACCCAGACGGAAGCTGCTGTAACCATATTTCTCAATAGCCTCTTGTCTTTCCTTTTCATTGAGAACTTGCTTATACTGTAAATCAGTAGTTCCCTTGTCAAGTACAATATAAGATGCAAAATATAATACCTTCTCCAGCGTTCTTGGGGACAGGTCAAGAATTAATCCCATACGGCTGGGTATTCCCTTGAAATACCAAATATGAGAAACTGGTGCTGCAAGTTCAATATGACCCATTCTTTCACGACGAACACTTGCTTTGGTTACTTCAACACCACATCTATCACAAACAACGCCTTTGTATCTAATCTTTTTATATTTACCGCAATGACACTCCCAGTCCTTGCTAGGTCCAAAAATTCTTTCACAGAACAGACCATCTTTCTCAGGTTTTAAGGTTCTATAGTTGATTGTCTCCGGCTTTCTAACTTCGCCCTTTGACCATTCCCTGATTTTTTCAGGTGAAGCTAAACCAATTTTTATTGCATCATAGGTTATCTCTTGAATGCTACTTGCTATTTCAGACATTCTTTGGCTCTCCCTTCGTTATACCGATCGCAGAAATAGTAAATACTTCTACTCTTCAGTTTTATGACATTTTGGTGGCTATTCATCCTCGTCAGAGTCATCGACAAACTCTACGTCGTCTTCCTCTTCGTAAACTCCATCTTCCAGTACCTCTTCCGATTCTTCTTCATAGATATCAAAAACATCACTGTCGACTTCTTCCACATTCCCTTGGGTGAAGCCGGCATCTTCATAGCCTTCGTCATATCTGAAATTATTGTCTCCCTCAATTAAAGGAGTCAGGTCTGAATCACCGTAGTCAATACTTTCTGTCATCTTCACCTCGTTACCATGCTCATCAAGCACTGTTACATCCAGTGCCAGTGACTGAAGTTCCTTTAAGAGAACTTTGAAGGATTCTGGAATACCAGGCTCTGAAATATTCTCACCTTTAATAATTGCTTCATAAGTCTTAACACGCCCTGTAACATCGTCGGACTTCACTGTTAGGATTTCTTGGAGAATATAAGCAGCACCATATGCTTCTAGTGCCCAAACCTCCATTTCACCAAATCTCTGTCCACCGAACTGTGCTTTACCACCTAATGGCTGCTGTGTTACTAAGGAGTAAGGACCCGTTGAACGAGCATGAATCTTATCGTCAACCAGATGATGAAGTTTAAGATAATGCATGAATCCAACGGTAACAGAACCATCAAAATATTCACCGGTTCTACCATCACGAAGTTTTACTTTACCATCACGGTTAATCTGCATACCCTTCCAGTCTTCTCTATTTTCAGGATGTTCCTTTAAATAATCCATAAAACCTGACTCTAAGGTGTCTTTATATTTCTTTTCAAATTCTTCCCATGTTGAATTAGCGTAATCATTCGCTATCTCAAGGGCATCCATTATATCAAACTCGTTGGCACCATCAAATACCGGAGTAGAAATATCAACGCCTAATACTTTAGAAGCTAAAGACAGATGGATTTCAAGTACCTGTCCTATGTTCATACGAGAAGGTACACCCAAAGGATTAAGCACGATATCAAGGGCGCGACCATTTGGTAAGAAAGGCATATCTTCTACAGGTAATACACGGGAAACAACACCCTTATTACCATGGCGTCCAGCCATCTTATCTCCCACTTGAATCTTTCTCTTCTGGGCAATATAAACACGTACCGTTTGATTTACTCCAGGAGATAAATCATCGCCATTTTCTCTTGTGAATACCTTTGCATCAACAATAATACCATATTCACCGTGAGGAACACGAAGAGAAGTATCTCTAACCTCCCTGGCTTTTTCACCAAAGATTGCACGAAGTAATCTTTCTTCTGCTGTCAACTCAGTTTCACCCTTTGGTGTAACCTTACCAACTAAGATATCTCCGGCACGAACTTCAGCTCCGATACGGATAATACCTCTTTCATCGAGATCCTTTAATGCATCATCACCAACACCTGGAACATCTCTTGTTATCTCTTCAGGTCCAAGCTTAGTATCTCTTGATTCTGCCTCATATTCTTCTATATGCACAGAGGTGTACACATCCTCTTGTACCAAACGTTCACTTAATAATACAGCATCCTCGTAGTTATAACCTTCCCAAGTCATAAATCCGATTAAGGGGTTTTTACCAAGTGCCAACTCACCCTTCGCTGTAGAAGGACCATCAGCAATTACCTGTCCTACAGATATCTTCTGACCTCTAGATACGATAGGCCTCTGATTAATACAAGTACCCTGATTACTCTTAGCAAACTTAATTAAACGATAAGAGGTTTTTGAACCATCATCGTTCTTTATCAATACTTCCTTCGCAGTAACACGATCAACAATACCTGATTTCTTTGCTACTACACAAACACCAGAATCGATAGCAGCCTTTGCTTCAATACCAGTACCAACAACAGGAGCTTCTGTTAATAATAAGGGAACCGCCTGACGCTGCATGTTAGCACCCATGAGGGCACGGTTGGCATCGTCATTTTCAAGGAAGGGAATTAATGCTGTAGCAACGGAAAATACCATCTTAGGAGATACGTCCATATAATCAATCAGATGCTTATCATACTCAGAAGTTTCTTCTTTACGACGTCCGGAAATACTGTTACCTACAAAATAACCCTGATCATCCAGCTCCTCATTTGCCTGAGCAACAACATATTTGTCTTCTTCATCAGCAGTCATATATACTACATCATCTATTACTCTAGGATTCATGGGATCTGTCTTATCTACCTTACGATAAGGAGCTTCAATAAATCCATATTCATTAATTCTAGCATAGGTTGCCAGGGAGTTAATCAAACCGATGTTAGGACCTTCTGGTGTTTCAATTGGACACATTCTTCCATAATGGGAATAGTGAACGTCACGCACCTCGAAACCAGCTCTATCACGGGACAAACCACCAGGTCCGAGAGCTGAAAGACGTCTCTTATGAGTTAATTCACCCAGAGGATTATGTTGATCCATAAACTGGGACAGCTGAGAGCTTCCAAAGAACTCTTTAACTGCGGCAGTTACTGGTTTTATATTAATTAAGGATTGAGGACTGATGCCTTCTATATCCTGGGTTGTCATTCTCTCTCTAACAACACGTTCCATTCTGGAAAGACCAATACGATATTGATTCTGTAATAGCTCTCCAACGGCTCTAATTCTTCTGTTACCAAGATGATCGATATCATCCGCATTACCAATACCATACTCTAGGTGTATATTATAATTAATAGAAGCAATGATATCTTCCTTAGTAATATGCTTAGGAACTAATTCATTCATGTTTTTCTTAATTGCTTCTTTGATTGCTTCAACATCAGTATTTTCAGCTAATATTTTCTTTAACACAGGATAATAAACCTGCTCTGTTACACCAAGCTCTTTCTTATCAATATTTACATAGTAAGAAAGGTCTACCATCATATTAGAAAGAACCTTTACATTACGCTCTTCAGTCTGAATCATAACATAAGAAACCGCAATGTTTTGAATTAATCTTGCTAATTTATCATCAACCTGTGTTCCTGCCTTCGCTATGATTTCACCTGTAGACTGGTCCACTACATCTTCAGCCAAAACAAAACCTACAATTTTATTACGGAAATGAAGCTTTTTATTAAATTTATAGCGACCAACCTTAGCAAGATCATATCTTCTTGCATCAAAGAACATACTATTTAACAAGGATTCAGCATTCTCTACAGCCAGAGGCTCACCGGGACGAAGCTTTTTATACAGCTCAAGTAAACCGTCCTGATAACTTCCGGACGGATCTTTGGAGGTACTTGGGTCTCTTGCTAAGCTGGCAAGAATCTTTGGCTCTTCACCAAATAATTGCTTAATCTCTTCATTCGTTCCATAACCTAAGGCTCTGACAAAGGTAGTTATAGGAACCTTTCTGTTACGATCAACACGCACGTAAAATACATCGTTAGAATCTGTTTCATATTCCAACCATGCACCTCTATTTGGAATGACTGTGGAAGAAAATAATCTCTTACCAATTTTGTCATGATCTATTGAATAATAAATTCCGGGGGAACGTACTAATTGGCTAACTATAACTCTTTCTGCACCATTGATTACAAAGGTGCCCGTCTCTGTCATTAAGGGTAAATCACCCATAAATATATCATGTTCATTTATTTCATTATTTTCTTTATTATGAAGTCTTACTTTTACTTTCAAAGGAGCTGCATAAGTTGCATCTCTTTCCTTGCATTCTTCTATTGTATATTTGATGTCATCTTCACATAACGCAAAGTCCACGAATTCCAAACTCAAATGTCCATTGTAATCTGCTATCGGAGAAATATCATCAAAAACTTCCTTGAGCCCTTCATCTAAAAACCACTGATAGGAATCCTTTTGTACTTCAATGAGATTGGGCATCTCCAGCACTTCCTTTTGTTTGGAGTAACTCATTCTAACGTTATTACCAACCTTAATTGGATGCATTCTGTTCTTGTCCATTGACGTTTTCACCCCTTGAATTTAATTGTATAACTTTAAAAAACTGCTTTTCATTTCCTAACATATATGCTATAATATAACTAATTAGGCATATCACACCACAATAGTGCATCTTTCATACTACCACACTTATTTTCAACTGTCAACTTGAAATGTTGATTTTTTTTATTTTATACAAACAAATATATACAATTAAGATAAGCCTGCATCGCAGGCTTATCTTAATTGTATATATTTAGCTGTATGAATGTTTCATCCATACAGCGTACCACTTTTCTAATCGTCTTTGCTATTTATTACCTTGTAATTGCCATTTTGCATCCTTTATCTCTTCCATCAAATTCCCGCTCTTAATATTTTCAGCCGGGAAATTATATACTCCCAGGCTCTTTCCGTCTATAGCTGCTTTCTCACCTTCTGGGGACATAGGCTCTTGTATTATCACTGTATAATAATCAATTTTAGTCTTATTTTCTTCCATTATAGCCCACAATTCTGTAAGCCTGTCTCTTAAAATTTCATAGCTGATTTCTTTACTCAGTATATAAATTGTCATCATAGTAGGATAAGGAGGGTTAGTGATATCTAAGGGCATATCAAGAATTAGATTACTATAATCCTCCCTGTCACCATAAAAATGTGTGATTATCGTTGAGATTTCACAAGGAAACTCCTGCCTTATTAATTCTTCAACCTTATTGTCCAATTCCCTTTGTAATCTTTTATAGGTTGCATAATGTCTTTTTACCTGTATCTCATAATCATCAGTAACCTGCCCCTTTGACCATGAGACAGAGAAGCTTGTATCTTCACTGGTTTTCGATTTAACATAAGAATAATATTCATCAAATTTAAAATTGTATATCGCTTTTGATATTTCTAAGTCCTCCTCAGGATAAGTTCTATCAATATAAATTTTAATTTTTGATGTAGCAATTGCTGCTGAAATTGGGTTTCCGTATATAGAATTCACTATATTGAATATAAATCCTATAAACAATAGCAGTATAATTGCAATTATAACTCTTCCTAATATTTTTCCTTTTTTCATAACATTCTCCTAGTATAATTAATGGCAATTTACCTATAAAAGATTTCTTAGTACCTAGGATACATGATTTATACATACCATGCAATAGAAGATGCTCAAAAACTGATATTTTAGACAATAAATAAAATGATCCTAAGCCCAATATTTGAGCATGATTTAAAACAATCATGCCTCAACACTTGACAGAGACCAAAAAAACCTGTTAAGAGATAAAATCCCTTAACAGGTTGTAGAGGTTCAAAAATTATTTTAAAGTAACCTTTGCGCCTTCTGCTTCTAATTTAGCCTTGATATCATCAGCTTCTACTTTGCTTGCGCCTTCTTTAATCATCTTAGGAGCGGAATCTACAAGATCTTTAGCTTCTTTTAAGCCTAAGCCAGTAGCTTCACGAACAACTTTGATAACTTTAACTTTGTTAGGACCAACTTCAGTTAACTCTACGTTAAACTCTGTCTTCTCTTCTTCTTCAGCTGCTGCTCCACCGCCAGCTGCTGCTACTACAACACCTGCTGCTGCGGATACGCCAAATTCTTCTTCACATGCTTTTACTAAATCATTTAATTCTAATACAGTAAGGCCCTTAATAGCCTCGATAAATTCCTGAGTTGTCATTACTATTACCTCCATTAAAATATTTTAATATTTGTATTAATTCGTTTAAAATCTGTTTTAAATTTGTAAATAAGAAATCTCATCACCTTACAAGGTTATACTTGCTTATCAGTGATTTGCGAGTAAATCTCAATTACTATACTTATGCTTGCTTCTCAACAATTTGCGAGTAAATCTCAATTACTATACTTATGCTTGCTTCTCAACAATTTGTGAGCAATCTCAATTACTTTACTTATGCCTGCTTCTCAGCGATTTGCTTAAGTACACGAGCAAAATTGGTAATTGGTGATTGTAAGCTTCCAAGTAATTTGGAAATAAGAACTTCTCTTGAAGGAATTGTTGCGATAACCTGAATCTTCTTGCTATCATAATAATTACCTTCAACAACACCAGCCTTAAATTCTAAATTGGGCATTGTCTTTGTACATTCAAGTATAATTCTAGCTGGAGTAGTTGCATCCTCCAAACCAAAAGCTACAGCTGTAGGTCCGTTTAAGTCATTTGCTAAGGCTTCATATACTGTGCCTTTGAATGCAAAATTAAGCATTGTGTTCTTGTATACCTTGTAAACCACGCCAGCATCTCTTAACTTCTTACGAAGTTCAGTATCCTGAGCAACAGTTAATCCACGATAATCAACTAATACAGCAGCTTTCGCATTCTCTACATAGCCTTTAATTTCTTCAACAACTGGTTGTTTAATTTCAACCTTTGCCATTACATACACCTCCTTGTATCTTTAATAAAACTGCCAAAAAACCTCTTCCTACCAAAGCAGAAAGAGGTCATTAAAATCATTAGATTTCAATCAACATTCCCTCGGTAGGCGTCTTCAACTTATGCCTTACGGCACCTACTGTCTTCGGCAGTTTGATTTGTGAACAGGTTTTCTATTCACTGCAAGTCGTATTGTATCACGAATATTTTGTTATGTCAATCTTAATATTTTATACAGTTTGGCCATACAACAGAATTGATAAGTGATTGTATATATTTACTTGCATACCACCAGCGTTTCATATTCTGTTATATGGCTTTCTGCCAAAGGGAAGTCGAGCTTGTGGCCAAACTGTAATATAATTGATTACTTAGCCTAACTTAGCTGTATTAAGCTTTACGCCAGGACCCATTGTAGAAGCTAATGTAACGCTCTTTAAATATTGTCCTTTCGCTGCGGAGGGTTTTGCTTTGATTACAGCTCCGATTAAGGTCTGGAAGTTATCATTTAATTGTTCTTCAGTAAAAGAAGCTTTACCAAGGGGAACATGGATAATGTTTGTCTTATCCAATCTGTATTCGATCTTACCAGCTTTAATATCATTAATCGCTTTGGTAACATCCATAGTTACGGTACCAGCCTTAGGGTTTGGCATTAAGCCCTTTGGTCCAAGTACACGTCCTAAGCGTCCAACTACGCCCATCATGTCAGGAGTTGCTACTACAACATCAAATTCAAACCAGTTTTCATTCTGGATTTTAGGTATTAATTCATCAGCACCAACAAAATCAGCACCTGCTGCTAAAGCTTCGTTTGCCTTATCACCCTTAGCAAATACAAGCACACGAACAGTTTTACCTGTTCCATGAGGTAATACAACTGCACCACGAACTTGTTGATCTGCATGACGTCCATCTACACCAAGTCTGATATGTGCTTCAACGGTCTCGTCAAATTTTGCCACAGCTGCTTTTTTTACTAAGCTGATTGCTTCTGCTGCATCATATTGAACTGATCTGTCAATTAATTTTGCAGAGTTAATATATTTCTTTCCTCTTTTCATTCTATAAACCTCCTAGTGGTTTTACCGGAAGAAACAGAATACTGCATATTCTGTCGGCAAATTCAACTTCGCCTTTGCCTGTTAAGCATTCATATTACGCTTAACATACCCTCCCACGTTAATAGATTCTAAATCCCATGTTATCTTTCAAACATGGTGTTTCATTCTAAATTAGTCTTCTACAGTGATGCCCATACTTCTAGCTGTTCCTGCAACCATGCTCATAGCTGCTTCAACACTAGCTGCATTTAAATCAGGCATTTTAAGTTCAGCAATTTTTTTGAGCTCAGCCTTACTAATGGTAGCTACTTTGGTCTTGTTAGGGACTGCAGAACCAGATTTTAAGTTAAGAGCTTTCTTTAATAACACTGCTACTGGTGGTGTCTTTGTAATGAAGCTAAAGCTTCTGTCAGCATAAACAGTAATTACAACCGGAGTTATAATTCCATCCTGATCTGCTGTTCTTGCATTAAATTCTTTTGTGAACTGTACAATGTTCACGCCGTGCTGACCAAGTGCGGGTCCTACCGGGGGAGCCGGTGTAGCCTTGCCAGCTGGAATCTGTAATTTGATATAACCTGTAACTTTTTTTGCCATGATAGCATACCTCCTGATAAATGTGGTGTTTTCGGGAATATCCCTCCCACTTAACTAACTGCCTACAAGATGAACCGGCAATCCGCTTCCCTTGTATGAATTACCAAATCTCATTGCACAAAACTACTTGCGAACCTTTACTTCACCAAAACCAATCTCAACAGGAGTTTCACGACCAAACATATCTACGCTGATAGTAATACTCTGCTTATGTGGATCAATTTTTCTGATTTGACCTGTTGTATTCTCCCATACACCGGATGCAACCGTTATCATATCACCAATCTCAAAATCAACTGAAACTCCATCATTCTTAATACCCATACTGCGCATTTCTTCTTCAGTAAGTGGAACCGGTTGTTTTGAATCAGGACCGACA
This sequence comes from Bacillota bacterium, assembly GCA_023443625.1. The sequence goes on along the minus strand of JAEZTQ010000064.1, from coordinate 79,153 downwards.
AAACCTGTAACACCTCTGGTATTACGGACTACATACCATACATCATCATTCATAACCATATGAAGCAATACATAACCGGGAAACATTTTCTTTTGAACACGCTTCTTAACGCCATTCTTTACCTCAATGACATCCTGCATCGGAACAGATACTTCTAGGATCTGATCCTGTAGTTTTCTGTTTTCGATTGTCTTCTCGATGTTCGCTTTTACTTTGTTCTCATACCCTGAATAGGTGTGAACAACGTACCAATTAGCCTCTGACATAGTCTCACCCTTATCCTATATTATAAATCCGATACCATATTCAAATACAGTATCAATTACAAAAATGATAGCACCTAGGATAATTGTAACGGCAATAACAGCAACTGATTGTTTCGCAAGATGTTCTTTGTCCGGCCAAACGATTTTCTTAAACTCGGACTTAAGACCCTTAAACCAACTTCTCTTTGGAGCCTTTTCGGCAGTAGATTTAGTTGTTTCTCCCATGTCTTCACTTCCCTTTCAGTTATAATTATTTCGTTTCCTTATGCAATGTGTGGCTTCTGCAGAACTTACAGTACTTCTTTGTCTCCATTCTGTCTGGATGTAGTTTCTTTTCTTTTGTCATGTTATAATTGCGTTGTTTGCAATCTGTACATGCCAGTGTGATTTTCACGCGCACAATATCCACCTCCGCTTTCTCTTGTAGCGCTTATCGCTTTACTTTGAATCCGGACTTTTTAGGCATAAAAAAAAAGCCCTATTTCTTTGCTTATTTAATATATCATACCAGAGAATTTACGTCAATATATTTTTTTACAAGTAATAACACAAAAAAACAACTGGCAACATAGAATCTAGCCAGTTGTCTTTCAATATATAATAAAATTAAATTAAGGAGCCTCATAAAGTTTACTAAATATAACCTTAAGATCGCATATAATGATGATGCCTTTTCTTCATACTTTCTATAATTCTTCTTTCAAAGACACCATCCTCTGTCTCTAAGGGCATTATCTCCTCTGTAAATATGATATACAGCTGATACTTATCTCTCACCAGTCCTTCAAAAAAATCCTCCTGCTTTGCCATATATAACTCTTCTAATGATAAAGACAGCTCCCTTTCATTCTCTTGAAAATCAAAATTCTTCTCCCTTACAGGGCCTTCAATCACTATACTTATCTTTTCTATCCCATTTTCTTTCACTGTATTCTCTTTTACTTCAGTCTCATTTATGCCATTCTCTTTTATTTCAGTCTCTTTCACCATCTTCTGCTCTATTACATTCTCAGCTGATTTTACGAATGAAGTCACTGCTTCATTCATATCCACAATTCCTGCATACCTAATCTTTCCTCTTAACTCAGGTAGTGGTTTAACAGCATCAATAATAAGCTCTTTTATCTTGGATGGATTATGATTATCCTCATATCCGAAATACAATGCAGCCACAGCAGATACCTGAGGTGCCGCCATGGAAGAACCACTCATATAAGCGTAGCCTCCAATAATGGTACTATATATATTATTACCTGGAGCTGCTATATCAACTGTATTAACTCCATAATTAGAGTATTCATTCAATCCTCCTAAAGTATCAGCAGAGGTAACTGAAATCAAATTATCAAGTTTTAGATTGGCTGGATAAATTGGTTCTAAATCATTATTATCTCCTGAATTACCTGCCGCTGCTACAAATAACATATCTGTTTCTTTCATTATTTGATATAATTCTTCAGAATATACATCAGTTCCCCAGCTTATATTACAGATGTCTGCGCCCATCATCTTGGCATATTTGACTGCCTTAACAGCATCCATAAGTTTACCGCTTCCATCCACTCCACCATTAATCTTTAAGCTCATTATCTTAATATCTAGGTTAATCCCTAAGTCTGTAGCGTTAGCATAATCCTTTGCCACTGCTGCTATAATCCCTGCAATATGTGTACCATGGTTATCGTTATCCATGATATATGCTGACTTATTTGTTACTATTTCATCATAATGACCTATGCTTGCATCATTATTATAAAAATCCCAACCATATATATCATCAATGTACCCATTATTATCATTATCAATATTATCGCCGTCTATTTCACCTGGGTTAACCCACATATGATCTACGATATCTGGATGAGAGAAATCAATGCCTGTATCAATAACAGCTATTACCACCTCACGCCTATTAACTTGATCCTCATCCATATCTTTCGTATTTACCGAAAGATTTCTATTATTATTTGAACTAGCCCTCTCAGTATCCCACTGCTTAGGTAATACAGAGGACTCTGTATTAAAACTTGAGATTCCATCATCATAGATATTTGTCTTATCAACTGAAAAAAGCGCATAATCATCTATGTGCTTTTTCATCTGAATAGAAACACTATTTTGATTATCTATGCTTACTAGTCTCCTACTGTCAATGAAAGACATAATCCCGACAAACAGTATCAGCGCTGCCATCATAAGGGTATGAACATTTTTAGTCAATATTTTTAATAATTCATTCTGTTTCATCATAGTATAGAAGCGCCTCCTTTTTTGTTTGTCATTATACTTCTTATTTTATAGAATTATAGTAGCTTTAACAATTGGCATTAATGTGGCAAATTTTATATAAATTTATTAAATATATTAAATCTTTAATTTTTACTCTTGCCATGAATGAGGCATAAAACAAGCTTCAACCCCTTATAAATCAAGGCTTTGAAGCTTTTCAAATATTGTTACAAATTCATAGCATAAAGGTTACAACTAATATCACCTGTGAAATTGCATCATAATTTATGGAATTTTTCTATTCTTCCCTAATGACTGTTCATGGTTTATAAATATTTTACTATATAACCATATTCTGGTAGTGTTCTTTTTTATCTAATTGTGTTATACTTTGTTTGTTACTATGGTACTATATTCCAACCTCATTAAGGAGGTGCTAATTTGAACATAAAGAAAAATAATACTGCGAAATCTTTGGAAACAAAGGATTTTTGGGATAGTCTTCAACTTGATATTTTGACTTCCAATCAAAATATAACGTCAAAAGACTGCCTTGCCTTTATTGAGAGAAGCTTTATGTTTTCTATTTTCTTTAAAGGCTGCCTCCCATTAGAGCTGGCTATAATACAGAAGATGTTACATATCAATGAATATTCTTATTTAATATTAGTGGAATTTTCCGACCAGAACAAAAATAATATGGCAGAATCCTATGTAGATGAATTAAGTCTATATCATCTACTAAAAGATGCTTTGCCTAATAGAAATATTATTATTGGACCCTTGATTTCAAATAGAATTAGCATTATGGTTACTACAGATCAAATTGTTGATGAAATACATCATCGGGAAGATAGCATATTGCTTTCTAAAGATATACTTAAGGCAATAGGAGACTTTTTTAATATTACTGCCAGATTAGGTATTGGCAGTATACAAAGTTTAAATACTATATATGCCTCTTTCCTTGATGCTCTATCCTGTCTGTATTACTATACCTCGGATCAAATCACTTACTATCTTGATATAAAACAACCTGTTGATAACAACTTCGATTTTCTTGATACAGAAAAACATCTTTTTGAAGCCATACGTCTGCGTAAGGCAGAGGCCTACAACTATTTTGGAATTATAATGGAAAGGATCAGACCTTTAAAGGATGATGTAAAGCGTAATAAGATATTTGAACTCCTTGTATTGGTCAATCATACCATGCATCTGGATAGTCAGCCCGGTGCAAAATCAGTGGACTACACCTCATATGTTAAGCAATTCATGGAGTTAGAAGGAAATCAAATTATTGAATTAGCATTTAAAAGCTTTTTTAATCTTACGAACTATGTCAAACCGCAAACTTCTATTGATTATACAAATCATATTGTTAAAGCAACCAAAGAATATCTCGAAAACCACTATACAGAAGATATATCCTTGGAGGATATGGCTTCTCAGGTTAATATCAGTCCTCAATATTTTAGTAAACTGATTAAGAAAACCACAGGTTTTAATTTTATTGACTGGCTTTCCATGCTTCGTGTTAAGAAAGCCAAAGAACTCTTAACAGATTCCAGCTTAACTGTTAAGGAAGTATGCTTTATGGTTGGTTATAAGGATCCTAATTATTTTAGTAGAATATTCAAAAAACGAATTGGGTTGACACCCAGCGAATATGTAAAAACCAGCTCTTATCTTAACAATAAGAACTAAAGAACAATCCACTATACATTGAAGTTACATAAGGATTACAATAAGTATTTCTCTCGGCATCTGGATAAAATATAATTATTTTGTCTAAATATTCCATTGGATTTATTGCAATCGCTTCAGCTTTTTCTATAAGCTTTGTAATAAATCCATTTTCTCTAGTGAATATACCTTCCATTCCTCCATCCTCTGCTGCTGAAAAAGCAAGAGAATCATCCAATATCAGTATACCATCTTCCATCTCCTCAATACCGCAGGCTGTAAGCTCTTCCTCATACATCCTTACCAACTGCTTCATTTCACTAATTAATCTTGAAGCGCTATAATGACTTTCATTGTCTTGAATGCGATCTTTTGCCAGGTCAATAATACTATTATAGGAGGATAATACCATATCTACTACAGATAGTATCTTATTACTGTCCGGAATTATATTGATATATGCTGACTGCTCTGCCCTATTATTCAATGTAATATGTAGAGTATTTTCCAAGGTAAAGGTATTAGTAGCTGTTCTCTTCTCCATACCATTGAGATCAAAGTTCGCATATGAGGGAGCTCTCTCACAGCGATCCAATGCTAAGAGATCTACAAGTCCCAGCTTCCCTTCCAAATCCTCAAAAGTAAAGCTTCTTTCTCCATACCTACCCGAAATATCAGAAAATACTTTTAATCTGCTATAATTCTTATCTTCACCTTTTTCAACTACAGCAATGATACCTAGCTCACTTTGGTTTATGAGCTCTGCTATGCTATGCAAAGTATCCTTATTGTTGATTTTTTCCTTCTGTATATAAGTCAATAAATGGTTCGTATTATCCACCCTAAGATTAAATGTATATTCCCCCAGGGGCAGCGAATTTGAGACATTCATCAAATCCCTTCCCTTATTGATCTGTCCCTCAGCCAAAGAATCTACTCTAATCTCAACAAACTCCGGCAACCCTTGCGTGTTATCATTCAATAATCTAGCCGATAAAATGCTATTATCACTGACGGATACTGCCTTACTCATAAATCCCGTATAGTCAGAATCTTGTATGTTCATGAGCATTGTCTTAAGTTCAAGAGCTGTTTCCTTTATTCTAATGGTAAAGTCTTGATTCTCATTGGAAAGATTTATTTTATAAAAAGGCGAACGTATACTAAGTCTTACGATATCATCGTAAACCTTTTTAAGTTCTTTTCTGTTTTTTACAGGATAAATCATAGATCTTTTTACAGGACGTGTCTCCTGTAAATAGTTATATACCTGTATCATACAGTACCTCCATGATAATTAATTTTCATTTATTACCATTGTAAGATATTTCTTTCATATTTTCAATAGCATCCAATAAATTTCTTATTATACCCTACTTATATCCTAATAATATATAAGGCCTTGCTTTTGTTTTATAATATCCATGACTTAATATTAAACCTATTTATAGATATCTGGGCACACATATAAATTCCATATCAGCTATTCTCATACCTGATATGGAATCTATGAATGCTTTTATAATACCTTTTATGATGTCTTATATGGGTGTTTTATTTTATGCTCCAACCGTTTTACAAGTGTCATCCACAAATTTCTTTGCTCTAGGTATATCGGACTCATCTAGATGTTCTATGATAATTGGAATATTCGGATGGGATTTCTTAAGTCTGGTTAGGTATAGTTCGTAGTTTAATACGCCTAAACCTGCTGCTGGTAATTCAACAGCACCAGCACCACGGAAGCTGTTATGCTCAGCACTTCCGCCACCGAACTTCTCATCTAAATCAACAGCACGTTTACAATCTTTTGCATGAGCTACTTTAATCTTGTCATCTAATACATGGAATATCTTCTCGATGGTGGGATTTACATTATCAATGTTTGAGTCATCAAAATAGTTCGTAGGATCAAGCATTAAGCCAATTCCCGGATGATTGATTTCCTGCAATAGTCTTGCAGTCTGGTCAACGGAGCCTATAATATTGTTAACATAGTTCTCTATTAAGAATACCGCATCATGGTCATAAGCAAATTTAGCAATATCAGTAGCAATCGCTTTAAATTCCTGGTATGCTTCTTCTGTTGAATTCTTTTCATCATATAACCAGTCACTCTCAAGATTATAGGTACCGGTCTCACTAACAACATAGGGGCATCCAAAATCTCTTGCATGAGCAAGAATTTCTTTTACATAGTTGATATTTGCTTCTCTTTGTACTGGATCTGGATGAACCAGATTCGTATAAGCTGAAATTGCAACGATAGGAAGGCTTGCATCTCTAAATGCATCTCTTACCATATTTGCTTTTTCTTTTGTTAACTTTCCTCTGCCTAAATCCACATCCTTAAATTCTAAATCCAACTGTACACAGCTCATATTATGGCCTTTGATTTTCTCAATGGTCTCTGCCAAAGTATAGGGATAATAACCTGTGAAAATACCTACTGAAATCATGATGAAATCCTCCTTAGTTTGTATTTAACATATCATTTAAATATACTGTTTTTTCTTCTCTAATTGATTGATAGCATGCTTCAACGCAAGCCAATGTCTTAACATGATCCTCTGCGTTGATCTCTGGTACTGTATTATTCTCTACTGCTACCAAGAGATTAGCCATAGTACCAACAAAGGCATCGGGGAACCACTGGGTCTCCCATTTAGGTTCAATCCATTGATCTGGATATGACTTACAGGTCAGACGAAGTGTACTTCCGCAAAATTCTGGTTCTCTCTTATGCCAACCGATATCACCTTCGACAAACCCATCCGTACCTTCCACACGCCAGTTAATGTAATTATTCTTCTTGCAAGGTTCCTCGGGCCACGCCCAAACATCATCCAAGCTTGTTGCCATAAAACCATCCTTATACTGATATGTATACTGTACGATACCATCCGTATGGTCAAACTTGGTTCTAGGATCGGTACGACAAACAGCTGTTATTTTATCTGGATCGCCGAATAAGTAACGGAAGATATCCAGATGATGCACTGCCATTGCATACAATTCAAGCTTCCCATAATCCTTTAGGAAGGTCTGCCAATCGGGTATCGCTCTCATGTCTATTGTAGCGAGCACCGGTTTACCAATTAAGCCCTTATCCAAGACGCATTTTAAAGCTCTCATGGACTGATCATATCTCATATTGGAATTGACTGCGATAGGGATACCTGCTTCTTTTCCCAATCTAGCAATCTCCATGCTATCCTCTATAGACATTGCGATTGGTTTCTGACATAGAATACCCTTTGCTAACTTCTTAGAGCATACATATCTGACAATCTCTAGCTGTACATGAGGTGGAACCGCAATATCAATGATATCAATTTCTGGATTGTCTACCAGCTCATGCCAGTCAGCATACGCCCTCTCTATATTATGTAAAGTAGCAACCTCTTTCGCTTGTTCCAAATCCATGGAGGATATGGCATAAGGATTAAATCCTGCCTTTTTATAAGCAACCAGGTGGCAGTTTCTAACAATAAAGCCGGCACCAATAATTCCGATTTTATAGTCTTTCTTCTTGGGGAGAACTGGCAGAGTGGCTTGTTCCAATTCTCTAATTAATTTCTCCAATAGAACACTTCCTTTCATAGATTATGCTGTTAATATAATGTCAAATCAATACACTTATGAAACGTTTCATTTTATCTACATTTTAACATTATAATTTGACTATGTCAACAATGTTGTGGATATTTTTAGATAATTCTTTGTTAATTCCATATATTTTTTAATTACATAAGCCATTGTAGATGTAAACTATGCACAATAAGAATAGGACCTAGTTTTAGTCAAATTATTAAATTGCACAATTTTATGTAGATACTTCTATTGCTTTATCGGCTCTTTTTACCTATATTACTTACATATACTGCAACAACAATGATGGAGCCAAGGATTACATACTGCCAGAAGGAAGGTACTTGCAAAAGATTTAAGGAATTACTGATGATACCGATTAATAAGGTACCAAAGAATACACCAATGGCGCTTCCTTTTCCTCCTGCCATGCTAACTCCGCCGATAACGGCTGCAGCAATAGCCTGCATCAATATGGAATCCCCCATGGTTGAATTGCAAGAACCAAGTCTTGATAATAAAAACATGGCAGCAATACCTAATAAAAATCCATTCAAAGTATAAATTAATATTTTATTTCTTTTAATCTTAATACCTGATAGATAGGATGCTTCTTCATTATCACCAATGGAGTAAACTCTTCTGCCAAATTTGGTAAACTTAAGAATTAGTCCAATAATGATATAAACTAAGATGAGTGCTAAAATTGTTATAGGGAATACACCGCCAATTTTATCACGTCCAAAGGTAAATCCTGCTGCTTCTACTTTGATATTCTTACCTCTAGTTACAAGTAAGGTAATTCCTTGATAGATTGTCATCATACCCAAGGTAATGATAAATGGTTCTGCCTTCGTCACAACCACGAGAACGCCGTTGATAAAGCCACATGCCGTTGCCACAGCAACGCCTGTTAGAAATCCCACCTGTGCATTTGCACCCATGGACATTACAAAGGCAGCACTACATCCAGCAAAAGATATTACATTACCAATGGTTAGATCAAAACCACCACTCATCATAACCATACCTGCACCTAAAGCAGCGATACCAAGGGCTGTAACCTGAACTAAAATATTCAGAAGATTGGTAGGTCTATAAAACCGATCAGTAGCAAAACACATTGCTACTACAATTATTATTAATATTGCACTCAATAATCTATTTTGAGTATTATCTCCATTCCCTTTTAAAAACTTTCTTATCTTCATCTTGAAGTCTGCTGTTTCCATTTCCTTATCCTCCTATCGCATATGACAAAATAGTTTCATCATTTATATCACTTCCAGATAACTCTTTCACAATATGCTTATCTTTCATAACATATATTCTATCACTCATAGCGATTAGTTCTGGCATATCGGAAGACACCAGAATAATGTATTTCCCATGCTTTGCAAGCTCCGTCATTAATTTATACACGTCTTCCTTGGCTCCAATATCTATTCCCTTCGTTGGCTCATCAAAGATAAAGATATCACCCTTAGCAAATAACCACTTTGCTAGAATTACTTTTTGCTGATTTCCACCGGAAAGAAATTGTATTTTCTGTCTGGAGCCCTTGGTTTTTATATTTAATTGCTTAATATAATCATCAAACATTTTATTCGCATGATTTTGCTTTATCAGGTATCCTTTTCTCTTACTTAGAATACTGGATATGAAATTCCATCCCACACTATGACCTAGAAACAAACCATCTTTCTGTCTGTCTTCAGATATTAATGCAATCCCCTTTTTGATAGCATCCGACGGAGAAGTTGGCAAGATATCCTTACCATCTAATAGAACTCGTCCTCCATCTGCTTTAACTGCCCCGTATATAAGCGAAACTAACTCCGTTCTTCCAGAACCGACCATACCCCCGAATCCTATAATTTCACCCTTTTGTAAATTAAAAGAACATTTGCCAACATAGCCCTTCTTATGCAAATCTATAACCTCAAGCTTACCCTCCTGTTTAGGAATAGACTCCTTAATATAGAATTGTGAAGTGCTACAACCCACCATGTCACTAATTAGCTTTTCTATCATAAGCTCCTCTTTTGTGTAGCAGGATATCTTTTTACCATCACGTAGAACTGTAGCTCTGTCAGCTAATTGCATAACTTCATCCAAATGATGGGATATGTAAATAATACCCAATCCTTTAGATGCAAGCTTTCTTACAATTTTTAATAGATTTTCTTTTTCTTTTCTTCCATAAGAAGCGGTTGGTTCATCTAAAATCAAAACCTTGGCATCTTGGGCTAGTGCCTTCGCTATTTGAACTGTTTGCCTCTGGGCAACATCTAATTTACCTACCAACGTCCTAGGGTCAATGTCAACTTCAAGATCCTCTAGTAATACCTCTGCATCCTTAATTAACTTCTTATAATTAATAAATACGTTCTTTGTATTATAATTACCCATGTATATATTTTCAGCTACGCTCAAATTATGCATCAGGAATTGGTTCTGATAAATGGTCTGAATACCCGATGCCTTTGCAACGCCAGGATCAAAGTTTTTTACCTTTTCACCACAAACATAAATACTTCCTGAATCCGGTACATAGGCACCTGATAAGATTTTAATAAATGTTGACTTACCTGCTCCGTTTTCTCCACATAAGCAGTGTATTTCACCTGGTAGAAGTTCAAAACAAACATCATCAAATACCGTTACTCCATTAAAACTCTTCTTACAACATTCTACACGGATGACAGCATCAGGTTTAAGATCACTCATGTACTTTATCTCCTTTACCAACATTTTGGCAACTGCCCAGTAAACTGGGCAGTAACCACTCCATGATTTATTTATCTAGATACGCTTTTACTAAGTTAAGTGCCCAATATACATCCCAAGTAACGGTATCGGGATTTTCGTAATTACTCTGATCTACACAATATACGCCCGCCTGTACTTTATTATCTTTTAATGTACCATCAAAGTATTCCATAATACGAACAACGGTTTCACCAGCTACTAGAGAAGGAGAATTGGTAACGGTACATGCGATTTGATTGTTTTTGAGCATTTCAAATCCAGCATTGGAACCATTCTGAGTGATAACCATAACCTTGTCTAACATATTATTTTCTTCTAGTACACTTACGACACCACCACACATATCCTCGTTATGTACGAATACAACATTAAAATCTAAACCAGCTGAAATTTGATCCTCAACTACCTGAATAGCAGTTGCTCTGTCCCATTTACAGTCGGATTTATATAATATCTCATAATCGGTACTTGCTATGGCATCTGCAAAACCATCAGAAATATTATCTGCAATACCTGTTCCTAAAGCTCCTTGGATTTCAAGAATTTTTGCACTTCCTGTGAAATTATCAATAAGCCATTCCCCATTTGCTTTACCCATATCATAGAAATCATTGGTAATAGAACAGGTCTCAACACCCTCTCCCTCTGCAATTTCTGTGGTTATGATAAAGATAGGCATTTTAGCTGCATTACATATTTTTGTTACTTCCTGAGCCGAGTCACTGGTCAAAGGAAAGATTGCGATTGCATCTACACCCTGTGAAATCAAATCTTCAACATTGGACATCTCTTTTTCTGTACTATACTCAGAGAGCATAGAATATGTATTCATTCCCGCTGCAACCGCTGCCTGATTTATTCTATCAAAGAAAGTTTGATAATAATCTTCCGGACCAGGTTGTACTGTACCAATTGTTAAATGACCGTATTTTGATGAAGAACTTTCGGTACCTTTATCCTCCTCTTTTACACTCTCTGTAACATTGGCCTTTGTATCTTTTGTAGTATCTTTTGTAGTATCTTTTGATTCGTCCCCAGCCTTCTTAGCACAACCAGAAATAATTGCTAATGTTAATACAACCATAATTAACATAAATACTGATTTCAAATTTTTTTTCATAATGTCACCCGCACCTTTCATTTTATGTGGACCTAATCCAAATTGGATAGGTACTCTAAAATGCCTCTTCCTATAATAGTTTTAATATAACTACAATCCTTGGTATTATTCTAAATGAATCATCTTTGTATGCTAAACTACGCCCCACCAGTCTATTATATTGATAATCTCTCAGTTCTTTAACGAGAGCCATTTAATACTTCACTTAAATATACCGTTCTTTCTTCTTGAATTGATCTGTAGCAAGCTTCCACACAAGCCAGGGTCTTAACATTATCCTCCGCACTAATCTCAGGCTCCGTACCATTTTCAATGGCAACCATAAGATTAGCCATTGTACCCACGAAGGCGTCAGGGAACCACTGGGTCTCCCACTTAGGAACTATCCACTGGTCTGGATAGGATTTACAGGTGAGTCTTAGGGAACTTCCGCAGAATTCAGGTTCTCTTCTATGCCAGCCAATATCCCCTTCTGCAAAGCCCTCCGTGCCTTCTACTCGCCAATTGATATAATTATTCTTCTTACAAGGCTCTTCCGGCCATGCCCACACGTCATCTAAACTAGTCGCCATAAAACCATCCTGATACTGGAAGGTATATTGAACTATACCATCCGTATGTTCAAATTTAGTTCTTGGATCCGTTCTGCATACAGCTACAATTTTCTCTGGATCTCCAAACAAATATCTGAAAACATCAAGATGATGTACTGCCATAGCATATATTTCCAATTTCTTGTAATCCCGTAAAAAGCCTTGCCAATCCGGGATAGCTCTCATGTCAATGCTAGCAAGTACAGGCGTTCCAATTAATTCCTTATCCAAAATATGCTTTAGTGCTCTCATGGATTGGTCATATCTCATATTGGAATTTACAGCGATAGGAATGTTTGCTTCTTTACCTAATCTTGCGATTTCATTGGCATCTTCAATAGACATAGCAATAGGCTTTTGGCAAAGGATACCCTTAATATGCTTCTTCGTACAAGCATATCTTACAATTTCCAGTTGAACATGAGGTGGTACGGCAATATCTATAATATCTACTGCCAGATCATCAACTAGTTCACGCCAGTCATCATATACTTTCTCCAAATTATGTAGGGCCGCCACTTCTCTACTCTGCTCTTTGTCCAAAGAGGTGATGGCATAGGGATTAAAACCTGCCTTTCTGTAGGCTACCAGGTGACAGTTTCTTACTATAAAACCTGCTCCTATGATCCCTATCTTATAATCTTTGTTGTGGGGGAGAATGGGTAATGTAGCTTGTTCCAATTCCTTTTTTAAATTTTCCACTATCGATACTTCCTTTCTTAGTTAGAGTATAGGTCCAAAGCTTGTAAAAATTATAACGGTTCATGAAACGTTTCATACATAATTTTAACATTTTAACTATTTAATGTCAATATGATTTATAAAATTATTTCTATATTTTCAAAGATTACCCCTTTATTTATTATGCAAATTTATATTATGTACGGAATAAAGCATGATATTTATATATACTTTGCACTAAAGATTTTATGGCTATTTTGGATTAATCATAATTATTACTATAATATTTTATTTTTATGTCTTGCAAAGAGGGGATGGATATGTTATAACTTATCTATGAAACGTTTCACGTTACATTTGTGCATATTATTGTTGAGTAAGGAGTAGATTTATGACAGGTAAAGAAAAACTTAAATTAGCTTTAAATCATGAAGACGGGCCCGTTTTATTAGATATAGGTGGAATGCCTACTACAGGTATTCATTGTACTGTTTTGGAGAAGATGAGAGAATTTTACGGCTTAGAAAAGCGTACCATCAAGATTATTGAACCCGTCCAGATGCTTGGTGTAATTGATGATGATTTAAAGGAAATCATGGGCATACAAACTTCTCCCCTCTGGAGTGCTGGTACTATGTTTGGCTTTAAACAAACAGATGAATTTAAAGAATGGCGCACCCCTTGGGGGCAAGAAGTACTCGTTGCCAAAGATTTTATGACAACCCAGAACGAGAAAGGCACCTTCATCTATGCTTGTGGTGATACAAATTATCCCCCAGCCGGTCATATGCCTACCAGCGGTTATTACTTTGATAATATCATCAGAGTTACGGATTTCGATGAGGATGAGTATGATGTAAGAGATAATTATGAAGAATTTGGTCCTGTATCTGATGAGGATTTAGAGTGGTTACGCATCCAAAAGGAACAAGTAAAGGGTTCTAACGATGTAATCATGGGTAATCTAGGTGGAACTGCTTTCGGTGACATCGCTTTAGTTCCAGGTCCTCAGCTAAAGGCTCCAAAAGGTATCCGAGATATTCAGGAATGGTATATCTCTACCTCTATTCGTCAAGATAGCCTACATCAGATTTTCCAGTACGAATTAGATTTTGCTCTTAAGAATCTTGAGAAGATGCATCAGGTTCTAGGTGACTCTATACAAGTTGCATATATCTGCGGTAATGATTTTGGTACCCAAGATGGTCCTTTCTTCTCAAATGATGTATTCAGAGAATTATATGCACCTTATTACAAGGCTGTGAACAACTGGATCCATGAACATACCACTTGGAAGACCTTCAAACATAGCTGTGGTAGCATCTTTGGGTTAATGCCAGATTTAATTGAGGCAGGTTTTGATATTATTAATCCTGTTCAATGGACTGCTAAAAATATGGAGCGTAACAGTTTAAAGGATAAGTTCGGTGATAACATTGTGTTCTGGGGTGGTGGTGTAGATACTCAAAAGACTCTACCTTTTGGTAGTCCAGAGGATGTGTACAATGAAGTACTAGATTGCTGTAAGATTTTTGGTAAAAAAGGTGGGTTTGTATTTAATACCATCCATAACATTGTACCAGGCGTTCCAGCACAGAATCTTGATGCTATGATCAGAGCAATTAAAAAATATAATGGTGAAGCATAAATAACAAACTGCCACATGGAGTTAACCTCTTTAGTGGCAGTATTTTTATTACTAATTATTCAGAATGCAAACGAAATACTTCTAATTCCTTAATAATCTCTTCTGATGTTATTTCATCTCTAATGTATTTGCCAAGAGCATTACCTACAATTTCATCATAAAGCTTTAGATTATTCATATAATTTCCATCAGTTTTAATACTTTGTCTTCTTCTGCTTCTAGAATAGCTTTCTAGAATTTGGTCTTTCCAAGGATATAAGCCTGTGGATTCTTTATTCGCATAAAAGGATTTTCTACTGGAGGTTCCTGAAAGAATGGAAAAGGGTTCTGCTATTATATCTCCACAACTCCACATGAGATAATCCAGTACTGTCTTATCAACCTTGTCCTTTGTATTGGTTAGTCCAAGGCCCCATCCACCTAAAACAGGGCATCTACCAGGTATCATAGCACTACCAACATTACCAGCCACCTTAGAGAACATAGCATCATTGATACCAAAAGCAAAACTATCATAGAGTACTACCATAGCTACATCACCCTTTTTAAAGGCGTTGGCTACATCTTCCCAGGTATTAAATCTGGCATTTATATCAGAAAAACAAAAGGCATTTTTATAATTTTTTAGAGCAACTTTGATATTTTCAGAGTTCAAATGCCATCCCTTCCCATCTGAATTAATATCCTCATAGGTCCATAAGCGGTTTAAAAAATCTATACTATTATACAAATTACCTTCGTTAATTAGGGCAGTTCCATAGGATACTGGTGATTTATCATTATATTCCTTCGTAAAAAATTCAGCTATTTGATTGAATTCTTCCCAGGTCTGAGGAACTCTAAGCTCCTTACCAAATTGTCTGCGGAACTGGATTTTAAAAGAATTGTCTTCAAATAGGTCCTTCTGATAAATCAATAATTGAGTACCTGTCATAAAGGGTAATCCATACAACTTATCATTATGGATACAGAAATTATCGGTAATATTATTGATATAATCCTCAAAATATTCTGGCTGCTTCTGAAAGAGAAAAGAGATATCCTTTAGCATGTTATGCTCCATTAGATTATCTTTCCATAAAATATCAAACATGACTATGTCAATATTTTTATTTTTTAATTCCTCTTCATTTGTGATTAAATTCCATAAGTCAAAATATTTATAAAAATAATAGTTAATATGAACCCCAGTGGTTTTTTCATAGACCTCAGATAACATTTTTAAAACATTCGATGTTTCTGTTTCTAGTAAAGCCAGATTGATAGACGCACCCTGCTTCCCAATTAATAACTGATCCTTTAGCGAAGCTTTCTTCTCCTTAAAATCTGAATATACTTTTAATAACTTATTATCCACCAGATCCGTATTATCTATCTTTTCTAACAACCTATTACTGGCTATACAACCTATATCATAATCTGATATCTCAATAATACCATCATAAATTCCATCGTTATCAATCCAACTCTCCGGTGCAACACAAACCAGAGCTATGTTATTCCATATGCCCTTAATCTGAAGTACCTTATGAACTCCTTTGGCTAGCATCGTACCTCCAATGACTAGGTTATCAATGTCTGGATTCTCATACAAAAGCTCATAAGCAGCTTTAAATCCACTCTCACCACTATTATCTCCCACTATTTTATATAGAATATCAGCATGATGTTCCCTTGCTACCTGTTCTAGTTCTTTGATAGAAAAAGAAGCCATCTCTAAGATAAATCCTGTTTTTTTGTATTGTTTCGACTTACACCAATGAAAAAATTTCTCTAAGGCAGGTCTATGGCTAATATATATCCTATCTGACATTAAATCAATGTGAGTTGACCTTGTAATATATACGATGGGTATATTTTTTCCTTTTATTTTTTTTAACCAACTTTTTTTCTTCTGAGATGTACTGATGATAATTCCATCTACTCCCAACTGAATAAAGTACTCTATATTCTTGCTTTCTAAGATTGCATTATTACCAGACGTTCTAAGTACGATACTATAGCCCCTGCTACGAAACTGTCTTTCTAAGGATGAAAGAAGTTGTTGGGTACTATAATCATTTAAACTATCTACAACTATACCAATTAAAAAAGTATGGGCACTTTTTAAGCTTCTGGCTTTTGCATCCGGCCTATAATCGAGCAAACGGATAGCTTCTTCCACTCTTTCAATTAAATCTTTATTATTTGTCTTTCCATTTATCACATTAGAAGCCGTACCCAAAGATACTCCAGCAGCAGCTGCTACCTCCTTAATTGTTACCAAATCAACCACTCCCCCTCTTTATTAACCATATAAATACAATTCATGTATACATTATTATAATGAAACTTACTAGCTTCTTCAATATGAAATTAGTAATCAATCAAAAGTAAAATAAATTATAGCTTGCTGACACTTCACATCCAAGGGGATTACAAAGCAAAAATACATGGAGGCAAGATATCAACTCTCTTTCTCCATGCATTTTTGTTCTTTAGGGATCCCTTATATCATTATTGCTTGATAAATTATTATTTTTAACTCTTATACCCTATACACTCTGTACTCTGATTACCTTTACCGGACATACTGCAGCACATTTTCCACAGTTGGTACATTTGCTATAATCAATGAAGGCCAAATTATTCTCTACATGGATAGCATCAAACTCACAGTTTTTAACACATAATTTACAGCCAATACAGCCAGCACTACATGCAGCCTTAACATCTTTACCCTTCTCTGGTGAGTTACATACCACATGATGTCTTGCAGAAACAGGTACCATCTCAATTAACTTGTTAGGACACTGAGATACACAGGAACTGCAGCTAGTACATTTGTCTTTATCAACTACTGCGATGCCATCTATAATTTTAAGGGCATCAAAAACACAGGCCTTAACACAGGAGCCAAACCCAAGACAACCATGACTACATAGCTTATTTCCTTTACCCGGTACATTAATGGCCTTATTACAGTCTTGTATACCATAATATTCGTATTTCACAGCTGTCTTATCACAGGTACCCGAGCATTTTACAAAGGCTACTTTTCTCTCTGTTTCCTCTAAAACAGAACCCATGACTTCTGCTATCAAATTATGATTTTCCTTTGTAGCAACAGGACAGGCATTAGCCAAAGCTTCACCCTTGGCAATAGCACTGGCAAGGCCGTCACAACCGGGAAAGCCACAACCACCGCAATTCGCTCCTGGAAGTAGTTCTCTAATTGCTACTTCTTTCTCATCAACCTGCATCTCAAATGCCTTTGCCGCAAAACCAAGAAAAAGACCGATAAATAAACCTACAGCAGCGACTACAATCGTTGCCATCACCACACCCTTCATACTAAAAGCAGTGGTAGTAAGCACTCCATTCACGGATGAGAGGAAGCCTTCAAAAATAATTATCTGTGTCATTATGCTTCTTCCTCCCTTCTAAAATAAACCGGCAAAGCCAAAGAAGGCCATAGCCATTAAACCAGCAGTTATAAGTACAATAGGAGAACCTTGAAAGCTCTTTGGAATTTTGTTATATTCAATTCTTTCTCGAATTCCCGCCATAACAACAATAGCGATAGTAAATCCTACTGAGGTTCCAAACCCATTAACGATACTTGAGATAAGTCCATAGCCTTTATTTACGTTAATTATGGCAACACCAAGTACCGCACAGTTGGTAGTAATCAGTGGCAGATATACACCGAGGGAATTATATAAGGCTCTACTATATTTTTTTAATACCAATTCAACAAACTGTACCAAGCAAGCTATTACCAGAATAAATACAATAGTCTGTAGGTACTCTAACTCTAGTTTCACTAAAATATGTGTATAGATTAAGCTACATAGGGCAGATGCAACAGTTATAACAAATACTACGGCACCACCCATTCCAATTGCTGTATTGGTTTTCTTTGACACTCCTAAGAAAGGACACAAACCAAGAAAACTACTAAGTACAACGTTATTAATAAGTGCTGAAGAGATGATAATTATAAGTAGTTCTTTCATCTGGTTTTCTCCTCCTTAATCTGTGTCTTCTCAGTTGCCTTAGCCTGCTCCAAATCCAACTTACCAGTAAGCTTCTCACGATTCGTAGTACAAATATTGCCACCGCAACTGGAGCATTCTCCACCGCAGCCAGCGCTGCTTTTTGCAGATCCATTGGTTGCAGAGGGTAACTTAAACTTATTTTGTAAGGCTGTAAGGATTGCTAAAGTAAATAAAGCTCCCGGTGCCATTACAAAAATTGATACAGGTTCAAAAGAGTCTGGAGTTACTGACACCCCAAAGATTGTTCCAGCACCTATTATCTCACGGAAAATACCAATGATTGTTAGAGCCAAAGTAAAGCCTAGTCCCATACCAATACCATCAAATAAGGATAAACCAACAGAATTTTTAGCCGCATAGGCTTCTGCACGACCTAAGATGATACAGTTAACTACAATCAATGGTATATAAATACCCAGCAATTCATTTACTACAGGAAGATAAGCTTCCAATAAAAGCTGTACTATGGTAACCAAGGAGGCTACTACTACAATATATGCAGGTATACGCACTTTATCGGGAATGAACTTTCTTAGTGCAGAAATCAAAATATTGGAGGCAGCTAAAACAGCTGTGGTTGTAAGACCCATATATAAACCATTATTACCTGAAGTGGTAACTGCCAGAGTAGGACACATTCCCAACATTATGATAAAGGTTGGATTTTCTTTAAGGATACCGTTATAAATACGTTCCAAATACTTATTCACTTTGTCCACCTCCTAAATCTGTCGCAAATCTCTGAATAATATCAATAGCTGAATTAATTGCATTGGTTACCGCATCTGTGGATATGGTTGCCATAGTGATAGCGTCTATTTCTTCCTCTGAAGAGGCTCCCTTTGTTGTAACTACAAAGCGACTCACTTCTTTGCCAATGTACTGATTGATAAATTCTTTACCCGTCACCAGCATTCCAAGGCCTGGCGTCTCATTAATTGATGTAATTGCAATCCCCTTGATTGTCCCATCTAGGGAATATCCAATCATAAGACTGATTACATCCTTGTAGCCATTGGTGGTTGATACCCCAATATTATAGCCTAATAGATTATGGTCTTCATCATAATCCTTACGAACGCTATCAATGGTAATTCCTTTATAGATAGGATCTAGTTCCTCTAAATCTCCGGCTTCCCTGATTTTCTCCATTAACTCTTCATCATCTTCAAAGGTAACTGCATCAGAAAAAACCTTTTGGCTAGCCTCCTCTTCTTTTAGAAGTTTCTGTGTCGCAATGGGTTCCTTGGTGATCTCGTATATAAAGCTTAGAGCCAGACCGGACACCAAGGTAATAACAAATAAAGCCAAAGCATCCTTTATCAATGCTGCCAGAGGATTTGATTTCTTTTTGGTCATGTTTTTATTTTCCATTAATAGCACGCTCCTTTCCAAAGAATCTAGGGCGTGTTACCTTATCAATTAATGGTACCAGCATATTACCAAAAATAATTGCATAGGATACACCCTCTGCAGTTGCTCCATAAATACGGAACAAACCAGTGAGGAGTCCCAAAAATATACCAAAAACAATCTGACCCAGGGGAGTAATTGGGCTAGTGGTATAATCCGTTGCCATAAAGAAGACACCTAATAATAATCCACCACCAAAGAGATGGCTCAGAAGAAAGGATATATCAAACCCTTTTTCGCCGAAAATTAATATAAAAAGGGAAAAGGATACTAAGTAACATAAAGGAATTCTAAGTTTTATTACTCTCCTAAGGAGCAAATATGCTGCACCAATTAATAAGGCTATAGCACTGGTTTCTCCAATGGTTCCTCCCCTATTACCCAGAAACATACTATACAAATCTAAAGTTTCTCCTGCTTTTAGAGATGCTAAGGGCGTAGTAGAAGAGATACCATCTATAACTTGAGCACCCTTTTGTATGTAATCCATTATTCCAGGAGATGTAACTTTCTCAACAGCAAAGCTTGTCATCCTACTAGGAAAACTAATTAGTAAAAAGGCACGGGCAGCCAAGGCAGGATTCATAAAGTTCTGTCCTATACCACCAAAAATCATTTTAACAACTATAATGGCAAAGATACCACCCAAAGCAGCCATCCACAAAGGAAATCCATAAGGCAAATTATATGCCAATAACAATCCTGTAATTACGGCACTTAAATCTCCTACAGAAGAAGGAAGCTTCATAAATTTACAGTATAGATGCTCTGTTGCAACACAGGCGAACACTGAAATTACTATTACCATGCATGCAGAAAGACCAAAATTATATATACCAAATAATCCAGTGGGAATTAAGGCAATGATTACATCCTGCATAATATTTCTCGTATTATCTTTACTCCTTTTATGGGGAGCTGCTGACACATGCATCAAATCACTCATGCTTTTACCTCCTGAACCTTCTTGCTCTTCTTTTTATTCTTCTCCAGGATTATATTCCTTTGTTGGAATATAGACTGTGTTAATCCCTTCTTAGCAGGACAGATATAAGAACAGCATCCGCAACCACAGCACTCTAGTCCCCCTCCTTTGGTGAAGGCATCTTCTTCTCCATGCATGCTAAGCAAAGCTAGTTCAAAAGGCATCAGCCCAAGGGGACAGGCTGTAAGACATCGTCCACAGCGAATACAGGGGGTTTCAGACAAGGCTGCATCATCCACGACAAAAGCCAGTAATGCAGAACTCCTCTTTGTAACTGGTACATTAATGTTAAATAGAGCATTCCCCATCATAGGTCCACCAGAAATTATCTTCTCAGGCTTGGCAACAAAACCACCTGCTGCCTCTAGAAGTTCACTATAATCTGTTCCTATGAGTACTTCAAAATTACCCGGTTTCTTGATGGCTTTACCAGAAACGGTTAAAGTCCTGTGAATCAAGGGAGTATTAAGTGCCACTGCATTGTAGATAGCAATAACTGTGTCAATATTATCTACGATACAACCCACATCCGCAGGGAGCTTTTTGGAATTTAACTTTCTCCTTGTAACGGCATAAACAAGTTGACGTTCTCCTCCTTGTGGATATTTCGTCTTTAAGACTCGTACCTCAATATTACTCTCCTTAGCTGCAGCTTCTTTCACTGCATTGATGGCTTGGGGCTTATTATCTTCAATAGCAATAATACCTTTGGCTTTTTCGAATAACTGAAGCATAATCTTTAACCCACTGACTAACTTGTCTGCTTCTTCTAACATTCTTCGATAATCTGATGTCAGATAAGGCTCACACTCTGCGCCATTCACTATGATGTATTCAATCTTATCATCGTTCTCTGGTGTTAATTTTACATGTGTTGGGAAGCCTGCTCCACCAAGGCCTGTAATACCAGCCTCTTTCACAATCTCTCTTATTTCCTTTTTCGATAGTTTTTTATAATCTCTTTCCTTGCCAAAATCCTCAACAGTTATGTATTCATGATCATTATTTATTACTATAGATTCAACCAAATCACCCTGAACAGTTAATCTTTTTTCAATATCTTTTACTGTACCAGATATGGAACTGATAACATTGGCAGAGATAAATCCAGCTGCCTCCCCTATCTTTTGACCTACCAGGACTCTGTCCCCTTTTGCAACCAAGGCCTTCGCTGGAGCACCTATATGCTGGGATAAGGGAAACACCAAATCACCTTTTGGTAAAAGGATTGTTATAGGCATATCCATTGACAAATCTTTCCTATCATATATGTGGATTCCGCCTTTAAATGTAGACCTACCCATAAAATTTAGCCTTCCTTCTTTGTTTTGTTTTTTTGCTATGGTTTTGTCAAACCCTGCCGTACATTGTTAAACTAATCTCGAAGTTTGTGAAGATTTTTTCTAACTTTGTTAATGATTTTTCAGTCTTTGTTAAGCATAAAACAATGTACCTATTTTTAAGCGCACTGTCTTAATTATAGCACATGATGTGGTATTTTTACAGCATTTTTTATTTTCTGCTGCAAAAAAATCCGATTTTAACAAGAAGAGAAATCTACCCGCAGCATTTGTTAATTTCCTATTGGAAGAACAAAGTGTCAGCTTGCTGACACTCTGCGCCCGAGGGGGATTGCGAAGCAATATACTTCCTTGCTGCGAGGTGCGCATGCTTCACGCAGTGATTTTTTATTTCATAGGCTCATAATTTAACACTATACAGTAACGAGAAATTTCCTATGAAATAAAAAAAAGATTATCCTTAAGCTAAGCTTATAGGACAATCTCTTCTCCACTTATACTCTTTACTTTTATCAATCCTAATTATATCTCGTTTTATGAAGATATTTCTCCTTGGTTGCTAGGCCGCCCCTGATATGACGTTCTGACTTATTAAGATCTAAGACTACCCGAGCTCTTTCTGCGAGGGAGGGGTTAATTTGTGTCAGACGTTCCGTTACGTCCTTATGTACCGTTGACTTCGAGATGCCAAACTGCTTTGCGGTCTGCCTTACAGTCGCATTATTGTCAATAATAAAATTTGCGATCTCAGCCGCACGTTCCTCTATATAGCCTTTCATAGTGTCTGCGTTCCTGCCTGGCCGGAACGCATTCCCCCTTATTATCGTTGTTGTTACATTGTATGCAGAGGAAATCGGCAGTAGTACTGAGAAAAATGCATCTTTTCGAATATTGGTAATTCATTACATACTATTCAATTCTTATAGTATCTACTGGATTCTTTTTTGCAGCATATAGTGCAGGGAATATACTTGATACAATTCCTATAAAGCATGAACATGCAACTGCTAATATTATTGATTCTTTTTTGATTATAAGTAATTCTGAAGAAAAAAATGTGCTACTGTTCCCAGTCTGTCTTACCTTTTCTAATTTATAGCTCTTAATTCTATATCGCTTACTGTAGGGCTCACATGACCATTCTCTGTAAATAATCCATAACAATATTGAATTTTGTCAAAGGTTCCATATATGGGAACTCCATTACTTACTTCCTGCCAATCACTCCACTTATCACTCTCTTTTCTTGTTCGAATCCAGGCTTTTACATCTGTTCCTTCTGGCTTGTATTCATCCCAGGTCAGGTATACATAATTATCTTTTACACTTAATCCCTGCTCCTCAGAGCAATACCATCCATGGGGGGTCTTTAAATTATATGATTTCTGTGTATAAACAAAATATCCCTCATAAAATGCTTTTTCGTCCTTTAAAGGATTAACCAGATTACCTATGGAACTTGCACTTTCATCAACCTGCATAAAAACTTTTAGCTCTTTTTCTTCTAACCCTCCTAAGCTTTCCTTATTTATGCAATATTCAATCCTTTTCTTATCATCACTAAGCTTATAGGTCATCCCAGCTGGACCGATCCATTTCCATCCATTATAGTCTCCTCTATCTGTTAGACTGTCATCCCATTGAAAGATGCCGCTGTTACTTATCCTATAATTTGCACCAAAAGTAGTTTTCCACCATTCGCCCACATAACCTTTATTATTATCCTTCATGGTATTTAAATATATATTATAATTAAAATCTGAAGGAAGGTTTGGATTCTGGCTAAAATCAATCTGCCCTTCAACTTCATAGGAAATATAGATATATTCATTATCATCTTTCATCATAAGCTTTTTTACATTTATATTCTTTGATAAATATAAGTCCCAGGTATGTGAAGAACCCCAAAAGCTTACTCCCTGATGAAATATTTTTACTTTCTTTATACGGCCCTTTTCATCTTTTCTGTCTATGTATTCAGTATAAGAAGCTTTTCCAGTTAATCTCGCCTTAACCTGAAATGCTATAAAATCTACATTAGGACTACTCTTTGTCTTTGTCATAGTAATCCATTTCGTCCAGCTTCCATTGGGTAATTGATATCTACATTGATACTTTACACTACCATTACTATAGTTGTAGTTGACTGAACTCATTAAGCCCTTTGAATCCTCTTTGTAAGCCTTAATAATAGGGCTAATCCATGTGCCAGCTCCATCCGAAATCAACTCTAAAACACTGTTTCCATCCCTTTTCTTGATGGTAACATTCTGAAAAGTGCCCTCCTTAAAAGTTAATGAACTTGCTCCCCACCCTTGAGAATACGCATTAAATGACTTTCCCCTATGTTGATATAATATATCACTAGCTGCCCATTCCTTGGTGTTTCCATCTATTTTAGCTGCTCTATCATACCAATAACCTGGCTCATCTCGTTGGAGTGTGTATGTATGGTTGTTTAAATCAATCGATGCTGTAGCACCAGTAAATATAGCTGTATTATCATCTGATCTATTTAAAAACATTCCTATTGGTTCCCGGCTAAGGCTATTCTCAGTGATACTCTGCATCATAGGATGTACATAATCACTGGAATAGAAGCCCCATATTGCAGAGCTAAGATAGGTATATCTTTTTCTATATTCATCATTAGGATTCCCGTAACTATGTGTTAAGACTTTAATCTTGTTTCCAGACTCACAAATTTTCTCCCATAAGTAGTCTCTCTGACTATTATTATAATTCCAAAGGTAAGCATTTGTATCTGCTTGTCCGTTACTAGCAGCCATATCCCAATAAGGATACTTATAATCATAGGTTAATAAGATAGAATCTATTTGCAAATCATCTGCACCCTTAAATTCCATTTTAATCTTAATATATCTTGAGGATTTACCAATACCATTCCAAGACTTAGCCTCCCCCTTCCAAAGCTTAGGTAGCATCTTCCAAGTGCTCTCCCAGGTACTCTCCTTAAAGGGCAGTTCATCTCCTGTCCAAACCCATATCTTGCAGCTGTTATCATCAGCTCCGGTACCCAACCACTCAAAATATACCCAGTCATAAATATTCATTCTATCTTTCTTGTCAACAATCTTATCCATATCTATCAGGATTTGGGCAGAACCATCCGCCCCTCCTCGAATAGACTGTCCATCGTAATAACAACTACCACTTAAAGTCCAATTGGTGAGGGACAATCCGTAGTTAATCTCTCCCAAACTGGAAACATTCCTTTTAGTAGTTGTATTACTACTCCATTTCAATGAATTCGTAGTCCAATATCCCCCAAAGCTTTCCCATAAGTAATAATCCCCTAAATCACAAAAAGCTCTGGTTCCATTCACTACAGTTTGAACCCCTATACTCTTACAGTAATCCGTTACTTCTTTTAGTCTATTATAAAATATCTGGCATTTATCTGAATTATTTGAATATCCTAATTCCCAATATTCCAGGTCACATTCATCTAGAAAAACACCATCTGCCAATCCATCATTTTTTAATTTCAATACCTGATCTTTGAAGTTATTGATAAAAGCATCTGTATCCTCAAATCTACTACCAAAATATAAATACTGAAATATTTTACACCCCTGTGAACGGACTTTTCTCACACTTTCTTTATTTCTATCATTCACAATAAGAAAATCATAATTTGAGTAATCCGTTATACCACTATATTGTAATTCTCCGTAATAAATATCAAATTTATTAGGTTGCCTGTATTTTGTATCCAGAGTAAGCTTACCGTTCTGATTAACTATACCTGCACTTTTACTTTCTTCTTTCTCGAAAAGCATTGTTTCGATTTTAGCGGATGCTACATTAAATTGTAGC
Source organism: Bacillota bacterium (assembly GCA_023443625.1). The sequence continues at coordinate 52,988 of JAEZTQ010000064.1, read as the reverse complement.
TGATAGTATTTGATGCAACATAGGATCGTAACGATCAATAATAATATGTACTTTAGAACGTATTTCCTCATACCTTACTCTCCCTCATACAGAATATTCCCATAATTTTCATACACTTACTAGAGTGTAGACAAATTAAAAATGAATGTGTTTATATATGTTCCCTTGCTGTAGCCCAGCTAATGATGACTTTATATATTAGATTGAGATACTTTATAAGATTCTTTATTCTCAATACATAACATATATTTCCTAACAAATCAATAATTGTTTACCAATTTTATCCACAGCAAGTAATTTTATTCCATGAGAATAATGTAAATAATAGGTTGTTTTAACACAGATAAGAATAAAATAATTGTAGGGTCTGGGGGTACATATATTTCACCTTTTATCCGATATAAATCATAACATATGGTGAATCGGGTGATTACATGCTAATTGAAATAGATATTAAGATTAATGAAAATAATAGTAATGTTAAAGCAGACTATAATGACGATACAGAAATAGAGTTCAATTTATTTCTGTCTAAATGCTTGTCTTATAGCGGTTACCTTCTTCGGGAAAAATTATTTCAAGGCTATTACAGCGAATTAAAAAGGGATGGTAAAAAAAGCCGCAAGAATAGATTAAGCACTCAAAATAATACGAAGGAAGTCACCCGGCTGGAAGACAGTGAGCTTGAATACCGAATACGAATTGGAGACAACAAAGTATTAGTAGGCAAAATACCTCTAAAGCTGAATTCTGATACAAAGAATGTAACGCTCCTCATAAACAGTGATGAAGCTGCTTCATCAGTTAATGTCATACAAAAAAGCAATATACCCGCAACAGCTGCAAATCATGGCAATTTAGATTATGACATAGTAAATGATTTAAGTTCTGATACTAATATTAATTTAAATGATTATATTGTTAATACTCTAAATCATGATTCCTTAAGTAATTCAAATTCTGATTTTACTATTAATTATGATTCTGAAACTGAAAACACCTTGGATCCCGACATGGATGTTAATGTAAATTCTGACTTGGAAATCAATAAAATTCCTGACACCAAGAACAATCCAAACCCTGACATGGAGACAAGGGATGCTGAATACTACTTAGACTATGACCTTGAGAATAATTTAAAGAATGATGTTGAGAATAATTTGGATAATGACCTTGAGAATGATTTAGATCATGAATCGGAGAGCCTTGAGTATCTGGCAGAAGAAGCCGAAATCGGTAGTATCCTAAAATTCTCAATGATAAAAGCAATTGAGAAATATGAAGCAAATTTGTCACCCAGTTGGGATGAGACAGCCTATAGCAGTATCGAACCTGCTCTTGATGAATATTAACTTATTTAGCAAACAGAGGATAGGTCTCCTATTGCAATGATATACTTTATTTTGGTAAGAAAGAGTAAAGTTAATTAAAACCTGCTAAAAATCAACACTTTAGCAGGTTTTTACAGTATTATAACTTCATATAACCATTTCCATTTACGATTGCTTCCAGTCTTTGCTCTGCATCACATAAGGGGCATTCGTTAACATCATAGCTGGCATAATCGGGTAAATCCTTAGGTTTAAATATAGAATGTACAATAAAATCCTCTACTTTGTCCACTGCACTAAAGATTGAGCTAATGCCCTGCATAATTCCACCGTAATATTTGATACATGCTATGCTCTTTCTTAAGGTATCTCCTGTGGTTGTGGAGCCTGCCAGTAGAATGATATTTTTGCCATAGATTAGTGGTTGAAGATTCTCTCTAAAAATCATTTGTCCATTGGTATTATATTCTGGAGAAGTTACATATATAGTCTGGTGGGCATTCATTGACATAATACCTGATAGGGATAGTTCCTGAGCTAGAAAAGCCCCAATTACCTCACAACCATCTAGACAAACGATAGTATCTACAAGGGTACTAACAATGTATTGTTTTGCCATAATCCTGGCCGCCTCAGCTGCTTCTTTTTGCCTGGTCTTCATCGTTGTTAAATCAATGTAGAGATTAATGTGTGAGTTACTGGTTGCAAAATGTCCCGGAATTACTTTTAGCGAAATTCTTTTGTTCATCGGCGCATAAATCTTAGTAGCTCTTCTTTCCATAAAAAGTACTACCCCCTTAATATGATGGCTTTTTGGTTTTCCAATGAGCACACGATATCTGTATTTACATTATATCCCATTTATAGGTGATAAGCAAGGTACTCCTCTTTAATTAAGAATTAATTTATACTATTCCACCTCTTTGTCGATTTTCAATTTATTATACTATTTCTACACAATCTATTATATTATTTCTATGGCTTACAAGCATAAATATCTTCTTCTATTCCCAGGTTATCCATATCTCTGGCATATATCCTATGGTTGCTTTCTTTCCATTCCTTACAATGGGGGTTTTGAACAGTTTGGGGTTTTCAAGAAGTTTTTCTTCCTTATCCTCCGCAGATAAATAATTCATTAAGGCTACCAACTCCTTATCCTTAGAATTAGGGTTGATAAGTATATCCAGCCCTCCCGCTGCCTGCTTAATACTATTCAACTCGCCCTTGCTCATGCCAAACTTACCCACATCTATACTTTGGAACTTGATGCCTCTTTCCTTAAAATATCGTTCTGCCTTCTTCGTATCAAAGCATTTTGCCTGACCAAAAATCTGTATATTCATCTTAACCTCCGTCTGCTGCCTAAGCGGTATATAAATCTATAGGAAAGAACTGTCTTAGGAATATTAATAGCCTTCCTACAACTTCATTAGCCATTGCTATGCATGGGATAGTACTGGAAATTTGCCCTTCTCTAGGGGACACCTTCCTCTCACAAAGAAGGTAGTACCTTCTTCTTTAAGCTTTTCGCAATGAAATAATTGGGGTTGCATGGGTGTAAATCCCAAATTCACCATTGTTTCATTCTTCTTTACTATAAAACTGAGTATCTCCTCCAGATCAAATTCCTTTTCACTATATACATCCAGGACCAAAATCTCCTCATGATCTCCCTCTATAACTGCCACTAGGTCCAAAATCTCATTATAGTATATATGATCAGACATAAAAGTGGTAAGATGAAAAAAGATCAACTCTGGATTATTTATCATTTGATACTTCGATACGGGAATTGTATTGGTTACCAAACGTCTTAATATAGCTTTATCCTCATCAATCTCTATATCCAACTTCCTAAAATCAAGCTTATGCATTCCTGGGCTATATAAACCTCTATATATGTACTCCTCTGCCTCCACAAATCCAAATCTCGGATAGAAGTCAAGAACACTATCATTGGCATAGAGATATATAAAATCTGATTCAGTCCCATACTCCTCTAACACTATCTCCATTAAGGCTCTGCTTAAGCCCTGGTGTCTAAAAGTCTCCTTGGTCATCACCGTGCCTATTTGTATGGCATGTTTTAGTTCACCGTCCATGATAAAATCAATGGTATTAACGGATATGTTAGCAACAATAGCATCTTTATAAAGAAGGGAATAGGGGCGATATTTGTCACTCCAAAATCCCTGCTGATACCAGTTCTCAAAGTCGAAGTCAAAGGTCTTTTTCACCAATTGGTTCAGACTCTTTCGGTATTTTTCTACATCCTTATAGTCTTTTATCAATATAAAGTCTTTATTATTTATATTCATATTACAGGTATCCATATAAACCTTCTCCTTCAAATAATAAAATATATTTCAACTGTAAAATCATACCACATTCATAGCACTAATCAAAGAAAGAATTCAATTTACTATAAAAATCTACAAGGCAACAGCTAAAATAATAAGAATTCTATTAAGACAAAACTGCTGTAAAAATGACATCCTGTAATATTTATGATACACCTTGGTCATTTACTTTACAGCAGTTTTTTCATTACTCTTAAGATTTTCCCTTGAAAAGACTTACAATTCCCAATAAAATCACAGCACCCACGATGGATATTATAAAGCTCCAAAGATTAAGTCCTGTTGCAGGACCAAGACCAAAGATACCTGCCAGCCATCCTCCAATAAAAGCTCCCACTATTCCGACAAGAAGATTAAGTCCAATACCCATACTTTCATCTTTACCAGTTATTTTACTTGCTATCCAACCAGATATCCCACCTAATATTAGCCATACAATAATGTTACTTATTTCAGGCATAACAAACCTCCTTCTAAAATTTATTTCTTGTTGTTTCTTTTTTCCTGTGCCCGATCAATCAGATTATTTGCTTCCTGAAATACATCCTCCTTAACATCATATAGCTTATCCTTTACTTCAGATGTTAAGGTTTTAAACTTCCCGGTAAACTGAAGCTCCTGATCATCGGTTATCTTTCCGGCTGTCTCTATCATCTTACCAACGGCTTTATCCTTGGTATTTTCGATTTTTCCCAATGAAAAACACCTCCTAAGCTAACCTGCGGAACCTATGATAAATTCTTATGCTATAATATTAGCAGTTTTATATAAAACTATACTGAACATGAATTATTCATCATAATTTAGCCAAGATTGCTTTGCAGCGCATAATTAATGTATTTTTATTTTTTTATTTTTACTTAGAAAGTGACCTAAAACAATAGAAAAAGAGTTCCTCTTTTGGTTGAATTAAGTTACAAAACCAAACCAAAGAGAAACCTTTTCTTTATCGCACTAATACCATTGCCGAAAGTGGCTCAATGTTTATTTCACCACCCAAAATAATCTCCAGCAACTCCCTTCCCCCATGAGAACCTTTCACATAAACCTTCCATTCCCCCTCAGGAATATGAAGCTTCTTGGCTTCTCTATTGGCATTGTAGATGATGCACATCTCATCGTCCTCAGGATGCTTTAATTCAAAGACTATAATATTGGGCTCCAACCATTCATAGAAATTCAGATAAGTTTGAATATCTTCTGCCTTCGTCATACGGAATGCGGGATGATCTTTCCGTAAGGCAATTAATCCCTTATAATATTCCACCACTTCTTTATTCGCTGTAATCTCATCCCATTTTAAACTATTTATTGCATCGCCAGATTTATAACTGTTCTCTTCAAAAATAGTTTTCTCATTGTTTAAGGGCTTGCTACGAAGGAATTCCTCCCCTGCTTGAAAGAAGGGAATACCCTGACAGGTCATAATAATTGCCACAGCCAGTAAATTCATTTTCATCAGGTCTTCTTTGCTTTCCCAGGGTCTTGAAAGGTTGAGCTTATCCCATAAAGTAAAATTATCATGGGCGGAATTATAGTTCACACACTGGGTAGGCTCTGCTGCCCAGGAAGAATTCGAATATAATACTTTCCCATACTCTATTCCCTGGTGCAAGGTTGCTGCGGCCACTCCAAATTTAATCGTATCTTCCATACCTTCTCTACCGCCTACAAAACCAGGCTCAGTAGCTAAAAACACGCTTCCCTTAATTGCGTCACGCAAATCATCATTAAATGCCCCAATATTGGTATCCATATTCTTTATATTAACTTTTAAAGCCCTTTCCCAATCGGGTAAGGTAGATAACCCACCCGTCCAGCCTTCTCCATATACCAGAATACTTGGATTAATCTCAGCTAAGACTCGTCTTATCTCATTCATTGTATGAATATCATGAATTCCCATCAAATCAAAACGAAAACCGTCAATATGATATTCCTTTGCCCAGAATACTAAAGAGTCCAGTATAAACTTTCTCATCATGGCTCGTTCTGAGGCAGTCTCACTGCCACAGCCTGAAGCATTGGAAAACTCGCCTTCTGGGGTAAGTCTATAATAATAACCGGGAACTATTTTATTAAAATTAGATTCTTCATTCTCTGCAGTATGATTATATACCATATCCATTATGACCCCAATGCCCTCTTGGTGGAGTGCCTGAACCAACTGCTTAAATTCCTTAATTCTAACTTCCCCATGAAATGGGTCTGTAGAATAAGACCCCTCTAAAACATTAAAATTCTTCGGATCATACCCCCAGTTATATTGAGGCTCTATAAGCTTTGACTCATCCACAGTTGAATAGTCAAAGGTGGGCAGCAGGTGAACATGGGTTATTCCTAATTCCTTTAAATAATCAATACCGGTTTTGTCCCCGTAACTATTTTTAGTTCCTCTTTCCGTAAATGCTAAGTATTTTCCTTTATAATGCATGCCTGAACTAGGATCTGCGGAAAAATCTCGAATATGCAACTCATAGATAATGGCATCTGTGGCATTCTCTAATACTAATCGATCTTCTTCTAAAAACCCCGGTGGATTTGTAGAGGATAAATCGATTACCATACCCCTGTTACCATTGACGCCGGCCCCTTTGGTATAGGGATCTACTGCTTCTTTAGTTACGCCATCAACAGTGACTGCATAGGTATAATAGATACCATTTAAATCACCCTTCATCTGAAGACTCCAAGTACCCTTTACCTCTTTATTCATGGATATCTCCTGGAGCATATCCTCTTCGTGACCTGACCTATATAATTTCAATACGACCCGTTCTGCTGTAGGAGCCCATAGGCGAAAATGCGTTGCCTCTTTTGTCCAGACTGCACCCAGATCATCATCCTCATAATAATTTGCCTCTACAAATTCTTTGGTTGAAAAATAATTATAATAGTCAATTAATCTATGATTTTTCAAGGTCGCCTCCTGTTTCTAAGTACAATAGCCAGGATATGCTTACAACCTTCTATTGTACTAATATGGTATTAACCTAATATATTATATGCAGTACTATCTGTCCCATTTATCGCAAAGGGAATTAATCTGTCCTATGAATTTAGCCAAGTCTTTATTGGCTCCGCCCTTATTACGCTGTATAACGGCCGCAAGACGTTTCCCTGCCTGAACTAGACGTTCAAACACAGAGTTAACAACCTTTTCTGCTTCAGCTTTAGGTTCAACAGGAATAATTTTCCCTTCTTGCACACAGGCATTAAGAGCCAAGTCATAAACCATTCCACTGTAGGGTGCAACTGCAGAGTAACCCAAATCTTCTGTGATATGCTCAGTAAATAGCTGACAGATCTGGTCTTCTCCATGGACAACAAAGACCTTCTCCGGCTTCTTCTCAAAGCTTGTCAGCCATTTTAACAATCCTGTTCTATCTGCATGCCCGCTGACTCCGGCTATTTTTACAATACTTGCACTTACATTAATTGTCTCTCCAAATAATCTCACTTCCTTTGCACCATCTAGGAGCTGTCTGCCTAAGGTTCCCTGGGATTGATAACCTACGAATACAATTGTACTGTTTTCTCTCCAGAGATTATGCTTTAAATGATGACGAATTCTACCTGCATCACACATTCCAGAAGCAGATATTATAATCTTAGGCTCATCATCAAAATTAATAGCCTTCGACTCATCCGAGGTAATAGAAGTAGTCAATCCTGGAAAGCTCAAGGGATTAATACCCTTATTCACCAAGTCCAATGCTTCTTTATCGAAATATCCCACCATATGTTTATGGAATATCTGAGTAGCTTCTACCGCCAAAGGACTGTCCACATATACTTTAAAATTACCATGTCCCTTGATTAATTTTTCATCTTTAATTTTGCGAATATAATAAAGTAATACCTGAGTTCTACCCACTGCAAAGGAGGGAATTACTAAATTGCCTCCCTTGTCTAAGGTGGACTGAATGATTTCTGTGAGTTCTTTGATATAATCTGGACTTTCACCATGATCTCTATCTCCGTAAGTAGATTCCATGACAACATAATCAGCTTCTTTTATATACTTAGGATCATTTATTAAAGGCTGATTAATATTGCCTATATCCCCGGAGAACACAATCTTCTTTGTAATCTCTTCCTCTGTAATCCAAACCTCTATACTGGCTGATCCCAGTAAATGACCTACATCTGTAAAGCGAATTTCAATTCCATCAAAGAGCATGAATTTCTCATCATATTCATGAGGAACAAAGAGCCTGACTGTAGACATAGCTGCTTCCATGTCATATAGGGGTGCGATAATCTCATTTCCAGAACGTTTGCCCTTACGGTTTTTCCATTCAGCCTCAGCCATCTGAATATGTGCACTATCTCGAAGCATAATATCACATAATGCTCTTGTTGCACTGGTTGCATGAATACTTCCACGAAAACCCTCAGTAAAGAGTAGAGGAAGTCTGCCTGAATGATCTATATGAGCATGGGTTAATAAAACTGCATCGATTTCAGACGAGGATACGGGAATTGCCTGATTTTCAAAGGCATCCTTCCCTTGTTCCATTCCACAATCAATAAGAATATTCTTGCCGCAGGCTTCAAGAAAAAAACAGCTTCCCGTAACTTCATGTGTTGCTCCCAAAAATGTTAGCTTCATGGTAATACCTCCTATAGACACATTTATTGTTATTTGTAATATTCTACCCTTTTCATCATTCCATGTCAAATACTCCCACAGTTTTTTTAGCTTCATTTATATTAAGAGTATTTCAACTATGATTTTGCGAATCATCCACATTCCCTTTTAATAAAAAGACTTTTATCCACAAAAACAATAAAGGCCCCACGGTTTCCCCATAGAGCCTATGTCATTTATCCTTTTTTTCATTTTCATATTCCGAAGAACTGCCTTGGTTACCTAATCCTGATCAATAGACTCTAATAAAAGGTACAATGTTATTTCTCATACAAGCTTTCAAGCTTCTCCCTATCCAGAATATCGATGGAACCACGACTTAAGGTAACAATTCCTTCATTTTGAAAATACTTCAGCATTCGAGTAACCACTTCCCTGGCAGTACCCAGGTGATTTGCTATCTTTTCATGAGTTATCTCTAAGATATCCGAATTCTCTATAGCAGACTGTTCTAAAAGAAAATTAGCAAGTCGCTTATCAAAACTCGTAAACAAAGCCTGTTCCATAATCCACATAACCTCAGAAAAACGGGCTGCAATGAGATTATTGGTAAAAGCTTGAATTGGTAGTGATTCCTTTGATAATTGATTAAAAATAGAGGCAGGAATTAAGTATGCCTCTGTAGGCTTTTCAACCTCAACATAGATATCAAAGGCTATATTCTTCATGACACAAGAAGCAGAAAAGATACAAATGTCCCGCTCAAACAGGCGATAGAGGGTGATTTCCTTGCCACTTTCCGATATAATGTAGGCTCTAACCTGACCGCTTTTTATTAAAAATAGTCCCGAGCAATTATCTGAATTGCTATGCATGGATTCCCTTGCTGCAAAAGATTTCTTCACTATGGCTTGCTGTAGTATATTCCTTTGTATAACAGTTATCTTCTTCCAGAATTTTAAGGTATCCTGTACAAAGACAATATCCTCCTTCTGATCCACCAAAATGCTCCCTCCAATAATGAACTTTATGTTTATAGAATAAACGATATTATATGGAAAGGCAAGACGCATTTCCTATAACAAAAAATATGCATGATAGACTGTAATAATGAATCTTATTAGAATCTATCATGCATATTTTTATATATATATTTTGATTTTTGAATATTTATTCCTATGTGCCTCATACTTCTAGCATTTTTACAATCTCCGTTTTTGGCTTAACACCAATGCTTGTTGCAGATACCTTACCATCTTTAACTACCATAAGGGTAGGTATACTCATAACACGAAACCGCAAAGCCAGTTCTGATTCTTCATCCACATTGATTTTTCCTACTTTTGCAACTCCGACATACTCTTTTGCAATTTCTTCTACTGTGGGTGATATCATTCGGCAAGGTCCGCACCAGGATGCCCAGAAATCAAGCAATACAGGCTCCTTTGAATTTAAAACTTCCTTATCAAAATTATTCTTCGTAATCTTTATTGTTGACATAATAAACTCCTCTCCAAACTATTTACACTTACTTAATATGTTACACCTCAACTATATCAAAATATAAATGATCTATCTGTGATATTATCACATTGCTTCATATGTTTTTATAATTCCTTTTTTCATAAGGTTAGGGTGTCAAATTCCCATGCCAATGTTTTGGCACCCTAATCTTCATAATAAAGTTATGTAGGTTAGATGATACATCACATCTATAGTATATGAAAATAAAAATATTGTTTGCCAACTTTTTTATATTCTGCTATGATTACACTTATTTAATTATACAACTAAATACACAGTAGGTACATATCCTCGGCTCCAACGCTTCTTGCGCTTAACTTGTGCTCTTAAACAGTACCTACTGTGTATTCTTTATTATTTATGAGTTTACCAATTCCCTATAACGAATAGCTTATCTACTGACCATAGTAGGCATTCTCACCATGTTTGCGTAGATAGTGCTTATCTGCTATGGTCTGGGGAGCAGGCTTTACATTATGATTAATTAATTCACTATAGCAAGCCATCTTAGCCACTTCTTCTAATACCACTGCATTATGCACTGCATCAAATGCATCCTTACCCCAGGTAAATGGTCCATGATTGGTTAATAATATTGCTGGCATATTCTTAGGCTGAATTTTCTTCTTCTCTAAGGTTTCAATAATAACTAAGCCAGTGTTCTTCTCATATTCCCCATTAATCTCTTCCTCTGTAAGACTTCTGGCGCAAGGAATTGCTCCGTAGAAATAGTCTGCATGGGTGGTACCATAGAGGGGGATTTCTCTTCCTGCTTGTGCCCAAGAGGTTGCCCAAGTGGAATGGGTATGAACAATACCACCAATCTCTGGGTATTTCTTATATAATTCAATATGGGTTGCAGTATCTGAGGAAGGTTTATATTTTCCCTCAATGCGATTACTATCTAAATCAACTATAACCATATCTTCCGCTTTCATGGTCTCGTAATCCACACCGCTGGGTTTGATAACCACATAACCTGTCTCACGGTCAATACCACTTACATTACCCCAGGTATAGGTAACCATACCTTTTTTGGGTAACTCCATATTAGCTTCATAAACTACTTGTTTTAATCCTTCCAGCATAGTTTCGCCTCAATTCTTCTTCTATCCGATATTATTGTCTAGCATCAGCCTTGATTGCCTTTAGACGCTTCATAACATCATTCTCTCCACGACCAAAGTAATCATGTAATCTCTTATATTCTGCGTAAAGCTTCTTATAAGCTGCAACATTTTCTGGGATTGGTGTATACATCTCATCTTTCACTTTACCCATTACTCTTGCAGCATCAAAGATGGTATCATAGCCGCCTCTTTCCTTACCCGCCGCTACTGCACCAAACATAGCTGCACCAAGGGCCGGTGTTTGCTCAGAAGCAGAGATACGAATAGGCTTGTTGGTTACATCAGCATAAATCTGCATCATCATCTTATTCTTCCAGGAGATACCACCACAAGCGTATAGCTCATTGATTGGTACGCCTGCCTCCTCGAAGGTCTCGATAATCATATTCTTGCCATAAGCTGTTGCCTCAATCAAAGCACGATACATTTCATAGGGCTTAGTGGTTAAGGTCATACCCAGCATCATACCTGTTAAGTCAACATCTACTAATACGGAACGGTTTCCATTCCACCAGTCAAGGGCAAGAAGACCGCTTTCTCCAACTTTAAGCTTAGAAGCTTGCTCTGTTAGGTATTGATGAATACCTACACCAGCCTCATTGGCTTCCTCATATACATAAGGAGCAATACATTGCTCTACAAGCCACTCAAAATGATCACCTACGCAGGACTGACCTGCCTCATAACCAAAGAACCCTGGCATTACACCGTCTTCTACAACGCCACACATACCGGGAACAATTTTCTCTTCTGTTCCAAGTAAAATATCACAAGTTGAAGTTCCAATAATCATTAACATCTTGCCAGCTTCTGTAATACCAACAGCAGGAATAGCAACATGAGCATCTACATTAGCAATACCAATGGCTGTTCCGGGACAAAGACCTGTAAGCTTGGCTGCTGCCTCTGTAAGTTCTCCGGCTTTTTGTCCTAAGGGATAGATATCTTTACTTAATTTATCCTCTACCACATTCTCTAGTCTTGGGTCAAGGGCTTTAAAGAATTCCTTGGAAGGATATCCCTTCTGTTTATGCCAAAGGGCCTTATAACCTGCGGTACAACTATTTCTCTTCTCTTCACCGCAAAGCATCATGGTAACCCAATCAGTGGCTTCCATAAAACGGTCTGCTTTATCATAGATTTCAGGTGCTTCCTCCAAAATCTGCATAATCTTAGGTATCATCCACTCAGAGGATATCTTTCCACCGTATCTGGCAAGGAATTCTTCTCCTCTTTCCTCTGCAAGCTTATTCAGACGATTTGCTTGAGACTGAGCTGCATGATGCTTCCAAAGTTTTAGCCATGCATGAGGCTTCCCCTTCAGGTCTTCATGAAAGCAAAGAGGAGTGCCCTCTTTATCAATGGGAAGCATGGTACAAGCTGTAAAATCGATTGCAACGCCTATAATATCTTCCTTGGCAACACCTGATTCTTTTAATACTGCAGGTACAGTAACCTCTAGTACTTCAAGATAATCCTGGGGATGCTCTAAGGCCCAATCGGGGGGAAGCTTGGTTCCATCCGGAAGATACTCATCCATTACCCCATGGGTGTATTCTTTTACAGCAGATGCAATCATATTTCCATTAGATACATCTACTAGTACCGCTCTACCGCTCTGGGTACCATAATCAATACCGATGGAATATTTCTTTCTCATAATAATCCTCAATTCTGCATCAGCATTTATTTATAAGAGATGGCGTTCCATCTTAATTCATTTTTAAAGTCCTTAATTCTAGTATCTTTATCAATATATACGGCTTCAATACCCATAATAGCTGCCCAATCACCCATCTGCTCTGCAGTTAAGTCATAGGAGAAAGCGGTATGATGTGCTCCACCTGCCAAAATCCATGCTTCTGCACCCGTAATTAAGTTTGGCTCTGGACGCCAGAATGCAGATGCAACGGGTAACTTAGGCATAGGTGTGTTCTGTGGTAAGCACTCAACTTCATTAATAATGAGACGGAAACGATTACCCATATCAACTAAGGAAGTAGCAACACCCTTTCCTGCCTTAGAAGTAAACACTAGACGTGCAGGGTCTTCTCTATTACCCATGGATAAAGGACTAACCTTAATTCCAACTGGGCCTTCTGCAATACTTGGGCATACCTCTAACATATGGGCCTGAAGAATTCCTTCTTGACCTGCAACCAAATGATAAGTGTAATCCTCCATGAAGGAAGTACCCTTGGCATTCTTTACACCCTGGGACATAATCTTCATCAGACGAACCATAGCTGCTGTCTTCCAGTCACCTTCGCCACCAAAGCCATAGCCCTTATCCATTAATCTTTGGATTGCAAGACCAGGAAGCTGTTGAAGTCCAGCTAAAGTTTCGAAATTAGTAACAATGGCATGATAGTTCTTCTCTGATAAGAATTTTTCAAAACCAATTTCAATTCCCGCCTGTACTGCTACATGCTTTCTAAATTCAGCTGGATCTCTTCCTTCTAGAAGGATCTCATATTTGCTGTAATACTCTTCTACTAAAGTATCAATATCGCCTTGGGATACATCCTGTACATATTCAGCAATATCTGTAATATTGTAAGCGTCAATTTCCCAACCGAATTTGATATGTGCTTCTACCTTATCACCTTCGGTTACGGCTACATTTCTCATGTTATCGCCTACACGAAGTACTCTGATATGGCTGCTCTCGATAACGCCAATAGCAGTTCTCATCCAGTCTGCAATACGAACTTGTACCCCTTGATCATCCCAGTAGCCAACTACAACTTTACGCTCAATACCCATACGGCTAACGATATGACCGTATTCTCTATCACCGTGAGCAGATTGGTTGGTATTCATAAAATCCATGTCAATATTATCATATGGAATTTCTCTATTAAATTGGGTATGAAGATGAAGCAGTGGTTTTCTGTATTCTTGTAAACCTAAAATCCAGGACTTTGCTGGAGAGAAGGTATGCATCCAAGTGATAACACCGGCACAACTCTCATCTGCATTTGCATCATTAAATAATTTACGAATGGAACCATTATCAACTAAGGTTGGTTTCCAAATCACCTCAAAAGGCAGTAATCCTGACTTATTCAGACCCTCTACCATAATTTTAGAATGCTCTGCAACTACTTTAAGACATTCATCACCGTACAAATCCTGTGAACCTGTAGCAAACCAAAAATAATAATTTTTATTACCAAGCATAATAATGACCTCCTTAACATGATATAAGTTACTAATTCTTATTATAGGGAAAATGATGCTCTCAAACAATTGCCACATCCTACTGGTTGAGTTAAATAGTTACCTATTCCTACTAAGATATCCGTAGGTTCATTTCCCCAGGAATACTTTATTCGTTTATATTCAATAGGACACAATTTCTTATTGAATAAAAAAGAATTACATTTTATCCTAATGAGTGATATAATAAGATAACCTAAGGGTTTTATTCACCCTTACGTATTTTTGCTGGGGTTGTCTTAAATTTATCATAGAAAATCTTATAAAAGTATCCCTTATTCTTATATCCTACCCTATCAACAATAGTTTCTATACTTAAATTTGTTACTTTTAACATATCATAAGCATTCGTTAGGCGTATATTTTGTACGTACTCAGAATAAGTCATACCCGTCTTATCTTTCAGAAGTCTGTTATAATAATCCTCATTAAAATTGAATTTTCTTACCAAATCTTTAATAGTAATAGAGGAGTAATTCGCTTCTATAAACTTGGTTATTTCTTCATAGATTAACCAATTCATCTTCTTACGCTGTTCATTGGACAATTTAAAATCATAAATGGTGCTTAGGTAGCGCAGGATGCGAATCATCAGACCTTTACAAATGTGCCCCGATGCAGCATCATTACATTCTAGTTCCTTTAAGAGATACAAAAGAAGCTCCTCTAGTTTCTGCTCCTCCTGATCTTTGGGTTTAAAATGTAAGTATTGGCTAATATCCTTTTGCTTCATTAGAGCCATCTGTAGAAATCTGAGAATTTTCTCTTCTCCAATATTATCAACCATAACCTTATCAAATATCTCATTGGCTAGTCCAATAAATAATATGGTGCTATTATGATGAATCAGAATATCCTGATGGGGGCAATTCTTATCAATTAGGCATAGTTCCCCTTTTTTAAACAGGATATCATTCCCCATAATTCGTTGCTTAAACTCTCCTTCCACCACATAGGCTAGTTCTATGTAATCATGGGTGTGGTGCTGGGTTCTATCACCATACTTATATTGACAGTAGTAAGCAAATTCCTGTGGGGAAGGCTTTATGGTAGCATAGAGTTCCCCCTCCTCCTCAATGTTCCAGCACATAACAAAGATATCCTTCTGGTTATCAGGAAAGGTTTTAATATCAATCTTATCCAAAGAATACTCTGGGCACATAATACGACGCCCCATCTGGTGGTCATTTAGGCGTTTTCTTTGATATTTTGTTATTTCTCTACAATGATTTATCAGCAATCTCATTCTCCTTATCCTAAACCATAACCATTTTTATAATAAATACTTTATTGTATATTTTAATTACATCATACCATTATTCCATTCTTGTTTCATGTTTTTACTAGAATATATCCATATGGGAAATGAATTCTCTCAAAAGAACTCTCTTTTATGCTTTTAACTTAATTACCTAAATATTTGCAAACTTAGGACTCTTTTTCTATAAAAACTTTCTCTAATATAAGAAAAATTAGTACAAATAATTATTTAAAATCCTGTAGATATAATGTATAATTCATGTCATCAATGTAAATTATAAGCAATTTTTATAAACTTAATAAGGAGTACCTATGATACAAAAACTAAAAGCACTAAGGATGAAACTCTTTCATACAACTAAAATACTTGTTTTTAGAAAAAAACCAGTTAAATATATTCTAATAACCGTCCTAATCTGTAGCTTAATATGTATGATTGCACCTTTTATTGGACTTCCCATATTCTTAAATCAACATGTGAGTTATCGTGGCTACGTAACAGAAGATTATCCTCTGCAAGATATTTATTATGCTTCGGATTTTAATTTGATAGAAAATCAAATATCTCTTACTACTGAAGATGGACTCAATTTATGGGCTTCTGAAATTTATACAGAGAAACCCGAGGCTGTAATTATCTATTTAACAGGTATTGTCCAACCTTCCATTACATATTTTTATAGTCATGCAAAGTTAATGCAGGAACATGGCTATGCATCTATATTACTTGAAGTTCGAGGACATGGCAATAGTGATGGTGATAGGATTTGTCTAGGCTATGAAGAAGTAGAGGACGTTAGAGCTGCTATCAACTACATAAAAAGCGATGTTCGATATGCTGGAATTCCTATAATTTTACATGGGGTCTCTATGGGGGGAGCCATTGCTGTTAACTCCTTCGGACAAATTGAAGAAATTGATGCTCTCATTGCTATGTCTGCTTATTCTAGCTTTGAGGATGTTGCCACTGACATTATGGATGTCTATGATGTTCCAAAGTTCCTACAGAACTTTGAGAAACCTTTCATACGTGCCTCTCTAAAACTAATCTTTTCAAAAGATAAGGTAACAAATCTAACTCCAGAAAAGCAGATTAAAAATACCAATCAACGACCTGTTTTACTAATTGCTTGTACTGGTGATGTTTCTGTTCCCCCTATTAATTCCCAGCGCTTGCATAAGGCTTACCCTGATGCCCAGTTATGGATACGTGACTCCTGGGAACATTTCATCATAGAGAATTGTGATTTTAAGAATCTAGAGAAAGATAGGGAATATTGTGATAAAATTATAGATTTTATAAGGGAAAGCATAACAACAAGGTAATTACTTGACTTGAAATTTTAATAATAGTATACTTCCTTATATGATAAAACATATTTGGAAACCATCAAAACAAATTGAAAGGTAATAACCAATGAATCAAGATAATGTATCTAAAATACAATATAATGATAAAGAACTAATTCTCATAGCCACAGCCCATGTATCAAAGCAAAGTGCTGAGCTAGTGAAGCAGGTAATAGAGGACGAACGTCCTGATAGTGTTTGTATTGAGCTAGATGAGCAACGCTACCAAAACATGAAAAACCCTAAGGCTTGGGAAGATACAGATATCATTAAGGTTATCAAAGATAAGAAAATCGGTTTTCTTATCGCCAATTTGATTCTTAGTTCCTATCAGAAGAGAATGGCTAAGAAATTAGATTCTACCCTCGGCGGTGAGATGATACAGGGCATGAAAAGCGCAGAAGAAATTGGGGCAACTCTTGTTTTAGCTGATCGCAGCATCCAGACAACTTTTCTTCGTATTTGGCGTAAAATGAAATTCCTGGAGAAGATGAAATTATTCTTTGCCTTTATGTTCTCGGGTGATGAAGAGGAAAATGAGATTACCAATGAAGATTTAGAGAATTTATTGCAAACCGATACCCTGGAGGAAGCCCTGACTAGCATGAGAGAGCAATTCCCTAAGGTGGGAGAAATCCTGATCAGCGAAAGAGATCAGTATCTGGCATATCATATAAAGAATGCTCCAGGCACGAAAGTGGTAGCAGTTCTTGGCGGTGCTCATGTACCCGGCATTAAGGAAGAGATTTTTAAGGATCAAAATATTGCAGAAATCTCTGAAGTACCGGCAAAAAGTAAGTTTTCAAAGGTAGCTGGATGGATCATTCCTGCCATCATAACAGGCTTATTAGTATATTCCTTTGTACTCAATATCCATGATGGTCTTCGCCAACTATCTGCATGGATTCTGTGGACTGGCGCCTTAGCAGCACTATTTACCACCTTTTCACTGGCCCATCCACTTAGCATCCTTACCTCCTTTGTGGCTGCACCCATTACTACACTTCATCCTTTACTAGCCTGTGGTTGGTTTGCTGGACTTACAGAAGCCACCTTAAAGAAACCAACAGTAAAAGATGTTGAGAATATACCAACGGATATCTACAGCATCAAAGGAATATTTAAAAACCGTTTCCTAAAGATTTTACTTGTAATTATAATGAGTAATCTAGGCGGTACCCTAGGTACCCTTATTGCAGGAACAGATTTAATACGTAATCTATTAGCTTAAGTCAGGATAAGATAAGAGCCTCTGTCATTTAATATTTTTCTCTTATGGAAAATCATTCAATGACAGAGGCTTTATCTATGTTTATTCTCTGGAAAGTATAATGAAATCCCCATCCGAAGTCTTTAAGTTTTCTTTATTGTATTTACAATGATGGCACCCAGGAATCCAATGATAGCTCCGGTAATAACACCTGATATTAATAAAATTGGCAGATAAAATACTAGTGCTATATTATTAACCACCAGGGCTGCAACCATAATTTGACCTACATTATGGGCAATTCCACCTACTACACTGACCCCTATCACACTAAAGCTCTTTACCTTAGAAAGCAAGGTCATACAAGCCCAGCTTAGGATACCTCCTGCCATACTAAAAAGCATGGTGGACGGATTACCGAAAGTAAAGCCAACTAAAATTATTCGTATTATGGATAAAACAAATGCTTCCTTCACACCCATGGTATAGAGACCACAAATTACTACCAAATTAGCCAATCCTATTTTAATACCTGGTACTGGTATAGGGATAGGAAACAAACTTTCAATATAGCTTAAAAGAAAAGCCAGAGCTACGAACATTCCAAATTTTGCTACATTATATGACTTCATTATTACTCCTTAATAAAGGCTTCAAACCCATCACTGTATTTCATGGATCCATCATTCATGACCCATAATGCTTCTGTATCCCCCAGGGATTCTATAAGCTTAAGTCCCTCCTCTTGTGACATATTGAATATGATAGTAGTTAGGGCATCTGCCATTCCAGAATCTCTGCAAACCACAGAAACTGATTGATAATTATTAGAGGGCATTAATGTATCAGGATCAATAATATGATGATATCTCTGACCATCCACGGTATAATACCTTTCATATACTCCACTGGTGACCAGGGAAAAATCCTTAAGGTTAAGAATGTAGATGGTCTTTTCCTCACTCTCTAAATCTGGATTTTGAATACCAACACTCCAAAATTCGTCCTTAGTCTTACCTTCCAGCTTACTCCCAATGGTTCTAACATTACCACCAACAGATAGCATCCCATGCTTAAAGCCCTGTGCCTCAATATATTTACTCACTCTCTCTGTTGCATAGCCCTTAGCAATTGCCCCTACATCAAGACTCATCTGGGGATCCTGCAAATATACCGTAGAGGCTTGTTCATCAATGATTACATCATTAATATCCGTATGCTCTTTCCTTGCTACTAACTCCTCCATGGGAGGTAAGGCTGCATTATCTGGATTATCTATCCCCTCTGTTCTATATTGATGCCAGAGAGTTAAGACTGACCCGAATGCAATGTTTTTCTTACCATGGGAAAGCTCATATGCCTCCTTGGATAATAGCAGAAGATCAATAATTTCCTTATCCACCTTAACGGGTGCCACGCCAGCATTGTCGTTGATGGTCTTTATATTATTAATCCCTTCATAGTTGTTATATATATCATATAGCTGATGATATTTTTCTAACTCATCATGGATCATTTGCGCATAATCAGCAAACTCCTCTTTGGACTTAGCATAGCCTACAATCTTTGTTACAGTGTCAAATAGATTAAGAAAACTTGCCTCATAGCGCTGCTCCTTCCTATATCCACAGGCACTAAGATTACATATCATTGCAACCAGCATAAGGCTGGCAATTATCTTTTTCATCAATTCCTTCACCTCATATTTCTTATGTAAGAATTCTTATATAAGTATGCTCTGTCTAAGTTGCACTTACTTTATTCTACTTACTTCTGCTTACTTTATTATGCTCACTTTATTACACATACTTATTTTACTTACTTTATTTCACTTGCTTTATTTCACTTACTTTATTTTACTTGCTTTATTTCACTTACTATATATCTCACTTAATTATTACACTTAATTTCATTTATTTCCATTATTTTGTTTCCATTGCTTTGTTTCCATTGCTTTGTTTCCATTACTTTGTTTCCATTACTTTATTTCCATTACCTTATACCAGCTATATAATACTAGTTATATACACAGTAGATAGCATTCTACCCGCTTTATAATTCATAAACATTATAATAGAATTCTATCTACTCTATATATAATTAATACATCCATGCTTTTTATTATTAATGTTTTTACTACTTATTGTTTCATTATACCAGCTATAAAAATGGGGGATAATCATCTTACAGGAATTGATGATTTACCCCCCAATTCTTAATTGAATTATATCACCATCTTAGGGTATAATTTAACAATTAATTGTATAATATTATTTTGCGTTAGCAACTGCTTTCTCAATAACAGTAAGGAAAGAACCAACCTTAACAGTTACAGAAGCTGCTAAATCTGCATCGGAAGGAGCTCCAGTTTCAGTTAAAGCAATACCCTTAACTTCATCAACAGTTTTTCCTGTTGCATAAGCTGCAAATGCATTTGCTTGTTGGTACCACTCTTTGCCAATGCCGGAAACCTTACCCATTCCGTAGCCTTCTTTAATTTCCTGTTTAGTCTGAGGAGCAACGGTTAAATCAGTAGTGATAGTACCAGTAGCATCAAAGTTAACACCTGCTTGAGAGGAGTCAAGTAAACAGCTAGTGATTTTACCATCAGCGGAAGTAGTTGTTGCTGCATAGAAAGAATAAGCCTGTGCTAAACCTTCTTTATCAGCAGTAACATCTGTAGACTTAGCTATATCTGTAGTAATTGCAAGACCAAGTTTATCTGCGCTGCTAGCACCTAATACCTGTGCATTAGCTACAGCTTTTTCAATTGCAGCGATATAATCACCAATTTTAATAGTCACAGAAGCTGCTAAATCAGCATCAGCTGGTGCTCCTGTTTCATTAACTGCAATACCTTTTACTTCTTCTACTGTCTTACCTTTAACGTAAGCTGCAAGAGCATTTGCTTGCTCGAACCACTCTTTACCAATACCGGAATTCTTAACCATCCCGTATTCAGCACCAAGCTCTTGTTTGGATTTGAATGCAGTAGCTAAATCTGTTATAAGTTTACCTTCTTTAGAGAAGTTAATCTTTGTCTGAGCAGCATCAATTTTAGCATCGATGATTTTTCCATCTTCGCCAACTAATACAGCAACCACTGTAGAGCTGATTTCTGCAACGCCGTCTTTATCACCAGCGCTTGCTGATTTTGCTACTGAGTTAATAACAGCAAGTCCTGTCTTTGCTGCACCTTCGGTTACATCTGCACCTGCTGCAGTTGTGGGTGCTGGTGTTGATACATTATCCTTAGTATCATCCGCATCATTTTTCTTACCGCATGCTGCGAACATGGACACTACTAATGTCAAGCTAAGTAGTAATGTTAAAATCTTCTTCATTAAATATCCTCCATTCTTCCGCCTTTGGCGGTATACATTTAAATATATTAATCCGATCCAATGAATCAGAATAATAAACGTTCTCTTAATAGATTATAAACCCTTATCATCGAATAAAAACCAACAAAGAGTTTACTAGCCTTATGAAAATAATATACTAATGAAAATCAACAAGGTGTCAAATCCCATAATTATTATAAAATTTTTAATTGCACAAATAAAGGTAACTGCCTTTTCCTGTTTTTTTCTAAAAATATTTATATTCTTCTGTACAATTACTAAAGACAGTAGGGAAAGCAAGCATAGTGGTGATAAGATTTTGAATATCACCATCACAATTATTGCTAGATACGTTAAATAATATAGTCCAGCAAATAATGGCAGGGCCATCTTCCCAATATAATAAGGCAGGGTATATCTCTTTACAGCTATATCACTTTCTAAGTCGCAGATATTATTAGCCAACATGATATTTGCTGTTGTACAAAAGGGTATGATTGCAAGTAATATCAAGGTTATAAAGGAAATGATATTAAGCTCTAAAGATAAGGTGCCCCCCCTTAATTGGTATGTTAAAAAATACCCTTGGGGTGTATTAATGTATATGATGATAAAGGGTATCATCACTCCATAAAAGAAACCAGAGAAAATCTCTCCCAAAGGTAACCGCGAGATTGGCACAGGACCGTAAGTATATAAAACTCCGCATATAAAGCATATCCCACCGGCTAACAATATCACTAAATCAGTCAAATAAACTAAGTACAAGCCCAAAGCCATGCTTATTCCAAACAAACAATATATTATGATTAGGGCTGTCTTCCTGTTAAAATCTAAAATCTGACCATTTTCTTTAGAATCAATATAATTATTGATTCCAGTCGTTGTTAGATCAAATAGAAACATTGCTGCAAAGAATATAAGGGTCAGCTTCCAATTAATGTTCTGTCCTTGGTATAGCAAAAAGGCTATGGTCATTGCAAAAGTAAATGTGCTTGTGATTTTTGTTGTGATTTCTGTAAAATGTAAAAATCTTTTTAACAAAATTTTACCCTTTCTATCCCATTTATTTATGGCAAATTTATTTAGGGAGAACTAAGCGTGAAGCTTTTCCTAAGATTGTAAGCAACCTTTCTTTTTTGTTCTCGGTTAGATCCAACTCATTGATACCTTTTATAGTTTTATTATAATATTTCTTAATTACTAATTTGGTAAACAAAAGTCCCTGGGTTTGTGCCACAGCCTCATTAATCTCTTCCCTTGTTACCTGAGCATTCGTAGCTTTTTCTCTAAAGGCTTCACATTCATTCAGTGCATGAATAACGGGAAGTGTAATGACTCCTTGCTCATAATCAGATTGAACTGGTTTATTTGCTTCCTCAACTGTAGTATCAAAATCAATACAATCATCGGTTAACTGAAAAATCATTCCAATATAATTACCAATCCGTCTATACTTTATAGCTTCTTTCTCGCTACATCCGGCTATCACTGCTCCCGCTAAGAAGGAAGCTTCAAAAAGAGCAGCAGTTTTACCAGATATTATCTTAAAATACTGATATATTGATAGTTTCAAATTTCTATTATTAATATGCTGATTTAATTCACCCAGACATAGCTTACCTATATAATCCGGTATATTAATATCCAGATAGTCCTTCTTCTGGGTTAAAGTAAATATCATTCTCAACGCTAAACTGAGAAGATAATCTCCACAAATAACTGCGGTTTTTTGTCCGTATTTCTTCTGTAAAGTAGCTTTCCCTCGCCTAAGATCAGCATTATCTATAACATCATCGTGTACTAGGGTTGCAAGATGTAAAATCTCTATAGCCGCCGCTACTTTCACTGCGTTAGGATGGATTTTAGACTCCTGATCCTCAGCACAAGTAATCAAAGAAACTGCTCTAATAAATTTACCTTGAGACAGAGATAAGTGTGTCAGATACTCACGAATAATGAATGGTGATTTCTTTAATACACAATCTACTTCTTCTTTCACCTGAGTGATAGCTTCTTCATAAGTCAAAAATTCAATATTCTTTTCCTCATTCATTTTATTAATCATTATAGATATACAACTTTCTTACAAGTGGTAATTTCCTCCACAGCTTCTTTAATCCAGGCATTGCATAATAATCAAGTCCTAAGGTTCTGCCTGCACCAATTAATACTGCTATGGCAGCAAATATCATCCAGAAGGTTCCTAAATATAAACCTGTAGTACATACAAACATAAACTGTAATATTAAAGAAAAAGCAGCGGCTGGAGTTGTAAATAATCCGCCAATTAAAGCTAAACCAATGAGAATCTCTGCAACTACTATAAATATCTGCATTGCTAACTGAACACCATCATAGGGCAAAATAAACTTATCCAAGAACCAGTTCATCACTGGAATATCCAGCTTAAAGGCATAATCACCTAATGTTGCGCTTGCTACATCTTTACCGGTCACAAAAATAATTCGAACTAATCCTAAGATATCAAAATTAATAAGAGCCTTACCAGCTGCACTCACTGTCTCTGCTGCTCCTGTTGCTGAAGAAACTGCATCTGCTGCACCCGTTGCTGCGGATACCATATCCGTAGAGGAAGGTAGTGCGGTCACAGCACTTGATACTACTGATACTGCCTTTGCTACTGCCCCAGCTGCTGCTGTGGTAGAGGAGGATACACCATCCGGTGTAATAGCACCAGCGGCAGGATTTAAAATATTTTCATACCAAGCATTGGCATAACCAAAGAAATCTGTAAGCTTCGGACTGTCAAACCAACCACCGACAATTTTCATAATTCCTTCAAATAGCCATACGGCACCAAGCCATACTCTAAGTGCAACTAATAAAAAGCTAGGTGTTCTGTTAGACAAATGTCCTCCAACAAAGCTTCTGCAATTACGAATGGTGAAAAACTCATGCTTGATATAGCTAAACACCTTGTTCCAGCCAAGTACTTGTACAAAATAAACGATATTAATAAAATGCTTTGCAAACATTGCCAAGAAGGAGGGCATACTAAAGAAATGATTTGGTAATCCCACATGGCAAACACCATAACGTCCACCAATACTAACCATAACACCATGAAAGGCTGGTTTATATGCTTTCATTACACTAGTGCCTTTAATCTCACTTACTATATTATGGGCACATGTAGCAGCACTTTGCTCACAGTTTTCTACCATCTGCGGTACAGGGCGTTCTTCACCCTCCGCTACAAAGTACATATTATCACCGATAACATAAACATCCTTGTTCTTCGTAGAACGTAGATATTCATCTACCATAATACGTCCACCACGCTGTACCTCCAAAGAGTCACCAGCCTGTGCAGTGATATCACTGCTTTGAATTCCTGCAGCCCAAATTACAGTACCTACTTCCTGACGCTGTACTTTATCCTGCTTCTTGTATTCAATAGAATTCTTGTCAATACTCGTAACAAGGGCGTCTAATACTAACTCTACACCCATCTTGTTCAGACGCTTGGTTACTTTCGCTGATAATTTCTCTGGAAGATTGGGAATTGGTCTACTTAAACCATCAATATTTACTAAGGTTACATCACTTCTTTTAATCTCAAATTTCTCACAAAGAATTGGTACATACTCTGCTAATTCGCCAACCATCTCAACACCAGTAAATCCGGCACCAACTACGTAGAAAGTTAACAGTCTCTTTCTTTCTTCCTCATTGATTTCTCTGGATGCAGCACGGAAGGTATTAAGTATATGCTCTTTCAAAAGTACTGCATCATCATAAGACCAAAGTTTGAAGGTAAATTCCTCAGCACCTGGAACACCATAAAAGGTTGGCTTTGAGCCTGCTGCCAGAACCAAATAATCATAAGAATAGGATTCATTGGCACCAACAACAGTTTTACCATTAAAATCTATCGAGGTAACTTTATCTAACTTTACATTTACCTTTCTTCCCGCAAAGACTTTCTTTAAGCTAATCTTAATGCTGTCTTCATCCACACGGTCTGCAGCCACCTCATGTAATTCAGTTAACATGGTATGGAATGGGTTTTTGTCAATAATCGTGATATCAACATCACTTTTCTTAAGCTTCTTTGCTAGTTTTTTCGCTGTCAGGATACCTGCATAGCCGGCACCGACAATGACTATTTTTTTTGTCATAGCTTCTTCTCCTTAAGGAATGTCCCTAATATATTTCCTCGCTTCGTTACAATTTAAAAATGCCTAATGATTGTTAGATTTATAACAATTCAAGGCACAAATCCATATTCGAATTAACGAAGTAATTTTAAATTATAGTTTATAAAATCTAATTACATGATATAATATTAGCAGGATGATAAATGTTATGCAAGTAGGAACTTTTTAGTTCCATAGTTTCTTAAAGGATACTAAAGGGTATGAGGTGATAAACTAGATGATAGAAAATAGTAAAAAGCATGAAAGCTGTTACATGTATGAAAAGTGTGAAAAATATGACGAGTGCCCTATGGTTTTAGTTCAGAAGCTTTTGTCCGGCAAACGTAAAATTATGATTTTGTGGTATTTAAGTAATAAGGTTTTAAGATTTAGTGATATCAAGAGAAAATTGCCGGATGTTACACAGAAAATGTTAACAACGCAATTAAGAAGCTTAGAGGAGGATAATCTTATTTATCGAACCGTTCACGCAACAGTCCCTCCCAAAGTAGAATATGGTTTGACTGAATTTGGTGAAAAAATTATTCCTATTCTTGAAATGATGCATGAATTTGGTGCAACCTATTTAGAAGAGACAAATAGTGCTCCTGAGGAAGAAATTAAAGATTGATAAAGATAATTCCATTACAGGAATTCTATTGTTTTCTTAATAACACATATTTTTTTCATAGATGCAGATACTCCATATATGGAGGTGATATCTATGGACCCACAACAAACAGGCGGACAACCCTTTCCTGGCTACATGCCGCTGGCAGGTTTCGTTCCTGGTATCTTTGGAACCTATGGGGATGGTGATGATCTCCTCTCATCCCTTGATTCCGATACCAGAGCTTATGTTATGAATAATACAGAGGAGCCTAGATCGAGGCAGGATATTGAAGACTGCTTACGAAATTTGCATACAGGTAAATGATAGCTTTTATTAATATTAAAGCATATGGTGGAAACTATTACAGTGTCAAATTCTCATGCTGATACATGTGGATTTACACAACACTAAACAATATTCTCTAACAAGGAGTAGGCTACATGCCTGCTCCTATTTTAGTTTTATTTTAAAACACTAGTGTGGACAATGGTCGGTAAACACTTTATAATTGGTAAATATAAACATTTCAATTTTTAAAGGATTCATTAATCTTAATTTAGAAATGTGAGGATTGTTATGGGACTAATAAAATTAATTAAACCAACAATTGAATTTGCAGATGATATTATGAGTTTCCGTCAAGAAATGTTAGACACAAATGATTCCTTTGCAGGTTGTGGAAGTTTGAAAAAATGTTCATCAGTAAATGAATGGATTAAAATTCTTAATGATATGGAAATTGAAGAATCCTGTCCTAAAGGTGTGGTGACATCAAACACTTATATTGCTGTTCGTTTATCTGACAATAGATTAGTAGGGATAATAGACCTTAGACACCATATAAATCATCCTATTTTAAAGGCTAACGAATTACTACAAATATATAATCGTAAAAGCAATGACACCATATATATAGGGTACTTATGCGAAAGCGACTGTGAAAAAAATTCAATAACTTTACAAGAAGAAGAAACGATATCATTTATATGGTTAAATAAAAAGGATTTTTTAGATTTTGTCCAAAGTGATAAATATATTCCCGCTCACAAAAAAAGACTAGAAGACTTCCTCGATACGTTACGAGAAAATTAATATTGACAAACAAATATCTCATCACCATCTTTTTATTAATAAACCTATCTAATAAATTCCACTCCATATTGGCATAATAATTAAATAAATTTTTTGATTTATAATATGTCAACAAGGAGTGCGTCTATGAATACAACCGAACATGTAACAAATAAAGGTCAAGGTACTACCAGAATCCCAAATAAATTAATCGATGAGAAATCCCCCTATCTATTACAACACGCCTATAATCCTGTCAAATGGTATCCTTGGGGAGACGAAGCTTTTGAACTTGCCAAAAGAGAAAATAAGCCAGTTTTCCTAAGTATCGGCTATTCTACTTGTCATTGGTGCCATGTTATGGCCCATGAATGCTTTGAGGATCAGGAGGTAGCAGAGCTACTTAATAAGGACTATATATGTATAAAAGTTGATAAAGAAGAACGTCCGGATATTGATACAGTATATATGACCATATGTCAGGTGACAACAGGACATGGTGGTTGGCCCCTTACTGTTCTTATGACTCCTGCACAAAAACCCTTCTATATTGCTACCTATCTTCCTAAAAACTCCCGCCCTGCTATACTTGGCTTAATGGATCTGCTGACGCAGGTCAGTGAGCAGTGGCTGAATAACCCGGAGGATATGCTTAGTACAGGTAATAGAATTGCCGATATTATGAAACGGGAATTTGAGGCTTCCTCCGACAGTGCCGATGTGACCAAGGAGCTGGTTAATCTTGCAGTAACCCAATTCAATCAAAATTTTGACCATGATTACGGCGGCTTTGGTAATGAACCAAAATTTCCGACTCCCCATAATCTCATGTTCCTCCTTCGCCATGCTATGCTGGAAGCAGATGAAACTTCCTTGTTCATGGTAGAGAATACCTTAAAGCATATGTACCGGGGCGGTATCTACGATCATATTGGCTATGGCTTCTCCAGGTATTCCACAGATGCCAAATGGCTTGTACCTCATTTTGAGAAAATGCTTTATGATAATGCATTACTTGCAACTACTTTTACCGAGACTTACCAATATACAAAGAATCCTCTATACAAGATGGTTGCCGAGCAGATATTTGAATATATACGAAGAGAAATGACTGATTCCGAGGGTGGTTTTTACTGCGCCCAGGATGCCGACAGCGAAGGTGTCGAAGGTAAATACTATACCTTTACCCCAGAAGAGATTAATAAGATTCTTGAAAATGAGGATGGCTCCTTCTTCTGTGAGTATTTTAACATCACCAAGGAGGGGAATTTTGAAGGTGGTATGTCAATACCGAACTTAATAAGATCCAATGAGCTAAAATCAGATAACGAGCGTATCGTCAGACTCTGTAACAAGATTTATTCTTATCGCTTAGACAGAGCAAGGCTTCATAAGGATGATAAAGCCTTAACCTCCTGGAATGCTCTGATGATTCATGCCTATGCATCCGCTGCCAAAGTTTTGCAAAGGGAAGATTATGTTGATGTAGCAAAAGGTGCAGTTGATTTTATTGATACAAGATTGACTGATCCCAACGGGCTGTTGTACGTAAGTTATCGTGATGGAAAGCCAGCACATTTCGGACTGATTGATGATTATGCTTTCTATGCAATGGCTTTGCTTACTCTTTATGATGCTACCTTTGATATTGATTATATTAAGAGAGCCTCCTTCCTAGCAGATAAAATGATTGAGCTTTTCTGGGATTATAAATATGGCGGTTTCTTCTTAAATGCCAATGATTCAGAAGCATTAATCTACCGTCCGAAGGAAGTATATGACGGTGCTATTCCCTCGGGTAATTCTGTAGCCGGATATGTACTGCAACGCCTTGCCAATCTCACTGCAAATCACAAATTTATAGAATTTGCCGATAAACAGCTTCGTTTTCTTGCCGGACAGGTCAAGGATTACCCCGCTGGACACAGCTTTGCTCTCATTGCATTCCAGCAGGCACTATATCCCACCAAAGAAATCGTATGTGTAGTTAGTGAAAATGAGGATTACAAGGAGCTATCCGATTACCTTGCAGAGCATTTTGAACCAAATACTGTAGTTCTCTTAAAATCCGAAAAGAATTTTGAAAAGGTTTTAGAGGTTGCAGATTTTATCCAAGATTACCGTATTATTAATAATAAAACAACTTATTATGTGTGTGAAAACCATAACTGCGCTGCTCCCACGAATAATTTGGTCTGTAAGGAATAATGTCTATAACAATGATTTTTACCATAAATGCTTTGATGCCTTTGCAAATGACCAACCAGCTGTTGCATAACGACTGACAGAGCTGGGGGCGCCACCAGGCTTCACAGTTGAGACAAGAAATAAACCCAATAAAAATCCCATACTATATGAGCATCTGGATAAAGGACACTCATACTGTATGGGTTTTTTACCTATTTGATTTTGTTGCTATTAACAATTTATAAATAACCTACTAAACCAAATTATTTTCTATATAGTTTCTTGCTTTCTGTACCATATTCTGATGTTCCTTGCGCACAACATTGGTGGAATGAGTTCTACTATTTTTAAAGTGAATATCCATATGACCATCCATGCCATTACCTTTTACTGCATCAAAATTATAGCCTCTGCCATATCCTGCACTACGACCATTGATGTAAACTCCTTCTTTCTTATTATCTCTACCCGCATGGGGCATAGCTGTCATTGATCCAGCTAGAGTGTATTCGCCAATTTCAACTACAACAGCTCTACGTTCCCAACTAAAACCTCCCCAAATCTCTTTTACTATTTGAGTATCTTTTCTACTTAGAGTTTCTACATCCGCATGATTTGAACCATAGGTTCTTTTTACACGAAAGGATTTGCCTGTATTAACATCTGTTATTACTGCATTTGTTCCTCTCTTCCAAATACTTATTACCTCTTTATACCAGTCCAAATCTCCACTTACATCGGATGATGTTTTCTTGATTGATGAGGTGGAGATGGAAGTAGATGATTTTTTAGCTGTAACTTTGTTAAGACGGCTTATTGTATTCTTGCCAACAATTCCATCCACCTTTAAACCATTTGCTTTTTGGAAGCTCTTAACTGCTTTTTCTGTAATTTTACCATAATATCCTGTATTCCTTGAATATGTAAAATACCCCAAATCCTTCAAGGTAGATTGTACCATTTTAACATTCGTCCCTTTTGATCCCCGTTTTATTGCTGCATATACATTAACTGGTCCCATAGCTATAATAAGCGCTAAACCTATTGCAACCATACGATATAATATCTTATTCATTTGTCTTTCTCCTTGCTTATGTAATATCATGTGACATATATTATTACGCATTTGTTAATTTGTCAAGCTCTAACTTAATATTTGCGTAATAATTAATTAATATATATGTAATATGTGGTAGACCTTCAATTTCTTGGAATCTAAGAGAAAAGAGTTTGCCTAATGATACTGAAAGTCGCTACAATAAAGTGTCAGCTTGCTGACACTTCGCGCCCGAGGGGATTGCGAAGCAATATATTCCTTACCGCGAGGTGCGCATCCAATTATTTTTTATGCTATAGGATGCAATTTCCTATAGCATAAAAAAGACTATCAACAGAATTCCTTAGATACTGGGGAATTTTAGTGATAGCCTTAGCTTAATAGTCTATATTCAATCTTAAATAAATTCTTTGTAATCCTTTACTATAGGTTTACATCAATTAAAACTTCATCGGAGATTTTCTTCATTAACCTTTCAAGCATTTCTACTTCTTCTATGGTAAAGCTTTCACGAATTCCCTTAAGTAAATCTATATTAAAGGAGGAATTCAAGCCATAATTCTTTGAATACTTTTCTGTTATCTCCAGATAATACTCTCTTCTATCTGTAGTTGATATTACTTTTTTTATATAGCCTTTATTAATTAAGTTACTAATTCTATAAGTTGCATTTGGCTGAGAAATATTAACATAGTTGGCAAACTGATGCACAGTTGGTCTATTCAATAGAAATATTATTTCTGCACAATATACTTCCGTTGGAGTCAGACTATCTTTCTCATCCTTCATGTTTGAAAACAAGTTTCTGCAATAATTATTACGAAACTTTAAATAGAGTCTTTCAAATTCTTTTTCCAGCATTTTATTAGCTCCTGTCTTTTTATGTTATCATAATGTCTTCCTGCTGTTTAAAAATTCGATATGTTATCTACCAGACTTATATACTATATTACAATATCGAATCAAATGATACTATTTTAGAATACTATTATATACGTTATTGACAATGAAATCAATTATTTATAAACTAAAAATATAAAAAAGCAAAAATTAAGGAGGTTCTTTTTTTGGATAATTATTATAATAACGGTAGTAATAATTCAGGCGTTAATAATGGAAGCTATAATCCCGGCAACCTGAACCAACCAAATTTCGACTTTAACTACACAAATAATAACTTCAATAATAACCCGAATGTCAATTATCCCCCCAGACCGCCATATAACAACCCCTTTCCGGGTCCTTATGCTCCAAATACTGAACCTATGACCTTTAAAGATTGGCTTATTCCCTTACTATTATTAATGATACCCATTGCAAATCTTATTCTTCCCTTTATATGGGCTTTTGGCAAGAATGTAAATCAAAACAAAAAAACCTACTTTCAGGCCTATCTTGTAACAGTATTAATCCAGATAGTTGTTTCTATATTGCTTACTATTTTGTATCTTGTTATTATTATAGCAATTTTCAGTTCATATTCAGCATCCAATGGGAGTTACTTATAAGGATCCCATTCCCTGGATATGAACAAATGAGTACCACAATAAAGGCAGAAAAAATTAATATTTGGTAATTTGACACATTTGAATACATATGTTACAATGTAAATCAAATTGATTTTGATTACGAAAGGATGGTTTTGATGTCGGTATTAACTGTAAAAGAGGTTTGTGCTAACTAGCACAGAATTGAATAGGTACGGGTACACTCGTTGTAACCTTATTTTTGTTGTACCCAATTTTACCTTTACAGTAAATACTCAAAACTGTCTTGATATAAAAACGTAGGCTATATTCACGTTCTTTTTTGCGGACCTTTGAATTGCACTTCAATTCAAACGTTATGAACAACAAGGCATAATAGGTGTATCCTGTTATGCTTTTTTTGTATCATTATATCGCAAAAATGAATCTTATGTTTATTTAATCCAGACCTAGGCCCACAGGGAGTATCTACTTCTATGTAACGGTAGATATTTTCTTGTGGGCTTTCTAATTTATTACAAACAATTTTAGGTACAGGAAAGGTATAATATCAATGGAAAAATCAATGAAACTACTAGATTATAATATGATAATAGAAATGCTATGCGGATATGCCGTATCAGATAATGCCAAACAAAAGCTTCTAAAACTTAAGCCATATCTTAGTGAGCGAGAAGCTTTAGCCAAATTAAAAGACACTACAGAAGCCAGAAAGATTCTCGACCATATGGGAACACCTCCTCTGGCTGCCATGAAAGATATCAATATGCTGCTGGAGCTGGCTAATAAGGGAGCTATGCTTATTCCTGAACAATTCGTTCAGATTGGCTTATTTATTAACGCTTGCAAACGGATAAAGAGCTTTTTAAAACGAGCTGAATCCTTATCTGTAGATATCGCTGGATACGGTGGCTCTATTAATGAATTATCTCATCTCTTAGGAGAATTAGAAAACACCATTCGCAATAATGCAGTTGATGATAACGCTTCTAAGGAACTCAAGGATATCAGACGCAAAATCACCTTAGTGAACCAGGAGATGAAGGCTAAGTTAGAAAGTCAGCTTCGCAGTAAAAAAGAATGGTTTATGGAATCTTATGTTTCAACACGCAACGGTCATTTTGTTCTTCCTGTTAAGAAGGAATATAAAAATATGGTTAGCGGTTCGGTACTAGATATCTCCACTAGTGGTTCCACCTATTTTATTGAACCAACGGCAGTATCAAAACTAAAGGCGGAATTGTCAGAGCTTCAGATTGCTGAAAGCAATGAAGAAAGAAGAATTTTATATGTGCTTTCGGCACTGGTCCATGAGCATTCTTTCGATATTCGATTAAATATGGAGGCTATGGAAACACTGGATTTTATCTTTGCGAAAGCAAAACTGAGCGTGGATATGAAAGCAATTCCTGCAAAAATGAATACCCAGCGTAAAATCCATATTGTTAATGGAAAGCACCCACTTATTAAGCCCTCCGAGTGTGTTCCCTTAAACTTTGCTTTAGGAAATAAAATAAATGGAAATGAAATAAAAGGTATTGTTATAACAGGGCCAAATACCGGGGGAAAAACAGTTGCCTTAAAAACAGTAGGGTTATTATTGCTTATGGCACAAAGCGGGCTGCACGTACCCTGCGAAAAGGCTGACCTTTGCATGAATAATGCAGTCTTATGTGATATTGGAGATGGGCAAAGCATAACAGAAAACCTATCCACATTTTCCTCACACATCACTAATATTATCAACATTTTAAGCCAGGCTGACCAGAATAGCTTAATACTACTTGACGAATTGGGCTCCGGTACAGATCCGGCAGAGGGTATGGGAATAGCTATATCTATTTTGGAGGAGATGAACAAGAAGGGCTGCCTCTTTGTTGCAACCACCCATTATCCTGAGGTTAAGGATTATGCCAACAATACACCGGGTTTATTAAATGCCCGAATGGCCTTTGACAGGGAGAGTCTAAAACCCTTATATAATCTAGAACTTGGTGAAGCCGGTGAAAGCTGCGCCCTATATATTGCAAAACGGCTGGGTCTTCCTAATCACATGCTAAAGCGAGCTTATGAAGAAGCTTATTTCCGCTCAAATAGCAACAATAAAGCTATTCCTGATAATGACTTTATTGTTAATGCCCATGATGACAGTGAAGAAGCTCCCTCCACTATAATACCTCAAATAGAAAAGTCCTCTCCTCTTAAACCTGTGAATACTAGAAGTCAAAGGTTTCATCTTGGTGATTGTGTTATGATTTATCCTCAGAAAAAGATTGGTATCGTATATAAAAAAGCAGATCCTATGGGGGAAGTTGGTGTTCAGATACAGAAAGAAAAAGTGTTAATCAATCATAAACGCTTGCAGCTTAAGGTGGCTGCAAAGGAAATGTATCCAGAAGACTATGATTTTTCAATTGTATTTGATACAGTGGCTAATCGTAAGGCCAGACACAAGATGGGCAAGGGATATCAGCCCGGTCTTGAAGTCATCTACGACAAGGAACAATAGAGTATATCCATGGTTCAGGTGTAAATAACAGACACCTGAACCTTTTATATTTATATAACTTACTGTTACAAATATTTTTATGGAAAGTATTATAAATATTTTTATGGAAAGTATACTTGACATTTTACTATATTATGTTATACTGGGTTTATGGAAAGTATACTTTACATGAAAGGAGAGTATAAGTGAAAAACAGATTGGAAGAAATCCGAAAACAACATAACATAACCCAGGAAGAACTAGCTGCTATTTTAGAGGTATCACGTCAGACTATCGGTTCCCTTGAGAATGGTCGCTATAATCCATCGATCCTGCTAGCTTTCAAAATTTCAAGATACTTTAATATGAGAATTGAAGACATTTTTATTTATGAGGAGGAGAATGAATGAAACAAAGTAAATTATCAGTATTCCTTACGATTGTTGGTTTAATTTTAACAGGAGTTGGCTTTGTACTATTGAAAATGTTTGATGAGATGACCTCACTACCTTACCCCTATCTATTAATAGGTATTGGATGCGGTACCTTCGGGGGTGCTTTTGGGGATATAATGAGCAAAAGATCCATAGCGAAAAATCCCAAATTAGCAAAGCAGATGGAAATAGAACAGAAGGATGAACGCAATCAACTGGTAGCTAATAAAGCTAAGGCGAAAGCTTATGACTGTATGGTTTTTGTTTTTGGAGCATTAATGCTTACCTTTGCTCTAATGAACGTTACTTACACAGTAATTCTACTAATCGTATGCGCCTACCTCTTTGTTATTGGATACGGAATCTTCTACCGTTGTAAATATAATAAAGAACTGTAAGCAGTCGGTGATGCTTTCCTATTAAAAATTCATATTTGAATTTAATTTTATAATTAATTGGATAGAAACAAGATTTGTGAAAATACTAATTGTGGAGGTGTTTACGATGATAACAAATATTACACTAACCACAAAAGAGAGATTTTTATTAGAAGATGCTAAGTCTCATGAAGAAATTTGCATTAAAAAATATGAAAACTACGCAAACCTATCAAGCGATCCACAATTGAAAGCTGTATTTCGTAGTAATGGTGAAAAAGAGAAAGAACATTTGCAGACGATTAATACATTACTTAGTGGACAGGTACCATCTATGAGTGGAAGTAATCAGAGCAGCCAGGGAAGCCCTCAGCAACAGAACGGGCAGAACCAGCAGGTTAATCAGCAAAGCATGGCAAATCAACCATTTTTATCTTCTGATAAAGATCTTTGTACCGATATGTTACAAACAGAAAAATATGTCTCTAGCACTTATAATACAACTATTTTTGAATTTCAGGATGCACAGGTTCGTGATGTCCTAAATCATATTCAAAAAGAAGAGCAAAAGCATGGTGAAGCAATCACTGCTTATATGATAAGTAAGGGTATGTATACACCTAAATAAACCTTACCTTATACAATTTTAATGCGTTATGTGCCAGGTATGCATACACGTGTGAAAGTAGAAAAGTTCAGGCTGGGCATTGGCCCAGCCTGACTTAATTAGCAGATTTCTTTTTATTATATGAGTTCTTTATAACATCTTATATATTCTGCAACACTTCTGCTCCAGGAAGCATTATAGCCCATTCCATTTTGGATTAATTTTACCCAATCTGAAGTATAATAGGCCTCTATGGCTCTTTTTATGGCATTTACCAGAGCTTCCTGTGTCCAATCCTCCATATAAAATCCTGACATTTCTCTGGGA
The DNA here is from genome assembly GCA_023443625.1 of Bacillota bacterium. Next base: position 16,849 of record JAEZTQ010000064.1, on the reverse strand, counting down.
TGTTCTCTATAATCTTTTACCGTATCACTTAAGCCTCCTACAGGATTTACTATGGGTACTGCCCCATACCTCATGGCATATAGCTGACCCAAACCGCAGGGCTCATATTGGGAAGGCATTAGATAGATATCAGCTGCTGCATAGATCTTCTTAGCAAGGTCAGGAGTATATTTATATTCAAATACTATATTTTTGGAATAACCTGAGGATAAGCTTTCAAATATCCCGTGATAATATGGATTTCCCGAACCCATAATGATTAATTGAAAGGTACTTAAATTCAAATAGCTGATGGCCTTCATAACCAAATCTATACCCTTTGCATATTCCAATCTGGTAACCATAGCTATTAAGGGCACTTCTGTATCCGGTAATCCGTATTCCTTGCGTAAGACAGACCTGTTTTTCCTCTTATTCTCCCAATCCCTAAAGTCATAGGGATAAGCAAGCACACCCTCCGCCTTGGGATTATAGACATGGGTATCAATACCATTTAAAATACCATAAAAGGAAGCTAACCTCTCTTTAAGGAGCTGTGACATGCCGTAGCTTTTCTCGGGAATAAGGACTTCATTCTTATAACCAGGACTTACTGTAGTGATAAGATCTCCATACAAGATACCGGCCTTCATAAAATTCAACCATTCAGGGTAGCCTAAGAGCTCCATTTCCACCTTCGTCATTAGGTCTGCTAAATAAGAGGAGGGAATAAATCCATGATAGGATATATTATGAATGGTATATACAGATTTTATGGATGGAAATTCCTTTTTTAACAATAATGGAAGAAATCCCGTATGCCAATCATTGGTGTGGACTATATCCGGCTTAAACCCAATTACTTTAAGCATCTCCACCACTGCCTTACAAAAGAAGAAAAAGCGAAAACCATCATCGTCATAGGCATAGATATTATCTCTGTAAAAATAACCATGGTTGCCAATAAAATATGTTGGGATTTCTTTATTCTTACGATCTGTCTTAAGTATGCAGGTTTCATACTTTGTTCCCATAGCCAGGGGAAAATCCATTAGGTAATTAAGCTTTTCCTTAATCTCTTTATATAAAGGCATGACTCTTCTTACTTCTATATTGCCAACTTCTACTAATGCCTTGGGGTAACTTCTTCCAACTTCTCCAAGACCTCCGGCACTGGCATAGGGTGATATTTCTGCACTTACATATAGAATTTTAATTTTTCGATTCATATCTTATGCTCCTTCATTCCCTATACTTATGTGCTTTCCTTGTATTTTCTATCTTATAGCCCCGGCTTTAATTGGCGGTATAATTCTATATACTTACTTGCAGAGTTCGACCAGCTACAATCACAGGACATGGCTGATTTTCTAAGCTGTGTACGCAGCGTTTTCCGCCTATATATGGACAAGGCACGCCTTATTGTATTAAGCATATCATGGGCATTGTAATTGGCAAAGCTAAACCCATTCCCTTCCCCTGTTTCTTCGTTATAGGAAAATACCGTATCCTTTAATCCTCCCGTCTCTCTAACAATGGGCAGTGTGCCATAACGCAGACTGATTAACTGACCAAGACCACAGGGTTCAAAGAGAGAGGGCATTAAGAAAAAGTCTGCTGCTGCATAGATTTTATGTGCTAGCTCATTGTCAAATCGGATATTAGCCGACACCTTGCCAGGAAATCTATACACAGCCCCTGCAAATAATCTCTCATATTGCTCATTACCAGTACCAAGCGCAACAAATTGTATTTCTTCTGACATAATCTCCTCAAACACACAGCCAATTAAATCCAGCCCTTTCTGATCCACTAATCTGGATATCAAACCGATCATTGGGATGTCTTCTCCAACAGTGAGGTTAAGTTCCTCTTGTAAGGCCATCTTATTAACCCCTTTATCCTTTAGCTTGGATTTGGTATAATTTTGAACTATAAACTTATCCTTTGCCGGATTAAATTCATCATAATCAATGCCATTAACTACACCAAATAAATCATTACTTCTAGCATTTAAAAGTCCCTCCATACCCTCACCATAGAAGGAATTCTTTATTTCCTGTGCATAGGTTTCACTCACCGTTGTAAGAATATTGGCATATACCAGGCCACCCTTCATAAAGCTGCCACTACCATAAAATTCCAACTTATCATCAGTAAAATAAGAATCGTCTAAGTCAAACCAATCCTTCATTTCCTTAATTCCATAGATACCCTGATATTTCAGATTATGTATTGTAAACATTGTTGAAATATCTCTATATTGTTCCTGTTTGCGGTAATTTGACTCCAACAAGACTGGTATCATTCCCGTCTGCCAGTCATGACAGTGTATGATATCCGGTGTAAAACACAAAAAAGGAATTGCTGCCATAACTGCTTTACAAAAAAAAGCATAGCGTTCAAAATCATCATCATAACTATATAAATTATCTCTATTAAAATAATATTCATTATCTATAAAATAGTAAATTACGCCATTGTACTCCAGCTCTTCGATTCCGCAATATAGATTTCTCCACCCAAGGTTTACATAGATATAACAATTATGTACTATATTCTCATGTAAGTGGGCAGGTATTGTACCATACTTAGGCATAATAACCCTGACATCTACTCCCTGTTTTTTTAGGGCACCGGGCAAAGAACCTAGAACATCTGCCAATCCGCCAGTTTTTGCAAACGGGCTTGCTTCTGAAGTCGCCATTAATATTTTCAGAATAAACACCTCCACATTTTATATTATTGCTTTTTTACGAATAACCATGGGGTAACTCTCTTGACCAATAAGATGCTTGCCCTTTCTTATGATAACTTCCTTATCTAAAATTACATTCTCAATAGCAGCTCTTTCCTGTATCTCTGCATCCTGCATAATTATGCTATTCTTTACCACAGCACCCTTGGCTATCTTTACACCTCTAAAAAGTACACAGTTTTCAATATACCCCTCAATTATGCAGCCATCTGCGACTAAGGAGTTCTCTGCCATAGACTCTTCACCATATTTTGCAGGAACCTCATCCTTAACCTTCGTATAAATGGGTCCGGCATGATGGAATAATTCATAGAAGTTTTCTTGGTCAAATAACTCCAAATTATGTTTGAAATAAGATGAAATACTGTCAATCTTTGCAAGATATCCATCATAGGGGTATCCCAGTATTCTAAGCTTATCCATGTTTTTAATTAAGATGTCCTTATTAAAATCATATTGACCTCTAGCTACGCATTCCTCTATCAAATATTCAAATAATCTCTTATCAATAATATACATTTCCATGGATATCTTGTCTGATCTTGGAGCAGAAGGTTTTACTTCAATATCCCAAATCCGGTTATCATCATCGGTTTGAATTAAGGTATGCCTAGATAGTTCATCTCTTGTTGCTTTACTTTCCTGCTTATATATAACAGTAATATCTGCCTTATTATCTTTATGAAATTCCATAGCATCATCATAGGTGAGATTACATACCATGGAGCTTCCAGAGATCACTACATGTTTTTGTGAACTTCTGCGAATATAGGACATATTACTATGGTAGGCATCAATCTCTCCTCTGTACCACCCCGTATTATCCGAACTGACATACGGGGGGAGAATAAAGAGACCATCATTTTTACGGTCAAGATCCCACTGTTTTCCTGAATCTAAGTGATCCATTAGAGAATGGTAGTTATTCTGTGTTATCAAACCAACATTGATAATGCCTGAATTTATCATATTGGATAAGGTAAAATCTATTACACGATATCTGCCACCATAGGGCAGGGCAGCTACAGATCTCCTTAAAGTAAGCTCTCGCAAACTTATATTGCTTTCACCTGTATAAATAATTCCCATTGTATCTCTCATAAGAAGTCCTCCTCGCTCATACGACTGCTTGATAAGCTCTATAGTTATCTGTGTCAATCATATTCCCCTTATCTAGTTTATATCCCGAGGGTAGAATCAGATTTTCTCCGATTACCGTAATCTCATTCTCCATTATATCTTCCTCACTCTCTTCATCCGTCCGACCTTTGTTACCGATATAGCAACCATCTCCGATAATGGTATTTTCAGCTATTATGGCATTTTCAATAATGGTATTTTCCCCTACCTTTACATTTGGCATCAGAATGGAGTTGTGTATTTTACTTCCTCTTCCCACGGTAACACCGGAAAATAGAACGGAATGATATACATCTCCATAAATGATTCCTCCCTCCGTAATTATGCACCGTCTTACATTAGCACCCAAAGCAATAAAATGGGGTGGCTCAACGGGATTTCTGGAATAAATCTTCCATCCTGGATCATATAAATCAAGCTCCGGACTTTCTTCTAGCAAATCCATATTAGCTTCCCACAGACTTTGTATTGTGCCAACATCCCTCCAATACCCCTTGAAAGGATAAGCAAACATGCGCTCCTTATTTCGTAACATCTTCGGAATGATGTCCTTCCCAAAATCATTACCTGAACCCGGGGTATTCTGATCTTCTAATAGATACTGCCTCAGCTTCTTCCAGCTAAATATATAAATACCCATAGAAGCCTTATTACTGATGGGTTTATTGGGCTTTTCAACAAATTCATATACTTCATTATCTTCATTGGTATTCATGATTCCAAAACGACTGGCCTCCTCCCAAGGTACCTCCAGAATTGCTATAGTTACATCGGCATTCTTCTCTTCATGGAATTCCAGCATTTCACTATAATCCATTTTATATATCTGATCTCCTGATAAAATAAGAACATATTCAGGTTTGTAAGCTTCTATAAATTCAATATTTTGATAAATTGCATTGGCAGTGCCACTATACCATTCTCCTGCCGTCTGCTTCATATATGGTGGGAGAATGGTAACTCCCCCATTTAACCTATCAAGATCCCAAGGTTGACCAATTCCAATATAGGAATTTAGCTTAAGAGGTTTGTACTGAGTAAGCACTCCAATTGTATCAATTCCCGAATTGGTGCAATTACTCAGGGGGAAATCAATAATTCGATATTTCCCACCAAAAGGAACCGCCGGCTTTGCCGAATTCTTTGTTAAAACACCTAATCTGCTACCCTGCCCTCCAGCAAGAAGCATTGCAACACATTTTTTAGTAACCATCAAAAAGTCCTCCTTTTTAGTTTGTCGTTCATCCAATTTATTAAAGTTCCACTGGCTTATAAAATGTGACAGATAAGGCCGGTATTGTCAGTGAAACAGATTGTCTAAAGCCATGACAGGGCTCCTCTTTCACAACTGCAATATCGCAAAGAGTCATTCCTGTACCTCCAAAGCAAATCAGGTCTGAATTAAACATAAGTTTATAACCAGATGCCTTGGGTACCCCCAATATATAATCGTTCCAGCAAACTGGGGTGAAATTAATTACTACAACCATAATGTCCTTCCCTATACTAGTCTTACGAATAAAGGCAATCAAACTACGATCACTATCATCTACACAGATCCACTCAAATCCCTTCCATCCTCCGTCATCCTCCCAAAGGCAGGAATTCTTCAGGTAAAAATGGTTCAAGGCATTGACATAATCCTTCATCTTCATGTGCATGTCATAATCGAGCAAGAACCAATCAAGGCTATCATCATACTTCCACTCAATGAACTGGCCAAATTCCCCACCCATAAATACAAGCTTTTTTCCCGGGTGAGCCATCATATAGCCCAATAAGCTTCTTAAACCTGCAAATTTCTGCTGATAATCTCCAGGCATCCGGTTTAATAAGGAAAGCTTTCCATGCACAACCTCATCATGGGACAAAGGTAAAATGTAATTCTCAGAAAAGGCATAAGTAAGGGAAAAGGTAAGTAGATTATGACTCCCTTTACGAAATAAAGGATCAATAGAACAATATTTTAAGGTATCGTTCATCCATCCCATATTCCACTTAAAGATAAATCCTAGGCCTCCATTCTTGACAGGTTGTGTAACCTTGGGCCATTGACTGGAATCTTCTGCTATCATTAAGGTGTTTGGATATTCATTAGAAACGGCCTCATTTAATTTCTTAAGGAATTCTTCAGCCTCAAGATTCTCTCTACCACCATACTGATTGGGAAGCCACTTTTCTCTGGCATAATCCAAATAAAGTATACTGGTAACGGCATCTACACGGATTCCATCCACATGATAATATTCCAGCCAAAACATAATATTAGAAATTAGAAAGCTATGTACTTCCTTCCTGCTATAATCAAAGATCAGAGTTCCCCATTGGGGATGCTCTCCTCTTAATGGATCAGGATGCTCATACAAGGGAGTCCCGTCAAATCTGGCAAGGCCATGACTATCTTTTGGAAAATGACCTGGCACCCAATCAAGAATAACTCCAATCCCCTTTTGATGGCATAAATCAATAAAATACATAAAATCCTTTGGTGTTCCGTATCTACTGGTTACTGCATAATAGCCTGTGACCTGATATCCCCAGGAGCCATCAAAGGGATGCTCCATAACAGGTAAAAGCTCTATATGGGTATAGCCCATCTCCATGACGTAATCCAATAATTCATCAGCAATTTCACGGTAATTCATAAAGGTTTTATCATCTTTTCTCCTCCAGGAGCCAAGATGAACCTCATAAATTATCATAGGTTTATTATATGGTAAGTTATTTCTCTTTTGCTTCTCCCACTGACTATCCTGCCAGGTAAAACCCTCTAAATCATAAATAACAGATGCATTATTAGGTCTCACTTCGGCATAATAAGCATAGGGATCTGATTTATAAAGTACTTCTCCCCAGGGCGTTCCTATAGCATATTTGTAAAGCTGATTATCTCCCATACCGGGGATAAACAATTCCCAAAGTCCCGATTCTGGCACCCGGTTCATGGGATGAGCATGAAGCTTCCAATGATTAAAATCACCAACAAGGCAAATCCAGCTGGCACCTGGAGCCCATAGACCAAAATGAACTCCCTCTACACCCCTGCTTTTTATCAAGTGTGCCCCAAGTATTTGATAGCTTCTATAATTTCTTCCTTCGTGAAATAGATAAATGTGTTCATCGGATATAACTTTGGGGTTTTTTGTTTGCACCATCTTTTGAACCTCCCCTTTCCCTCTATGGTCCTTTTCTATTTCATCAGCATTTCAAGTTGTTATTTATCAGCATTGAAATTATATGAGGATACCCTTCAAATATATTCATATGAAATAAAATATGTTAACTACGACTTTATTCCTAAAAAATAAATTTTATTATATTTGACTAGTAATTCTCATTTGAAGGGTAATTATTAGTAATATTATGGAGTTTGGTTGATTATGAAAGGTATAAGATTAGCATATTAGTTAAATCGATAGTATGAATAGACGTAAAGATTAGCATGATAAATAAGTAACAGAGTATCCAATTTATTACTATTGTAGCACATCTGTCATATTTATGTAATTACCTGTTTTCATTATTTGGTAATTCAGTATAGTTAATGTATACTTGCCAGAATCTAAGGAATAATAGCATCAAGAATTATTCTTATGTAAGTGAGGTATGTATGTTTATTCCAAAACGCATTTTATTTGAGAAAGATGCTCTTAATTATGAAATGGGTCAGAAAATATATCAGTATTTTATTAAGGAAAAAGATATTGAGATAATAGAATTAAGAGGAAACAGAATAAAAGAAAATATTCCAGGCGATACCCTGTCTAACAGATATCGTGCCGGCAAGAAAACCCTTGTAGTAGGAGTAAAAAAAGGAATGAGTTTTCAGTCCTGCAAGCCTTCTGCACATTATCAACTGCCCTTAATGTCAGGCTGTATTGGCCAATGCCAATATTGCTATCTGAATACGAATATGGGGGACAAGCCCTATATGAGAGTTAATGTAAATATAGACGATATTCTTGCTCAAGCCCAGATATATATAGGACAAAGGTTGCCTGATAAAACCATATTTGAAGGCTCAGCAACCTCTGACCCCATTCCTGTGGAACCCTATTCTAATGCTTTGAAGCAGACCATTGAATTCTTCAGCAAGAATGAACAAGGCAGATTTCGTTTGGTAACAAAATTCACAGATGTGGATACATTACTGGATATTAATCATAGGAACCATACGGAAATTCGTTTTACACTGAATACGGATAAAGTAATTCGTGAATATGAGAGTGGAACTCCTTCCGCCAGCAAAAGAATTGAGGCCTGCAAAAAAACACTGGAAGCTGGTTACCCCGTAGGATTTATCATTGCTCCTGTTTTTCTCTATGAGGAATGGAAGAAGGATTATCATGAATTACTCCTTGACTTAAAAGATAGAATTCCAACGAATATAAAGCATCCATTGACCTTTGAGGTTATATCGCACCGATATACAAGCAGAGCCAAAAATGTAATTACCCAGGTATTTCCTGATAATAAACTACCCATGAAGGATGAGGAACGTAGTTTCAAATACGGCCAATTTGGTTATGGCAAGTTTGTTTATACCAAAGAGGAGCTAGCAGAATTAACAGAATTCTTTAATAATGAAATCAACTCCATATTCAGCAACAAAGAAATTAAATATATTATATAGTCACCAAAGCAATCCCCTCCGGTCTGGGTCAGGCTGCTCTGACACGATATGTATCAGCAGTTCTTCTAACTGAAAGCAATGCTATGATTGATAACCATACAAGTCATTACAATAACAAGTAGCAGGAAATCTGCAAGGGAATCTAGCCTTGCACCAAGCCTGCTATTTATTACTTAGGGGCTAATAAACCATCAATGACTAGCACATTTTACCACTACATCCAATATATTAATGTGTTTACTAATTGTTGTAACAGAAATGATATACATATTTAATATCCTTTAACTTTACATAGCATCAGTTTTTATTTATAATTAGTACAATGTTTTCTAAGTATTTAGTCAAAAACGCAGGATCTAATGATCATAGGTGAATATTACATATGGAAATTCAAACAATTTAAAGGAAGCTAGTTAATTTAAATTGCTATAATCGTATTTAACAAACAAGTGATATTGTTATAATTCGCCTTAAATACATAATGGAGGTGCCCATATGAAGGCAAGATTTTTTACCCTATTAGCTATTTTACTTTTAATCATCATAGGTTTTGTGGTGTATCTTAATCTTAGTAAGGACCGTGATACACAGAATAATGACATACCTTCAGAGACTATCTCTCCTAAGCCTACAAATACACCTACTCCTACAGTCACACCAACTACAGCACCGATATCAGAGTCTGTTACAGATTTATATCCTGCTTCACAGGAGATTGATGGTAAAAAAGTCTATGGCTACATTGATTCTAGCGGCACTTTTGTGATTAAGCCCGCCTTTGATGAAGCAAATGATTTTCACAGTAATTATGCTATTGTTTATATGGATGAGAAATATCTAGCCATAGATACAATGGGTAATATTTTTTATACCAGTAAGAATCCCATTGGAGATTTTTATAATGATACTGCCATAATATCTAGGTATGGAGGCGACCAGACTCTCTATGGTTATATCAATAAAGATGGCAAAGAGATTATAAAGCCTCAGTATGAGCTTGTAAGTAATTTTGGTAAGGAGGATACTGCCTATGTGTATTCCGGGAAAGGCAAATATGCTTTAATCAATAAATTAGGCAAAACCTTAGAAAGCTATGAGCTAGATTCCAAATATAATCCCCTCTTTATTGAGGATGGATATGTTATCTATTATAACTCCAAGGGTAATTATGGTGTTGTAAAGCTTACAGGTGAAGAGATAATCAAGGACGATTATAGCGAGATTAGTTATATTGGAAAGGACTTATTTGCCCTAAAAGCAAAGCATGAGGATACTAGTGCTATTAATAGTACCCTACCCGCTGCTTTCTACGATTCCAAAGGCACTCAATTAACGGATTACCTTCTTTATGATATAAGCTCCCATAATGGATATATCTCAACTACCGATGACACCTTCACTTATTTTATCGGGCCCGATGGGCAGGCACTCTCTGGCCTTCCCAAATTTGAAGGAAGAGGCACCGTTACAATGTTTGGTGATGTAATTAAAGCAGATATTGACGGAAAGCTTGCATATTATAAGAAAGACTATACCCTAATCTGGCAGGAGGATACCTTCCAAACCCTATCCCAGGGTATTATAGCAAAGGAAATAAAATTTAAACATAATAAATATGCCTATACTTACTATCCCCGTATTGAAGGTCTTAGTAATAAAACTGCAGAGGATACTATTAATGTGAAGCTGCGAAGTCTATTTGTTGACAGCCGTAAAGATCTTCTTCCCAATGTATCCGTGGCAGATACCTTTAAAGCTAGTATTATGAAAAATCTTCTTGTAGTTGAGCGAAATGGATATGACTATCCCTTTGGTGCTGCTCATGGAATGCCAATTAGGGATTGTTACTATATGGATATTAATAGCGGATCCTTATATGAGTTCAAAGATTTATTTATCGCCGATAGTGATTATGTTACTAAAATTAATGAATTTATAAGTACTGAAATCGCTATACGTAGCACCGATGATGACTCTATGTATTTTGATAGTCCTTTTAATGGAATTCCAGAGAAACCCTACTTTAAAGTATCAACAAAAGCTTTGACGATTTACTTTTATCCTTATGATATTGCAGCTTATGCTGCAGGTTTTGTGGAGTTTGAGATATCCTTCCAATCTCTATATGATTATATCGACTTTAATGGGGCATTCTGGAATGCCTTCAAATAGATGATTGTGTGTGTTATTTGTACAGGCACGATTGAGGAATATGCTAGAAAATAAAGATATGAGGGAAGCTCTGCATGTACTTCCGACGCCCGGACAGGGAATTACATGTTCCTATTCGACTAGACATATTAAAAGCTATGTCTGTCGAATATGTACATTGTAATCCCCTGTCCGTTCTAACGGAACACATCAGCAGATTCTTCCCTCATATCTTTATTTTCTGGTCTTGCTTTCTATGTGCCTGGGATATATTTCCGAACTTGCTTTTGGGTTTTTGTTCTTCTAATATTTTTATGTAATAGTTATTGCGGATCTTCTAGTATTTATTTCGGACATTTGTTTATGTATTGAGTAATCCATCTAATTCTTCAACGGCCTGGGCTAATCTACTTGTGGCAAATTGATATTGCCAGTTATCAGGATAATTACGGTATTTGGTTTCGATTATCATGATTAGGTAGAGATAGATATCGTATAGTAAGGCTCTCATGGGAGCCATTAATCGTAAGTCCGTCCCATACCCTTTAATAAATTCTTCCTGACAAGCGTGCTGGCGGAAATAATATTCCATTAAGGGGTCGCCCCATAGTGCCCTCTCAAAGTCTATAATGCCACTTATCTTTCTATCCTTTACAAAGACATTACCATCCCATAGATCCCAATGAACAAGCACTGGCTCTTTGACCTCCATAAGAGAAAAACTTGCTCTATCTATTTGGTTACGTATCCTGTCATACTCTATTCCCAGATTAATTTCTATTTTCTCTCCGTCCTCAAGGACACGGGATATCATGCTTAGAAAGATATCCTTCCACTCCTTACCCTGCTTATCTGGTTGACCAAGATATCCAAAGCTGCTATTTTTTATTTGATTTATCTCTTTGTTATATTCACCCATCCCATATAATATTTTATTAACTTCAAAGTCATCCAAACCATTACCTTTTAATTTATTAAAGCTTTCTCCACTTAACTTCTCCATAAAGAAATAATCCCCATTACAGATACCTTTGCTATCATCATAAAATAGCACCTGGGGAACGGGCACTTCAGTCTCCTCCCTCACTCTCCTTAATCCCTCTACTTCCGCCGCCATCACATTCTTCTCATAGGACATAATGGTTGCCCCTGGGTCGGGTGCAATTTTTAGGATTACTGCTTGACCTGATAGCCCTATCTCATAGGCTACATTAAAGTACCCCTCTGTCAGCTCTTTGATTGAGATATCCTCCATAGTAAGATCTCTACCAAAGGCATGGTGGACCATTTTTATAATATCTTCCTGTTTTTGTTTGTTCTTTGTTGCACTCTCCATCTCTTCTCCTATTAGCTCATGAATTTATGTTTATTCTTTTCTTCTCAAGCTTTTAAATAATTGTATTATTTACATATGAATATAACTGACTTTATAATATAGGGAATTTATTCCTGTGTCAAATAATTCATTCCAATGGAGAAGTAACAAGTATGCTTTAATTTCCTGTTGAACAAGAAAGTTTCTGCTTACTGACACTTCACGCCCGAGGAGATTGCGAAACAATATACTTCCTTGCCTGAGGTGCGCATACTTCACGCAGTGATTTTTATTTCATAGGGTCATAATTTAACACTATATAGTAACGAGAAATTTCCTATGAAATAAGAAAGAAACCCATAGCAGGTTTCTTTCTTAAGGTTCATTCTCTATTTACTCTAAATATATCATTCATGGATTGATTTTCTTACTATACAAGAGTTATCTTATCAAGGATTTTGGTAAGGTAGGCAATTGCTATACCATAATTAGTCATGGGTATCTTTTGCTCCTTAGCCTGCTCCACTCTGCTCATCACATATTTGCGGTTGAACATGCAGGCACCACATTGAATTATCAAATCATATTCCCTAAGATCCTTAGGGAAATCATTACCGCTTACATTCACGATAGTTAAACCCTCCCCTACTTTCTGCCTTAACATACGGGGAAGCTTTATTCTTCCTATATCCTCCGTCTGAGGAACATGGGTACAGGCTTCTGCAATCAGTACCTTGGAAGCCTCTGTTAATTCATCAAGGGCACTAGCACTCTCCACAAAGAAGTCAATATCCCCTTTATGGCTGGCAAATAATACAGAGAAGGAGGTAAGCATGGTCTGGGCAGGCTTTTTGCTATATACCTGAGAAAACACCTGAGAGTCCGTAATAATCAGCTTTGGTGGTTTCACCAGACTGGATAAAGCCTCCTCAAACTTATCTGCTGTACTGCTAAGCACAATACATTTCTTATCAAGAAGCTCTCGTAGGGTTTGTACCTGGGGCAGTATAAGACGTCCCTTGGGTGCTTGGATATCCTGGGGCATAACAAGTAACACAGTATCCCCCTCCTCAACTAGATTGCCTGTAATACTTTTGGCATCATAATCCTCTGGAATATTACGAATAATTTCTTCTCTAATCTTCTCCATCCCAAACTTTGATATGGCACTGATTTTGATAGGTTCTGTCTTTAAAGCAGCTACTATTTTATTGCGAATTTCATCCGTATTGTTAATCTGATCTATCTTATTAATAACCATTATTATAGGAGTTTTACGATTTTTAAATTCTTTTGCCCATTCTAGCTCCTGGGTAATATCCTCCACGCTGCATACAATCAAAGCTATGTCAGTTTTCTCCATAGCCAACTTGGTCTTCTCCACTCTCATATACCCCAAATCGCCAATATCATCAAAGCCCGCTGTATCAATAAGAACACAGGGCCCTATTCCATGTATTTCAATTGTTTTATATACTGGGTCTGTGGTTGTTCCTGCAACATCAGAGACAAGGGCTGTATTGTGACCGGTTATAGCATTGATCAAGGTTGATTTCCCGCTGTTTCTTTTGCCAAAGATGCCTATATGCAGCTGATTTGCCCGTGGTGTATCATTTAAACCCATAGTAATCTTCCTCCTTACCCTAACTATTAGGTGTTTTATATTTCAAAATATAAACCCTTTCTAGCTTAATTCATTTATAATTTGATAATCTAGCAAGTAACTATACCCTTTAGAAATTAAAATCTAAAATCTCTGCTGCCGGCTTCTATTTTGACTAAATTATCTATGGCTATCTTAAGAACCTTCTCATTGGGGATTTTGGTCAGTTCTCTCTCAATCAAAGCCTCTCCCTTTATCTTAGAAGCCTCTGAAGCATAATCTTCTAAGTATTCCTTCAAAGTCATAAGTGCATTTGGCTGACAGCAATTAGATAATTGTCCTGATTTAACTAGGGACATAAAACGATCTCCCGTACGTCCCTCCCTATAACAAGCGGTACAAAAGCTAGGGATATGTCCTAATTCAAGAAGCCAATTAACCACCTCATCTAAGGTTCTATTATCTTCTACATCAAATTGGGCAGAGCTCTCATTTTCATCCTCAGGCTCGGCATAACCGCCTACACTGGTCTTGGAACCTCCGCTTATCTGTGAGACTCCTAGTTTTAATGCTTTTTCTCTGCTGGCCTTGGATTCTCTTGTGGATACAATAATTCCCGTATAAGGTACTGCAATTCTAAGAATTGCAACAATTCTCTCAAAGATTTCATCAGAGATTGCATCCTGGAAATCAGCAGTATCAATATCATTAGCTGGACGAATACGAGGAACGCTTATGGTATGAGGTCCAACACCCATAGCTGCTTCCAGATGCTCTGCATGCATTAAAATACCTACAAAATCATAGCGATACATATTTAGTCCATAGAGAACTCCCAAACCTACATCATCAATTCCCGCCTCCATGGCACGATCCATGGCTTCTGTATGATAAGCATAATTGTGCTTTGGTCCTGTTGGATGGAGCTTCTCGTAGTTTTCCTTATGGTAGGTCTCCTGAAATAAAATGTAAGTACCAATTCCTGCATCCTTTAGTTTACCATAATTCTCCACCGTTGTTGCAGCAATATTTACATTAACCCTACGAATTGCACCATTCTTATGTTTGATGGAGTAAATGGTGTTAATGCTATCTAAGATATAGTCGATGGGGTTATTCACTGGATCCTCTCCTGCTTCTAAGGCCAAACGCTTATGGCCCATATCCTGAAGTGCAATAACTTCTCTTCTAATCTCCTCCTGAGTAAGCTTTTTTCTAGGAATTTCCTTGTTGATATAATGATAAGGGCAATAAACACAACCATTGACACAGTAGTTAGATAAATATAAGGGTGCAAACATAACGATGCGGTTACCATATAGCCTCTCTTTAATCTTCATTGCCAAGTGATATATTCGTTGAACCTCATCCTCTAAATCACATTCCAGTAAAACCAAGGCCTCGCGGTGGGTGATACCCTTCATAGCCTCAGCTTTCTTTAATATACTGTCAATTAACTCTCTATTATTTTTATTGGCACTGGCATACTCTAAGGTATCCAGAATTTCCTCATGATTTATAAATTCCTCTGCTTTTTTTGATTTTACATCATACATAGCTGTCTCTCCTTTATAGGAACAAAATACACCCTCTAGGGTATCCTGTTGATTTATATTTAGAAACCTTTGGTTGTTACCTTATACTAATCTTTGGCTGCTTCCTTACTGTTTTATTCAGGCTTATAATCACCACGGTCAACTGCAAGCTCATAGCCTATTTTTCTAACTCTTCCCTCTAGACAGAAGCGACATTCTGCTGCCTCATCCCCTGTACAGATTTTGTTATCGTATAACTCATATTTTTTACGCACTGAGGTTGGTGAAAGATTAGGCATTACTACATTGGCTCCGTGAAGTATTCCTAATTCTCTGCCGTTGGGACTTATGGTACCTAAGGCTGTTGTTGCAGGTAAAAGTACATTAGGCTGCATCAGTCGTAGTATACTGATGAGGATTAAAGTCTGATCAAGAGTCCCTCCCTTTGTGTTTGCAAAGGGTGTTTGATGATGGGGAATAAAAGGACCAATCCCTATCATCTGGGGTGATAGTTCTTTCATAAAGAGTAAATCCTCTGCTATATTTTCTATAGTCTGGTAGGGTGAGCCCACCATAAAACCTGCTCCCACCTGAAAGCCAATTTTCTTCAAATTAGTAAGACATTCCTTTCTAGTGGTAAGAGATAATTTCTCTGGGTGTAACTTAGCATAGTGCTCAGGATTGGCAGTTTCATGTCTTAGTAAATACCTGTCAGCCCCTGCCTCAAAAAATGCCAGATAGCTGTCGTAACTTCTCTCACCTAGGGATAGTGTAAGAGCGCAATCAGCAAATTCAGATTTAATCATTTTGATGATTTCTATCAGATCTTCATCGGTATAACTTCCATCCTCCCCTCCTTGTAAAACGAAGGTTCGAAATCCCAATCTATATCCTTCCTCACAGCAGTTATGTATTTGCTCCGTGGTTAGGCGATATCGTTCCACTTCATGATTGCTTCTTCTGATTCCACAGTAATAACAGTCATTCTTGCAGTAATTTGTAAATTCAATCAAGCCACGAGTGTATATTTTATTACCAAAATACTCATTGGTTCTACGCTGTGCTCTCTGCCTTAACAATTCCATTTCTTCTTCTGATATTGTAGAGATTAGAGTTATAAAGTCCTCCTTAGATAAAATTTTTTGTTCCTCCAACTCTTGTATTAGTTTTCTATTATCTACCACCATATCACATCCACCTTTCTCCCAGTTATTATTTATGAAAAACATGAACAAAGAATGTACCTTTGGCAGATTCTCCGCGCCCGAGCGGATTGCGAAGCAATATACTTCCTTGCCGCGAGGTGCGCATCTTAATTTTTTTATTTTACAGAACGCACTTTCCTATAAAATAAAAAAATCCTTGTACCGGTTGGCACAAGGATAGTATAAGTCCACTAAAATCCCTTATCACAGGCTTTGTCAGCTTCAGCTACGGCTTAACACTGCCAAATTCCTAGAATAAAAGTTTGGAAAACTATTCTTCGCCTTCCTACTTGGGCGCACCCTCATTGTCAGAACGATTCTTTGTTATTAATTTAACAATATTATACCTCAGAATTCTCCTTTTGTAAATACTAGAAATAAGAAAGTGTCAGCTTGCTGACACTTCGTCGATTGAAAAACTAAATTCCACCCCTCCTCCTTCTGTTGGTGGAAATAACTTTTTCAAAAAGTATAGATGGAAGTTACTCTTTCAAATGTTATTCTATATAGGGGTGCCTCTTTACTATTGG
>JAEZTQ010000045.1 GCA_023443625.1 Bacillota bacterium | reverse complement strand
AAGGCACCTTCCTTTGTAGTTTTGTGGTTCTCGCAAACCTAATATTACCACAAAGGGGTGCTTTTCTGTACTCTAAAAATAAAAATGCAAACCTTTCCCATTTCTCCTAACCTAATTATACGCTAACGATAATATTCACAAAATGATGAGAATATAGCTATATTATAAAATATTTTCATAAAAAAATACTATTAAGTATTATGGAAGTCCTCTTGTGATATTTATTAAAATAGTGTATCATTCTAGCTCTAGGAATAATTGACTATTAAATGACAAAATGATCATTATACATTTTGTGGAGGAAAATAATTGCGAAAGAAATCTCATCTATCACTTGCCAAGTTTTTAGTTAAGAATATGCAGGTCCAAGGCTTGGTAGATCATAGGAAGGCTTTTTATATTGGAAGTATTCTACCAGACTTAAAACCCTCCTTTTTAACCAAGCGTCACACATTTGATGAAACCTTTGGAATACTAATCAATGAGATAAAGAAAATTACTGTGGAATTTGATATAGAAAAAGGGATAAATAGCTATTTTGCCAGACATTTGGGAGTAGTTACTCATTATCTCTCAGATTATTGTACTTATCCCCATAATAATGTTTTTCATGGAAGTATATCAGAGCATGTACTCTATGAGAAGGAATTAAAGCATTCCTTGAAAGAATACTTTAGTCGAGTAGGAACGAATAGAGAGCGAAAACAATGCCATCTTATCACATCCCTAGATGAGATTGTTCATTCCATCGTACTGATACATAAGGAGTATCTAAAGGAAATAAAATGTGTCAATGAAGATATTAATTACATTATAGAACTATGTTATAAGGTAGTAAATACGATTGTGTCCTTTTTGGAAAAGGCAATTTCGCAAATACATTGTGGAGATAATCTTCATGTAGTATGTGAGTAAATCATCATATGGAGTAAAGTAACCTATAGGATTCATATCCTGTAGGTTTTTTGTTTTATAGGAAAATGCGTCCTATAAAATACACAATTAGGATGTGCACCTCAGCGAATAACGCAAATGTATTTGCGTATAAAGTATATTGCTTCCCAATCCCCTCGGGTGCGGAGTGTCAGCAAGCTGACACTTGCTTGGAGGAATTATTTACCTATCTTATTTGAATTCTGAATATAAATGTATTATAATGTTTAAAGTTACCATGAAATTGCTCAATGCTAAGAAAGCAGGAGGGGTATATTATTGATTAAAATCAGTGCTTATATTAGAAAAATCAATTATAACACATTATTAGAATTGATGATGCCTCATATCGAAGAATGGCTAACTCAAAAGGATACTTTTTTCTATGATATTTTAAATAAAATCCTTAGTAATAAGAATAAGCCAACAAAGTTTTCAAAATTATTGGTATCTGCAATACCTAAGAAGACAAATATTTCTGCCTGGATTATGCAGAATTTTGATGAGGCTTTGATGGAATATCTTAATAATCTATTAAAGGAAAAGCATGTCTATATGAGGATTACATCCATTCATATAAATTCAATTGAAAGGGGAAATGAAGCAATGTTAAAACTTGAGATTACAATGGATAATATTGATTATGAAAAGACCATAGAAGAGATACTACCTGTCCTTATAGAGAAGTTATCCCAGAAGGATGACAAAGGGGGACGAATTGGATATCTGTTACTTAGCTTAAAGGAGCTTCCTATTCAGGTAGTAAAAGCAGCAATTAATGCCATACCCACAGAGCAAAGAGATAGTCTCATGGCAGCTTTTCTTTCTGAATATAAAGAAGAGATGGCAGATGCTATCAATAGGATAATTACTATAAATAATATAAAGGCAGAAATTAGCGACATTCATATTAGTCATTGATTATACTATGACTTGAGTTGACAAAAGAAGGGAAGATCATTATGGCAATTGATAAAGTGAGAGAGTATTTTTGTGAGAGGGGAAGGGAGGCAGATATTCTAGAGTTTGACACCTCAAGTGCAACTGTGGAGATGGCATCAGAAGCCTTGGGAGTTGATCCAAGCCGGATAGCCAAAACCTTAGCTTTTAAATCCCATGAGGGAGCTATTCTGATTGTTGCAGCAGGAGATACCAAGATAGACAATAGCAAGTTTAAAGCTGAATACGGTATGAAAGCGAAGATGCTCACACCGGAGGAGGTTTTAGATTATACAGGTCATGCTATAGGTGGGGTATGTCCCTTTGGCTTAATAAGGAGCTTGCCCATATATTTAGACGTTTCCTTAAGACGTTTTGATTATATCTATCCTGCCTGTGGCAGTAGTAATTCAGCAATTAAGCTCACCTGTTCTGAATTAGAACAATATGTAAAATGTGCTAAGTGGGTAGATGTATGCAAGGGGTGGCTCTAGATAAGTAAACGATTATCAAAGATAAGAATTTATGGGATGTGATATGTACAGTCCTAATGTGAAATTTGTATAAAGATAACAATTAGTAAATAATAGCAAATATTTATGATTTCTTAATGCATTTTTAATATATGTGTGCTAGAATAATTTTTAAAGTTAAAAAAATAGCAAATTAATACAATACAGGAGGAAATAAACATGGAATATGTACTGCAAACCGAAGGCCTGACTAAGGTGTTTGGAAAAAGAGCAGCAGTCGACGGCATTAATCTTAATGTACGAAGAGGAGACATATATGGTTTTATAGGTAGAAATGGAGCAGGGAAAACCACATTAATCCGAATGGTTGCAGGGCTGGCACATCCAACAAAGGGAACGATACGTCTTTTTGAAAGTGATAAGTTAGATGAACAAAGAAGAAAAACTGGAACAATGATTGAAACTCCTGCAGTATTTCCCCATATGACAGCAAAACAGAATCTTCATTACTATTGCAGATTATTGGGAATTGATACCGCTACTAATGTGAACGAGATGCTTGCGTTAGTTGGTCTTCAGGATGCGGGAAAGAAGAAAGCTAAGAATTTTTCCTTGGGTATGAAACAGCGTCTTGCCATCGCTATTTCATTATTAGATAATCCTGAATTTCTGATGTTGGATGAGCCTATTAATGGTCTTGATCCTACAGGTATCAAAGAAATCAGAGAATTGGTTATGAAATTAAATCATGAGAAAAAAATAACAATTCTGATTTCAAGCCATATTCTTGGTGAGCTTTCAAAAATTGCTAACCGCTATGGTGTTATTAATAACGGTACTATGGTAGCTGAATTTACCAATGAAGAGCTTCAATCCAAGTGTAAGGGTGTATTAGAAATCAAGGTTGATAATGTTCAAGGAGCCAAGGACATTATTGCTGGTATAGTTAATCCTTTAGCAATTGAGATTTATGATGACAAGGCAGTCTATGTCACAGAGGGTATAGATAAAGCAGGAGTTATCAACATGGAGCTTGCTAAGAACGGAGTTGTTGTGTCTTCTAGCTCCATCGTTGGTCAGGATCTGGAAGCTTATTTTATGCAGCTTATGGATGCTACGGATCATGTAATGAGATAAACTAATTAAATGGAGGATTAACATATTATGAAAAATTTATTACGTTCAGATTTTTACAGACTTTTTAGAAGTAAGTCTTTTTATATCTGTACTGCCATTTCAATGCTTCTCATGGCACTTAATATACTATTAGTGGAGTGGGCAAGTAACCTTGCTGGAGAAGAAGGTGTTGTCATATCTGAAAATCCAATTTTTAAAGATGGTATTACTTATGGTTTGACTGCCTTTGCTAACGGTAATCTTGAGATAATACTTGGTATTATTATAGCAATCTTTGTATCAGCTGAATTTTCTCACGGAACAATGAAAAATGTAGTATCAAAAGGCTTTTCAAAAATCAATATTTATTTATCTAAACTGATTACCATGGTATCTACAACCTTGATAATGATAATCGCTACTTTTTTAACAGGCTTTATCTGTGCTACGATCTTATCAGGCAGTATGGGTGATTTTAGCGGAGATAATTTAGCAATTATTTTTAAAACTATAGGTATTGAAATCTTATTAAATACTGCATTAGTTGCTATATTAGTGTTGGTTCCTATGGTCATCAGAAATATTGGTGGAGCTATAGCAATTAATATCTTCGGTGTTATGACCGTTGCACCTTTACTTTTTAATATTTTACAGTTAATAGCCCGTGACAAGATAAAGTTTACGGATTATAGTCTGTTAAATAATATTGCTTTCTATTTTTCAAATACTGCCAAAGGTTCGGATTACCTAAGATCAGTAATTGTGGGATTAGTATTCTTAGTTGGTGCAACAGCTTTGGGTATCTTTGCCTTCAAAAAATCTGATGTTAAATAATATATGCTCCTGATATGACAGGGCATAGGGTATAACAAACCCCATGTTAAATAATACCCCGCTTATAATGAGTATGCTTGTGCAATCTCTCATTGGAAGCGGGGCTTTTATTGTTATTGGAGATTACTATTTTGTTGCCTGTAATGCTTTTATTACTTCAGCAATATATAAGATATGATAATCCTTGTTGGAATACCAGGTTTTATCTAATTTATCGCTTAGGATACCCTCACCCACCATTGGCTGTCTGTATAATTTCTTGCAGAATAATACTTGAGTTGACTCTTGAAAATATGGAGTCTGCTCAGTAAAATCCAGTGTTAATCCAGAATTAGTTATCTTATCCTCATTACGACCAGATACTGTACCTAGATAGTTTAATGTACTCCGATGGCTTTTATCAAGAAAATTCAGGGAAAAGGTCTCCTCCTCATCGATAAATTCTCTAGTATACCTCTGAGGACGTACAACAATAAATGCAACATTTTTTCCGTACATAACACCAAAACCTCCCCAGGAGGCTGTCATTGTATTTACTTTTTCTGTATTTCCGGCTGTAATAAGCATCCAATCCTTCCCAATTGCTTCAAAAGGATTCTTCCTTATCATTGTAGGTAATATATCTTTGAAATTATTCATTTTGTACCATGCCTTTCTCTTATTTAATGATCCCTTACCTTATTCTACATGAAATGCAAGATAATAATTCAAAAACCATATAGTATTATACGTTAGTTTTAGGAAAGTTGCAACGGAGTATAGGTTATTTCACCTTCAAAATTTAATGGCATATATTGTTATAGAGTAAGATTAGCCGTAAAAAAGTTAGAAAATGGAGGCGGCAGAATGGAGCAATATGATAATTCATGTGGTGAAGGCCGGCGATACTATGCAATCAATTGCTGACCAATATGGAGTATCCCGTGAACGCATTATTTTAGAAAATGAACTTCCAAACCCTGACAACTTAGTTATAGGACAAAGTATAGGAATTAGAATACCGGACATTGTTCATACGGTAACAGCAGGAGATACACTATTTAATATTGCACAGACCTATGATGTGGAGCCCAATAAGATACTACAAAACAATCCTCAGATAGCCGCAAGAGAAGGTTTAAATCCAGGGGATGTTCTGGTAATTACTTATGCCAATGAAGAGCCTATTGATACAGTAACAATGAATGGGTACGCATATCCTTTTATAGACAGGACAGTACTTAGAAAAACCCTGCCTTTTTTAACGTATCTGTTATTATTTACTTATGGATTTACTCCTAGTGGAGAGCTTATTCCCATTGAAGATGAAGAGTTAATCGCAATCGCCTATGAGTTTGGCGTTGCTCCTATCATGGTACTTGCACCGATGGATGAACAAGGAGCATTCAGCAGTGCAATAGCCCATCAAATGTTTGCAAATCCTCAGGCACAGACCAATTTAATTAATAATTTGGTTACAACCATGGAGACAAAGGGTTATCAGGGAGTGGACATTGATTTTGAATTCATATTGCCTGAGGATAGGCAAGCTTTTATTAATTTTATTACAGCATTAAGTACGAGACTAGATCAGGAAGGTTTAATAACACTTGTTGCTCTGGCACCCAAGACCTCGGGAGAAATGGTTGGATTACTATACGAAGCTCACGATTACCCGGCTATCGGCGCAGTAGCAGATAAAGTGTTAATCATGACCTATGAGTGGGGTTATACCTACGGGCCCCCTATGGCAACCTCACCTATTAACAATATGAGAAGGGTATTGCAGTATGGGGTGAGTGTAATCGATCCTGATAAAATATTAATGGGTACGCCTAATTATGCATATGACTGGCCTCTGCCCTTTGTTCAGGGTACGACAGCAGCCGAATCAATGGGTAATCAGGAGGCAATTGAACGTGCTGTAAGGTATGGCGCTACAATCCAATTCGATGAAACAGCCCAGTCACCCTTTTATTATTATACCAATGAGCAGGGTGTTGCCCATGTAGTATGGTTTGATGATGTAAGGAGCATAAATGCCAAACTTAGACTGATACCTGAGTTTGGTTTAAATGGTGCAGGGGTATGGCAAATTATGAGGTTTTTCCCGGGATTGTGGTTGTCAACCTCCTCATTATTTAACATTACCAAAGTGGTATAACAATAAAAGATAAGCAAATCTATTTACAAACACTAGGTCAGAGTTTATAATTGTGTTTATGTTCCATAGTTATATTGATAAATAAGTGTATTTATTAATCGGTGAATTGTACTTTGTATTGAAGTGAGAATTCTAAGATACTAGGGGATAATATTAATGGTAAGGACTGTACAGAATGAGTAAAAAAGTGATAAAAGAAATCCTTAGCTGGATATTACTGTTTGTTATAGCCTTTGCTTTAGCGAAAGCAGTGAACAGATTTGTTATATTTATTGTCAGCTCACCTACAGGCTCCATGGAGAATACTTTCATGATTGATGATAAGGTGGTAGTATCTCGTCTTTCCTATGTCTTTGGAAAACCCAAGCGAGGAGATATTGTAGTATTTCCATTTCCAGATGATCCAGATACTCTTTATATAAAGAGAATTATCGGTTTACCTGGTGAAACTATCGAGGGAAAAGAAGGCCTCGTCTATATTGACGGTGAACTTTTTGAAGAAGATTATCTCAAGGAGAAGGCGGAAGGTGATTTTGGACCTTATCAAATACCACAAGGCCATTATTTTATGATGGGGGATAATCGAAATATTTCAGCAGATGCTAGATACTGGGAGAATAAATATGTAGCTCTTGAAGATATTCAAGGGAAAGCCTTATTAAAGTTCCCCGATTTTAAATGGTTAAATTAAGGAATATTAAAAACATGGGATGCAAAGGCTCTATTCACAAGAAAAGAATTTCTTGGCTAGAGTTTTGCATCCCTTTTATTGGTTTTATATATACTTTATAAATTAAAAATATTGTACATTGATTTGTTTCCCCATTTTTCTAAGACAATCGGACAATTCTTCAATCAAACGCATCTTGATGCTAAAGCTGATTGGAAGATTTGGATTTTGATGAGCAGGATTCATTGCCCTTCCAACATAAAAGTTAATATCCGTAGCATCTTCAAAAAGAAGCTTGGCAATACTTGAAGCTGCATCCTCCCTATAACTCCACTGCATGTCAAAGGCATTATCCTCAAGATAGTTTTTGGCATAATGGAGAACTCTATTAACAGTAATAACACCTTCTGTCACTAAATCGATTCCTTCTATATAAGCAATGGGGGGTATATCGGAAGTTTTATATTCTAAAGCTGTTTTAATCTCTTTACCCAAATAGCTGGCAGCAAGAGAGGAGGTTGTTCCTCCGCAAACAATTCTTTTTCCATCCTTTTTAAAGAAACTAGACATCATCCTATTAAGATCCTTGGGATCTGCTGGTGGGCCAATGAGTAGATTGATTTGTTCCCGTTTTCTTATTTTGACGGCAGCAATTGTTGTATCATCACCAGGGGTTCCTCCATAAAGATTTGCACATTGTTCCAGCAAGAGGGAAGAAACCATCTTCGATGAATGGCTATTATCATATATAATTTCTAGAAAATCAATGATATTCTGCCTTTGCCAACCAAAATTGAAGGTTTTACCAACACCGGCATAAACAGCTCCGTCACTCATAGCAACTAGAACATCTCCAGGCAACAAATCAATTTTAGATTGAAAGATATTCTTATCACCAATTTGTAAGCTCACCATATCGTAGTCAAGATGAACCCCATTACGAAGTAATATAACATGTGGATTGTCATATTGGATTATTTCAGCGGTTTTATTATCAATTACATGTATAATCGTGAAAGTGGAATAAGCAATACCTCTTTTTTCACACACAGGCAGGGTTGATGCAACAGTAGTAACACAGTTTTCAATTGACATATGATTTGCCATCATCGTGGAAATGATTTTGGCAGTTAGAGTAGATAATATATTCGCCTTAACTCCACTTCCTAATCCGTCTGCCAATACCAGGACAAGAGAATGATCATCTCCTTCAGCAATTTCAACATGGTCACCACATAACTGTTCACCATATTTATTAATGCTGAGATAACCAACATCGGTACAAAGACTATTCATTATACAAACTCTCCTTAAGATTAGTCAGAGCAATTTTTGTTTCAGCAGCAGTTTCACCCAGTAAGGATGCTATTTCCTGAACAACACGCATTTGCTTTTCAATGACTTTATCAGCGACTTCAACAGTTTGCTTATTTAATTTTTCCTTCTTTCTTCGTGATTTTTCCTCTAAAGTAACATCCTTCATAATGCTGATAATAATATGATAGGTTTTATCATAAATTATAGTTTCTTCTATATATTTTCCGTATTCATCCAAATTGGTTAAGCGATCATGAATGTTACACCCACTGGTCATTACTTCTAAATAGGCAGAAGGGTTCAGGATACGCATGACCGGTTGATTAATAATGTCATTACTGTTTTTAATGGATAAGAGCTGTAGTGCTGCACGGTTTATCTGTTGAATTTCAAGCTCTTTATTTAATACAATAACGCCATTTGGCATATTGTAGATAATATTATCAGAGAAGTTTTCTGCCTTTTCTTTTAGAAATGGGAGACACATGGTTAGGTCTGCCTTGCCCTGATATACGGCAATGGCTTTATCGCGGCAGGTATTATAACCACAGCTTCCGCAGTTTAGTTCCTGCTCAGGAGAAGCTTTTCCCATCTTATGAAGAATCTCATTAATGGCCATACTGCCCGGCATCTGGTTATGAACTCCAATGTAGGAAAATTGCTTTTCCAGACGACTTGGGGATGATAAATCTATAGGGAAATCATTATCTCCCGCAGATTGCTTAATTCGGATATAATCAGTAATCACCATTCGATTTTCCTTATTCATCACAGGACCACCGACACAGCTTCCTGCACAGGCGGACATCTCAATAAAACAGTTTGTAAGATTACCATGAATAATATTGTTGATTACTCGAATGCAATTTTCAATTCCATCGATGGCTATATAATCGTATTCCTCTTTTTGATACTGCATAGAACGAATAATACCGCCGGGTATAGGAAAAAGTCTTGCTCGACCGTCTTTACTTTCTATTTTTCTTTGTGCTGGTAATATGGTTATACTTTCATCCTGTAGCCACTGAGATAGTTCTTCAAAGGTAAGGACACAATCAACAATCCCTGG
This sequence comes from Bacillota bacterium, assembly GCA_023443625.1. The sequence goes on along the minus strand of JAEZTQ010000045.1, from coordinate 83,860 downwards.
ATACTGGTCAGCTTCTTCTTTCTTAGAGATACAGGGTCCAATAAATACCGTATATGCATCAGGATGTTCTTCTTTTATCTTGGTGCAATGGGCTTGCATAGGAGACAGGACTTTAGCAAGATAAGGCAGGGCTTCGGGATAATATTTCTGAATTAAAGTATTAACAGTATGACAGCAGGAGGAGATAATGGTTTTCTCTTCGCTGGCACGAATTATTTCTTCATATTGTCTTTTTACAAGGGTAGCACCCTGTGCTGTTTCCTCAACCTGACTAAAGCCAAGCTTTCTTAATGCTTCAGCCATGGAAGGAAGGTCGCATCCTTCATAATTAGCTACAAAAGAGGGGGCTATACTTACATATACAGGCTTACCCGATGCTATCAAAGCTTTAGCATATGCAACATCACTATGTATTTTCTTTGCGTTTTGAGGACAGGAAACAAAACAGATGCCGCATAGGATACATTGTTCGTTTACAATATTAGCCTGATGATCAGCAAAGCGAATTGATTTAACGGGACAATGACGGATACATTTATAACAATTTTTACAGTTTGATTTCTTAAGTTCTATGTATTGCTTCATAACAATTCAACCTTTTCTAATGAGTGTGTTAACTTTAGTTAGTTAAGAGTTAGTTAAGTTTCATAAGGATTTCATTTTGAAAAAAATTATGAAAGGTATCTTTTGATACCCCGCAAATGATATCCTCATCTATTTTTATGGATACTCCATCAGTACATCTGCCAAGACAAAAAGCAGCAGATAAATTGATTTTATCTTCTAGCTTATAATCCTTAATAGCCTCTTTCATCAATTGAATTATATCATAAGAGCCTTTTAGATGGCAGGAACTGCCTACACAAATGTTTATATTCATAATAATGCACCTCTCCAATAATATTTGAATTGGGTTATCTAGCTTATGATTGTTAACATCTTAACAATGTTAAGTATAATACTTTATAAAATTAGTGTCAATGCAATAATGGGTAATTTGAAATAAAGTTTGCATAGTATATGTGCAAATTGACGAAGCCACGTTTGAGGAATACCTTTTATTATATAAACGTGCCGAGCGTAGCGAGTGTGCATCCGCCGGAGGCTGTCGAATTCTCATGCAGGTTTATATTAATAGTGGTGCTGATGAAATTAGCATGAGAATTTGACACCCTAACCCTATAAAATAAAAAAGGTCTATGTAAATCAGAAGTTATCACTGATTTACATAGACCAATATGAGAGTGGCTCTATTTATGCCTTAAGATATTCTTCATTCATTGTCAGTACTTGTGCCATGGCTTCTTTACCAGGTGCTCCTATGGTATTTCTCTTATTAACACAAGTAGTAAGACTGACTGCTTCATAGATATCCTGTTCAAATACGGGGCTGATTTCCTTAAACTGGGCAAGGCTCAATTCCTCAATGGCCTTATCCTTCTCGATACAGTACAATACCAGCTGACCGATGATCCCATGAGCATCCCGAAAGGGGACACCTTTATTAACAAGATAATCTGCTGCATCCGTTGCATTGGTAAAACCCTTTGTAGCGCTCTTTGCCATATTTTCCTTTTGAAATTTCATAGTAGAAATCATGCCATTAAATAATGCAAGGCAACCCTTTACGGTGTCAATGGCGTCAAAGGTATATTCCTTATCCTCCTGCATATCCTTATTATAGGCAAGGGGAAGACCTTTCATAACTGTTAGCAGGGAAGTAAGAGCACCATATACACGACCTGTCTTACCTCGGACTAGCTCAGCTATATCAGGATTTTTCTTCTGTGGCATAATGCTGGAGCCGGTGGAATAGGCATCGTCAAGCTCTACGAAACCATATTCGTTGCTATTCCAGATGATGATTTCCTCACTAAAACGACTTAGGTGCATCATAATCGTTGATAGGGCGCTTAAGAGTTCTATGAGATAATCTCTGTCGGACACACTGTCCATGCTATTTAAAGTAGGGCCATGGAAATTAAGAAGTTTGGCAGTATATTCCCGGTCTAGGGGGTAGGTTGTACCTGCTAGGGCACCACAACCAATGGGAGATAGGTTCATACGTATAGTAATGTCAGACAGACGAGAGCGGTCTCTCTTAAACATTTCAAAATAAGCTCCAAAATGATGGGCAAGGGTAACAGGCTGAGCCTTCTGCAGATGAGTAAAGCCGGGCATGAAAGTATCTGTATTTTCCTTCATTATCCTATGGATGGAGATTAGTAAATCCTTAATCAGATGGTCTATTTCCTTGATTTCATCTCTTGTATAAAGTTTCATATCCAGTGCCACTTGATCGTTACGGCTTCTTCCTGTATGAAGTTTCTTTCCTGCCTCACCAATACGTTCAATGAGATGGGCTTCTACAAAGCTATGAATATCCTCATACTTTCCATCTATGATAAGACTGCCATTGGTAATATCCACTAAGATACTGGATAGACCACTGATAATAAGATCTCTTTCGGCAGTTGATATAATCTCTTGTTTTGCAAGCATTGTAACATGGGCAATGCTACCTTGGATATCCTGTCTATAAAACTTCTGGTCAAAGGAGATAGATGCATTAAAATTATGAACTAATTGATTAGTTTCTTTTGTAAAACGGCCTCCCCAAAGCTTCATTTGTGCCTCCATTCTACCGCGGACGGTGGTTTGTAATTTCATTTATATTACATCCTTTTATGAAATTATGCAATAGAAAATTAATAATTATGCAGAATTGCACTTCAGTCTGGCCATGGAACAAAAAAACTTCATAGGAATTAAATATATTTCTAAGTATATAGTGATTGAGAGATAATAATAATAAAATGTAATAAATTGGTAATTGTATTGACTATAGAAAGGTTATGATATATAATTTACAAATAATGTAAATTAATTTACTTAGATTTCTCTAATTATTTCCCTTAAATGAATTGTAACTAAATAATGAAATTGAAAGGCAAGTGTATCAGTTTATGAAAAAGGAATTGTTAAGAATTAACAACCTGGTTACATCATTTCTTATAAACGGCAGCTATTATGCTGCGGTAGATCATGTCTCACTTCAGGTTAATGAGAATGAAGTCTACGCCATCGTAGGTGAATCGGGGTGTGGTAAAAGTGCCTTGGCTTTATCCATCATGAATTTACATAAACAGGAAAATGTGAAGGTAGAAGGAAATATTATCTTTCAGGATAAGGATTTACTCTCCCTTACAAGGAGTGAATTGGATAAAATCAGAGGTAAGGATATTGGGATGATTTTTCAGGATCCCCTTACTGCCTTAAACCCATTAATGAAAATCGGTGCGCAGATAGAAGAAAGTCTTACCTATCACACCTCCTTAAATTCTATGGAACGAAAAAATCGTGCATTAGAATTGTTGGACGGTGTGGGTATTCAAAATCCTAAATTAACCTATGATCAATTTCCCCATGAGCTTTCAGGAGGTATGCGGCAAAGAGCAATGATTTCCATTGCCTTGGCCTGCAAGCCCTCCTTAGTTATAGCAGATGAACCAACGACAGCTTTGGATGTTACAATACAGGCTCAGATACTGGACTTGTTAAAAAAGCTGCAAAAGGAAATGAAATCAGGGATTATCTTAATTACCCATGATCTGGGGGTGGTTGCTGAAATGGCGGACAAGGTTGCGGTGATGTATGCCGGTCAGATTGTAGAAGAGGCGGAGGTAATGGAGCTGTTTTCTAATCCCAAGCACCCCTATACCAGATCCCTCCTGGCATCTATGCCTTCCATAACTACCCAGAGACAAGAGGAACGGTTGCATGTCATTGAGGGAATGGTACCTTCCTTAGTAAAAATGAAAAGAGAAGGCTGCCGCTTTTCACCACGGATTCCATGGATACCAACAAAATATCACGAAAATGATGTGAAGTATCATGTAGTTGCTCCAAATCATAGGGTATTGTGTAGCTGCTATCAGAATTTTTATCTTAAAGTGTAGTTCGAATTAAAGGAGGGTTAATTTGGCTCTATTAGAGGTAAAGAATTTATGTGTTCATTTCCCCATTAAGGGAGGAGTATTAGGCCGGACCATTGATTATGTTAAGGCAGTGGATGGCATTTCCTTTCGTATCGAGGAGGGAGAGACCCTGGGATTGGTTGGTGAATCCGGTTCGGGAAAGAGTACAACAGGTAATGCGATTATAGGATTGGCTAAGATAACTTCAGGTCAGATCCTTTATCAGGGTGAGAATATAACGAGATATGTGGGGAAGAATCATTCGGATTACCGTAAGGGTGTTCAAATGATCTTTCAAGATGCCTATTCCTCCCTGAATCCAAAGAAAAGAGTAATGGATATTATTGCAGAGCCTATACGAAATTATGAAAAGCTTACTAAGAAAGAAGAACGCAAGAAGGTAGATGAGCTTCTTAATATTGTGGGTCTTACACCGGAGAATGCCTTAAAATATCCCCATGAATTTTCCGGCGGACAGAGACAGAGAATCGGCATTGCCAGAGCAGTGGCTTTAAAACCAAGGTTAATTATCGCTGATGAACCGGTTTCTTCCTTGGATTTATCGGTTCAAGCCCAAGTTCTCAATTATATGAAGGATATTCAGGAGCAATTTAAATTAGCTTATCTCTTTATCAGCCATGATCTGGGTGTAGTAGAGCATATGTGCTCAGGGATTGTTATTATGCATAAGGGAAGATTCGTTGAGAAGGGAAGGAAGGACTTTATATTTAGCAATCCCACCCATATTTATACGAAGAAATTAATTGCAGCTATCCCTAATATGGACCCGAAGCAAAGAGATAAGGCTATGTTATTTCGTGATAGTGTAGCCAAGGAATATAGGGATCAATACAGCCGCTATTACACTCCAGAGGATCAAGTATATGATTTGAAAAGAATAAGTGCAAATCATTATGTTGCAATGCCTTAGGGAGGAGAGTGAAAGATTTTATTGTCTTCACTCACAAAGTTTGTGCCTGCCTAATCCTCAGTACAAACTAGGATGCGCAGAAAAACTGCGCAGGAAAGGAGATACTATGTGGAAAACCATCCTAAGAAGATTACTCATATTAATACCACAGATTCTGCTCTTAAGCCTGTTAATATTTCTATTAGCAAATTTTATGCCAGGAGATGCTTTAACGGGTAGAATTGATCCAAATACAACACCCAGAAGATTAGAGGAATTACGGCAGTTATGGGGTTTTTATGATCCCTGGTATGTCAAATATATGAGGTGGCTGGGTAATGCCTTGCAGGGAGATCTGGGGGTGAGTACTGCCTATGGTTTACCCGTCATGGTATTAATTGGTCAAAGAGCCAGCAACACCTTTTGGTTGGCCCTATTGACCCTTATACTTACCTATATTATTGGAATAACCTTTGGTATGATATCCGGACGTTATCATGATAAATGGCCTGATAAAACCATTGTTCTTTATACCTTTGTCTCGCTAGCTATACCCTCCGTTGTATTGGGGTTGATTAATATCTTTATATTTTCCTTCCGTTTGAAATGGTTTCCCATGGGAGGAACGGTCAACGTAAAATATATTGCAGGAACCATGGCTTATTATTGGGATAAGCTTTATCATATGATACTTCCGGCGATTACCGGGGCCTTATTGTACAATTTTGTTACTGTGCAGTTTTTAAGAAGTGAGATTATTGATTTTAAAAATTCGGACTTTGTTGTAACAGCCAGGTCCAAGGGAGTACCAGAGAGAAAGGTCTACTCTAGACATATCTTTCGTAATGCCCTGCTGCCAGTAGCAGCCTTTATGGGCTATGATATAGCCGGGCTTTTGGGTGGATCCATCTTTATAGAAAATGTCTTCTCCTATCCAGGTATGGGAAGACTTTTCCTGGAGTGTATTATGAGAAGAGATTATGCAGTTGTTAATGCATTAATCATTTTATTTGCCATATTAACAGTCCTAGGTACTTTGTTATCTGACATTATTATGTCTTATGTAGATCCAAGAATAAGAATTAAATAGAAAGTGAGGTAAGGAGTATTTGAATAATCGAACTGAGAATAAATTAGTAAGTAAGACAGAAGAAGCTTCAGATATCTTAAATCTACCACCTTCCTTTTTAAAATTAATCTTAAAGGAAATCTACAGGGATAAATTGGCTTTAATCTCCTTTGTTCTTTTTGTGTTGATTTTATGTACCGTTTTTATTGGAGCTGTTATGTTTAATCCGGACACCTCCGGTAAGGTTGATTTAAGAAATTTAAATAAGCCACCGTCAGCAAAATTTATCCTGGGAACGGATGCCTCCGGTCGTGATATGGTGCCGCAGTTATTCTTGGGCGCCCGCAATTCTTTTTTAATTGCCTTCGGGGTCACCATATTATGTGGAATTATCAGTTTGCTGGTAGGATTGGTTGCTGGATTTTTCGGGGGCTGGACGGATAATGTAATAATGCGTATTCTGGATTTTCTATCCATGCTGCCTAGATTGATGTTTATTATTGTAATTATTTCCATTATACCAAAATATAATGTAATAACATTTGTTCTGATAATGACAGCCTTTGGTTGGTTCGGAGATGCCAGGCTGATCAGGGCAAAGACCCTGCAGCAAAGCAATCTAGATTATGTCCATGCATCAAAAACCTTAGGAACAAATGCCCTGGTCATCATGCTTCGGGAGGTATTTCCCAATATTTCATCATTAATTATTGTAAATCTGACCTTGAATCTGGCGGCTAATATGGGATTGGAAACAGGATTGACTTTCTTAGGCTTTGGATTGCCCTTTAATAAACCAAGTCTAGGAACCTTAATCAGTTATGCTGCTGTACCGGAAAACATGCAGAATAGGCCCTGGCAATGGCTGCCGGCATGCTTGCTAATTATTATGATGATGCTATGTATTAATTTTATCGGACAGGCAGTAAAACGTGCAGCTGATGCAAAGCAAAGGGTATCATAAATATAGAAAAGGAGGGTTAAAGGGAGAGGGTTATAGCGACGGAGTTGCTTACATATTATTTGTAAAAGGAAGAAGCTGATTACCGACTTTTACAAAGAAAGAAATTAAATCAAGGGTAGGGATGTATTGTAAGTGTGAAGAAAAAGTACCTTCACAGAGTTTTTAAGTTGCCTTGAAACAAGGAAAGGAGGATTATAATGAAGCAATTAAGGAAATTAACGGCAATATTATTGGTAGTTCTACTTGTGCTGTCATCCTTTAGTGGATGTGGTAAAGACAAGGATAATGAGGATACTCCGGCTGCTGATTCAGAAGGAGCTGTCACACAAGGAGCCAATAACAGTGATGCGATTAAGGATCTTGCAGCACAGTTTCCCAAGGTATCCGTAAGTGATAATCCTGTCATTGAAGGCGGCGTATTAAATTATGCCCTCTCAAGTGATTCGGCTATTGGGGGAATATTAAATCCCGTAGTTTATGATGACAATTATGATTCTGAAGTCTTGGCATGGATGTCAGAGTCAATTGTTAGTTTTGATGAAGACTTTGTTATGGATCAGGATGGTGCCGCAACCTATGAATACGATGTGGAGGCTAAGACAATTACCCTTCATATGAAAGAGGGTGTCAAATGGCATGATGGTGAACTTGTAACCTTAGATGATCTGGTTTTTGCTTATGAAGTAATCTGTGACAAGGATTATCAGGGCTTTCGCTATGATGAATCCTTTATCAATGTGATTGGTGCAGAGGAATATCATAACGGGACAGCGGATACAATCTCCGGGTTAGAGCTTTCTGAGGATGAGATGACTTTAGTCATGCACTTTAAAGATTTCTATCCATCCATTTTAGTCGGTGGAATCTGGTCAAGTGCAATCCCCAGACACTATTATGGTGATGTAGCGGTAGCGGACTTAGTAGCCAGTGAAAAGTCCCGTATAAAACCCATTGGCTTTGGACCTTTTAAGATTAAGAATGTTGTCCCTGGTGAAGCCTATGAGTTCGAACGTTTTGACGATTACTGGAGAGGCAGACCTAAGCTTGATGGAGTTATCATTACGGTTGTCAAACCGGAATTAATACCCACAGCAATGAAGGAAGGAAAATATGATTATGCTGAGTTTAGTTCCCAGCAGTATCCAGATTATAAGGACCCTGCCAATTATCAATATTTGGGCCAGGTTGAAACTGTATTTAGTTATACGGGCTTTAAGCTTGGTAAATGGGATGCAGAGAAGAATGAGAATATTGTGGATCCCAATGCTAAGATGGCTAATCTTAAGCTTCGTCAGGCCATTGGCTATGCAGCGGACAGTAAAACCCTCGGAGAAACCTTCTATAATGGATTGCGTTTCTTAGCAACAACAGTTATCACACCCAGACATGCAACCTATCAGAATAAGGAGCTGGAGGGTTATGTATATGATCCTGAGAAAGCAAAGGAGCTGCTGGATGAGGCTGGTTATAAGGATGTGGATGGGGATGGTTTCCGCGAAGATCCCAAGGGAGAACCCTTTACAATTACCTGGGCAGTTATGGATGGTGAGAACATGGATACCTATGTGCAGTTTAAGTCTCAGTGTCTGGCTGATGTAGGATTAGCGGTGGAGTTATACAACGGCCGTTTGACAGAGTTTAATGCTTTCTATGAAGCCGTTGAAGCAGATGATCCTGCCATTGACATGTATGATGCTGCTTGGTCGACAGGGTTTGACCCCAACCCGGCTTCCCTATGGGGGCCTTCTTCTCCTGCAAACTATACCAGGTATACCAGCGATACCTTTAAGGCTATTATAAATGCGATTTCCTCTAAGGAAGCCTGGGATAGTGATTTCCTTACGGAAAAATACCATGCGTGGCAACAGGCTTTCTTTGATGAAGCACCTGCAATTCCAACTCTTTGGAGAACCACCTTATATTCCGTTAATAACCGTGTGAAAAATTTTGATTTGATCTCGTCAGATATTAAAGCAACCTATCATTTAATTGAATTAACTGCAGAGGAACCTATCAAATAAATCGCAAATCAATATGAACTGCCCCATAATCGTAACCATAGATGCCTGGCATGAAGGAGTGATTTATGGGGCAGTTCATTTTTAATTAACAAGGTAGGCAAAGCAGGCTGTAAGCTGTTTACATAAGAGCAGCCTGGCAAAATGCGCCCATGTTGTGTTTATACTTATAATTGATACAGCTGCGTATATTTATCCTTTAGATATTTAGTATAATAATCCGGTTTAAACTCTTCCCCGCACAGCTCCATAAGAAGCTCATTGGTATTCTTAACAGCTCCGTATTTGTGGATATATTCTCTTAAGAATTCACGAATGGGAGTTAGAGTACCTTCCTTTAGATATTTATTCACAGGCATTTTATCCTGCATGCAGGCAAAGATTTGTGAAGCAATTGCTGATCCTACGGCATAGGAAGGGAAATAACCAAATTCACCCTGAGACCAGTGGATATCCTGAAGAATTCCCTCGCTGTCAGAGGCTGGACATACTCCCATATATTCTTCATATTTTTCATTCCATATCTTAGGTAAATCCTCAACCTTAACATCCTCAGCAAAGAGCATCTTTTCAATCTCATAACGGATCATAATATGAATACAATAGGATAATTCATCGGCCTCTGTACGAATTAATCCAGGGGTGGACTTATTAATACCCTGAATGAAATGATCCAGGCTAATATCTCTTAAATGTTCGGGATAAGTGTCTACAAGTTTGCCATAGATGGGCTCCCAGAAGTCTTTGCTGCGTCCAATCACGTTCTCATAAAGACGGGACTGGGACTCATGCATACTCATAGAGGCTCCCCCACCCACCAGGGTTTGAGTAATTTCATCGGCTATATTCATCTCATAAATAGCATGGCCGCTTTCGTGGATAATGGAAAACATAGCACTTTCCAAATTGTTATCAAGATAGCGATTGGTAATGCGAACATCATGATTATGAAGCTGCAAGGAGAAGGGGTGGGCGCTTTCAGCAATAATACCACGATTAAAATCAAAACCCACATAGCCGCTTAAATACTTACAAAATTCCTTCTGTTTGCTTATATCATAGTTAAGGTAGTTGTAGCTTTTATCAATAAGGTCCTCTTTCTTTGCGACCTCCTTAAGCAAAGGGATAATTTCTTTTTTCACCTGATCAAAGAAATCATCTAATTCCTTCATCAAAAAACATTCATCAAAATCACTTAATAAAACATCATAGGGTTTTGTATCACCCTTAACTCGGTAACCTGCAAATTTTTTCTTGTAATCAATTAATTTTTTTAAATAAGGAGCAAAATCCTGGTAGCTGTTATCTTTTCTTGCTTTTGCCCAAATTCTTCCGGATCTGGCAGCTAATTCGTTAAAGGCACGGTATTCTTCGGGAGGAATACTTTCAAGCTGTTCATAAGTTCTAGTAAGCTCTTTAATAATTGCCTTCTCTGTATCAGATAAATCCTCTTGTTCATCTTTGTCCTGCAGTGTTTTTAAAAGCTTACGAACCTCCTCATTAATAAGGCTCTTCATATATTCATCGGAGATAATACCGATGACTTTCGTAGTATACTCAGCAGCTTCAAAGGGAGCTGCAGTCTGATCATCCCATTCAAAAAGATTTCTGGCTGTCTGTAGGGCCATGGATTTCTCCAGGTAGGGCTTTAGTTTTTCAAATGATTTATTCATATTTAAATCCTCCATTTTGCTAAAGCACTGCAAATTCGGGCATCAGTGCAATATATGCATAATTATTTGTAATTGCTCATCCAAATTAGTATATCAATTTCTGCATTCTTTAGCAATGCAATGATTAACATAAAATACTTATGCCTAAGTAAATTATCTTTGTCTTTTATTTAGCAAAAGATAATATATATATAGTCTATGAACAGGTTTGTGAACCTATGTAATATGAAATAATACTTGTAATAAAACAAGGTTTTACTTCTTGCTTCTTAGCTTTTTTTGTATTATTCTTTAAATATAGGATAAATGATTATTCTATAATCTTTATTTAATTTTATTACGGTTTCGAATAATTTCCATATTACAGCAAATAATAGGGAAGTGTAGATTGAATGATCACAGTTTTTCAATCGGCTTTGGTAGCATGTAGGATTAGTGTCAAATACAATTTCAAAAGAAAGGGTAAAATTATATGAAGAATATGATAATTGAGAAAATTATTGGTAGAGAAATATTAGATTCCAGAGGAAATCCCACGGTGGAAGCAGAAGTTATTCTTGCCGATGGAAGTATGGGTAGAGCAGCAGTACCCTCTGGTGCTTCAACGGGAGCCTTTGAAGCCGTTGAGCTTCGAGATGGAGATAATAAGAGATATCTTGGTACAGGTGTAAAGAAGGCTGTGGATAATGTTAATACATTAATAGCCGATGAGATTAAAGGAATGTATGCATGTGATCAAACTGCCATAGATGCAAGGATGCTTGCTTTAGATGGAACAGAGAACAAAGGAAAGCTTGGAGCAAATGCTATTCTTAGTGTCTCTTTAGCTGTTGCTAAAGCAGCTGCAGCCTCCCTCAAATTGCCCTTATACCGTTATCTTGGTGGAGTTAATGCCAAAACCCTTCCGGTACCCATGATGAATATTATTAACGGTGGAAAACATGCAGACTCCAGTTTGAATATTCAAGAATTTATGATCATGCCTGTTGGTGCGGCTAGTTTTTCAGAAGCTCTCGAGCATAGCACCACGGTATTCCATACCTTAAAGAAATTATTAAAAACGGATGGTTATGTAACAGCAGTAGGAGACGAGGGAGGCTTTGCACCTAAGTTTTCCAGTGATACGCAAGCTTTAGATTATATTGTAAAGGCTATAGAGACAGCTGGCTATAAACCGGGAGAGGATTTCTATATTGCCATTGATGCAGCTGCAACAGAAATGTATGATGAAGCTAAAAAGGCAGGAAGAGAAGGAGATTACCTCTTCTGGAAAGCAGGGGAATATAAGACAGTAGAAGAAATGGTGGATTTCTGGGATGAAATATGCAAGAAATATCCTGTTATTTCCTTGGAAGATGGTTTGGCGGAAGAAGACTGGAAGGGTTGGAAGCTGTTAACTGAGCGTATTGGTAATAAGGTTCAATTAGTGGGTGATGATTTATTTGTAACTAATACCAGCCGAATTAAGGAAGGCATCAAAGAGAATATCTCCAATTCCGTACTAATAAAGTTTAACCAGATTGGTTCCTTAACTGAGACCCTGGATGCAATTGAGATGGCAAAGGATAATCGTTGGACTGCAGTGATATCTCATCGTTCTGGCGAAACAGAGGATGTTACCCTTGCTGATATTGCAGTGGCAACCAATGCTGGTCAGATCAAGACTGGTGCACCTTCAAGAACAGATCGTGTTGCTAAGTATAACCAATTGCTTCGTATTGAACAGGAATTTGGCAACTCTGCAAGATATCTTGGTAAAGATGCATTTAAAGTATTTTAAGTAAATGAAAAAGGGGATTTAAAGTAGTATACATCTAAGTATTGATGTAAGCTTTAAATCCCTTTTTTATTTAATGTATTACAATGGGTTTTGTTAGGTATGCAAATAGTAGCCTCTTAAATATTATAGGGGTCTCCATGTCCAGGATAAATACTCCTTACATGATATTGCTGTATTAAATCCCAGCTATCTTCAATGACAATATCATCATAAACCTCCATTATAGAATAGGGCGGCAAGTCACCGATAAAGGCACAATCATTATCGATTACCAGACTGATGCTGTCATCGCTATGGCCTGGGGTGGATATTAACTCACCGCAAAGACCAATTTCCTCCATAAAATTTCGGCTGTTATAGTCAGTCAGAATGATATTATTCGTAGAGGTTATGTCTTTAAAATTTGCTTGTGGATTTTTCTTATACTTTATATTTAATTTGTTATAATCATTAATTTGACTTTCGTGGAGAATTAGGTTAATTCCTAGATCCTTTAGATTCTGAGTAAGTCCCGCATGAGCTGGATGAAAATGGGTAATAACCAGATGATTTATTTCATACACGCTTATATTATTCTGGCATAGTAACTGCAGAAATTGAGAAAAAGTATCCGGCCATCCGGTATCAATCATAACCCAGCCTTCATTCCCTGGAATAAGATAACTATTTACAGACTTATGTGTCAATTGGATTACTTTCACTTGTTTTCACCTCATATTAATAAATAATAATGAACCTAAGCTATCAATGGATGATTTACTATAGGGGCTCACATCAGCAATAAATTTTTGTTGGTATATGACTATTAGGAATGATTATAACATGGTTGTATAGAAAATGTAAAAGAATATATTCTGAAAATTCTGTGAAAAAAAGCTGTACCCTCTGGCACAGCTTTCAACATAATCTAAAGTCTTATTCCTGTTTAAGTTCAAAAGGTTCTTTGTATTGACAACGATAGAACTTAATGACATTACCAGTTACTTTGGTGAATTTCTTGTCAACATTAAGATCAGGGTCCCAGACATAGGGCATCTTATCGTACATAGTATTACGGTCCCACATGGAATCGTCATATGAGCTATTCGACATAATTTCTAACATATTCTTGCTATCCATGTTAACACCTCACAAAATTATTTCGTCATATTAAATATATAACTAATTACATCAGAATTCAAGTACTAGCCTATGAAACTTATAAAAAAACTTGGATTATCCTATCTGTTTTTCCCTCTACGGCCAGTGTTACTTATTTTTTGAAATTCTATTACAATAATAGGTACAAAGGATAGGAAAAGTACCATTGCCCATTGTCTAAAGGATAGGGCAACTACTTGAAATACCCTGGCCAGGAATGGCACAGTAATTACCATAACCTGTAGTAAGGAACAAATGATAAAAGAGAATACTAATTTGCTATTACTAAAGATACCGATTTCTGATAAGGAATGTTCACTACGCATATTAAAGGAATGGAATAGCTGGGAAAGACTTAGTACCGCAAAGGCCATTGTTCTTCCTACCCAGGGAATATAGTTAGAAGGAAGAGTATTACTATTTCCTTCCATGGCCTTAGATAAGGCGGGTAAATCATAATAGTGATGCCCTATGACGAAAGCAATTAACGCCAGAGAACCGATCATCATACCCTCAATTATGATTCGTGCAGCTAAGCCATCAGCGAACATACCTTTACTTGGTGCAATAGGTTTGTTTTTCATAATATCCTTTGACGTGGGTTCAACACCAAGGGATATAGCAGGAAGGGAATCAGTAACCAGGTTAACCCATAAAAGCTGTACAGCAACTAAAGGTGTTGGCAATCCCAGGACTAAGGCCACAAATATGGTAAGAATCTCACCAATATTACTGGATAATAGAAAATGTATGGCTTTCTTTACGTTATCATAGATACCTCGGCCTTCCTTAATAGCAGATACAATAGTAGCGAAATTATCATCGGTTAATATCATATCTGCGGCATTTTTAGCAACATCCGTGCCGGTTATTCCCATGGCGCAACCTATATCAGCAGTGTTCAGTGCTGGCGCATCATTAACACCGTCACCAGTCATGGCAACAACCTCACCCCTACTTTGAAAAGCTTTCACGATTCGTACCTTATGCTCTGGGGATACTCTTGCAAATACACTGTAACGGTGAATGTTTTCTGCCAAATCCTCATTACTCATACGGGTAAGGGTATCACCAGTTATTGCTTCATCTTGATCTGTTAGTATACCCAGTTCTTTAGCTATGGCTTTCGCTGTTAATATATGGTCACCGGTAATCATTATGGGTTTAATGCCTGCCTGCCGACATAGAAGGACTGCATCTTTGACCTCCTCTCTAGGAGGATCAATCATTCCGATTAAGCCAATGAAAGTTAGGTCATTTTCAAGTCTTGCAGCATCTGAATGCACATCCGATTTATCAATATTTTTATAAGCTACAGCGATAACACGGAGAGCCTTTTGTGTCATGGCAGTATTTTGGAGGTTAAGACGGTTTTTTTCCTTACTGGTAAAGGGATATTGCTTTCCGTTATAATAATAGGAAGTACAGCGAGATAGCAGAAAGTCAAAAGCACCTTTTGTGATACTGCGGTAAGTGTTGTCTGAGGATTTATGAACCGTTGTCATGAGTTTTCTTGCAGAATCAAAGGGGATTTCATTTACTCTTTGATATATTGTATCAAGCTCAGACTTATTTGAGCCTGAATTAAAAGCTGCCAGTACCAGAGCTTTTTCAGTGGGTTCACCAGTTACGGTTATATTATTATTGTCTGATTGAAGCAGAGCATCATTACAAAGGGCTGCATGAGATAATATAAAGGAACCAAATTCGCTATTGATATTCTCAACTCTATTTATGGAGGAGATTTGGGTTACGGTCATTATATTCTGTGTTAAGGTTCCTGTTTTATCAGAGCATATTACCGTAGCACTTCCCAAGGTCTCAACAGCGGGAAGCTTACGTATTACGGCATTCTGCTTAGCCATTCTCTGGACGCCGAGAGAAAGCATGATGGTTACAATTGCAGGCAGGCCTTCTGGAATAGCTGCTACTGCTAGGCTTACAGAGGTCATAAACATATCAAAGACAGGAATTTTTTTAAGCAAGCCTATGATGAAAATAAAAGCACAGATAATCATAGCAGCAATACCCAGAGTTTTGCCTGTCTTTGCCAGGCGTTTTTGCAGAGGGGTCATGGGGGTCTCATCATCCATGATAAGTGTCGCAATGTGCCCCACCTGGGTATTCATTCCCGTATTGGTTACCACAGCAACACCCCTGCCATATGTAACGGTACTTGTAGCAAGAACCAGATTCACCCGGTCACTTAAGTTGGTTTCTGGATTTAATCGTATCTCGGCAATCTTATCCACAGGATGTGATTCGCCGGTTAAGGAGGCTTCCTCAGTCTTTAGATTAAAGGAGCTAATAAGTCTGGCATCAGCCGGAACAAAAGCACCTGTTTCTAAGAGTATAATGTCACCAGGAACCAGCTCCGCAGAACTTATGATGGATACTTTCCCATCTCGTAGCACATGGGCTGTCGGTGCAGACATCTTCTTAAGAGCTTCTAAGGACTTCTCTGCCTTCGCTTCCTGTAAAACACCAAGAGTTGCATTTATTACAATGATAACCATGATAATTATAGGATCAATGAAATCAGGATTTCCGTCCAGATAAGATACAAACAAGGAAAGGATGGCTGCAAAGATCAGAATGATAATCATAAAATCAGCAAACTGTTCAAAGAATTTTACAATAAGATTTTTGCCCTTTTTAACCTTTAAGATATTTTTCCCATAGGTCTCTTGTCGTATCTGGGCTTCCTGTGTAGTCAACCCCTGATCCACTATAACTCCTAATTTTTTCAAGGTATCTTCTATGGATAAACTGTGCCAATGCATAGACTAATTCTCTCCCGGTCAGGTCAATCTTCTATTAATTATATGAGGTCAGCTATGGAATATGAATGGTTTGTATATAGATTTATGAACAGGAATATAAATGGAAGAGGATGGATATACAGCAGAAGTAGCTAATTACATGGTTCAGTATAAAATAAAACATTTTCATTTATGACATAAGAGAGTATAATACACCATTATACTAAGAAGCTTAGAAAGAGGTTATAAATTGGAAAATTCAATAACGAAAGATATGACGGTTGGTTCACCACCAAAGATGATTTTAAAGTTTGCGATACCAATGTTCATTGGTAATTTATTTCAGCAATTATATAATGTTGTAGATTCAGTTGTGGTGGGCAAATTCGTTGGAGAGGACGAATTGGCAGCAGTAGGAGCCACTGGGTCCATTGGGTTCTTAATTATTGGTTTAGCCTTCGGTTTATCCGCAGGTATCTCCATTGTCATATCACAGTATTTTGGTGCCAAGGATTATGAGAATGTCAAGAAAGCATTTGCAACAGCCACCTTTATGATAATCGGTGCTGCTGCTATTATGGGTATCATAGGCTTTTTCTCCTGTAATGCACTCTTACAATTATTAAACACACCAGATACCATTATTGATCAATCTACATTATATTTAAAAATTACCTTTGCCGGTATATTCGGGGTTACTTGTTATAATGGTATAGCCGCAGTTCTAAGAGCTTTGGGAGATTCCTTTACGCCATTACTGTTTTTGGCTTTGGCCTGCTTGATTAATATTATTTTAGATTTATTATTTGTTATTGTATTTCACTGGGATGTACCTGGTGTTGCAATAGCTACAGTTATCTCCCAAATTGTCTCTGCCGTTGGTTGTATTATCTATGCCCTGGCTAAGGTGAAGATACTTAGAATTCCTCTGAAAGAGTTTAAACCAGATAGCATGATATTTAAAAAATGTCTCCGCCTTGGTATTCCTGTAGCTTTACAGAATGCCTTTGTTTCTATATCTATGATAGCTTTACAGGCGGTTATCAATAGTTATGGTAATATAGTCATTGCTGCCAATACAGCTTATGCTCGGATTGAACAGCTGGTATTACAGCCAAGCATGTCCTTAGGAGCGGCAGTATCCGCCTTTGCAGGTCAGAATGTAGGTGCAGGGCGCATTGACCGAGCTAAGAAGGGCTATTATTCTGCATCCTTGATTATAATAATATTTAGTCTGATTATGATGCCTGCTATTTATTTTGGTGGCGAGTATATGATGAGGTTATTTACCAAGAAGGAGTCTTATCAAGTTGTTGAGATAGGGGTAAAGGCATTACAAATAACGAGCTTCTTTTATTCTGCTGTTGGAATGATATTTGTATCACGTAATTTTCTCAGTGGAACCGGTGATATCAATGCCCCAATGTTTATGGGAATAATGGAGGTAATCTGCAGAGTATTATTGGTATTTATATTACCAAACTTTATTGGAGTATCTGGTATCTGGTGGGCGACTGCCATTAACTGGCTAATTACAGCCCTTGTAGGCATAGGAAGAGTGGCCTCAGGAAGATGGAAGACAAAATCCCTTGTGCAACAGTAAGCTATATTGAAGGGTAACTATAGTATATCAAGTGGGTTAATAACAAGGGGCTAGCATAGGAGTTTTACTCCTATGCTAGCCCCTTGTAGTATGTGACTACAAATAAGGGATATGGGAAGGTAAGAAAAGGGTTAATAATGAGGTAGTTGATTAAGAAAAAATATTGATAAATAATTATCAAAAATATATTGACAAAGTAAAAGAATTGTCATATATTAAAAATGAAGATGTAAATGATATTCATTATCAAATACAATAATGTTACATGAAATATAAGAAGCATCAGGGTTAAGATGATTATGAAGGAAGTAAGAGATCAAGAAACAAGAAAGAAGGGGTTAAGATGTCATTAGCCATGGTCAATTTAGGAGAGACAAGAGTTGTATCAGATTTCAGAGGCAAAGAAGATATGAAACGTCATCTTCAGGATTTAGGCTTTATTAAAGGTGAAAAGATTAAAGTAATAGGTGATAATCCCAGCGGTTTGATTTTACTTGTTAAGGGAGTAAAGATTGCCCTTAACAGAGGATTAGCATCTTTAATTATTGTAGAATAAGTTATTAGGAGGGTAAATTATGACGTTAAAGGATTTAAAGCCAGGGCAGGAGGGTACTGTGCGTTCCATTGGTGAAAAGGGTACTGCCAGAAGAAGAATTATGGATATGGGAGTAACGCCGGGGGCAGTCGTTAGGGTAATTAAGGTGGCACCCTTAGGAGATCCCATCGAAATAAATGTCAGAGGTTATGAATTAAGCTTAAGAAAAGATGAAGCAGACCAGATTGAGATAGAGCTTCATAGTTAAGTATTTTTTTGCCTATTGGTTAGCTGAAGCTAACCATATTGCAGTAATAATATAATTTCGAGAGGAAGAAAGGTTAGCCTAACTAACCAAAAGGAGGACTTTATGTCATATACAATTGCACTTGCCGGCAATCCAAATAGCGGTAAAACAACACTCTTTAATGAATTAACAGGTTCTAAACAGCATGTAGGAAACTGGCCCGGAGTTACCGTTGATAAAAAGGAAGGTACCTATAAGAAGAATAAAGAAATGAGTATATTAGATTTACCAGGTACATATTCTTTATCACCTTATACGGCTGAAGAAATTATAGCCAGAGATTATATAGTTCAGGAAAAGCCAGATGCTGTCATTAATATTGTTGATGCTACCAGTATTGAGCGTAATTTGTATTTGACTCTGCAAATCATTGAGACTAAAATTCCTATGGTCATTGCTCTTAATATGATGGATGAGGTAGAGGCTAGAGGAGATAAAATTGACATCAAAAAGCTATCTGATATTTTCGGTGTACCTGTTATTCCCATGGTAGCAAGATCTGGTAAGGGAATTAAGGAATTGATGGATGCGGTAACAAGCGTTGTCAAAGAAAAGAGAATTGGTAAAGAATTAGATATATTTGATGATAATATAACAGATGCTGTTAGTGAAATTGCAGCAGCCTTAGGAGATTTAACTGTAACAGAGAGAGAATGGAGAGCCATTAAGCTGGTGGAATGTGATGAACTGGTAACAGCTACTCTTACAGAAGCAGAAAAGAGAATTGTAGATTCCGTTATTAAGAAAGCAGAAGATAAGGCAAATGGTGATACAGAGGCAAAGATAGCTGACTTACGATACCAATATATTGGTAAAATCGTAAAAGAGACTGTTCGTAAAGCGAATAAAGGTCATGTAGAGACTAAGTCTGATAAAATAGACAAGCTCTTAACCAACCGTTTCTTAGCACTTCCCATATTTGCAGCAGTTATGTACTTATTATTTGCCTTTACCTTCAGTGAGAATTTCCTTTTCATCCCAGGACTTCCAAGCCCCGGTATCTGGTTGGCTGGATTAGTAGAAGAAGGTTGGGGAGCATTAGCAGGAGCTATTGAAAATATACTTGTTAATGCAGGGGCTTCTGATTGGGTTCTTTCATTGGTAATTAGCGGTATTATGGATGGTATTGGTGCCGTAGCTGGTTTCTTACCCCTGGTATTAGTATTATTCTTATTACTTTCCTTCCTAGAGGACAGTGGATATATGGCAAGAATTGCTTTTGTTATGGACCGTATTTTCAGACGTTTTGGATTATCAGGTCGTTCCTTTATTCCCCTATTAATGGGCTTTGGTTGCTCCGTACCAGCATTGATGGCTTCCCGTACCTTAGAGAGTGATAAGGACCGTAAGATAACCATGATGATTACACCATTTATGTCCTGTGGGGCAAAGCTTCCCATTTATATGATGTTTGCTGCAACCATATTTGCAGATGGTAATCAGACACTTGTTGTATTTATTATTTATATGATAGGTATAGCTATTGCTATCTTAAGTTCCTTTATATTAAATAAATTCTTCTTTAAAGGAGAAGCTTCAAACTTTATTATGGAATTACCCCAGTACCGTATTCCAACCTTAAAAAGCGTATTAATCCATGCATGGGAAAAGGTGAAGGGATTTGCAATTAAAGCTGGAACTATTATCTTTGCTTCCACTATATTAATCTGGTTACTTTCTAATTTTAACTTTAGCGGTATGACAGATATGGAGAATAGCTTCTTAGCCTATATCGGTAATGGAATTAAAATAGTCTTTGCTCCTCTTGGTTTTTCCGATTGGAGAGCATCCGTAGCAGTTGTTACTGGTTGGATTGCAAAGGAAAATATTGTTGCTACCTTCGGACAGCTCTTTGCTGGAATAAGTGATGATGCTATGATTGAAGCATATATGGCGGGTGAAGAGGCTCTGCCCCACCTCAATAGTGTATTTAACAGTGTAAGCGCTTGGTCTTATATGGCCTTTAACCTGCTTTGCATGCCATGCTTTGCAGCAGTAGGTGCAATAAAAAGAGAAATGGGGTCCTGGAAATGGACTTTGAGAGCTGTAGGATTTCAGATGGCTGTTGCTTACATTGTTGCCTTGTTGATCAATGTAATTGGTAATCTTATCTTTTAACAGTTAAAAAGCTATACAATAGAACCTGTTAGCTAGAAAGTAGGTGCTTTAAGTATAAACTCTAATAATGATTTCGTTTATGATAAGACAATGGAACAGAGAAACAGTATTCTAAAGTTGCTGAGAAAACAAGGTTGCAGAATTACCAAGCAAAGAATACTTATTATTGATATAATACTGAATAATGAATTTTCTTATTGCAAAGAAATTTATTGGGAAGTTATACAGAAGGATCCATCCATAGGTATTGCGACTGTATATCGTATGCTTAAATCTTTGGAGGACATCGGAGCTATTAATCGAAGTAATATATATCGCTTAAATATGCAAGAAGAAGTTAACATATAATGGAGTAAGAAAGGAGCTGTGCATATGATAGATTTTATTGTAATTGGTATCATTATTGCCTTCCTGGCCTTCCTGGGAGTACGTTTTGTCAAAAATCGTCGTGAAGGGAAAAGTGTCGGTTGTGGCAGTGGTTGCGGAGGTTGCTCGTCTTCATCCTTATGCCACCCAGAGGAAATGGGAAGTCTGCATAAGAATAAATAGCTGGATAGTTTTTATAAAATGCGGTATGATTAAGCTATTACTAGAGAAGGAGGTACCGCTTTGCACGAATCAGGTGAAAATTATCTGGAAACAATACTGGTTTTGAGTAAGCGTAATGGTGTAGTAAGATCAATTGATATTGCAAGAGAGCTTGACTATAGCAAACCTAGTGTAAGCCGTGCGGTTGGGATTTTAAAAGAAGATGGTTTAATCACAATCGACCCTGAGGGTAATATAAAGCTGACAAAGACGGGTAAAAAGAAAGCCGACAGTGTATATGAAAGACATGAGCTTTTAACTGAATTTTTGATGAAGACGGCTGGTGTGACTTTAAATACTGCAGAAGAGGATGCCTGTAGAATAGAACACGTTATCAGTGAGGAAACCTTTCGGGGAATTAAGAACTATTTATTAAATCTATGATATTTAATACATCTATGATATTTAATATATTCTATAAGGCAGGCACAGCTTATAATATTTTAAGCAGCGTCTGCCTTTGTTTTAACCTAAATCACAAAGAATCAGAATTTAGGCTCCTTTGTCTTTTTCTTTTACCATGAATCAATTTTGCTATGAGGATTAAAGCAAAGATAATAAAAACAGGAATAAGATTATGTTTATAGCGGATGTAATATTCACCTACTTTTCGATAATTTTCTCCTAAAATATAACCTAGACCCATTAGTAAGGTATTCCAGATTGTAATGCCGATGGCAGAGGCAGAAAAATAGGTAAGGGGGTTTAACCTGGCAGCACCGGCTACTAGAGCTATGTAAGTTCGAACTAGTGGAATTACTCTGCAAATACAAACGGTTGCAGCCCCATACTCCTTGAATCTTTTGTAGGCAGAGTCAATTCCCTTTTTTGTCTTAGGAAATTTGCGGCTTATGGCGGTAAGCAAGGCACCTCCTCCAAACCAACCAATGGTATAACAGATTCCTGTGCCGATTAATCCTGCGATGACACTTAAGAATAGAATAAAAAGAAAATTCGTGTTATTAATTGAGGCTACAGCACCAGAAAAGGGAAGAACGATTTCACTGGATACAGGAAAGCAGGCATATTCCAGCAAGATTATGATAAATATAGCAGTAGAGCCATAATCTTTGATAAAATTGAGTAATTGATTCATAAAGGCTCCCAGAGTTAGAAATATTTATTTAAATATATTCATGATAACAAAAAACTTGACAAAAGTAATAGTCAAGTTTATATTAAATAGTATTATGAATTAAATAATAAAGAAGCATTGACAAGGAGTAATAAGAGACAATGGGCTTACAGAGAGCTGCCGGGTGGTGGAAGGCAGTAGCAACAGACTCCCAACTCGCCTTTGAGCTCTCTGATTGAAGTTAAGTAGGTCAGAGCGGGATTCCCGTTATCGAAATAAAGTGCGCAGCAAATTATAGACTGTTTATTTTCATATTAGAGAATTTATAGTTATATTGATTTGTATACGAAACAGAGTGGTACCACGGAAGCTAACCTTTCGTCTCTTTATGTGAGACGGGAGGTTTTTTTACTTTATAGGAAAGAGCATCCTATAAAATAAAAAAATTAGGATGCGCACGCAAAAGTATGGAAATATATCGCATAAATGCGACGCTTTTGCGGCGCAAGAGTTTGCAAGGCAAACTCTTTGTTATAGGATATAATTTTATAGGAGGAATTATTATGGCAGCACCTTATAATTATAAGGAAATTGAAAAGAAATGGAGAAAGTATTGGGAAGCTAATCCTATTAACGTTAATGATGGTAAGAAACCGAAATATTACTGTCTTGATATGTTTCCTTATCCCTCCGGTAGCGGTTTGCATGTAGGGCATTGGAGAGGGTATGTAATAAGTGATGTATGGAGCAGGTATAAGATATTAAAGGGACATTATCTTGTTCATCCAATGGGATGGGATGCTTTTGGTCTACCTGCTGAAAACTATGCTATTAAGATGGGAGTTCACCCAAGTAAATCTACTGCGGAGAACGTAGCAAATATTAAACGACAGATTAATGAAATTGCAGCAATCTACGACTGGGATATGGAGGTTAATACCACAGACCCTAATTTCTATAAATGGACCCAGTGGATCTTTGTCAAGATGTTTAAAGCTGGTTTAGCTTATGAGAAGGAAATGCCCATTAACTGGTGTCCTTCCTGTAAGACAGGTCTTGCCAATGAGGAAGTGGTGAATGGCGGATGCGAACGTTGTGGTTCCTCAGTTACCAAGAAGAATTTAAAACAATGGATGTTGAAAATAACTGCTTATGCAGAGCGTCTATTAGAAGACTTGAATAAGCTGGATTGGCCTGAGAAGGTTAAGAAGATGCAGTCTGACTGGATTGGTAAGAGCTATGGTGCAGAGGTAGATTTTAAAGTTGATGGTACAGATAAAGCAATACGGGTCTATACCACCAGACCGGATACCCTCTATGGTGCAACCTTCATGGTTCTAGCTCCTGAACATGAGATGGCAAAGGAGCTTGCAAATAAGGAGACAAAGGCAGAGGTAGAAGATTATATCTTCAAGTCTTCCATGAGATCTTCTGTAGATCGTATGCAGGATAAAGAGAAGACCGGTGTATTTACTGGAAGCTATGCCATCAACCCTATCACAGGCAAGACCATTCCTATTTGGTTATCTGATTATGTACTTGCTGATTATGGTACTGGTGCCATCATGTGTGTTCCTGCTCATGATGACAGAGACTTTGATTTTGCAAGAAAATTTAATATTCCTATTGTTCAGGTAATCTCTCCTGATGGTAAAGAAAATCCTAATATGACCGAAGCTTACACAGAAGCGGGTATTATGATTAATTCCGGAGAATGGACAGGAATGGATTCTAACAAGGCTAAGATGGAAGTTCCTGATATGTTAGATAAGATGGGTATTGGTAAGAAGACTGTGAACTACAAACTTCGTGACTGGGTATTCTCCAGACAACGATATTGGGGAGAGCCAATTCCCATTGTTCACTGTGAACACTGTGGGGCAGTACCTGTACCTGAGGATCAGCTTCCTTTACTTTTACCTGTGGTTGAAAAATATCAGCCCACAGGTACTGGAGAATCACCCCTAGCAGATATACATGAGTGGGTAAATACTACCTGTCCTGTATGTAAGGCTCCTGCAAAAAGAGAGACCAATACCATGCCTCAATGGGCTGGTTCTTCTTGGTATTTCCTACGTTATGTAGATAGTCAGAATGATAAGGAACTAGTTTCTAAAGAAAAAGCCAAGGAGTTTCTGCCAGTTGACATGTATATCGGTGGTGTGGAGCATGCGGTACTACACTTGCTTTACTCCAGATTTTATACAAAATTCTTATACGATATCGGTGTTGTAGATTTTGATGAACCCTTCACCAAGCTCTTTAATCAGGGTATGATTGGTAAGAATGGTGCTAAGATGAGTAAGTCAAAAGGTAATGTTGTATCGCCAGATGACCTTGTAAATGATTATGGTTGTGATTCCTTAAGAATGTATGAGCTCTTTGTAGGACCACCGGAACTGGATTCAGAGTGGGATGACAGAGGAATTGACGGTGTTTTCCGCTTCATTAACCGATTCTACAATCTTGTTATGGAGAATAAAGACACTACAACTGTGCCTACTAAGGAGATGGAAAAACTACGCCATCGCATGATTTATGATATTACTACAAGACTTGAGACTTTTAGCTTAAATACCGTAATTAGTGGTTTTATGGAATATAACAATAAGATGATGGATATGGTTAAGAAGACTGGGTCCATTGATAAGGAAACCCTAGAGACAGCGGTTGTTTTACTTGCTCCCTTCATCCCACATGTCAGCGAGGAGCTGTGGGAACAGTTGGGTCATAGCTCCACTGTATTTGAAAATAGTTGGCCTGAATATGACGAAGAGAAGATGAAGGACAATGAGATCGAAATTGCAGTACAAATCAATGGCAAGACCAAAACAACTATAAAGGCTCTAGCAGATGCAACAAAGGATGATATTATCCTGGCATCAAAAGAAGCGCTGGCTGATAAATTGACGGGAACAATCGTAAAAGAAATCTATGTACCGGGTAAAATTGTTAATATTGTAGTTAAATAGAATAGTGTTATAAGGGGCTGTTGATAAATTCATTATCTATAATTTTTTGTAAGCATAACCTTGCATCTTTTATATTTTTCTGTGTAACTAAGCACCTGATAGCAGCTGCTTGTTCATGAAATATCCAAAAGACAGGGGTAATACTTACAGGAATAAAGAGATATGATGTTTAGCAACAGCCCTTGTTTGTGTATTAGTGTTATTTTATCTAAACTTTGGATATAACAAGGATATATCAAATTTTTCTACCATATTGAAATATTTTATGATAAAATACAATGTGGGAGTTCTATTCATGAGATTTTATGAATACGGAGCATAAAATAATATTAGAAATCATATAACATAACGCATAACGATAAGGGAGAAATCATGAAATTAATAACGAAATTTTCAAAAAAGGATTTGTTTAAAATACCTAATATTTTATGCTATATAAGATTTTTGTTAATTCCGGTATTTGTATTCTTTTATATGAGAGCTACTTATCCTAGAGAATATATGAGAGCGGCAGTTATTATACTCCTATCAGGAATAACGGATTTTATGGATGGCTTTATTGCACGTAAATTTAACATGATAACGGAGCTAGGAAAACTGATTGATCCTTTAGCGGATAAACTGACACAAGCAGCACTTATTTTTGTTTTAGTTGTAAAAATCAAATGGATGTTCTTATTATTGATACTATTTGTACTGATGCAATTATTCTTATTGGTGGCTGGAATAGTAATGTTAAAGAAAGGTACCAAGCTAAATGGAGCAAAATGGTTTGGAAAAGTATCTACAACTGTATTCTATGCTGTTATGCTGGTACTGGTCTCATTACCTTCACTCAATCCCATTGCAGTAAATTCATTGATGCTTGTCTGTGGTGGCTTTTTATTACTTTCCTTCCTATTATACATTAATGAATATATTAAGCTGTATCAGAAATTATAAAAATACAATTATTTTAGATGATTCTCTTAAGGACCAGCTGAATTTATGTGAATGAGGTACATTCATATAAATTTAGCTGGTTTTTATTATCTTATAGAAATTGTGTCCTATAACATAATAAATATTGCATGCCAACCTTGCGGCAAGGATGTATATTGCTTCGCAATCCCCTGGGGTTCTATGTAAGTACATCTATCACAATAAGGCTTTATAGCATATTGTAGAATATAACTTAGATTTTACCATTTATAAGTTTCGTCTTTGATTATAGGGATGAAATGTATCATATTTAGTGATAATTCGGCTATGAGTATTAATTTTGCATTTGGTATTGACATAATTAGTTAAAAATGTTATTCTGTGCTAAGTAATACGAAAATTTACGAAAATATCTAAGGCTTTGAGTTTCATTTACTGATAAGTTTTATTAAGTAAAGTAATAAGTATTTCTTAGTAACAGAAGGCAAGGTAGAATTGAAAAGGGATTAAAAACTTTCTTATGTAAACAGGAGGATGGGATGGAAAGTAACTTTAAATCAAATGTTATTGCAATACTTGAATTAGAATATCAAAAGACAATTAAGGAAGCGGGTGCCATCGAGATGTATCAGGCTGTTTCCAAGGCAGCAAGGAATAACCTTAACAAGGAATGGAGTCTTAATTCCCCTGATAAAAAGGTGTGTTATCTATCCGCAGAATTTCTCGTTGGCAGATTGATTTACAGTAATTTGTATAATATGGGATTGCTGAACCAATTTAATGAGCTTATGAGTGAAAATAACCTGGACATTCGCATGTTTGAAGATATAGAGGATGCTGCACTGGGCAATGGTGGACTGGGACGTCTGGCAGCTTGCTATTTAGATTCAGCAGCAACCATAGGGATTACCATGAATGGTTATGGTATTCGATATAAGTATGGCCTCTTCAAACAATATTTTGAAAATGGTTTTCAGAAAGAAATACCGGATGACTGGCAGCAATTTGGAGATCCCTGGTCCATACGCAGGGAAGAGGAAAAGGTAAGAATTGATTTCAAGGGACAGTCAGTATATGCCGTTCCTTATGACATGCCAATCATAGGCTATGGTAACAGAAAGGTTAATACTCTACGTCTATGGCAGGCGGAGCCTATAGAAGATTTTAATTTTGACTTATTTAATCAACAAAAATATGATAAAGCTTTTAAAAATAAAAATGAAGCCGAAGCAATCAGCAGCCTTCTCTATCCCAATGACAGTACAGAGGAAGGAAAAAAACTTAGACTTAAGCAAGAATATTTCTTCTCATCAGCAACCTTGAAGGATATTGTAAAGAAATATAAGGTGCAATTCGGAGATGATTTTTCTCACTTTTCATCGGAGTATGCTATTCAGCTTAATGATACCCATCCTGTTGTAGCAATTCCGGAATTAATCCGAATTTTTATGGAAGAACAGAAGATGACCTTTGCTAAGGCCTTTCGGATTGCTAAAGAAACCTTTGCCTATACAAATCATACAGTGATGTCTGAAGCTTTGGAAAAATGGAATACAGGACTATTTAAGTCAGTCATACCTAAGATATTTAAATACATTTTATTAATTCAAAAGGCTCTTCTTAAGGAGTTGAATGCTTTTGGTAAGGATAGCTGGCAAGCTCATCAACCCTATTTAATTATCGAAGGAGATACAATTCATATGGCAAGATTAGCTGTGTGTGCTAGCCATTCTACCAATGGCGTTGCCGCCCTTCATACAGATATACTGAAGAAGGATGTACTTAAGGATTGGTATGAGATATATCCTGAACGTTTTAATAATAAAACCAATGGAATCACCCAACGCAGATGGCTTGCTATCGCTAATATGGAATTGTCAGGCTTTATAACTGACAAGATAGGAAGCTCTTGGATTACCGATTTAGAGCGGCTTTGTGATTTGGAGAAATATGGGAATGACAAAACAGTAATTAAGCAATTTAATGATATTAAACGCATTAAGAAAATACAGTTGGCAGAATATATCTTTAAACATGAAGGAATAAAAATCAATCCGGATTTCATTTATGACATACAGGTAAAACGTCTTCATGAATACAAACGTCAGTTATTAAATGCATTTTCTATTTTGGATATCTATTTCGGGCTAAAAGATGGAAGAATACAGGAGTTTAATCCTACTGTGTTTATTTTTGGTGCAAAATCGGCGCCTGGATACTTTAGAGCAAAAGGAATAATTAAATTTATCAATGAAATTGCTAAGTGTATTGATGAGGATGAAGGGGTCAAGGATAAGCTTAAGGTGGTCTTTGTTCAGAACTATAATGTATCCTATGCAGAGAAGTTGACGCCTGCAGCAGATATTTCAGAGCAGATATCAACGGCAGGCACTGAGGCTTCCGGCACTGGCAATATGAAATTTATGCTCAATGGAGCAGTAACCCTAGGAACCTATGACGGCGCAAATGTTGAAATTGTTGAACAAGCGGGCATAGAGAATAATTATATCTTTGGTGCAAGAGTTGAGGACATTAAAGATATTGAAAGCTCTTATAATCCAAGAGAAATTTACGAACAAAACCCTAGAGTGAAGAGAGTACTTGATACGCTTATTGATGGTACCTTTGATGATGCTGATACAGGAATGTTTAAAGAACTCTATCATGCAATCCTTGATGGAGCAAGTTGGCATAAAGGGGATCATTACTATCTGCTACTGGATTTTATCCCCTATTGTGAGGCTAAGCTTACTGCTAATAGAGATTATTCTGATATGTATTCCTTCCGTAGAAAATGTTTACTTAACACGGCGAATGCAGGTAAATTCTCTAGTGATAGATCCATAAAGGAATATTTTGATGATATCTGGAAGTAACCTATCTTAAGATTGGGGCTGTTACATACAAAGGATTAGGCTTATGATATATGACTTCATAACCTAAGTCCCTGTATATGTAACAGCCCCCTTAATAGTTTAGGTATTACTTCATAGTGGACATCATCTTTTTTATCATTTCAAATTGTGCTTTTTCTTTTGCTGTTAAATTCTTCGTAAGAATATCAATCATAAGATCACTTTCATCTTTGGAAAAGGTTAGATTTTGCTGCTGTAGCTTTTTATTTGTGCTCATTAATAAAGGTAGTAATTTATCCATTGGTTTTCCCTCAGCTTCTTTCATCAAATCTAGTAAAATGGCAAGCTTGCGGGGGTCGATATTCTTTATCTTTGGATTATTGGTCCAAGAGGCATCAGCCATCAATTTGCTCC
This sequence comes from Bacillota bacterium, assembly GCA_023443625.1. Next base: position 54,179 of record JAEZTQ010000045.1, on the reverse strand, counting down.
TTATTTTCATTTTCTTTACTAGTATCATCATATGACATAGTATTTAAAAGCATGCTAAGGTTTTCAAAGGTACTCATTTGTTCTGGGGGAATCATGGCTTTCAGCATATCAACCATCTTATTATTCATGGGGTTAATTGTCTTATTGGGGTTATCTGCATGTATTGGGCTTCCAGCAGGGGTATCTTCTTTGAGGTTATTTTCAATAAATGGATTAAAGCTATTGGAAGGGTCTTCCCCTTCTTTTTCTTCGTCAACTGTATTAGGAGTTTCATTTTCAAAATTAGTGCTGGCGGCTTTAAAAATTGATTCGAAATTAGAACTGGAAAAATTGCCGGTAATATCATCTGTATCGCTTGCGGTACCTGAATCACCGAAGTTAAACCCACCGAACTCCTGCATGACATTCATAGCGGACATCATATTATTATACATTTCAAACATTCTTTTTATATTAAATATATTTAGAATTTTATCTACAATTTCTCTCTCTTTATTTGTACAAACAGGTCTAATACCGTTTAAAAGACCTTCAAGATCGATTTTTGTGCTCTTTAAGCCGCTGGCAGCCAAAGTATCGGACTTAGCTGTTGATTTAAGACTTCCCATTAAATCTAATAGTTTGGCAAATAATTCTGCCATGCCTTTTAGCTTGCTATCAACATATGGTAATGCAGCTTTTATAATATCTGCGGTGTGGTTTAGGTCCTGGTCTGCCATAGCTTCTCCCTTTATTCATACTCATAACATTATATTCAGGGAATAAATAAAAATGAATCCTAGGTAGAAGAGAGAGGAAGTAGTAAGAGCACTTATTCTGGATAGATTAGGTGATCTTCATCTATTTTGTAGAGAATCTCGTCAAGAAATTTCTTAGCATAGTATTTTGCTAAACTTAAGTTCATATCCGAATAATTTCCACAGTTGACGGCTGATGCTCCGGGAATTTCCCCTTCAAAGTCTCGGGTGAATTCAAACATTTCTGTTATCAGGGGGAGGATATCTTTTGATTCGTAATCACCGCCTAGTAATAGATAAAAGCCTGTTCTGCAGCCCATAGGTCCAAAATAAACAGTTTTATCTGCGAAGTCCTTATGATTTCGTAAGTAGGTTGCTCCCAGATGTTCAATGGTATGAATTTCACCGGTAAGCATGGGGGAATCAAAATTAGGACGAGTCATTCTTATATCAAAAGTTGTTATTGTCTCACTGCCAATTTTGTCCTTTCGGGACACATATACACCTGGGAGCAATTTCATATGATCAATAGTAAAGCTTGCAATTTGCTTCATATATACCTTCCTTTCATAGTCAAAGAGTTTTATTTGAAATATTGTAATATAAAACTACTGTGAACGCAAGGGTCCATATCATATAAGTAGACAGGAGGAGTTAAAACATAATTCCAGACAATAAGATGAATATGGCCAATACTGCCATAGAATGATTGCTTATATTGTTAAATTTAATTTATTTAAAAAATATTATATAAAATTACTGTGTTTTAGTGTAATATCTTGACGAAACAAAATACGATTGTTAAAATATAATAGAACTTGGTAATTATTTGAAGAGAGGTAATTTTGTGCTAATTGGAATATGTGATGATGAAGAAATTATTCGAGATGAAATCCTTCGAATATGTAATAAATTTAAGATATCAAATTTATCACAAATAGAGATAATTACTTTTGCCTCTGGGGAAGAGCTAATTTCATGCCAAAGACCAATTGATATACTGTTTTTAGACATTCAGATGAAGGGATTAAATGGTTTAAGGACAGCAGAGAAGATTCGTGAATTTGATGAAAGTATGATTATCATATTTCTTACGGGCTATAAGGGGTTTATACAGGCAGGCTATAGGGTGAGGGCTTTTCGTTATCTGTTAAAGCCTGTAAATGAAATGGAATGCATAAGAGCTTTAACAGAAGCTGTAGGAGATTTAACCAAAAACTGTAAAACCATTGTGAGCAAGGATGGAGAGATTCTTTTCATCAAATTGATGGATATTATATATATTGAATATGTTAATCGATATACCCTTATTAGAACGCAAAGGGGAACATTTGAAAGCACTACAACCATGAATGAGTGGGAAGAGATATTAAATATAGGAGATTTCTTTCGTGTTCATAAAGCTTATATTGTAAATTTGGCTTTTATTGATGAGATTAACAAGGAAGTACTCCTTGATAATGGAGAAAAGGTAGAGGTGTCAATTCGCCAGATTGGTAAGTTAAAAAAAGCCTGTAAAGAGTACCGTAGAAGGAATGCGAGATAAGGAGAATATGTTTTTATGAGTGATATAATACATATTTTTTATAGCTATTTGACAGATTTAATAAAAATATGGTTAATATTATGGGGGTTTTTTAACTTCAAGCCAAATAAAAGAAAAAGTATTTACCTCATAACAGGTTTTTTTCAAATTTTTTTATTGATTTTGGCGGGGTTGTTTCGTAAATACAGTACGGAGACTGTTACTTTGGTTACGATGTGCATGTTATTTATGGCTATATGCTTTTGGTTTGAAGGTAGATACATAAAAAAATTAACTAATGCTTTACTGGCATATGCTCTTATTTTATTCATAGATACTTGCATTATAGGAATTGGAACAACGTTAAATATGTACCCGGGAAATGAGGGGATTTCTCGTTATTTCTATATGATGTTTATTAATATACCTTTAATAATTTTAGTATTTATTAAAAAGAGAAGAAAGAATAATATACAGATTAAAATATCAAAAAGTATTTATGCATTGCTTTTTCTAGGGATAGGAACAGGAATGCTTTTTATATCAGCACTATTAGTAAGTTTAAATAGTAATATATCGGATGCTGGAAGGCGAGCTTTGATTGTAATAACTATTATTATTGTAGTCACCTATTGTTTGGTTTGCTTTATGATGATTATCATTATAGAATCTAGAGATAATTACAAAGCCCTTTCATTAATCAGCCAAAACGTAATTGAGTCACAACAGAAGTATTATACATTGGTTAATGAAAAACAAAAGGAAATCCATAGTATCAGACATGAGATGAAGAACCATTTAACATGTATATATAGTTTATATCAATCAGGTAAGCAATGGGAATTGCAGCAATATATACATGAATTAATTGAATCTTCAAATAATCAAGAGGATTTATTTGATTGTGGTAATGATATTGTAAATGCAATACTTAATGATATACAAAGTAGATATAAGAATGAAAATATTATTATCAGATTGATAGGTGGTTTTCCTGAGAAACTTTATGTGGCTCCTATGGACTTATGTGTTATATTTGCCAATATTATAAATAATGCAGTGGAAGCTATACAGCGAATAGAGTCAAAAGATGATAAGCAACACTATATTGATGTAAAAATTACAAGCTATAAAGATGATTTATTTATAAATGTAAAAAATCCTATTATGAGTGATGTAAATGTTATAAATGGCGTTCTTATTACCTCAAAGAAGGATAAAAGCCTGCATGGATTCGGTGTTAAGAATGTAATTAACAGGGTGAAAAATTATATGGGATCCTATAATTTCATAATAGAGAATAATGAGTTCATAGTGGATATACATATGAAAAACAGAGGATTAAATTAAATATAGACGTTCATGCAGGAAAAATCGACGTTCATGTTTGACCTTATTGATGAAGCCTTGGTTATATGCTATAAACAGCTTGTAACCAAGGTTTTTACATAGGGAGGTTAATTAATATGGCTGGAGATTTTTTGGAAATTTTAATGAGTTTATTTCGTAAAAAATAATTGGGACAATTTTACTTTACAAGATTAAGATTCTTCCAACGAAAGTATCTATTGGGGAATAAATACTTTACCAATTCTAATTATAATACATAGAATGCTTGGATTGAGAACATCAATTCCAAGCATTTTGTGACTATTGAATTAACAGAAAGGAAGCTTATGTCTTTAATACGTACCTATTCTAAAATCATATTTATGAGAAACTATAAGAACTATATTTTTGTAATACTATCTAATATAGTGGCCTATATATTGATGGCAGTCACCACAGTATATATGGATAATGTACTTGTATTTGTCACTGATGATATATATTCGAACTTGCGATATATATTTATCAGCTTACGAACTATGTTATTTATCGGAGGCATTATTTATTTGCTTAGCCAGTATTATAATATTATGAAATCCAGTGTGGGTGATTTTAGTATTTTAAGTGGATTAGGGGCAACAAAGAGTACAATGAGAACCTTATTATTAGTTCAGGCTTTTTTCTTGATAATCATTTCGACAGCCATAGGATTATTAGGAGGCTATTTACTGATTTGTTTCATCGTAGAATATCTTGGAAACTATAATATGGTAAATCATACCATAGAATGGATTGCTTCTTCTACTACATATTATATGGCAGCTATAGCTACCTGCTGTATTATAATATCCATTGGTATCTATCTTGATATAGGAATTCGCAGAATGTCCTTAACTCATTTTTTATCTGAGAAGCCTATGTTTTATGAGGAAGGGTAGAGTACAGTCGACGTTCATGCACTTAAAATCGACGTTCATGTCCTACCTTATTGAAAGCAACTTTGGTTATATGCTATAAACAGCTTGTAACCAAGGTTGTTCTTTTTATAAGGGAGGATAAAAAATGTATCCAGATCTTCTTGAAATCTTTAGAAAAATATTTGGAAAATAATTACTCACGATGAAAGTATCTATTGGGGAATAAATACTTTACCAATTCTTGTTATAATACATAGAATGCTTGGATTGAGATCATCAATTCCAAGCATTTTGTGCCTATGGAATTAGCAGAAAGGAAGCTTATGTCTTTAATACCTACCTATTCTAAACTTATATTTATGCGAAACTATAAGAACTATATTTTTGTAGCCCTATCCAATATTGTGGCCTATATATTGATGGCAGTCACTATAATATATATGGATAATATACTTGTATTTGTCACGGATGATATATATTCGAATTTGCGATATATATTTCTCAGCTTACGAACAGTTTTTTTTATCGGAGGCATTACTTATTTACTTAGCCAGTATTATAATATTATGAAATCCAGTGTGGGTGATTTTAATATTTTAAGTGGATTAGGAGCAACAAAGAGTACAATGAGAACCTTATTATTAGTTCAGGCATTTTTCTTGATAATCATTTCGACATCCATAGGATTATTAGGAGGTTATTTACTGATATGTTTTATTGTTGAATACCTAGGAAGTTTCAATTTGGTAAATCACACCATTGAATGGATTGCTTCATCTACCACATATTATATGGCAGTTATAGTTACTTGCTGTATTATTATATCCATTGGTATTTATCTTGATATAGGAATTCGTAGAATGTCCATATCTCATTTTTTATCTGAGAAACCTATGTTTTATGAGGAAGGGTAATTGACAGTCGACGTTCATACAGCAAAATGCGACGTTCATGTCCCCTCTTATTGAAGCAATTATGTTGATATGCTATAAATAGCTTGTAATCAAGGTTGTTCTTTCTTAAGGTAGTATGAGAATATATCAGGATTTTCTTGATACCGACAGATAATATATGGCAAATAATTTCTAGCGTTGAAAGTATCTATTGGGGAATAAATACTTTACCAGTTCATTAGTGATAGTACACAGAATGCTTGGATTGAGAAGATCAATTCAAGCATTCTGTGCCTAGTGAAGCAAGAGAAAGGTAGCCTACATATTATCTAACAGTCATAAGCTTGGTAAGGATGGTAAGATTTATGCCGATATGTAAGATCACAGCTTTGAATAAGTCTTTTCAAAAGGATGATAACTTAATCAGAGCCATTGTTAATTGTAATATTGAAATCAAAAAAGGGGAGTGCGTTGCAATTAGTGGATCAAAAGCATCAGGTAAGACCACATTGCTGCGCATACTAGGAGGACTTGAACGCCCTACTAGTGGAGAGGTGTATATTAATCATAAAAATATAACAAATTTTACTGACGATCAACTAGCCAAAATGAGAAGAAATGAAATTGGATACTTATTTCAAAATGATAGCTTAATCCCAGAATTGACAGTTCATGAAAATATAATTATTCCCTCTATATTAGCTCGCAAGAAGTATGATAAAACCTATTATCAGGAGCTTATTGAATGGTTAAACATAGGAGAATTATTAAATCATTATCCTAAGCAATTAGCCAAAAATCAACTAGCCTGTGTAACTTATGCAAGAGCTCTGATCAATAAGCCGAATATAATATTAGTGGATGACTTTACTGATAATTACGATTACCAGATGAATAAGGAGCTTTTAGATTTCTTGCTCAACATGGTATATTATCATAAGAAGACTTTGATTATGGTTACCAATGATTCTGAGATTGATCTTTTTGTTGATCATATTATTAGGCTAAAGGATGGAGAAATAGTAGAAGATCGAAGAATTTCATAATTAGTGTATGATAATCCGCAATGTCAGCTTATGTAGTTGAAATGCGGATTTCTTATTTCATAGGAAAATTCTCGTTACGGTCAGTGTTAAATTATAACCCTATGAAATAAAAAATCACTGCGTGAAGCATGCGCACGCAAAAGTATGGAAATATGTCGCATAAACGCGACGCCTTTGCGGCGCGAGAGTTTCGTAAACGAAACTCTTTGTTCTTGACATTACAGTAATAAAAGGGCAATATATAAATTGACGTATTTTAAACTACATTAATACGAATAATAAGAGCTGAGGAAAGATAATATGTTTGATAGTATAATTTTTGATTTGGATGGGACATTATGGGATTCCACACCTGAAGTGGCAATTGCCTTTAATAAAGTTCTAAGAGAAGATTATCCTGAGGTTAAGGAAGTGGTGACAGCAGAGAGGCTTAAAGCTTTATTTGGACTTCCTCTTGATGTTATCGCAGTGAAATTATTTGAAAGTGTACCTGCAGAGCGTGCAATAGTTATAATGGATGAATGTTGTAAATATGAGTGTGAATACTTAGCTAAGAATGGAGCTAGGCTCTTTGACGGGCTAGAGGAGACTCTTGAGATATTATCTAGAAAATACAAACTTTTTATTGTAAGTAATTGCCAAGAAGGCTATATTCAGTGCTTTTTTGAAGCTTATCCTTCTTTAGAAAGATATTTTATTGATTATGAGTATCCAGGACGTTCCGGTAAACTTAAAGCAGATAATATCCGTATGGTAATAGAACGCAATGACCTTAAGAGTCCAGTGTATGTAGGAGATACCCAAGGAGATGCAAAGGCAGTAAAAGAAGTAGGAATCCCATTCATCTATGCCCGATATGGATTTGGGGATGTAGAGGAATATGCAGAAGCCATTGACTCTCTTAAACAGCTGCCTGATCTATTATTATCATAGCTATAGGATAGGAAAGTAGACATTGACATTTATGTGCTTTCTTTATATATTGAATATATGTTTTTAATTAGAATGCAAGGATATACCTTGACAAATAAATAGGATGTGAATATATGCTGGATGGAAAGAAATCTATATTTAGTGGAATGCAGGCTACGGGAACACTTACCTTAGGTAATTATTTAGGAGCCTTAAAGAATTGGGTTGAGCTTGAAGACGAATATGAATGCTTCTATTGTGTTGTCGATATGCATTCAATAACTGTTCGTCAAGACCCTGCAGAACTTCGTAAAAGAGCTAGGGCATTACTTACCCTTTATATAGCGGCAGGACTTAATCCAGAGAAGAACTGTATTTATTATCAGTCCCATGTACCTGCTCATGCTGAACTTAGCTGGATATTAAACTGCTTTACTTATATGGGTGAGTTAAACCGTATGACCCAGTTTAAGGATAAGGCAGCAAAGCATGCAGATAATATTAATGCTGGTTTATACACTTATCCAGTACTTATGGCGGCAGATATTCTCTTGTTCCAAGCGGATGTTGTTCCAGTGGGATCAGATCAAAAGCAGCACCTGGAGATTACTCGTGATATTGCTGAGCGTTTTAACAGTCTGTATGGTGATGTCTTCACAGTACCAGAACCTTATATCGGTAAACAAGGAGCCAGGATAATGAGTCTTCAAGATCCCGATAAGAAAATGTCTAAATCCGATGAGAATGCCAATGCAAGTATTTATCTAATGGATGATACTGATACTATAATTCGTAAGTTTAAAAGAGCTGTAACGGATTCGGATAACCAAATCATATATTCCAAAGAGAAACCGGGTATCATGAATTTGATTGATATATACAGTGCAGCTACAGGTAAATCTGTGACTGATGTTGAGAAGGAATTTGCTTCCTCTGGTTATGGTGATTTCAAGCTAGCTGTCGGTGAAGCTGTTGTCAGCCTGTTAAAACCTCTTCAGGATAGATTTGCAGAGCTTTCAAAGGATAAGGGATATGTTGACAATATTATAAAGACCAATGCAGAGAAGGCAAATTACTATGCAAATAAGACCTTACGTAAGGCGCAAAAGAAGGTAGGCTTCCCTGAAAGAATTAGATAATTTGTGAGAGAAGCGGAGAGCTTTTTAAAACAAGGGTGGCATGTTGTGCCACCCATTTTATTTAGAGAAAATAAGATATAATATGAAAACTACTAAACCCGCCCATATTAGAAAGGACATGTGTATGAAAATAGTATTTATGGAAACAGATACCTTAGGATCAGATGTGGATTTAACTATGTTTGATCAATTAGGAGAAGTAATTAAGTATCCCCTCACAGGTCATCATGAGATAGAAGAAAGAGTACAGGATGCTGATATAATCATTACCAATAAAATACCTATGAATGAGAAGACCATAGGTAAGGCACAAAATGTTAAATTAATCTGTGTTACAGGAACAGGAACAAATATCATTGATTTTGCTTATACCAATGGAAAAAACATTTGTGTTTGCAATGTAAAAGGCTATTCCACAAGATCCGTGGTACAGCATACCTTTGCCCTTTTATTCTATGTCTATGAGAAGCTAAGTTATTATGATCAGTTTGTAAAATCCGGACAGTATATTAAGTCAGATATATTCAGTCATTTTAATGTAAAGTTCAATGAATTGGCAGGTAAGACCTGGGGAATTATTGGACTTGGTGAGATTGGAAGAGGTGTTGCCAAGGTGGCAGAGGACTTTGGCTGCAAGGTGATTTATTATTCTACCACAGGAAAGAATGCTAATCCGGATTATGTCCAGGTGAGTTTGGAAGAACTTTTAACCAGATCGGATATTGTATCTATTCATGCCCCTTTAAATAATACCACAAGGGATTTAATCGGAGAGAAAGAAATTGCATTGATGAAAGAAACAGCAGTATTACTAAATTTGGGAAGGGGGCCGATTGTGAATGAACACGCCCTGGCAAAGGGACTAAAGGAAAATCAGATTGCAGCTGCAGGGCTTGATGTACTTAGTAAGGAACCCATGTCTGCAGATAATCCCCTTATTGAGATACAGGATAGCACCAAACTAATTATTACCCCTCATATAGCCTGGGCTACAGTCGAGGCAAGACAAAGAGTGACAGAAGAAGTGTACCATAATATCAAGGCCTTCCTTAGAGGAGAAGAAAGAAATATTGTTAAGGAATAAAATTGAGAGAATAGTTTGGGTAAGCCTATAATAATAAATAGTTTCATTTTTAATATAACATAGCTATTTGGTAATTGTTTATATTATTATGGAAGTGATAGAATATTTTTTGTGAAAATATTAGGTCATTGATTGACAGTATGAAATTATCATAGTATACTGAGAAAGAATTTAGGTTTCCAGGCGTATACGTTGTGGAATTAATAGGGAAGCCAGGTGAGAATCCTGCACAATCCCATTGCTGTATGTAAGGAGTACATTTTCTAGATTTTAAATAATCAGTCACTGGAGTAATCTGGGAAGACGAAAATGTATGTTGATCTATAAGTCAGAATACCTGCCTAAGTTTGATATGGATAGCAATTCTGTGAGGACAGGAAAAGCTATATTTATTGTAGGCCTACCAGCAGGTTTTCTTTCGGTACCCATTTTTAATAAATATAGAATAAATCATGCCCCTATTGTTGCTAATCCAACAATAGGGTTTTTTATGTTATAGGATTTGACACCCTAATCCAAATACAGAATAAAGGGGAAAAATAAAAGAAGATTACATGAACGAGTTTATAGTCAAAGGTCATCAAAAACTAAGATGTGGTTATACAACAGGTTCCTGTGCTGCTGCAGCGGCGAAAGCTGCGGTGCTTATGTTGCTGCAACAAAAAGCCGTTGATACGATCTCCTTAATGACTCCCAAAGGGTTATTATTGGAATTAAATGTATTGGAAGGTACCTTTACAAAAGACAGTGCTCTTTGCGGAATAAAAAAAGACAGTGGTGATGATCCTGATGTTACCAATGGAATTATGGTTTATGCCCATGTTCAAGCCCATAAGGAGCAAAGTATCTGTATTGATGGAGGAGAAGGTGTAGGCAGAATAACAAAAAAGGGATTAGAACAGCAAATTGGTGAAGCAGCCATCAATAAAGTTCCTAGAGCTATGATTAAAAGCGCTGTAGAAGAAGTTTTAGAAGAATATGATAATCCCTTCGGTATCAAGGTTATGATATCCATTCCTGAAGGGATCGAAATAGCAAAGAGAACTTTCAATCCGAGACTGGGGATTGAGGGAGGAATCTCCATCTTGGGTACAACAGGAATTGTTGAACCAATGAGTGAAGATGCACTCAAAGATACCATACATCTAGAGATAAGAATGCAAAGAGCCTCAGGCAGAAAAATCTTCTTAACCACACCTGGAAATTATGGCGAAGAATTTATAAGGGATAGTTTGGGAGTTCATTTAGAGGATGTTGTTAAATGTAGTAATTACATAGGAGATACCCTTGACTTAGCAGTGATTGAGTCAATGGAAGGAGTTGTCTTCGTGGGGCATATAGGTAAGTTAGTAAAAGTTGCGGGTGGCATTATGAATACCCATTCTAAGTATGGTGATTGTCGTATGGAAATTTTGGCAGCATATGCAACTATGGTTGGAGGAAGTCATGATTTGTTAAGGAAAATTATCAATTCCATAACAACAGAAGAAGCAGTGGAGTATATAGAGGAAGAAGGATTATTAGAGAAAACCATGGAGCTGCTATTAGAGAGAATGATTTATCATTTGGATAAAAGAGCCCAGGGAAAGTTAAAGCTAGGTGTTATCACCTTTTCAACTAAGCACGGATTATTGGGAAAAAGCAATGGAGTGGAGGAACTCATATGGTACATTTTGTAGGATCAGGTTCGGGAGCAGAAGATTTAATCACCGTAAGAGGTTTGAAATTATTACAGGAAGCAGATGTTATAATTTATGCAGGATCCTTGGTAAATCCCAAACTATTGGAGAATAAGAAGGCAAGCTGTCTGGTATACAATAGCGCTTTTATGAATTTACAAGAAGTAATAGAAGTTATGAAGGAAGCTGAGGAGAAAGAACTAATCACAGTTCGGCTCCATACGGGAGATCCATCACTATACGGAGCAATCAGAGAACAGATGGATAGCCTAAAGGACCTTGGAATACAATATGATGTATGTCCAGGTGTCAGTTCCTTTTGTGGTGCAGCGGCAAGTCTAGGAATGGAGTATACCCTTCCTGATGTCTCCCAGACCGTTATTATTACTAGGATGGCTGGTCGAACAGCTGTACCTCATAGAGAAGAGATATGGAAGTTAGCCGCTCATCAGGCAACAATGGTCATATTTCTTAGTACTGGATTATTGGATGAATTATCAAAAGAGTTAGTATTAGGTGGCTATGCTTCTAATACACCAGCAGCGATTGTATATAAGGCTACCTGGCCTGAGGAGATAAAGAGGCTCTGTACAGTATCAACGTTAGCTCAGACTGCTAAGGAAGCAGAAATTACAAAGACTGCACTGATTATTGTAGGAAATGTTCTTGGAGAGGAGTATGAGTTGTCAAAACTCTATGATGCCACATTTACTACGGAATTTAGACAGGGAAGGATTTCATAAGATGAAAATACATCTTATTAGCTTTACCAAATATGGCAGTGAGTTAAACAAGAAGTTATGTGAGAAACTTAGTGAAGGTGAATTTTTGTGTCGGGGCTATGCTGTAAAACAGTTTGCTTTAGAATATGGGCTTATTCCTTTAGATGAGAATATACATCAGTGGACTAAAAAAGCATTTAAGGAGAGTCAATATGTGGTTTATATCGGAGCCTGTGGAATTGCAGTCAGGGCAATTGCACCTTTTGTTCGTGATAAATATCTTGATCCTGCAGTTATTGCATTAGATGATATGGGTAAGTATATCATTCCCCTGTTATCAGGTCATATTGGCGGGGCCAATGCCTTGGCAATACAAATAGCAAAAATAACTGGCGGAGAACCTGTTATTTCTACAGCAACAGATTTACATGAGGTCTTTGCAGTAGATATATTTGCGAAGAAGAACAACTTGGTAATAACAGATAGACATATGGTAACGAAAATATCCGCCGCTTTATTAGAAGGAAAAAAGGTCATATTAGAAAGTGAGTTACCTGTGGAAAATGCTTATCCTAAGGGCATTGTTCAAAGAACAAAGAAGGATGCTAACTTAAGGATTCTTATTACCACAAGGGAAGGTCATTTTAATGAAATTGAGGTATTTCGTGAGCAAACCTTAAAATTAGTACCAAAGGTACTCTGTTTAGGTGTTGGATGCAGAAAAGGAACCCCTAGTACTGATTTGGAAAATTTCCTTCTAAGGGTATTAAAAGAACATGAACTATCCATTCAAAGTATATATGCAGTAGCAAGCATTGATTTAAAAGAAAAGGAAGAGGCAATAACTTCACTTACTATGAAATACGGATGGCCTTTCTTTACCTATACTGCCAAGGAATTAGAGGCAGTACCAGGAGAATATAATGATTCTGACTTTGTAAAATCAGTAACAGGAGTAGGAAATATTTGCGAAAGAGCTGCTGTGCTGGGAAGTCGTTATGGAACATTAAAGGTGGGAAAAGTGGTAGAACAGGGAATGACTTTATCAATAGCAAGAATGGACAGGAGGATTAGCTTTGAATAAATTATATGTGGTAGGGATTGGTCCGGGTGAGTTTGATCAATTAACAAAAAAGGCAGTGGATGTACTGGTCGAGAGTGCCGTCATTGTTGGTTACAATGTATACATAGATTTAATCAAGGAACATTTTGGTGAGAAAAAGTTTTTATCAACACCAATGAAGCAGGAAAAGGAACGCTGTATCTTAGCTTTTGAAGAAGCAAAGCAGGGAAAAATAACGGCTATCATATGTAGTGGGGATTCGGGAATATATGGTATGTCGGGATTAATCCTAGAGCTTGGAGGGGATTATCCTGAAGTAAAGGTTGAGATTATTCCAGGAATTACTGCAGCCTCCAGTGGTGCAGCAGTTCTGGGCGCTCCCTTAATGCATGATTTTGCTATTATCAGTCTTAGTGATTTGTTAACACCTTGGGAAAAAATTGAGAAGAGAATAAAGCTTGCTGCCGAAGGAGATTTTGTCTTATGTATTTATAATCCTTCCAGTATAAAGCGAAAAGATTATTTAAGTAAAGCCTGTAGCTATGTATTGGAACATCGAAGTCCTGATACAGTCTGCGGAATAGCTAAGAATATAGGAAGAGAAGGTCAGGTTATGGAAGTATTATCATTATCTGAATTAGCTCATAAAGAAGTTGATATGTTTACCACTGTATATATAGGAAATTCTTCAACAAAAAGAGTAGGAAATTATATGGTTACGCCAAGAGGATACCAACTATAGAGGTTAAAAGAGAGAATTTCTGTAACTAAGAAGGAGAAGGGCAATGACTAAAATATTACTGTTTGGCGGTACTATGGAAGGGAGAATACTTGCGGAGCTTTTAAATGAAAAAGAGATTCCTACATGTGTATGTGTTGCCACTGAATATGGTGAAAAGCTTCTTCCTAAGGGAAAACATATAAAGATCTTATCAGAGAGACTGACAGAAAAGCAGATGGAAGTGCTGATGAAAGAACATGCTTTTCAAATGGTAATTGACGCAACCCATCCTTATGCCCTTGTTGTATCGGAGAATATACGCAAGGCATGTGAAAAAAGAAATCTGGAATATGTCCGAGTTTTAAGAAAAAAAGGACAAGTAGAAGGACCAAAAATAGGACAAGCTATAGATCAAAAAACTGGTGATGATTTTGGACAAGCAGCAGGGAAAGACTTGGAAAAAACTGTGGTATGGGTTAATAGTTTAAAAGAGGCAGTGGAATACCTAAAAAATACCAGTGGGAGGATTTTGATCACCACAGGAAGTAAAGAATTAAGGGAATTTACTGCATTAGCTCACTACAAGGAGCGATGTTATGCAAGAGTACTTACTTCTGTTGAGGTAATAAAGGATTGTCTAGCATTGGGGTTTCTAGAAAGTCAGATTATTTGTATGCAAGGACCTTTTCAGAAAGAGTTGAATGTAGGTTTACTTAAGCAAATCAAAGCCACATATCTAGTAACAAAAGAGTCAGGAGATGCCGGTGGCTTTATGGATAAGCTGGAAGCAGCAAGGGAAACAGGTACTATTCCCATTGTTATAGGGCGTCCCAAGGATTGTCAAGGTCTAACAATTAAAGAAGCGAAAGAAATGATTCATCAACGTTATTTGGTTACCAAAAAACGTCGTGTAACTTTGCTAGGAATAGGGATGGGCAATGAAAAAACGCTGACCACTGAGGGAATAGAAGTGCTGAAAGGATGTCAATTGATCATTGGCGCTAAAAGGGTGATCAAGGGATTATTAAGCTTTCATAAGGATACTTTTGTAAGCAGTAAAAATGATGAAATTATTGAATATATCAATGAACATATAGAATATGAGGATATTGTGATTGCTTTTTCTGGAGATATTGGCTTTTATAGTGGAGCAAAGCGCCTTCGCCCTTATCTACAAGCCTTTGAAGTGAATAATATACCAGGCATTTCATCCCCTATCTATTTACTAAGTAAAATGGGACTTACCTGGGAGGATGTAACCTTTATCAGTCTTCATGGACTAGAAACAGATATCGTAGAGAAGGTCAAATCCAATAGAAAAGTTTTTGCTCTTCTTGGCGGAAATAAGAGTGTAAGTGATATCAGTAAGGAGCTTCTTAAAGAAAAGCTTGGGAAGGTCCGAATAACCGTAGGTGAGAATCTATCTTACGAGAACGAGAGAATTATAACAAGGTTACCGGGAGAGTTGATCGATATAACCTTTGACCCCCTAGCTGTTATTTATATTGAAAATGAAAGTGTCCCAGCACAAAGTTATCATCCTAATATGGAGGATAAGGAGAATGATCAAAGGTTTCTAGAGGGAAATCATGCTATAACCCACGGAATAAGGGATGAGGAATTTATTCGTGGCCATACCCCCATGACGAAATGTGAAGTTCGTAGTGTTTCTATTTCAAAATTAGATTTAAGGAAAAACGCCATAGTGTATGATGTAGGAGCAGGTACGGGATCTGTTTCAATTGAGGTTGCCAGATTATTAGAAGATGGAAAAGTATATGCCATTGAGAAGAATGCTGAGGCACAAAAATTGATTGAGGAGAATCGAAAGAAATTTCATCTGTCTAATGTGAAGATTGTTGGAGAAGAAGCTACAGCCTGTATAGATTCTTTACCCATACCAACCCATGTGTTTATTGGAGGGTCGTCGGGCAATTTGTCTAGAATTTTGGAGCTGGTCTTTTCAAAAAATCCCAAAGCCAGAGTAGTGCTCAATGCTGTTTCTTTAGAATGCCTGGGAGAAACGGTTAATTTAGTAAAAACACTTCCTGTTAAGGAGACAGAGATTGTTCAAGTGTCTGTTGCCAAATCAAAGGAGCTTGGTGATTATCATTTGATGATGGGGCAGAACCCAGTATACGTTATCTCATTTACAGGAAATGGATAACAAAGGCAACAAGGTAACTTGTGTGAATAATACACTTAGCACTAATTTAATGTATAAAAAACATGCACAGGAATGAGGAACCGTATGAAGCAGATACAAATACCAAGAATTGTATTTGGAGCAGCATCCAGTGGCAGTGGCAAAACTACCATCACCTGTGGAATATTACAGGCCTTAAAAAACAGGGGATTAGAAGTGGCTTCCTTTAAATGTGGTCCAGATTATATAGACCCCATGTTTCACAGCAAAGTGATAGGGACTAAATCAAGAAATTTGGATTCTTATTTAGCACCTGAGAATATAGTGAAATATCTTTTTGCTAATACTTCCTTTGATATGGATCTATCAGTGATAGAAGGTGTAATGGGATATTATGACGGTTTAGGAGGAGTATCTACCAAGGCTAGTACCTATGATATTGCTTCCATAACCCAAAGTCCAACGATACTTATTTTGAATGGAAAAGGAATGAGTCTTTCTTTAATTGCCACCCTTTTGGGATTCCTATCCTATAGAAAAGACAGTAATATCAAGGGAATTATTCTAAACCATATGTCCCCTATGTTTTATGAGACAATCAAAGGTAAAGTGGAAGAGGAGTTAAAAATACCTGTACTGGGATATGTTCCAAAATTACAGGAGTTATCCATTGATAGTAGACATCTTGGATTAATATCACCGGATGAAGTGGAAGGATTTAAAGAAAAGATTATTTCACTGGCAAAGGTATTCGAAGAGACCTTGGACTTAGATAAAATTATAGAAATAGCAAAGAGTGCCCCTGTACTAGAGTATGAGATACCTAAAATCCCTTATTGTAAACATACAGTCCGAATTGGAATAGCAAGGGATGAGGCCTTTTCCTTCTATTATGAAGATAATTTGGATTTGCTTAAGCAAATGGGGGCAGAGTTATGTTATTTTTCACCCATAAAAGATAAAGAACTACCAAAAGGATTAGATGGACTGATCTTTGGCGGAGGATATCCTGAACTACATGCGAAGGAGCTATCGAGCAATAAATCAATGAGGGCAAGTATAATGAAAGCGGTAGTAGATGGTATGCCCTGTATCGGAGAATGCGGTGGTTTCTTATACCTACATGATGAATTAGAAGATGCTCAGGGCGTGAGTTATCCTATGGTGGGCGTTATCCAGGCCAAAGCCTATAAAACACATAGGCTACAGAGATTTGGTTACATTGAGTTAGAAAGCTTGTGTACTTCAGTTATAGGAGAGCCAAGGAGCCATCTTCGGGCTCACGAATTTCATTATTATGAGAGTGGGATGCCAGGAGATGATTTCATGGCTACAAAACCAATCGGTAATAGGACTTATCCTTGTATTCATGGGAAGGAGAATGTACTGGCAGGTTTCCCACATCTGTATTTATACGGGAATGTGGAGGCAGCCTATCAATTGATTGAAGCATGCTTAAGGTATAGGGATAATAAGTAGAAGATGAATGAAATACAACTGGTTTAGGTTAGGAGGAAGTATTAGTAGTAACGAACTAATGCAAATTACATATGGAGCTAGAGGAACTTTTAAAGCAAATACAGGAACTGGATAAGATAGCTATGGAACAGTCTGTTACTAGGTGGAACTCTATAGCAAAGCCAATCGGTAGTCTTGGGAAACTGGAACATATTATAACTCAGATAACGGGAATAAAAAGAGATGCAAAAGACCTTAACTTAGAAAAGAAGGCACTTGTTATATTTTGTGCCGACCATGGTGTGGTTAAGGAGGGTGTTACGCAGACTGGAGCTTATGTGACTAGAATTGTATCTGAGAATTTTGCCAAAGGCAACTCGACAGTGAATACAATGGCTAAGGTAGCCAATGTAGATGTATACCCTATTGATATGGGGATGGATGTTGAGCCTTATCCCAATAAGGAATTGAGGACTACACAGGTTATTGATAGAAAGATTAATAGAGGTACGAAAAATATAGCAAAAGAATCGGCTATGACAATAAAGCAATGCCGGGCTGCTATTATAGCAGGTGTTCAGGTTGTAAGAGATTTAAAGGAAATGGGTTATGGACTCATAGCAACAGGAGAGATGGGAATAGGCAATACAACACCAACCAGTGCATTAGCTGCTGTTTTTCTTAATCAAAGCGCTAAACAGGTAACTGGAAAAGGCGCAGGTCTATCTAAGGATAAGTACGAGCATAAGATAAGTGTCATTGAAGGTATTATTAAGCGCTACTATGATAGAGAAGATCAAGCTACTATTCTAGATACTTTGGCGGATATTGGAGGATATGAAATTGCAGGTATGGTTGGAGCTTTTTTGGGTGGAGCTATCTATGGTATTCCAATCCTCATCGATGGTGTGATATCCTGTGTAGCTGCACTGGCAGCTTATCAAATTGAGCCGAAAGTAAAGAAATATATGATTGCGACCCATGAATCTAGGGAACCAGCAAGCAGACTTCTATTACAAGCACTGGATATGGAACCTATATTGCAGGGTGACATGAGACTGGGAGAGGGAACTGGAGCAATTGCAGCGATTCCGGTCATTACTATGGCAGCAGCGGTCTATGAAGAGATGGGAACGTTTTTAGATCATGCCATTGAAAAGTACCATAATTATGATGAAGGAGAGTAGTATATGCTTTATTTGATTACTGGTGGAAGCGGGAGTGGTAAATCCGAATATGCAGAGAATTTAGCAGTTTCCTTAGGTGATGACTTGATATATATTGCTACTATGCAGCCCTTTGATGATGAGTGTAGAAAACGAATCAAACGACATCAGATAATGCGGGAAAGGAAGAATTTTAAGACCATAGAATGCTATA
This sequence comes from Bacillota bacterium, assembly GCA_023443625.1. The sequence continues at coordinate 35,428 of JAEZTQ010000045.1, read as the reverse complement.
TATCCTTAGGTAAACTCCTTCTACATAAAGATATGACAGTGTTACTAGAATGCATGTCAAACTTAGTTGCCAATGAAATGTACCGAGAGGATGGTGCCAGAGAACATACCGTTGATGCCATCCTTAAGGATATTGATAGGATTAACAGCTGCGTGAAAAATCTCATCATAGTTACCAATGAAGTGTTCTCAGATGGATCTGACTATGATAGTGAAACGATACGCTATTTATCTTATCTGGGGAAAATCAATCAAAGAATTGGAAAAATGGCAGACAGGGCTTGGGAGGTAGTATATTCTATACCGATAGCTATTTCTTCTTTAGAGGGAGGTAAGCATTTATGAAAGCATTGATTATTGCTTTTTCAATGTATTCTAAAATACCAATGCCTAAGGTTTCCTGGACCCAAAAGAGTATGAAAAATGCCTTATGCTTTTTCCCTCTAATTGGAATGGTAATTGGCGGATTTGTACTTCTGGAATACTATCTTTTTCAATATTTTCAGCTGGGAGTAATTTTTAGAACAGCAATTTTCATTATAACACCCCTTGTTATTACCGGAGGAATTCACTTAGATGGATTTATCGATACCATGGATGCAAGAAGATCCTATCAGGAAAAGGAGAAAAAACTTGCCATCCTTCAAGACCCTCATATTGGCGCCTTTGCTCTTATTTGCAGCTTGATATACTTCTTCATATCATTGGCATTTATGAGTGAAATTACTTCCAATAGCATCTGGTTAGTTGCTATAGGATTTGTACTATCAAGAGCACTTAGTGGTTTGGGAGTTGTAACCTTAAAAGGAGCGAAAGCCAATGGTTTGGTAGCTACCTTTGCAGATATGGCTAGAAAACCATTGGTACAAGCAATGATGATCCTATATATTATCTTATCCATAGTAGGAATGCTGTTGATATCTCCTGTTGGAGGAATTGCAACATCAATGATTGGAATCCTTACCTTTCTTTACTATCGCTATATATCTTATAAGGAATTTGGTGGGATAACAGGGGACTTAGCCGGATATTTTATTCAGATCTGTGAATTGGCTATCTTAATTATGGCAGTCATACTAGAAAGGTAGGATGGAGGATGAATAGATGAAACTGGTAATTGGTGGAGCTTATCAAGGAAAGCTAGATTATGTACGAAGCCACTATGCAGTAGACGCAGAGGATATCTTAGATGGAAACACCTGCCCATTCTTATCAAGTATTCCTACTACAACTTATAAAGGAATCCGAGATTTTCATTCTTATATAAAAAGATATCTTATGGAAGTAAATAATCTTGTTGAGGCAGGAAATCCAAAGCTGGATGAAGGTAGCGTGAAAGAAAATCTTATAAAAGAGATGGAGGGTTTTCTAGATAGTAATCCAAACTTTATTATTATTAGTGATGAAATTGGATGCGGGGTTGTACCTATGAGTGTATTTGATAGAGAATACAGGGAAATGGTTGGTAGGATTTGCTCCTATCTGGCTCATATAGCCGAGGAAGTGGTTCGTGTTTCCTGTGGTTTGGGAAGGAGACTTAAATAGTGGAGCTATATCTCATTCGCCATGGAAAAACCAAGGGTAATTTGGAGGGAAGATATGTAGGAAGCACGGATGAAGGAATTCTACAGGACTCCATAGAGGATTTAAAATTTAAAACATTGCCAGAGGTAGATCTTCTTTATGTTAGTCCAATGAAGAGGTGTTTAGAAACCTGTCAGCTGCTCTATCCGGGTATGGATTATGAGATAATAACAGATTTTAAAGAAATGGACTTTGGTATTTTTGAATATAAAAATTATCATGAATTAAATGGGAATCCCATCTATCAGCAATGGATTGATAGTTATTGTGAGCTGAAGCTTATGGAGGGTGAAAGCAAGAGGGAATTTCAACGCAGATGTGTGGGTGCTTTTAAAACTATCCTCCAAAAGGCCAGAAAAGAGGGTAAGAAAAAAATAGCTTTCGTTGTTCATGGAGGAACAATTATGTCCATATTGGACGCATATTCTTATCCCCATAAGGATTATTTTCATTGGAATATTGAGAATGGTAATGGGTATTTGGGAAAGTGTGAGGAGAAGGATGAAGGAATCGTTATTGGCGCTTTGCATCGGATATTTGATTGATTTAGTGGTTGGAGATCCCCATGGGATATGGCACCCAGTACAGGGAATAGGTAGCTCTATTAATTTATTTGAAAAGTTTTTAAGAAAAGTATTTCCTAAAACGAAAAAGGGAGAAAGGCTGGCAGGAGTAGGGCTGATTTTTCTTGTGCTTCTTTTTACACTAGGCATTTCCTATAGTCTGTTAACTCTTGGCTATCATATTCATCCCTACTTGGGATTTGGATTAGAGTGTATTATGTGCTACCAACTATTGGCTACTAAATCACTGAAGGTTGAGAGTATGAAGGTATACCATGAATTAAAAAAAGGGGATTTATCAAAAGCGAGACAAGCGGTATCCATGATTGTGGGACGAGATACGGATCAGTTAACCCAAGAAGGTGTAGCAAAGGCGGCTGTTGAAACCGTAGCCGAAAACACCTCAGATGGTATTATTGCCCCTATGATTTATATGATCCTTTTTGGGGTAATGGGAGGCTTCTTCTATAAAGCCATTAATACCATGGATTCTATGATAGGTTACAAGAATGATAGATATTTATATTTCGGATGGGCAGCAGCTCGCCTTGATGATGTGCTTAATTACATACCAGCTAGAATATCAGCATTTTTAATGATGGGCGCAAGTTTTGTCTTGAGACTTAATTGGAAGGAGGCATATGGCATTTATAAACGGGATCGCTATAACCATGCCAGCCCTAATTCCGCTCATACAGAAGCAGTCTGTGCAGGAGCATTAGGCATTGCCTTGGCTGGAGATGCTTATTATTTTGGGAAACTAGTAAAAAAGAAAGGGATTGGAAATCCATTGCGTGAGATACATTATGAGGATATTAAAATAGCGAATAGGTTACTTTATGTATCTAGTCTTTTAGGGATGGTGCTGCTGGTATCATTAAAAATTCTTATAATGAAGAGCTTTCTTTCCTTTTAAATCTATATAATAAGTCTTAAAAACAATGGGGTAATAGGATGAAACATAAACATGGTGGAGATATTTATCGCAATAATATTAAGTTGGATTATTCAGCTAATATAAACCCTTTGGGCATTCCTCCTTCTGCAAAAAAAGCTGCACAAGAAGCCATATCTAGGTGTATACATTATCCAGATGTGGAATATGAATTGTTACTTAGTGCCATAGAAGAAGCAGAGAATATTCCTAAGGAATATATCATATGCGGCAACGGAGCTTCGGAATTAATTTTTATGGTTTGTTTGGCTAGAAAACCAAGAAAGGCGCTACTTCTTGCTCCAACCTTTGCAGAATATGAGCAGGCCCTTCGCAGTGTAGATTGTGAAATCAATTACTATACATTAGAGGAGGAGAAGGGGTTTATCCTGCAAGAGGATTTTTTAACTTATTTAGAGGACGACATAGATATGGTGTTTTTGTGCAATCCCAATAATCCTACAGGACAATTAATAGATCAAAGGCTTTTGCTGCAAATAGCCCAGCGTTGTGAAAAGCAAAATACTTTGTTGGTATTAGATGAATGTTTTATAGATTTTATACAATCTCCAGAGGAATTTTCTATGAAAGAATATGTCTCACAATTTAATACATTATTCTTATTGAAAGCCTTTACTAAGATATATGGAATGCCAGGATTACGATTAGGATACGGTTTTACAAGGAATAAGGGTATACTTTCTAAAATGAAGGAAGTGTGCCAACCCTGGAGTATATCAGTTCCTGCCGAAGCAGCGGGTATCGCAGCCTTAAAGGAGAAAGTTTATCTTGCCAAGACACACAGATTAATGAAGATAGAAAGAAAGTATCTATTAACAGAGTTAAAGCAAGGATTAGTAGTAAAAACTTATGGAGCAAGTGCTAATTTTATCTTCTTTCAAGCCTCGGAGGAATTAGGAGAAATGTTAAGAAAGAAAGGAATTTTGATAAGAGATTGTAGTAATTACCTTGGGTTAAAAAAGGGGTATTACCGAATAGCAATTAGGGGACATAATGAGAATGAAAAGCTGATACAGATTTGGAAAGAAGCACTCAAAGGGAAGGCATGTACTGTTAGTGTGAAGAAAGAACTAGACAATGAAGTTACAAGTTCGGAGGATAAGAGATGGCTAAATCAATCATGATACAGGGAACTATGTCAAATGCAGGAAAAAGCTTTATAGTAGCCGGACTGTGTCGTATCTTTAAACAGGATGGCTATAAAGTAGCACCATTTAAATCTCAGAATATGGCCCTAAACTCCTTTATAACAGAGGAAGGATTAGAAATGGGGCGAGCACAGGTAATGCAAGCGGAGGCTTGCAGCATTAAACCGTCTGTTCTAATGAATCCCATATTATTAAAACCCACGACAGATATGGGGTCCCAGGTAATTGTCAATGGAGAGGTACGCGGCAATATGCACGCTATAGACTATTTTAAACATAAGAAGAAACTAATTCCAGATATTATGAAAGCTTATGAGGCCTTAGATAGGGAGTATGATATTATCGTAATCGAAGGAGCGGGTAGTCCAGCAGAGATTAATCTAAAAAGTGAAGATATAGTAAATATGGGGATGGCAAAGCTGGCAAAATCACCAGTATTATTGGTGGGTGATATAGACCGTGGGGGTGTATTTGCTCAGTTATATGGTACAACCTCCCTCCTTGAGGATGAGGAACGAGAGATGGTCAAAGGACTGATCATTAATAAGTTCCGTGGGGATGAAAAGATACTTACTCCAGGCCTTGCTATGCTAGAAGAGAAATGTAGAATTCCGGTTATTGGAGTGGTTCCTCATATGCATGTTGATATTGATGATGAGGATAGTTTATCTGAAAGGCTTCAGTATACGGCTAATAAGGCAATCATTGATATTGCGGTGATTCATCTGCCTAGAATATCCAACTTTACAGATTTTAATGCTCTTGAAACCCTGGAGGGAGTTTCCATTCGTTATGTCAAACATGCATATCAAATAGGAGAACCAGATATGATAATACTTCCTGGTACAAAAAATACCATAGAAGATTTAAAGTGGATGAGGCAAAATGGGCTGGAAAGTACTATTTTACAGGAAGCAAAAAAAGGAACATTGATCTTTGGTATCTGTGGTGGCTATCAGATGCTAGGGGAACATATTAGCGACCCTCATGGAGTTGAAGGACAGGAAAGTATTAGAGGCATGGGGCTTTTACCTGTAGCAACAGTATTCCAAGAAGAAAAAATAAGAACCAGAGTGAAAGGAAGAATTCATACTCTTTCCCAAGAATTCTCCTTGTTATCCGGTGCAGAAGTTGAAGGCTATGAAATTCATATGGGTATAACGAAAGCTGCAAATAAAGTACCTTTACAAGAAGCGTATGATAAAGGTAGGGCAGATAATTGCTATCCCTTTGTAGAGTTAGAATCTCACCAACTAGATGGAATGTGTAAGGATAATGTATGCGGTACCTATCTCCATGGTGTTTTTGATACAGAGTCCGTGAGAATAGGGTTAGCAAACCTCTTATATACCAGAAAGGGTTTGGATCCTAAAGAACAAATGGTGCTCTCCTATGAAGCTTATAAGGAGCAACAATATGATAAATTAGCTAAAATTTTAAGGGAACATATGGATATGAATAAGGTTTATGAAATCATAGATTTAGGATTATAGTTTGGGAGGATAGTAAGAGAGGATAGTAAGAGAGGATAGTAAGAGAGGAGTCTGGTTACTGTGGACAATGCTTCACTTGGGTTAATTCATATTTATTGCGGGGATGGCAAGGGAAAGTCAACGGCTGGTATTGGATTGGCAATAAGAGCCCTAGGGCATGATATCCCGGTAGTATTTGCACAATTCTCGAAAAAGGATACTTCCGGAGAAATTAAAATACTAAAAAACATTTCAGGTATTACAGTACTACATAGTAGGAAGAACTTTGGATTTTATAAAAATATGTCAGAAGCAGATAAGATAGAGGCTAGGCAATTCTATACGGATTTACTTGAAGAGACTCTACAAACAGCAGTGGAGAAAGCTCTTGCAGGAGGGACTCTATTAATACTTGATGAAATAATATCAACAATACAAAATCAACTGGTGGATGAGGAGTATTTAATAGATTTTATGAAGAATAAGCCAGGGAATTTGGAAGTTGTTCTTACGGGAAGAAATCCGGGAGACAAATTGTTATCTATTGCTGATTATGTATCTGAAATTAATAAGGTGAAACACCCCTTTGATAGGGGGATTCGTGCCAGAAGAGGGATTGAAAAATAGAAAGGCCAGGTTAATTGCTATGGATATTAAGTTAGAGCAAGTATTGCCCAATGAGATTGAACAAAGAAGCTTTGCAATCATTAGAGAAGAAATGGGGGATAGGCTATTGCCAGCAGAGCAGGAGCCAATCATAAAGCGAGTTATTCATACCACAGCAGATTTTGATTATGCCAATACTATGATGTTCTCTAAGGATTCTATAAATCGTGGATTACAAGCCTTAAGAGAAGGAGCCTGTATAGTAACAGATACACAAATGGTAAAGGCCGGTATTAATAAGAATGTATTAGGGCGATTTCAGGGCGAAGTTTTTTGCTTTATGTCAGATGAGGATATAGCCAAAAAGGCTAAAGAAATGGGAACAACAAGAGCAGTTGCCAGTGTAGAGAAGGCTTTGTCATTAAATCGCAAGATTATTTTTGCTATTGGTAATGCACCAACAGCATTAATTAGAATTTATGAGTTGGTGAAAGAGGGAAAATTAAATCCAGAGTTAGTCATAGGAGTACCGGTTGGTTTCGTTAATGTGGTTCAGTCTAAAGAATTGATAATGACTACAGAGGTACCTTATATCGTAGCAAAGGGAAGAAAGGGTGGTAGCAATGTCGCTGCCGCAATCTGTAATGCTTTATTATATATGTTAGATAATAAGAGAGATTAGATTGCATATTAAAATGAATTGCAGAAGAGAAAGGAGGATTATTATGGGTGGAACCTTATATGGAATAGGCGTAGGTCCAGGTGATCCGGAGCTCATAACCATAAAAGCATTGAGAATGATTAAGGAGTGCGATTATATAGCACTTCCTAATAAGGAGAAGGATTCTTGTGCTTCCTATGGGATTGTAAAGGAGATTTATTCAGAGATTGAAGAGAAGGAATGTATTTATCTTGATTGTCCCATGACAAAAAATAATGAAATCTTAGAAATGAGCCATAAGAAGAATATAGAAAAATTAGCAGAGGTATTAAAAAAAGATAAAAATATTGCTTTTCTGACTCTGGGAGATCCCTCTATTTATTCTACTTATCAGTATTTGCATACAAGGATTTGTGAAATGGGTTATCATGCCCAGATGATTAGTGGTGTTCCCTCCTTTTGCGCAATCGCTGCAAAATTAGGGATTGCACTGGGCGAGAAGGAAGAGGAAATTCATATTATTCCTGCAACCTACGGGATTGACCAGATCTTTCAGTTATCTGGTACTAAAATTTTACTAAAAGCAGGAAAAAAGTTAGAAGAAATCAAAAAGGTAGTAAAAGAAAAAAAACTCTATATTGCAATGGTAGAAAAATGTGGATGGGAAGATGAAAAAATAGCCATTGGATTAGATAATATAGGGAATGAAGCTAGTTATTATACCATTGTAATCATTAAATAAAGACCAATAAAACTTCATAATTCAGGGATATAGGTACCATTTGGTATAAAAGGAAGTCAGGTTAGAATCCTGCGCAAGGCCGTTACCGTATTTCGTTGAAGCATCTTTCAACGTTAAGTCGAGATACTTGCCTATGTCTTGTCGAATGCTCTGCGGGCACCGGGGTATTTCGTTTGGATATCAAAGGAAGTAGACTGCAATTGCAGTCTATCTATCCAATTTATGCTACATAGATATCAACTCGAAATTTTGCTCGGGTATGATATCTATTTTTTTGTTAAAGAAGGTGACAAGATGACATTAAAAGATAAGTACATGAAAAAACAACATAAATATCGATGTATCTTTTTGGTGCTTCTGTTGTTAGGTGCAATGATAATCATTCTAAATGTAAATATGGGGGATATGAAGATTTCCATTTCAGAAGTTAGTAAAATAGTATTTGCGAAATTCTTTGCACAGCCACAATGGATTGAGGATATACCAAAGAACGTGGTGGCAGTAGTTTGGGAGATTAGACTTCCGAGAATTCTGTGTGGTTTCTTTGTGGGTATGGGGCTATCAGTAGCAGGTGTCATCTTTCAGGGGATTTTACAAAACCCCCTTGCAGACCCTTATACATTGGGAGTTTCAACGGGAGCAGCCTTTGGTGCCTCTATAGCAATACTTATTAATCTTATGTTTTCCATTGTAATATCAACGACTTTATCGGCATTGGTAATGGCATTTCTAACCTTAGTGATTGTCATCACAATTGCTAATTCTGGTGGAGGTATGAAAAGTTCAAATCTAATTATTGCGGGTATTATTGTTAGTTCCATCTTATCAGCAGGATTGACTTACATGAAAATGTTGGCAGGAGAAAATGTTAGTGCCATTGTATTTTGGCTTATGGGAAGTTTATCTTCAAAAAGTTGGGACGATTTAGTGCTTTTAGTACCGGTTATATTAATAGCTAGCATTTTGGCTTATATCTTTGCAAATGATTTAAATATTATGACTATGGGTGAAAAAAATGCAAAAACCTTGGGTGTGAATACCTCGGTATTGCGAACCTTTTATTTGATCTTGGGAGCTGTTATCACGGCAGTATGTGTGGCTTCTTGCGGCGTAATTGGATTTGTTGGATTGGTTGTTCCTCATATTTTGAGATTTTGGTTCACTTCAGATAACAGAAGTTTAATTATGTTATCCTCTGCAACAGGGGGGATATTGTTACTACTTGCTGATAATGCTTCAAGAGTAATGTCAGGAAGTGAGGTACCTGTAGGTGTAATAACAAGTCTGTTGGGAGGACCTTTCTTTATCTATATTTTTACGAAAAAGAGAAAGAGAGGATGCTTGGATGAATAGCAAGTTAATGAAAGTAGATAGATTATCATTTTCCTATGGGGCAACAACTATACTTTCAGATATTAGTTTTGAAATTGAAGAAGGAACTTATAACACAATTATTGGTCCAAATGGAAGTGGAAAAACGACCTTATTAAATCTGGTAACCAGGCAGCTAAAAGAAAGTAGTGGAAGTATACAGTATAGAGGAAGAAAGCTACAGGATATGAAAATTAAGGATACTGCAAAAGAAATCGCTGTAATTTATCAAAACACAATATGCAATTTCCCCTATACCTGTTTTGAAGCTGTACTTATGGGATTACACCCTCATATCGCTCGATTTGAAAAGGTTGGAGAAGAACAGCTGAAACAAGTGGAAGAAGTACTTAGATTAACAGGAGCAATTCATCTTGCTGAAAAAGAATTAACCAATATTAGTGGGGGGGAGCTCCAGAGAGTATTGCTAGCCAGGTCCTTAGTCCAAAACCCCAAATTACTCATTATTGACGAGGCAATGTCGGATTTAGATATATCAGCTAAATTTCAAATGAATCAATTACTAAATGAATTGAAGAAGAAAAATAAAATGAGTATATTAGCCATTCATCATGACCTAAACATTGCTTTCAACTATAGTGATCAAATTATGGCGCTACAAAATGGAAAATTGGCTGCATGTGGCTCCCCAGATGAACTACTGAACCATTCTTTTTTTAGTAAGGTATTTGATGTGGATATTCAAATCTATCCAAATAATAGATTTGTTATATATAAAGAATAAAAAAGTAAAAAGAAAGAGGATATGAAAATGAAGAATGCAAAAGTTTTACTAGTAATGCTATTTATGTGTATGATTTTATTAATTGGATGTACACAAAAGGCCGAAGAGAAGAAAGAGGCTCCAGCGACAACATCACAAGAAGAGGGTAATGCAGATGAAGAAGATCAAGCAGATCAAACAGATACTGAAGATACTACAGAAGATGAGAAAGTAGTGGAAGATACTTTAATACACTTTGTAGATGATGATGGAAAAGAGATTAATTTAGAGAAACCTGCGGAGAGAATTATTAGCCTCTATTCTGCACATACAGAAAATATTTACTATTTAGGTGGTGGAGATCAATTAATTGGTAATTATAAGACAGCTACTTATCCAGCTGAGGCGGCCTCTTTACCTGTATTTGATTATGCTGGTGATCCAGAAGAAGTTATTGCAGCAGCTCCTGATGTTGTACTAATTAGACCTTTTATCGCTAAGAAAAATCCTGAATTTGTTGAGGCCCTTGAGAAAGCTGGAATACAAGTGGTTTCCTTGTATTCAGAGTCCTTCGAGGAATTTGATTCCTATATTGAGAAATTGGGTGTTCTTTTAGGTAAAGAGGAAAAAGCAAAAGAAAAATTAGAACAGTTTCATGCTGATATCGAAGCAATAACAGAGCTTACTTCTGCTGTTGATAACAAGCAAACAGTATTCTTTGAGTCTACTGAAAATGAGTTGAGAACCGTATCCGATACAAGTATGCCAGGTTTAGCTATAACCTTTGCTGGAGGTATTAATATAGCACAGGGAATCAAGGCAATGACAGAGGGTGGCTCTATTGCAGAATACGGAGTTGAAAAAGTATTAGAAAATGCCAATGAAATTGATGTTTATGTATCCCAAAGTGGTTCTATGAATTCGGGAGGAGATGTGGAAACAATTAGCAATCGTCCTGGTTTTGACACCATCAAAGCAGTGAAAGAAGGGAGAGTATATGTAATAGATGAGAAAATTATATCATCACCTTCCTTCCGCTATCTCGATGGTATAAAAGAGCTAGCAAGATATATGTATCCAGAGCTAATGGAGAAGCTTAATTAGCATAATAGACAAGCTTTTTGTAAAAAGGAAATGTTTAAATCAATGCTATGAATAACCCCCAAGGATTAAAAGTAAAAGAACGTTGTAAAGCTTTTATGCTTTACAACGTTCTTTTACTTATAAATGTAGAAAAAAAGTAACTTAATTTGATTATTTTATCCCTGATTTTACTTCATTCCATTTTTCGATATAAGTATTTTCTAGTTCCTCGCCTAGATATTTAAAGGTAGTGCATCTGTCCAAAACAGCTTGTTCAGGAAAAGCAGTAGTACTATTTTTAATATCCTCATCTGTAATCATATCTCTAGCAACCTTATTTGGAGTAGAGTAGGTGATGTATTCAAAATTCTTCAGAGCGATGTCACCATCACACATGAAATTAATAAAGGCTTCTGCATTTTCTTTGCTTCTGTTGTTCTTAGGAATTACCCAACCATCAATCCATACATTGGAGCCTTCCTTGGGAACAACATACTCTAGATCTGAATTTTCTCTTTGGGTATAGATTGCTTCACCGGAATAGATTACGCCAAGGGCAGCCTCTTTACCAATCATCTTATCACGAACCTGATCTACTACATAGGCTTGAACCAGTGGATATTGGGCTTGCAGAAGCTTCTTTGCTTCTTCAATCTGGGTAGCATCTGTGGTGTTGATATCATAACCTAAGTAAGAAGAAGCAATGGCAAAGGCATCGCGAACACTGTCTATCATTAAGATATCACCGGAGTATTTCTCATCAAAGATAGCGCTCCAGCTATCGATTGGGCCATCTACCAAGGTCTTATTGTAAAGAATACCTACAGTTCCCCAGCAATAAGGTACACTATATTTATTCTCAGGATCAAAACCCTTGGAAGCTTCAATATATGTGGTATCGATGTTTTTGAGGTTTGGTACATTATCAAAATTGATTTCAGCTAACATATCTTCTTCAATCATTTTCTGAATCATGTAGTCAGAAGGACAAACTACGTCATAGGATACAGCACCAGCTTTAATTTTTGAATACATATCTTCATTGGATTCAAATTCTTCATAGACCACAGTGATTCCAGTTTGTTTTTTAAATTCTTTTAAAACATCCTCATCAATATATTGTCCCCAGTTGTAGACATATACTTTTTCGCCACTATCTTGGCCACAAGCAGTAAGGGTACCTATGGATATTGCTAAGATAGACATTAATGCAATAAGTTTTTTCATTCTTTCTAATTCTCCTCTTATTTATTAAAATTTACGCATTGGAGCACTCTTACCTGCATTTTTTCGGTTAATTAAGACAAGTAGTAATAATACTGAAGTGAACATCAGAGTTGATAATGCGTATATCTCTGGTTTGATTCCCTTTTTTACTTCTGTATAAATGATAGTAGATAAGGTATTTACCTCCGGACCCTTTGTAAAGTAAGTAATAACAAAATCATCCAGGGACATGGTAAAGGCTAAAAAGAAGCCGGATATAACACCAGAGAAGATGTCTGGAAGTATTACTTTGAAAAATGCATACAATGGTGTGGCTCCCAGATCTAGCGCCGCCTCAAAGGTATGGGGGTTTAATTGTCTGAGCTTTGGCATGACACTAAGGATTACATAAGGTATATTAAAGGTTATGTGTGCTAGTAGAACGCTAGAAAAACCTAAGGTAAAACGAACAGCAACAAAGACTAACATAAGGGAAATACCTGTAACAATATCCGCATTGAGCATAGGTATATTAGTTATACTAATAAGAATTGTTTTGGGTGTCTTTCTCATACTGTTGATTGCGATGGATGCTGCTGTACCAATAACCGTTGCAATAATAGCTGATAGAAATGCTATGATTAATGTTGTGGTAAGAGCATTCATTATATTTTCATTTTGAAAGAGTTCCTTATACCAGTGTAAGGTGAAGCCGCCCCATTTTGCCCTGGACTTTGATTTATTAAAGGATAGGACAATAAGAATTAGGATGGGGGCATATAAAAATAGCACTATCAGGCCGACATAAAGTCTACTTATTATTCGTTTTATCATAAGGCACCACCATCATTTCCTTTATCATATTTAGATAAAACAGCCATGCTGAATAAAATAAATATCATTAATACCAAGGACAAACCGGAGCCTGCATTCCAATTATCCAAGCGGAATTGTTGTTCGATTACATTTCCTATGAGTAATATTTTACTTCCTCCAAGAATGGTTGAGATAGCAAAAGTGGTAAGGGAAGGTACAAATACCATAGTGATACCACTCACAACACCCGGAAAGCTGAGAGGAAATATTATCTTACTAAAGGTTTGTAGGCCGTTGGCACCCAAATCTCTAGCAGCATTTACTACGTTATTATCAATTTTTGATAATACATTGTAAATTGGAAGTACCATAAAGGGCAGGAAATTATAAACCATACCAAGGACAATAGCATATGGTGTATTAATAATCCTTAAATCCGGTAAGTGAAGGAAATTTAAGATACTATTTAGTATACCTGTTTTTTCTAAAATATTCTGCCAAGCTATAGTCCTTAACAGGAAGTTCATCCACATAGGAAGAATAATAATCAGTACTATAAAATTACTACTTTTCATCTTTGCATTACTTAATATCATGGCCAGCGGATAAGCTAACAAAAGACATATGATTGTACTAACGATGGAAAGCCCTAAGGAGAGAAGTAATGCTTCACGATTAATGGGATTTAAAATTAATGCAATATTCTCAAAGGAAAAGCCGCCATCCTTAGCAGTTAAACCATAATATACTATTAAAATCAGAGGAACAATAATAAATCCAGCCATCCAGATAAGATAGGGAAAGGAAAGCCATTTAACACTTCTAAAAAGTGGCATACGCACTTTTTCTGAAGGGGTTTTCCCAGGCCGGTGTTTTCCTTTGTTATTTTCTTTCATAGGAACTCAACTCCAAATTATAATTTATAAGATTAGGGAAGGACTGTACTTAGCGTGAAAATAAAAAGCAATTTTCACACCTAGAAGTTTATGCCTGCGTAATCCTCGGCACAAACTAACTCAAAGGGAAGGACTGTACTGTTAGTGTGTGTTAGTAATAAGGACTTATTCTGAGATTTCCACAGCCTGCTCATCCTCTGAGGCGGGCTTATTCATGATCTGAATATCATAAGGATCCACGTGAATACCTACCTTTGTTCCTACAGGGAATAAATCTGTGGAATGTACCAGCCATTCCCGTCCACCTGCCAGAACATCCATCTCATAATGAACACCCTTAAACAACAAGGAAGTAACAGTACCTTGTATGGTTCCATCTTCTGGTTTCACTAAATCAATATCTTCAGGACGAATTACAACATCTACTGGTTTGTTTTTACCAAAACCAACATCGACACAAGGGAATTTAGCACCAAGAATATTCACCAATTTGTCTTCCACCATAGTAGAGGGAATAATGTTGCTATCACCAATAAAGTCTGCTACAAAGGCATTCTCCGGTTCATTATAAATATGCTCTGGCGTTCCGATTTGTTGAATATAGCCCTGATTCATAACAACGATGGTATCGGACATGGTCAGAGCCTCTTCCTGATCATGGGTAACATAGACAAAGGTAATTCCCAGTTCATTTTTTAAGCGGATTAATTCATATTGCATATCCTGACGAAGTTTTAAATCCAGAGCGCCTAAAGGCTCGTCTAGGAGAAGAACTTTTGGTTCATTCACAATAGCTCTAGCGATAGCAATACGTTGCTGTTGACCACCACTTAAGGAGTCGGGCATACGATTCTCGTAGCCATCCAGATTAACAAGCTTTAGGGCATATTTTATTTTATCCTTAATATAGGCATTGCTTTTCTTTTTGATTTTAAGACCAAAAGCGATATTCTCTGCAATTGTCATATGGGAGAATAGGGCATATTTTTGAAATACTGTATTTAAGGCTCTCTCATTAGGTGGCAGATGGGTAATATCCTTCCCTTCAAAAATAACCTGACCTTGGTTAGGAGTTTCAAAACCTCCAATAATTCGCAGAGTGGTAGTTTTACCACAGCCGGAGGGACCAAGTAGCGTAACGAATTCATTTTCACGAATATATAGGTTTAAGTCATCAATTATGACATTGTCACCATAGGATTTTGATATATTTACAAGGCTAATTAATTTATTATCCGTCATTGGGGTTCCTCCTTATATGTAAAAATCATAAGAGTGATGTAATCTATCTTTTCATTTAATTCTAGTAAAGTGCAAAATTTGTTAAGGTTAAAAACTCGGTGGAGTGGAAATCCATAAAAGAGTTGCACCAGTTTTATCTGAAGCTGTAATATAGTGCTGTTTATTGGCAGTAAAATAAAATGATTCACCCTTTCTTACCTTGTGAGTCCGATTACCAATATGAAGAGTAATGCTTCCGTTTAAGATATATCCAAATTCTTCACCTTCATGAGGATTATCAGGGTAGGTAGAACCACCAGCATCCAAACTTAATAATATGGGTTCCATCATATTCTTCTGAGCGTTAGGTATAATCCACTTTATTTCATTCTTAAGCTCCGCATCATATTTTTCAAAATAATCAGCTTTTTTGAATACTACCTGTTCAGCAGTTGTTCCACTGAAAAATTCCTCAAGATTCGTTCCAAGACATTGTAGTATATCCACGAGAGTAGCAATGGAGGGAGATGTCAAATCTCTTTCAAGCTGAGAAATAAAGCCTTTTGATAATTCAGCTCTGTCAGCAAGCTCCTCCTGTGTCAAACTTTTTTGAATACGTAATTCCTTGATTTTAGAACCGATTTGCATCAATGCTCTTCCTTTCGAATTCTTACATAGAATAAACTTAAAGTTTAATTATGCTAAACAACAATATAAATTATACTAAGATATTCTATATTGTCAATAACTTTTATTATAAAGATTTAACGATTTTTTTTACTAAGATTTAAGGATTTTAAAAGATGTGGAAAACCAGCCAAATAGTGGCATTACTAACCATCAAAAAAGTACTGTAATTGTTGCTTAATTAACAATTACGGTACTTTATTAAATGCTGTATTTAATTAAATGCTCTATATTGAAAGGATGACGATTAATTCCTTTAAATTCTGGGACTACAGATTTGATACTATGCTTTTCTTTAATCTCCTTTTTTACTTAGTTGTTATTTCATGATCATTTGAGCTATTGCAATGAGAATCTATAGTATTTTGATTTTCACTATTTTTTTCCTGTAATTCTCTCTTTACGAGAATTGTAGCTAAAGTATCACCAAGCTGGGTAAATACGGCGGCTAGTATAGATATATCATCTTCAGAACAATTTTTTGAGATGGCACAGGCAACGGCAGTAATCAAAGCAATTAATTCACACTCATCCATATTAATCCATTCAACCACAAGAGTGGTAAAGTAATCTTACTAATGTATATGCAGTGAAAGGTCTGGATGTGCATTATTATTCTATTCACCGTGGATGATTATTCTAACTAGTACTATTCTTATAGAAGTCTTTAATTTTACTTATCTGGGAGGTCATTCCCATGAAGAGCTGATCAACAAGTGTTATGGCAACCATGGATTCAACCACTACAACGGCACGAGGTACAATGATAGGATCGTGACGACCTTTGATTTGTAATTCAATATTTTCCTTATCTTGATTCATGGTCTTCTGGGGCTTAAAGATAGAAGGAGTTGGCTTAATAGCAGCACGAAGGATAATCTCTGAGCCATCACTGATACCACCTAGGATGCCTCCTGCATGATTGCTGGATTTGGTAACCTTCCCTTGACTATCACATGTAAAGCCGTCATTATTCTCTGCTCCTGTAAGGGTTGCAGCCTTAAAACCGTCTCCAATTTCAACACCCTTAACAGCACCGATGGACATAAGAGCTTGTGCAAAAGAAGCGTCTAGTTTACGAAAAACAGGTTCTCCAATACCAGCAGGCATTCCTGTTACAAGGCATTCAATAATCCCTCCTGCTGAATTATGGTCCTGCATCTGTTCTAATAAATAATCTTCAGCTCTTTGAGAAGCATCCATATCAGGCATGAATATGGGACTTAAATGTACCTTGCTAAGATCGGTTTTAGCAGGATCAATGGAAATTGGTCCAATAGCTTTCGTATAAGCTTGTACTTTGATGCCTAGTTCTTGCAATATTGCACAGGCAATTGCACCTGCAGCAACCCTGCCTATGGTTTCCCTTCCTGAGGAACGTCCTCCACCTCGATAATCCCTGAAACCATATTTTTGATCAAAGGAATAATCTGCGTGTCCAGGACGGTAGGCCAAAGCAATATTTGTATAATCTTGGGATTTCTGATTTTCATTATATACAGCAAGGGAGATGGGTGTTCCTGTAGTACGTCCCTCAAAAATACCGGATAGGATGCTGACTTTGTCCTCCTCCTTACGGGGAGTAGAATATTTTGTTTGACCCGGTTTTCTCCTATTTAGATAAGTTTGAATATATTGTTCATCCAACGCAAGACCGGCTGGGCAGCCATCAATTACTGCTCCTAAGCCAGTACCATGAGACTCGCCCCAAGTTGTTATTGTAAATATTGTTCCATATGTGGATCCAGACATATAATCCTCCATTCTGTATAAGCACTGTCAATATTGCAGCACTAGGGCTGATATTGGTTTTATAAAATTTATGAATAGTATAAAGGAAATTAAATATAGATTCAATCATTTTTAAGGACATTTGTAGAAAAGTATCATATATTAAAATTGATAACATAATTTTGGTGCATGTAATGGGAGATAAGATTGATCATTCCGGAAAACCCGCCGGATTACAATATGAGAAAAAAAATGATATTAGTAAAAGTCAATTGAGATCAAGCGATATTAAGAAAAATCGAAAAGAAAGTGATGATGATTTAATTATTGAAGATAATACGGTATATGAAATAGACAGAGAATGTGTTGAAAGGTTAAAGAGACAAAAAAAACGATAAAGTCATCTTGGAATACAAAAAGAAAAGCTGCGGCAAAGGCAGCTTTTCTTTTCGTATAACAGAGATCATTTTTGCGAGGGATCAATTGCTTTTAGAAGAAGCCATTATTTCCACCACAGCAGCAGCAGAGGATGATGATAATCAGGATAATACCACAGCCACCTTCGCCTCCAAATAAGCCGCTTCCACCGAAGCCATTGTTGTCACCACCACAGCAGCATAATAAGAGTAATATTATAATTATAAAACTACAATTATTACCGCTTCCTGAGTCACAATGTGTTGCTTGTAAATCACTCATTGATGTTCCTCCTAATAATAATTACATTGTATCATATGAGGTTTAGCTTGCCTGATTTCCTAAAATTTTAAATTTATAAAATTGAGTTTAATAGATTATTCGACATATTAATCCGATAATATGTAGCTAAATTCTAAATGTGATATATTTAGTGAAATAATCAGCTTTTTATTAAAAACACAAATTCCATTGTTGATATTACATTGGGTAGAAATATCTTTTGTGGTATGATCTGTCTTATTTAAATCATAGGAACATGGGATTTATATTATATGAGAATTATATTATTTACCTTTATACTTCTGGGATGTTCGAATAATAAGGTTGGCAAAGGTCTGATACAGAGGCATTTACAAGGTACCTGTAATCTATTATAATATTGGCAGATATTAGAAAGGGTTATAGGTGATTTATCATGTTATATACAGTGGGGTCAAAATATTATATTTGTTACAGACATTATATGAAAGTAACTGAGGGGCTGGAGGGACTAAAACTTAAGGAGCAAAAGAAATATTACAAAATTATATTTATAAAATCAGGAACTAGTCATTTCTTTCTGAATGATAAAGAATTTGTATTGACGGGTTCATGTGCCATATGTATGAATGAAAATGATAAAATAATATTTAATCGTGTTTGCAGTGAAGGAGTTAAAATACTGTGGTTTAAACCAACTATTATTAATTTGAAATTTACCTACGACCTGATTAATAACCCAAAAACTAAATTGACTATGACCGAGTATCAGGATTTACATTTAATAAAACATTTTCATAAAGATCTACAGGAAACTATGAAAATCATATCCTTACATACAACCGATGTTGCTGGAATAGAGTACAAGTTCCATATGGCAAAAGATCTGTTGGTTAACCAGAATACTAAAAATTGGCCCTGTAACAGCAGATCCTACCTTTTCGAGATTTTATTCTGTCTGCTAAGACAGGAAGAAGACACCAATGAACCTCAAAATATGCTATTATACGAAGTCAGTTCCCAGCATGTAGTTGACATTATCTATTACCTTCAGTCCTGCTATAATAAAAAAATAACAATTCATCAATTGGCTGATATATTCCATACCAACCGTACTACCTTGATGAATGATTTTAAAAAGTATACAGGGAAATCAGTGAATAGTTATTTGACTGAGCTAAGATTAACTATGGCTTCCACACTACTGCGTGACACCGAGCTTAGAATTGATGAGATATGTGAACGAACAGGTTTTAATGATATCAGTTATTTTAGTAAGGTTTTTAAAAAAGGGTTATATTGTACTCCGTCAGAATATCGACGTATGCATAACCATGAGCTATACTAATAAGCTTGTCATAATTAATAATTTTTATATAATTTATGGAAGATATGAGTGTATATTGGTAAAGCTGTCAGAATAGGATAATAAAAAAAGACAGTGGAGCTTTGTGATGAATAAGATTCAGGTTATTGTTCACTGTAACGAATTTGAAAAAAGACAGCAAGTAATTGAAAATTTAGGCTCCATAAAATATAAACTTCCTATGATAAATGCCTATGTAATTGAGATTGATGAGGATCGCTTAGACTATGTAAAGTCCGTTGAGGGTCTTCTTAGTATGGAGGTGGATACCCAATTAACGACCCAGATGAACCGGGTAGGTGATGCCATCGAAAGTAGCTGGGCTCATGAACACGGATATTTTGGTCAAGGGGTTGGGGTGGCTGTAGTTGATACAGGGATTGCCCTTCATAAGGATTTTATAGAGGGAGGCAATCGTGTGATTGCCTTCAAAGATTTAATCAATCATAGAACAGAAACCTACGATGACAACGGTCATGGAACCCATGTGGCTGGAATTATTGGAGGGAATGGCTATTCTTCAAAAGGAAAGTATAAGGGCATAGCGCCAGAATGCAATTTTATTGGCGTAAAGGTATTGGATCATCGGGGTGATGGGAATATTTCTGATGTATTGGCTGGGCTCCAATGGGTAATTGATAATAGTAAAAAATATAATATTCGCATTGTAAATATTTCTGTAGGAACATCTTCGAAGGATAACTTGGATGAGAATTCTTTATTGGTTCAAGGGGTAAACGCAGTTTGGGATAATGGAATTGTAGTTATAGTAGCGGCAGGAAATAACGGGCCGGGACCCATGTCCATCTCTACCCCTGGTATAAGCAGAAAGGTAATAACCGTAGGCTCCTCCGATGATAATGTTGCTACAGAAGTGTATGGCAGCGGGCGCACCAAGGATTATTCCGGACGGGGCCCGACACCTTTTTGTATTAAGAAGCCCGATATTGTTGCACCTGGTTCCAATATCATATCCTGTAATATCAGCCGATATACATCAAAGGAAAAAAACGGTGAGGTACGCATGTCCTTAAGTAAATCCCCCATGATGTATACAATAAAAAGTGGAACATCAATGGCAACTCCTGTAGTATCCGGCGCCATTGCTTTATTACTTTCGGCACATCCAGAATATACAAACAAAGATGTTAAATTAAAGCTAAGGGATAGTGCCATAGACCTGGGACAGCATTGGGAAAAGCAAGGCTGGGGATTACTCAATATTCGTAAATTATTAGAAGACTAATATAGTTATGTTGCAGGAATTTCGTGCTTCAACCTTCTCATAGGATTATGCAAAAAATAATAATCGAAATGAAAAATATGGAACTGCTGGCTTAACCTTTTGTGTTAAATCTTCCCTAATAAAAATAATAGGATGCGCACTCCCACAATCAGTATTTATCTGCCTTGATTTGTTTAAGCTGCTCTAGATATATCTCAAGACTTATGTTAATAGAGATATTCTTTAGCAGCTTTTATTACTAGATTAAGGAGAAATATTCACGTGTTTTATACTCCTAATAAAAGAAAATATGAAATGCTATAAAATTAGTTTAATAAGTTTACAAATTACTATTGTATTATTTTATCTTACCCATTATAATATATTTATAATTAGTTTCTTGATAAAACTAATTCCTTACATAAGAATTATTTAACTCAAATATTTAATATTTTTAAGGAGGAAATCAAAAATGTCTTATTTTAAAGTTGGAAAAATTCAATATGAAGGTCCACAAAGTAAAAATACTCTTGCATTCAAGTACTATAATCCAGATGAAGTAGTAATGGGCAAGACAATGAAAGAGCACTGCCGTTTTGCAATGTCTTATTGGCATACTCTTACACATATGGGTAATGATCCTTTCGGAAGTGCAACAATGTTCCGTGATTGGGATAATACGGATGATGCAATGCATAAAGCGAAAGAGAGAGTGCGTGCAGCCTTTGAATTTATGGAGAAGATGCAAATTCCTTTCTTCTGCTTCCATGATCAGGATATTGCTCCTAGAGCAAATACTTTAGAGGAAACCAATAAGAGACTTGATGAAATTGTTACTGTAATTAAAGAAGAGATGGCTCGCACCGGAATTAAGTGTTTATGGGGCACAACCAATGCTTTTAGTGATCATAAATTTGTGCATGGTGCTGGAACCTCCTGTAATGCTTCTGTATTTGCTTATGCTGCAGCTCAAATTAAAAAAGCTATGGACATCACCAAGGAATTAGGTGGTGAAAACTATGTATTCTGGGGCGGACGTGAAGGTTATGAAACATTACTGAATACCGATACAGGATTGGAATTAGATAACCTTGCCAGATTACTTCAGATGGCAGTAGACTATGCGAAGGAAATTGGCTTTACTGGACAATTCCTAATCGAGCCTAAGCCGAAGGAACCTACTAAACATCAGTATGATTTTGATACAGCTACTGTACTTGCTTTCTTAAGAAAGTATAATTTACAGGATGACTTCAAGATGAATATCGAAGCTAACCATGCTACATTAGCACAGCATACTTTCCAACATGAATTAAACATGAGCCGTATTAACGGAGTGCTTGGAAGTGTAGATGCCAATACTGGTGATCCTTTACTTGGATGGGATACAGATCAATTCCCTACAAACGTGTATGATACAACTTTAGCAATGTATGAGATCTTATTAAATGGAGGACTTTCAAAGGGTGGTCTTAACTTTGACTCTAAGGTTCGCCGTGCATCCTTCCAGGATGATGATCTCTTCTATTCATATATTGCAGGTATGGATGCTTTTGCAAAGGGCTTAAAGGTGGCTGCAAAACTCATCGAAGACAGAGTGTTTGAGGATTTCAAAGAGCAGCGTTATGCTAGCTATAAAGAAGGCATTGGTAAGGATATTGTTGATGGTAAGGTAGGCTTTAAAGAATTAGAAGCATATGCTTTAGCAAATGGTACTACTTCAAATACCTCCGGCAGACAGGAAATGTTAGAAAGTATCTTAAATCAATACATTTTAGAAACTAAATAAATCTGTTCCCTCTGGGCACTACAAGAAAGTGTCGGTAGAATTTTCTTGTAGGTTTATATTAAAAGTGGTGCTGAAGAAATCACCATGAGTATTTGGCACACTTTCCTATTGAGAACAAAGAGACACATTTTCCTATAATAAAGGCTGCTCATCTGAGCAGCCTTTATTGTTGAATAAACATCCTCTATGGAATAAGTCATTCAAGTTAAATTCATCCAATACTATAGTACAAGTGATGCAGGAGTATATACGCGAGCTTTCATTTCATTATCTAACATATATAGGCCCTTGGGATCGCTGGCAAATAATTCGAATCTCTTGATGTTGTCGTCAGCATTTTTCTCTTCTTCGCCCTGCTCCTGGATAAACCAATCTAAGAATTGCATTGTTCTAAAATCTTTGTGCTTTATTGCTGCTTCATAAATATTATTTATTGAAGCAGTTACATATTGCTCATGCTCCAAAGCCATTACAAGGGGATCTTTAAAAGAAGAGAATGTTTTGTTAGGGGCAGCAATCTCAGCCAATTTAACAACTTCGCCATTATTTAATAAATATTGACGAAATAATAGGGCATGATCTCTTTCCTCTTGTGTTTGGACAAAGAACCAATTCTCAAAACCATTCAAATTTTCCTCAGCGTAATAATTAGCCATATCCATGTAAAGATATGCAGAATAAAATTCCTTAGTAATTTGCTCGTTTAATAATTTAGTGATTTCTTGATTTAACATGGTATACCATCCTTTCATTTATCATAGAATTATTAATATTTTAATTACTTTCTACATATCATACATTATATCACATAAAGTTATACTTTTAACAGGAATTTTTAATATTGAGATTATTTTGAAAATATGGTATAAATATTATTGTAATAACAGTTCACAATATGGAGATAGTGTGGAAAATAAATTTTCACACACAAATTTGTGCCTGCGGCCCAAAGTTTGCAGGTTACGGAAAGGTATGGTTATTAATATGAAAAAATATGAATGTACAGTTTGCGGTTATATTTATGATGAAGCTACTGGAGATCCAGATGGTGGAATAGCTCCTGGCACTAAGTGGGATGATATCCCAGAAGATTGGGTTTGTCCTGTTTGTGGAGTAGGTAAGGATGATTTCCAAGAAGTTTAATGATTAGTAGAGAAGAATAAAGCTACCTCAACTAAACTCAAAAAGAGTAGGATGAGGTAGCTTTTTTGGTTATAGATAGCCATACAAGCAGTTTTCATATCCTGTTACATAAGGTTCTGCTTTCCACTATATATTCCATTGACATAGTAGGATATTGGAATTATGATATTACTATTGTTTTAATTTAGGTTTTATATAGAGGTGACTAAATGATATATCTTGATTATGCAGCGAATACACCAATTGATCCAGAGGTTATGAACTGCTTCATAGAGGAAAGTAATAAGTATATAGCAAATCCCAATTCCACCCACCTTTTGGGCAGGGAGGCGAAGGACAGGCTAACAAAGCTTTCGGAAGAAATAGCCTTACTTTTGGGTGTAAAGACATCAGAGCTTATCTATACCTCTGGTGCCAGTGAAGGAAATAATCTGGCAATAAAAGGGTTGGTACAAGCCTATAGGCATAACGGTAAGCATATTATCTCCACCTGTCTGGAACATCCTTCCGTAAGTGGTGCCTTAACCTATCTTCAAACTCTGGGATATGAGATAGATTTGGTAGATATTACACCAGAAGGTTTGATAGATCTTACCCATCTAAAGGAATTGCTTCGTAGAGATACAGTTCTAGTATCTATTTGTACTGTAGATAGTGAATTGGGTATCAGACAGCCCATAGAAGAAATCGGCAGACTCCTTAATGATTACCCCAACTGCCATTTTCATACAGATGCCACCCAAGCTGTGGGCAAAATACCAGTGGACTTTAAAGATGTTGACTGTGTGACCCTGGCTCCCCATAAATTCTTTGGAATGAATGGCTGTGGAATCCTAATAAAAAGGGAAGATGTAATCCTAGAACCAATCATTCATGGTGGATCAAGTACTACCATATACCGAAGCGGCACTCCAGCCCTAGGGCTAATTGCTTCTCTTTGGAAAGCATTGGAGCTTGCCCACTTACATTTGTCAAAGCGTTACAGTGCTGTGGAAGATATGAATCAGGAACTTAAAAAGCTGCTTCTTCAGTATAAGAAGGTAAGAATAAACAGCACAAAGTATTCCATTCCCCATATTTTAAATATCAGTGTGCAAGGAGTAAAGGCAGGGGTATTTCGTCAGGCTCTAGAAGAGGAAGGAATTTGTGTATCAATAAAATCGGCTTGCTCCGTACAAAGTTCTCCCTCGAGACCTGTATATGCAGTCTCAAGGGATAAAAAGAATGCCATGTGTTCTTGGCGAATAAGCCTAAGTCATTTAACAACCATGGAGGAAATTGAAAATTTTCATGAAGCTTTTAGAAAATGTTATGAAAAGCTAACCAAGGCATGATTACTATAAACATACTTAGAAAGTGATTTAAGAAATGGAAAGATATCAAGAGATTGAAAGAAGTATTATTAAGAAATATCGTAAACCCCTATGGAAGAAATTTATTAATGGGGTTAATGAGTATAAGCTCATTGAAGAAGGAGATAAAATAGCCGTATGTATCTCTGGTGGCAAGGATTCCATGCTCCTGGCAAAGCTAATGCAGGAGGTGCAAAGGCATGGTAAGATACCTTTTGAACTGGAATTTCTGGTAATGGATCCAGGATATAATGAAATCAACAGACAGACAATTATTAATAATGCTAAAATATTAAACATCCCTATTACAATTTTTAATACCCAGATATTTGATATTGTGGCAGAGGTAGACGAATCTCCTTGTTATCTTTGCGCTAGGATGAGGAGAGGTTACCTTTATAAGAATGCCCAAGCTCTTGGGTGCAATAAAATTGCCCTTGGTCATCATTTTGATGATGTAATTGAGACAATATTGATGGGTATGCTCTACGGAGGGCAGATTCAGACCATGATGCCCAAATTACACAGCACCAACCATCCGGGTATGCAGCTTATCAGACCTATGTATCTAGTGAAGGAAGCAGATATATTGGCATGGAAACAATATAATGACCTTCATTTTATTCAATGTGCCTGCCGTTTTACAGAGAACTGTACCCTATGTGATAATGGTGGTGGAGGCTCCAAACGTCAGGAAATGAAAGCTTTAATCAAAAAATTCAGACAAATTAATTCAAGTATTGAGATGAATATATTCAGAAGTGTACATGATGTGAATTTAAGTACAATCATTGGCTATCATGATAAGGAAAAAGCTTATAACTTTCTGGATGATTATGATCAGAAAGGTGGTCCGGAATGCTAAACCAGTTTTCAAGAACAGAGCTCATGTTAGGGCAAGAGGGAATGAAGGCATTAGAGAATGCAAGAGTTGCGGTGTTTGGGATTGGTGGTGTAGGTGGTTACACAGTAGAAGCCCTTGCAAGAAGTGGTATCGGCAGCTTAGATTTAATAGATGATGATAAGGTATGCCTTACGAATATTAACCGACAGATTATTGCTACAAGAAAAACTGTAGGAAAATATAAAGTTGATGTTATGAAGGAACGGGTTCTTGAAATAAATCCAGGCATAGAGGTCCATACCCATCAATGTTTTTATTCTGCTGAAACAGCGGATCAATTTGACTTTACTCAGTATGATTATGTTGTTGATGCTATAGATACCGTATCTGCTAAGATTGAGATGATATTACGGGCTCAGAATAAGAATATTCCTATTATTAGTTGTATGGGAGCAGGCAATAAGCTGGATCCTACCCGCTTTGAAGTGGCTGACATCTATGAGACCTCCATATGCCCCTTAGCCAAAGTAATGCGGAGGGAATTAAAGAAAAGAGGGGTGGATAAATTAAAGGTTGTCTACTCCAAGGAACCTGCAAGAAAGCCCCTAGAGGACATGTCAATTAGTTGTAAAAGTCACTGTATCTGCCCTCCGGGAGCAGAAAGAAAATGTACCACAAGGCGCCAGATACCTGGAAGTAATGGCTTCGTTCCCTCTGTAGCAGGGCTTATTATTGCAGGTGAAGTGATAAAAGATATATGTGGTGTAAGATAAATGTTATGTAAGATATATGTGGCGTAAGATAAATGTTATGTAAGATAAATGTGGTGTATGATAAGTGTTATATTATTAATATAATAAGAAAGGGTGAGTTAATATGAGTAAGATACCAACAAGAGAAGAAGCTTGGATGCTGTTAACAGAATTTAACAAGGAAGAATTTCATCTAAAGCATGCAAGAGTCGTGGAAGGAGTAATGAGATATTTTGCAAGAGAACTAGGCTATGGTGATGAAATAGATTTCTGGGGAATTGTTGGGTTATTACATGATTTGGATTTTGAGGTATATCCCACGGAGCACTGTATTAAAACCCAGGAAATCCTGCAGGAAAGAGATATTGATCCAGGAATTATTCATGCCACCGCCAGCCACGGCTATGCCTTGACCGTGGATATAGTACCGGAGCATGAGATGGAAAAAGTATTATATGCTGTGGATGAACTCACGGGCTTAATCGGTGCCGTTGCTGTAATGCGTCCGTCAAAAAGTACAATGGACTTAGAGCTAAGTTCAGTAAAGAAAAAATTCAAGACCCCTAAATTTGCAGCGGGTTGCTCCAGAGAGGTAATTGAGAGAGGAGCTAAGATGCTTGGCTGGGAACTTGACGATTTACTACAAAGGACAATCTATGCTTTAAGAGAGGTTGAACAGACGGAAGGACTAGTATAAATGGGCACATTGGTTAATATGGCTGCTATATTAATTGGATCAGCCATTGGTTTACTGATAAAGAGATTTTTGCAACAGCGTTTTCAAGAAACTATAATGAATGCCTTAGGTCTTGCTGTATTGTTTGTTGGATTAAGTGGAGCTCTTCAAGGATTATTGGTGGTTACTAAGGATAATAAAATTGAGACAGCGAATATTATGCTGATGATTATTTCCCTTGCCCTAGGTGCCTTGATTGGTGAAATAATTAATATAGAAGCAAAATTAGATCGTATGGGTGAATTAATTAAGGCTTCTCTCAAGGTAAAAGGGGAGAAGGGACTTAACTTTGTAGAAGGCTTTGTAAGCAGTTCCTTACTCTTTTGTATTGGTGCTATGGCAATTATCGGGGCATTAAATGATGGCCTTACAGGAGATGCATCAACCCTTTATGCAAAAGCGGTTATCGACGGAACAGTATCTATCTTCATTGCTTCTACTTTTGGGATTGGAGTATTCTTTTCTATAATACCCCTGGGCATTTACCAAGGATTAATAACCCTATTAGCAAAATATGTAGAGCCTTTTTTAAATGACAGGCTTATTTTAAATATCTCCTTCATAGGTTCTGTCTTGATCTTTGGAATAGGTATTAATATGATTTTTGGAAAGAAAATTAAATGTGGTAATATTCTTCCAGCAGTACTTATTCCCATCCTGTATGAAATTATTATTAACGCTGTATCTTTTTAGGGACGGTTGCTGACACTAAGAACATTGATGTCAGCAACCTGTCTTTGTATTACCAGTACTTTACAGAGAATTTCTCATACAAATTTATAGAATATGCCAAAAAATTATTAGTATGTTGCAGTGAATAATAGAAGAAAATAACAATAGAATTTTTTTCTAATTATCTTATTGACAATACAAGTATAATTGTATACAATAAAACAAATTTATGTATGGAACAGAATGGAGAATAAATAATGGATGATCAGAGAAAAGTTTTTATCAACCCACATAACAATTTACTTCAGTTGGAAGAACCCATCTATCCCCTTGTGGATGTAGCAGAACCTAATACATTTCGTAACCTATTTCCTTATAACGAGATACCGAAGATTGCCTTCAATGACCGTATCGTACCTCATAATTTACCTGATGAGATCTTTATTACGGACACTACCTTTCGTGATGGACAGCAGTCCAGAGCGCCCTATACGACGGAGCAGATTGTAACTATGTATGAGTATCTTCATCGTCTGGGTGGTCCAAAGGGGATAATCCGTCAGAGCGAATTTTTCCTCTACAGTAAAAAAGACCGTGATGCAGTTTATCACTGTATGGAAAAAGGCTATGAATTTCCGGAGATAACCTCATGGATTAGAGCAAGCAAGAAGGATTTTGAGCTTGTTAAAGAAATTGGTATGAAAGAAACGGGTATTTTAGTAAGCTGCTCTGATTATCATATCTTCTATAAGATGAAAATGAGTAGAAGAGAAGCAATGAATCATTATATCAGTGTGGTAAGAGAATGTCTTGAAACAGGAATTGCTGCCAGATGTCATTTGGAAGATATTACCCGTTCTGATATCCATGGTTTTGTAATACCATTCTGTCATGAACTAATGAAACTAAGTAAAGAATATAATATACCAGTTAAAATCAGAGCTTGTGACACCATGGGTTATGGTGTGAATTTCTCTGGTGCGGTAATACCTAGATCTGTACAGGGAATTATCTATGGCCTTCAAGCCCATGCGGGGGTTCCATCTAAGTGGTTGGAATGGCATGGTCATAATGACTTCTACAAGGCAGTTACTAACTCAACTACTGCATGGTTATATGGTGCAGGTGCTGTTAACTGTTCTCTATTTGGTATTGGTGAGAGAACTGGTAATACACCTCTAGAGGCAATGGTATTTGAATATGCACAGTTAAAGGGTACACTTGATGGTATGGATACCACAGTAATAACTGAGCTCGCAGAATACTATGAGAAGGAAATTGGATATCGTGTGCCTTCTAGGACACCCTTCGTAGGTAAGAATTTCAATGTAACCAGAGCAGGAATTCATGCTGACGGCTTACTTAAAAATGAAGAAATATATAATATCTTTGATACGGATAAGTTTCTGAATAGACCAGTACTAGTTGCTGTATCTAATACCTCAGGGCTAGCAGGAATTGCTCATTGGATTAATACCTTCTTTAAATTAAAAGGGGATAAGGCAGTTAATAAATCTCATCCCTTAATTGTTAAGCTTAAAGATAGAGTTGATGAAGAATATGAAACAGGTCGTGTTACCGTAATTACAGATGATGAATTACTCGAAATGATTTATGCTTTAGAGAAAGAGATGGGAATTAGCATAAGTAATATGAAATAATAATTAAATTTGCAATAAAAATTGACAAGAAATACAAAACACCTTACAATTTAACCTATGACTGCTTATTATCTTGCGTAAAAACGCTAGACCTGTATATAGTATTTATTAGGATTAATAAAGAATATGAGGTCATAAAAAACGGAAAGGTACAGGTATCATTATGACAACTTCAGAGAAGATTAATTTAGCTAAGGAAAAATTCGGAGAATTACTAGAAAGCCAATTAAAAAGAGTAGATGACATGAAGGCACAAGGAGATTTTATTGATTATAAATCTCTGGATCAAATTAAAATTGGTGTTTGTGGTGGAGATGGCATCGGACAGGCAATTACTGATCAGGCACAGAGAGTATTAGAGTATCTATTAAAGGATGATATTCAATCTAAAAAAGTAGTTTTTAATGTGATTGACGGTCTGACTATTGAACGTAGAGCCGCTGAGAATGCTGCTATTCCTCCTGCGGTTTTAGAAGAAATCAAGAAATGCCATGTGATTTTAAAGGGGCCTACTACCACACCTAGAAAAGGTGATCCATGGCCAAATGTTGAGAGTGCCAATGTTGCAATGAGAAAAGAGCTAGACTTATTTGCCAATGTAAGACCGGTGAGAATTCCTGAGCAGGGTATCGATTGGACCTTCTATCGTGAGAATACAGAGGGTGCTTATGCGGTTGGAAGCAAGGGTGTTCATGTTACTGAAGATTTAGGTGTTGATTTCACTATAGCAACAACCCAGGGAACAGAGAGAATTATTAGAGCAGCCTTTGAATTTGCTAAAGCAAATGGCAAGACTCGAGTAACCGCAGTAACCAAAGCTAATATTATTAAGACTACAGATGGCAAGTTCTTAGATATCTTTAAAGAAATTGCAGAGGATTATCCGGAAATCACCGCAGATGATTGGTATATTGATATCATGACAGCTAAGCTAATTGATGAAAAGAGAAGAAAGGACTTCCAGGTTGTAGTACTTCCTAATCTATATGGTGATATTATCACGGATGAAGCTGCAGAGTTCCAGGGTGGCGTAGGAACAGCAGGTAGTGCTAATATTGGTAAGAAATATGCAATGTTTGAGGCAATTCATGGATCTGCTCCTCGTATGGTTTTGGAAGGTAGAGATATTTATGCAGACCCTTGTAGTATGATTCGTGCTGGTGCAATGCTGCTTGCACATATTGGTTATACCAAAGAGGCAGATAAATTATATCGTGCCCTTGATATCTGTACAGTGACCGAGAAAAAGGTTGTAACTACAGGTCGTAGTAATGGGGCTACTGGAGCTGAATTTGCTGATTACTTAATGGAAACCATTGAGAAGATGGATTAGTCGGGGAAACCTTGTACTTGATCCATTTAAGGAGGTAAAACCTTGGAAGAATTAAACCTTCACAAAGATGTGAGCGATAATTATTCCTTAAGAGGGCGTGTTTTTAATAAGCTGAGAGAGGATATTCTTGCTGGTCTTTATCGTGAGAATGAAGAGTTGAAAGAGAACAGTATAGCTTTAGAGCTCGGTGTCAGCAGAACTCCTGTCAGAGAGGCTTTAAGACAGCTGGAGCTGGAAGGGTTAATCACTATGATCCCCAATAAAGGGGCCTATGTCACCGGCATAACCTCTAAGGATATACATGATATCTACATGATACGTTCCCATCTGGAAGGCTTGTGCGCAAAATGGGCTTGTGAACGTATGACCGAGGCTCAAATTGAAGCACTGGAAGAAGTTCTATATCTGTCAGATTTTCATGCCAAACGTAATCATCATGATCAGATGGTAGAATTAGATAATAAATTTCATGAGCTCATCTATGAAGGCTCTGGGAGTAAGATTTTATATCATGTTCTCTCTGATTTCCATCATTATGTAGAGAGGGTTCGTAAGATTACTTTAGCAATGCCTAGCCGGGCTTCTAAGTCTAGTCAGGAACATGCTGCCATACTAGAGGCCATCAAAAAACGGGATGGTAACCTAGCAGAAGCCTTAGCTCATGAACATATGCTAAATACAATTAAAAACATTAATGAACAAGGGCTTTAACTGTTCCTGTATTGTAGGTTTAGACAGAAATTAAAAGCATCAGGTAGCTAGATAGTGTTCAGAACCCAGAAGATCTACATGTGTATGAAAGCCAAGACCACCCAGGTTTTATTTGTATCAGCCTAGACATTAAAAGTCTGTCTGATCAAACAAATTCCCTGCGTGGTCTTTTCTAATGAAACACTTTTGTAATTCTTCTAGGTGCCCTTATTCCTTCTGTTTTACATCCTAGTAACCAGAGATATATCATAACAAATCATGATTGGCTGGTATTTATTCCTCAGCTGCCAGGAGCTCCCATTGTTCTAAGAGTTCCTCCAGGCGGGTCTCAATTTCTTTTTTCTCATTATTTAATTCCAGAAGCTTTGATACATTGGTATAGATGTCTTCCTGAGTAAGAAGTCCATCGATTTCCTCATTACGACTTTCTAGTTTAGAGATTTCTTCTTCCGTCTTTTTAAGGTCGTTCTTTCTTTTTCGCTGACGTGCCTGTTCTTCCTTTTGCTGTTGCCAACTCTGTTTGTTCTCGCTATCATTCTCCTGGGCAGGGATAGAAGAGGGATTTTGGAAGGCAGCTGCTGGAAAAGCACCGGGTTTGCCACCAGTGGATGGGGGCGTAGCACTAGCAGTCTTACCTAGATAAGCTGCTTCCACCTCCGGCTTCTTCTCCAGATAGTAATCGTAGTTACCAATATAGTTTAGAAGATTTTGTTCTGTTAAATCAAGGATTCTTGTAGCTGTCTTATTAATAAAATAACGATCATGGGACACATATAACACAGTTCCGCTGTAATTATTTATGGCATTCTCTAAGATTTCCTTGGAGGTGATGTCTAAATGGTTGGTAGGCTCATCTAGGATGAGAAGATTTGCCTCAGACAGCATTAGCTTTGCCAGGGACACACGACCCCTTTCTCCACCACTGATATCCTTAATCCGCTTAAATACATCATCCTCTGTAAATAGGAAAGCAGCTAAGATATTGCGAACAGCAGTATTATCCAGATATGGATAGGCATCTTGTAATTCGTCAAACAAGGTTTTCTCCGGGTCAAGGACTTGATGCTCCTGATCATAATAGCCCACATGCACCTTTGAGCCCAGCTTTATATCACCAGCGTCGGCCTCCGTCATACCACTTATCATTTTTAATATAGTGGTCTTGCCAGTACCGTTGTTCCCGATAATGGCCACCTTTTCCCCACGTTTTACTTCAAAATTCAAATTATTGAAAAGTTCTAGATTACCAAAGGATTTAGAAAGTCCTGTCACCGTTAATACATCGTTACCACTCATAATCCGAGGCTCAAGCTGAAAATGCATCTGGGTATGCTCTAAGGGTCGATCCACCCGCTCAATTTTCTCCAGCATCTTCTCACGGCTCTCTGCACGTTTGATGGATTTTTCACGGTTGAAGGAACGAAGCTTAGCGATAACCTCCTCCTGATGTTTAATTTCCTGCTGCTGATTAAGATAGTGTTTTAGCTGTGCACTCTCAATCATAGCTTTTTTCTCTATATAAGTCGTATAATTGCCTTCGTAGGTGTGGCATTTGGTACGGTCAATCTCTATTACCTTTGATACTACCTTATCAAGGAAATAGCGGTCATGGGCAACAACAATAACGGCTCCGTTGTAATTAAGCAGGAAGGTCTCCAGCCAAGCAATGGAGATGAGGTCCAAATGGTTGGTAGGTTCATCTAGCAGAATGATATCCGGTTTGGATAGGAGTAGTTTACCTAAAGCAATTCTTGTTTTTTGTCCTCCAGAAAGAGTGTTTACCTTCTTATCAAACTCCTCCTCTAAAAACCCAAGACCCTTTAAGATACCTGTGACCTCACTTTGATAGGCATAGCCATTCTTACTTTCAAATTCATGCATAAGACGGGTATAAGTACTTAACATCTGGTCTAGCTTTGCGCCTTCTACATGCTTCATTTCCTGTTCTAAACTACGAATATTAGAATTTAAATCAATGATATCCTGCTTTACCGTTAGCATCTCATCAAGGATGGTACTTTCTGAAGAAAGATTTTGATGCTGAGCAAGATATCCTATGGTACTTCCCTTTGCTAAGATTACATCGCCGTCATCGGCAGTTATTTCCTTCATGATTATTTTAAGTAGGGTGGATTTGCCGGCTCCATTAATGCCTACGATAGCAGCCTTTTCCTTATCGTTAATATGAAAGGATACTGAGCGAAGGATATCTGTGGTTCCAAAAGCTTTATTTATATTGTTGCATGCAAGTATCATGATAATTTTCCCTTTGTGTATATTTATATTTTAAGTAATTCCATCATTTTAAGATGTTAAGGCGTGATTCGGCCTTCATTTACTTATGATAGCATTATCTAAAGATAGATGCAAGTTTCTAAAAATCATTCATTGGAAGGAAATTTATGCTCATAGAAGCTAGTAAAGATATTGATGTATTTTAGCAGTATAATCTTTAAAATTCTTTTAATGTGGTTTGGTCCCCTCCAAATAGGCGATTACTGCACCCATGGCTGTAGCAAATACAGAATCTTCTGGTATTATGATATTTACTCCATAGAGACGGCTCATGGTTTCATAAACCTTACCGGCTTGTGGCAAGGTGGAGAGAGTTCCAACTAAAACAATATCCTTAATAGAATCATTGCGGCAAGCAAAGATGGATAATACACCGATGGTTTCCAATACCATATTGATTAATCCTAAAGCGATGTCCCCTTCGGTAGCATCATTTTTCATTTTTCCTAAATTAGAGGCTGTTAGGTCTGGGGGAAGGGATGGGATATTGCCGCTGAAGATATCTTGGATTGCTAAATCAACTCTGCTTAAATCACCCTCAAGTGCTAATTTTGATACAATGGATATATCTCTTTCCTGTAATAGCTTGGTAGAAAGACCATATAGGGTCCCGCCTCCGACACCACTACCTCCGATGTGTTTGATTTCCTCCGGTGTAGCTCTAACAAAGGCAGTACCTGTTCCCATACTTACGATGTAAGCTTCCTTTAATTTGGAAATTAAAAGACCACCATATCCTATGGCTTCAAATTCAGGTACTTTCCAGGTGGGAATACCATAGATGTCATTCTTAATAAAAGAAGCACCAACACCGGTTAATATGATTATGGAAATATCTTTTATGGAAATACTGAATTTATGCAGAAAATGTCCCAGAGCTCCATACATTGAAGTGATTTGATCTGTGGCACCTACCTGCAAAGTTCCAATAAGCTGTCTATTTTCTGTAAAGCCTGCTATTTTTGTTGTCGAACCCCCGATATCTATCCCAATTATTACTTTCATAGCAGTATTCCTTTCTATTTTTATAGTGAATTAGTATGATATGGTAAGATTTCTATATCTTATTTGTTGAAAATCAATTATATTTAATAGGGTATCAAATTCTCATGCTGATTTCATCAGCACCACTATTTTTTTACATGTAAATCAAACATAGGATATCATAATAATATGGTTTATTTTAGGGGTAGCTCTAGCATTTGTCAAGATTATATAAAAGGTGAAAGACTGATTATTTACTTTTGGCTAAACTGTAACAATTTACTAGAGTATATAGTCAGCGATGAAAGGTAAATATTTTTCGCACTAATTTAATGAGTATTTATAGGACTTGTCAGTTGTTATTGTGATAAACTAGAATAAAAGTTTTTCACAAAGGAGTATTTTACTAATGAAAAGAGCCG
>JAEZTQ010000032.1 GCA_023443625.1 Bacillota bacterium | reverse complement strand
ACTAACAGGTAGATAGGACAGAGGTGGAAGTGCGGTAACGCATGTAGCTGACTGTTACTAATAGGTCGAGGGCTTGACCTAAAATGGTTTGTTAATAATTTGGATGAATTTATCGTTTTCTAGTGTGGTTTCAATTAAGGCCCAGTGGCTCAGTTGGTTAGAGCGCCGCCCTGTCACGGCGGAGGTCGAGGGTTCGAGTCCCTTCTGGGTCGTTAAGACTTATTTTAACGACTAATGTCTTAGATAATTGATTGTTGATTTTAAAATAACCTCACTTATCTTTATATATAATTTTACCAGAGTGAAATTTGGTTTATTGTATATAATAATCCCATGGGATCTTAGCTCAGCTGGGAGAGCATCTGCCTTACAAGCAGAGGGTCATAGGTTCGAGCCCTATAGGTCCCACTCAATACTGTTTTGGTATTGAAAGAAAGTGCCGATGTGGCTCAATTGGCAGAGCAGCTGACTTGTAATCAGCAGGTTATCGGTTCGAGTCCGATCATCGGCTTACAACTTAATATGGTTGTATATTTTGGATGGGTTCCCGAGCGGCCAAAGGGGGCAGACTGTAAATCTGTTATCGACGATTTCGAAGGTTCGAATCCTTCCCCATCCATTGGCGTAGAGCCAAAGATAGTTAGCGTAAACCGTGAACTATACACCAGGTATCGCGGGGTGGAGCAGTCTTGAAGCTCGTCGGGCTCATAACCCGAAGGTCATAGGTTCAAATCCTATCCCCGCAATTTAAGACAAAAGAAAATACGCATTGTGAATTTTCTTTTTGTATTAGCACTAACCGAATAGCTTTCGTTAACCCAGAAGAGAGGGCATCCATTCTTCGCAGGTACACGAAGTTGACCTTGCCCAGATAGCTCAGTTGGTAGAGCAGAGGACTGAAAATCCTCGTGTCGCTGGTTCAATTCCGGCTCTGGGCATTTTGCTTTGAGAAAAGCAAAGGATGATTAAATCCATGGGATATTAGCTCAGTTGGTAGAGCACATGACTTTTAATCATGGTGTCCCGGGTTCGAATCCCGGATGTCTCATATAGACCTCATAAGAGGTCTTTTTTTTATTTTATAGGAAAGTGCGTTCTATAAAATAAAAAATTAGGATACACACCTCGCGGCAAGGAAGTATATTGCTTCGCAATCCCCTCGGGCGCGGAGAATGTGCCAAAGGCACATTCTTTGTTATGTTATAGGAAGTTGTGTCCTATAACATAAAAAACAATTGGATGCCCACCTCGCGGTAATGTAATTATTGCTTCGCAATCCCCTCGGGCGCAGAGTGTCAGCAAGCTGACACTTTCTTATATAAAAAATGCTTCTTATAACATAAAAAAATAGGTACTATACATTTTATAAAGAAAAGAATATTATGAAAGAAGGTATGAGAATTTAATTAGGGATAGCACTTAACTGGATATATAAATAAGGGAGAATAAAGATGATTATAGATAAAATAGGCCAACTAAAGGATTGGATTGATCAAAGTGATAACCTAGTATTCTTTGGAGGTGCTGGAGTATCTACAGAAAGTGGAATTCCTGATTTTCGAAGTACCGATGGCATTTATAATATGAATTATTCCTTTCCTCCAGAAATCATATTAAGTCATAGTTTTTTCTTGGAAAATACGAAGATATTTTTTGATTTTTATAAAGAAAGAATGATAAACTTAAATGCTAATCCCAATATAACACATCTTAAATTAGTAGAACTAGAAGAACTGGGAAAGCTAAAGGCAATAATTACCCAGAATATTGATGGGTTGCATCAGAAAGCTGGAAGTAAAAATGTAATAGAACTGCATGGTTCAATATTATGCAATAGATGTATGAAATGTAACAAACTCTACGATATTAATAATATCTTAAACTCTAAAGATATTCCACTTTGTAAATGTAAAGGAATTATAAAACCAGAAGTAGTACTATATGAAGAACCCTTAAATAACCAATTAATAAAAAATGCAATTGAGTTAATTAGTGAAGCCGAAGTATTAATAATCGGAGGTACCTCCTTGAGTGTATATCCAGCAGCAAATATGATTAAGTTTTATAAAGGAGATAAGCTTGTTTTAATTAATAAGGATAAAACCCATATGGATCATATGGCTGATTTACTGATTTATAGTAAATTAGGAGAAGTATTTTCCTATATATAGAATAGCGTGTAGATTATGTCGAAAATACAAGATAAATGGTATTAATATCAAGTTATATCTTTTAATATGATAGAGAATAAATTATAATAAGATATTAGAGGGAAACAAATATTTGAAAAATATCTATGTGGAAGTATAGAAATATTTTATAAAGATAAGCATGTATATTAAATAAATATAAATTAGAAGTGATAGCTAAACAAGATTACTTACTCACGAGGAGAAATGACATGAAGTTTACTTTACCAAAGAAAAAAACTGCTCCCCTAATTATATTCGCTGCCTTTAGCATACTATTAACACTTATATTAGGAATATTGCAATTGAATCAGGTTTTTCAATACAGCTA
Source organism: Bacillota bacterium (assembly GCA_023443625.1). Next base: position 63,529 of record JAEZTQ010000032.1, on the reverse strand, counting down.
TAAGGAAAAGTTAGTAAATTATGATATGATGACAGAAGAAGTAATAATGCTTCTAAAGCAAGAATTAGAAAATCAATATCAAACATTACAGTTATCAGCTAACTTGATTGCGGCAGGAGATATAGATGAAGAATCTATAGCAGTATATCTACCCGTCATCAAAGATAAAAACTCTTACATAGATCTTGCCATAATAGATCAAGAAGGAAAGGGTATTAATATAGCAGGAGATAGGATTGATATAGGTAAAGAGCCCTACTATGTTGCTGCCAAAGAGGGAAAAAGCTATACTTCTAATAAGATGAGGTATACAGATAATAATCAACCAGTTATAACATTTGCCCTTCCTATTATTGACAAGGGGAACCAAAAGGGTGTATTTATTGCAGAAGTAGATGCTATAATAAAGGAGTCATCCATAAATGACATCACGCAGAGGGATAAACTAATTTACATTATTAATGAGAATAGAGAATTAGTATCATATTTAGAAGATACACAATTTGAGAAATTCGACTATAATGAATTAGTTAGTGATGGATATTTTCGTGAAGAAGCAGTAATGTCTAGGTCTATTTTTAATCTCAAAGAATTCTATACAAAGTCAGAGGGATCTTATATCTGGGTTGAAGCCCCCCTAGGAATTAATAATTGGTCAGTACTAATTGGTGGAAAAAATACATTTAGTTCTATCGAGAAGGATATATTCTGGACAACAAACATAATGTGGATCTTAATTTCAGCTATAATGGTCTTTGCTTTCACAATTATGATAGTAATGCAAAGAAGATCGAATCACAAGGTTATAGAAATGTTATATCTTGATCCGGTTACAGGTGGTAGTAATTGGCATAAATTTCGAATACAAGTAGATAAAATTATTACGAGTAAATTGTTTGAGAAGAATAACTATGCCTTAATAAATTTTGATATTAACGGGTTTACTAAGATTAATGATGACTATGGATATCAAAAAGGTGATGAGGTCTTAAGGGATATTTATAAGATAATTGAAACATGGTCCAAATCAGATGAGTTATATACCAGATACGCTGCGGATCAATTTTATATACTAATACTATATAATACAATAGAGGATATTTCTGAAAGAATAAACATCTTAAATGATAAATTACGAGAGCTACGTTACATGAAAACTTCTTTGATATCCTACGGAGTATATATAATAGCCCATGGACAAGATTCTGTCAATCGTATGGGAGAGTTTGCAACCATTGCTAAGAATAATAATAAAAACAGCTCTCAGGGTAACATCTCATTCTTCGATGAAGAGGCAAAAAACAGATTTTTTGAAGAAGAGAAAATCAAAAATACGATGATTGAGGCTATTAAAAATAATGAGTTTCAAGTTTATTTACAGCCTAAGTATGCTATAAAGAATGAGAAAATCTATGGAGCAGAAGCTTTAGTTAGGTGGTTTGATACCAAGGGCAAGATAATTTCGCCTGGATTTTTTATACCTGTTTTTGAAAAGAATGGATTTATTACTCAGTTGGATTTTTATATGCTTAATAAGGTTTGCCAAATAATCAGAGGTTGGATTGATAAGGGATATAAACCCTTACCAATATCCGTTAACATATCCAGGCTCCATTTTGGAAATCCAAATCTAACAAGAAATATTAATGATATAGTAGATAAATATAAGATTCCTCATGAATTAATAGAGTTGGAATTAACAGAAAGCGCTTTTCTGCAGGATAAGAAGATGATTATAGAGACGGTTACTATGCTAAGAAGCTACGGTTATTTGATTTCTATGGACGATTTTGGATCGGGTTATTCTTCTCTAAATTCATTAAAAGATCTACCTCTAGATGTAGTAAAACTGGATGGAGAACTTTTTCAGATAAATAATGAAGTAGAGAGAGGACTTACAGTAATTCGCAATACTATTAAGATGGCTAAGGATTTACATATGATTGTTGTAGCAGAGTGTATTGAGACCAGAGAACAGGTGGAGTACTTATATAAGGTAGGATGTGACATGATACAGGGATATTATTACGCAAAACCCATGCCAGTTGATTTATTTGAAGAAAAATACTTTAGCTATAATTGCATTGACTAAGTTGCTATTTTTTTTAAATATTATCTAAAATGTGTGTTTAATTTGCATATTGTTTTGATACTTAAAGTATAGTATATTTAGTAATATATATGCATAATATTATTAAAGTATAAATCTAAGCAGATTATTGTTAGACTAAAGTGAAAGGATATTTTATAGGATATAAATTAAAATAAGTGAATTAGCATGCTAATTCACTTATAGGTTTGTATAATCATACAATTATTGGCGGATTAAGCAATATCTAGGGGAGAGGTATAATCCCAATATAATTTACATAGAATATCCGAATAATAATGAAGATCACAAGTACTTAATAATATTGGCAAAATAAAATTAATTAGGACAGGCTATAGGACCGAAAAGGGAAGTTAACATTACAAGAGATTAGGTTTTATACAGCCTCAGTCCCCAGGAGGTAAAAATTATGAAGCTGTTTATTGATACGGCAAATGTGGCTGACATTAAGAAAGCTAGCGACCTAGGTGTTATTTGCGGTGTAACAACAAACCCATCCTTAATAGCAAAGGAAGGAAGAAATTTTGAAGAGGTTATTAAAGAAATAGCAAGTCTTGTGGATGGACCTATCAGTGGTGAAGTTAAGGCAACTACTGTAACAGCAGAAGATATGATTGCTGAAGGAAGAGAAATAGCAAAAATTCATTCCAATATGGTAGTAAAGATTCCTATGACTTTAGAAGGATTAAAAGCTACAAAGGTACTATCTAGCGAAGGAATTAAGACCAATGTAACACTTATTTTTACTGCAAATCAGGCATTATTAGCTGCAAGAGCAGGTGCGACTTATGTATCTCCTTTTGTAGGACGCCTTGATGATATTTCTCAAGATGGCGTTGAATTAATAAGAACAATAGCACAAATATTTGATATATATAATATTAAATCTGAAATAATTGCAGCAAGCATTCGTAACCCGATTCATATTACTGAATGTGCTCTGGCAGGAGCAGATATAGCTACAGTACCATACAGTGTAATTGATCAATGCTCAAAGCATCCTTTAACAACAGAAGGAATAGAGAAATTCGTTAAGGATTATAAAGCTGTATTTGGAGATGAATAGATAAAGATTATTCTTTTGTTTAATGTAATTAGATAGATTAATATCAACAGTACTTTGAAGGAGGATATACTATGAGCAATATTGATACAATGTCAGTAAACGCCATAAGAGTATTATCAGCTGATGGTGTACAAAAAGCAAATTCCGGACATCCAGGATTACCCCTTGGTGCAGCTGCAATGGCTTATGAGCTGTGGGCTAAACATATGAAGCATAACCCAGCCAATCCCAAATGGGACAACAGAGATAGATTTATATTATCAGGTGGACATGGCTCCATACTTCTATATTCATTGTTACATTTATTTGGATATGGCCTTACCATAGAAGATTTAAAAAATTTCCGCCAGGATAATTCCTTAACACCGGGACATCCGGAATATGGTCATACAGTTGGTGTTGAAGCAACAACAGGACCTCTGGGTGCAGGTATGGCAATGGCAGTTGGTATGGCTATGGGTGAAACTCACCTTGCAGCCCAATTTAATAAAGAAGGCTATCCGGTGGTTGACCATTATACCTATGTACTTGGTGGTGACGGATGTATGATGGAGGGTATAACCTCCGAAGCAATGTCTTTGGCAGGTACTCTTGGCTTAGGGAAATTAATTGTTTTATATGATAGCAATAAAATATCCATTGAAGGAAGTACCGATATCACATTTACTGAGGATGTTCAAAAGCGTTTTGATGCATTTGGTTTCCAAACCTTAGTTGTAGAAGATGGTAATAATCTTGAAGAAATTGGTGCTGCTATAGCAGCGGCAAAAGCTGACTTGTCAAGACCTACGATGATTACTGTGAAGACAAAGATTGGTCATGGAAGTCCAAAAGAGGGCCTTGCCAGTGCCCATGGTGAACCTCTTGGAGCAGAGAATGTAACTGCATTAAAAGAAAAATTAGGCTGGGCAAGCCTAGAAGCTTTCCATGTACCTGATGAAGTATATGCTAATTTTAAAGAGCTTACAAATGAGGGAGCAAAAGCAGAGGAAGCTTGGAATGAGATGTTTGCAAACTATTGCAAATCTTATCCTGATATGAAAGAGTTATGGGATAAATACCATGATACAAACTTAGCTAAGGATTTAATAGATAATGAAGATTTTTGGGAATTTGCTGATAAGCCGGAAGCCACAAGAAATCTCTCTGGAATGGTAATAAACAAGCTCAAAAATCATCTACCTAACTTAATTGGTGGATCAGCAGACCTTGCTCCATCTACTAAGACGTACATGAACGATATGGGAGACTATTCTAAAGAGAACTATGCGGGCCGTAACCTTCACTTTGGTGTAAGAGAGCTTGCTATGGCAGCCATAGGTAATGGACTAGCTCTCCATGGTGGCCTTCGTCCCTATGTATCCACCTTCTTTGTATTCAGTGATTATGTAAAGCCTATGGCAAGATTATCAGCGCTGATGGGTCTTCCCCTTACCTTTGTTCTTACCCATGACAGTATAGGTGTAGGTGAGGATGGACCAACACATGAGCCTATTGAACAGCTTGCCATGTTACGTGCAATGCCTAATTTTACTGTTATTAGACCAGCGGATGCAACAGAGTGTATTGCTGGGTGGTATTATGCAGTAACTTCTACAAAAACACCTACTGCCTTGGTTCTGACCCGTCAGAATCTTCCACAGCTTGCCGGCTCTTCTAAGGATTCTTTAAAAGGCGGTTATATAGTTTCCCCTTCAAAGAAGGATGTTCCTGATGCAATTATTATGGCGAGCGGCTCAGAAGTAGAGCTTGGTATCAATGCTCAGGCAGAACTTGCAAAAGAAGGCGTAGATGTAAGAGTAGTGAGTATGCCTTCTATGGATTTATTTGAAGGACAATCTCCAGAGTATAAAGAAAGTATCCTGCCTAAGAATGTAAGAGCAAGAGTAGCAGTTGAAGCAGGAGCTGACTTTGGTTGGGGTAAATATGTAGGTCTTGATGGAACAACAGTAACCATGAAGGGCTTTGGAGCTTCTGCACCAGCAGGAGTATTATTCAAAAAATTTGGATTTACAACTGAAAATGTGGTAAGGGCAGTTAAGAGTGTTTTATAAGCATTTATTCACATAATATATATAAAAAAGAAGTCATTAAGTATGAAGCACACCGATGAAATTGGCCTTAAGCGGACCAAGGGTGCCACTATTTTAGTGGCTTCTTTTTGTGGAAAAAAATATGTATAAGTAAAGGCAATTATTAAAAGTAAATGAGAAATTAAAGGAAATCATTGTCACTAATTATATTTTATGTTATTATATCAAAAAATATTGAAAATAAAAGCATTATAAGTTTTTTTGTTATAAAATGGGTTCATACTTAAAATCATATAAAGTAAAGTAAAATAATTAACATCATTGAATAATGTTCTTTGTATAATATAGTGAAGAAAATCAAGATAAGCCTTTATCAACAAGGAGTGATATCTATGAAGAAAGTTATAATAAGGATAATCCCAACGATTAATATTATTCTTTGGACTTTATTATCTTTTATAAATTATCTAGGGATCATGCATCAGTTAAAAGAGGATATTGTAAAAACATTTATTTGGAGTATTATAACAGCAGTTATGTATATGATTGTAATTTACTCTGTAACCCTGTATTTAAAACGCAGACTTTTACTTTATCAATACAGAGATTATAACCTAAAATACATTAATAACAGTATAATTATGAAGCAAACTCTAATGCTGTTTGGAACCATATTATATCTATATGGGCTATGTTATTACAGTTTTATTTTTATTGGATTAATGCCAATATTTATCTTCTTTAGTGGAATATTAATGAACATGGGCAGATTTTATGTGTATATAAAAGGGCAACTTCATATGGTTGAGGATATCACCAAGGAGTACATCGTAATAGATTTTGATCCAAAGGAGAAAAAACTATTCCTTCAAGATATATCTTTTAAGGATCATAAATCCCTAGTATCCCTAGAATCCACTTATAATATGGATGAAGAAGAAATTCAATTTCTTAATAGGTTCTTTGTAAATGACAGCTATAAGGTTGATGATGAGGTAGAAGCTGAGCCTATGCAAAATATTAGTTGAGATGAATTATACATAGAAATTTTTATGGGCTATAGGGTAAGGCTTTGCAAAATTAGATTATTCTATTATGCAAAGTCCTTATTTATGTTTTTATAATAATTTTTACTACATATTGAAAATGTAGATAATAACCGATACAATGTTATCAAAGGGCAATTGCTTGAAAAGGAGGAGGTTTGGGAATGGCAAAAATCTTAATTGTAGAAGATGAGATAAAAATTGGAAGGTTTTTAGAATTAGAATTAAAGCATGAGGGGTACGAAGTATTACTTGCAAGTGACGGAAGGCTTGGACTAGAGAAAGCCTTGAAGGAGAATGTTGATTTAATTGTTTTAGATATCATGCTTCCAGGCCTAAGTGGTATAGAAGTATGTCGTCGAGTACGACTAGAATCCCAGGTACCTATTATCATGCTTACAGCAAAAGATGATGTTACGGATAAAGTGGCTGGTCTAGATATGGGTGCAGATGATTATATGACAAAACCCTTTGCTATCGAGGAGCTATTAGCAAGAATTAGAGTAGCCTTAAATCGCCAAAAGCAAACTTCAGAAACCAAGGGAGGTATCTTAAAGATTGGCAACCTAACCTTAAATATTAAAAGTCATAGTGCTCACTATAATCAGGATGAGCTTGTCCTTACTAAGAAAGAGTACGAACTATTGGAATACTTAATGCGCAATAAAAATATTGCACTTACTAGAGAGCAGCTTTTAAATAATGTCTGGGATTACGAATATTTTGGCGATACCAATGTGGTTGACGTATACATTCGTTATCTTAGACAGAAAATTGATGAAAAGTATGGTATTCACCTGATATCTACAGTACGAGGACTTGGTTATATAATCAAGGATTGATAGATAATGAGATTATAAGGGAGGAAGGCGCTTAATATAATTCGCCGTTACCATAATGAAAAAAAAGCTACTTGAAGCGGTAAGAAATATTTTAAGAAAAATAATACTTCCTATTCGAACAAAGAAGGAGGCATGGTTAAGTAATTTCAGGTTGTCCATGACCTTTCGAATCTCATTGTCTTATTTGAGATTACTTCTAACACATGGTGTATTATTCATGGCCATATTTTTCTTATTATTTATGTATTCAGAAAAAACAGCAAACAACCAATTATCAAGGGATATGATAAATTTAATTAAAGAGGAAGGTTTTGAAGAATTTGAAAACCCTTATTACTCTTTGGGCATATCATTAAGAGTTACAGAGAAGAAGACAGGTAGGGAAATATACAATGACTTAGCCATACCTAAAAAGACAGGTAAGGAATTCTTCTATGGTATTCATTTTGATAGAAAGAGCCAAATTAATATCCTAGTAATTAATGTAGATAAACATTTTGAGGCTCAGAATAATGTATATAAAGCAGAACTTGAATATGATTTAACAGATAGTTATAATCGATTCTTCTCTCTTTTATGGAAAATGATTATTCTATACCTGGTTATTGTTTTTATGATTATACGTAAGGGAAAGAGAAATGATGAAAAACTATTTGAACCCATAAGGATTATGTCTGCTACTGCCAATCGTTTGACAGTAAATAATCTGGATAGTGAACGACTGAATGTGGAGGGGACGAAAAACGAGCTGAAGGATCTAGCCGGAGTCATCAATGCAATGCTAGACCGTATTGAGACCTCCTATGAAAGCCAGAAACAGTTTGTATCCGATGCTTCCCATGAGCTGCGGACTCCAATTGCAGTCATCCAAGGTTATGTAAACCTTTTAAGCCGGTGGGGTACAGACAATGAAGAAGTACTTCATGAATCTATTGATGCAATTCAGAATGAAGCCAGGTCCATGCAGGATTTGGTAGAGAAGCTTTTATTCCTATCAAGACATGATAAAAAGACCTTTAAGCTAAATAAAAAACGCTTTAATATGCGTCATCTGGTAGAGGATATGGTGAAGGAGACAAGACTTGTTGCTCCAAACCGTATTATAAGCAATCCTATTATGGAGAATGTTATTGTCTACGGGGACAAGCAATCATTAAAGCAGGCAATACGTATTTTTATTGACAATGCAGTTAAATATACCAATGATGGGGATGAAATAACCATCCTATGCCAGAAGGTTAATGAAGATTGCGTAATTACCGTTCAGGATACGGGAATAGGCATGCAGGAGAAAGACATCGATAATATCTTCAATCGTTTTTATCGTTCCGATAATGTTAGAAATAAGAATATTGGTGGACACGGCCTGGGATTATCCCTGGCAAAATTAATAATCTTGGCCCATACGGGTAAAATAAAAATTCGTTCTCAGTTTAAAGTAGGGACTAGTTTTATCATAACCTTACCCAAGAGAAGATTCTAATAGTATTGTATGATCAATGGGGTTGTTGCAAAAAGTAAGCAGATTTTGCAACAACTCCATTTTTTATTCAATACGAGGCAATTACGTCCTATTGAATAAAAACGCTCCGCTATGGATGCGCACCTCGCTGCAAGAAAAAATATGGAAGGAAAATATTTTAGAAACTTTAAGTTGATAGGAGTGGATGCAACTTACCTTGATACTCTTTTTGCTTGCCATATTTATGAAATAGCTATATTATAAAGAAGAAAATTATCAATTAACAATATTGGAGAGTATGGATGGAAAATATTATTGAGGTTAAAAATTTAAAAAGATATTTTAAAGAAATTAGAGCAGTGGATGATATAAGCTTTCGGGTAAAAAAAGGTGAGCTATATGGTTTTCTTGGGGTAAATGGAGCAGGAAAATCCACTACTATTAATATTTTATGTACCTTACTTAAAGCCACTGAAGGTGAAGTAAATATATGTGGTTACAACCTGGGTAAAGAGGGTAAGAAGATAAGAAATAAAATCGGTGTAGTATTTCAAGACAATACCCTTGATGGAAATCTGACAGTTAAGGAGAATCTAATTACAAGAGCAGCCCTATATACTAAGAGCAGTAAGACTATTCATGATAATTTAAATTATGTAACAGATATTTTAAATATTGAAGAATTATTAGGAAGACAGTTTCGTAAGCTTTCCGGTGGGCAAAAAAGAAGATGTGAGATAGCCAGAGCCTTGATGAATCGGCCGGAGGTACTATTTCTTGATGAACCAACGACAGGTCTTGATCCACAGACGAGGCAAAGTGTATGGGCTAGTATAGAGAAGCTGCAAAAAGAGGATGGTATGACAGTATTTATAACAACCCATTATATGGAGGAGGCTGCTAAAGCCCATTATATCTCAATTATGGAATCGGGGAAATTAGTGGCCGATGGCACCCCTCAGGAATTAAAAGAAAAATATGCCCACGATATGTTAAAACTGGTCCCGGAGAATGATGAGAACTTGGAAGAAGAATTAAGAAAGGCGCAAGTATCCTTTGAGAAGAAGAACAACCATATTCAGGTGGTAATTCCTAATACTATATATGGACTAGATATCCTTAACCAAATAAAGAAGAATTTAAAATCTTTTGAAGTTATTCAGGGAACAATGGATGATGTCTTTTTAAACATCACTGGAAAGAATCTATAAAAGAAAGATGGACATCTTCAATAATTAAGAATATTGAATTTTAATAAATGTAAATTTTATGTATATGGAGGCAAAGATGTTACTACTCAGATTAATCAAAAGAAATATTCTAGTTTATATCAGAGATAAGTCCAATATATTTTTTTCCCTATTTGCGATGCTAATTATCATAGCTCTAATGGTTGTTTTCCTTGGTAAAATGAATGCTGATACGGTAGTAAGCTTACTAAATGAATATGGGGGACAGCGAGATAGGGTTGCCGACCGAGAGAATGCCACACAGTTGGTTATATTATGGACTCTTGCAGGAATTACAGTAGTTAATTCTGTTACCATAACTTTATCCATTGTAGGTATTATGGTAGAAGATGAAATCAAGAAGAGACTTTCGAGCTTTTATGTATCGCCTGTAAATCGAGGAATATTTGTAATGGGTTATATCATAGCTGCTATTATTATGGGAGTTATAATGTGCTCACTGACCGTTATCGTTGGTATGGGATACTTAGTAGCGATAGGTGGGGACTTACTTACTTTGGGACAGTTTGGTAAAATATTTTTATATATTTTATTAAATGTATTTACTGCCTCTTGTTTAGTTTTTCTAATACTCAATTTTATTCATACCCAGGGTGCCCTCTCTGGGGTTGGCACCATAATCGGAACACTTGTAGGCTTCATGTCCGGTATTTATTTACCCTTAGGTATGCTACCAGAGAAGGTACAGACAGTATTAAAATGTTTCCCCCTTGTCCATGGCTCTTCCTTCTTGAGAGATATCTTTACTGATGAAATGATGACAAAGACCTTCACCAATTGTCCTCAGGAGCTAATAGATAATTATAAAGAAAGTATGGGAATGATAATTTTCTCCAATGATAAGATTATATCTAGTGAATTTAAGATAGCATTTATGGCAATAAGTGGTATAATATTCATAGTAATATCCGCTATATTACAAAAAAGGCGTAATGTAATGAGTAGATAAGAGATACCATGAAGATTATAATAGAGGATGCGGTGCCAGCGTTTCCCTATTGAGGAAGAGGGAGGAGAATAACAATATTTTAACTCCGTATTAAAGATTTGGAGGATAGAAATAAATATTATAAACCATGTATATAAGGAGAAGGGAGAAAGTGTGAAGAAAAAAGCTTGGATTAAGTGTTTGATAGGTGTTGTGTTAATAATTGCAGTATTATATTTGAAGGGAAGAGTTGATGTTAGACTTAGTGAGGAACTACAGACAACCTATCAAGTAAACTATTTCTTATTTGTAGTAGGTATATTATTGAATGTAGTAATTGGTATAATCCTAGGGATGGAACATTTTCTTGGTGAAGTTGGTAAGGAAGGGAAATGGAGAATTAGCATACCTAAGGTAATTTTTCTGATCATACCATCCTTATATTTTTCACTGTTCTATTTCTACTCCTATATTAGAGTAGAAAGCATACTGAAGATTATATTTTGGCCGTATTTGAACATATTTAGCCGAACTAACACCTTTATATTCATATTTCAAATTGTATTGGGCTATAGCCTGATTACCGTGTTTTATAAGGCAAAGAAAATAAAGGTGCTGGGGGAGAATATTTTAGACGTTGAAGGTAACTATGGGGAAGAGGAGCATTCCCTACTTGATGAAGAAGTTAAGGATTATGAATTTGAGGCAGAAGCAATAGAAGAAAATGCTGAAGAAATTGAGGCTGAAAGAACAGAAGTTAACAAGGTTGGTATTGATGAAGACGTGACTGAACTTGAAGGTTTTGAGGAAACTGTACATCAATATGTGTATGAAGAATCTACAGAGGATGAAGCTGCAGAAGAAAAGGATCTTTCCTAGGATCAATTGATAAGACAAATGCTGGGATTGGGATATAAAATAGTAATTGGAGGCTATAACGCTATACTCTTTGGTAGAAAGACAGTCTAAAGAAAACTGTTAATCAACTTAAGGAGTATATCAGTTTAGCCTCCAACTTTTATATAACTTATTTCATCTGAAGTAAGAATTGCCTTTGACATTGATAAAGTAGACTTAAGGGATAGGGCGCTTAAATATTGTGGGGTGATTTAAGCAGGGTATCAGTCTTCCCTTATATATTCTTAAATTGCGCAACATAGAGATCATAGTATAAGCCCTTCTTTGCAAGGAGTTCATCTGAATTACCCTCTTCCAATATCCGTCCATCATCTATAACAAAGATGCGGTCTGCCTTACGGATTGTGGATAGACGGTGTGCAATTACAAAGGAAGTTCTTCCTCTTAATAAGGCTTCAATACCTTGCTGAACCATGAGTTCTGTATGCGTATCAATACTTGAGGTTGCCTCATCAAGAATTAGAATCTTTGGCATGGAAACCATGGTTCTAGCAAAGGCAAGCAGCTGGCGCTGTCCGATGGATAAGCCGGCACCTCTTTCTTTTATCTCCGTTTCATAACCTTTTTCCAGCTTCATAATGAAGTCGTGGGCATTGACGGCCTTGGCTGCAGCCATAATCTCTTCATCAGTAGCATCTAGCTTGCCATAGCGTATATTATCAGCAATCGTTCCAGAGAAGAGGAAATTATCTTGGGTCATGATGCCCATCTGCTGTCTCAGGCTTTCTATAGAAACATTCTTGATATCATTACCATCAATATAGATACTACCTTCCTGAATATCATAAAAACGACTGATTAAATTAACTATGGTGGTTTTACCGGCACCAGTAGGACCAACCAGAGCAATAGTCTCACCGGGCTTGATTTTAAAACTAACATTATTTAAAACTTTGGTCTCTTCATCATAGGCAAAGGATACATTTTCAAAGTAAACCTCTCCCTTAATAGAAGGTAAGGAGATTACTTCATCCGTATCTGTGATATCTGGTTTGGTGTCTAGGATATCAAAGATACGCTCTGCACCGGTAATATTGGTAATTAATTTATTATAGAAATTACTTAAATTCATAATAGGTTGCCAGAACATCATGATATACATGGAGAAGGCCATGAGAGTACCTACGCCATCTGCATCAATACCAAGGAGCCTAATTGCTGTAAAATACATGGCAAAGGTACCAAAACCCCAGCTAATATCAATGACTGAACCAAAGGCATCATTTAGTAAAATAGCACTTACAAAGGAATCACGATGCTCCTTAAGTAATCGATCAAAATTCTCTTCCCTCTCTGTCTCGGCAGTAAAGGATTGAATAATACGCATTCCTGATAAGTCTTCATGAAGGAAGGCATTTAAGTTAGAGCTCTTCTTCCTGTGAACTTGCCATTTCTTATGGGATTTGGTCTGTATAAACCATAACCCAAACATCATAAAGGGTAGGGTTATCAGGGAGGCCAGGGCTAATTTCCAATTAATCAAAAGCATAATAGTAACAACAGAGCAGATGGTAACAAAATCAGGAATAAGGGTAGTCACACTATCAGAGAGCACATCCTTTAAGGAGTTAACATCTCCAATAATTCTAGCAAGAATCTTTCCCGTTGGTCTGCTGTCAAAGAAGCTAAAGCTTAATTTTTGGATATGTGTATATAGCTCCTGTCTTATGGTTAGAAGCACATCATTGGACATCTTAGCCATAAGATACATTCTTAGCTTAACCAAAAGGACAAAGGTAACATTCATGGCTAGAGCAATGGCACCCAGGCGGAGTAATCCATCAAAATCCTTATTAGCAATATAAACATCCACAGCACGCTCAATAATGAGTGGATTAATAATACTGATTGCTACAGTTATTAACATAATACATAAGACGATGGCAATGGGAGCCTTATAAGATAACATATAGCGAAATAATCTTAATAAGGTTACTCTTTTACCGACGCTTTTTAGATATTCATCTTCTTTTACTGTATTTATTGACATGCTATCACCTCCCGGTCTACTAAGTTAGACACCTTGGCAGGTAAATTCTCAAGAGTTTCTCCGTACTGAGCCATATATGTGTTATAATAATAGCCTTTTAACTTAAGGAGAGTCTCATGGGTACCCCGTTCAGCTATCTTGCCCTCATCAAGAATGATAATCTCATCAGCACTTTTCACAGCTGAAATACGATGAGCAATAATTATCTTTGTGGCATCTAGCTGGGTCAGAGCTTTTTGAATTAAATGCTCTGTTTCCATATCAAGAGCAGAGGTAGAATCATCTAGTACAAGAATGGGAGTTCTCTTGGCCAGTGCTCTAGCAATACTAATTCTTTGCTTTTGTCCGCCAGATAGACCAACACCACGCTCTCCAACAACGGTATCATACTGATTCTCCATCTTCTCAATGAAGGAGGAGGCTTGTGCATTCGCAGCAGCATTCATAACCTCTTCCAGTTTCACCTGATATTTCTTACCCATCTTAATATTTTCAACAATGGAATCTGAAAACAGAAAGACATCCTGCATAACAAGGGATATATTTTCTCTTAGTTGTTTTAAAGTCAAGTCCTTGATATTAATTCCATCAAGTCTAATTTCACCATCCGTCACATCATAAAAGCGCTGTAAGAGATTTATGATGGAACTCTTACCCGTTCCTGTTGCACCCATGATGCCTATGGTTTTACCCTCTTGTAAATCAAAGCTTATATCGCTTAAGATATTTTTATCATCAAGATGAAAGGACACCTTATCAAAACTGATTTGACCTTTCACAGTATCCAGTAATATGGGTTCTTCCTTCTCTATCACCAGAGGCTTCTCCGTATAGATTTTCTTAATTCGCTTCGTAGAGGCAATAGAGGAAGCGAACATATTAGAAAGCCATCCTAGCATCTCCATGGGCCAAACAATATTCATGGAATATTCGGCAAAGGCACCTAAGGTTCCAAGGGTCATCTTGTCATCAATCACAAGTTTTCCACCAATGATAATTACGATCATTGGAAGAAGCTTTGTTACAAACTGAAAATAAGGATAGTATTTAATAAATACTTTTGATTGCTTCATATTTAGATCGTAATATCTTTTGTTATGAGACAAGAATTTTTTAATCTCAAAGTTCTCCCTAGCAAAGGCCTTAACGGTACGAACACCGGATAAGTTCTCCTGGGCAACCGTATTAAGCTTAGCATTTTCCTCACTAATGGCTTCATACACCTTGCCTAGCTTCTTCTCCATAAAAATCGCCAGACAGCCAATGAAAGGAATAATCAGCGTTGGTATAATTGCCAGTGTTGGGCTTAAGCGATACATGGAAAATAGAACCAAGGAGGTATGTATTACTATTTCAATAAGTAGCATACCTACAAAGCCTACACCTTCCCAGATACGATCAACATCTTCTTTAACACGGGACATTAACTCTCCCGTATTATTCTTATCAAAGAAGCTAAGTGAAAGGTGTTGTATATGGTTAAATAAATCCCTTCGAATATTAGCAGCTATCTTAGAGCTGGCCAGATCATAAATTAATTCTTTCAGATATTGGAAGATACATCTTCCTACACCTATAAATAAAACGATAATAAGTAGTTTCCAAAGTAGATGCATATTACCACCAACGATTACATCGTCAATAATACGCTTTGTTACCTGCGGTGATAGCATATCAAGTGCTACAGCTAGAGCTGTACACAATATACCAAATACATAAGCATACCAGTATCGCAGAATATATTTTGATATTTTCTTCATCAATCTCTCCGTTCCTGCATTCCCTCAAATGCTAATAAGTAAATCAATTGTCATATAATACTAACTAATACCTAAAGCTAATATAAGCCATTAGTTACACAGACTTATTTAACTTATTCCCCATGTTTTTGCCGATTTTAACGACAAAAATAGCCGAGGCATGATATACCGCGGCATAATAGATAAAATATAAATATATATTCTTCTTCTCCTGACGGCAGCAGACAGGAAAGGGTTGAATACAAATTCTAATTTCTTCTATTCCATGAGGTAATATCATATAATTTATTCGGTATTGAGTTAATGTTATTATGGGCTAATTTAGATTTCATATGTTTTACCTCACTTTCTGTAATAGTCTTCCATTATTATAGCCATATATATGCTCTACTGTCAACTAGTTTTTTTAGAAAATTATTGAACCATTTCTTAATTTTTAATTAAGATTAAGAAACTTCAAGAAATGTTCATATTTCTATGATATAATGTAAACAATGAACAAAATATGAATTAGATTTATTCATTTTTAGTGCAAATAATACAGAGATAAGGTTGTGGAGAAATGGATTTACCCATGTTTTATAACGAAGCAGAGAATTGGAGTAGTGCTCTGCTCTTGTATGATGCAGCACTCAAAGAGGTCAATACTAAGCTTGAGATATTAAATAACGAATTTAAATTAGCCCACCAATATAATCCTATTGAACATATCACCTCAAGAATTAAGACTCCTCAGAGTATTGCGAAGAAGCTTCGCCATAATGACAAGGAGTTAACCATTGAAAATATAGTTAAATATGTAAATGATGTTGCGGGAATACGTATTATCTGCTCCTTTACATCGGATATTTACCGTATTGCTGATTTGGTAAAAAAACAAGGAGATATAAAGGTTTTAAAAGTCAAAGATTATATTATGTGTCCTAAGGAGAATGGCTATACCAGTTACCATATGATTGTATCCATACCGGTTTTCTTATCAGATAAAACAGTGGAGACCAAGGTAGAGATACAGATAAGAACCATTGCCATGGATTTCTGGGCAAGTCTGGAACATAAGATATACTATAAATTTGAAGGAAATGCACCAGAACATATAAGAAAAGAGTTGAAAGAATGCTCGGACATAGTTGCATATCTTGACCAAAAAATGTTAAAATTGAATGAAGAAATAAAAGGCTGCAATCAGGGACTCATAGAGGATTTTCAGGAGGAGATGACAGGCATATACAGCTCAGTGGTGGAGGAATCCTTTGGAACTGTAATAGAAGATGAAGAGCAGACCAAAGAAGAGAACCAGGAGACTACCAAAGAAACAAGTAAACATGGACGAAAGCGCATGTTATTTGGCTTTTTGTCCTAATACAAAGGAGCGAAAGAATGATTTTACCATTTGGATTATCTACCTTGAAAGAAACAAAGAGGAAGGAGGATCAGGCCAAGGCGGTCCAAACAGCCATTGATATGACTTATTTGAAGGAACAGGGAGATAAGACAGTTGAACTACTAGAAGAGATGAAAGCAGGTCCTGTTAGTATGACCCTTAGTAACCTGGAGAAGTTGGATGCAGGTCTTCATGATACCAGGGATAAGCTAGAGGGATTAGAGAGAAATTTATTAAATACCCTTTCAGTAATACTACAAGAGCAGCAGCAAAGCATCAGTCAGAATAAGGAGTATCAGACAGGCCTAACCAAGGAGGTAGGGCAACTTAGTAAAAAGGTAAGACAAAACCAAGGACTAATGAGATTTTTAATCGTCTTTAATCTTCTTAGCCTTAGTGGAATCATATTTATGATTCTATACACATTAGAAATTATTTCTTTTTAATTAAGAGTAGCCAATAAAAAAGAAAGAGGTATATTATAAAGTACATACATCTTCAAAGCGGTTGATACCCTTTGAAAGGATGCACTTTATAATATACCTCTTTTATTTCTATTGTTTAAGCTTAATTCTTTATTACAATTTGATGTTTTTGAGTAAAGCTGCCAAACCAGTGGTTGCTTCTTCACCTGTTGAGTAGGTGGAAGGAACTTCTTCAACATCTTCATGGACTTCTTCTTTTTCTTCAACAGCCTTCATACTCAAGCTGATTTTGCCGTCTTTTATATCGATGATTTTAACTGTAACTGTTTCCCCTTCTTTAATCACTTCATTAGGGGATTTGATTCTTTTGCCACAGATTTGTGAGATGTGAACGAGTCCGGATAAACCGTCTCCTATATTTATAAAGGCACCATAGGGTGCTATCTTTTCAACGGTCCCAGTGGTTACGATTCCTACCTGTAGACGGGATATTTTACTACGTCTATCCTTCTGTTCCAGGTCTCGTTCAACTTCTTTTCCAGAAAGGACTAACTTTTTATCTTCTGCAGAAGCTGTAATTACGAGGACATCAATTTCTTTGCCAACCCATGTGTCAAGGTCTTCCACATAGGTTAAGGATAATTGAGAAGCAGGGATAAAGGCACGTACTCCATGAAGATAGGTAATAACTCCTCCGTTGACAGCCTGAGCTATCTTAACAGTAAATACCTTTTTGCTTTTCAGGGCCTCCTTTAGATGATCCCAGGCAAGGATGTCATCAGCACGTTTTCTAGAAAGAAGAATATGTCCTTTGCCATCATCTTCTCGTAAGACAGTGGCAGATATTTCTTCACCCATGGTTATATCAGCTTTAATTGAAAAAGCAGGATTATTGCTTAACTCTTCAAGCTTAATAATTCCTTCGGTATAATAACCCAGATCAAGGATAACTTCTGTCTCGCTGATACCAATAACAGTTCCCTTCAAGATATCTCCCTCTTTAATTTTCTTAAAGGAACGTGCAATTTCGTCTTTAAAATCATCCATGGAGGGAATAACCTCAGGTGTTACTTCGCCTTCCGTATTTTCCTCGGTAGAAGGACTGTTTTGTAAGGATTCATTGTCTGTTGCAACATCTTTTTCGTAACTTAATTCTTCACTCATAATTATTTTGGAAAGATCCATACTTGCTTTCCTTAACCTCCTATATTTTTGGTAGGGTTATGAAACTCAAAGTTAAATCTGTATGGGGAATTGATAAATTCCATAATAATTAACTCTTAACCCTCTAAGTTTAAGATTGATAATTGATCAACCCGGCTATGGATAATATTTTGAGTTACGCAATTATCAAAATTAATTAATATATCTAGTATATCACAGTTTTCTATATATAAAAATATGAATTGCCTTTATGAAGTCTATTTAATTCACTAGGTTCTCTTTTCGCGAGTAAATAAAGGAATTTCCTTTTTTGCCTACACGGTCTATGGCACCTACATAATGTAGGACATGGAGAGCAGTCTGGGCTTGTTTCATTGGAAGACCAGAGGCTTTTTTATAATCTTTGGAACTAAATTCATATTCAAGTGTATGAGGGATAAGAGATTGATACTCTTTTGGACCAGTAATGACCATCTCATTCACCAGTTCAGTAGGAATCCTATCACAGCGTGTAGAACCTTTCTTTTTATCCTGGCTCCAGCCATCTAAATATCGATATTCTTCCAAATTAATCATAAGTATCTTAAGGCTTAAATTGGGATTGACCAAATAGTTCTTGATTTTATATAATTCAGGAAAGATGGAATAGGGAGTTCCTGCCTTAGGAGACTTTCTTGGTGGACTAATCTCACCTGTTTGTGGATTAATCCATCGAATCCATTTGATGCTGGGGATAGGATAGGCAATTGTTACAGGAGAAACTTCCAAAAAGCAATGAAGCTTTCTACGTAGTTTATCAAAGCTGCGGGTCTGAATCTCAATAATTTCATGACCGGTACAGATATCAGCCACAAAGCCACCAATTTTAATCTCATGATGGATGGGATTTGGAGACAGATAGGATTTTAGAACGGAGTGGACTGTCTTCTCACTCAAGGTACCTATTCCATTCATTCCCTGTTGTTGTCCTATGACCTCATCACATACTTGCTCAAATAATTCTTTGTCCAGCATATCCTCACACCTTCTACTAAAATAAACATAATGTCTTCCATATACTAAGGAGTACCATATAAATGTATTATCATAGTAAGAATAATTGATTTGTATTTGTTTGGCAAGCAAAGTTAAGATAAATGTTAAATTAATGTATAATTCTATCAATGGTAAAAATTCTGCGTAATATAAGTTTTATAAGTGCTATCTTCTTGGTAAACAAATCCCACACCCAGATAACGAAAATTAGAGTGCAAGAGAAGAATTCTATGTTTCATGGAATTAAACCAGCCATGAGTAGAGATAATAGCTCCTCCATAGCCAGCAATGATATTTTCACCACAGGAGGTGTAATAGATTCCCTCGCTCTTCATGCGATCTCCCGGTGTTCTATCGGCTAGATCCTTGTGACTAAAATAATTATTATCAGCCATATCTGTACTATGTTTTTTTGAGGAAAGTGCAGCTGAGGAAGACCAGGATAAGATATCTTCCTTATTTCTTACACGTATGGAATTAGTTAAATCATAAACCAGATACTCTATATTATTGATCACTTCGTCCGTATATTGGGGCTCTTCCCCATTGTTTGGAAGTATGTAGATTCCCGTTACTTTATGGGTACGGATAGTATCCATTAAGATATGAAGGGTATAATCCTCTTTATCTTTACTTAAAACAGCTTCTACCGTAAATGAGCTATTTAGGACTTTATTAACTGTCTCTATAGTTGAGCCTGAACAGACGCCATTATAATTAAAATCAATAGAGTCTGAATAAAAGCCCACGATCCTTTTATTGTCTATAGCGATAAATAAAAGCCGAGAATAATCGTTATTATAGATATAAAAGTCAAAATTATATTCCGTAGGAACTATACGTCCAGGAGATCCCAACTTTTTAATTACACTATCAGAACTTTCTCCTAATGAAAGGTTATGTCCTCTAACATAAAGTGTACGAGGGTCATTTTTAATAGGAGTGATATCCTCCCCAGTAGTAGGAACTGTTGTTGGTACGGGTGTAACAGTAGCAGAGGGCCTGTGAGTGGGAAGGGTGGATGAGATGTTACTTACAAGCATTTCCTCATTAGTATTGCAGCCAGATAGACTTAGAATAAATATAAAAATACATAGAAATAACAGGAATCTATAAGTAGAATACCTTGTCATTGAGTATTCCTTTCTGTCCTTATGTAAAGGCAACTAGTCGAATTTTATGTATACATGGTGTCTTTATAATTTTAACACATACGAGGCAAGATAAGCATAGAATCTTTTGGAGGATATTCCATATATCTGGTTTATTCTCCAAAGATTTATCGCTTGTTTTTATGCATAATTACAGATAGAATAAGAAAAAAATAGAAAAAGTATTGACATTATTACTAAAATTTGATATCCTAAGGAAGGTTAGTACGAGAGAAGGTATTATCCAGAGGAAGAAGCTGGGGAAGCGAGAGGGTAGATTAATAGAAATAAGGTTGACTAAAACGTATATCCGTGGGATGTACCTTTTTGGTCAACCTTATTTTATATTATAAGAAATTGCTGACATTTCTTATATACGAAAGTATTTGTCAATCTGTAAACCAAGTTCCAAGAATCTCTTTGGCTAGATCATATGTCCCCTCATAGGTAAAGGAGCCATTCTTTGCTAACTCTGAAACACCATGAAGCTCTGAAAGATCACTTGTATAATCACTCAGTCTAAAAAGTCCATAATTATAATCCTCAGGTCCATTCTCATAATGGGTTACAATTGGGGTTATTGAGGAATCACTAATATAAGTTCCTCTTGAATCTTTGGTTATGGTCACATGAGCTATACCGCCTAACATTCTAGGAGCTTCTCTCTGATATGATATAAAATTACCCAAGGAGTAATATACTAACATTGGTTGTCCAGGATTTGTCTCAATCCATTCTACAGGCTCTAATACATGAGGATGAGTACCAACTATTAAATCAACACCCTGTTCATAGAAAAATGTTGTAAGGTTTTTTTGTGTTTTTGTTGGAGCATATACATATTCTGTACCCCAATGAGGAAAGACAATAGTAAAATCAGCTTCTTCTTCGGCTTTTTGGATGTCTTCTTCCATTTTCTTCTTGTCCAACATATTCACAAGGTAAGGTTTATCCTTTGGAACCTCATGACCATTAAGACTATAAGTATAGTTTAACATGGCAATCTTAATACCATTCTTTTCGATGATTTGGATTTTGGTGCTATCCTCTTCTGTTTCATTAATTCCTAAAACCCTAATCTGGGGGTGCTTTTTCCAATAATCAAGAGTATTTTGAAAGGCCTTATATCCCTTGTCCATGGTATGGTTCGTAGCATGAAGCACTACATCAAATCCGGCATTAACCACAGCATCTCCGATTTCTGTAGGGGAGTTGAAATTAGGGTAACCAGTATAAGCAAAATCATCGCCACCAAGTATGGTTTCTTGATTAATCACTGCAATATCTGCAGCTGAAATCATCTCTTTTAAATTGGAATATAAATGATCATAATTATAAGTTCCATCTTCTTGTTGACCGCTCTCTATAACCTGAATGTGAATTAAATTATCCCCTACTGCTAAAAGATTAACGGAGGAGGAGGCTTCCTTTGGGGGATTAATTTCAACAGCCATTGCAGGAACGGCCTCTTGACTAAAATCCAAAGTTATTCCCTCTTCATTTAGCTTAAAATCACTCCATCGCATGAGGGAACCCTCATCAAAAGTCCATTGGGGTGTTTCAAAGGGATAGGTTATTTCAGAAGAATAGTACCAAGGGTCTGCAGGATGAAGAGGATTTTTAAGAATGTGAAAATCCTGTGCCGGCATATAGCCCTGTGCCAACAAGAAGCATTGGTTCCCATTTTGATCAATGGCAGCATCAACAACAAGAACACAGTGTCCTGGGCTGCCACCTTTTAAAAACATATCACCGGGCTTTATATCCTCCAAAGGAATGGGCTCTGATTCTTCTGACAAGGATAAAGTTCCAGCATAGATAAATACTTTTTCTAAATAGTTACGGAACTCCTCATAGGAATCATCATAGCTCTTTGATTTTGTCCAGCTAACATTATTACCATCTACAACAATGCGGTTTCCATCACGCCATTTTGTATAAGGCATTAGAAAGCCATTGGTAAGATGGAAGGAAATACTATCATAGTCCTTTATAGACCAATAATATTCGGCATACACACGCATAATGGAATCAGCACACTGCTGAAGATCTTTACTACCAATATCAAAATCGAAGACAGCTATTTGAGCATCTTGATTACTTTTAGGTTGACCGTCATATAATAATACATCGCTGCCATCCTCTTTTAAGGTAAGATTTCTAAGAAAATGGGTCAATTCCCCGGAAGAAGAGGGCTGTCGGATGTAACCAGCCGGAACTTGAATACGGGTATCCATTGTAGAACCCTTCTTATCAAGGAAGGAATCTACCTCTGTGGAGATGGTTTCTTCTAGTTCCTCTGGGGGAGTTATTATATTCGTTGGAGTAAGTGTATTAGATGGAGAGGAAGTATTTTTTGCGTTGTCATCTAACTCATCTTCTTTGTGTTTTGATTGGCAAGCAAAGATAGTTAGCAGGCAGATAAATAGAATACAGAGACTAAGATATTTTTTAATTTTATTAAAAGTTATATTAAATTTAAATTTCTTCATATAGACTCCTTATAAAAACATAATACATATATTCCAATACTTGACATAAGTTATGATAATTATAACATGTGAAATAATAAAATTCCATCTATTATGGAATAATGTTATCCTTATAGCTATTATCCTTATATTTAAGTGCACACTTATCCCTACCTATAAAACATGGAAGGGGGCTTTGACAAGAAGTTAGGCTTGATGCAAACAGAAGTTAGAAAGGTTTTGACAAAGTAAAAGACAAATGTTATACTTTCTCATAAATAAGTAAAAGGCTATGAAAAGAAGAGTAAGCAGTGGAACAGTTGACAGAGAACCCTGGTAAGCTGAGAAGGGGAGATGGATGAGAATCCGGTTTGTTTAGGATAAACAGACTTGTAGAAACTGCCCAAGATGGTCTTGGAGCTTCGCACTGAGGGATTATTCCCTAGGCTGCGACGGTGGCATCCGTTATCAGTGCTAACTGTAGATTTTATGCAGTGACTAAGATCTTTACTGTGAGGTAAAGATAAATTAAAGTGGTACCACGGGAGTTCCTCTCGTCTTTAAAGTTATTTAAGGGCGGGAGTTTTTTATTTCATTTGAAAATGCCTTCTATAACACAAAAAAAATTGGATCAGCACTTGGCACACTCTTTGTTCTTGCAAAGGAATTGGGAAGAATATAAGAAAGATATAATAAGAAACTATTAATAAAAGAGAATAGAAAGGAAGGATAGAATGAACAAGAAACCATACTATATTACAACAGCCATAGCATACACTTCCGGTAAACCTCATATTGGTAATACCTATGAGATTGTACTGGCAGATAGTATTGCCCGCTTTAAGCGATTTGAAGGGTATGAAGTATTCTTTCAGACTGGAACGGATGAACATGGACAAAAGATTGAGCAAAAAGCAACAGAGGCAGGTATTACACCGAAGGAATTTGTAGATAAGATAGCTGACCAGATTAAAGATATCTGGGATTTAATGAATACCTCCTATGATAAATTTATACGTACAACAGATTCTGATCATGAGAAACAGATTCAAAAGATATTTAAAAAGCTCTATGAACAGGGTGATATTTATAAGGGAACGTATGAGGGAATGTATTGTACCCCTTGTGAATCCTTCTTTACTCAATCCCAGTTAGATAATGGCAAATGTCCGGATTGTGGAAGGGAGGTTGAGCCTGCTAAGGAGGAGGCGTATTTCCTTAGGCTAAGCAAATATGCGGATGCTTTAATTAATCATATTAATACTCATCCTGAATTTATTCAGCCAGAGTCCAGAAAAAATGAGATGATGAATAATTTCCTCTTACCGGGTCTTCAGGATTTATGTGTTTCCCGTACCTCCTTTAAATGGGGTATCCCCGTTGACTTTGATGACAGACATGTAGTATATGTATGGATTGATGCACTGAGTAATTATATCACGGGTATAGGTTATGATGCAGAGGGTAATAGTTCAGAGCAATTTAAAAAATTCTGGCCTGCAGATTTACATCTTATTGGTAAAGACATTCTTCGTTTCCATACCATTTACTGGCCAATTATGCTCATGGCTCTGGGAATTGAGTTACCTAAGCAGGTATTTGGTCATCCTTGGCTGTTACAGGGAAGTGCTGGAGATAAGATGAGTAAATCCAGAGGGAATGTTATCTATGCCGATGATCTTGTAAAACTCTTTGGTATAGATGCTGTTAGATATTTTGTGCTTCATGAGATGCCTTATGAGAATGATGGAATCATCACTTGGGAGCTTTTAGTAGAAAGAATTAATTCTGATCTTGCCAACACCTTAGGTAATTTAGTTAATAGAACCATATCCATGTCCAATAAATACTTTGGGGGCCTAGTGAACAATGGCAAGGTTACAGAACCAGTGGACGAGGAATTAATAGCTCTGGCATTAGAGACACCTAAGAAGGTGGTTGCAAGGATGGAGAAGCTACGTGTAGCAGATGCCATCAGTGAGGTATTTACACTGTTTAAACGTTGTAACAAATATATTGATGAGACCATGCCTTGGGTATTAGCAAAAGACGAGGAGAAAAAGGCTCGTTTAGAGACGGTTCTTTACAATCTTACGGAAAGTATCTGCATTGGGGCAAGCCTTCTTGAGTCCTTTATACCAGAGACAGCTTCTAAGATATTAACTCAATTGTCCAGTAAGAGTAGAACCTTAGAAGAATTATCAAATTATGGCTTATATCCTGATGGAACCAAGGTGACTCAGACACCGGAGATTTTATTTGCCAGATTAGATATTAAGGAGGTATTAGAGAAAGTGGGAGAAGAAAAGAAAGAAGACGTTGCGACAGCAGAGGCTGGTAGGGAGAGTGAAGCAAAGGGTAATGAAACAGCTGATTATATAGATATTGAAGCCAAGCCTGAGATTACTTATGATGATTTTGCCAAGCTTCAGTTTCAGATAGGTGAAATTATTGCATGTGAAGAAGTCAAGAAATCAAAGAAGCTACTATGTTCTCAAGTTAAAATTGGATCCCAGGTAAAGCAGATTGTATCCGGTATCAAAGCACATTATTCACCTGAGGAAATGGTGGGTAAGAAGGTTATGGTTGTTGTAAATTTAAAACCCGCAACCCTAGCGGGAATGTTATCGGAGGGAATGCTTCTATGTGCGGAGGATGCAGAAGGTAAACTAGCACTTATGATTCCTGAAAAGCCTATGCCATCAGGTGCAGAGATACAATAAGCTATAATAAATTCATATTAAGTATAAATGTAAAGGTAGTAAAAAAGGCTGTACAATGAGATTTTCATTGTACAGCCTCTATCTTATTCAGATTAATTCTCTAATTCAGAAACAACTTTCTTTAAAGCCTCTAAAGCATCTGCAGGAAGCTTATCAAAGCCACCCTTTTCTGTTTCTCTAGATTCAACGAAAGCAATTCTGTCTTTCATTCTTGCAGTTAACTGAGCTTTGTAATCAGCATCAGCTAAATTAGGAACAAAGCCTTCCCATTCAAAGATTTCAATATCTTCAAAAGGACCCCATTGTTTAAAGCTAGTTTTACCTTCAACGATTGCTTCGATGATTCCTAAGGTGTCAGCAGGTTTAACCTTCTTGCCCATGAAATCACCGGTATTGATTACGTAGCAATCAACATGTCTTTCAGCAACGAGTTTTTTGAATTTATCATAATCATTTACTAAAGGATATGTTCGGAAAGGATTCGCATAAGGCTCAACTACTAATGCGTTAGGATCAACGCCAGGAGCAAGACGCTCAGCTGTTGTTCTCTTGGTAGCAAGGGTAGCACCCATTACAGAAGCTAAGGAAGCACCTTTTAATTTAATTACTGGAGGTAGAGTGGGATCCTTCATAATCCAGAAGATGGAGTTAACTGGCTCAGGGATCTTATCTACACGGTTGGGTGACCATAATTTGGACTTTATAGCACGACCGTTACCATTACGAATGTCTTCTGTTACAAGAACAACCTTGCCATCTTCATCCAGAGTAGCAGAGCAGTTCTGTGCAGTTAATAAATACTTGTTATCCTCACAGTTGGTAGGATAATCCTGAGTTTTATCAAAATAAGTAGGCTCCATAGCAACGGAGGAACCAGTCTCTGTATTAATAATAAAGGCATCATCATGAAGCACGGTTATATCATATTTACCATCATGCTTTGCATGGGTAATTGTAGATTTACCTGATCCGGAGAGCCCAAATACTGCAGCAACATAGGACTTACCACCAGCAAGGTTATATCTCTTCTCTCCACCGTGGCAGGATGCATAACCATTGCGATTAGCAATTGCCCATGCGATGGTCAGAGTACCCTTCTTATGCTCACCAAAGTATCTCATACCAAGAAGAGCAGCACAGTTTGTTGATGTATTGAAATAAGTTAAGCCCATAGGGTGTTCTGCATGCTTCCATTGAGGGTTAGAGAATATATAAATGTCACATTCATTACCGATAGGTTTAGAAGTCTTATACATCTTCACATAATCATCAGTCATGTATTGGAAGTTAAGCATCCAGGAATAGAGGATATTCTCTTCACCTTCTGGTATTAAGAGATGAGCTTTAACCATGAATTCAGGATCTAATCCAATAAAAACCTCTGCATGATATAAAATAGAGTATCTTGTATCATAAATTGCATCCATAACTTTGCTATCAAGATTATCGCAATCTACACCAGGCTCACCTGATATTTTTCTTGCAGCAGCAGCACGGCCTGTTACAAAACCATCGTTAAATAACAAAACTTTTGCATCTCTTTCAAGACCAAATTCTTCGCCACGGTATACGGGCATATCAGTAACTACAGTACCAGGTGAATTCTTAGCAAGCTCATACGCTTCTTTTAGGGTATTCACTTTTACAACATTATTGCCGTAGAAAGCAGCCTCAATAATGGAACGGGTTTTAGAAAAACCGGGTTTTCCTGCGCCAATGTCATCGCGTTTAAAATATGCTTTAGTTGACATGTAAAATCCTCCTACTTTGTATTTTTTGTTTGTTAATAAATCGACAAACCACTTTATGGTATATCAATCAATTGTCCGCCACATTAAGTATAGTTCGTGGCTGTGTAAATGTCAATAAAGAAAATAGGTAATAATAGTAAACATAGAAATAAAATCTAGTACATTTTTATCCAGGATTCCATGTGGTTCTCAATAATATCAAACTGAGCTGGGCCGATATCCAGTAAGAACTCATGAAAATTCTTGGTTACAAAATTATTACCCAAATCCTCCTCTGCCATCTCTCTTAACTCCATGATTTCTAAGCAACCAATAGCATAGGGTAGATAGATTGCCGGCTCTTCCAAAAGGGTATCATAAATTGTAGAGGCGATATCTTTGTCAGCAATATATTGATCAATATAATCAATAACAGCATTTTTTGTCCATCCTTCATAATGTATACCGATATCAGCTCTGGCATACATACATAAAATCACCATATTATTATTAGCTAAAAAATCAGCAAGATTCTCATCGATACCAGCAAGATGATAGGAATACATCTCCACATAGGTAGCCCAGCCCTCATCATAACCTACAAAGTTAAGGAGATTGCGGATAGGAGAAGGATTTTGGTTACGGAAGTACACACATTGATAAAGGTGTCCAGGGTATCCTTCATGAGCTACGGTAGTATATATCATAGCTAAATTCCTCTGGCTGTCACCGTTGATATAAATATTATTATCCATATAGCTGTCTATGGGAGGAACCAGATACATTGCCGGACTTAGATATTCAGACAGGGAATCTGGAACATACTTTATGTTGCAGTTTACAGGAATGGCAGCAGGAAAATCCCTCTCTAGGTCTGCTTTCAGGTCGGATATAATTTCATCAGGGTCAGTAATGGGAAAGGAATTAAAGGATAGGTATTTATCAATAATAGCAGGGTCTGATGCAGCTATATTGGATAGTGTGGTAATGCCTTTATTAATAGCATTATTAAGCATGGCAATCATATTTTCCATGTTCTTATCTGAACCGGTTTTATATTTTGCAAGTGATTCGTAATAGGACTGTCCTTCAGGATAGTAATATAAGCCAGCATTATTTGTTCCAGAGCCCTTAAGCTCCTTTAAAGCATTGATTAATTTCTTATAAGCAGGAAGGACATGATATATGATAGCTTCCTTGTTCTGAGCTTTATAGTAGGAGATTTCTTTTGCTGTTAAGCCTTCATAATTTGTGATTTTCTCATCAAAATGTTGTATTAAGAAATTATCTTCCGGTGTTTCAATAAAGGACTGGCACTGATCGATGATACGTTGCGCAACCTTATCACTCATAAACAGGCCATGGGCAGATTTTTCTTGTTCATATTCTATGATATCATAAAAATAATCTTTGACACAGGGTAAAAGCTTTAAATAAGTCTCAATATCGGACTTATCATCGAAGCTGTACTCAGCCAGAAGGATGGGCAATTGGGCTTGTATACCTGTAGTTGGGCCTAGACACTCATTATAATACATATACTGTCCTAATTCCAAAGTATCCTCTAGATGGTTCTGAACTATTTCATAGGTTAATTGCTGGTCCTTATCTAAAAGAGTATAATCAAAAGAATTAAGACGATTTAAATAGTTTTCATATTCACTTAAATCCTCTTTCATACTGGTCAAACCATATTCGCCCAGGGTTACTTTGGTATCTTCAATTCCATATTTTTCGGGATTTGCAAGAGAGTAGTTAAGAGACAGGGTATCTGACTGGACCTCCTCTATAAACAAGTTGTTCATAAAGGTGTCAAAGGTAACTTGTTCTTTTTCACTCTTAGATAGTTTGTTACACCCAACACCAAGTGTGATAAGACAGAGAGAAAAGATCATTAGTATAACTAGCTTAACAGGTATTCTATGCATAATAATAACCATACCTTTCCGTAACCTGCAAACTTTGGGTCGCAGGCACAAATTTGCCGATTGAAAATCTGTGATTTTTCAATCTACCACTAACCTGTTGTTAAAGCAGCAGATAGTAACACTTCAAATAATTAATAAAGATAAAATACTAATTATTTCATGTTTATTCGATGTCCTGTGCAGTAAGAAGTAGTACTACTATTTTTTTAAGCAAAATTGTTAGTCCCATGATTAAACTTATTCCTAGTAAAATTGTCCTGGTGCTAGAGTATATACTAAAGGTTAAGTTTTTCCCTTTATCAACCGAAATATAAGCAGTAAGATAAACTTTTATAGCTGCAATCGGAGGTTTTCATGAATTATAGTGGGGGCATAAAAACAGGATATGAAAACAAAACAGGTAAGTTAATATCTGGCAGGATGTCAATAGAGAAGAATAAAGACAGGGGTATGGGCTCTTTAAAGAAGGGGCAGCACATAACAGGTATAGTTACTGCGGTTAATGAGCATATAACCTTTGATTTTGATGGGCAAGAAGTTAAAACCTTAAAAAGTGTTCTTAAGAATGCCAAGGTTGGTGATATTAAGACCTTTGAGGTGATACGTGCTACAGACAATGAAATTGAGCTGCGTGTACTAGATTCTTTGCCCCAAGCCCACAATAAAACCATTAAAGCAGTGATGACTAATAAATTAGATTGGGATACGGTACTTTCCTACAAAGAACAGGCTGCAAAGCGTGTAGAGAAGGAAGAGAAAAACAAGGAGACCAAAAGCAAATTAGAGGAAATTAGTGCCAAAATAACTGAAAAGGACTGCCAACTGCTAGAGAAGGAAGGCTTTTCTATAGAAAGCTTTACAGTGGAAGGATTAAGTAAAGCATTAGATAGAATAAAGGACGAAATAAGCGGATCACATAAATATCGGACCAATGAAAAGGGATCCTATGATAAAGCAGGCTTAGAGAAGAGGTTAAGGGAAGTGAATTTACCTGTAACTCCTGAGAATTTAACTAAGCTTTCCGGGGTAATGGAATTTTTTGATTCCATTATGACCATGGACGATAAAACCATGGAGAATCTAATCTCAACTTCAGCAGAGCCTACTCCATGGAACATATATAAGGCTTGCTATAGTGGAAATTACATTAATCAGTCTAAGAATTTGGTCCTATCTGACCAGGCTTGGAAGGAGTTAGAAGGTCAGATTAAAGAGGTAATTACTTCGGCAGGCTATAGGGTAAATGAGGAAAGCCTTTCTGACGCCAGATGGCTTCTTGAAAAACAACTGCCCCTTACGGTAGAAACCTTGACCTATAAGAAGGGTTTAGATAGTCTAAGGGCTACTTCAGATAAAGATATTCTTTTGGATAAGATACTCATTGGAATGAGAGATGGTACAAATCCCATGGATGTTCCTTTGTTATCAAAAGATAATCTCCCCCCTGAACAAATTCTTAAGGATATTGCTTCAATTAGTGAGGAAAGTATATCCCATGCTGTAAAAGAAGGGGAAGTACTTACCATTAATAATCTTCTCACCATTGGAAAGAGCAGGGCACTTGAGGGTGAGGCAAAAGTGGTTGATGGGGAAGCAGAAGGAGATATCGATTATATAGAAGAAGAAGCTTCAGCTAAGGAAGTAAAGCTTGATCATGATCGTAGATATGAAGAGTTAAAAGCAAGAAGACAATTAGAAGAAATAAGACTTAAGATGACCTTAGAGGCGGCAGGGCAGCTTCAGAACAAAGGATTTTCCATTGAAACAGAGGAACTAAGCAGAGTGGTTGATGAGCTTAGAGAACTGGAAGATATTTATTATAGAAATCTTTTAAAAGAAGGGGATTTAGAAGCAAGTGAGGCATCCCTTCAAATCTTAAAGGAAACCACCCAAAGTGTTGAGAGATTAAAATATATTCCAAGCAGTGTATTAGGAAGTACCTTGGCTTTCAGACAGAGCCAGACAATGGAGACTCTTCTTACCGAGGGAAGCAAGCTCCAAGGAGAATATGCAAAGGCAGGGGCTGCTTATGAGACCTTAGCAACCATACCGAACAGGGAATATGGAGACTCATTAAAAAAAGCTTTTGCCAATTCAGATTATCTTCTAAAGCAGATGAATTTGGAAGATACACTGGAGAATAAAAGGGCACTACGAATACTGGGATATAACCAGATGGAGATTACAAATGAGGCTATCAATCAGGTTAAGGTCTATGATGAGCAAGTGACGTCTCTATTACAAAATCTTCATCCGGCAGTTACAGTGCGTATGATAAAGGAAGGTATCAACCCTTTAAATATGCCAATTAATGAGTTAAACCAAACAATTGATAGAATATTAGAGGAACAGGGTATTACTTCAGAAGAGAAATTCAGTACCTATCTTAGAAATTTAGAGAAGGAAAAGGGGATTTCACCAGAAGAAAGAAAGTCCTATATTGGCATATATCGCTTGTTGCATAATATTGAGAAATCCGATGGAGCGGCCTTAGGAGCTGTAATCAAAACGAATCGTGAAGTTACCTTGGCTAATTTACTTTCTGCTGTACAGACCAATCGTAAGGGAAGAATTGATGCAGCTGTTAATGACGAATTTGGAGCTTTAGAAAGTATTACTCATAATAAGGAGACCATAGCTGATCAATTAAGTGGACTATCAGAGGCGAATACCAATAGCAGCAGACAGGAACAAGATCAACTCAAAGAGCAGACAGAATACTTAAACCGTATTCTAAAGCACATCAAAGAGGAAATCACCCCTGCTAAATTAAAAGAAACAGGCAGCAGTTTATTAGAGATGGCTGCTACTGAAAGTCAGGTTATGCCTTTAACTCTTACAGAGGAAGGTATCTGGGATAGGATCAAGGAGCTACCCCTTGAGAAGTTGTTAAATCAGCTTCGCAGTGTAGATAATCCTGAAGGAGATCAAGAGATCTATACCAATAAAATTCAAGAGTTAAGGGAATTATGTAAAAATGCCGAACAATCAATTCGGTTTTTAAATGATTATCGCATGCCTAGTTCACCGGTTAATATGATGCTTGCTAATCATATATTAAGTAATGGTGAGTCGCCAATTAAAAAGTTATTGAAAATAAAAGATGATCTTTATGACGAAAATTCAGAAAATAGTCTAAAGGAATCAGAGGATTTATCCGATACATTAATCGACAAGCAATCCATGCAGGAAGCGTACGAACAGCTTGAAACAGATGCTAAAGAAGTTCTTAATCAAGCTTGTTCACAAGAGGTAATTGACAGCCGTAGATTGGCAGAGTTAAAAAGCCTGGGGCAGCAGATAACCTTTGTTAGGCAGCTAGCGGAGAAAGAGTTCTATCAGATACCCATTGAGACCCAAGAGGGTATTACAAATATTAACTTGACTATTCTGCGAGGAAGAGAATCCCTTGGTAAGGTTATGGTTAATGCCTGGTCAGACCAACTAGGGAATATCAAAGCTGAGTTCATTCTAAAGGATCAGTCCTTAAAGGGATTTATAAGTTGTGATCACAGCCAGGGACTAAAACAGATGCAAGAATTAACCCCTGAGATAGAGAAGGTCGCTTTGGCTAATAACTTAGTTGTAAAGCAGATAGATTTTGGTTTACATAGCAAAGATAAGGAATCTTATTCTTATCAGTATCCAATTTCAGATGATAATACATCCTCGTCAACGTCAAAGGATACAGAAAGAACCTTATACCAGGTGGCAAAGGCCGTGATACAGATGCTAAGAAGTGCAGAGAACAGTATAAGGGATTAGACAGAATTATAGTAATATGATTTAGTTCAGCCACAGGGAGGTTGCTGATATAAAATAAGATAAAGCTTAAAAACCATCGTTTCATGGAGGAGGATGGCAGCTATAGAAAGGGATTGGGTGAAACTTAATGAGAATTAACCATAATATTTCCGCATTAAAATCGAATAACCAATTATCAAGAACAAATAAGGCCTTAGACAAAAGTCTGGAGAGATTATCATCAGGCTATAGAATTAACAGCGCAGCAGATGATTCAGCTGGTTTAGCTATCTCAGAGAAAATGAGAACACAGATTGCAGGTCTTAATCAAGCCTCCAGAAATGCAGCAGACGGTATTTCTGTTATTCAGACAGCAGAAGGCGCATTAATTGAAGTGGAAGCAATGCTTCAGAGAATGAGAGAGTTAGCAGTGCAGTCTGCTAATGGAACCTATACCGCAGATGATCGTGATGCAATTCAAGCAGAGATTAATCAATTACAGGATGAGATTAACAGAATTTCAGATACAACTGAATTTAATACAATGACTCTATTAGATGGTAAGATAGATAGAAAATCCTATTCCAGTAATACCAATATCAGTCTGGTTTCTTTATCTGATACCGTATACGTGGGAGATTATACAATTAGTATTGAACAGGATGGAAGACAAGCTGTAATGATAGGTGGACCAGCTGCTTTTAATGGTGCAGCGGGAGGAGGTACAGCAGAGACAGCAGCTAAAGAGAAAGTAGCATCCAACCAAGCAGGTTCTATTAATATTAACGGCGAATCAATTAAGATAATGGCAGATGAAACCCTTGATTCTGTCTTCCAGAAACTCAGAGATACCTGCGATACAGTAGGAGTGAATGTATTTGCAATAGGTGGAACTGCAACTACACCTGACCCGACGAAAAATCATGACCTAGCCGGTTATACCAGTACAACATGGGCTCACTCCACCAGATTAGCATTTGTAACAAATGAATATGGATCAGCTCAAAAGATAGAAATATATTGTGATAATCCTAATTTGGCTGGCCTTCTTGGTATATCACCTACCAAAGCAGTAGTTACAGGTTATGATGCAATAGCTACATTAGATTATTCTTCTCGTTTTGATAATACAGCAACAGTATCTATTAGTGGTAACCGCATGACCGTCACGGACAGAAATGATTTCTCAATGGATATTGATATCTCTGCAGGTACAGTTGGTACTGAATTTAATGACTTAAATATTGTTGATACAAAGGCAGAGATTACAGACGATGGAGATGTGGCAGGCTCTACAGTATCTGTTCTCGACGCAGGGCCCATGGATTTGCAAATTGGTGCTAATGAAGGACAGATCATGTCCGTACGTATTCCCAAGGTGAATTCTGAGACCCTTGGAATTGATAAAGTTAATATTGGTACTGCAGATGGAGCGCAGCAAGCAATTACTCTCTTTGACAATGCCATCAACACCGTATCCTCCATCCGTTCCAAATTAGGTGCTTACCAGAACCGCCTTGAGCATTCAATCTCTAATCTGGATACTACTGCTGAGAATATGACAGAATCCCTATCACGTATCTCAGATGTTGACATGGCAGAAGAGATGGCAGAGTATACTCAGAAGAATGTACTGGCTCAGGCAGGTACCTCTATGCTTGCTCAGGCTAACCTAAGACCACAGTCTATCTTATCCTTATTACAGCAGTAAATTACCACAAAGATCATTGTGGTGGATTTACTACAATAAATAAACAATTGTTAAAGGCTACAATGAAATTATCATGTATGTGATAGAGGAATAAGTTACAGGTATAATTACAGATACAAAACTAAGATAGTATAATTTAGTTGATTAAACTGTAATATAGAGCTTTGACAGGTAGTATAGTGTTGGAGGCTAGTAATTTAAGTAGCGATCAAAGAATGGAAAGTTGGAGGTTGGCATGAAGAAAGAAGCGGTTCAGGCTTTTGCAGCAAGAGCTACCCAGGCCTCAAGAAGCGAATTAGTGGTAATATTATATGAGATGATATTAGCAGAAATCGCAGAGGCGAAAGAAGCCTATGAAAAGGGAGACCTGGCAACCTTTGATAAAGAACTAAAAAGGGCGCAGAAATATATGAATGAACTAATGGTACCATTAGATTTTCATTATGCGATAACATACGATTTAATGAGTCTTTATCTATTTGTAAATAAAAGAATTGTTACAGCAGTCATAAAGAGAAATCCCATCTCTTTAGACAGTGCAGAAGCAATCCTTAGAAAACTCCTATTGGGTTTTGAAGGTGTCAGCAAAGAAGATAAAAGCGGTCCTATGATGCGCAACACACAGCAGCTATACGCAGGCTTAACCTACGGCAAAGGAAAACTGAATGAGACTTACATTGATCCTAGTAATGGAAACCGTGGGTTTATTGCATAAATAAGCCATTGCTAAAGACAAAAAAATAACAGACAAAAGATAAAAATAAGCTGTCCCAAATCACTTTGACAGAGTACCCTAATGAGGTATGTCTTGAAGTAGTGGTTTAGGACAGCTTATTTCATAGTTTAAGTAGCTTTGATATAGGTAGTATCATTTTCTTTTGCCTGCTTTAATAGAAACTTATATCTATTTTGAACTGCATTCATCTCATAGATGGTACTGTCAATTAAGTCTGGATCGACAACATTTTGAAAATTAGAGAAGGCAGCCTCCATGGCAATCTTTGTCTTGTTTATTTCGTTAATTAAATAGTCATCTTTTGGAGGTTTCTTTTTTGCGAATAACCCCATCGCTTCACCAACCTTTTTGTGTTTTATAATAGTATAGTCAACATACTTGACAAATATTCTATTAAATAACATAAATTGGATTAAAAGGTATATAAATATACTAGGTTGTATTAAGAATAAAGGATAGTAATTGAAGTACTAAAATTAATGGGGGTGTTTACGTGAGTAGCAACAGCTATATTTTTATTGCAATTATAGTAGCTTGTGTAATCTTTTTCGTTATTTGTCTCATAAGGAAAAGACCGGATCTGATTGTTAACTTTGGTCTTCGGGCCTGCCTTGGAACGGCAGTAATATATCTATTAAATATGATACTAAATAGCAAAGGATATAATATCAGTGTTGGAATAAATGCAGCGACCATACTTACGAATGGTATTTTTGGACTACCTGGCTTTATAATGCTATATGGACTGGCCGCTTATTACGCAAAAGGATAGATAAGACATCGGGCCGGTCAGCAACATGATATGAGCCCATTAGTTAGACCTCCAATTATGATAGATTAGTATAAGATAATCATAGAATAGTATAAGATAGTCCCAAGTCTTTATGTTATTATAAACTTATGAAAATAGTTATCTAAGCAAATTTTAAGGAGAATATTACAATGGATAAATGGACTAGATTTTTATATCAGCCTGTTCTTCCCCTTGGCAAAGATGGAAAGAGGGTAACGGGAAGTACAGAACATATTACACTTTCTAGAATAGCTGCTAGTGAAGGCATGGTTTTACTTAAAAATGATAATAAGGAACTTCCCTTTGTCAGGGGAAAAAAGTTGGCACTGTTTGGTAAAGCATCCATTGATTATGTAAAGGGCGGCGGTGGCAGTGGTGATGTTACCGTTGCTTATGTAAGAAATCTTTATGAAGGTATGAAGATAAAGGAAGAAGAAGGCAAGGTAACTCTACTTCATTCCTTGGGTAAATTTTATGAGAGGAATGTAAAGGAGCAGTATGGTAGGGGTGTGGTTCCGGGTATGACTGTGGAGCCAGAGATTCCCCAGGAGCTTTTAAATGAGGCCAGAGCATTTACTGACACGGCTATAATAACCATCTGTAGGTTTTCAGGAGAAGGCTGGGATAGGACCGCCCAACAAGGGGAAACACAAGAATCAAGCACTGCTGGAGGCAAAGAAAGTGAACTGATTAAAAAGGGTAAGGCTTTATTTGAAAGAGGAGATTTCTACCTTTCCCAGGCAGAGCAAAAGATGGTGGACACAGTGCAGCAGTGTTTTGATCATGTAATTGTTGTGTTAAATGTTGGAGGGATGGTGGATACCTCCTGGTTCAAGGACAATGAGAAGATACAAGCCGTGCTTATGGCATGGCAGGGTGGTATGGAAGGTGGTTTGGCCACAGCGGATATCTTGTGCGGGGATGTAAATCCTTCTGGTAAACTGGCGGATACCTTTGCAGCAAGGCTAGAGGATTATCCCTCTACTGAGAATTTTCATGAATCAGAAGAATATGTGGAATACCTGGAAGATATCTATGTGGGTTACCGCTATTTTGAAACTATTCCCGGTGCAGCCGATAAAGTAAATTATCCCTTTGGTTTCGGGCTTTCTTATACGAACTTTAATATACTAGCAGGTGATCTAAAGGTGGAGGACAATCTCTTGTCTGTTCAAGTATCTGTGGTGAATATAGGGCATATCCCTGGTAAGGAAGTAGTGCAGCTTTATGTGAGTTCACCCCAAGGAAAGCTGGGAAAACCTGCAAAGGAGTTAAAAGCCTTTGAAAAGACCAGGCTACTGCAACCGGGTGAAACACAGGTCCTTACATTTATTGTGAATATTGACTCCCTTGCTTCCTATGATGATTGTGGTAAAGTATGTAAATCGGCCTATGTACTAGAAGAGGGTTCTTATGGGATCTATGTGGGCAGCGCTATTAACAATTTAACAAAATTGGAAGGAAGTATGGAGGTAGCGGAAACTAAGGTTATCCTGCAACTGAAGGAAAAATGTGCACCAACCATGCTGAAGAAACGAATGCTTGGGGATGGGTCTTATGAGATATTAGAGTCTTATACAGGAATAGAGACAGAGTGTTCTGATGATCCAAGCATCTTTGGTGCCTACGGGCCTGTGACTAAGGCGGATGTGGACAGAGAAAAGCTTTTGTTTGATGATAGAGCGGGTGTGAAACTTTTACTGATGGATGTGGCCCAGGGTAAGGCCTCCCTGGAGGACTTTACAGAACAGTTAACCATAGAAGAGATGATTTCTATGCTAGGTGGACAACCTTTAACTGGTGTGGCGAATACCTACGGAATGGGAAATCTTAAAAAATATGGTGTTCCCAATGTTATGACTGCGGACGGCCCAGCAGGTCTTCGGATCGACAAAAAATGTGGTGTGAATACCACAGCCTGGCCCTGTGCTACACTTCTTGCTTGTAGCTTTAATACACAAATAGTAGAAGAAATAGGTAGGGCGGGTGCCGCTGAAGTGGAAGAAAATAATATAGGAATATGGCTAACGCCTGCCATTAATATTCATAGAAGTCCTCTTTGCGGAAGGAATTTTGAATATTTTTCCGAAGATCCATATGTGACGGGTAAGATGGCAGTAGCCATGATTAGGGGAATGCAGTCCCAAGGAATTGCTGCCTCCGTAAAGCACTTTGCCTGCAATAATAAAGAGACCAATCGTCTAGACAGTGATTCAAGGGTTTCTGAAAGAGCGTTACGAGAGATTTATCTAAAAGGGTTTGAAATAGCTGTGAAGGAAGCAAATCCTTGGACCATTATGAGTTCCTACAACCTTATTAATGGTTATAGAGCTTCTGAAAACAAAGAACTACTTACGGATATTCTAAGAGATGAGTGGGGATTTGAAGGCATGGTTACCACAGATTGGTGGAATCACGGGGAGCACTACAAGGAGATTAAGGCTGGTAATGATGTTAAGATGGCCTGCGGTTTTACAGATAGAGTAATGGAGGCTTATAAGGAAGGAAAGATTACCAAGGAGGAGATTAAGACAAGTGTAAATAGGGTCTTAGGAATGATTTTAAGATGTAAGTAGCCAGGAGATAGGAATGGTAAATTAGTAGATAGAATAGAAGTATCCCTACAGCATGTATGCTATGACCTAGGGATACTTTTATTGTATAATAAATTGCATCTTAATTATGCATTAATTATGAAATCGTCTTAAGTACAAGCTTATTAAATCAATGCTGCAGATATTATTTTTGTGCAAATTGATATCAAATAATACAAAAAGTATATATATTTACTAAATTTAATAAATTTTCCTTAGGATTATTGACAGAAAAGCATAAATAATGTAATATATTGACATGTAAATAATTAATATATATTTACACATAATGTTAAATAGTATATTCTAAGACTTTCTATTCATTTATATAATCGCAGAGAAATATCAGATTATTCATGAATTCGGTATAACAAACA
Source organism: Bacillota bacterium (assembly GCA_023443625.1). Next base: position 24,158 of record JAEZTQ010000032.1, on the reverse strand, counting down.
TCCCCAGCTTTTTAAAATATTTAGGAGGATTTTAAATTGAATAAGTTATTTGTATTATTTGATTCTGACATTTTATATGCCACACGTTTTTTAGAATATTTTAAAGTGAACAAGGATACTGAATTTGAAGTAACAGTATTCACGAATAAGAATAGTCTGGAAGAATTTATACAGGTATATCCTATTGAAATCCTACTGTTAGGGGAAGAAGCATGTTGGGAGGAGAGAGAAGGCGGATCTATTAGATTTATCTATCGACTTTCAGAAAATCCTAAGAAGGATGCCAATGGAGAAGAACCTTTCATATATAGATATCAACCTGCACAGTCGCTGATGAAGGAGATTATGAAGGATTACACTGCAAGGACCTGTATCTTTTGGAATAACACTCCTTCAGAACAGAAGCAATTTATATCCATATATTCACCAATTTCAAGTATAGAGAAACTATCCTTTTCATGGGCTTTTTGCTCGCTTATTTCAAAGAAGAATAAATCATTATTCGTCTTGCTGGACCCCCTACCAATACAATTATTAAGACCTCTAGGAACTTCAACCCAATCTCTTACCGAATATATATATTATCTTAAAGAGAATACCAATTCCTTGGATAAATTGAATTCATTGGTGGAGGCTCAGGGAGATCTATTTTACTTAAGAGACATCTTACATGGCTTTGATATATTATCACTTAACAAAGAAGATATGGAAAAATGGATAAAAGAATTACGGGAACAATCGGATTATAGTAGCATAGTATTTTATCTTGGTTGCTATAATGAAGCAATGGTTGAAATAATAAAACAAAGTGATACAGTACTTTTACCAATAGAGGGAAGCTTATATGAAGAAGTAGTTCTTAAGGAATGGAAAAGACAGTTAGGGCAACTGGGTATTAGAATGAAGCAGGAAAAATATATCCATCTTGATCATCAGGATATTTTTAATAATCTTCCCATATCCTTTTCTGAATTACAAAGTAGTACTGCATGGTCACATGCAGAAGAGTTAGTTACTGATTCTACAGGAGATAAGAATTGATGAACCGTCTTAAAGAGCTGCTAAAACAAAAGGCAATTGAAGACTTTGATCTTAACAGAGAGATTACAGATGAAGAACTGTTAGATACCATTGATCGGATTTTGATCAATTATAGTAAGAATGAATATATAAGTATGCAGGAAAAACAAAGGCTGCGCAGAGAAATATTTAATTCCATCAGAAAACTGGATATCCTGCAAGAACTAATCGAGGACCCAGATATAACAGAAATTATGGTGAATGGACCAGATAAAATATTTATAGAGAAGAATGGGAGAATTTATCCAAGTGATAAATCCTTTGAAACCGTTGAAAAATTAGAGGATGTGGTTCAGCAAATCGTATCACACTCCAACAGAATTATTAATGAAGCCTGTCCTATTGTGGATTCCAGATTGCCAGATGGATCGAGGGTTAATATAGTACTTTCTCCAATCGCTATGGAAGGCCCGATTATTACTATAAGGAAATTTCCCCAAAAGCCTATAACAATGGAACGCCTTATTGAGTTAGAATCCATTTCCACAGAGGTAGCCAGCTTCCTTAAAAAGCTGGTAGTAGCAGGTTATAATATCTTTATTAGTGGAGGTACCGGGTCCGGTAAAACCACATTTCTTAATGTATTATCTAATTTTATCCCCTCCAACGAGAGAATTATTACAATCGAAGATTCTGCTGAGCTTCAGATACGTAATATTCCCAATCTCGTCCGTTTGGAGGTACGCAATGCTAATTCTGAGGGAGGCAATGAAATCACCATAAGGGATTTAATAAAGACCTCCCTAAGAATGAGGCCTAGCCGTATAATCGTGGGTGAAGTAAGAGATGCTGCTGCAATTGATATGCTGCAAGCACTTAACACAGGGCATGATGGATCCTTATCTACAGGCCATGCCAATTCTCCTTCAGATATGCTAAGCAGATTAGAGACGCTTGTATTATTGGGAGAAGCAATACCACTGATGGCTGTACGAAGACAAATTGCCTCAGCTATTGATATAATCGTTCATTTGGGAAGACTCAGAGACCGATCCAGAAGATTACTAGAAATTGCTGAGGTCTTAGATTGTAGAGAAGGAGAAATACAGCTTAATACCTTGTATGAATTTGTAGAGGAAGGTGAAGTAGACGGTAAGGTAAGGGGTAAGCTAATAATACATAATGAGTTAAAAAACAAAGAAAAACTAAAAAGAGCCAATCTGGAGTAAGCATAATCTATAAGAATAATGGTAAAAGGAGGCTTCAGGTGAGGAAGGATTATAATAAATATAAGTTTTCTTTAAAAGATAATATTAAATACATAGGCCAGGGACTGGCAGTAGTGACAATTCTAAGTTTTCTCTTTTATCAAAGCTATATAGCTGTTCTTTTATTGTCTCCCATAATTTATTTATACCGACTCTATAAAACAAAAGCATTAATTAATAGTCAAAAATGGAAATTAAATTTAGAGTTTAGAGATGGAATAACTGCATTATCTGCGGCTCTTGAAGCTGGATATTCTGCAGAGAATGCTTTTGAAGAGGCTGTAAGGGATTTGCAGCAGATATATAATGAGAATTCTATGGTAATAAAGGAGTTTTCTTATATTGTAAATCAAATACATATGAATATAACGGTGGAAAAGGCTCTTAATGATTTTGCGGAGCGAACAGGTGTTGAAGATATTTTATGCTTCTCGGAGGTTTTTAGTACAGCTAAGAGAACGGGGGGAGATTTGATCAATGTAATAAAAACAACTGGAACTATTATCAGCGATAAAATTGAAGTAAAGAAGGAAATAATTACTCTTATAACAGCAAAGCGTCTGGAAGCAAACATTATGAAGCTTATGCCTCTCTTGATCTTATTCTACTTATCTATATCATCGCCAGGTTTTTTAGATCCCCTCTATCACAATTTTTTAGGAGTAGCCATTATGACGATTTTTCTAGCCCTCTATCTAGGGGCATTTCTAATCATTGATAAAATCATAGCCATAGAGGTATAGGGAGGAGGTATCAAGGATTATATTTCACTTAGTAATATTAATTTTATTCTTAATCTTATTATTAATCAGTCTAAGAAAATCAAAAGATATTATCTATTCCATTGATAAGAAGGAGCATAAATTATATTTTCTCTATCCTTTAGCAGATTTTATCTTAATAAAAACCAGACTCCATATAATGCTTGAAAGAAAAGTTACTATTAGAGATACAATAAAATCTCTCTATTTTACAAGAAAGCCGGAGTTTTTATTACGAATATACTGGTGCAAAAGGATTTCTACTGTAATAGCTGTTCTTATTCTCTTTATTTTACTTTCATTATTAGGATTAATAAGTAATTCTAAGCCATCGGTTATTCTTAATAATAAATATGTACAACGCCCCAATTATGGTGAAGGCTCCAATCAGGTTGAACTTAATGTTACTTTAGAGCAGGAAGATAGAGATAATTCTTCAAAAAATGCAGAGCTTTCTCAACCACAGGAGGTAATCATTAATGTAGAAGAAAGGCTATATACTCAGGAGGAGTTAAAGGAGGTATTTGAGAAAGCTTTTGTTTATTTGCAAGAAAAGGTCTTAGGAAACAATGAAGCTGCTGATTCGATTTATGAGAAACTCAATTTTATAAAGTCTATACCAGGGACTAGCATAACAGTTAAGTGGGAGCCACTGGACTATGATCTAATTCAATGGGATGGAACTATTAATAATCTAAATATATCGACAGAAGGTATATTTACAAGAGTTAGAGTGATTTTAACCTGCCAAGATCATAAATCAGAATACGAATTACCCTTTACGATTATGCCCAAGGAACCAAGTGCGGAGGACTTATTATATAAGGAGCTAGAAGCCAAGATAAATTCATACGCACAAGAAACTGCTGAAAATGAATATCTGGAGCTGCCTGATCAGATAGATAAATATAAACTTCATTGGAAGGAGAAGGGAAGGGATAAGGGAGTATCCATATTGTTTATGGGAGGAGTGGTGGCTCTTCTGATATGGTTAGGGGCTGATAAAGAATTAGATAAGCAAATGAAAAATCGCAGGCTACAGATGTTAATTGATTACCCAGAGGTTATTAATAAGTTAACCCTTTTGGTTAATGCAGGAATGACGGTGAAACAAGCATGGCATAAAATTGCACAGGATTATAGTAAAAAGGTTTCACAAAAGCTTATTAAAACACGTTATGCCTATGAGGAAATGTTGATAACTTGTCACGAGCTTAAGCTGGGCCTTCCTGAAAATATGGCCTATGAGCAATATGGGAGAAGGACAGGCTTGATACCCTATATTAAATTTGGTTCTTTAATATCTCAAAACCTTAAGAAGGGAAATAAAGGATTTACAGATTTACTTATGAAGGAAGCATTAGAAGCTTATAAGGATCGTAAGGAGGTTGCAAAAAGGTTAGGAGAAGAAGCAGGTACAAAGCTTCTCGCACCAATGATGGTAATGCTAATCATAATCTTCTTAATAATTATGCTTCCAGCCTTTTGGGCTTTTCAGTTTTAATTGATCAAAGGTGTAGGTTGCCTCTAAACAACCTAAATATGATAGATAAGGAGCAGCCTTATACAGGCTAAAGATAGTATGAAAAAAAGATTAAGTAATCTATATTGGAAAATTGCAACGACGAAGCTGGAGGGTATAGGTGTCATAGAAATAATATTAATTTTAGTAATCATAATAGGATTGGTACTAATATTCAGAACTCAAATATCAGAGATAGTGACAAATGCATTTGATTCTATTAGTGGTAATGCAACAGAGATTAATAAGGAAATTGAAATAAAAGTGGGTGGATAAATTAAAAGGAGAGGGAATCTGACAAAGAAATGGGTAAAAAAACAGAGGGTTCAATCACCGTATTCTTAAGTTTAATCTTACTTCTTATCATGTCCTTACTTATAACTATGATTGAGGGTGCTAGGGTAAATGCAGCAAAGATTTGTGCGGAGCGCTCCTTATCAACGGCCCTGGATTCTACCTTAGCAGAGTTTTATGGACCTCTGTGGAAGGAGTATCATCTATTTGGACTATATACAGAAGGAGAGAATAAAGGGGATCAAAGAGAAGAGATAGAAGGAAAGATTTCAGATTATATATCTTATACCTTAGATCCTAATAAAGGGTTACATAACCTAGAGGGCATAAAGTACTGGGATTTGTATGATATAAAGCTTAATTCAATAGCTGTTAAGGATGAAACAATGCTTATGGACTATCAAGGGAAACTCTTAATTAATGAAGCTGTTGAATATATGAAATATAAGGAAATGGGCAGCCTTGTAGAGCATTTTCTTAATAAATTATCTCTCATAGAAACACCAGAAAAGGTAAGTTATATCTATGAAGAAAAGCAGAAGGTAGAAGGAGAACTTGTAGAAATTGATAAAGGTATCCTAAAGCTTATGAAACTTTTAGATGGTCTGTTGACAAGCGATAAAGGGATTGAGGTAACAAAAAAAGGGGAGCTTAAAACCACAGAATATTTTGTTAAAAAAATTAGCCTAGGGCAGGTGACAAAAGAGGAAGTCGGTATAAATCAGGATACTATTTATCAAGCATTAAAAAATAGTTATATAAACCCAATTATAAAATTTAATTTATTATTAGAGAGTTCAACCAGTCTGGAAGGTGTCTGTAAACAATTGTCCGGGAATCTAGCCTATCGCCTAATTGCAACCAATGAATTATCTGCAAGGCAGGATGAATTAGAGGAGTTAAATGCCATAGACAAGAAGACCAAGGAAGATGTCAGGCAAATAAAAGAGCTTCAAAAAACAATTGATACAATAGTGAAGAGAATTAAAGATTATGATAATGAAGGTGAACAATTGAGATCGAAAAAGGAGTCATTGGGTAGAGAAATAGAAAGCACAAAAGGGGAACTATTTCAACTAATCGAAGGAATTGAGCCCAAGATTACTGAGGCAATTAATGTTATAGACCATATAATTCTTAAAACCCAGGTAGCGAAACCTTTACTAAATCAATATGAGGAACTTTTAAAGAATGAGAAGGCTTCCATCAGTGAGGATATATATAGAGAGCTAGAAGAAAATCTTAATGAAATGAAAAGATATATTTCAGTTGATGATAGTGGTTATAACTTCACTCAAATGAAAGAGATATTAAAGGCCAATCGAAAGGTCCTAATTAATTGTGAAGAATTTCTTGCCATAGGGGAGGCTCAATTATATAAAGAAGATTATCAAGGATCAAAGGCTTCTTTTGGAGAGGCTGAAAGGGAAATGAAGCAATATAGGATAAAAGGGCTGACCATAGATTATAGTACCCTTGTGCTAGATAAATCTGACCAGGAAAATCCCATTAGCAAAGCAGGGAATTTACTGCAATCTGGAATAGCTAGCTTGGTCATGGATCCAAATTTAATATCCCATAAAGAGCTTCCCCAGGGTACACTTCCCTCTGATATAGCAGCAATGTCACAGGAAGAGACAAATTTAATATTAAAGTTAGAAGGCTTTTTGAAAAATACATTCTTGGGCAAGGATAATTCCAGTATGGGGGAGCTTTTTCAAAGCTTTGGGAGCATATCAAAAGTTCGAACTATGGCAGAAGAAGGAATTAATAAACTAGCAGAGCATCTCTTGTATCAAGAGTATTTAAAGGAGCACTTCGCTTTGTATATGCCAAAGGAAGAAGCGGAGGAAAATAAGCCCTCAGCCCTATCCTATGAACAGGAATATCTTCTAATTGGTCAAACATCGGATCAGGGAAACTTATCTTCAGTAATCTCAAGGATTTTGTTTATTAGAACGATTTTAGATTTTGTATCAATCTTAGGAGATGGAGCGAAGCTTCAGCAGGCAAAAGCTACTGCCGCAGCCCTTGTGGGTTTTACAGGCCTTCCAATATTAATTAGTATAACTCAGGCAGTGATTTTAATTCTTTGGTCACTTGCAGAGGCTTTATTAGATGTCAGTGCGCTGATGATGGGAAAGGAAGTTCCCATTATGAAAAAGAAGGTAGTTTTAGAACTTCCAGATTTATTTGTGATTAACAGGACTTTTCTGCAATCGAAAGCATCTTCTGTAGTTAATTCAAATGAATTATCCTTCTCTTATCAGGATTATTTGAGAATGTTTTTGCTGATGAAAAGTAAAGAAGACATCGCTTATAAATCTTTGGATTTAATGCAGGAAAATATTAAGCTAAGGTACAATAATAATTCTTTTCATATAGATCATTGTCTCTTTGGATACGTAGCAACAGCTGAGTATATGATTGAACCAAAATTTATCAACATTTCTTATTTTAAGAAATTTTTAAATATTAACCCCAAGGGGTATCCATATTCTACAGAATTATCTTATAGCTACTAGACTATTAGTGGGCTGGGATGTCCGCTCTTCTTCGTAATATTGTTCTAAATAATTCTATTTAATCAAAAAAATAAAAAAGAAAACTCTCCAAGAAATCATTTGCTTATATGAAGATATTTATCATCTCTTAGAGAAGAACGGACATCCCAGCCTATTATATATTATAAAGTGAGAAAGATAGATCAATGAAGACAAAGATAATAATGAATGCTACAGATAGGTTAAAGGATAATAAGAGATATGAGGCATCTTTAACGGTGGAGGCTGCATTAACCTTGCCAATATTTCTTTATCTGATGATTGCTTTCTTATATTTTATCCAGATATTTATTCTACAGGAAGAATTTCAGTCATCCATTACAAAAATGGGCTTGAGTCTATCAAAGACAGCTTATTTTTATAAGGATTTTCCTAATATAGAAGAGATATTACACTTTGATAAAACTATATTTGGAGAGGAGTTAAAGGGTGAGATAAATGACATAACAGATCAGCTTATGACAGGAGCATCCCTTAAGCTTTATGCCAAATTGTATCTTGATGAAGATAGGATTAATAAATCCTGTGTGGTTGATGGCTATGATGGATTGGACTTTGATAGTTCTAGTATAGACAGGGATGAGAATTATCTTGATATTGTATTAAATTATAAAGTTAGTATACCCGTAAAGATTTTTATATTGGAGGATATAAATTTAATTCAAAGAGTAAGGCTGCGAACTTGGACAGGGGTAGAGATACCTTCTATTTATGAGACAAAGAACAAAGAAGTGAAGGGCACCATCGTCTATATTACAGATACAGGAAGTGTCTACCATATAGATAAGGCATGTTCACATATTAGATTATCGGTAAAAGAAGTAAAGGGGATCCCTAAGGATTATCGAAATGACAATGGAGGTCGTTATTATGGGTGTGAAGCTTGTTGTACTGGGGAAGAGGGGGATGACGCCACCTATTATATTACATCGGATGGAACCAGATACCATACCAAAAGGAATTGCTCTAAGATAAAACGTAGTGTTCAGGAAATACTTTTATCTGAGGTGGGCAGCAGACGGGCCTGTACAAGATGTAATAAATAGTTGCTTGATTTGTCTGGGGTTAGTAATCCCAAGAACGAATTTGCTATTAAGGGTTGTGCCTGCGTAATCAAAGGGTATAGGAAAGACTGTCATATGCTTAGGTGATAGAAAGTCTATGCAGGAATGGAGGAAAAACTATGGTTGAAATTACATATAAAGCAATATTAGGAGCAGTACTTTTATGCTGCGGAGTGCAGGATATCTTCGGGAAGAAAATAATGCTATGGGTCCTTGTCCTAGGAGCTTTCCTCATGGGGATATGTATTCCTTTTTGTAACTCTCCTTCCATTCTTGATCGAATAGGAGGAATAGGGATCGGTGTAGCTGTTATTATGATCAGCATTGCAACAGCAGGTAAGATTGGGTTGGGAGATGGATTAATACTCTGTCTTACAGGTTTAGGATTAGGGTTTTGGGCAAATCTTGAACTTTTTGCCATAGCACTTATGATAGCAGCGATAGTATCAATTATCCTCTTAATAGCCCGTTTGGCAGATAGAAAGAAAAGCATACCCTTTGTACCTTTCTTACTCATTGGATATATAATCCTTATGCTGGTAGGCTAAATAGCTAAATAAGTAGGATTAGATATAAGTGCCTAATAAAGCTCACTTTTAGTTGATAATCTATAATGAAGCTGTGATTAGTATATGAGTTTTAAGAAATAGAACCTAGATATGGAATGATTTAATTTGAGCAGATATTATTTGAGAAGGTGATTAGGTGCTAAACAGGATAGGATTTAAAGCCAATAGTAATTTATTTCATTTAAAAAACAGGGAAAAAGCATCATTTAAGGGAAGTATTACTGTTGAGGCTGCTTTTGTGATGCCCATAGTTGTTCTTAGCATATTTGCTTTAATATACTTAGCTTTTTATCTCCATGATAAATCCAGGGTTCAGGGTGTTGTAGATTTAGCCTTACATAAAGCAGCGCTTACGATAAAACATGAAGGGGAATTTTCAGATGGTAAAGTTTTATATGAAAATATTAATGCTAGAGGTGTTTTTTATCAATTCTTAGGAGATAAGGGAAAGGATAGAGAAAAGGTCGAAAGCTACCTTAGTGAGGAACTGCATAAAGGACTTTTCATAGGAGAAGTTAAAAATATAAAGGTTAAGATTTCTACGATAAAGATTACCATAGCAGTTGAAATGCAGACCAAGGTCAATTTACCAGGAATGAATTATTTATTATATCCCTTAACTAACACAGAAATATCAGGGGAGTATTTTATTCATAACCCAGCAGAGACAATCCGTTTGATGGAGGTTATTTTAGAAACAGGTTCGAAAATTAAAGGGGTAAGCCAATTAAAAGAAAAGCTTGAGGATTATCTTAATACAGATAAAGAATAGGGATTTAAAGCAAACAAGGTAAAAAGCTAAATAAAAAGTTAAATAAAAAGTTAAATATAAAGCTAAATAAAAAGCTAAATAAAAGGTAAATAAAAAAAGTAAATAAAAAAGTAAATATAAAAGTAAATAAAAAAGTAAATAAAAATAAGTAATCCATAGGTAGCAGTTTTAAAGGAATAGGAACTAAATAACAGGAATAAGTTCATCAAAGGAATTGCTAAGCTAAGAAAATGGAGGTGATATATTGGAGGTTGAGTATAAGAAAGATCTTAGGCATAATTATATGGTCATCACAGAAATAGACAATAGTAAGCTGGAGCCTTATAGTATGAAAATGCTAGAGAAGGAAAGTATAGATGGATTTCTCCCGGTAGAAAAGAGAAGAATGGATAATAAAATACTTCTTTACTATGATATTACAGCAAAACAGCCAATGGAAATCCTCCTCGATAAAGCCTTCTTAACTTATGATAAAGTTACAAAGCTCTGTGAAGCAATTATTAGAACCATTGAAGGAGCTTATGAATATCTCCTGTCAGAGGATGATTTTATATTGAAACCGCAATTTATTTATATGACAGTTACAACGAATGAACCCATTCTCTGTTATCTTCCAGGATATGGTAGGCGTATTAAGGAACAGATGAGCAGTCTGATAGAATATATGATGAATAAAGTGGACTATAATGATAAAGAGGCGGTACTGCTAGTTTACCAATTATATGCTGTTAGCAGGGAGGAGGGATATACCTTTGACCATCTAACGAAAATGCTTAAAGATAAAAGCTTATATAGTATAAGCAAGAAAGAAAATTCCCATCAATTTATGAAAGAGAAACAATTAATAGAAAGAGATGATATTAAGGTTCCAAAAAGAGACAACCTAGGAGAAAGTGATAAGAAACATGTAAATAGTGAAAGCCAAATAGATAAAAAGGAAGCATTAAATATATTTAAAAAGGGTTTCTTAAAGAGCCAACCAAGCCAGCAAGGTATAGATGATAAAATACCTGTGATGATGGAAAAACTGGAGGGAGAACAGGAGGAATCCTGTTATCCCTGGAAAACCTACATATGCACTGGAGCTTCTTTGGGAATAGGTATATTATTTGTTTTCCTATGCCTTCGTTATAAATTATTATATAATTTTTTTGGCAGCAGAATTGATTACAGTAAACTCTTCGCCTTCGCTATAATTATCTTAAGCATAGAAGGATATCTCCTTAAGAAGATATGGGATAAGAAGAATATGATTACTAGGATCGTAGCAACAAATGAGTATATTGATCCCCGGGAAAACTTATATAACAAAGAAAGTATAGGATTTACTTATCCAACAGCTCCTGATGAGGATGCTTTACAGGGTAATTCGCTAACCAATAACAGGAAGGTTATTGGAGGCAGCAAGACTCTAAGTAGGGAAGTTGCTTTAGGGGAGGAAGTGGATAACCCCACATGTATACTTAATTCCCATACCAAATTAGATAATAAATTATCTAATGCTTTTGCAGATGCAGATAAAAGACTTCTCTTAAAATCTTTGAACGAAGGACTTTATAAAGATATTTTTCTTGATAATATCCCCTTCTTTATCGGAAAACTAAAGAAAAATGTGGATTACTGCCTTGAAAAAGATGTTGTTAGTAGATATCATGCCAAGATAACCAAAGAAGAGAGCCAATTCTATATTGTCGATTTAAATTCTACCAATGGTACCTTTATAAATGGTGAGGGTATACCAGCCTATGTTAAACAGGAGATCCAAATAGGGGATGAGATATCCTTTGCTGATATTAAGTACCGATTTATAGAGCAGTAAAGAGGCGGAGCCTTAGAAAACTTAAATGTTTATCACATAGATTTGTAAAAGAATAGCGTGTGGTTATTAATCCATAATAATCACACGCTATTCTATAAACTTGAATGAGATAAACATCACCAACTCGAAAAGGGTGACGCATTTAGTGCGACAGCCCCTGTTATAATCGTAGAATAAACAGAGAGTAGGAATATTTGTGACGTGATATACTTAATCTTGTCGTTTCTTAGAGATATACTGCGGTCAAATATAACCAAAAATACGATATATATCTTGTAAATCATAGAATCAGATAGTAAAATGAGTAAAAAGAACTATTTCTTATATTGGGGGTAAAATATGAAGAGAATATATGATATAACACATGGGGTTATATTAGTTTTGATTCTTGTCGTTGCAGTTGTAATTAATAATTCAATAATAAAAGGAATATTATTATTATTATTTTCTGGAGTATTACTTTTTAATACAATTATTAAGCTTAAAACGAAAATGGATGAGAAGTTTACAGAGAAAATATTTTATGGGATATTATTGTTTATAGAAGTGATTCTTGCCTTGGGAGCATTATATACAATTATCTTAGGTATTGCTGAAGCAGTCTAGTTAAGTACATATACAAGGGCAAGTGGATAATAACAGAAACGGGGAAAGCAGATGAAACAATATATTATGGCTCTTGATCAGGGAACTACTAGTTCAAGGTGTATTATATTTGACAAACAGGGTAAAATTAAGAGTGTTGCACAGAAGGAATTTGGACAGATTTATCCAAAGCCCGGCTGGGTTGAACATGATCCGAGAGAGATTTGGTCTACTCAGATTTCCGTGGCAGCAGAAGCTATGGCAAAGCTGGGAGTAAGCGCACAGGAGATAGCCTCCATAGGAATTACCAATCAACGAGAGACAACCATTGTATGGAATAAAAGAACGGGACAGCCGGTATATAATGCTATTGTATGGCAATGCCGAAGAACTTCAGATATCATTGATGCATTGAAAGAGAAAGGCTATGAGGCCTATATCAAAGATACAACGGGGTTAATTCCTGATGCCTATTTTTCAGGAACTAAGATTAAATGGATATTGGATCATGTTCCTGGAGCGTCAGAAGCGGCCAAAGCAGGGGAGCTTCTCTTTGGAACGGTGGACACCTGGATTATTTGGAATTTAACTAAGGGAAGAACCTTTATCACGGATTATACCAATGCATCCAGAACCATGTTGTTTGATATTCATAAGCTTACCTGGGATGAGAAAATATTAGAGGAATTGGGCATACCAAAGAGTATGCTTCCCCAGGTAAAGCCCTCTAGTTGCATTTATGGTTATTCAGATCGCAGTCTGTTTGGGGAGGAGATCCCTATAGCAGGGGCAGCGGGAGATCAACAGGCGGCTTTATTTGGGCAATGCTGCTTTACCAAAGGTGAGGTTAAAAATACCTATGGGACAGGCTGTTTTATGCTGATGAATACCGGGAATGAAGCCATTAAATCAAGGCACGGATTATTAACTACTCTGGCAGCAAGTACTGGGACGGAACCGGAGTATGCTTTAGAGGGCAGTGTATTTGTAGCAGGAGCTGCAATTCAGTGGCTTAGAGATGAGCTGCAGTTAATTAGAACAGCCGCAGAAAGTGAAAAGTATGCAAAGCAGGTTGAGGATACCCATGGTGTCTATGTGGTTCCAGCCTTTGCGGGCCTTGGTGCACCTTACTGGGATCAATATGCTAGGGGTGCGGTTCTTGGGATAACCAGGGGATGTAATAGAGATCATATTATTCGTGCCACACTAGAATCTATTGCCTATCAGACCCATGATGTTCTAAGAGCTATGGAGGCTGATTCAGGAAATAGACTAAAATTACTTAAAGTAGATGGGGGAGCCTGTGCCAATGGCTTTCTTATGCAATTTCAAGCAGATATTTTAAATACAACCGTATTAAAACCGGAATGTATCGAGACTACAGCCCTAGGAGCTGCATATCTGGCGGGACTTGCTGTAGGCTTCTGGAGGGACAAGGAGGAGATACGTTCCAATTGGGCTCTGGCAGAGACTTTCCGATCAGACATGACTATGGATAGGAGAGCAGCTCTAATTAAAGGATGGAAGAAGGCAGTGACACGTTCTTTTACCTGGGAAGAATAAGAAAAGGATTTGTAAAAATGTTCGAGGAAAGACTTAGGAGTAGATTATTAAATAGGGGTTACAAACGTATTGATTCTAATGCACAAGGGATATATCTATATTATGGTGCCATAGAAGAGGATTTATTTATTGTGTCCATAATACAGGTGCAGGCAGAAAGGGAATTTACTAAGGAACAATATCATCACATTCTTAATCAGATAATGGATAGCTTTCGTAAGACTTACCACCATAAAATTCAATTATTAAGTCTTATTCTTACAAGTGAATCCCATAAAGTTAAAGATTTTTGTTCCATGGAGGAGGATATTAACCACTGGATTGTGGATTTAAATATCAATCGGTTGATTATTTATGAAAATCAGGCCAATGACGTGGATAACCTTAAAGATTTAATAGAAAGTGCCTTAGAAGAGATAAACTTAGATAATCATGAAAGACCCTATGATCAAAGTTATGATTATAATGCCTCGGTAAATACATCCCATAATACAAAGAGTTCTAACCCTGTACAACTTACTTTAGTGAATTCCATCATAGTTATAATCAATATAATGGCTTTTGTTATCCTTCATTACACAGATTTTTTTGGTGGTGGAGCTTCGATGTATAGGAAGGGTGCCTTATCCTGGTATTTGGTATGGGAGGAGAAGGAATATTACCGTCTTCTTACGTCTATGTTTATGCATGCTGATATAAGTCATTTATTTAATAATATGTTGCTTTTGTTTTTTATAGGAAGTACCTTTGAACGTGCAGTAGGCAAGGTAAAATATCTTTTCCTCTATTTTGGTGCAGGAATTATTGCAGGGATTACATCCATCGGTTATAATATGTGGAAAGAAAATGGTGTAATTAACCTTCATGAGTATACTTTTTCTATTGGTGCATCGGGAGCAATTTTCGGTGTTGTGGGAGCAATCTTGTTTATCCTGGTGATTAACAAGGGGTATCTTGAGGAGCTTGGTATGCGACAGGTAATCCTATTTGTCATACTAAGCTTGTATAATGGTATTGTTAGTTCACGAATAGATCAGGCAGCACATATTGGTGGTTTTGTATCAGGTTTTGTGTTGGCACTTATTGTATATCGTAAGAGAAGGAAAGAAGAACCCAATCTGTATCAAAATACCTATTAAATTTTAAACTATAATTATTTACAATAGTATTAAGGAAGCTGTTTACTTAGGATTACTGTTCGTGGCAGTGATAGATCTGTAAAATGTGTTATCAGCCCAGGATAGTCAAAGTTTGTAATATACTACAGTTAAAGGATGCTAATGGAAGGACTCTAACATCAAGAGGAGAGGTTATTGAATGAAAATTAATATCTATTATGGCGGCAGGGGATTAATTGAAGATCCAACCTTATATGTAATGAGTAAGATTACATCAGTTTTAGAAGAACTTAGAGTACAAGTAACCAGATACAATCTCTACGAGGAGAAGAATGCCCTTTCCATGTTACCTAAGACCCTTAAAGAGGTTGATGGTGTGATTCTTGCAACAACTGTAGAGTGGATGGGAATTGGCGGATTTATGCAGCAATTCTTAGATGCATGTTGGCATTATGCGGATAAGGAGAAGTTAAGTAAGCTGTATATGTTACCTGTTATTACAGCTAATACATATGGTGAGAGAGATGCTGAGCAGACCCTTATTAAAGCCTGGGAGATGCTTGGAGGAATTCCATGCAATGGTATTAGTGCTTACGTAGAAAATCATGTTGATTTTGAGACAAATACAGATTACGGCATAATAATAGAAAAAGAAGCAGAATCCTTTTATCGTAAAATTCATCATAAAATGAAGATGCTTCCTACGAGCAATACAGCAATTAAGCAGAATGTTTTACGGGGAAGTTCCATCGTACTCACACCTCAAGAGAGTGAGCAGCTTTCCATGTATGTATCGGATGATACCTATGTTAAGAAGCAAAAAGAAGATATCGAAGAACTGACTCAGCTTTTTAAGGAAATGATGAATACTAATAGCGAGGGTGATGCAGGCCAGGATTTTATTAAAAACTTAAAGGATAATTTCCATCCCTTAGATGATTTTGCTGCAGCTTATTCAATTTTCCTATCTGATACACAGAAGACATTAATTGTTGAAATTAATAATAACCATCTGAAATGTTACTACGGTGATAAGCCCGATGCCGATGTAGTAGCAAAAACAACCCATAGTGTTATGAATAAGCTTGTCCTTGGAAGAACAACATTTCAAGGGGCATTTATGTCAGGCGAATTAACTGCAAAAGGCAATTTTAAGACCCTTCGCTCCTTTGATCAGGTTTTTCAATTTAATATTCTCTAAGGTTAATCATAAAGGAAGCAATATGGTAAATGAAGTTAAATCTTCATTAGATTCAACAACAATACTTCCATAGTGCAGAGCAATTACCTTGTTAACTAGGGCAAGACCTACTCCCGTACCACCCTTCTTATAAGTTACAAAGGGGACAAAGATATCTTTAAGAGCATCTTGCGGAATTGCTTGACCATTATTACTTATCTGAATAGACAGTTTTGCCGGCGAAAGAGCTTCCTTTGGAAGGTGTTTTAAATTAATATGTATGAAATCACCTGGCTCTGTTGCTTCAAAGGCATTTTTAATTAGGTTTGAGAACACCTGCTTCATTTTAACCTCATCACAGGAATAGGATGAATAGTATCCTTCACTATCTGAATCCATGGATATAGACAGGTCAATGAGCTCAGTTAATGCTTGGGGCATAAAGCTATTGGCTACATTGGTAATTAAATTTATTAGGTTGATATTTTCTTTGTGTATGTAATTGCAGATATTTAATAGGGAAGCATCTGCTAAGATATTCTCCATATCACCAATTAAATCCTGTATTTGATTCCAGTATTTAAATTCCTTCGCTTCGGGATTCTTTTGTTCAATATATTGTATGGTTCCTTTGAGCAATGAGAGGGGATTACGTAGCTCATGAACGAACATGGAAGTGGCTTTTTTATTATCATCAATAACTCTTTGGAGAAGGGTTTCAAACTCGGGATTAGATTTTATCATGCAGGCGAGTGCATCATTATTCGATTCTGACAACATATTAAGACCTCCCTATACTGCTGGATTATAAACACAATTTTATTTTCAAATGGAAAAGTAAATGACCTACAATAAATTGATAGTATCAAATATTGGAATAATATGCAATATTATTAGTACTACAACAATCGACACAGGAGGATTTTTGATTATGGACAACTGTATTTTCTGTAAAATAATTGCGGGTGAGATTCCTTCATCAACCCTATACGAGGATGAGAATTTTAAAGCAATCATGGATATTTCTCCAGCAGCAAAAGGTCATGTTATCATATTGTCTAAGAAGCATTATGCTAATTTATTTGAGTTAGAAGAGGATGTCGCTTCCAAAGTAATGACAGTTGCTACAAGGATTGCAAGAGCAATAAAGGCAGAGCTGGATTGTGATGGAATCAATCTTCTCCAAAATAATGGAGAGGCAGCGGGGCAGACCGTGTACCACTTCCATCTTCATATCATACCAAGATATATTAATGATAAAGTGAAGATGTCCTGGGAGCATGGTCAATATGCGGAGGGTGAAGCAGCCAGTCTTGCAGCAGCAATTGCAAATAGAATTTAGTATACAAGGTAATATTTATTATGCCCTATTGTATAGCAGATAGATGCTGACAATAGGGCATTTTAATTGGGTTATTTCGTTGTTTCTTTAATAAGCTTTACAATGGTCTCAATAGAATTATTTAATTCACTTTGATTCATTGCATTGATGTATTCATTCTTAGTCTCCATTACCAATTGAATGGCTTCCAGGAGACGGCTGATGCTTAAATCCTCTTCTTTTAGTACATAGGAATAGCCTTGACGTTCAAAGGATTCGGCATTTAGAATTTGGTCACCACGGCTTGAGGCAGCAGGAAGGGGAATCAATATGTTTGGTTTGCGTAGTGCAAGTAACTCGCAGATAGCATTGGCTCCTGCACGGGAAATAACAAGATCTGCGGCAGCAAAAAGATCACTCAATTCAGCCTTCATATATTCATACTGAACGTAATCTGGAGTATCTATAAAGCGTTCATCCAGATTACCTTTACCACAGAGATGAATGACCTGAAAATCTCTGAGTAATGTGGGAAGCATACCCCGGATAATATCATTGATTGCTTTTGAGCCAGTACTTCCTCCAATAATTAATATAATAGGTTTATTAGCTGAAAAACCACAAATATCCAGTCCTTTAATTTTATTGCCTGAAAAAAGCTCCTTACGTATGGGAGTTCCAGTAAGTACAGCCTTCTCTGCTGGCAGATATTTAATTGTTTCAGGAAAGTTTGCACATACCTTGGTCGCCGAAGGCAGAGCAAGCTTATTAGCCAAACCGGGGGTCATATCAGACTCATGAATAATAACGGGTATTTTATGTTTTTTAGCGGCCAACACAACGGGAACAGTTACAAAGCCACCTTTGGAGAATACTATGTCTGGTTTTAACTGTTTTAATAATTTGCGTGCTTCAAAATAGCCCTTTGCAACCTTAAAGGGATCAGAGAAGTTCTTGGGGTCAAAATATCTTCTTAACTTACCTGAGGAAATTCCGTGATAGGGGATTTTGTATTCCTCGATAAGTTTTTTCTCGATACCCTGATAAGAACCAATATATTGAATATCATATCCTTCTTTCTTTAATTCAGGTAATAGGGCGATGCAAGGAGTAACATGACCGGCTGTTCCACCTCCGGTTAAAACAATACGTTTCATGCCTTTTCCCTCCATTCCTTTAAGGCTTTCGCTAATTGATCTGGACAGGAGGTAGACTTAAAACCACAAGTTACACCCTCCAGCTTGCGAATAACATCCTCAACCTTCATACCTACTAGTAAACGTGACAGGCCATCAGCATTACCGGAGCAACCACCTTTGAACTGCACCTTATGAATGGTGTTTGATTTCTCATCTATATCAAAGCTAATCTCACGGCTGCATACGCCCGAAGTTTTATATATCATGATAAACCCTTTCTTTCCTCTGTGTTCTATTCTAATGTATGAAACCTATCATGGATAGGGCACTCATAATTGAGTACATTGTATCTCACGATATACTTTTTTGCAACCGAGTTTTTATTTACTACTATAGATATTGCGACAGTTTAGCCATAAGCTCCGTATCCCATAGGCTGCCTCTTTCAGCGGCAGAACGCCATATTACAGAATATGAAAAACTCCTTGTAGGCAAGTAAATTTGCAAGCAATCTTCAATTCTAATAAATGTCCAAGCTGTAACTAGATCTAGGAAAGAAGGAGTATATTAGTATTTTACATTGAATTTCTATTATTGTATAATGTATAAATAAGTAATGGAAAATATTACATAATGGCCATTAGAAGAGAAGGGGAGGATATAGCATATGATAAGTTTTAAAACAGAGTTTTTACCAGGGGAAGTTGGTTATGATGAAAGCAGGATTACTTCAATTAACAATTTAATTGAAGATCTTATTGCAAAGAAGATAATTATTTCTTCAAATTATTGTATGGCGCGAGATGGTAAGATTTTTGCCAATAATGCTATTGGTAAGCTGTCTTATAAAGAGGAGGATTCCAGAGAAGTAAGACCGGATACTATTCAGAGGATAGCTTCCATAACTAAATTATTTACTGCTGTGGCAATCTGGAAATTAGCAGAGGATGGAAAACTAAGGGTAAATCAGAAGGTTGGCGAATTTATAGAGGAGTTTAACGAGAAGCCCTTTGAGGACATTACAATAGCTCATCTTCTCTCCCATACCTCGGGATTACAAGCGGATCCAGGATGCTTTCCCAATAAATATTATGTTTCACCCTGGGACTTTATTGTTGAAGCTAAAGGGGAGAACTGGATTAGTGCGTCTTTAAAAAGTGGTATGAGGAAAGCACCAGGTGAAGAATGGGCTTACTGCAGCTTTGGCTTTGCTATTCTTGGAGAGATTATTACCAGAGTAAGTGGACAATTTGCCCATGATTACATAGAAGAACATATTGTTAAGCCCTGCGGTCTTAAGGATACAGGATTTGGTTTTAGAAGAAAAGAGATTTTACAAAGAACCAATATACCTAGCGAAGAGCGTGAGAAATTAATAGAAGCAGTTTTAAAGGATACCTATGAGGAAGATGAAGTGGATAAATTCTTTCAAAATGTACCTGGTACCGGAGGCAACATGTACTCAACTGCTTACGATTTGTGCCGATTTGGTATCATGCTACAGCAGGGAGGATATATTGACGGAACTAGGGTGATTGGAAGAAAGGCAATTGAGAAAATGACAACACTTTACACCCCACCTCATATTAAGGATTACTGCTGGAATGCAGGGGGTGTACAACGTAGGTATGGTATGGGCCCGGATATGCGTTGTACAGAGGCTAGTCTTTATTCAGAGGAAACCTTCTTCCATGAGGGAGCAGGAGGCTGCGGTCTAATTATTGATCCAAAGGAAAGAATGGTAGCTGCCTGGTATGTTCCTTTTGTTAATAATGCTTGGAGTGCAGAACCAATTGATAATATCCCGGCGGTAATGTGGTCAGGACTAAAATAGGAGACGGCGAGGGGTATCAATGAAATACATACGGCATCAATTTGACGTGATGAGAGCGGTGGCACTGGTAACCTATAAGGAGTGGAGTGCTTACCGCACTCACTCCATGGTTTCCATATTCGTAGGCCCTGTATATTTTATAGTCCAATATTTTATATGGACAGCGGCCTATGGTGGAAGAACAGAGATTAATGGAATGGAATTATCCCAGATGATAACCTATTTTGGAGCATCTACACTCATTGGTTACTTGACTATGGATTTTGCTGATTGGAATTTACAGATGTTAATTCGAACAGGTAAATTTCTAACCTTTGCCATGCGCCCAATTCATCATCGTTTCTTTGCCTTTTCTCAAAAAGTAGGACATCGTTTACTAGGATTTGCTTTTGAATTTATCCCATGCACTTTGATTTTTTCCCTTTTGTTTGGTATAAATATGCTACCCAAAAATCTAGGTTGGACTATACTTTCCATAGGTTTAGCCTTTCTAATGAATTTTTACGTCCACTATATTCTTGGAATGACGGCATTCTGGTTTGTGCAATCTTCGGGAATACGCAGGGTCTTTGATTTATTATCAGGGGTCTTTTCTGGTGTGTTTATTCCCCTGGTTTTCTTTCCCCAAAGGATACAAGAGCTTTTATTTTTCTTGCCTTTTCCTTATATGTCCTATGTTCCGGCCATGGTATTTACAGGAAGCTTTCAGCTTGCAGGAATAGAGATGGCCGTACCTGAGATAGTAGCACTTCAAGGGGTAGCAGTTATTGTTGTAGTAGTTTTAAGTGAACTTATTTACAAGGCTTCTATTAGGCATTTCAATGGAGTTGGGGCCTAGAAAGAGCGAATAACTTCCGTGGGTATGGATGCTTATAATAAATTATCACAGAACAGCAGAATTCATTATCATTAATAATAGGGTAATGCTAGGTTAATTTTTATTACAATATAACTTTAATTAGTTAGTAAGGATGATTAAAATGAAACGATATATACAGGTATATAAGGAATGCATCCGGGTTTCCTTTGCTACGGCTTCAACCTATCGCATGAATTTCTTTTTAAATACCGTTATTATGCTTCTTGGAGATATTTTATTTCCACTGATTACGGTATTAATCTATGGATCGGGAGCAGGTTTTGAGGGCTGGAATGTATATGAAGTACTACTGATACAGTCGGTCTTTACTATGTCAATGGCAATAGCGGATATGACCTTTCACGGAATTATGTGGGCTACCATGGGGGCTGTGAGGGAAGGGAATTTTGAGATGACTCTCTTGATGCCCATTGATACAATGTTTCTTCTCATGGCCAAAACCTTTTCCATTGATGCAATTGGACTTTTTCTTGGAGGACTAGCCATATTTGTTATTTCTTTAATACAAATTGGAGCACCATCCCTTTTTATGTGGCTGCAGTTTTTGGCTATGTTTCTTATAGGTTTGATGGTAATGATGGGGATTGCGCTTATGATGGCTGCAACTTCCTTTAAATGGGTTGGCAACTCCCGAATTCCCGAAATATTTGACAGTGTACGAAACTTTGGAAAATATCCACAGAGCATATTCCCAAAGACAGCTCTTATAATTTCCTCTTATATTATTCCTGTTGCCATGATTGGCTTCTTCCCGGCAGCAGCACTCATGGGGCGAGGAAATTATGAGATGTTTCTTGCGATTATTCCTTGCATACTGTTTATGACCTTAGGAATTATATTATACCGCTCAATGGTACGTCTGTATCAGGGTGTTGGAGGCTAAAGATGGGAACAATAATTAAAGTAGATAACTTAATTAAGAAATATGAAACATATAAAAGAGGCAGTGGCTTTAAAGAAAGTATTAAGACCTTTTTCCACAGGGAGAAAGTACCGGTTATGGCGGTAAATGATATATCCTTTACAGTGGAAGAGGGGGATATTATTGGTATCCTTGGTCCAAATGGAGCCGGCAAATCTACAACAATAAAGATGCTAACAGGGACTTTGTATCCCACTAGCGGAAGTATCAAGGTTATGGACTATAATCCTACAAAGAACAGGAAGGCTTATGTTCATCAAATTGGAGCTGTATTTGGTCAGAAGTCCCAGCTCATATGGGACATCCCACCGGTAGATAGCTTTCGGATGAATAAAGCTATCTATGGCGTATCTGATCAGGATTATAAGGAAAGAATTGATGTGATGTCTAAGCTTTTTGAAGTGGAGGAATTTATTACAAGACCCACAAGAGTTCTCTCTCTGGGAGAGCGTATGAAATGCGAATTCATTATGGCTATGCTCCATCAGCCCAAGGTGGTATTCCTTGACGAACCCACCATTGGACTGGATGTTATTGCAAAACAGAAAATCAGAGAATTTATCCATGAGATGAATAAACGGGGTACCACTTTTATTCTCACCACCCATGATTTGGAGGATGTGGAGCAGTTGGCTAAGAATGTTATTATAATTAACCATGGTGAGAAGGTATTTGATGATTCAATTGAAAAGCTAAGAATGGTGTTAGGTGCTAAGAAAATCGTCCAGCTTGTTCTTCAAAAGCCCATTAGGGACTTGGACATCGAAGGTGCCAGTATTATTGAACGGGAATCAGAGCTTAATATCACAGTCAGTGTAGACACCTGGATAATTTCTATTGCTGACTTTATGGCTGAGCTTTCTAAAAAGTGTGAATTTACGGATATCTCCATCAAGGAAATGCCCATGGAAACTATAATTACATATATTTATAAGGATACGAAGGAAGATCGGGAATAGTATATAAATATTAAGGGAATTCATTCTCATAGAATTTATTGAGTATTTATAGACATGAAATTATGAAGGTAAGAATGTTAGGGGGAAGGTGAATCATATTGAATATAATTATAAGAGAAGAGCGTATGGAGGATTATTGGGATACGGAATATGTAACACAGAAAGCTTTTTGGAATTTGCATCATCCAGGATGTGATGAACATCTTTTAGTACATAAAATGCGTAAGGATCCCTGTTATATTCCAGAGCTTAGTCGTGTTGCTGAAATGAATGAAAAAATTGTTGGGATGATTATGTATTCCAAGGCAAAGGTTGTGGATGGAGATAAAGAATATGATGTAATAACCTTTGGGCCCCTTTGTGTAGAACCTAGTTTACAGAATACCGGTATTGGTGGATTATTACTTAGACATACCATGGAGTTGGCAAGAGAGGCCAGATACGGAGCAATCATCATCTTTGGCGAACCAGGTTATTATCCAAAGCATGGTTTTACAACCTGCGATCATTTTGGTATTACCACATCAAAGGGAGAGAATTTTGATGCCTTTATGGGAATTGAGTTAATTCCTGGTGGACTAGAGGGTGTTAAGGGTAAATTCTATGAGTCTGATGTATTCGAGAATCTACCCGAGGAGGAAGTGGAGGAATTTAATAAGAAATTTCCTTACCTGGAGAAGCTTCGTCTTCCGGGGCAGTGGGGATATGAAGAAGAATAACATGCCACGCCAACAACTAGTTCGTATCCTGGTGTGGAATATACTATGGGGTATGTTCGTTGTGATGGGAATTTTATCAGGTGTATTGAGAGTACATATCATTAAGAAATCAGCTAACTTAACCACCGGGAAAATTAAAATGAAATAACTTAAATTGAGTTAGCGTATAATTAGGTTAGGAGAAATGGGAAAGGTTTGCATTTTTATTTTTAGAGTACAGAAAAGCACCCCTTTGTGGTAATATTAGGTTTGCGAGAACCACAAAACTACAAAGGAAGGTGCCTT
>JAEZTQ010000004.1 GCA_023443625.1 Bacillota bacterium | reverse complement strand
TGGTGTGGCTACACTGGATGCAGCGGGTGTTAATGCCCAGGCTCCAAAGGCACATACCCATGATGACAGATATTACACAGAAACAGAAGCTAATGCTAAGTTTGCAACCAAGGAAGAGGTAAGCCAAGCAGGATATGGAGATATGCTCAAAAGCATCTACGATGCTGATAATGACGGAATTGTGGACAATGCTGAAAAGGTTAATAATCACACGGTAGAGAGCAATGTTCCTGCTAATGCAAAGTTTACAGATACTATCTACACCCATCCTACAGGAGCCGGAAACAATCATATACCTTCCGGGGGTGCATCAGGACAAATCCTACGATGGAGTGCATCGGGAGTAGCGGCTTGGGGATCTGATAATAATACAACCTATTCTAAAGCAACAACAGCAGCTGACGGATTGATGAGTAAAGAGGATAAGCTAAAGCTTGATAATATATCCTATCCAGTAACCTGGGGACAGCTAAAGGGGGTATAAGATGCAGTACGGAAATAGCTTATATGGACAATCCAGCTACGGCCTTTCAAGTACGGAAGATAATAGTCCAAGTCAACACTTTATTGATCTTATGCAGTACCTACCAGACTACTACCAGAACATTAAAGAAGTGAAAAAGCTACAGGAGGCCATGGGATATGAAGTAGGAGGGTTGGCATATAGTATCCAGGATATACTTAATCAGTTCTTTATTAATACAGCGACTTGGGGGCTAGACCTATGGGAGAAGCTATATGGTATCATTACGGATAGAAGCAAATCCTATGAACGCCGCAGAGAAATCCTATTGGCAAAGTTAAGAGGTTCAGGTACAACTACTAAGGAAATGATTAAGAATGTTGCAGTTGCTTTCTCAGGCGGTGATGTAGCCGTACAAGAATACCCGGAAGAATATAGGTTTGTTGTACAATTTATCGGTGTAAAGGGTATACCTCAGAACATGGCCGGACTTATAAATGCCATTGAAGAAATTAAGCCCGCACATCTTTCTTTCAGCTTCAAGTACACCTATACAACCTGGAATGCCTTAAATGGCTTGACTTGGGATGATGTTAAACATAAGACCTGGGGCGAATTAAGAATTTATGAAGGAGAGTGATATAGATGAAACAAACAGCAAATTATAAATTAAATAAGCCAGAGGAAACAGATGTAGTGAATATCGATGATCTTAATACTAATTTCGATACGTTAGATGCTGAGGTTTTTAAAAAAGTCGATAAGCTATCTGGTAAAGACCTATCATCAAATGATTATACAACAGCTGAAAAAAATAAGCTTGCAGGTATTGCAAGTGGAGCAAATAACTATTCACACCCAAGTACTCATCCTTGGAGTATGATTACGGGAGCCCCGACAAGTTATCCTGCCAATGGAGGTAATGCAGCTACAGTAAACGGAAAGACAGTGCTCGAAAATGTACCAGCTGGTGCAAAATTCACGGATACGGTATATGCACATCCCTCCTCACACCCTTTTTCTATGATTACTGGTGCACCAACAAGTTATCCTGCTAATGGAGGAAACGCAGATACAGTAGATGGTTTTCACGCTGCCTCATTTATGAAGTATTATGACTTAAATACAATAAACATTGATATAGAAGGAGGTAACTGGATTGTAAATATTTCAGACACATCTCATGGCACTCTACCCGCTGGGGTATCGTGGAGCTGGTTGAATGTAATGCAATTTGAAGCAGGGCATTTTATAACTCAATTCGGCACAACTTCATCTGGAAATGCAACACTGTATATGAGGACAAAATATAGGAGCGATGCTTCTTGGGGAGCTTGGCAATGTTTCGGGTCGGGTACAAACGTAATCAGTATCGCCCCCGCTTCTCCACAAGCTGGCACTTTGTGGATATGGTAAAGGGGGTATTATATGAGCATTAAACGTTTCGATGGCACGAACTGGGTTGATGTAGCATCAGCAAAAAGGTTTGATGGTACGAATTGGGTGGAAGCTCAAAACGTAAAAAGGTTTGATGGTGCGAACTGGGTGGATGCATGGATGGCATCGGGCTCATTGACATTTGAGAGCAATAATATAATTAGCCTTAGTGATTATAATGTAAATAATGGGAATCTCAATTGTTATATGGCCAATCACAATTCATTGAATCAGTGGATTAAATATAATATTGGATTTACTACCCCAACTCTAACTAACCCAATCATATCGTTTGATGTAAGTCTGACAACAAGGGGTGATGGAAATGGTACTAGTTTTTACGTTTATATTACAACTAGTAGTGGTACAAGTGGTAATTTTGCAATTGCTGATAGTATTCCGCCCCTGTCGTCCGTTTACGAGAATACTGTAAATAAAAATATCTCGTACACCATAAACTTCTTAGGGGGGGTTTACACAAAGTTAGGGTTCGAGATAGACGTTTATCATGGAGCATATGCTTTCATAAATATAACAAATTTTAAAGTGAACGGAGTACTATATAAATTCGTGTAAAGGAGAGAATAAAGTATGAAGCAATTAAAAATCGGAACTATTATACTAACAGTAGAGGAGGTATACCCATTCAGGTATGATTACGGAAAAGGAAAGCAAGTATTAAGAATATCAGTACTAGATGCTAACCATGACTTTGATAGCCTAAAAGCCGTCCTCAAGGATTGTACTTCTGATATTGAATATCTAGAAGATGGGGTGTCAAAAACTATTTATACTGACTATTCGCTTGATTTTAATAGCCAGTACAATAACGGAACTCACAACATTGAAATTACAAGAAAATCAGAAGAATTCATAAGAATTGAGTTACTCGAAGAGGCTTTAAATGAATTATTATATGGAGGTATATAATATGGTAGCTTATACAGTTAATCAAATAGTACTTAAGAAACTCACATATCTAGAGGTAGTTACAGCTAGACCTGATTTTAAGGAAAGAATTGATGCTTATATTACTGAAAAGGGTATTACAATCGACAAAACAGTGTAACCATACACCGCATCCGCAAGGGTGCTATTTTTATGTAAAGAAAGGATGGTAGAAGATTGGATAAAGTAAATGCAGCAAAAGTAACATTAATAGGTATTATCAGTGTAACCGGTAGCTTTATAGCTAATCTATTCGGAGGATGGACAAGCGATTTGGTGACGTTAATTATCATGATGGGTATTGATTTTACCATGGGTTTATTAATTGCAGCTATCTGGCACAAGAGTGGAAAATCTGAAAATGGAGCGCTGAGTTCCTGGTCTGCTTGGAAGGGTTTATGTCGGAAAGGTGTCTCTTTATTATTTGTATTAATAGCCTATCGACTAGATTTGGCTCTTGGGATGGATTACATAAGAACAGCGGTTATTATTGGCTTTATAGTCAATGAACTTATATCTATCGTTGAAAATGCCGGTATCATGGGTATACCTATTCCTGATGTGATGAAGAGGGCCATTGATATTCTTAAGAAGAAAGCAGAGGGTGATAAGAATGTTAATTAATATTGATGCTGGTCATGGTACCAATACAGCAGGGAAACGGACTCCTCCTTTGCCGGTGATTATAGATATAGACGGTGATGGCAAAACAGATGTAAAAAAAGGGGGTCAGTACCGGGAGCATTATGCCAATGTAGGAGTGGCCACCCTTTTAGTTGCTGAGTTAAAACGCTGCGGCTTTGATACCATGCAAACAGGATTTGATGATGAAGATCCAGCAAATGATCCGGATACTGCATTATCCTCCAGGCAGAGTGCTATTGCAAAGGCTAATTGTGATTATAGTATATCCATCCATTTTAATGCCCATGGTAACGGTGCAGAGTTTACGACAGCTGAAGGAGTGGGAGTATTTATTCATGATAAATATGCAGGCCAATCTGAAAAACTGGCACAGAGTGTTTTAAAGCATTTGGCCGGAGGATCCACACAGAAGAACAGAGGAGTATCTAAGAAAGCCCTGGCAATGTGCAATTGTAATTCCATGGATACCAAAGCTGCTATTCTCTGTGAGTTGGCATTTATGACAAATGAGCATGAGGCTACCACGCTAATGGCAAATAAGACATTCTGGAAAGAATGCGCCCAGGAGATCTGCAAAGGTGTGTGTGAATACACTGGGATAAAATACATATCCGAATCCATTACCCCTATCAAGCCCATAACTCCTAACTCGCCCATGCAAGATATAATTTGGGTGCAGGAGAGACTTAATAAGCTTATGCCTAGCTACATGCCTAAATTATCCGTTGATGGGGTATTTGGGGCAAAAACAAGGCTTGCAGTGCTTGCTTATTGGGATTTGATTGGCTGGGGAGCGAGTATGAAAGATGACGGGACTAAGATTGGGGCAAATACGATTAAGGCCTTAGATACAAATATAAGATAATATAAAGCCCTCATTGTCGTTTGACTTTGAGGGCATTTTTCCATGTTCACATTGGGACATATATATAATATGAATTTTGCTTGGGTAATTTCACACAAATCACATATCTATGCATTATAATATAATTATCGCTCCTCTAATTAAATAATTATAAATATTTTCTTAAAAACATTGTAAAATATGGTAATTTGTGGTATATTTAAGAAAATTATTATAAATATTGTTATAGGGGGATATAATAGTGGATGTACAAATGAGTTTAGTTAAAAATGACAAAGTTGTTTTACCTATTTATGCAAATGGCGTTACTATTAATTTTAGCATATTTGAAGGCAGAATGGAATTCGTAGTAGATACACCAAATTATATAAAAAACGAAATGTTGCAAGAAACAGTAGCTGACATTCGGATGAGTCCAGCACTAGCTAAAGCGCTTGCACTATACTTACTTGATAATGTTCAAAATTATGAAAAGCAATTCGGAACACTACCTCATGTAAATATCATACAGGGTAGTAAAAATGAGTAATTATATTGATACTAAAGATATATTTGAAACTACTGTGATTTGTAGTGATTATCAATGGTATAATCATGTTGCTTCTGGTACTCATACCATCATGTTAAAGAACAAACCTGCGGTAATAGATACATTGAATAATCCGGACGCAGTATTTATTTCTAGTGAATACGATGAAAGAAAAGTATTTTTTAAGAAATCATCATATTCGACATACAATAGTAATAAATTCTATACTAAAGTGATAGTTGGATACATTGAAAATGACTGCGGAGAAGTTATTACAGCGTTCCCAATTGATAGTATTAAAGGAGGAATAGGAAATGTCATATATCAAAAATAAAATAAGTTACGATAATAAATATGATGTTCTCTATTTCACTTTAGATGAAAATGACAATTCTTATGGAGATGAAATAGACGACAATATAGTATTTATGAAAGATATTGATACTAATGAAATAACTGGAATTACTGTTATGGGTTTCTTAAAATACTATCATAACAATACCGAAAAGTTGGAAACGTTAAAACCATTTTTTGATATAGAAGAAGTGGCTAATAAATGTAAAATGATGGATTAAACTAAGAGCGTCGAAAAGGCGCTCTATTTTTTTGTAAACATAAAGATACCCCACGCACCTTATCCAAGGGTGAACAGGGTATCTTGGTCTGCAGAGCTTCAAATAGAATTCATAAATATGTTATTAAGTAATAATAAATCATGGAAATTTGATTATAATTATTAATCATATTTATTTACTTATAAATTGTGAATATTTTACGGGAAAGGCATAGTCGAACAACAAAGAGTAAAAAATAAATTAATATAATTCAAACATCATATTAATTTGAAAAGATACTTTAGTTATAAATTTTATCTTGTAACATTTCTGCAATGTTGTATCTTCTGGTAATTATTTTGTTAGTAATCGTAACAATATTAATCACAATAAATTCTTTACTGTATATTTCTATAATATTATCTATAGATAATTGATTTGAATCAAAAATCAAATATTTAGTTGATAGCGAATAGAAATCACTATTGTATATTGAAGAATCAGCTTCTAATGATCTAACCGTATTATTGTCAATTACACATAATTCAGGCATATAGATGTCTCTTGTTTTACACTTAGGTAAATTGATAATTTCAACCTTAACAGAAAGTTTTTTAATATCATTTATATTAATATCACTTTTCTCAGGGAGCCCATAAAACTCATCCTTAGTAATGTTTCTTATCTCAATTTCAGTTTTAAATTGAGGATTGTTAAAATAATATGTATAAACAACTAACCCGATTAGCAACAAGATTAATAATATTGTTGAAAGTATAACCGTTTTCTTCATAATTATCTCTCCACTTTTAAAGTGTCTGGTCAGTTAAAAGAACCAGACACTTTATTCACGTAATATTTACACTACAATCTAGGCCATGAATAGACTGTTGTTTGTGTTGTCTTTGTAAATGATTTGGGCGTACTTGTAAATGACATGTTTAGTGAAGGGAGATTGTTTGTTGGCCATGTAATACCAAAACTGCTTAATGTGGCATCAGACCAAGTGTGAGTAAAGTTTATTCCGATATACA
The DNA here is from genome assembly GCA_023443625.1 of Bacillota bacterium. The sequence continues at coordinate 2,801 of JAEZTQ010000004.1, read as the reverse complement.
TCGGTGATTGACTTGGCTTTTCATCTAAATAAAACCACACTATGCCACTATACCCACAGTAAGCACCTATTTGCCAAGCGTCCTGAAATGTCCATGCTATACCAGAATTACTAATACTACTAGCACTGCCCGCATTATCATATAGCCAACCGTTTTGATCATATACTTGTATATAAGCAGGATATGATGAATATACGTATCCAGTAACAGGTTTAAAATTTGTCTGATACATGGTTAAAGAAATACCGTCTACTGCTCCTCCCTTATTATCAATATACGAAAGGCTCTGCCATTCCCAACCACCTTGTACGACATATTTTCCAGCATATTGATCATACCAGAAGTTAACATATAAATCTACAGAACCTGCTACACTCATTGGTGATATAAGAGATTCAGATATATTCATAGAATCTGATTCACTCAATTTTACAATACCGTTAGCCTCTAAAAAACTTTCTATTGCTTCCTGCCCTTGCCCACCTAATTCTTTAATGTTTTGATTTATGTATTCCCTTCTTTGATCCCACTCATCTTCGGTAAGCATGGTTTTCGCACTTGCAACCTGGGAACTCAATAGAAAAAACATGCAAATTAATAATATTGATAAAACTTTTTTTGATTTCATTTACTTTCCTCCATTATGTTTATTTTTGCTATTATTTGCGCAAATACAGCATACAAACAATAACATATATTTACATTTGATGGAACAACCTAATACATGAATGACGGTTTTTTCTGATTAAACGTCGTTTTTGTTTCATTTTTAACTGGCTTTTTGGCAGGTTCCTTGGCAGGTTCTTCGGTGGGCTCTTCGGTGGGTTTATTCGTAGGGATAATGGTTGAGATTGCATCCTTTGGGGCTTCCGTTATAACTACAGTTGGCGACTCGGTGATTACGGGTACTTCTGTGGCTGTCGGGTTGTTATTTTGACTTGGATTAGATGTAGTACACGCCATTAATGATATCGCTAATACGATTAATATAATTCCAAGTAATTTTTTATTGTTCAAATTATCATCTCCTTTTTTGTCATTATATCATGAAAACTGTATAATACATATCGTATAAATTAATCCATATTAGAGAAAGAGCCCTCATTGTCAATGACTTTGAGGGCTTTGTTTTTTACCAGTTATAACTATATGAAAAATCAACAAACACCTTGTAATTATCTACTTGGATTTTATTATAGTCACTGTCGTAAGGAAAGTTAAACTCGACAAAGGCAGTAGCGCCAGGTTCTTTAACGTCAGCATAAGTGTAATCACCGCCGACAGCTATATCGCCTTTAAAAAAGACAACAGAAATAGAGGTATAGTCTGAACTCTGCTTGCCGCTATTGGTAACTTCTATCATAACATTATCCGCACCAATATTAGAGTCTAACTTAATATCTTTGGCATTACTTATAATTGAGTCGGAAACCTTGCTTGCGCTAAGTTTAATTTCGTAATGATCATATGGTACATCTCTGTAGTTGCTATCATATGGTCCATAAAATGATATAGAGCATTCTTTACCTTTTTCAAAATAATTATTATCCTGCTCACTTTTGCTTAACATTTTATTTTTGGCGTCATAGTATACTACTGTTGCTTTCAAATTCATTGGAAAGCTATAATTATTTTTGAATATAGCCACTACTCCGTTGCCGAGATCATAGTCGCTCACGGAAAGATTATCAATTGCTTTACTTGCATTAAAAACTTCTTTTACTGTTACTTTGCAGGTGTACTTTATCTTATTTGCTGTTGCTACGATGTTGGCAGTGCCTTTGGCTATTCCTTTTACTACTCCTTTGGCAGTAACAGTGGCAACCTTTTTGTTGCTGCTTGTCCACTTTACAGTAGCCTTGGATACGGATAACATTAAGGTGTAACTACTTCCTTCGTCAATGGTTATCTTAGCCTTATTTAGCTTAATTGTAGCTGAATAGGTTGTGGTAGGAGCGGTCAGTGTGAGGCATAATAGAACTACTAATAACATTGATAATAACCTTTTCATATAATTCCTCCTTTGGTAAATTACCAATATTATAGTATAATTAACAATGTTTGTAAACATAAAGATACCCCACATACCATTTCCACACGGTACACAGGGCTCTTTATCTCTAACTTCATCCATAAACAGGATAGCATTATTTGTATTAAGTGTAAATTATTAATAATAATGAAATGTTTTTACTTTTATATACATATTCAACAATCAATTTGTCAAAAATAATACCGTGTTCAACAAACGCATGATGTTAATTTAGATATTCTCATGCTTATTAAATTTGAGTTGTTATACAATTTAATTATAAACGCATAGAAGTAAGTAGGTGATCACATGATGTATGGAAAAGTTAACCCTGATCGTATCTGTCGGGTTCTAGAGAAGATTTTATCTGAAAGAGATCCAAATATTGAAGTAAAGGTAAGACTCGTATCTCAATCAGAGGCAGACGAGATTAAAAAAAGCCTTAATGAAGCCGCCGAAGAGGGTAATGGATAGACAAAAGCAGAGTCCCGAATTAATAGTATCCATGGTAACTAAAAGGTAACTATACAGGCAAATGGTAACTAAAATACACAACAATACACAGATAGTATATTTTAAAAAACACAGTAAATTCAGGTATTGCAGAGAATTACAAAAGTACACAATAATATGAAAATCCCTTTGGTAAGGTGGAGGTCACGGGTTCGATTCCCGTTGGCAGCTTAATAGGAAAGCTAGATAATACAGGGTTTTGAGAGATAATAATGAAAAGATGGAGGCACTCGAAAGAGTGCTTTTTTAGTGCCTT
>JAEZTQ010000001.1 GCA_023443625.1 Bacillota bacterium | reverse complement strand
ATTGTGTGGTAACTCTAATTATACTTCTAATAAGGGGGTCATTGTTATTTTTATTTGAAAAACTTTGTAACCCTTGAAAAATAAAGGTTTTGATAGAAAAACGGGGTGTCAGACTTGACACTACCGATATCTATAAGGGGGGTATAAAATGAAGAAAGTTTTATTTGTATTAGGTTTGTTATTATTGATTTTAACGATCAATCCGGAAAAGGTTTTTGCTGATTCACCACTGACATCCACATCATTTTCTGATGCTTATATGGATAATGATTTGGTAAAACAGGCAGATGAACTAAGAGTTATTAATTTAGAAATGGCAGAATATTTGGCAGATGAAAATAATCCCATTGATGTAAAAGCGGCAATCATCAATGCTCTGTCTTGGGAAGATCCAGGAAAAAAGAATACAGAAAAGTACTGCGAATACATATATAAGGATAGCCTAGATAACATAGATGTAAGTAGTTTAAGTGGTGATCAGGAATTTTGCATTGGGTATTTGATTGCCATGGATGATTATACCGATATTAAACCAGAGGCACTGAAGTATTTAACTGAAGCTGAGGAAAAGCTAACAAGTAGTTTTACCGTTTCTATAATAAGAGTAATCGTAGAAACAATGAATTATGTTGTGAATGCATGGGAAGTAGAGGTAGAACCAATACTAGTGGATGATACTATCCAAATGGATATGAGGCCCGACGCTGTAAATATCATTTTAGACTATATGTCCTTATATCATGAGAGTAAAGGCGTTATTGTAAGTGACAATGATTTATCAATCAAAAATGGAGGGACCACCAGGGTCTATTTATTTGGTGCATGGTGGACTATATATAGCATTGTAGAAGATAGTGACTTAGTAAATACTGTGATATCCCAGGATCAATACGGGATAAATTATATTGATCTTACAGGAATAAGAGAGGGTTCTTCCTATATCAAAATTAAGAATGAAAATGATGAAAGTGTAATCATAACCTTTGCTGTTAATTCTGAAGGAACAGACTTTACTGCATCCACACCGCAAACAGGGGAAAAACCTATGCTTTTACTTTGGACATTGGGAGTGGCAATTACGGCCCTAGGAATGGTAGTATTCAATATAAGAAAGCGGGTATTTCAGTCCATAAACTAAGGCTAGGGTTTCCATCACTGTAATTGGAATAATGCACTATTATAATAAAACAAGTTAACACCCCACTGCATTTGTAGTGGGGTGTTAACTAATATGTGGGCTGGGCATTCGGTGGTTCCCAGTTAGGGGGGTGTTTTGGATGTAGTAAACTGTCTAAATTGTAAAATTTGAATAATTAATTTATTCTATGGGTATATAAGCATAGAATAGATTTTTTTGATTTATCATTTGCCTCAGTTGGTATTATTCACAATAGTTAAACTATACTAATGAAGCGAATACATTATGGATTATTCACATTACTAGCATTTTTATTTATGAATAGAGGAGGTTACATCTTGATAAGATTTGAGAATGTATCTAAGAATTTTAAAGAAAAGAGAGTTTTAAATAATATATCTTTTAACATTGCAGAAGGAAATTTGGTGGCTTTAATCGGAGCTAGTGGTTGTGGAAAAACTACAACTTTGAAAATGATAAATCGTTTAATAAAACCATCTTCCGGTAAGATATTTATCAATGGAGAAGATATTGAGACGAAGAATATCATCGAGCTACGAAGAAATATAGGATATGTGATACAACAAACAGGCTTATTCCCCCATATGACCATAAAAGAAAATATTGAAATCATTCCAAAAGTAGAAAGAAAAGATCCAAAAGAAATTGAAAAACGAACCTACGAACTTATGGACATGGTGGGGCTAAATGAGAAGGAATTTTTAAACAGATATCCAACAGAGCTGAGTGGTGGGCAGCAACAGAGAGTTGGTGTAGCGAGGGCCTTTGCAACGAATCCAAATATTATTCTTATGGACGAGCCATTTTCAGCACTTGACCCGATAACAAGAGTTGGGTTACAAGACGAACTTATTAATCTTCAAGCAATTCTAAAGAAAACCATAGTATTTGTAACTCATGATATGGGAGAGGCGATAAAAATTGCTGATATGATCTGTATTATGAAGGGTGGTGAAATACTTCAATATGATACACCGGAGAATATCTTGAAAAATCCTTATAATGAATCTGTATCAGAATTTGTGGGTAAAAATAGAATATGGACATCGCCTGAATATATAAAAGCGGAAGACATTATGATTGATACACCCATCACTTGTCTCAGTAATATGCCACTATTCAGATGTATGGATAAAATGCGTACTTACAAGGTGGATAGTCTTATGGTGATAGAAAATAAAACAAATAAACTTTTGGGAATTGTTAGAGCAAAACAGATACAAGCTAAAACGGATCGTACACAAGCAGTCAGTAATATCATGTATACCGACATTTTAAGTGTATCACCTTATGATTCCATCATTGATGTTTTGAAAGTTGTAGATGAGAATAATATATCCAATGTTCCAGTATTGGATGAGAAAGGTGTACTTCTTGGTTTAATCACAAAAAGCAGTCTTGTAACCACCTTAAGTCAACAATACTTAGATTCTGAGGAGGTAGAACAATAATGAATTTTATAACGTATTTAATCAATAGCAGAGATCAAATTGCAGAACTGACCATGGAGCATATAAGATTAACAGTGATTGCTGTAGGATTTGCAATTATATTAGGGGTTCCACTTGGAATTTTAATTAGTTATGTCAATAAGCTTAACAAACCCATAATTGGAGCAGCAAATGTAATTCAGGCAATCCCAAGTATGGCACTTTTAGGTTTTGCAATACCATTTTTAGGTATTGGCACGCTCCCCGCTATAGTTATGGTAATATTATACTCCTTATTACCAATTATAAAAAACTCATATACAGGAATTCAAAACATTAATCCGCAAACCTTAGAGGCTGCCCGTGGTATCGGTTTGACAAAGTTTCAGATATTAACAAAAATACAAATACCCCTTGCCTTGCCTGTTATTATGGCAGGTGTAAGAATCTCTGCTGTAACAGCAGTCGGGCTGATGACTATGGCTGCTTTTATTGGTGCTGGAGGACTGGGCTTTTTAGTATTCTCAGGAATAAGAACAGTGAATAATAATCAGATACTCGCAGGTGCCATTCCAGCTTGTCTGTTGGCTTTATTGGTAGATTTTCTTGTTGGTCTGGTGGAAAAACTTGTTACTCCAATGAGCCTTCAAAAAAATAGCAATTCAAAAGAAAAACTCGTAAGGGATAGAAAGACACAAAAGCTAACACTATCATTTTTTACTATTGTAACTATTTTAATATTTGCATTCACAGCAGTCGCAAATTTTAATAAAAATCAGTATGTTATTAGAATTGCCAGTAAGGATTTTACAGAGCAACATATATTAGCCCACTTGTTTTCTGACTTAATTGAAGATAGAACTGATATAGCGGTTGAGCGGAAAATAAATTTGGGAGGAACACAGGTCTGCTTCTCCGCATTGAAATCAGGAGATATCGATATGTATATTGATTATAGTGGGACGGCCTATGGTGACACCCTAAATTACCCCCCAATCACTGACATGGTTGAGGTTTATAATACTGTAAAATCTGACTTTGATAAGAAGTTTGATATAGTGGTATTAAAGCAAATGGGTTTTAATAATACCTATGTATTGGCTACCACCAAAGAAATTGCAGATAAATATAACATAGAAACGATTAGTAATTTATCAAATGTAGCTTCAAAATTGACGGTTGGAACTACACTTGAGTTTTTAAATCGAGAGGATGGATTACCTGGTCTTACCAAATACTATGGTTTTAACTTCAAAGATACGATTGGAATTGATGGATCCTCAAGATATTTAGCATTGGATAATAAAGAAACTGATATAGTTGATGCTTTTTCTACAGATGGACTTCTCAAGAAATTTGATTTAGTAACTTTGAAAGATGATAAAAATTTCTTCCCCCCCTACTATGCTATACCGTTAGTAAGAAAGGAAACATTAGAAACCTATCCGGAGTTGATTGCAATCATTGAAGAGTTGGGTGATAAGCTTACGGATGAAGTTATGATAGAGCTAAATTATAAAGTAGATGTGCTCCTGATGGAACCCAATGTTGTAGCAAATGAATTCTTGATAGAAACAGGATTAATAGCAAAATAAAACGGCAACAGAGCTATAGCAAAGGTGTGTGCTTTATGGAGAATTTCCAGGGTCTGATACGAGATGTAATTCGTGTTGTTTTGATATGCAACCAAAAAGGGTAATGATGTGATTATACTAATATCAGCTGAAATAAATGAAAATACGTATTAAGTTTTTTATGGGGAGGGAGATAATTGGAGGATGAAATTCTGATAACAAGGCTGAAGCGGCGAGATATGAACGCTTACGAAGAAGTTATTAACACATATAAGAATTATGTTGGAGCGATTGTTAAAAGTAGAATTTCTGCTTCTATGAGGACTGAAGATGTGGAGGAGGTTGTTGCAGATGTTTTCTTTGCACTATGGAAGCAAAGTGATAAGCTGGATGCAAAGAAGGGAACCTTGAAAAATTATCTTGGTATGATTTCAAGAAACATGGCAATTAACAAATTGCGGGAAAACCATAACTTAATATTTATGGAAGATGCTGCTGAAATCACTGGAGATACTTCGCCGGAATTCAAGATGATAGACAACGAAACAAAGGACATACTGCTAAATGAAGTAGATTTGTTAAAATTTCCGGACAAGGAGATAATTAAAAAGCATTACTTGGATGGAGATACAGTGAAAAAGATATCGGAGGATATGCAACTGAATACAAATACAGTAAAAGCGAAGTTGGTTAGAGCCAGAAGAAAGTTGAAAAAAAGCTTATCTGAAAGGGGATATTCCTATGAAAATTTGTAAATCAAATCGAGTAATAACGGATGATTTTGAACAGATCTATATACTGGAAGAGCAGACGCATTTATCTACGGATCATATATATAAACTATTTAATGATAAAGTAGTTGCCGATAGGACAAAAACAATGAGAGGAAAATTCACTGCTGTTATTGCAGCATGTATAATCTTGTTTGTCACCATTAATTGGAAGCATGTTTATACCTTTGCATCTGAATTTTTTGTGAAGGATAGGGTAACATCCCAAAGTATCGTACTACCCGAAGTGAACATGAATCTAATTACAGTCAATAAACCTGAAAAATTTGATTATTATGGAGTTTACACAGGAACGAAGTATTATACATCCTTAAAAAATTGCACAGATGAACTTGGAATTAATATATTAACCAGTGATTTGGCATATGATGAGGAATATGAGGAGAAGGTAGTATTATGGTATCCCCTTGACGGCGATGAGAAGTTTGGATCGAATTCCGTAAATATCATGAGCTACTTGTATATTATTGGTGATCTAAAAGAATTTGAGAGGCAAGGAACTGGTGCTGGTTATAAATATCCTCAAACAGAGGATGACAAATATGCTTCACCGATTAGCTTAAATATCGATTTTTTTATCACAGGTACAAAAAAGAAATTAGTAGGATCGAATGAAGATTATTCGGGTCTATCATATAACTACCATGAAACGTATACAGGATCAAACGGAATAGAAGCACAAATTATAGGAAATAATAATTCTGCCAGAATAAATAATTATACAGCGATATTTTATGATAGTAATATAAAATATACTTTAAAGGGAGATATTAAATTGTTGGAATTAAAAAGAATTATCGATTCTTTCCATTAAATAATTTATGGTTGCAAAAGGAACATTACTATAATATAGTTAATCACTAAAAATTAATGGTTTATGAAAAAACAGCAGAGTAGTAACTCTAGCTGTTTTTTCATTCTTGCAAATTCAAAGCAATGATTTTGATAATTTTGCACTTATTATACTACATATTTTGGCTATATATGGTGGAAAAATATAGTATTAAATGTTATAATAAATGTCAGAGTACATAATAATCAAATGATAGATCAATATGACTACAAAGGAGAAGTAAGAATGCAAAATTACGCAAGATGGGGAAGAAAGATACTTTTAGTCCTAGGAGTTCTCTTGGTGCTATTCACCATTAACCAAGGGAAAGATGAGGTTTGGGCGGCTGCAACACCTGAACTTAAGACAACCAAGACCACCTTATATATTGGATATAATACCCATGTAATAGGAGTAAATAATCTATCAAAATCCGCTACAGTAACCTACAGTACGTCTAATAAGAAGGTTGCACTTGTATCAAAGAAAGGTAAGGTAACTCCAGTAGCTACTGGGACTGCCAAAATCACTGTAACCATTAAGCATAATAAAAAGACATATAAGAAATATTTATATGTCACGGTAAAAAAACCATATATAGATATTACGAAGCAAGCAAATGAAGTTGTAATGGAAGATAGCTTTCAATTTCAAGCAAAGGTATATGGAAGTAAGAGTAAAGTAAAATGGAGTGTATCCAATAAGGAGCTGGCGAGTATCAACCCTTCCACAGGAGAATTAACTGGTCTTTCTAGTGGTACTGTGACGGTAACTGCAACTGCAGGCTCCCTGAAAAGTAGCTGTAAAGTAAAGATATTAGCTCCGACGATGGATCAACTAGTCATATCAGGAGAAGACGGCATGATTGTGGGGGAGACCTTTACCTATACGATCAGTAATGATCCCTATATGGCGGACTGGTGGTATGTATCTGATGATAATATTGCTTATCTGGGAGATGGAAATGGGATCCGGCAGGAAATTACTGCACTGAAAGCTGGTACTTTTAAGATTAGCGCAGAGACATCTGATGGATATGGAGAAAAGACAGTTAAGGTAAATGATTTGCAAATTATTGGTAATCCAAATACTACCATTGCTGGAACCACTACCTTCTCTGTTAATTCCAAACAAGTACAAAAGAATTCCGATTGGTTTATTGAGGATGAGGAAATAGCCGAAATCTATAACGAAACAGACGAAGAGATTATAGTAAGAGGACTGAAAGCTGGAAGAACACAGCTTCGTTTGTGTTATAATACGCCTGAATCCATCTATGAAATGACTACAACCATATATGTAGGTGAAGCTGCTGATTTCAAGATAAGTGGAAAAACGAGAATCAATGTCCATACAGAGGAAAGCTATAGTGTTAATTTACCAGGGGACGCGGATATGGAATGGACCATATCAAATCCTTCTAAGGCTACTATCAGAGAAGATGGCAATCGTGTAACATTATATGCGGAAGAAAAAGGTACTTATTATTTAACTGTAAGTATAGGAAGTAAAAGAGCAGTCCTTGAAATAAAGGTAGAGGGAGAAGAGGTCATAGAGACACCCGATACCGATATAGGAGATTCCTCTGGTTCGGGTAATCAGAATGGAAATTCAAACACTGGTGGTAACTCTGGCAATACATCAGGTACAGGAAAACGAGTGACAATGAATGGCGTCATCTATGAACTTGGAGATGCCTTTGCCTCTGTGGTAGGGGCAGAAAGTGGAACAAAAAATGCTGTTATTCTGTCTGAAGTGGAAGGTCTTCCCGTTACCATAGTTCGTACAGGATTTGGACAGTGTGCTACCCTAAAAACCGTAACCTGGAGTGGTGATACTATCGCATTGGAGATGGATTGCTTTTACAATAACAAAAGTCTTACTTCGATATCCTTACAAGGCAAATCCATATCAATTGGTCTAAGAGCGTTAGCAAACTGTATATCCTTGAAGTCAATTACCCTCACAGGAGAGGTAGCCAGCCTGGGAGCCATGGCCTTTGCTGGATGTACTGCTTTGACAGAAATTACAATTCCCGGAACCCAAACGGTATACGAGAGTGGAGGTCATATTGCAGCTTATGGTCCATTCTATGGATGCTCTAATCTAAGAGTCCTTCGATTAGAGAGTAAGGTTATTCATTATAATGAATATACCAAGCAGAACCTTTTCTATGGAATAAAGGGTGATGGACAGGACTGTAAGATAGAGGAACTCTATCTCAATATGGAGGAGATTGACTCAAATCATATTCTTAAATATATTTATAAAAATGTCAGAAAAGTAACCTTAGTAAATACCACAACCATCTGTAGTGGGGCTTTTTCTGGATTTGAAAATCTAAGAGAAGTTAATATCCCTGCTTCTACAGTTGATATAGAAGATTTTGCCTTTACCGAATGTTACAACTTAACTACGGTAAATGCAGAAATTAACAGAGCTCGTACCTTTTCGGTGGGTTCAGCATTTCAAAATACGAGATTTGCAGGTATCGCAGAGTGCTATCTAAACGGAGCAGAGAACCTATTAGGTATGGAGGATTATTCCACATTACAGAAAGCTCTTTCGGTCATAAACAATCTTAAGGCAACAGCTGTTAATGACTATGACATTATTAAAGGAGCTCATGACTGGGTGGTAAGAAATACAAACTATGACCATATGAACTATGTTGAAGGGACGATACCGGATACCTCCTTTATGGAAAGGGCGGTATTTGAGTATGGAACAGCTGTATGTGAGGGCTATGCAAAAGCTTTTGGCCTCTTAATGAAGCTTGCTGGAATTGAGTGTCATTATGTAACAGGCCTTGCGTATAATGGTTTATACTCATTCGGTATTGGACATGCTTGGAACATTGTTAAATTGGATGGATCTTATTATCATATCGATACTACTTGGGATGATCCCTCATGGGATGAAGACAGGATAAGGTATGATTACTTTTTGATCAGTGATGCCCAGATGAGTCTGGATCATGAGTGGCAATATGATTATACAAACTATCCAATTTGTCCTGCAGATTATAATAAATGATGAAGAGAATGAAGATTTTGACACCCCATTACATTTTGTAGTGGGGTGTTTATGTGCGACAGGCAGTCGCACCAGTCTCGGTACATCCGAGACTATTTTGCATATTAGGAACAGCTGTCACTTTCTTGTTTTTATGCTGAATTTAATATGTAAAGAAGTTTTTTACCTATTAATAATTCATAGATTGTAAATCATTTATTTAGATGCTAATATAGTATTTGAATTATTATGCGTAATGAAATATTAAGCTATTTAATATAAATTCCATTACGAAGGAAAGGTTACATAGCAAATGAAACAAATTATAATGGATAAACAACTTTTTATAAGAAGGTTATTTCTTATTACGTTAGATATTATATTAATTAATATATCAGCCTACTTGGCCTTATTAGCAAGGTTTAATTTCAATATTAGCGAAGTACCTGTCTATTTTTCTGAAAATGTTCTGATGTATGCTGTAATTAATTCAATAACTACAATATTTGTATTTTTTGTGTTTCGCCTTTATCACAGCCTCTGGAAATATGCTGGAATTGAAGAGATGGCTAATATTTTATTTGCTTGTATAATATCAGGTTTCCTTCAGTTGGTGGGGATGTATATTGTTATGAGGTTAAATGTGCCCAGGAGTTATTATCCCTTAAGTACTGTATTTTTGATTTTATCCATCAGTGGAAATCGTTTTTTTTATCGCTATGCTCGACAATTATCCTACAGATCTCAAAGAAATGTCAAAAAGCGTATTATGGTAATAGGCGCAGGCGAAGCTGCAAGTGCTATTATTAAAGAAATTAATAGTAGCAATTATGTAGAAGGAGTTGTTGTATGCGTTATTGATGATAATAAAAGTAAAATTAACAGCTATATCCAGGGGGTTAAGATTGCGGGCGATCGGTCTTGTATTATTGAATGTGCAAAAGCACAGAAAATTACTGATATAATTATTGCAATGCCCTCCGTGCCAAGGAATACAATAAAAGAAATTAGTACTATTTGTAAAAATACAGAATGCTCCTTAAAAATACTGCCAGGCATGTATCAGTTGATTAATGAAGAAATCAGTGTAAGCTTTCTGCGTCCGGTACAGATTGAGGATTTGCTTGGGAGGGAACCAATTCAGATAGATAACCCCAATATTATGAATTATATAACTGGTAAGGTGATTTTGGTCACAGGGGGTGGTGGATCAATTGGCAGTGAACTCTCCAGACAAATAGCAGGTTATAATCCAAAGCAATTGATTATTGTTGATATATATGAAAACAATGCCTACTTTATACAACAGGAGTTGAAGAATAAATATCCTCAATTAGATTTGGTTATTTTAATTGCATCTGTACGTAATACGAAGCGGATGAATTGGATTTTTGAGAATTATCAGCCCCATATCGTATATCATGCGGCGGCACATAAGCATGTACCACTAATGGAAGACAGCCCCAATGAAGCTATAAAAAACAATGTAATAGGAACCTATAAAGTGGCAAAGGCAGCAGATTATTACGGAGTGGAACGTTTTGTTTTAATATCATCGGATAAAGCTGTGAACCCCGCCAATATTATGGGGGCCACTAAAAGGATATGTGAAATGATTATGCAAACCTTTAATAATCACTCAAAGACAGAATATGTTGCCGTACGCTTTGGTAATGTGTTGGAAAGTAACGGAAGTGTGATTCCTTTATTTAAAGAACAGATAAAAAATGGAGGTCCGGTAACCGTAACACACCCCGAAATTATACGTTATTTTATGACCATTACAGAAGCAGTCACCTTGGTTCTTCAAGCTGGAGCATATGCAAAAGGTGGAGAAATTTTTATTCTCGATATGGGGGAACCAATTAAGATTTCGGAGTTAGCACAGAACCTAATCCGTCTTTCGGGTTTTGTACCTGGAAAAGATATATCCATTATTTATACAGGATTACGTCCTGGTGAGAAGCTTTATGAAGAGTTATTATTAGATGAAGAAGGGCTTTTAAGTACAGCAAATAAACTGATACATATTGGCAGACCAATCCCCATTGAGGAAGGGGAATTCCTTGCAAGAATAAAGGAGCTGGAAGAAGCTGCGGTAAATGAATGTTCTGATATACGTAAACTTGTACATGAGATTGTTCCAAGCTATAATTACATGGAAGAAAATACGATTCAAGGTTAAAACAAATACAAAATTAACAATCTGTCATAGTTTCTCAAAAACCAAAGCAATAGCCTGCCCCAACGTGGCAGGCTATTGCTATAAGGGCAACTTCAATTTCACTGTCATACGTAATATCCTTTACCCTATGAATTAACTTAGATATTTTTCTAGTACCATCTTTACAGCACCAGTACCTGCGGATAATTCTTTATAATAGGTTAGAACTTGTTGTGCAAGGCCTGCTTCATATAAATTAACACCAAATATCATTGCATTTGCCAAGACGGGTTTGAGAATAGCTTCAGCTTCTGCTGTGTGACCAAGGCGCAGTTCATTAAGAAACGGACAAAGGGAGTCTAAGAGGGGATCTGGGCTTAGTGTAAAGGGATTACCTTCATCATCCACTGCCATAAGGTAACGTAACCAACCAGCGAATACGAGAGGTATCATTTTAAGGTCTGTAGTATGGAATTTGTTGGAACCTTGGTATGCTTTTATTGTTTCCCCAAAACGAATGGAAAGCTTTTGAGAGGTATCTGTTGCAATACGTTGTGGTGTATCCGGCATAAAGGGATTAGGAATTCTCACGTTCAAAACCTCATGAATAAATGCTTTAGGCTCGATGATACCCGGATTCACCACCACGGGCAGACCTTCCTGATAACCGATAATCTCCACCAACTTTTTAAGAGCAGGATTATTCATTTCTTCTGAGATACGTTCATATCCCAGGAGGCAGCCGAAGATTGCAAGTGTAGTGTGTAAGGGATTTAAACAGGTGCAAACCTTCATCTTTTCCACCTTATCTACAGTTTCTCTTGTGGTATATATAATACCTGCCTGGTCAAGAGGTAGTTTCCCATTGGGAAAATGGTCTTCAATTACAAGGTATTGGCATTCCTCTGCATTTACAAAGGGAGCAACATAGGTGTTCTTTCCAGTGATGATTGGAGCAATATCATCAATACCATCCTTTGCTAATAAGTCCTGTATTTTCACATCTGGTCTAGGGGTAATTTTGTCTATCATACTCCAGGGAAAGGATATTTTTTGTGGATTAGTTAGGTAGCTGACAAAGGTATCCTCAACCAATCCCATGGTAACCCAATGTTTTGCATAAGTCACAATTGCATTGGAAAGTAAGGTGCCATTGTGAGAGCAGTTATCCATGCTGACAAGAGCAAGGGGAAGTTGGCCATTAAGGTAGCGTTCATAAATAAGGGCCGTGATCTTACCCAGGTAGCTTATGGGTGCCCTTGGTCCGTTATGAAAATCAACTTCAACAGAAGGCAAAGGCTGACCGGCTCCATTATAAAGAAGATACCCCTTTTCAGTGATAGTAAAGCTGGCCATTTGCAGACTGGGATTACGAAAAACATCCTTTAAACCTTGGAACTCTTCTTTGTTCTCACTATCTAAGACTAAGGATTCTACAATACTTCCAGTAACACTCTTTTCTATAGAACCATCTGCCTTTAAGGTTACAAGGATGCTGTAATTATCATGGGGACGGTTTATTTTTTCTATTATTTCATAATCATAACCTTCGGCTACAATTAAACCGGATTTGCAGATACCTTTATTAAGAAGCTCTTGCATCACATTGGCTTGGAAGGCACGAAAGATGTTGCCTGCTCCAAAGTGTATCCAGCGAGGGTTTTTCTTTGTTTCTTCTTCTACTAAGGTACGGTTATATTCTGGTAAGTGATAGCCTGCTTCCTGCCAAGCCTTCCTATTTTGCAATCCTCTATGATTTAATCTCATTCTTTGCTTACTCCTTTCGTGATGGCTTCCCAAACCAGCCAAGTTTATTTCCATAGTTTTTCTTCCATGTGCCGAAGAAAAGGCTTCATATCTTGTAAGATAGGCTCCCGCAGGAAACCATATGTCAGAAATATTGTAGCATAGAATAATAGAGATTAGAATTGCAGGGGTTGCTCAGAATATTGCAAAAGTTGTGGTTTGTTGCAAATTTTCTTAAATTCCCATGTCTGGACATATCAGAGATGTCTCCTTTGTTTGTGAAGTGAATAGTTGAGCTTTATCTTTGCATAAAGTTCAAGGGTACATATTAATTTTACAATATAAGTAATAGATAAATCAATAACTAGCAGGCATGATTTATATCTTTTAATTCGTTATTAAGAGAAAATTAGAAATAAACAAGCATTTTTAATCAGCTTATAACTTGTGAAGTAAGGGGAATATTGCTATAATGTAGGAAATTGTAGGATAATGCGCATAAAGAGGTGAGAGCTTTGAAGATAGTAAAAAGTAAATCAGTTGTACCAATTTATTTAATCGGATTACTATGGATTGTATATGCATTTCTTTTTCCCTTATATCGTATGATAGATTTTTTAATAGCAGGTATATTATCGATTTTATTGTATTTGATTGCAGCTTATGTTATACCCACTTTATTTGTTAATAAAAAATACAAGAATATTAATTCAGGAGATTCTTACATTGACGATATGTTGATATCCGCTAAAGATAATTTGGATAGGATAAGATTATTACGTAATGCCATATCCAATGATAATGTTAAGAAACAAATAGGTGCCATAGAAAATTATTCCCATCAGATCATTGAGTACATAAAAAAATACCCGAGTAAAGGTTCAAAAATAAGTCAGTTTTTTCTTTATTATCTGCCTACTACGGTAAAACTCATTGATAACTACAAGGAACTGGAGATACAAGGGCAGATAGGAGTTAATCAAGCCACAGGAATGCAAAAAATCGAGGAATTTATGAATGAACTAGTCATAGCCTATAACAAGGTATTAGACGATTTAAATGAAGATAAGGTAATGGAAACCTTAATAGATATAGAGGTAATGGATAAAATGCTTCAGATGGATCAATATACTAAGTAAGTATAGCCCAGATTTTAATGACCAGATAGGAGAACTATATGAAATACCTTAAAAATAGAAAAATAGCAATTAGGATTACCGTTTTTATTGTCTTGCTATCTATATTAATTGGTTCCCATTTTTCATTGATAAAGCTTAGAGATGAGACATTACTTATATTTTATAGCGGTGAAGAAAAGAATGGAAAGGGTATACAACAGGATTTGGAATACATAACTGATCAATGCTTTAATTTGACCGTTGTTGCTGGTAGATATATGGATAAGGAGGATAAAAGAATAAGGGAAGTTGTAAGAAAGCGAGATTTAGTAAACAGTGCAGCTACTCCGGGAGATAAATATGAAGCGAAAGAAGAATTATTAGTTTCGGCAATGAATTTATATGAAGCTTTGGGTTCGATGAATTTGGAAGAGAGAGACCAGTATTATAGAGACAGTTTTGTGGTAAATGTGGAATCAAGACAATTGATTATCTCACACAGTAGTTATAATGAATGCGCAATGGATTACAATAAATGCTTAAAACGGTTTCCTGCAAATGTTTTAAGAAGAATAACCTTTGTCAAACCATTGGAATTATTTGAATAAGGAAGGATTAAATAATGAAAAAATTTAGTATGATAGTACTTATTCTTTTGCTTGCATGTATTATACCAAGTAAAACAGCAGCGGCAGATACATTACAGCCTACGGATGAATTTTATGTCAATGATTTTGCTGATGTGATTAATGAAGATGTTGAAGAGGATATTATGGAATATGGCAACCAGTTAGAGGAACAAACAGGGGCCCAAGTAGTTGTGGTGACCATTGATTTTACAGATGGTGAATCCCTCGAGACATATGCCATGAATCTGTTTAATGAATGGGGAATTGGAGCAAAAGAGAAAAACAACGGTCTTTTACTTCTATTATCCATTGGTGATGATGATTACTGGGCAATGCAGGGGGAAGGTTTAGAAGATACTCTTACGAGTGGTAAGATATCTAGTATCCTGGGGCAGTATTTGGAACCAGATTTCGCAGCAAAGGACTATAGTGCTGGCGTAGAAAAGACATATGGTACATTTATACAAGAATTAGGTGGACAATGGAAGAATGGATCCGGTGAGTCTGATGAGATAGATATAAATAATAATAACAGTGAAACTGTAGGAGAGTATTTATTTGACGATGCAGATATCATCAGTAATAAAGCCACAGAATATATTAATAAGAAAAGTACAGAAACCAAGGAAATATATAATGCAGGATTTTATGTAGTAACTACAGATTATTGTGAAGATGGCCTTAACTTCAAAGAGGATGCAATTAGAATCTTTGAAGATATCAATCTTGGAAGCAAAGATGTGTTATTGGTCTTATATAAGGAAGATGATAACTATTGGCTATTACCTGGGGAAGAGATAGAAGAATATGCTTCAGAGAAGGTTTTAAGAGACATCTTAGATAATGTTTTAGAACCAAAATTTGCAGCAAAAAATTATAATCAAGGAGCCATTGATGTAGCTAACAGATTTTATACTCTGTTTAAGACAAATTTAAAAAAATCAAACAATAATACAAACACTACAAAACCAGGTACGAATACTAGAGAAATAGATTATAATTCCGAAAAGGAAGCAGGCCCACCTGAAATTTTCTTTGGCTCAATTGTAATGTTGGTTTTCATTTCCATCATTTTATTGGTAGTAAGATCAAATCGTAGAAGACATTATCTTGACGCTTATGGTGTTCCTTTTAATCCATACAGTCCAAGATATGTAAGAATCTATGGTCCCGGTGGTTATTGGGGACGCCATGGACATCCTCCAATGGGAGGCGGTCATTATTATAGAGGAGGGCATCCCGGATCAGGGAGAGGCGGTTCCTGGGGGAGTGATGGAGGAGCAGGTAGAGCTAGCTCCGGTGGCGGTTCCTGGGGGAGTGATGGAGGAGCCGGTAGAGCTAGCTCCGGTAGCAGTTTCTGGGGAAGTAGCGGAGGAGCCGGCAGGTCGACCTCCAGAGGCAGTTCTGGGGGAAGCAGTAGTGGAGCAGGGAAATCATCCTCAAGCAGCAGTTTTTCTGGAGGAAGTGGATTTAGCCGTGGAGGCGGTGCAGGAAGATCTTCGGGAGGTAGTGGCAGATCAAGTTTCTCTGGTGGTTCCTCTGGTGGAGGAAGATCCTCTGGTGGAGGAAGGTCATCCTCTGGTGGCGGTGGAAGCAGCCGTGGTGGTGGTGCAGGAAGAAAGTAAAAGGATTAACAAAGGAAACATAAGGATTCAATATTTCATCGCCTAAGGATGAGAATATTGCTCTAGATGGATGAACACAGTGAAGAGGTTACAATTCATTGTGTTCATCATTATCTGTAGAACTTTTTCTATATTTAGCAGGTGTGGTACCTGTTAACTTTTTGAATTGTCTATAAAAGTGTACTTCGTTTACATATCCACACATCTCACTAATATGTTCAATAGGAATATCTGTAGTTCTAATGATGAATTTAGCATATTCTACACGCATTTGAATAATATCTTGTTGAAAGGAGATTTTGAAAAAATTTGTATATATATGTTGAAAATAAGATTCACTTAATCCCATTGCCCTAGCGGTTTCTTTAATTGAATGTTGTTCTGTAATGGTATTTTGAATTTTAAGACGTATACCCTGTAATTCTTCTTGATATGAAATATTTTTTTGGGGTATATCTTTGCATTCGTAGGCTAAGGCTAAATGATTGACAAGGACATGGAATAACCCAAGGATATTGTCTTGGGAATAGTGGGATTTATTATATGTATTTTCCCATAATATCTGTTGAATAAAGGTTGTATAGAAACGATGATTACCAATAGGGAATGGCTCGTTCAATCTTGGCAGATTTGTAGGAATATCCGCTGGATTTTGAAATTGAAAGTGAAGCCAGTCATTAACATAATCACCCTTAGGGTTATGGTAAGAATAAGGGATTTTTGGGGAAATGATAATAGCGTGTCCTGCCTCCACTATATAGTGTTTTTGATCAATTGTAAATTCTCCATGACTTCGTATGATTAAAAGCAAATAATTATTTAAGCCATCATTACGCAACATTATAAAAGGACTGGGATGCCTGGTTCCACAACCACCTTGTAATATATTTATCATTATAATAACCATTCCTTTCAGTAAGCTCCAAACTTGAGGCATGAAAATCATAGATTTTCATGCTATGAAGAGCACAATTTTTCCATGGTGAATTGCCTTTTGTAATCACATTATATCCTATATAAAAAGCAGAATATGTTAGTTTTCTACTATTATATGATATTAAAAACATTCTGTCAAAGTTGTACTATAAACCCATAAGAAAGTAAAGACAACCCACATATTTCACCAAGAAATAGTGTGCTGGGATGTATTTCATTCTTGTGTTTTTTATTATTACAAAGGTATTTTGCAGAAGGAATAGCACATTAGGAGTAAAAGGTTAGCTTAGGGAAGATAATGTGAAAATAAAAAGCAATTTTCACACTTAGAAGGGATGGCATGTACTGTTAGTGTAAATTATAAAAAGCATAATTCACACTTAGAAGGGAAGGCATGTACTGTTAGTATGAAAATTAAGATTTTTCGCATTAGTATCAGAATGGAGGATGGGTACTATGAGAGACTTGAAATGGGCAGTGGAAGCGTCTGATAAAATCAAGGAAAAGATGCTTGTTGTAACGAAGAGAAGCCATCATAAGATTCCTTATACAACTTTGAATGGGATTTTTAATGATTGTACAGAGAATATATGTTGGTGGACAAATGGCTTTTGGGGCGGTATGATGTGGCAGCTATATAATGCTACTCAAGAGGATGTCTATAAAAAGGCAGCTATTGAAAATGAAATTAAACTCGATAAAAACCTGATGAACTATTGGGGTATGGACCATGATAGTGGATTTAAATGGTTAACAACATCAGTAGCAAATTATCGATTGACTGGTAATAAGGAATCTCATAATAGAGGTCTTCTTGCTGCGGCTAATCTGGCAGGAAGATTTAATCCAGTTGGTAAATTTATCAGAGCCTGGAATGATAATGGAGATGAAAAAAGAGCTGGGTGGGCAATTATTGACTCTATGATGAATTTACCCTTACTATATTGGGCATATAAAGAAACAGGTGATTTTAGATATATGCATATAGCTAAGTTGCATGCTGATACTGTAATAAAGAATTTTGTGAGAGAAGATGGATCTGTAAAACATATTGTGGAGTTCAATAGTGAAACTGGAGATTATGTACAGGATTTTGGTGGACAGGGGTACGAGCAAGGCTCCTCCTGGACAAGAGGACAGGCTTGGGGATTATATGGTTTTACCTTAAGTTATATACATACAAGGGAAGAGAGATATTTGGATTGTGCAAAGAAAATCGCTAATTATTTCATCGCAAATATCCCTGAAAATGGACTTATGCCAGTAGACTTTAGGCAACCTTCTGACTGTAGGTGGGAAGATTCTACAGCATCCGCAATTGCGGCATGTGGTCTATTGGAATTAGGAAAATTCACAGGGAGTGAAGAAACTGACAAATATGAAGAAGCTGCTTTAAAACTGCTAAAGACACTTCATGAGAATAGATCCAATTACGCTCTAGATTGTGATAATATTATTGAAAAGTGTACTGCAGCATATCATGATGAAAACCATGAATTTTCGATTATTTATGGTGATTATTATTATATAGAAGCAATTTGGAAATTAACAAACCAAGAGATATTCATTTGGTAGAAGGAGGTAGTATGGCTTTTTTACCCCAAACAGTAGATTATAAATTAAGTCCTTACACAGGATTAACTAGAGAGAGCTGGATTGAAGCAGGTAAATATCTTCTCACAGGTATTTTTAATCATGTCAATAAGTTTGAAGATCCTCTCCTTATGCCAAGAAAAGAAACAAAAATAACATATCCCCATTTCTATTCTCCCGTAGACATACAAAAGGCAGAAAGAAAAGCAGAGATATTTGAAGGACTTACAAGGTCCTTCTTTATTGCGGCTCCTTTAATACATGATGAACCGAATATGGAAATTTGCGGATATAGCATGAGAGATTATTATAAGACACAAGTACTTCGAGCTTGTACTAAGGGTGATTCTATTTATGTTGGGAATTATGAGGATTTACAAGGATTAACTAATTATGCAGATCCCCACAGAGCTTTTCAACAAACAGTGGAAACATGTGCTTTAGTGATCGGTCTTTGGATATGCAAAAATGAGATATGGGATAGTTATTCAAAAGAAGAAAAAGATAGGATTGCTGCATTTATTTCATCTTTTGCCCATGCTAATACAGTTCCACAAAATTGGCGTATGTTTAATATGCTGGATTTGGCTTTTCTAAATATGGAAGGTTATGCAATTGATCGAGAAATTATGTTAGATCATGCACAAGCCATATTAAATTACTATGCTGGAGATGGATGGTATCGTGATGGACATTCCTTTGATTACTATTCTTGTTGGGCATTCAACGTATATGCGCCTCTTTGGAACAAGTGGTATGGTTATGAGAACGAACCATATATTGCAAAATGTTTTGAAGAAAACTCAAATAAATTAATGGAAAGCTATGCTGATTTATTTGATTATGATGGTTTTACCAATATGTGGGGAAGAAGCAATATTTATAGGAATGCAACCACTAGTCCATTTGAAGCTAATTTTTATTTACATAATCCCAAGGTAAATCCTGGTCTAGCCAGACGAATTGCATCAGGCTCCTTATTACAATTTATAACAAGAGAAGATTTCCTGTATAAGGGGGTCCCAACTTTGGGATTCTATGGACAGTTTTCACCATCTGTCCAAGGGTATTCCTGCGCAACGTCTCCCTTATGGATGGGTAAAGCATTTCTTTGTTTGCATTTACCAAAAGATCATCCTTACTGGACTGAGAGAGAAAACAATGGAACCTGGGAAAAGTTACACAAAGATGAAGTGAAGGAGACGGTTTTACATGGACCAGCCCTATGCTTTAGCAATCATGAAGCAAGTGGTGAAACAATTCTTCGTACAGGCAAAGTGTTAAAGAATAAAAGTGACTTCCATGGCATGTGGAATTATTCAAAACTTACTTTTAATACCAAATATCCCTGGGAAGCTACCCCAAGTAACAATCCAGAGATTGAAGCACAGCAGTATGTATTAAAAGATAATATAACAGGGGAATTGCAGCGTGGTAATGCTACTTTTTGGAATGGTGCAAAAGATGGTGTTTTATATCGTAGACAGTTCTTTAACTACAATTTAGAAACAGAAGCTCACTGGTTGCAGGCATTAAATCTAGCTGATTTTACTGTTCCCTATGGAATTATCCGTGTTGATAAGATGAGGTTGTATAGAAGGCCAATCTCATTAACCCTGGGGGCATATGGGTTTCCTGATAATGGGACAGAAATTATTCATAAAGGATTAGGTTCTGCTAAAGCAATTATTTTAAAAGGCAAAGATTATACTGGTAGAGAAAAACAATTGGCTATGACCGTATATGATGGCTGGGAAGCCATAGATTACGTGAGAAGCTTAGGAACAAATCCGGATTCTGAAAAATCCATTATCCTATATGCACATACAGAAAGTAGAAAGCAATACGGTGCCTATGAACCCTATGTACTGATATCACAGGTTATCACAAAAGAAAGTCTTGTAGACTTCTTGGAAGATGAATTATTCCCCATTGCTAAGATAATATATGAAGACAGAGCTTCTTCAGGGGCCTATGGGAATGTGACCATAGAACTTAAGGCGGGAAATACAAAAACAATCAATTTTGAAGGAATGGAATCTATGCTAGTATTGTAGGGTAGGCAAAGCAGTACCTATGGAGATGAAGCAGATTGAAATTAGAAATTAAAGATGAAAAATAAATTGATCTGAATTGTGAATGTGGTATTATTGGGATGAATAAATTAAATTAGTAGTTGAATATAATGAAAGGAATGGTTAAAAGCATGGCTAAATATGAACGGAGATTGAAGGGAAACTTCAACGATTTATTGAATTGGGTACATGAAGATATTACCAATGGCAGCTCTTCAGTAAGCTATGAGGATGGTAGTAATATTGACTTGGTTGATTCACGCGTAGCTATCCGGGTTTATGAACGATACAGTATGGCTGGAGGTAACCGTGTAAGCATGAGTGTAACTATTATAGGAACCGGTGAAGATCTAATTGTATGTGCCATTACCTCAGGAGGCAGCCAGGCAGTATTCTTTAAGATAAATACCATAGGAGAAGAAACATTTCTGGAATTATGCAGAGACTCAGTAGAAAACTTTATTAAAAATCATTAGATTATATAAAAGATAGCAACAACCCACTGCGTCATTGCAGTGGGTTGTTGCTATAAGTGGAGGATAAATCTAGTTTGATTTTGGGAAACAATGGTGATATGCTTATGTTAAAAAGGGGAATAACTACATATCAGGAGGAGTAAGATGAGGAAACAAGAAATAAGATTAACAATTTTAGTGATAGGACTTTTATTGTTTGGATTGACTGCATGTAAGAACATTAAGGACGAAGCTCAGATAACTTCTATGGTGGATCAGGATCATATTGATACGATAATAACCGTTACACCTGGGATAACTCCGGCGGCGGAGCAGAGAGATACTAATAGGACAATAACTGTGACTCCGGAGATTACGAAAGGAATTGATAATACTGATACAATAGATAGTTTAAAAGAACCAAAGAGCCCAACTTATATTCCGGAGGGTTTATTAACATTTATAGAAAATAGCATAAAAAAGGATGATAGTCTTAATTCCTTTTCCCCTATTATTAGTGATAAAGAGCTTAATAAGGATGAAATAAACAGTTTCTCCAAGGATAAGGTAATCGGTGAATATGTTGATATGGTAGAAGCAAGTACAGGAAAAGTGTTACAGGTAGATGCAGATAACGATGGGGTACAGGATTTGTATTTCTGGATTAATGATGGAGGCTCTATGGGTAATTCCAGCAGATATCTGCTGAAAGGGAATACTGATGGTACCTATACCATGACAGATGCCAGTTTTATTGAAGTCACCCAGGAACTTGCTTTTATAAATTTTGAGGGAAAAAATTATCTGTTACAGACTACTTTTGATTATAATACCAAGATCGATAACGGTTTTGAGCTTATCTGTTTTATCGATGGCAGGATACAGGAGAGAATATTTTTAAGTAGAGATGCCATGGAATATAAAGTGAATATTGACTTAAAGGATAAGAGTCTGGAGAGTATTGCGAAGAGCTGTGAAAAGATTGGTTTGGATCAGTATGCATATCATACAAGATATAATGATTACAAAGTACTGGGAAGTGCAGAAAGGTTGCTGAAGGAAAATGAATTTAAGGATTATGTTGATGAGAAAGCATACTCCTTTAATTCCCGTGTCTTTTATGGAGGGGATATAGATAATGATGGTGATGAAGAAATCTATTATAAAGATATATTTTTTACATCAACAATAGGTATGACTACACATTTACAATATGAAATATGTAATACAAGAGGGAAGGATATAATTAAAAATTGTCTGGATAAGATGAGCTACCCCCAAATGTTTTGGATTGAAAAATCTGACCAAGGCAACATTGTCTGTATTCTACACCTTGATAATCTACTGGATTATACCATCCATGGTTTTAAAATAACGAAAGACAAGGTAAAGGAGGTTTTTCGTATTGATTTTACTGGTAATATGATTATTAACAGGACAATATACACCACTGGAATTAATCTGGAGGATGAGAAGTGGTAAAGGAAATTGTTGAACTATAGGAATAGATGTGATATAAATAATAATATATAATATGGTAAATATTAACATATACAATAAAACAAGAAGTACCAAGGAAGGGGTGAATAAAATGTTAAAGGAAAGAGTAGCTATAGTAACTGGTGGTACCAGAGGAATAGGGAAAGCAGTAGCAATTATGATGGCAATAAGTGGTTCCCAAGTCATAGTCACCTATAGTAATAATGAGCAGGAAGCAAAGGAATTCCAAAGGGAAATTAATGAACTTGGCTATTCCATTACAATTGTAAAATGTGATGTGAAAAACTTAGTGCAATGTGAGGGTTTTATAAAGAAAATAATTGAGGATTATGGGGCTATCCATATCTTAGTTAATAATGCTGGAGTGGTCAGGGATGGGTTACTGGTAAATATGTCGGAGGAAGATTTTGATGCAGTCTTGAATACTAATTTAAAAGGTACTTTCTATATGACTAAGCTAGTTGCAAAGCAAATGATGAAGCAAAGACAAGGACGTATCATAAATATGGCTTCTGTATCCGGAATAATTGGAATTGCAGGTCAAGCTAATTATGCTGCCTCAAAAGCTGGTATTATAGGATTTACAAAAGCTGTAGCGAAAGAATTAGCCTATAGAAATATAACAGTAAATGCTATTGCCCCTGGATTTATAAATACTGATATGAACAATCGTCTACCAGAAAGAATTAAAAGCTCTGCACTAGAGCAAATTCCCCTCAGAAGGTTTGGCAGAGTCGAGGAGGTGGCTGAACTTGCAGTATATTTGGCATCTGATAAGGCAAGCTATATCACTGGACAAGTATTGCATATCGATGGAGGTATGTGGATGTAATCTACGAATAATATTAGGCTAGTTATCTTCATTCTTGAAGGGTGTTACATATAATTCTCTATATTGCTTGGGGGTACACCCAATTATTTTCAAAAAAACTTTATTGTAATAGCTAATATTATTAAAACCAGAGAGATTTGCAATTTCTCCAATTTTTTTATTGGATTCTATAAGTAGGCTACAACTTTTCATAATTCGATAATTCATCAAATATTGAAAAGGTGAAACCTTTAGGGTATCTTTAAAGATACGGCAGAATTGTCCTTCACTCATAGGTATAATTTCAGAGAGGTCACAAAGGGTAATTTCATAGGGATAATTATTTTTAATATATTCAATTACTGGCTTTAAACGGTTTCTCAGTTCTAAATCTTTATTGCTTTCATTATTTCTTAATAGGGCATTGTTGTAATATAATTCCCAGATGCTATATATGCGACTCTTAATCATAAGTTCATAAAATGCCAGGTTTTTCTCTCCGCAATTATTTATTTCATTCAAGAGATTAATTGCTTGAACCTGCCAGGATACAGGTGTGGCATTGCTCGAATGAATGACTTCAGTAAAAACTAACTTTCCATCAATTACCGGGCGTATATACTCCCTGCTAAAATGAGTATGTAGATCTTCATTTAAGAATTCATAGGAAAAATCAATGGCAAAAAAGCTGCAGCTATTTCTATTAATAGCCTTTGCACTATGGTAGAGGTTTGAATTTATAAAAACACAGTCTCCGGTGCTTAAGTGGTATATTCTATCTTCAATTGTGAATTCTATTTTTCCCTTTGTCACAATAAGAAATTCAAACTCTTTATGCCAATGAAGGTAGAAGAGAAGATCAGTCCCATCTATATATTCCAACTGATGCAATGCAATTGGAAGTTCAGCGGTTCTATGCTGCATTTGCTCCTCATAAAATCGTTTATTTAGCATGGTAGCCCCCATATGGAAAAAATATCAAAATAATGTTAATTGATATCAGGAAAATTGTAGAAATTAATGTAAAAAAAGTATAATATTAATATTAGCATTAAAAATAAAAAGAGTAAAGACATTAGGAGGGTTAATATTCATGAAGTTTAATGAGGGTTGCTGGGTAACGAAAAAGGGCTATGAAATCATGTACGCTGAACAACCATTCGAAATTGGTATAACAGATAATTCTATTAATATTATAGCAACACCTTATACGGGTAAGGATAGGGCCAAAACACTCATGGGACCAAATCTTGAATTATCCTTTACCTCAACGAAAGAAAATATTATTAAAGTTAGTATGGTTCATTTCAAAGGACAATTAGATAATATACCCCACTTTGAATTAAATGAAGATAGTGATTTTCAGCCACTCATCCGTAGAACTAAGAATTGTGTAGAATTAATCTCAGGAGATACTAAGGTGGTAATTCAGGATGGAGAAACCTGGGATATCAAGTATTATTATAAGGATAAATATTTGACCGGTAATAGCTGGAGATCCACTTCCTATATTACAGAGAGTAAATTTGTAGCAAATACCAGAATGGAACAACAAGAAGATAATTGGTTTTTTGAATATCCCCAGGACGCAAATACTACCTATATCAGAGAACAACTTGATACTGATGCTGGAGAGTGCATCTATGGATTTGGTGAGAAGTTCACACCATTTGTAAAGAATGGACAAAGTATTGAAACTTGGAATAGCGATGGAGGAACCAATACAGATCGGAGCTACAAAACAGTTCCATTTTACCTCTCCTCTAAAAGCTACGGAGTTCTTGTCAATAGCTCTGATAAAGTATCCTTTGAGGTAAATTCTGATACGGTGTCTAAGGTATCCTTTTCCATTCCTGGAGAGGAACTAGAATACTTTATCATTGGTGGAGAGAATTTGGAGGAAGTAATAAGTAATTATACCTCCTTAACGGGAAAACCTGCATTGCCCCCTGCTTATTCCTTTGGACTATGGTTATCTACATCCTTTACAACCAGTTATGATGAAGATACAGTCAATTCATTTATTGATGAGATGGCTAGCAGAGATATTCCCCTTCAGGTCTTTCATTTTGATAGCTTTTGGATGAAGGAATTTGAATTGTGTAATTTTGAATGGGATAAGAGGCAATTTTCAAATCCTAAAGAAATGTTGACTAAACTTCATAAAAAGGGATTGGAAATCTGTGTGTGGCTAAATTCATACATTGGCCAACGTTCTAAGTTATTTCCTATCGGCAAAGAGAAGGGATATTTTATTAAAAATCTGGATGGAAGTGTATTTCAAACGGATTATTGGCAGCCGGGTATGGCAATTGTAGATTTTACTAATCCCGAAGCTTATCTTTGGTTTAAAGAATTACTAAGAAGCTTATTTGAAATGGGAGTTAATAATATAAAGACCGATTTTGGGGAGAGAATTCCAACAAAGTGCAGCTATTACAATGGTATGAATCCTATAAAAATGCATAATTACTATACATATCTTTATAATAAATGCGTATTTGAGGCATTGGAAGAGTATTTTGGTAAAGATAAAGCCTGTCTTTTTGCAAGAAGCGCAACCGTAGGCAGCCAGAAATTCCCCGTTCATTGGGGTGGCGATTGTTTTGGCTGGTATTCCAATATGGCAGAAACCCTTCGTGGGGGATTATCCCTATGCTCATCGGGCTTCGGTTTCTTTAGTCATGATATTGGAGGCTTTGAAGCAAAAACTTCTGAGGATATCTATAAAAGATGGTGTGCTTTTGGACTCATGTCCACTCATAGTCGGCTCCATGGCTCCACATCCTACCGAGTTCCCTGGTTATATGGAGAGGAAGCCTGTGATGTATTACGTTATTATACCAAGTTAAAAGGTAAATTGATGCCCTATCTGTGGGCTCAGGCTATTAAAACCCATGAAACTGGTATCCCCATGATGAAGTCAATGATTATGGCTTATAGTAATGATCCTGTTTGTAAGTATCTGGATCAGCAATATATGTTTGGTGATAATTTAATGATTGTTCCTGTCATGAATGAAGAAGGAAAAGTAAGTTTCTATGTACCTGAAGGTACCTGGCAGGATATTAATACAGGTGAAATGTATGAAGGGAATAAATACTACACGAAAGAATGTAATTATTTTGAAATGCCTGTTTTAGCCAGATCTAACTCAATTATAGTATATGGTAGTTTTGGTAATAATTTTGTTTATGACTATATGCAGGAGGCATCCGTAACCTTATACAATTTGGAAGAAGGTGCATCAGCCCTTGCCTTTGTTTATGACAGTGAGGCTAATAAAACAAATGAAATAAAGGCAGAACGAGGGGGTAGTATCATCCGTATATCCTATGAGTCCACGGATAAAACCTTTTATATTAAAGTTGCCGGTACAGATATCTGTAAAACTGCAGTGCCTGGAAGCACCATGATGCAAATTGAAATCTAATATCCTTACATGAAGACGAAAGAGCCCTATCATAACCTATCCTCTAGATGGTTTATGATAGGGATAAAGTTAATTACCAACTGGATAAATTACACATTATATTACATATTAAGGTTGTCCCAGCCGTAATATCCTTAGCTAAGTAAGTGTATATACTTAGTACGTTACTGAGATTGAATTTTAATATAATAGAGAGGGAGAATGATGATAGATATACCCATTAAAAATCTAGGAGATATGCCTTGCTATGATCAAGCAGTGGCTTGCTATGCAAGTGTACATAATAGAAGATATGAAATGTTATTTGCAGGTTCATGGGGGTTTGAGTATAGGGAAGAAGCTTCCGCAGAAAAAATAGGGGAAAGAATAAAAAGTCGTGCTGTTTTAAACATGAACTATCTGAAAAGATATCATGGCATAGAGATTATTAAAAAAGAAGTTAAAGTAAATGAAAATCTCTTAGACATATTAGAAGAAGAGATAGACCAGGGCAATCCAGTTATGATCTTTATCAGTACTTATTATTTTCCTTGGAATGAACACTATAAGAAATTTGAAAACAATTTACCTCACGCTATGTTGGCAGTAGGAGTAGATAGAGAAAAGGAGTGTATTTATTGCGTGGATTGTATGCTTAAAAAGCAAAATGTCCCCCTATCCTTTGACGATCTCCTAAATGGCAACAATGGTAAATACTGGACCATCAGATGTTTGCCTGATTATGATAAGGAAATTGATGTAGAAGAAGTATTCAACTATTCAATTAATAAGTTAAAAAGAAATACC
This sequence comes from Bacillota bacterium, assembly GCA_023443625.1. The sequence goes on along the minus strand of JAEZTQ010000001.1, from coordinate 38,903 downwards.
CAGGAATTGAAGGATATACAAGATATAATGCGTCTAGCAGATGCAATGAGACAGGGCTTTGATTTAAAAAAAGAAATTGATAATACCCATGGAGGCATATGGATTGAACCTATCATATTTAATTTAGGTGGAATCATGGCGGACCGTGCTAATTTTGTGAGATTAATTGATTTTATTCTAGAGCAAAAAGAAGATTATAACATTAGAAGAGTAAAAGAGAACATGGAGAAAATTACATTAGAATGGAATCAGATTCGAGGTATGTTATTAAAAGGATACTTCCTAACCAATGCAGATAATTTAGTAAAAAAAGTTATAGATAGATTGGAAAGAACAGCATCATTAGAGGAAAATACAGTTCAGCTCATAGAGAACTGGAAAGAAAAAAAAGAAATCTATATAAAGAATAAGGAAGCCGTTGATATTAAAGAACCGGATCAAATTACTTTTGTACCAATAAAGAATTATTACAATAATCAAAGCTTTGGAATTTATAATGAAAAACAATCCGTTGCCAATATAGATGGCATGAGGTATTTCTTTTATGTTGATGAAACAGTTAACAAAGAAATATGGGAACTCAGAAGAATGAAGTTCTATCATGAACCTATTAAGGGAAAGCAAAATGACAGTATAAAATGTTATGGACAAACTATAGCTGTAGCTTCCAATGATTATGACTGTATTATGCTTATGGGGTATGGAGATTTATCCTCCTTCGAAGAGGAGATAGAAATACAATATAAAGATGATACAAGCATTATGGTTTCAATAGAAGTTCCTGATTCAGCAATACCTAATCCATTTATTAAAAATACAATGATATGGAATGGCCGATGTGGATTTATTGATGAAATCGAAGAACATGCTTGGGATGTTGGGATATATGCAATGCTATATAGAATTGAAAGAAAAGCTCTTAAAGCTATAAAACTACCCATTTGTCCTAATATTGTTTTATTCGCAATTTCCCTTGGAAAGTATGAATAGTGAAGTTTATATAAAGGAGAAGGTTACATGAAATTGCTAGTACCTGTTAACGGTTATGAAACAACGGTCAAGCAGATTGAAGCTGGAGGAGAAGAGATTTATCTAGGTGCGGATAGCACTACCTTTAAAAGCTTAAGCTTTAATGGACGAGGGCGATATAATCCAAAAGGTGAAATTAATTGTCCTGATTTTGATGAACTTAAGGATGTTGTAAACTATGCCCATGGCAAAGATGTCCAAGTTATGTTTACAGCAAATTTCCCCTTTCTGGCGAATAATCCCGATGGCTCCAAGGGATATCTAAAGGAATTTTACAAGTATGTTACCAATGCAATTGATATAGGAGTAGATTCTATTATTGTGGCGGATATTGGTGCTGTTCAGTTTTTGAGGAAACAAGGTATAAAAACACATATTGCAGCAAGCACATTTTTTGAAATTATTAATAAAGAGCAGATACAGTTTTTCGAAGAGTTGGGAGTTAACAGAATTGTTTTATCCTATCAATTGACCTTAGACGAAATCAAAGAACTTACAGAAGGAACCAAGCTAGAGATTGAGATTTTTGGACATTATGGCTGCTCCTTTTATGATGATTGTAATCTAAAACATAATTTTGGTGAAGGTATTGCGGATTTGCTAGGTATTCCCTGTAGAAATGTTTACAAGGTGATTGAAGATGGTGAATTCACCCATGCCTGTCAATATGTCAATGCTTCCTTAGCCTGCAGTGTCTGTTCAATGCATACATTAAATGAAACGGGCCTATATGCGACGAAGTTAGTCGGAAGAGATTTGGACATGAAGTTGAATTATGAGATCACCTCCATTTACTCGAAATTATTAAAAGCACTTCGTAACAAGAAAATGAGCAAAGAAGAGTATGATGCATTAAGGGATGAGATATTGCCAAGCTGGTGGAAAAGATCCTATTGCCAAAAACAACAATGCAAATATATATCTAGTTCTATATCAAAAACTTACATAGGATTAGATAGGATTTAAGGAGCTAAGTGTAAATGGATATTGGAATATATATAAGCAGCACTGAACAATTAAAGGATATATTGTCTCAGGATATCCCAGCAAAATGGATCCTATTTGGAGATTATAATTGTTATAAGCGTATACCCAATATAAATGAGTTAAGAGACATTGCCCATGATAGCAAATTGAACTTTCACTATATTAGTCCAAAAGTAAATATGGCAAGGATGGATTATGAATATAACAATGTACTAGAATTATTAGACCAAGGGATATCAGTTAGTATTAATGATCTGGGCTTATTATATAAATTAAAGCAAGCTAAAAATAAGAATGCTTCAATTTATTTGGGACGATTACTTACAAAAAGTATAAATCGTTGGATCTGGGGAGAAATACACGTGGCCCAAGAGGACCCTGAGGCAAAATCCTATTTTGCTCAAAATAATTTTTATCAACAAGAAAAGATGGAGTATTTTAAAGATTGGAATATTAAAGGTATTGAAACCTCAATATTTAGTAAGGAAGAAGAAAGCCTTAAAAAAATCAAAGAAGAGAATTTTGAAATTATTGGCTTTATTGATAATACAATTGCCGCTGTCTCCCGGGCATGCCCCATAGCAAAAGATAAAGGTATTACAGTTGCGAATTATAATTGCAGCCATCTCTGTTTAAACAAGGAAATTATTATTCGACCTGCAAATCATGAACAAATGGAAAAGTATCCTGATTTATATTTTGAAGGTACAGTCTTAATGAAAAGAATTGAACCAACCCTTTCCTGGACTGGTTATGATAAGGTGATTTTTTCATACATTAATGAAGCTTCCCTTCCATTGATAAAAAATTTATTGGAGGTATGAATATGAGTAAAGAGGTGGTAATAGAACGTATCATCGATATTTTAAAGAATAATATAGCAGAGGCAGAGGAGCTAGTAATAAATGAAGCATTTGTTACTGGAATCTTACAAGTAAGCTCTCTAGTATTTTTACAGCTTCTAACGGAAGTAGAGAAAGAATTTAAGATTGTAATTGAAGATGATTATTGGGAGTATGAAAAACTAAGTTCCATTGATAAGATCGCAGCTTATGTTTTAGAAGTAGCTTGTTAATTCATTTTAAATAAGGAAAGAAGACATGATAAGTGATGTCATATTCAATAATCCTAATATAGATAATATGTGGGTAGCTTTGAAAACATCAGATATAGAAATAACCTACGGAATGCTAAAGGAATATATTCAGAATTTTGCCGGATACATATTAAATAAGGGCTGTGGAGCAGGCAAAAAGGTACTCCTTTGGCTTAACAATAGTCCGGAGTTTATTGTATCATATTTTGCAATTAATCTCTTAGGAGCTACAGCCATTTTAGTTGATACCAAATTCAGGCATGAAATATTAGACATCATAAAAGAAAATCATGTGGAATTCATTATTACGGATAGTTTACAAGAGAAATTATTTGATTTTAATAAGTCTCTTATAACAATCATAGTAAATAATGAGTACTTGAAATATGAACAAGCTAAGGGTTTTGAACACTATTTACAGCACATGATTTTAGATGAGAAACAAATATCTACCATACTATATACCTCAGGTTCTACAGGAAAACCTAAGGGTGTAATGAACTCCCATACCAATTTGAAAGAGGCTCTAATAAATTATTCTAGTACATTAAATTTTAGTAATCAGGATAGATTTATTGGAGTAGTTCCCTTCTTTCATTCCTATGCTTTTGATTCCTGTATGCTGAGTGCTTTAAATTGTGGTGCTACCATATTTCTTATGAGTAATTTTGTACCTGCCAGGGTTCTGCGTATTATACAAGAGGAGAAAATCACTGTTTTTCATGGCGTGCCATATATGTATAAATTAATCTGCGGCCAGCTAAAGTCAGCTAGCTATGATTGTAGCAGTTTACGTTTGTGCGTATGCGCCGGCAGTAGATTAGAAGAGAAATGCTTCAGAGATTTTTATGACTTAACAAATAAAGTAATACATCAAGAATATGGCAGTACAGAGACAGGTACGATAGCTGTTAACTTATGTAATGAAATAGAGAAAGCAATAAAATATGTAGGAAAACCATTAAAAAATGTTGGACTTAAATTAGTTACAGCTGATGGATTAGAAGAGTCAACCCTAATGGTAATCAGTAAAGGAATGGCAATTGGTTATATTGGAGAAGAACCCTTTGATCCTAAAGGGTATTTGACACAGGATTTATGTGAGTTAGAGGATGGATACCTATGGATTAAAGGAAGAGCTGACCGTCTTATTAATATTACAGGACTTAAAGTAAATCCTATAGAAGTTGAAAATTGTTTGAGACAGCATCCGGATATTCTGGATGTTTACGTCAAAGGAAATGCCAGTGAGAAGTTCGGTGAAGAGGTTGAAGCAATTATAGTTAGGAAAAAGGATAGCTTAACCATAAGTGAAGTAATAACCCATTGTAGAAAATATTTGGCTGCTTATAAAGTACCAAGCATTATTACCTGGGTCAAGGGAATAGAAAAGTCTGGATTAGGAAAATCAAAGGTTATGTAATTATTATAATGGGGATAGTGTGAATTATTAAAAAGCATAATTCACACTTAGAAGTTTATGCCTGCGTAATCCTCAGCACAAACTAACTCAAAGGGAAGGAATGTACTGTTAGTGTGAAAATAAAACAATTTTCACACTTAGAAGTTTGTGCCTGCGTAATCCTCAGCACAAACTAACTCAAAGGGAAGGAATGTACTGTTAGTGTGAAAATAAAAGCAATTTTCACACTTAGAAGTTTGTGCCTGCGTAATCCTCGGCACAAACTAACTCAAAGGGAAGGCAAGTATTGAGAAAGGCATGGTTATTATTATGGATAATCTCTTAGGTAATGCTGATCAAAAAGGTGATTTTTGTTTTCTTGCTAATCTTAAGAAATATCTTAGTGCATATAAGATTTGGTATGAAGAGTTTTGGTTAGGTGGGATTGTAGGTGTTATGGGCTTTTATTTTACAACCATAACAACTGGCATACCATCAGTGGTACATGGCCGAAGTGAAGAATTTGAAAGTTTATTTTCTCGTTTGAACGAATATTTTATAAAACCTCTGCAGAAGGAACAATTTACCTGTAAGGAGCTTGCTTTAAATCGTATCTCTGACTTGTTAGAAGCCAAGGTAATCCCAATGCTATGGCTTGATGAGTTCTTCTTACCAGAAGCATATAATTACCAGAAAAGTCATCTATGGGTAATGGCTGTAATTCTAGAAGATAGCGATACTGCTTTAACCATATTTAGTAATGAAAAAATCATGGTTTCAAAAGCTAATATGAATCAGATGATGCAAAAAGATGGCATCATAGAGATACAGTACACTCTAGATAATCAGATTGGGTGGAAATATACAGAGAAAGAGTTAGTGGTTAAGGGGCTTTTACAAGTTGTTGATAATATAAGAAAAATTAGTAAAGCCCAAGAGGAGTATTATGGAATTACTGGTATGAGGCATTTTAAATTAAGCTTTGAAAAAAGCCAGAACCAAAAGGAAATCTATAAATACTTTTATGAGATGAATAGGGGAGGCGGTTTATATAAAACAAGACGAAATATGAGGATGTTTTTGGAAGAAGTAATGAAAAAGTGGCCTTGTGATGAAGCGCACCAGTGTGTATTAATCTATGGGGAAATAGAAAGACAATGGGAGAAAATATCAAATTTGATATTTAAGCTTAGTATATATATGGACTTGGCTTTGCAGCAACGTATTGCAAAAAGAATAGAGCAAATAATTATATTAGAGGAACAGGGTATAGAACATATTGAGAATTTAATTAAAATACTTGTAAAGATTAATTAGGGAGTTAATGATGGCAGACATAATTACAGTTAAGAATTTAAGTAAGCAATTTGATTATTACGAAAAAGAAGTAGGTCTTAAAAATTCTGTGAAAAGTTTATTTTCCAGAAAAAAGCTGGTAAGAAATGCAGTCAATGACATTTCCTTTCGTATTGAAGAAGGGGAGATAATTGGATTTTTAGGTGCAAATGGGGCTGGAAAGACAACGACACTTAAAATGCTTTCTGGAATTTTATATCCAACCCAAGGTGATATTCGTGTAATGGGATATAAACCCTGGGAAAGGAAAAAGGATTTCAAGAGACAGTTCTCCATAGTTATGGGACAAAAAAATCAACTGTGGTGGGATCTTCCTGCAAATGAATCTTTAGAGTTAAATAGATGTATTTATGAAATTGAAAAAAAGGATTATGACGAAATCGTTGGATATTTAACGGAGCTCTTAGAGGTAAAGGATTTACTAAAAATTCAGGTTCGCAAGCTGTCCTTGGGAGAGAGGATGAAGATGGAGCTTATTGCTTCCCTGATACATAAACCAAAGGTGCTGTTTTTAGATGAACCAACCATAGGACTTGATATCATCTCCCAAAGAAATATTAGGGACTTTATTAGTGGGTATAATAAAGAATTTAAAACTACAATTATTCTTACAAGTCATTATATGAATGATATAGAAAACCTGTGTAAGAGAGCAATTATCTTAAACCAGGGCTCTATAGTTTATGATGGAGAGTTAAAAGAGATAAATAGCCTTATTGGCCATAATAAACTACTAAAAATTAAGCTGGAATATGAAGTATCCGTGGAAAAAATTGCGGAATACGGACTAATTGTAAAACAGGATAATCTGGATTTTACATTACAGGTCGCAAAGGATGAGGTTAAAAATTGTGCTATGAGATTGCTCCAAAACTTACCTGTCATCGATTTCAATGTAGAGGAAATTCCAATAGAAGAAGGGGTTGCTTTGCTTTACAAGAAAGGAGAGGCATAAGTGAAGGGGACACAAATGTATATTAAATCCTTTAAAATTGGATTACAAAATTCACTGGAATACAGATTTGATTTTATTTTGGGGATTATCAGCACTATTGTTCCAACGGTAACACAATATTTTATTTGGACAGCATTGTTTGAAAGCTCAAAGACAGGTATTGTCTATGGATATACGTATTCCTCCATGATTATGTATACAATATTAGCGGGTATCATATCAAAATTAGTTACAGCTGGGTGCGAGTGGGAGTTAGCCAATGATATTAAAAATGGAGGATTGAATAAATATATTGTAAAGCCAATGGGCTATTTTAAATATCAGATCTGTTGCTTTTTGGGAAAAAAATCAGTACAGTTTTTCATTTTTACAATTATTTTTTCAATCATTTTAGTGATTGCAAGCATGAAATCCTTCTTTAGAGTGGAACCCATAAGATTATTATATTTTGCTGTGGCCGTACTATTGGGCATTATTATTAATATTGTTTTGGGGTTTGTTGTAAGTGTTATAGCTTTTTGGATTACTGAAGCATGGGGAGCCTTTTTAATTTTAGGTTTGGTTATAAATATAGTGAGTGGAGGTGTATTTCCACTGGATGTGTTTGGTGAACATATCACAAATATATTGAGGTTTTTACCCTTTCAATACACGATTTATTTTCAGATTAATATTTTGAATGGAAATATTAAAGTAGAAGAAATTCTCCCAAGTATGATTATTCAAGTGGTATGGATCATATTATTAAGTCTTTTACTTCAAATACTCTGGAAAATAGGCCTTAAGAAGTATGAAGCAGTGGGGGGATGATGTATGAGTAATATATTAAGGGAAATAAAACGACACATATACATATATTACAAATTTGTAAAAAATTGCTTTGTTATACTATTGATATATCGTGCCAATTTCTTTATGAGTCTTGCTGTAGAATTTGCTTTTCTTTTTACAAAGCTTTTATATGTTTTGGTGGTATATAATGCGGGAACAACTTTAAAGGGCTTAACACCGGATGATATCTTGATATATTCAGGAACCTTTATTATTATGTCAGGAATTCATGTGTCACTTTTCTTCTTTAATTTCGCAAAGATACAGGAATATATAAGAGAAGGTTCTTTAGACATGTTTATAACCAAGCCTGTTTCACTTCAGTTTATGGTAACACTACGCAATATTGAAATTGCAGCAGCAATACCTAATATTATAGCAGGAATTATCTGTGTATGTATAGGATGGCAAAGGGCAGGTATTCCACTCACTGCTGTAACTGTGTTTGGTTATTTAGGATTTATTTTTACTGGTGTAATTATTGCTTATTGTGTAACCCTAATACCGGAATTGCTATGTTTTTGGACAATTAAAGGAACAGCAGTGCATGAAATAGCAGATGCCCTATGGTATTTGAATAATATGCCCATGAAGATTTATAAAAGGTGGATACAAGGGATTGGAACCTTTTTATTTCCTATATTTCTTATTAGTAATTATTCATTTTTATTTGTTATAGGAAGGCTAGATTATAGAGCAATCCTATGGGGAATTACAGCACCGGTTTTATGTATACTTCTTGTAAGGCTTATATGGAAAAAAGCAATTAGAAATTATACAAGCGCTAGCAGTTAGAAAGAGATGAGTAGATGGATAAAACTATAGCCAGTATTGTAATGCCTACCTTTAATAAGAAAGAACGACTGGAACTTACTTTGGAATCCTTTAGGTATCAGACAATGGATCTTAATCATTTTGAAATTATTATCGTGGATGATGGCTCCTTAGATGGGACCAAAGATATGTTAAAGATCTTAGAGCAAGGTCTTCCCATACGGTATATCAAGACGGATAATGAAGGACGTTCTGCTGCCAGAAATAAAGGAATAGAAATGGCAAGTGGGAATATTATTATTTTTTGTGATGACGATCTAATAGTGGCTCCAACATTTGTAGAGGCACATGTGAATGCCCATAATGAGGAAAGCTGTGTAGCTCATGGTAATATTTACAATTTACCCTATTTAAAGTTCTTTAAAAATCCTTCCACAGGGGAGATGTATGAACATCAGGGGAGAGACAGCTTAGAAATTGTTAAGCAATACTGTATAAAGAAGGAAGATATTAGAGACATATTGAAAATCCACAAGCAAAGTAAGATAACTTTGATGGAAAGGATTATTCTAAGTACCTTTCAAAAGAATATATATGGTTTTCAATGGCTATCTTGTACAGGTGCAAATATGTCCTGTGAAAAATCCCTTTTAGATAAGGTGGGAGGGTTTAATTTATGTTTTGGAAAGGAGTGGGGAGCTGAGGATTTTGAATTAGGTTTTAGGCTATACAAAGAAAATGTTAAGTTTATTTATCTGGAGCAGGGACATAATTACCATATGATGCACGCTCGCATGAATTTTAATGAAGCATTAGAAGCCTCCATTGGTAAATTTTATGAATGTCATCCTGAAGAGAAGATATATCATTTGGGTAAATTACTTTCTGGAGAAATTAGGGATATCGAAGAATATGTAGAATATGTGAAAACACATAAAGTAATTATATAGGTGATTGCGAAACTCATGAATTACATAATTAATAAAGTTTTGCAACTGAATAAAAATAATCATATAAAAGGAGATAAGGATAATGGAAAGAAATGAAATTTATGAAAAAGTAAAAAAAGCTATATGTGCAGTATTAAGAGAAGATGTTAATTTTCATGGTATTACAGAAGATACGGACATTATTGAAGCCTTTAATTTGAATTCCATTGTAGCTATTGAGCTTGTAGTAAGATTGGAGACAATATTTGATATTGAAATTGCTGATGAAGATTTGTCGGTTGAACTCTTTAGAACCTTAGACACCATAGCTGATTATGTAGAGAAAAAACAGGCCGAAGCCAATGAATCAAATTAAATTAATACAAATAGAACCAACGACAAGATGTAATTTTACCTGTGCGTTTTGTTCTGGAAGACATATGAAACAAATGGATTTGGATTTTAATACATATAAGGCAATTATTGATCAAATTGCAGGTATTGAATGCATAGAGCTTCAAGGAGAAGGTGAACCCTTCCTGCATCCACAATTATTTGACATGATTCAATATGCAAGAAATAAAAATATTCAAGTATGTATTATATCCAATGGAAGTTTATTAACAGCAAACAATGTTGACAAGATTATAGACAGCGGTCTTCATAGCCTGAATATTTCTATTGAAACATTAAGTCCTGAGGATTTTAAAAAAATCAGAGGTGGTAACTTAGATAAAATATTAGAGGGTATTAAGCTGCTTATGGAGAAAAAGAAGGAAAGGGGACTCGAAATACCAGTCGTAGGTTTTTCAGTCACCATTTTAAAAAGCACAGCATCACAACTTGATAATATATTTGAACTTTATCAAGAGTTAGAACTGGATGGCGGGATAGCAATTCAATTCTTAAACGAGTCAAAGGAATATAGTAAGTATTATACAGAGAAGGAAAGTAGAGAGTATTTAACGAAGCAGGAACAACTCCTCCTTAGAAGAAATTATTACAGATGGCAGAGAATTATTCATGTAAACCCCACAATAGAGCATTTTTTTACGAAGATGGAACAATACATGAAGCTAAATGGGGGAAAGACGGGATATTGTGTATGGCTGGAAAATGCATTATTCATAAATTGCCAAGGCTATGCTACCTCCTGCGTATATATTAAAGATGGTGAACATCTTACCTTAGGACATATTGAGCAGGATGGGATAGAGAAAATATTAGAGACAAGAAGGAAAGTACGAGAGAAGATAAGTAATTGTGAATTAACATCTAGTTGTTCTTATACCAACTGTGAAGTCGTAAAGAAAATAAAAGATCACATGAATGATAAAGAAAAGTGGTGAATTTTATGGAGAATGAGAAATTACTTATAAAAAATATCAGTCAGATACAATCAAAAATTGGTGCATTAGTTCCAGCCAAAAAGATACTTGTATTATCTCCACATCAAGATGATGAAGTAATTGGCTGTGGCGGTACAATCCTAAAATACTTACAGGAAGGGGCCGAGGTAAAGATTATTTATATGACAGATGGCCGATATGGTGTTTTTGATGGAGATATTACCTTAAGAATGGAAGAAGCTAAAGGGGCTTGGGAAAAATATAAACTGGAACAGATTTTTTTAGGACATGAGGACTCCCATTTATATCTTACGGATGCCCTACAGACTATAAAAGAATGTATTGAGGATTTTCAACCGGAGATTATTTTTACACCATGGTTATTAGACCAACACATAGATCATCAATATACGACTTACTTTTTACAAAAAGCATTAAAGCCTATGAAGGAATATGAGGTATTTGTTGCCCTATATGAAGTAATGAGTCCCTTATATGCAAATTTGTTGATTAATATAACTACAGAGTTCAGTGATAAAATGAAAATATTAGAACAATACAAAAGTCAGCTTAATTTTATGCATATAAGGGAAATAACAGAAGCTTTGGGCAATTATAGAGGGAAAAGTATGCATTTAAAAGCTATAAAGCAAGCAGAGGCTTTTCATTTTGGTGAAAAGAAATTTTTCTTAAGTTTAGTAGATGAATTGATTAGTATTTTTTAAATGCCCATCAATGAGAAAGCAATTTCACTTGTCAGACCTAGTAGATAAGAAAATATCCTATGAAGAAATAAAAGGAATAATAGCTGAAGAATTAGTAAACATTGAGGAGATAAGTATGGTAGCACAAATTATAAATTTATATTATGAAAAGGTTCAGTATAAAGAAGATTTTGATAATGATTATGAGAATATCGACAATAATGATATTGGCAGAGTATATGCATTTATCAAAAGAAATAGAATTCCTGTGCAGCTAGATTATATCAACTGCTTAAAATGTGAAGAGTCATTTAATATAGTTAATTTAGATGCTGATGTAATCCTTTTGTATGGAGATAATAATAGCAGAGAAGCAGCATATATTGTAGCAAAAAAAGTAAAGCAGATAAAAGAAGATAGTATTATAGGAATGAGTGGAAGGTTTGCTACAGAAGCATTTAATCCTATTTTAGATGATTGCAAGGAATTAGATTTTATACTTCTAGGATATCCGGAATATCCTTTCTTAGAGGTTATTAATGGTATGGAAAAAGGATTTACAATAGAGAAAATTATAGGAGATAGCCAAAATATCGTAGGGCAGAATATTAGAGAAGGAAAAGTTTTTTGTAATACTGATATTAATCTATTACCCTGGGCAGATCGAAGTTATCTCAAATTTGAACATGGTATGACGGCCTATCTTTGTGGCTCTCATGGCTGTATGGGTAATTGTAGTTTTTGTAGAATATCCAATCATTATCTGAAATGGTCAGGTAGAAGCCCGCAAGATATTGCAAATGAAATCATTCATATATATGAAGAAAAGGGTGTGAAATTTTTTGCGTTAAAGGATTGCAGTATGGAGGATCCTGGAGATGTTGGTAAAGAAAGATTAAAACAATTATGCCTGGCATTACTGGAATATCCTGTTAGGTTTGGATTTAGAGGTTATATTAGGGCGGAATCCTTTAAAGATATACCAGAAGATATTGAAATCATAAAATTGATGTACGAAGCAGGTTTTAGGGTGGTTTTAATCGGGCTTGAGGCAGGAAATGATGAGGACCTGATATACTATAATAAAAGAGCCAGGGTGAAAGATAATGAGGAGGCATTAAGAATATTTAAGATGTGCGGAATTGATCCCATTTTTGGGTTTATTATGATGAATCCCCATTCCGATGCTGCAAGATTAAAGGCAAATTACGAATTTCTAGTGAAACATAGGGGCTTTCATTTTGATGATTACATTAATGCATTAAGAATTTTTTATAATACACCAATTTTCCACCAATTAAAAGAAGAAGGATTGCTGGAAGATAGTATGGATTATAAGGAATATTATAATTATGAGTTTAGAGATCCTTATGTAAGAGTAATTTTCCAATTTTTAAGAGATTATTTTCATAATAAAAAAGATATTACTGTAAAAGATTTAAACTTTTGGGATTTTATTCATTTATATTATCGAATGAAGTCAACCGTAGGTGATTTGGGGACAATAACTGATGAAATAGAGGCATTAAAAGATAAATTGGCAGATCGAATGGGTGAATATTTTGAACCACTCTATATGAGAGGTAACATAGAGGAATGTAAGACGAATTATCCCCAGTTCAAAAAGGATATGTTAGCTCTATATGATGAGGCGGAACGTCTTAAATTAAGATTAATTAAAATTCAAATTAAAAGTTTATAATTTAAGGCCTAATAGGAAGAAATTTACAATATTATGGTAACTTGCATTTATTGGAATATATGGTATAATGATCAAAAACAAGATCGAAAGGAAGAAATTCTGTGAAACCTACAACTAAGATTAGAACAGTGAAACTTATCTCCGCGCAAAGACCACAATTGAAAAAAGTTGGCTATACTTTGCTCGGAGGTCTCATTTCTTAAAATAGCTGATGCCAAACATTGTCCAATAATTCTCCTGATATTCTTCATGAGGATTATTTGAGTACCTCATTTGGCATCCTAGTTTAAGAAGTAGTGATCAGGATTGATTCATTTAAAATGTGACTGCAACAGTATTGGCCTGTCTGCAGTTTTTTGTTATAAGGAAATTAATGGTTTTTTAGATTAACTTATGAACCCATAAACTGTCGGACAGGTTTGCAGACACAACCTGATCCGACTTTTTTGCGCTTTTAAAAGCCGACTTAATATTTACTATTAACCAAGAGATTTTAAGCGAAAGGAAAGATGATATCCATGATTTATCAAATAAATAAGGGCCTTGTGAAATATGCATCTGATACCATACTTGATCATGTTAATTTTGAAATAAGAAATACAGAGAAAATCGCAGTTGTCGGTCGAAACGGCTGTGGAAAGACCACTTTGTTTAAGCTGATTGCCGGGATGCTTCCACTGGATAATCTAGACAGTGATGAAAGTAGCTGGATCAGCAAGGCAAGTAATATAACCATTGGGTTCCTACAGCAGATCAGCTTTGAGAATGAGAATTTAACTGCAGAAGAAGAGCTTTTAAAGGCCTTTGCAACTTTGCTTGAATGGAAGGTAAAGCTGGAACAGCTTTGTATTCAAATGGAAACAGACCAATCTAAGGAAGTGTTGGAGAGTTATTCAAAAACACTGGAGTTTTTTGAGAACTCGGGAGGTTATACTTATCAATGGGAAATAGAAACTATTGTTACCAAATTTGGATTTGCTCTGACAGATCTAAAACGTCCCATCAAGAACTTTTCTGGCGGGCAGAGAACGAAGCTAGCGTTCATTCGACTGCTGTTAAGTAAGCCCGATATTCTGCTATTGGATGAACCTACTAATCATCTGGATCTGCCCACCATTGAATGGCTTGAAGGATATTTAAAGCAGTATCCCAAGGCTGTGGTTATCATTTCCCATGACAGAATGTTTCTAGATAAGATAGCAGATGTAACTTATGAAATCGAACATAGGAAAATGACTCGATATCAAGGCAATTATTCAGCTTTTGTAAAACAGAAGCAATTAAACTGGGATAAGCAGCAGAAGGATTATCAATTGCAGCAGAAGGAAATCGCAAGGCTCATGACATTAATCGAGAAGTATAAGCATCATCCAACTAAGGTTGCTATGACCAAATCTAAACTGAAGCAGATCGAACACATGGACCTTGTCCCAGCACCGGAAAAATACGACCTTAAGACCTTTCGTGCAGAATTTAAGCCCCTAAGAGTGGGAGGGCAGGAGGTTCTCAAGGTAAACCGACTTGTTATTGGTTATGACAAGCCCCTATGTGAAGTGAGTTTTGAACTAAAGAAGGGGCAGAGACTTGCAGTGATCGGTGAAAACGGAGCGGGAAAATCGACGCTTCTGAAGACACTTGTGAGGCAGGTTAATGAGCTGGAGGGGTCATTTTCCTATGGATTTCAAATCGATCCGGGGTATTTTGACCAACAGCTTGTCCAGGATGAGAGCGACAGGACTGTACTAGAGGATTTTTGCGATGAATTCCCGGACATGTTTTTGTCGGAGGCTCGTTCAGCTCTTGGATGCTTCTTATTTACGCAGGATACGGTATATAAAAAGGTTTGTCAGCTGTCAGGAGGAGAAAGGGTTCGGTTGAGTCTTGCTAAAAGTTTGAAGAAAAGACCCAATCTTCTTATCCTGGATGAGCCGACAAATCACATGGACATCGTTGGGAAAGAAGCTCTGGAGACTCTGCTCATGAACTATGAAGGTACAGTTCTGTTCGTATCCCATGACCGGTATTTCGTAGAAAAAATAGCAGATTCCCTTCTGGTATTTGAAAAAGATAGGGTGAGTTATTACCCTTTTGGTTATCAGGAATATATTGACAGAGAGCAAGCTCCCACTAAATATGTAGATCAGACAAATGGTCCAAAAGTAGTTCCTACTGGAAAGGAGTGGGATAGAAAAGCTCTGGATAGAAAGAAGCAGTCAATGAGAAAGATAGAAATGATGGTAGAAGAGACGGAAAGGGAGATTGAAAGAATAAAGGCGTTGATGGAAAACTCAGAAATTGCCTGTGATTATGCTAAACTGAGTGAAATTAATGATCAGTTGATTCGGGAAGAGCGTAAACTGGAGGACTATCTAGAGAATTATGTGGCTGTGGCTTCATATGTTGAATGAATCCATGATAGATATAGATGTTTTTGATGTTAATGACTTATTGGATCAATTGCTACAAATGATAAAAATGCTATTACCATAAAACACAGCAAACAACCCTCTATTTAATATGTTGTAGTTTTGAATACCACAAGTTGAACTATAGCAATAAAACCAATTTATCAGTAATGAATCAGATTATTTTATACCTATATTGAATTACAGGTTTAAATATTATAATATGACATTAGTATCCAAAAATACCATAAAACCTCTTGAAAATTCACAGGAAAGGTGGAGATGGAAAAAATCCAGTATTATATGCAGTGTGATCGACTTTCTGCAGCAGATGGAGAATATGCCAATTATATTAATTGATTAAGTAAAGGTTGTTTGTGTAGTTAATTATACTAAAGATGAAAACACATAAAGGAGAGCTAAACAATGAAGGGAAAAAAGATAGTAAAAATAATAATACGATTTGTAATTCTGATAATCCCCATTTTCTGGTCCGGAATGGATACGTCTGCAAATAGTGCAGCTACAGACCCACTGATAGGAAGATGGGAACGAAGTTCCGGCGGCAATGAGGGGATGGTAATATCAATAAAAAAAGATAAAGATTCTTATCATGCTGTTCTTCTGAAGACTCCGAATTTGAATTTTAAAGTGGGTGACCTTAAGTGGAAAAGTTTAAAGAAAAATTTAGATGGTTCCTATAAGGCTAAGGATTTATATGTTTATAACAATAAAAAAACACCATCGATTTATGTAGACATAAATCTAACTCTTGATGATAAGACCTTAATCGTCAAATCAACCTATCCCACTGGGGTCAAAGCGACTTCAGGAGAAAAACAGACTTGGAAGAAGCTGGGCAATACATTTGATGTTACCATTGACGCCTGGCCCATAGAAAACACTAGAACCTCCTTCGGATATATGCCGGTGGGAAATTATAAAATAGATCATGCACAATATACGAAAATATTTGGCAAGCTAGATAAAGAAACCTTAAAAAAGATTGATAAAAGACAAAATAAATGGAAAGGAAACTGCTTTGGCATGGCGATCACAGCAATGCTGTTTCATCAAGGAAAGATTTCTCTTCCTAATGTAGAGATACTAAGTAAGGACGGCTACAGTAAAATGCAGATAGCTGCAGCAGACTGGTCCAAGAAAGAAGCCATGTTAAAAAAGAATTCTGAACTTGCAAAAATTATCCAGCGTTATCAAATATATGGGGATCTGGCTGATTATTATGAAAGCTACAGGGACTATGTCAAAGTTTTGAACGAATGGGATAATGAAGAGCCTCTATTGGTTGAAGTCTTATGGTTCGATGAAAATGGACACAGTCAGGGTCATGCCATGGTGACAGATACCAGTAAACCTATAGAAATAACAGATGATGGTTATGAGCGTATCTACCTTTATGATCCCAATTATCCCTACTATGTAAACCTGAAAAATGATAAACTGACAGATGTCTATAAAGATTCAACAGAAAGATTTATTGATATCCATAGGGAAAACAGGTCATGGAGAATCAATGTTCAATTAAATGGAGCTTCCCATGCTTATACTGTTAGTGAAAGTTCTGTAACGATCGGAAAGAAGATACATAACAATAAAACAGGACTTATATTATCCACCCTGGATGACTTGAACATTCCTACAAGTTTTAATGGGACAGCGGAAATAGATCTGTCTAAGCTGAATAAGTAATAAATATATTGATTCCCACCCTATAATATTAAGTAATGGATACAGGCTATGGCTGTATGAAGTTCAGAAGGTTCCATCAACCAATGGTTGATTAGTTTAACCAAAGTCAACTATAACTCTCTTGTTATTGTTGTGGGCTACTATTAAAATTTAGGTAGAGGTGTTTTTATGAACGAGATAAGAATAGCAGATATACTAATCCGAAAAAGGAAGAGTAGGGGCATTACTCAAGAGAACCTCGCCGAATACATGGGTGTATCAAAAGCGGCTGTATCCAAATGGGAGAAAGGGCAGAGTTATCCCGATATTACTCTGTTACCAAAGTTGGCGGCGTTCTTCAATATTAGTGTGGATGAGCTAATAGGTTATTCGCCACAGCTTACCCGCAAGGATGCCCGAAAATTATGCCACAGACTGTCAAGGGACTTTACAACAAAATCTTTCGATATTGTCATGGGTGAATGTAGGGAAATAATCAAAAAATATTATGCTTGTTTCCCCTTGCTTTATCAAATGGCGGTATTGTTTATCAATCATTCTGTGAGTGCCCCCGAAGAACGGCAGTACGAATTAATAAAGGAAGCAAAAAGTCTATGTGAGCATGTCGTGACGGAGTGCAGGGATGCTTTACTCACAAGAAATGCGTTGTATATACAATGTCATTGCTGTATCATGCTTGAATCACCCGATGAGGTTTTCACTTTATTGGGTGAATCCTTGAACACATCGGATATAACCGAGGACAGCCTTATATCACGGGCTTTTCTACTTGCAGGAAATACTGCCAAAGCCAAAGAAATCACCCAGTGCGGTATGTATCATTATTTGCTCTGCTTTATTGAAACCACGCTATATTACACGGCGTTGACCGAGGATAGTTTTACCCATGCCCAAATCGCCTTTGAGAGGGCAATGATACTCATTCACCTGTATGGGGTAGCTAAACTTAATGTGAACACATTGGTAAAGGCATATTTATTTGGTGCAAGTATGTACTGCAAGCATGGAGATACAGAAAAAGCCCTTGAACTGCTGGGAAAATATGCGGATTTGTGCTTGGGTACACCCTTACCCTTCAAACTGGGCGGAGATGATTTTTTTACAGATATTGATGAATGGTTAGACAGCAAAGAACTGGGCTCTACCGTTGAGTATGACGAAAAACTGCTCAAGAAAAATATGCTGCAAGATTTAACAGGAATCTCAGCTTTTGCACCGCTCCTAGATAATCCCCGCTATAAAAGTATCGTTCAAAGAATAACTGATTATGCAAATACGGAATAAGGAGATTTATATCATGAACGAAAAACCAAAGCCTAAATTCAAAAAGGGAAAAAAAGTGATAAAAATAATTCTGCTCATATTTCTTGGATTGATAATTTTGTTTGCATTAACAATCATTATCGGACGAATTATCAACGCTCAAAAATACAAAATTTCCTCGGATACTGGCATTCAAAAGTCCGAATACGTAACCATAGGTGGGATTGAGCAATATATACAAATTCGCGGGCAAGATATTTCTAACCCAGTTATTATTATGCTTCACGGCGGTCCGGGGAGTAATATGGCATATTATTCATATTATTGGCAAACAGATTTAGAGCAAGATTACACCATAGTTCACTGGGACCAGCGTGGCTGCGGGAATACTTATTACCACAATAAGGAAGCCAAAAAACCTACTTTGGATTTATTGCTGTCGGACTTAGACCAGTTGGTGGATTATATCCGTTTAGAGTATGACAAAGAGAAAGTTATTGTTATGGGTCATTCTTGGGGGACCTTTCTCGGTGGGATTTATTCGGGAGAACATCCCGATAAGGTATCTGCTTATATAGGTATAAGCCAAATGTTGGATTTTAAGAAATCTGAGCAAGTATCAGCAGAAGAAGCAATACGTTTAGCGAATAAGGCAGGTAAGACCCAAGATGCGCAGGAAATAGGAGAAAAGCTTGAATTGGTAATGACCTTTGATAAATTTGATAAACCAAATGTTACAGAGTTTATGAAGTTTCGGGAGCTTAAAGACAAATATCTACCGTCCGGTGATAGTATGTCAGCGTTGGAGATGGTTTCTCTTCGTTTGTTTTCGCCGTACATGACATTCAACGACTTAAAATGGATGTTGAATTTCGACAAGCTCATCGAATCAAACAGCGAGCTTTATGAAGCACTTTTATCAGAAGGTAAATTATCAATGTACGATTATAATTTGCAATATGAAGTTCCGGTTATAATTATTGCTGGGAATTGCGATTGGATAACACCCCATAGTATGGCACTTAATTATTTCAATGATATTTCTGCACCAAATAAAAAGTTTATAACAATGGAGAATACGGGGCATATTCCATTTATTGATAAGCCTAAGGAATTCTCAGAAGCATTGTTAAAAGCATTAGGTAATGTATTATAAGCATACGCTCCTCCAGGGGGGTAAAGAAAGACTGATACGCAATAGCTTTTATGACTTTGCTAATGCATACCAGTCTGTGCACGTCAACTATTGAATCTGTCTTGTATTATGCATTCTTTCTCCCTCTCTATATCTTAAATACGGAAACAGCTTTTATTAATGCTTCTGACTTAACTTTTGCTGCTTCTGCCAGCTTGATTACATCATTTGACTTTATGGCGATGGCTGATGCCTCCTGAGCTATATTATATGCTCCTTGCGCTTCTTCATTAGAGGCACTTGTTATTTCTTCTATTGCTTTCACCATGTTCTGCATTGAAGCGAAGAGCTCTTCAGAAGAAGCACTATAATCCGTTACCATATCGTTTATGCTTGCTGAACTCTGACTGTATTGCTCACTTGTATCAACAAGTATGTCATAATCCGTTAATACTCGCCTATCAATGAACTCAAGGATTTCACCTGAACTGGTGGAGAGGTTATTGACAGCCATGAATATAGTCTTCGTAACTTCCTGTATTCTGGAAACTGCATTTTTTGAATTTTCCGCCAGTGTTCTAATTTCATCAGCAACCACTGCAAAACCTCTTCCTGTCTCACCTGCTCTTGCAGCCTCAATCGCTGCATTTAATGCGAGTAAATTGGTTTGTGATGTTATTTCTAGAATTGCCTCGGATAGTTCGTCGATTTGATTTACTGCTTTGGATTGTTCTATTGCGCTCTGCAGATCATTCTTTGTTTTTCCGTATATCTCAACCGCATTTCCTTTTGAGGAGATTGCATTGCTCTTCATTTCTACTGACATTTTATTTACGGTACTTACAATACCTGCACCCTCCTGCGCCTTTGTTGCAATTGCTTCTACCGTTTTTTCAATTTCTGTTGAGGTGGCATTCATTTCTTCCGTAGATACAGCAGTTTCCTCAGCCCCTGCAGATAATTCTTCTGAGGTAGCGGAAATTTCTTCAATATTCTTATTAAGTTGATCCATTCCAGTATTAATTGTTGTTAGCATCTGGCTTACATTCGTTGATTCCTCAATAACTGTTTCAATTATTTTTTTTATTGATTGTTGCATGGTGTGTATTGAATTTGCAAGAATACCCGTTTCGTCCTTCTTATTAAGGGATTGCTCGGATACTTCTTGTGTAAAATCCCCTGTTGCCACATTCTTCAAAAAATCAGCAGCTTTTTTAATCGGGCTTGCAATACTATTAGAAATTATTAATGTAATAGCTAAACTGATTGCAATAAATGCAAATGATACAATTACAATTATTAATGTGAGTTGGCTTACTTTAGCCATTACTTCTGTTTTTGGAGCAGTGATTGATAATGACCAATTAGTTCCTTCTACCGGAGCATATCCCATGTATTTTGTTACACCCTGATAGCTGTATTCACCGACGCCCTCTCTCCCTTCTGTCATTAATCTCATCAAATTAGCCAGAGCTTGTAATTCATCATCTTCTTTCGCTTCTTCTATTGTATTATACATTTCCATAACAAGGTCAGTGTTCTGATGGGCTATCGTAGTGCCATTGCCATTAATCATTAGAGCTTGTCCGCTATCCCCAAATTGGATATCATTAGTAAAATCACTTAAGGCATTTCCAGGTCGTACAGCAGTTAATATTCCCTTTACCTGATTGTTCTCTTTTATGGGGACTGCATAAACCAATACCACCGTGCCATCAACATTGCTAACAAGTGGATCTGAAATGGATATATTTCCAGCTAATGCATTGGTAAAATAATCTCTTTCAGCAACATTAGAACTTGTCCCGTCTGTGGATTTTGTATTTCCCTGTAAATCTATAATACCCATTCTGATATGACTGCTTCTTTCTACTTCATTTTCCAATAACGCCAGCTTTTCATCTATTGTTAAGTTATTATTTTTTAGCCAATCGCTTCCGGCCAATGCTTCTAATGCATTTGCTTGGACCTTCAATTCTCTTGCAACTCCTTTGGCAGATTCCTTAGCCATTTGAGAAATTGATTCATCAATATTGCTTGACAACGCTCTACTGGATGCTATATTGGACACGACTCCGAGCCCCAAACAAATAAAGAATACCAATATCCCAAAAAATAAGGATAACTTCGTTCTAATACTTTTTAAATGCAACATAAATACCTCCAATTATTGTTTTTATTAACCCAATAATATCTTTAATTTCTTTTCATTTCTATATTTAAACATTAATGTCAATGCCACGGCCATGACAAATCAGCATTGAATTTAAGTTATAGCATTAGTTCAATAAATGTTTACCTTGGAATAGACTGTGTATCATGGTCTCGAGAGTTATTGGGTGAAAGAATTATGGTAAATAGTAGCATCTTTTACTTAAATTCGCTTGAAAAGGGGTTAAATCATGGTAAAATAAGTGTGGACTTGTTATACATAGTATTAGGATTCATAAACTCAATATCTTTGCTATACAGATGCTATCAAATAGATAATATTTAACTAAAAATGATTAGTTCTATCTATGATATTTATGCTTGTTATTGATTGCAGTCTTCTAACCAGTCGTCAATCAGGTACAGTCATCAATTCAAATTTATGGTGATAACGAGTTTAACCAAGCCTCGAAGCTATATAAATAATGGTGTCTAAATGTTTATTTCATGGCTTTGTCAAGTTTATAGAGGGAGGGATGATTTGTTAGATGCCCAATATTACTTTTGGTGATTGTCTGAAGTTCTTACTATCCGCCTTGGATATAAGTTATAGCCGATTATCCAAAGCGATTAATGTAGATAGCTCATTAGTTAACCGCTGGATTCATGGAAAGAGGGTGCCTCCTTATAACTCCAATTATGTTGAAAGTATTTCGGAATATCTTTCTAATAATGTTCATAATACACTTCAAGAACAGCAAATAAATACAATTTTTATGAATGTGTGTGTAGATGGAGAGGTGGCAGATGGTATTAAGAAAAAAATCAAAAAGATATTATTCGAGACACAGGGATATTCTATTGAAAGCAATAAAAAAAAGCGTAAAGAAATTAAAACTAATTCATCGAACAAAGATCAAATATCTAAAGTTCTTAATAATAATCTGCTTAACCATATGGAACATAATAATGTTCCATATGTTGATTTATCAAGTGAAGACAAGGTGGTTTTGGGAACAGAAAATATTTTAGAGGCTAGTTTCGATTTATTAGAAAGTGCTGTAAAACAAGGATGCAGGAGTAATGATATAATCTATATTACTTATAATAATTTTTTTAGTACAGAAAGTTCATCCAATAATTCTATAATTAATTGGAGAAATACTTTACTAAAGATTATTAACAATGGATGGCATATCATTCTATTAATAAGATTAAATAGCAATACGGCTAGAACACTTCGATTTATTAATTGTATGATACCTCTGGTTCAAACAGGTAAATTTATGCCTTATTATATTAAAAACTATGACAGTATTGCAATCGGTGATGAACTTGTTGTCGTCCCCGATATCGGAGTTCTTACTGGCTTTTCAACTAATTCACATTCTATAATTAATTGTGGCTTATATATAAAAAGTAAGCCTGCTATTAGAATTTATCAAAGCCACTTTAAGGTTTTTATGGTAAAAAAAGCTCTGCCTATCGTAAATATCTTCACTAATCGTACGGATTATAGTCATTATTTAGCAGATAGTGAAGATGATATCGGTAATCGCTTCTTGTATAAATATTGCTTTAGTGTATTAACACTCCCTGAACATTTATATTGGAAGTTCTTAGGTAGGAGAGAGCACTCCAGCGATTCAAAGATTACATCAATGGAATTTTATAGAAAACGGTTGCAGGCATTTCTATCAAATATACAGAATTATGAATATAAGGATGTATATATGGCGTCATCTATCAAAGATCTAATAAAAAATCATCAGTTTTATTTATATAGCTATGAAGGAATTGAAACTATACATATGGATATCCATGATATTATTGAATATTTGGAAAACATTATAAGTCTTCTCCTAGAATATGACAACTATAAGATTGCATTTCTTCCAGATGATTATAATTGTACTGAGAATATGGAAAGTTTTTGTTGTGTTGTAAAAGAAAGGACTGCTGTATTGTTTGAATCAAGGAATCAATTTACTGACACACAGGAAATACATACATCTATTACGGAACCTACATTAGTTAAATCCATATATGATTACTTTATTGAACTTTGGGAACATATTCCTCCTACGAACAAAGAGAAATCTGAGGTTGTTTCATGGTTACAAGGCCAAGTAAATATACTAAGGCATCTAGTATAAATAAAATTTCTCATTTGCTTTATTGTACTTTTAGATTGGGTTTAGGCTTCTAAATTACAGTTAAAATATAAGATAGGTACTTATACAGGGTGCCACAATATATCATCATCTTATATGAAAGTTACGTATAGCTTTGTAATAAACGGGTAATTTTAATGACTTGACAAATTTAGTAAATAATGATACATTTTGCACATAGGTTATACAACTGACGGAAGTGGAATAAACCACATGAAGTATAACATACAAGATGAATTGGAAAGCCAATTCGCTTGTCAAAAATAAGAGTCGACCGTCTGGGCAAAGAGTCCGGATTGTCGACTCTTTATTTGTTGAAAAAGGAGTGTAACTAAATGAAAGAATTAACGTTAAAGTATGGATGTAATCCAAATCAAAACCCTGCTAGAATTTTTATGAAGGATAGTGAGCTTCCAATCAAAATCCTTAATGGAAATCCAGGGTACATTAACTTACTAGATGCATTTAATAGTTGGCAACTTGTAAAAGAATTAAAAAAAGCTACAGGAATGGCTGCCGCAACTTCATTTAAACATGTCAGTCCTGCAGGAGCAGCTGTATCTGTTCCATTAACTGAAACCTTAAAAAAAGTATGTTTCGTTGAAGATTCAAATTTATCCGATATTGCTACAGCATATATAAGAGCAAGGGGTGCGGATAGAATGTCATCTTATGGTGATTTTGTGGCTCTATCAGATGAGTGTGATGAACAAACAGCAAAGTACTTATCATGTGAAGTTTCTGATGGGATAATAGCACCATCCTATTCCAAAGAAGCGTTAGAAATACTTAAAAATAAACGCCGAGGAACTTATTTGATAATACAAATTGATCCAAATTATAATCCAAAGGAAACAGAGACAAAAGAAGTCTATGGAATAATTTTTGAACAAAAGCGTAATGATGTTAAAATAACGGAGGATATGTTATCCACGATACCAACACAAAATAAAGTAATACCAGATGAAGCAAAAAGAGATTTAGTGATATCTTTAATTATACTTAAGTATACTCAATCCAATTCGGTATGTTATGTAAAAGATGGACAGGCAATTGGCATAGGCGCAGGTCAGCAATCTAGAATTCATTGCACTAGACTTGCCGGTAGTAAAGCTGATACTTGGTTTTTAAGACAAAATCCTAAAGTGATAAATCTTGCATTTAAAAATGATATAAAAAGAACTGATCGAGATAATGCAATTGATGCTTATATTTCAGATGATTATCCGGATATATTAACAGATGGAATATGGGAAAATATCTTTATTGAAAAGCCAATTCCAATTACAAGGAAAGAAAAGATTCAATGGTTGACAAAATTAACTGAAGTATCATTGGGTTCAGATGCATTTTTCCCATTTGGGGATAATATAGAACGGGCTAGGAAAAGTGGAGTCTGTTATATTGCTCAGACAGGAGGTTCCATTAGGGATGATAATGTAATTGAAACATGTAATAAATTCGGTATAGCAATGGCATTTACTGAGACACGGTTTTTTCATCATTAATATACCAAGTTATCTCCAATATTGTGTATAATGTTGGTTACAAAGAATATTGTGTAGCTAAACAAGAACAGTAAATGATATAAAAACTGGTTTATTTGGATCTTACGCAAGAAATGAACATGCGGACTTGTCTTCCATAATTATGAGCCTATTTTGGAACTGTTCATAGATAAAACTATGTTGACCTGCGGCAGGCTTTCCTTTACAATGAATTTGAGGTGATTATAATGCAGTTTGGTATTCCACTAGAGGATTTTAATATTCTCATTAAGCTCGAGAATTGTTCCATGAAAATTATTGGCGGTAATTGGGGTGTTTTTCATAAATCCTTTACAAATCATATGCACAGTTATTATGAACTTCATTATGTAACAGGTGGGCAGGGTACTCTGAGAACTGATGTATTTGAAATGCCTTTATCTAAGGGGTGCTTCTATCTTCTGCCTCCAAGAACCAACCACGAACAATGGAGTAATCCCATGGATTTTTTGGAGGAGTACCATCTGGCATTTGAACTTGTATCAAGAGTTGAAAAAGATTCTATGTGGGAGTGCCTCTTGTCAAATGGTTATTATGATAAGAATCAAAATGAGCTTGAAGTTTTCTTCCATAATATCGTTAGAGAATCTACTCAAAAGCAGTATGGTTATTTAGATATGATCTATCAGAATATACAGTCAATTTTTATTACACTGGTTCGATCATTAATAAATGTTAAGAATGAGATTTCCACTCCGTTACTCAACTTGGATGACAGGCGTAACATTCTTATTGATGAAGCCTTTCTATTTAACTATAAAACCGTTACCCTTTCCTCATTAAGTGATCAGTTGAAGGTTAGCACAAGGCAAACTCAAAGATTTATTAAAGATATGTATGGAGTATCCTTTTCAACAATAAAATCTCAATCAAAATTGAGTCATGCTGCTATGTTGTTATCTACAACAAAGCTCACATTAGAAGAGATATGCTTTCAGGTTGGTTATAAAAACTATTCATTTTTTAGTAGAGCCTTCAAACAACATTATAATAAGACCCCGAGTAATTATCGCAAAACTCATTTTTATGGGAAAGTATAAGGTCTATTTATTAGCATATTTTTATTATATTCGCAATAACACTTAATGCGACATTTTCCCTTTAACAAAGTCGCTTAACGCTATGGTTTATATAACCATAGCGTTTTATAATGTCCTTGAATATATTTTTAACATGAAAGGACTAAAATATGTCAAAAAAGTATAGTACAAAAGTTATTTCTAACTCATTTACGGATATTATTCCATATGATCAATATGATAAGTCAGAAGCAGGATGGCGTGACGGAATGGTTTCCGGAAACGGTGAAAATGGTGTTGTATGCTCCTGCGCTCCTTATTCTGAAACACTAATCTACCAGAATATGTACTTTATTATCCCCTCGACACAACCTCGAATTGTGCCTCCTGAAGTATCGAATGAACTTGAAGAAGCCAGACAGGCAGTCATAAATTTTGATGATAGTTGGAATGTTCATGACAGAAAGCGCACCTTTCTTTATTGTTTTCATCCGGGTCACCAAGTCAGATTGAATATGCCAAAAGAGGAAATATTAAATTATACCCGGGAGACAGATTATGAAACTGCCGAGATTAAAGTAAACTATACAGATAAAAATGGATACTGGACGAGGAGTACCTTTACTTCAAGAGAAGATAATGTGACTATCACAAAAATAACCAAATCAGATGCAGGAGCAAAAATCAATGTTAATATCTCTATTGATGATGCTTCTGGCATAAAGAATTATAACCAAGGTTACTTTGGGGGTAAGGGAAATTATCCCGAAGAAAACCTGCAATATAAAAAACTTGTAGACGAAGGCTGCTCTTATCTCTCTATGGTGGCACATTACCCGTCCTTTGAAGGAAGTGAGTTGGCAGAAGGTGGGTTTGCAGGTGTTACCAGAGTTATTGTGGTAGGTGGAACCAAAAAGAAGAGGATAGAAAATGATACGAAGGAAGTGATTAATATAGGGAGTGAGAAAAACCCCGTTATTAGCATCGCAGATGCGGATGAAATATATTTAATCACAAAGACTTCACGCACACATCATATGGGTAAACTAAGTGAATTTGCAGAAACCAAAGAGTATGATATTGTAACTGAATTGCTGTCTGATACGGAAAAGGTTGCTAAAAAATATATGGATGAAAGAGGTTGTTTTTCTTACGATTTAGCACTGATACCTCATAGGAAAAAGCATTCAAAGCTATATCAATCAGTTTCTTTATCTCTTGGTTCAGAGGAGTATAAAGATACTTATAACGAGGATTTATTAACAATGCAAAAGAGCAGCAAAAGTTTACTGGATGCGTTTGTTGAAAGGGTTTATAATCAAGGCAGATATGCAATGATTTGCAGTTCAGGCTTCTCGGCTCCACGGCTTTGTGGGCTTTGGACGGGAGAATGGAATCCTGGATGGAGCGGTGCCTACACGATGGATGCCAACGTGAATATTCAGGTATCTGGAATGAACACAGGCAATGTTTATGATGCAGCAATTGGATACATCTATTTCATCCTAAGACAGTTAAAAGATTGGGAAAAGAATGCAGCCATGGTTTACGGAATGAGTAATGCTATTTTAGTTCCTGTTAATACCGATGGGGATAGTGCTGTCATGGTGGAATATGATCAATATTATCCATTTCAATACTGGAATGCCGGTGCAAGCTGGATGATTTTACCAATTTATGAATTCTGGCAATGTTATGGAAACCAAAAAGTACCTGTAAGTGACAAGATAAGTCACTTATATCACCAGGAAAATCTTGATTTATTAAAGGATATATTACACCCTCTTGCTAAGAAACAGGCTAACTTCTGGGAACAGCTTTGTACTCCGGAATATTACATGGATATTAATGGGAAAGCCTGCTATAAAAAGGGAAAACAGGAACTATTAAACGGAGAAAAATACATCATCATTCCATCCTATTCTCCTGAAAACCAACCGAAAGGCTATAGCAGTACAATAACTGCAAATGCTACTATGGACATTTCGGCGGCTAGGGATGGTTTTAAGATGATAATCGAGTTAGAAAAAGCATTGGCATACGAGGGTTATGAAAAGGAAGTGAAAAAGTGGGAAAAGTTCATGGAAAAGCTTCCCGATTACAAATATGACAAGACAGGTGCACTCTGTGAATGGGCTCTGAATGAGTATGAAGAGAATAATGTTCACCGCCATATAAGCCACCTATATTGTGCATGGCCTGCGTATGAAACACACAATAACGAAAAACTAACTATTGCTTGTAATACAGCAATTTCCAATAGAAATCGTGAAAATATGGGTAAAGATGATACGGCCTCACATGGATGGGTTCATAAGGCATTGGTTGCTGCAAGATTGAAAAATGGAGAAGTAACATATGATTTGCTTAATACCATTATGTCAAGTGATATTTATTATACATCGTTAATGACAGATCACAATACAGATAGAAGTATTGGGGTATACTGCACAGATACATCAATTGGGACCGTAGGTATCATTAATGAAATGCTAGTATATTCGAATACCGGAGAAATCGAACTTCTCCCTGCATTGCCTAAATCATGGGAAAAAGGCTCCATTAACGGACTTATGACGAGGACAAATGCTCAGGTTATAAAGCTAGAGTGGGATATAAAAAAAGGAAAAGTGGCATGTACAATATGCTCGAATACAGATCAAACAATTAAAATTGGATGTCAGGTTGGTAAAGGATCTTTTAAAACATCAAAAGGAGATATATATATGAATGGTGATGAAATAGAATTTAAAATGCACGAAGAAATAACTATTTCATATATGTTTTGAAATTTAAATTGACTAATTGAAATTGCTGAAACCCTTATAGATAGGACGTCCTAGTATTAAAGCAAATGGCCTGTTGCATCCGCAACAGGCTATCTGCTAAAAAGGGGAGGATAAGTATTTAACTTCTCTTTGGTAATCATAATTGGAGGGGGAGTCCAATTATGAAAGAGCATACGCATTTACATCCTTATAACGGAACGCCTTTGTTCCACATTAGGATATTACTATTATGATACAGAAAATCTATATTTATACATCAAATAAAAATATTTCACCATAGAAATAAAAGAATTTTCATGTTATAATGTTCGCGATAAGCAAAGGTCTATGAATATAACAAAATTCAGAAAGCTTACTTTCGCGAATTTTGTTATATTCATGGACCGAGCAATGCGAGTGAGTAAGTTTACTTACGAACTTTGCTTATCGTGAAGCGATAAGGAGCAACAGCGAGTAAAGTCTAGCTTGCAGCTAGCCTAGGTAAGCTTTACTTAGGAACTTTGCTTATCGCATTATTTAATATTTCGCTTGCGGTTAAGAAAACTGTACGAGGAAGGATGAAAGTCATGAGTTTATTACAAGAGTGGAGAGAGTATGCATACGGAAAAGATATGAATGGTCGTGATGGCCAACTATTCTGGGCAAACTATTTTAACATTGAGAAAGGTATCTATGAGATTTTACTTGCTGACGTAGATAAAGTTTGGGAGGGTACAGTATCTTCTCTCGCGAAGGAATTTAATACGGAGTTGGGCATTTTTGTTGGTTTCTTGGATGGTATTAATGATAGTTTGGTAACTCCAAACCCAATTGATGAGATGGATGCTGATACCTTAGTTAAGTTACCTATTGATAAAGAAAAGCTATACTACAATATGATAGAAGCAAAAGCAGATTGGCTTTATGAGATGGAGGTGTGGGATACATTACTTACACCGGATAGAAGAAAAGAATTATACCGGGAACAGAAAGTATCCGGTACTGTGATTAAGGATAAGAAGATAGGAAGAAATGATCCCTGTCCTTGTGGAAGTGGTAAAAAATACAAGAAATGCTGCGGTGCTAACGCATAATTTATATTAACAAAAAGAGGGAATGCTGCTAATGGTTAAGCAACATTCCCTTATTATTTTTAGTCATCATTTATTAGTAAGCATATGCTGAGCCGGTTCTGTAAAATATGGATGGCACTATTTGTTTTAAGCATTATCTTGCTTGTATAATAGGTATCTAATATACTTTTTGATTTCAGTAACATTCTCAGGAGACAATTGTTGATACAAATCAAAGAATTCTACAATGTCTTTATCTAACACTTCTCCCTCAACCGGTAGGTAAGAATCAGTGACACCTAATAAATAATCACAAGATACATCAAAATACTTTGATAACAAGATTAGTTTATCAAATGAAGGTTCATTTCTCTCGGATTCATAATTAGAAATGGCCGTAGGTTTTAAGCCAAGAATATCTGCAAGTTCACCCTGAGTTAGTTTGTTTTTTAGTCGTAATTGTTTCAAACGTACATTAAAATTCATATGACAACCTTTCCTATGCATCAAAAATGCACGAATCGTGATTTTTTAACAAAAATATTATATAACCAAAAAAATGACCCTGTCAACTACAAATAGTTGTAATTTTACTCTACTATTTTGTAGATACAAATTCTATTTGACAAATGTACTAATGGAAAATATCATAATATTTAACAGAAAGAGCAATCTAATATGCAATTAGAAGAGGTATTATAATGAATATTTTTTCAAATCAGCAAATGATTTCAAAATATAAATTATTATTGGAGCATTCTCAAGAGATTATAATATTTTTTGATTCTAAAGGTAATATAATTGATTGCAACTCTTCTACAGCAGATGCATTGAATTATGGTAATGATATATTCGATGTCCCAATTTATGAAATTTTTAAAAATGTATTTGTATATCGCAATAATAAATTACTAATAGAAGACAAATTTAAAAATGCACTTTCGGAAACCACGGCCTACAGAAAGAATCAAACCTGCTTTCCTGTTAAATTAAAAGTGACAGCCATAAGTAATCAAAAGAGGTCTATTGGTATATGCACAGCAATCAATGTAACAGAGAAAAGGGAAGCGATGCAGGAAATCAATAGTTTAAAGAATGACCTAAGCAATATTCATAATGTTAGCAGTGAATTAGTAGCAAGGATCGCTCATGAACTTAGAACACCGGTTAATGGAATTATGGGCTTTAGTAATAATCTATTGGATATGGAGTTAAAACCTAATCAAAAAGAAGCGGTGAATATCATCAAGCGTTGCTGTAATAACATGAATAGGATAATTAACGATCTTCTCGATTTTGCGAAAATATCTAATAATAAGCTGGTAATTGAGCAGAGGGAGTTCAATTTTCGAGACTTTATTAGAAATATCGTAGATATCAATATTGTTCATATCAATGAGAAAGGTTTAAAACTTTTTTTGGATATTTCTGATGATATACCGGATAGGGTCATTGGAGATGAGCATAGACTGGCGCAGATATTAAATAATTTATTTTCAAATGCCATTAAATTTACATTAGTTGGACAAATTACTTTAGAAATTGTAAAGGAATATCAAACAGGCCAATTTGTTGAGTTGTTCTTTATGATAATTGATACGGGTATAGGTATCAGTCGTGAAGAAAAAGACAAGCTCTTTAAAAGTTTTTCTCAAGTCGACAGTTCTATTACAAGAAGATTTGGAGGTACGGGACTGGGCCTTTCCATTTGCAAGAAATTGGTAGAGGCTATGAATGGTACCATAGAAGTAGATAGTGAGAAGAATAAGGGAAGTACTTTTACTTTCTCGGTCCGACTTGGGTTACCTCATAATGAGATTTTTGACGTAGATGAAGGCTATGAAGATGAAGGCCATTATATTGATAGAGGCAGCATGATTACAGAGTGCAACAAAGATATGAATAACATTTCAGATATGGACTATATAAATAAGATACTTAAGAAAATTACACCAGATGATCATGATAATGATTTTAATGATGTAAAGGGTGGAATGCTTATTATTAATGAGCTTTTGGAGAAGCTTACCATTTGCATTGAAATGGAAAATTGGGAGAAATCTGAGGAACTAGCATATAGTATGAAAAATCTATTACCGAAGGAAGATGAAGCCGGATCAAAGTGTATTCTACGGTTATTAATAGCTATCAGAAAAGAGAACTATGATTTATCGCTTTCCATCTTAAATGAATTTAAGGCTAGTATCTAAAAGGAGAAACCAATATGGAGAAGCTGCCTTTTTCACCCCCAAATATTTTAGTTATTGATGATGTCAATGCAAATCTGGTTATATTAGCTGAAATAGTACGTAATGCAGGCTATATTGCCAGACCGGTAACAAGTGCAAGACAAGCAGTAAATGCTATCGAGGCTCTGACTCCTAATTTGATATTAATGGACGTATCGATGCCGGATATTGATGGGATTGTTTTTTGCTCCATGCTGAAGAAGAATGTAAATACGAGGGATATACCAGTAATCTTTATATCAGTACTTAGTTCAGCAGAAGATAAAATCAAAGGATTTCGCGCTGGAGCTGTGGACTATATTTCAAAGCCCTTTGAGGTAGAAGAGGTAACATTAAGAATAAATACACATCTTCAAATGCATAAAATGAAGCAAGAACTGGAAATATATAATAAAAAACTTTATAAAATCATAAATGATCAAATTCGCAAACAATATGAAGAACAGAAAAATTTAATTAGAGCATTAACTAGCATATTAGCAAAAAGAGACATTAACTTAGGAAAGCATCTTGAATTTGTGGGAAAAAACAGTAAATTACTTGCAATCAGCCTTCAGATGTCACCTCATTATAGAAACCATATAACCAATAGCTTTATTGATGCCATAGAACTGGCATCACAGCTACATGATATTGGTAAAATGGTACTCAGTGACATGATTCTAATGAAGCATAGCTTAACACCAGAGGAAAGTGAAATAATGAAGACTCACACCACTAGAGGAGAAGCTATATTAAATGAGATATACGCCATGAATGAACATAATGATTTCTTAAAGCTAGCCATATGTATAGCTAAGGATCATCATGAAAATTGGGATGGCTCTGGCTATCCGTCGCAGCTTGGTGGTACAGATATTCCTCTGTGTGCAAGGATTGTATCCATAGTTAATGTATATGATAATATGGTGAATAACAGAATTTATGGACAGGCTTATTCCCATGAAAAAGCAATGGAAATAATAAACAAAGGGTCAGGTATTCATTTTGATCCGGATATTGTATCAGTCTTTAACAAGATTCAGAATCAGTTAAAAAGTAGGTAGAGTAAATATAATAAAAGAGTTTGTGATAACATTAGCCACATATTGGAAAAGTAGAGGTATTAATATGGGAACTAAGCGTGATATGATTATTGACTATGATCGTTCTAATAGGAAAAGAGGGAAAAGGGGCAAAAAACATAATTGGTTTTTTGTATTTCTTATACTTATACTAATTTGCATCGGTCTAATAGCTTTTATCACTATAAAGGAAAAGATATATGCAGGGAATAATAGGACGGATAATCCTAAGCCAAATACCAATGTGGCAACTATAACACCGAAGAATGAGCCAACTAAGTCTCCAGCAAGAACGCCTTCTATAATGCCGACAACAATCTCAACTATTACACCTATACAAGTTCCGTCCGAGGAGGCTGATTCCTTGGAAGTAGTCAATAGACGAGAACCGACTGTTGTTAAAGGGATCTATTTAACTGCCAATACCGTAGAGTCTGTTAAGATGAATGACATACTCACTATGGTAGAAACATCGGAAATCAATGCATTGGTAATTGATGTAAAGGGTGACGAAGGTAAGATATCTTATGATATGGATCATCCTGTTGCCAAAGAAATTGGAGCAGTCACTAATACAATATCGGATATAAATGCTTTAATCAGTACCTTAAAGAGTAAGAATATATACTTGATTGCTCGTGTTGTAGCTTTTAAAGATCCTTATTTGGCTGAAAAACGTAATGATTTGGCTATTAGAAATAAGGATGGAAGCCTGTTTAGGGATAATAATGGGGAATGTTGGGTCAATCCCTATAATAAAGAAGTATGGGATTATCTTATAGAAGTGTCAAAACAAGCAGCAGCCGTTGGATTTGATGAAATTCAATTTGATTATATTCGCTTCTCCACCGGCAAAGGAATAGCGGAGGCTGATTTTGGAGAAGATGCCAAAACGAAGAGTAAAGAGGAGATTATAACTGAATTTACAAAATACGCTTATAAAAAGATAAAGCCACTGGGTGTGTATATGTCGGCTGATGTTTACGGAACCATTATCAGTAGTTCTATAGATGCAGGCTTGGTAGGACAAAATTATGTTGAGATGTCAAAATATTTAGATTATATCTGTCCCATGATTTACCCTTCTCACTTTGGGGCAGGAAATTATGGTATAGAATACCCGGACCTGGAGCCATATAATATCATACGCAAGGTTTTGACTGCTTCTTTGATGAAGCTTGACCAAATTCCTGAAGGTGAACACCGGGCAATTGTCAGACCTTGGCTTCAAGATTTTACTGCTACCTGGGTTAAGAATTACATGGAATATGGAGGGGAAGAATTAAGACAGCAGATAGAAGGAGTATATAGTGTCGGTTATTCAGAATGGCTTCTATGGAATGCCGCCTGTATATATTCTGAAGATGGATTACTTGAAGAATAAAAGACCTGTCTGTTATCTCAGGAATAAATTGGATACCAGTATAATATATTATATCATACATGACATGGAGGTGTCCAATGGATAGGGTATTACAACAAAATGCGAAGATATTTACTCTATTGAAGGGGTTACTATTTTCTTATATTATAAGTGCATTTATTTTACTGCTATTATCCTTTCTTATGTTAAAGCTGGATTTATCCAGTACGGTTATTAGCGGAGGAATAGTACTTTCCTATATTGTATCTACTTTTGTCGGAGGCTTTCTTATAGGGAAGAAACTGGAGCAGAAGAAATTCCTATGGGGACTTTTTCTCGGGGTTTTATTCTTTATGGTACTGTTATTAATCTCTTTATTAATGAACAGGGTTTCTCCCCTGCCTTTTGGAAATCTATTGACAGTCTTTATTGTATGTAGCATAGGCGGAATGCTTGGCGGTATGGTAAGCTAATCATAATTCTAGGATTGGAAAGCTGTATATGAGCACCAATCCTATTATATTTTTAGAAAACTGCAAACCAAAAGCAAGTATTGCCAATACCCTTGAGCTTTCAAATTATGTAATCTTTGAAAATATTCCTTAGGTTGATGACCTTAGATGTGCATTTTTTTGTGGGGAACTTTATGGCTTCCCACTACGCTGGTGCGCTAAGTGTCAGCAAGTTAACACTAAGATCTACTTTGTAAGGGGACAGGCTTTAAAAGATATTGTAATTTGAATATGAATTGATTATACTATGTTTATGCTTGTTAATCATATCCACTCCATGAGTTTATTGGTAGGGTAGTATTGTTGACCAGTGACTGATGATATGGAGATTTTAGTATCGGATAAGGATGCGATTTTACCTAGCTTTTAAGAAAATAAGTTTTCTTTCTATTAATTAATTTTGAAAGCTTAATGGATATAGATATTTATAGAATAGAATTATGAGAATGTCACATGGAGGTATTTATGAAAAAAATAATGTTTACCGGGGCTAGCGGTCAGTTAGGCCTGGCTCTCTATCGTATTCTTCATGACAAAGGAGAATATGAACTATATCGGACAGATGCTGTACAGATGGATGAACATTTAATTGATGTTTTGGATATTACTGATGAGATGGCTGTGAACAGCTATATAGATAAAGTTAAGCCAGATATTATTATTAACTGCGCTGCTATGACAGCGGTTGATTTATGTGAGACTCAAGAGGAAAAGGCATATAAGATTAATGCCCTAGGACCGAAGAATTTAGCAATAGCAGCAGATAGAATTGGAGCTAAGTTAGTTCATGTCTCCACGGACTATGTATTTGATGGACAAGCTCAGGTTCCTTATAATGAAGAGAGTATGACCAATCCCATTAGTGCATATGGAAGGACAAAGCAGGCAGGAGATGAATTTGTCCAAAAATATGCAAAAAAGATGTTTATCCTCCGAACTGCCTGGGTTTATGGAGAGGGCAAGAATTTTGTAAAAACAATGCTAAGACTTTCAGAAACGAATCCAAAGGTTAGAGTTGTATCGGATCAATATGGAACCCCCACCAGTGCAATGGAGCTGGCAAGAGCTATTATATTTCTTATGAATACAGAAAGTTATGGTATATATCATGCTACTTGTGAGGGAAGTACCACATGGAATGAATTTGCTGAAACAATTTTTAAAGAAGCAGGTATATCGATGGAGGTAGAAGCAATACCAACCTCTGATTATCCCACTCCGGCAAAAAGGCCTATGTATTCAGTTCTTGATAATAAAGCTCTTCGAGAGAGGCATGGGTATGTGATGAAGGACTGGAAAGCTGCTTTCAAAGAATATATGGATGGAATGCAGGGCTAATCTAATAATAATTTAGTAGAGAACATATAGGGGAATTCTTAACCTTGAGTGGTATTTTGCAATATGGACTGGATGGAGCACATAACTAAGCGTGATTACCAGAAGTACTATAGTGAACTGTATTATGTCTAAGCAAGATTCATTAATAAGATAATAGGGTAATTACAGAAAGGTTTGGTACATGAATGAGATATGAGGAATTGACAATAGAAGGTCGAAATGCAGTAATGGAAGCTTTTCGTGCCGGGAAAACCATTGATAGATTATTTGTTTTAGATGGATGTCAGGATGGTCCTGTCAAGTCCATAGTAAGAGAGGCCAAGAAGACAGATTGCATCATTACTTTTGTGAAAAAAGAACGATTGGATCAGCTTTCTGAGACAGAGAAGCATCAGGGTGTGATTGCATATGCAGCAGCCTATGAGTATGCAGAGGTGGAGGATATTTTAAAAGCAGCTGAGGAGAAGGGGGAACCACCCTTTATTATCTTCCTTGATAGCATTGAAGATCCTCATAATCTTGGAGCAATCATTAGAACAGCCCACCAAGCCGGAGCCCATGGTATCATAATTCCAAAGCGTAGGGCAGTTGGACTTACAGCAACAGTAGCAAAGGTATCTGCGGGAGCCATTAACTATCTTCCTGTTGCCAAGGTAACTAACCTATCTGTTACCATTGAAGAGTTAAAGGAAAAAGGATTGTGGTTTGTCTGTGCAGATATGGAAGGCGAACTCATGTATCAATTGAACCTTAAGGGACCTATTGGTTTAGTAATTGGAAGCGAAGGGGAAGGCGTGGGTAGACTGGTGAAAGAGAAATGTGATTTCACTGCTAAGATACCCATGTTTGGTAAAGTAGATTCCCTGAATGCATCGGTTGCTATGGGTATCATGGCATATGAGATTGTCAGACAGAGACTTAATTAGACAAGTAACTCATTGAGTAAGACAAGTTATCCTAGAATAAAGTTTATAGATATTAAGATATTCCTTGCATATAAGGAAGATGCTTGGATAAGGAGACATCCATAAAACAAGAGGACAACCTCATAATGAAGAGACATTTGATAATTATGAGGTAAAATCCTTAATAACAAGCTAATATTCTTAGTAACAAGGGAGGTATCTTTCTACAGGCAAGGAGGGGTATCTCATGATAACAAGGGAGGAATCCTTCTACGGTAAAAGGAATCCTCTTAAAACATGGAGGATTGGATAGTATGAATGCTGCAACTAAATATGAAATGTTGCCGGATGAAGAGATCGTATGCAGGATTCAAAATGGAGATCGGCCTGCCATAGATTATCTAATGGAAAAGTATAAATATCTAGTGCGAAACAAAGCAAAAGCCCTTTACTTAATTGGTGGAGATAGGGATGATTTGATACAGGAGGGAATGATAGGACTATACAAGGCAATTCGTGATTATCAGTCGGATAAAGAAAACTCCTTCTTTAACTTTGCAGACTTATGTGTATCTCGTCAGATTTATAGTGCAATAAAAGCATCAAACCGCAAGAAAAACATCCCATTAAACACCTATATTTCCCTTGATTCACCAGCATATGGAGAAGGAAACGATATTGAGGAAAAAGAAACGCTAGTTGACATAATACACCAAAAATATGTATTGAATCCAGAGCAATTAGTTATTGACAAAGAGAATACCAGTATGATAGAATATGAACTTGTAAGGCGCCTGAGCGACCTGGAAAAACAAGTTTTAACCTTGTATATGCAAGATTTGAAATATGTCCAGATTGCAGAAGTTTTAGGAAAGAAACCGAAGTCAATCGATAATGCATTAACAAGAATTAAAACTAAATTAAACCAAGTACTCAAAGAAATATAAGAGTATCTGCTGCCATGGCTCAGTCGGTAGAGCGTCACCTTGGTAAGGTGGAGGTCACGGGTTCGATTCCCGTTGGCAGCTTAATAGGAAAGCTAGATAATACAGGGTTTTGAGAGATAATAATGAAAAGATGGAGGCACTCGAAAGAGTGCTTTTTTAGTGCCTT
>JAEZTQ010000090.1 GCA_023443625.1 Bacillota bacterium | reverse complement strand
CCCATGTATTTACGTTTGCAATATTATTACCTATAACATCCATCTTTGCCTGATGTGCTCTTAGACCTGCAACACCAGCGAACATTGATCTGACCATATTCTTTATCCTTTCTCTTTTGAAACTGCCATCTCCCCATGTCAGTCAGACATACAGGATAAGCCCCCATAAATGGTCCGGCTATAGCAAAACGGCACTGTCAATATTGGTGAAAATATTCTCTTTCATTTCATTTCCTGACATAGTTGTTACTACTGTGTTATTGGGAACATTCACGATAAACGCTCCCCTTTCACTGATAATAACAACATCCTTCGCCCCTTTTAAACGGGCTTTTTCCACAGCAGACTGCAGATCATCTAAAAATGAAGGGGTTACTTCGATTCCCCGCTGATTCACCCGTTCTGCCGCATGTTTGGAAAAGTGAAGTTTCTCTTCTTCTCCAATCCGGCTGTTTAGAACATCACTAAAGCTGCTGCATTCCGATGCTGCTGCCGCACTGCGAAGTTTCAGTTGCCGGACATCTTCAAATTGGTTTATTTTTCCTATCATTTTCAATCACCAACCATATCATTCTGGTCCAAACCACTGCCATACTATCAGTTATACTGACTATTTATCTGTTGTATCCTTTTCGTCAGTACTGTTCGCAGCGTTATTCTCAGTATTCTCAGTATTCGTACTATTTGTAGTTTCATCCGCCGGCTCATGTCCTTTTTCGTAAACAGACATAATACCAGACACTGGATATCCTGTTTTTGTGTCATCATCAAGATACATTGTAGGTGTCCCATTATAGATATCCACTCGGGTAACTGTTCCTTTATGTTTTTCTACATTACCGTTTTTATCCAAAACGCCAATCAAAACCGACTTTCCCATCATAGAAGTACCATAATTGATTGTATTTACCTGGGCAAAATCGTCCATTGATGTTGAGAAATTATCCATTGCCTGCATCATGGCTATCTGTGTCATCTGTGTCATCATCTCAGAGTTATCCATGGGACTTGACATATCCTGGTTCTGTAGCTGTGCAGCTAAGAGTTTAAAAAAACCTTCTGTGGACAATTCACTGTTTTTTTTCGTACTGACATTGGAATCAGTGTCTGTTGTGGCAGCAGAGTTATATAACAAATTGCCTGTGCCTATTGAGTTCGTACTAGCCATCTTTTCTCCTTATCGTAAATCACTCAATGATTTCATCTGAATCCACCCCTGATATACCAAGTCTCAGCTTTTGGATAAAATCATCTCCAAAATCTTCGGAATGGTTCTGCCTCTGTTCCTGCTGTTCTCTCCCATTGCCCTGATGTTCCTGGTTATTATTCAGGTAATCCGGCTGCTGTTTGTCTACAATCACATGAATCGGACGATCTAAGTTATTTTCCAGGATAGTTCCCAATTCTCCAGCTGACTGGGACAGCATTTTTAAAGTTTTACTTTCCGAGCAGACAACCGATACACTCACCTGATCTTTCTCATAGGCAACTTTAATCAGTATCTTACCTAAATTATGAGGTTCCAGCTGCACTTCGAGACTTTTTTTGCCCGTTTCAATCTGTGATATGATTTTTTCTGATAGCTTTGCATTCAATTCCTCCAGATTCTGGACTGGCAAAGTAGTATTCGCTGTTTCTGCTTTGTGATTACTCAATTCAGACATTTGTCCCGATGCTATAAGCTTTTCCTGAAACAATCCTGGGGCATTATCCTGTGTGGTATCTTTGTCACTCTGGCTGTCCTTTTCATCTGCTTTTAACCGATACCCTGGTCCGTCAGCCCGCATAAGTTTTTTTTCTGTCACACCAGGGCCATACTCAGTAAGAACCTTCTTCGACACAGAACTTTCCTGTCCACTCATTTTTAAAAGAGTCTCTCCAGGTCCATTTACTTCTTTCTTTTCTCCATTCTTCAATGAAGCAACATGTTCATCTTGTGCTGCCAGCCCGATTTGGGAATCCGGCACAGTCTTTTTGGGCATCATACTATTTAATGCATTGAACTCTTCCTTTTCCTGAATCAGTTCATTATCATCCTCTGGGTTCCAGTTTTTTAATCGAAACTCCTTAAGTAACTGAAATGAGTCCACAGATTTTGTATCTCCTGATTCTTCTTTTGAATTCAATGGGTCAGGAATCTGTCCTTTTAAGGATTCCATGCCTGCAATAAGCATCTCTTTTTTCTGGGGATCCAAAGTTTCCGTTGCTTCACTGATTTTTCCAGCTTGCTGCGCCTGTGGAACCCCCGCATTGGATGCAGCTGCCTCCAGATCCTTATTTAAATCCTTTTTGTCTTTGCTTCCAGTGTCCTTCTTCAGATCTTTTTCTCTCATCATTTTCTTAAAACCAGAAGAATCATCTACTGATTTCTCATCTGTTTTCTGAGATTTCGGCATTTGCCTGATCAAAACTTCCACACTATTTGTTTTCATCTCCATTGTTCTTCCTCCTTTCTCTTCTCTGCCATCTGGCATTATTTTTTATGGTAACTGACGGATATTAACCGACAGGACTACCTGCTGCTACGAACTGACATCGTATTGGAAACAAATTCTTCGATAAACAGCTCTTCGCTTTTCAGTACTTCTTTGTTGTACTGATCCAGCTTTTTTTCTTTCAACTTATC
>JAEZTQ010000007.1 GCA_023443625.1 Bacillota bacterium | reverse complement strand
GACAACTGGGCAATACCTCCGGTATAAGAGGTAAGGATGGAATCATATCCATCCAGATAATAATATACCGAGGAGATATAAGAAGCATTACTGGTCAGAGAAGCAAAATTGGAGAAAATACTGTTAGTGAGGATCACATCCATGTAACCAAGCTGCTTATGAGATATAAAATTGCGCAGCGAAATGGACATCCTGGGATTTCGGACCAGCATATCATATTGAGTAGCAGCGCTGTCAAGAACAAGGGAATAGCTGTCTCTGACGGCCTGGGCTGACTTGATGGCTTCGGCTTCTATATCCTTTTGCTTTCCATACACAATGGCAGCGAGAAAAATCATAAAAACGGTAATGATGGGAAGCGTGATGATGCTTGTATAATATAAGAATCGTTTAATAAAATTTCGTTTTCTCATGTCATTCTCCGTGAGGGGGGCAGTGATTCTGCCGGTACTGCGATGGCGTCATATGGAAATACTGATGAAAAGCCCTTGAGAAATTCTTTGGATTGTCATACCCCACCCGGTAGGCGATCTCATATTGTTTATAACCAATATCTTTCAGCATTCTGGCTGCATTATCCATACGAGTCTTAAGCAGATAATTGGAAAAGCTTATATTGGAGTGCTCCTTCATGACCTTCGATAAATAATTGGGGCTTAATTCCACAAGTCTGGCTGCTTGTTCCAGCGTGGCATTCTGGTAATTCGTATCCAGATAATTCTTAACCATGCTGATAAGCTTTTCATAATAGCTCAAATTCTCTTCTTCCGGTGCAGGAGAACGATGATTTTCAATATTGAGATTTTCCCTGATTTTTGTAAGGCAATCAACCAGATCTTCGTATTTGACTGGCTTTAAAAGATAGTCAATGGCACCGCTGCGCAGAGCCCGTCTGACATAGTCGAAATCCTGGTATCCACTGAAAAAAATAATCCGGACCTTCCTCTTTGAAGAAAGTTTTTCTGACAGTTCCAGTCCATCCATAATAGGCATCCGGATGTCGGAAAGAATCAGATCGACATGATTTCCCAGTATGAATTCATAGGCTTCCTTGCCATTGGCGAAGCAGCCGGCTACTTCAAAGCCCAGTTGGTTCCAGGGAAACAGGTTTAAGAGGCCGCTGCGGATCTTGGCTTCATCATCAATGATGATCACTTGATACATTATGAACACTCCCTTCACTAAAGATCTGATTTTATTATAAAGAAAAAAAATAAAAAAGCATCTTTTATTTTTAAGGAATTGGTCGGATCGTTGAAAATGAAGAAATTTAGTTCATAATGATACTCTGTCCGGAAAATTAGTAGAAAATGATACGATTCTATCGTGTAAGTTTCTTACTATTTTATAAAACTTCAGTTACAATAATCATAGTTAATGATTCAGTTAAAAGCAAACGGAGGTAAAGATTATGAAAAAAGTAACGAAACTGACATGCCTGCTTCTAGCAGGAATAATGGCAGCAACCGCCTTGACAGGCTGCACGAATAAACCGGCAGCCACGTCTTCCGGAGTGGAGACAGAAAACGCAGCGGATCAGACAACGGCAGGAAAATCATCTGCAGAACAGATAACACTCCGCTTCATGTGGTGGGGCGGTGACGCCAGAAATGAGGCGACATTGGCAGTGATTGAACAATATCAGAAGCTTCATCCGGAAATAAAGATTGAGGCAGAGATGAATTCCGACCAGGGTTATATTGATAAGGTATCCACCATGCTGGCCAACGGAACCGCACCGGATATCATGCAGCAGAACGTGGACTCTCTCCCTGACTTTATATCCAGGGGCGATTTCTTCGTAAACTTTAATGATTACCCTGATTTATTTGATACCTCAGGTTTTGAAAAGTCATTCATCGGCCAGTTCGGAACCTTTGACGGCAAGCTTCTGGCCATCCCCACCGGGATGTCCTGTCTGGCCACCGTGGCCAATGAAGATGCAGCTAAAACCTGCGGAATTGATTTAAGCAGGCAGATTACCTGGGAATCAGTGCTGGAAGACGGGAAAAAGCTTCATGAACAGAACCCTGAGTATTTTTATATGAATACGGATACCAGAATTTTGTGTGAATATGTGTTAAGACCATATCTTCGTCAGCTGACAGGACAGCCCTTTATTATTGATGGCGAAAAGAAGATGAGCT
Source organism: Bacillota bacterium (assembly GCA_023443625.1). The sequence continues at coordinate 767 of JAEZTQ010000007.1, read as the reverse complement.
TTACAAGAGAACAGCTGGTAGAAGTGCTTCAATATATTAAAGACTGCTATGAGGTCGGTGTTTTCGAGCCTGCAGAAGACAGTGCAACCTTTAAGGGGCAGATTCATACCAATCCTATGTGGATGGACGGGAAATTTGTATTTGCTTATGGTCCTTCTTCCAGTATCAATCTGCTGATGGATGCCATTCCAGATAACAAATGTACGGTGGTGCAGATGCCCTTATCTGCAGATAGGGTTAATGACGGATTCTTTGCAGATACACCCCAGTACATGACAGTAAACAAGAACTCCAAGCATGCGGAGGAAGCAGTGAGATTTCTGGATTATTTCTACAACAATCCGGAAGCTCAGGCGACATTAAAAGACGTCAGAAGTGTACCGCCGACCTCTACAGCAAGAAACCTTTGTGCAGATAAGAAACTGTTAAATCCAGTTGTTGTAAGTGCAGTAGATCTGGCAGCAGGGTTAAATGGCAAGAGTGACAAGGGGTATACTACCAGTGCGGAAGTTTATGCCATTCAGGAAGATATGATTGAAAGTGTTGCTTATGGACAGAGTACACCGGAAGATGCTGCCGATAATGCGATTGATTTGATCAATGATTACTTAAGCGGTTTAAAATAAGAGTACGTAATGGGCTGCCGGAAATGAACTTTCATTTTGCGGCAGCCCTTTTAAAAGGCGGGAGGAATAAATAAATGGTTAATGGTAAGGTCAAAACAAAGCCCAAAAGCGGCCAATGGACCAAGAGAAACAAGATTGGTT
>JAEZTQ010000072.1 GCA_023443625.1 Bacillota bacterium | reverse complement strand
ACGGTCAGAACCTCGCTCATGCCCACGGATCGTCCTCCTCGCAAAGTCGCTGCCTGCCATCTCCTTCGTGATAGATGGCATTGTGGAGTTTGCGAACGTCGTACTTCACCAGACCGTAGTCCCCAATTTTATCCCGCCGCGGCTTGATCTCATACTGCTCACAATTGTTGTGCAGGTCTCCTTTCTCCATCTGAAACAGATCGCACAACTCAGGGATTGTGTATGACTCCTTTAGCTTGTGGTAGTCAATGTAGGGAACAGAACTTCATAATAGCACCTCTTGGCATGAATTAGAATGCAGACCATTGGTATAAGGCCAGCGCATGTATCTCACCACATTTCCCTGCATCCTTATATTCATGTTACTTAAATCATTTTAAAAGGCACTCGTTTTAAACAAGTTTGCATATATAAACAGACGGCAAAAACTTACTTTTGAGAAAACAGATGGAGATTTTCACGTGTCCCACCTGATTTTTAATACCATTATTTATATTCGGATTTTTAACGAACAACAAAAACCCGCTTTACACTGTATTCGGCAAGGTGATTGGTGAAATACCGAGTTTCTCAAACGACTTCAGCACATTTCGGGACTGACCTGGGGACAGTTGAAAATACTCCTTTAATTTTTCCAGCGCATTTGACAGATTGTCTGAGTCACTGGTCTTGCGCAGCAGATAAAGCATGCGCTCACGTAAGGCTTCCTTACGAACGGCGCTGGCAAGGGCGCTGGCATCCGCATATCGCACAGTTTGCGTGCGTTTGGGTTGTAGCCGCTTTACAAACCAGTGGATAATCTTCTCCGCATTTTGCGCGCAGGCTTTTAATTCGTGATACTGGCTGTTTTGTTTCCCGATCTTTTTCAGCATGGCCTTGCGCTTCAGCTGCACCTCCAGACGCAGAATGTGCTGAGATTGCACGGAGCGTGGGAAACGGTCAATCATCTGCAACTGCGCGGTCTTATCATAGACAAAGAACGCTGTGGATTTACACTGGAGTTTGTAAGAATGCTTGTTGGCAGCTTTTGCATCTTTTACCGTGTTGTTGTCCTTAGAAAACCAGACCTGCTCATATTTTGCCGGAATCATGCTCTTTTTCAACAGATGAAGCTGCCGCATCACGTCATCCTGTTCAGCGTAGAACTGGTTTTCCGTTACATCGATTCTGCAAATGCTCATCTCTTTGATAGATTCATGGATGCCCACAGTTTCCAGAAGCCGATCCACCCTTTTCACAATTTCACGATAGTTTGCCTTGTCCGGTTGGTACAGCGCCCAAGGGGCCAGTTTCAATACCAGCGCAGGTTTGATTCGTACATACAGATTCCACCCTGTATCAGCACCCCGGTTCCATTGCGATATCTCCAGTTTAATGCCTTTTTCTTCAAAATAATTGCTCCAATATTTAGACGACCCGTCCCAGTAATTAGAGTCGGAAAAGAACTTTTCCCACTTCTTCAGATGCTGTAAGATTTCTTTTTTCTGTTCGCGTGAAAGGACACTGTACAGACAGAATGTGTCAATGCCGCGTTCTACATTCAGATACTCTTTCATGCCCGCCGCTCCTTCTGGCAGGCGGTGCAGTGATTGCAGCGTTTTGCCTTGTACTCCCCCAGCGCTTCCAGCATTCCACAGACCAGGCAGTGATGCTGTTCCTGACAAAACTCCCACATTTGATCCAGCCGTTGGTACAAAAGATCAGGAGCCTCTGAATTTTTGAGAATCCCCCAGTTATTCTTGTAATCCTGCTGGCAGTAGAACAACATGCAGTGGGCACGACTTCCATTCCGCCCAGCTCGTCCGGCTTGCTGGTAGTAGTCCACCAGAGAGAGCGGCATATTGAAGTGAATCACTAAATCCACCGTGGACAAATCCACACCCATGCCGTAGGCAGAGGTGGCCACCATAATCCACCTTTTGCCGGTGAGGAACTTTTTCTCCTGCTCATAACGCTTTGCAGATCCCATGCCTGCATGGGTCATTGCAACCTCGTGTGGATACTGTTCCTTCAGAAGCTTTGCAACTGCCTCCACAGCCTTTTGGGTATTGCAGTAGACAATGGCAGAGCGGGGTTCGTATTTTTTCAGGCAGCGGAATAATGGAGACTGCTTCTCTGCCTGCGAGGAAAAGCCCTTCTTCATAAAAATCAGATTCTTCCGCTCCAGCGATGAAACATAACACTTGAATTTCTTCATAGAGAGCCGCTTTGCAATTTCATTGCGGGATGCTTCATCAGCGGTCGCAGTTAACGCAACAATTGTGGGACGGTTCGGAAGGGAGTCGATATAGTCCCCAATCTGCAGGTAGGCACTACGGAAGGAGTATCCCCAATCCAAAACACAGTGGCATTCATCCACAGCAATGAGACCAACAGGGTAATGTGCGATGGCTTCCTGAAACTTTTTTGTCTGCAGGCGTTCGGGTGTTATATAGAGGATGTGAATCTTTTGTGTAGCCAGATTGTGCAGTACCCTCTTCTTATCGGATTCACTCATCATACTGTCCAGATACGCGGCGGGGATGTCCAACTTCTGTAATTTCTGTACCTGATCGTGCATCAGAGCCAATGTGGGCTCAATGACCAGTGTCAATGTGTCCGACCAGATCAATGCAGGGAGTTGGTAGAGCAGCGATTTACCGGCAGAGGTGGGCGCAATGACCATCGTGTCCCGATGACGCAGGTTGTGATTCAGAGGCTTGATCTGGTGATCCCGCAGCTTGGCGATCCCCAGTTGAACCATGGCGCTCTTTAGATCTGTGGATATCTTCATAATAAAGTTCCTCCTTAACAGAAAGCATTATATTTCTGTTAAGGAGAAATCATTTTATACCATGGGTTTGGTGAACATTTGAAAGAATTCACTCAAAATTAGTTTGTTAGGGGGATTAAGTTTCAACGTGTCTAAGAGATGGTTTTAGAATGAAAACGAGGGGGAGCGGATAGAAAAACGAGAGAAATGGGGATACATATTAGGCTGGCTGTGGTGCATCGCAATTACCGAAAGCTGAAAACACAGCCCCCGCAGTTGGTTTGAACTGAACCGCAGCGGTGTAATGCTGTCCCGGCAAACCATGTCCAACTGGCTGATGTGGGTTTCTGAGCATTGGTTTACCCCGATCTATGACCAACTTCACGAGCAACTAGTATACAGGCAAGTGCTTCATGCGGACGAAACCACATTACAGGTTCTCCATGAGGAGGGCAAAAAGGCGCAGTCCAAGAGCTGTATGTGGATGTACCGTACCAGTGGTGACGCCAAGCATCCGATTGTTCTGTATGAGTACAAGCCGGACAGAAAGGCCGAGAACGCAGAAAAGTTTTTGTCTGGATTCTCAGGCTGGCTGCACGCGGATGGCTACCAGGGCTACCACCGATTGCCGGAGAACATCTCTGTGGTGGGCTGCTGGGCGCACGCGCGAAGAAAATTTGATGAAGCTGTGAGCGCCCTGCCAAAACCAGAGCAAGCTGGATCTGCAGCACTGGAAGGACAGCAATACTGCACCAAACTGTTTGCCATTGAGAAGGATCTTGCGGGGCCGACGCCAGAAGAACGATATACACAGCGGCTGGAACTGGAAAAGCCCGTTCTGGACGCTCTGTTGGCGTGGTCTTATACGAAAAAGGCAGTACCGAAATCTGCACTTGGCAAAGCAATTTACTATTTGCATGAGCAGTGGCCGTACCTGATACGCTATTTGGAAGATGGGCGCTTGGAACTGAGCAACAACCGCGCCGAGCGCAGTATAAAGCCTTTTGTAATGGACAGAAAGAACTTCCTGTTTGCGAATACACCGGGCGGCGCACAGGGCAGTGCGACCATCTTTAGTCTGATTGAGACCGCCAAGGAGAACGGCCTCGATCCGTTCCGCTATCTGGTCTGGGTGCTAAGCGAAGCTCCAGCAGTGGCCGCTGGCGATGCCGATTGGCCGGAAAAACTTACCCCGGCTCACGCACCGGAAGGCTGCCGCAATCTACAAACGAAAAATACTGCTGTTTAATCTGCGGGCTCGCCTGGTAGTGTCAAGGATTGGACCTGTTGACAAAGGCAAAAATTCTGCCGAAACTCGCAGAGGTATCGGCAGGATAGTAAATATGAAGATAAAAAAGATGGCATTTGCCATCCTCTTAAGGTTTAGGGCCATGGCTGCAAGAAGGCATTCTTCCGTTGCTGCAAGAATGCCCCTTTTTCGAATCTTTGAAATGCAGTGTTCCCGTTTCAAGGCAGAGAAACTGCCCTCGGCCCAGATTTTACGAAGCCGCATCATGGATAGGTATTCAGGAGTCCCAACACGCTGATGTCCTCTGTAAAATGCCGGATAGCAGCTGCTGGCCAGCACCCTGCGCCGAATTCCGGCCTTGTCAAAACAGTTCGGCCGTTTTGGACAGTGCATACAGGTATCGCCCTCGACTTGATAGCAGCGCAGATATTTACCAGTCGATTTATTGCAATTTAGCCTATGGTATGTAAGAGGGACTCCTTCCGGGCAGATGAATGCGTCCAACTGTGGATCGTAGGAGAATCCATACTTCTCCGGTGGATTGGAGAATTGGATCGCAGGGATATATCCGGTAATGCTCAACAGCTCCAGCCCCCGGTGAACAGCACCAGTCTCATATCCGCGATCCAGAGCAAGCCGGTTCATTGGGATGCCAAGATTTATCTGCCGTTCCAAATGCCGCAAGACCAGAAGACTTTCCTTCTCATTGGCAGGGCATACATCAACACCTGTTAAAATGCCGTGTTTACAGTCCACAGTTGCTTCCATCAAATACCCAATGCCGCGTTTGCTGCCGTGATTGATATAGCCGCTGTCTGGATCTGTCTGGCTGGTGGTGCGTCGCTTCTTTGCAATTCTGGTTGGCGGCTTTTTGAACCCCGGCTGGTTGGAAAGCTCTTCATCCAAGGAGTCAAGATAACTTTGCATACTTTGTTCAACTTCGATTTCTACATCGATCCAGCTTTCTCTTGATACGTTGGCTGGAATGTAGCTTCCGTCCGCAGCCATGGCTTTTCCGTCGATAAGACCGCCAGCTACGCACTGTTTGACAATCTCATAGAAAGCTTTCTGAAAGAGAGCGCTCTGCTGCCATTTTCGCGTCCTGGTTTTGCTGAATGTAGAGTGATCCGGGATGGCGTCATCCAGTTCAAATCCACAGAACCAGCGATAGGCAATATTGAGCCGAACTTCCTCTACCAGCCGCCGCTCTGATTTGATGCCATACAGATATCCGATCAAGAGCATTTTAAACATACTGGCAGGGTCGATGGATGGGCGACCTGTTGCCGGATAATACGGCGCCAGAAGATCATAGATGAAGTCGAAGGATACCATCCGGTCGATTTTCCGCAGCAGGTGGTTTTTCGGAATTAATGACTCCATATCCACGAAAATCATTGCCATTTGTCTGCTTTGGTATCCCATCATGCAGCATCCCTCCCTATAGTTATTGTACCATAGGAAGGGTTTATACGCCACTTTGTCAACAGGTCCCTTAGTATACCTTATCGCTCGCCTACTTTGGTGAGCCCGTTTTTTCCTGCCCGTTTGACGCTTACGCACAAAAGGCGAGACAATATCGGTGCATGGGCAAAAATTGAGCAGAGGCCGGGACTCTCGTCTCGGTCTCCGCTCGGTGTTATCTGGTTGTTCAGTTTGAAAGATGCTTACTGTGCGTTGTTGTCTCTGCGCTTCTTACCCGCGATAGCAATCCACACCAGTCCGAGTCCGGACACCGCAGCAGCCATCACCCACAGGATGATGTTGTCACCGGTGGCAGGAGCCAGCGCCAGAGGCGTGGCCTCATCGGGGATCTCCGTCAGAGGCACATCCTCATCGGGAATTTCCGTGGTAGGTGTGCTGACATCGGGAATATCCGTGGTCGGGGTATTCGTGTCGGGGATGACCACGCTGGGCGTCTCGCCGGGGCCATAGCCGGGATCATTGCCAGGGCCGGGGTTAGGCGTAGGCGTAGGCGTCACAACAGCCTTGAAATCGCCCTTCAATGTCACGTCACTGGCAGGCATTGTGAAGCTACCGTTTTCCACAGTGACATCCGCCGGAGTAACCCAACCGGTAAAGATATAATTGGGAGCTGTTGCCGCAGTTGCCACAGGAACTGTCTCACCAAACCGATAGGTGACCGTCTCCGGCAGCGCGGATGCGCCAGCGGGTGTGGTTACGTAGGTGTAGGTGACCTTGTAGGTTTCGCGGTCATAGTACAACTTCAAAACCAGAGAGTTGTCGCCCTCAACAGCGCCGCTGGCAACACGGTCTGCATGGGTCTTGTTCTCCGTAAAGCCGGTATAGGTCTTGGGTGCGGCGATAACGCTTGCACCAGTGGTTCCGCTCAAATTGTCCGTATCTGCCAGCGCATAACCGCCATCCAGATTCTGCTGATAATGCTGCACGGTGTAGCCGGTGTGGGCATTGGCCGTGGTCTTGCCATAAATCGTCACATCCTTATCGGGCATTGAGAAGGATGCTTCACCGATCTTCTGCGTGCAATCCTTATCGCTGTACCAGCCGGAGAAGGTGTAGCCACCGGCAGGCGCATAGTCCGGAGCGTATAGCACGACCGTGCCGAAGGCGAAGCTGCCCGCATAGTCCGTGCCAGGTTTGTATTCCTTGCCGTCCACCAGATAGCTGACGGCGTGGGAGTTGACGGAGTAATCATTGGCAAAGGTTACCGCGTTCTTTGCATCTGTGGTATTAGAGGCAGTGATTGTCTGAGAATAGTCCTTTACCTGCTCTCCGTTTCCATCGGTAACCTGCAAGGAGTATCCGTTCACATTGTAGTTCTTCTCAACCAGCTTGTATTCGCCGGTGGGAAGTCCAGGCAGCGTCCAGGTGTAAGTGTTGCCGGTTGCCGCCATCACGACGGGTACGTTGGCGTCCGGAGCCTGCACATCGTCAGACTCATTGAGACCCAGGGTATAGGCCGTGCCCTGTCCCTCAACCACAATCTGGAAATTCTCAGGAAGGGCGGACACGCCGGAGAAGGTCTTGGTGATAATCAGGTTGGGATTCCACTGCGTTTCAAAGGTGTACCAGATCTCGTCGATACCATCATTGTCCGTGGAATTAGCAGCAAATCCGTTATCCTTCAAGGTCATTGCCTGCTTTACCAGAACTTTTCCATCGGCAAACGCCTTGTTGCAATCCGTCGCAAAGTCAAACTTCTTTCCATTGAGTGTCCAACCCTGCAAGGTGCAGTTGTCCTTCGTCGGAGCAAGGTTGATGCTCAGTCCTGCGTCCCCGTTTGTGTTGAAAATCTGCTTTGTCGATGTTACATCTGTTCCGTCCTTATAATTGACCGCCAGATGAACGATCTGATCAAAGGTGAAGGTCAGCGTAGTTTGATGATCCTTGCTCTGGAGCAGCTTGATTTTTACAGTCTCCATGTTCGGTTTGGCATTTCCTGACAAGCCATATTCCTTGCCATTCACGTTCAAGCCAACATAGGAGGGGTTCTTGAGGAGCATTGATACTGTTTTGCCGTCAGCTTTTGCTTCTGCTTCACGCTTGTAGAGGGTAGCGCCTTCGAACTCCAATTTGCTAAAGTCTGCGTTCTTCAGGGTATCCTCCAGATTCTCCACCGTCACGGGGATAGTTACAGTGGCGGCTGCTTTTTTGGCGCTGCCATCAAAGTCGTTTGTGTCGAGCACAATGTTGATGGTGTATGCCGTTGCTTCCCACTGCGCGGTATACGTCACGCTCTTTGTTACTTTCTCAGGAAGGTCTGCGGTTGTTGGATACGTCTTAGTTCCGTCATTCCAGCCCTTGAAGGTGTAGCCGTTGTTATCACTTGCCGCGGGAGCTGTCGGGGTAGCTGCGTTACAATCCAGAGTCTTGTATTCGATGGCATCAAAATTTCCGTGGTCACCCGGCTTATAAGTCACGGTAAACTGCTGCTTGAAGTAGACCTTCAAAACCAGAGAACCGTCGCCGGTAACCGTGCCGGTGGAAACATTGCCCGCGTTTGTACTGTCGTACACATAGCCAGTCTGAGTCGTCGTCTTATCGCTATCCTTAACGCTCGCGAGCTGATCGGTTATTCCATCATACCGGACAGCTCTGTTCTCGTCGCCAACCGTGGTAGGATAGCTACCGTCCGCATTCTGATAGTAATACTCAACCGTGTACTTTGTGTCAGTATTTGCCGCCCATTTGGCAGTATAGGTGATTGTCGCCGTTACCTCGGAGGTATCCGTGCCGCCAACTGTATTTGTCTTGCCGGCATCGTTCGTCCAGCCATCAAAGTGGTAGCCGGGATTCGAGAACCCAGCCTTCTCAGCCGACAAAACGGTATAGAGCTTACCGGTATCATAGGTTCCGCCGTCTTTGGTCGTTGTTCCGTCCTGATAGACAACGGTAAACGTACCGTTCTTCGTAAACTGATAGTTGCCGGTGAACGCTACATTCCCGTTGACCGTAAAGCTCTCACCACTGGTTGGATTCTCCGTCAGATTCTTCGTTTTCCATCCGGTGAAGCTCCACTTGCCGCTCACGCCGTCCTTCTTGGCAGTAGAATCCTTCAGTAAATCGGCAACGTTAACCACCGTGCCATACGGATAGGACTTTTCCAGAGGAATGCTCGTTTCGTCAAAGTCGCTGGGCTTATCGCCAGTCACGGCATAGGTCACCTTGTAGCTGTTGCGCGTGTAGTACAGCTTGATGACCAGAGAACCGTCGCCCGCAATCGGAAGTGCGGTAGTGCTTGCGTCCTTGCCGGTCGCTTGATAGGTGGTATGGTCATACTTGAAACCGTCATGGGACTTTTGGAGATCCGTTACATTGACTGCTTCTCCTGTCGTTCCGGAAGGAGCCGGAGTTACCGTTTCAGAAGCTTCGTCAGGATACTTGCCGTCCAGCATTTCATAGTAGTATTCCACGGTGTATGCGGTACCGCTATTTGCCGTCCAGGAACCGGTGAATTTGACGTTGTGCGCAGGCATAGTCGTCTTTCCATCGACCTCAGCAAATCCGCCTTCATTCGAGGGGACCCAGCCGTTAAACTGATAGCCCGGAACCGTCGTCGGCGCTGTTTTTGTTACTTCCTCGCCGTATTGATGACTCTCACTCTTGGGAAGTACCGCACCTTCGGGAGCTGTTTCATCGTAAACATACTCGACCTTGTAGGATTTCGCATTGTTCGTCACAGTCAGCGTTTTAGTAGCGTTATTCCATTCGGGCTTATCCGCACCGACAATCCAGTCCCAAATGTGCGCGAAGAAAGCCTTATCCGCAGTCTCTTGCAGTTCAACCCGAACCGTTCCCTTCTTTACGGTGATCGTGTAGTCCTGTGCGCCGTCAAAGCCGGTGGGAACCATTTCGTGCAAGGTAAAGGAATAGGAATCTTTGCTGCCGAGATATGCCTTGTCGATGGTCACGGTTACATCGCCGTTATCCCCTGTGATAACATTCCATGTAGAAGTCTTTGTTGCCTCGTTCGCTGCATCCGGCGTCATGGTAAAGGTAACGCCGCTCATCGGCTTCTCTGCCTGATCCTGCTTGTGAATGACGAAGCTGGCGTCCTGAATCACATCAGGGCCAAACTCGCGGGCAAAGTAAACCTTCAGCGTCAGCATGCTGGTTGCCGGGATCTTGCCGCCCAACACATTGTTGGTATTCTCGTTGTCGAACTTGTAGCCCTTTTCCGTCGGCTTCTGGTCGTTATTGGTTACCTGAACCGTTTCGGCCGTCTTCGCCTTGCGCGTATCAAACTTTGTGGTCGTTGCGGGATACTGGCCGGTTGTTGCATCCTGATAGTAGAACTCCACCTTGTAATTATGCTCATCTGCTTTCCACTGTGCGGTGTAGTCCACACTGGCGGTGACCGTTGCAGCAACTTCGGGAGTCCACTCTTTAAACGTATAACCAGCCTCTCCGCTTGTGACGGGAGCCGCCGGAGTGTTTACGCCATAGCGAACCTGCTGAGAAGTTTCAGTAAACGTGCCATGCTCGCCGGGCAGATACCGGACGGTATAGGTCTCGCGGTCGTAGTACAGCTTCAGCGTCAGCTTTCCGTCTCCGGTAATTGTACCTTTGGTTGTAGACTTGCTCTCATTATAAGTGAAATGCTCATAACGGTTTTCATTTGGCGTTACGCTCGCCTCAGTATCGGTCGTTCCTTCTTTGGTTACACCGGTCCCATCTAACGTATACCCAACGCCAGTTGCATTTTGCTGATAATACTCCACGGCATACTTCGTATCGTTTCTCGCCGTCCATTGAGCAGTATAGGTGATTGTCGCCGTTTTGTCGGAGGTAGCTGTTTCGCCGACGGTATTCGTCTTGCCGGCATCGTTCGTCCAGCCAGCAAAGTCCCAACCGGGCTTTGAGAAGTTCAGTTTGGTATTATCGTAGTTCAGAACAGTATACGTCTCGCCAGTCTCTCTTCCTTCTACGTCTTTTACCAATTTTCCCATTCCATCCGCATAACTAACGCCGTACGTTCCTGCCACAGCAAACTGATAGGAACCGCTAATCGTAACGGGTTTTGCTGGCATAACAAATTTTCCATTTTCAATGGTTGCATCTTTGCTACTCCAGTTGAGGAATGTCCATGTGCCAATTTTATTTCCGTTCTTTGCGTTAGAAGGTTCCAGATTAGCATGAACGTCCACACTCGTTCCATACTTCACAAATTTCTCGCCAAACGTGCTCACGTCAGGCGCATCGCTGGGCTTAGTGCCCAAAGTGTAAGTGACGGGATAGCTGTTGCGCGTGTAGTACAGCTTCAGCACCAGAGAGCCGTCGGCCTTGATGATGCCGGTGGCAACGCGGTCAGCAATGGTGGTGTTCTCAGTGAAGCCCACATACTCGTTGGCGGTCGCCGTGACCTCTTTTCCGGTGACACCGTACTTCGCGGTGGATTCCTCCAGCGTATAGCCGGTACCCTCCAGCTTTTGCAGATAGTGCTCCACGACATACTTGGTGTCGCTGTCGGCCTTCCACTGGGCATAGAGGGTGGTGTCCGCCGTGATGGTAAAGGTCTCGCTGGAGGCGTAGCCCGCGCCGCTACCGTCTGCCGCAGTATTCCAGCCGGTAAAGGTATAGCCCGTCAGCTCGGGAATCCGCACCGTGTTGGTCTTGGCATGAGCGCCGGCTTTGACGGAAGCGCCAGAGATATACTGTGCGCCGTCAGGCATGGTGCCATTCACAAAGGTAAGCCCCGCGGGTGTATTGGCGTTGTAAGCTAGGTTGACCTTTGCCTTATCCAGCACCACGCCGTCCACGTGCCAGGTGCTCTCCGGCTTGATGACATACCACAGTACATACTGGGTGTCGGGGTTGTACGCGCGATATACCGCCTTGATCTGTTCATTGATGGGCTGCTTGTTCAGCATATTCGCCACGCCGGGATTTGTGGAATTGGTGTAGAAGGTGGCGACCTTCAGCGCACCCGCGATGTCGATGGCATCGGTGTACTCAGAGGAATCGTGGCCCTGCGGCTCGGTAGGGATGGTGCCGTCCAACCGAACAAAGAACTGGGCGCTCGTGTTCTGAGCCGACCAGACTGCGTACAGCGTTACCTTGCCATCGGGCACGATATACTTGCTGTCCACAGGGTACACGATACCGTTGTTTTCCGGCTTATACTGTCCGTCTCCGTTGGCGTTCCTGTTCAGGCTCCAACCGGAAAACACGTACCCGGTCTTTGTGCCGGTATAATTGGGCAGAGTAATCTGGCTACCCACAGCGGCTACTTGCTTTGCCGGAGCGGCCACACTGCCGTCGTTCCGGTCGAAGTTTAGCTCGCCAGTTTTCAGATTAACGGTGATCTTGAAAATTTCATAATAACGGAATTCATTCCACCACCCATCTGTATAAGCGTGGTACAGATAATAGGTTCCGTTGGGGGTTCCCTCTTTGATAACCAGATTCTTATCGCCGCTCCACGAGGTGTTTGTCAGCGTAAAATAGGCGGAGACATCCACTGCGGCGGGGGGATTGCTTGCGGAGATCTCATTGGTCTGCTCGTCAAAGAACACCCACACGTCGTCATTCTTGTCCTTACCCTTGCCGTTGAGGTAGCAGGTGCCGCCAGCGGTGATCTCGATGTTCTGATTCTTGTTTCCCTGCTTCACGCTCACCACATAAATGGAGAAGCTGTCGGCCACTACGGCCACGCCGTTGTCAATCTGGGAGGCTTCCACAGGCTCCGCCACCACGCTGGAGGCGGTAAGGATATCCTCCTCGTTCAAACCGGTCTCGCCGTCGGTGATGTGATAAACCCGCATCTCGCCGGCGACTGACAGTGCGCTGTCTTCGGCTGCGGTGAACTGAACGCCCACAGAATAACCCTCGGCGGGCTGGACTTCCACGCTGTCCTTGCGAAAGGTGATGTCATAGGAGACCTGATTGAGCGTATCGGATTCAGTGCCCTCCTGCTGGGTCAGTACGTCGTTGATCACGTCGTTGACTGGGTCGGCAGGCGCTTCCACCTCTGCGCCGAACATGGACTTAATCGCGTTAACCACGGTCTTGAAAACGCCGACCTTCTCCGGCAGGATCGGGTTGACGGTAACTTCAGTGCCGGTTTCAAACGCACCCACAGGGGCGTTAACGGTCACGGTCATGTCGTTGGCCTTATCCTCATAGGTAACGCTGATGGCGGCATGGGCGGCCTCAAACGCAGCCTTCTCGGCAGCCAAACGTTCAGCCTCGGCCTTTGCGGCAGCTTCCGCGGCAAGGCGCTCAGCCTCGGCCTTTGCGGCAACTTCTGCAGCCAGACGGTCCGCTTCTTCCTTTGCCAACTCCTCCGGGGTCTTCTCAGGAACCGCAGGAGCGGCGGGATCGGCAGGAGTCACGGGGGAAACGGGGGTAACAGGCGCTGCCGGATCGGTTACAGTACCGGTATCACCGGTGCTGGTATCGCCGGTAGCGGCGTCGCCCGTGCTGGTGTCGCCGGTAGCGGCATCGCCCGTGCTGGTATCGCCGGTAGCGGCATCGCCCGTGCTGGTGTCGCCGGTCGCGGCATCGCCCGTGCTGGTGTCGCCGGTCGCGGCATCGCCTGTGCTGGCGGAGCTATCACCGGAAACTGATTCCTCCGTCTGGGAAGCGCTGCCGGCGCTGTCTGCGTCGCCCTCAGCCATTACGTTGATTGGCAGCAGACTGATACTCATGATGATTGTCATGAGCA
>JAEZTQ010000062.1 GCA_023443625.1 Bacillota bacterium | reverse complement strand
TATTGTGTGGTAACTCTAATTATACTTCTAATAAGGGGGTCATTGTTATTTTTATTTGAAAAACTTTGTAACCCTTGAAAAATAAAGGTTTTGATAGAAAAACGGGGTGTCAGACTTGACACTACCAGAATAATTGAGGAGGGGATTTTATGAAGAAACTTACAGCTACAATATTAGTATTTATTATGGTATTAACACTTTCAATGCATCCTACAGAGCAAAGGGCACAAGCCGCAACTACCTACATAAAAGTGGATGCCTTTATTAAGAACTTGGTAACCAAAATGAAATTACCCGTGGATAAAAGTATAAAAGAACCTTACATCCAGGCGGCTAAGGATGTAAATATATTAAAAGATGGGGACTTTACTAAATACAGTGATTATTTAACAAGAACGGATTTGGCAGTCTTAATAAACCGTGCAGATGAATACCTCAATGGAGATACAGTGGATACTCAGCTACTTAAGACAGTGTTAAAGAAAAGGATTTCAGATATCAAGAAGATTAAGGAAAGTAAGAGGGAAGATGTGGCCAAGGCCTATGCCAAAGGGTTCTTTAAGGGATATAGCAACGGTTATTATATACAAAATAGAGAGTTTAGAGGAAGTCTTCAGGTTTCGATAGGGGCTGCTACAACAGCAATTAATTTGCTGCTAAAGCCTTCAAAACGTGCTGGTATCAGTCCTGATGGTATGTTGATTAGGACAACAAACTTACCTAAGAATGCCAATAGATATGAATATATTCTTGAGTGTTATCCCAATTCCTTCTATGAAAAGCAATTCGATTTTATGATAAATAAGAATTATAAGAAAGAGTTTGTAAAGAATAAGGACTACTGTTATCCAGGGGATATGAAGAAGTTTACATTTAGAAATTGGTACGATCAATGGTCATTTAAAAAGGAAATGGATAAATATCTTTATGATTGGGCAGATATGGCAGAGCAATATTTAAATTATATATTTAATGTTGATTATAAAACTGTAGGTGATAAATGGATAGAGGGGTTAGCAGCATTATTTGTAAGAAGTAATCGTGATAGAGAAGCGGATATCAGATCTTTTTACATTGACGATATGAAGGCAAACAAGGTTGTGGTAGAAAGTTCAATTATCGCAGTAGAACCATCGACGTTATATTACTATACCGGATGGCGAATGAGAGCATATGTAAAATATCGCATCACAGCAAAGGATATTAACGTAAAACAAAACAAATTACTTTATAGCCAATATCCTATGCTAGATAACTTAAAGAGTGGGGAATGGAGAACAGGAGTTTTTGATGTTTTATTTGCTACAAATAATGGTTCTTCAGGAGATGGATCAGACTTTGCTATTGATATTGTAACTTATTTTGTTGATGCATATAATATTCCTGTAAAATAGGAGGGTTTTTCTTGTTTCAGAAATCATATAGGAAGAGGTTTATTAGCGTTATACTAGTTTTGGTAAATGTATTTTTAGCATTGAATGTTCATTATGTTCATGCAGGCACTTTAGGAGGTCTTGGATTGGGGGAATCCAAATTTGAAGTATTTGATTCTGAAGGTAATCTATCCAGAACAATTACAATGAAAAATGGCATAATATTCATTGACGCTCAATCAAAAGCAGCATCCTCTGGTACTCGTTGGCAAACCATCGGCTTATCCATAACAAGAGAGCCAATTGAAAAGGAAGTTACAGTAAAGAATAAGACAGGCCCAGACTCTGTGAGTACGGCTGGGTCTGTTGCAAAAATCTATTTTCAAGAGGAGGAGAAGAAATCCAGAGGGGATGGTAATACCTATATCGAATTAAGTGCAGAACGAGTGCAAAATGCTTTGATGGATAAATTTGAAGATATTACAGCGGATACCCCCATATATCTACATATGATATTTAGCACTTATACAGTTGATAAGAATGGAAAAAGAACACCTGGGGAGGAAAATTGTATAAATTGGAAGGACATCATGAACGCCGAGACCTGGGGAAACAAAACCCTCAATGATTTTGAGAAATTCTATAATATGCCTATCATATTCAAACCAAACTTCCATAAATCCTATATCCATTACTATTCTGAGGACGGACAGCCAATAAAAGAATATGATTTATTAGGAGAGACCTGTGCCGGCAATTACATAACTTGGGATAATCAACCAAAAGGCATAAATAAGAACGGATTTTCATACGAAATTTGTGGTTATATAGTAACTAAGACAGGAGATGGATTTAGCAAAGATAAGGCATACAAAAAGGCCTATATTGATACGGGTACACCTATAAGTGAAATTATTAAAGGTCAAGCAATGATGAAATATGGAGGTTCTCATGTATGGTTGATTTACAAGAAGAAGACAGAGGGCACTATTAAAGTTTATGCAGTAGATAAAGATAGGGATGAAATAATAGATATTTCATATGAAGGTAAAATCAATGCAGGTAAAGATTTTACCCAACCATTGGATACTATTAATAAAACAATTACTGTGATGGATAGAGTCTATCAAAGGACAACAGAAGCTAAGTATACCTATGAGAATATTTATGGGTCAAAGAAAAATATAAAACTTGACCTGGCTTATGATTATTCCCCGGTTAAGTTTAATGTACCTTTGGATTTAATGTTGTATAGTACATTAGAGGTAAAGATTTATTATAAAGCAAAATCAGAAAAACCAATACCTGTTACGGTAAAGGCAATTGATGTAGACACAGGTCAAGTGCTGGACTATAACTTAGGTTCAGGATCAGCATTGGGAGATGAGACCTATACACATGGAAAAGCTATTCCAGACAACCTAACGATAGGAGATGAATACTACGCTTATAAAGGAAACTGGGACTGGTCTTATACACTTAACACGAGTTCAAAGCCGACTGAATTAAAGAAAGGAACGGGTAATGATATTGTTTTCAAAGCACCAAAGGCAGAGAAGGTTAGTGGTGGCATTACCGTAAAAGTCTATTATAAGAAGGACAATACCAAGTTAGAAGAAATCACGTTACGTGTCATTATGGTAAATAAGACAGGAAATATCATCCATGAGATATCAAGAGAAGCAGTAACAAGAAATCAATCCATCCTTAAAACAGCAATCAATTCTAAATCCATTAATGGGATTATCTATACCTATCAGAATAAATGGGAGTTGGAGTATTCTGAAACCTCAGGTCTTAAATCTAAAAGCGGAACCCAAGCAACCGCATCCTTTTTAATTCCACCATCAACATCCTTAGGCACCGTTGCTACACTGAGATTCTATTATGATGGAGCTATTCCAGTCCTTCCAGATACACCAGATGCACCAATTATCGCAGCCTTAGACTATCCATCACCCTATGGAGTTATTAATGGAGATGGTTATTCATCACCCTATTTTATCTCACAGCAGGGAATAGCAACCACGGAAAGTCAGCATGTCTACGTGAAGACAAAAGATTACCTTCTTGGATATACCCTTGTCAATAGGACCGGTGTGAAAGACTATTATGTCCCGGTAACCATGCATTACACGCTAGAGTATAATGCCGCCACACCAAAGGAAGTGGATGAAGCGAAGAAGGTTAGGGAGGAGGTAAGTGATACCCAGGTGATTAAGGTGGAGCGAACCTATAATTACTGGGAGATTGTTAAACTAGAATATTATAGAGTAAGTTCGGCACAAGTAAATAATTATTCCTTGCCAGGGGGTGGAGTATCCCTATCTGCTAATCAGGGATATCTTAATCTTCCTTCCCTTTCCACTTGGAGCAGTAGTAATTTAGAAGACCATGTAAAGGAACCCAAGGAGGTTACAGAGGGTATAGAGGTATGGAATGATAAACCCATTACTTCTGATACAGGCTATAGGCCAGAGGTGGAATACATTGACTTAACCTCTTATGCCAATGAACTTACAGGTGAAGCACAAGTAAGAAATGATTATCTTTCCTTTGATGGCAGTGTTATCCTATCAAATACCTACGATGAGAAGAAAGGTGTAAGCCCCAATCCCTCCTCACTAAGGCAATGTTCAACCATAACCCAGGATAAGGCCTTGTATACCGATGGCAAGTTAATTCAAGCAGAGAAAGAAAATGGCACCTATGCCTCTAATGGAAGTGTTCTCTATAGCTTACACCCAAGCAGCATAAATGCATCCACGAATCAACGTACCTATAGTGTATCTGTTAACAATGTCATCCTTCATACACCAGTTATTTGTGATCCAGTCATCACGGCTGATAATGATAAATGGATACAGCTCATTAATCCAGAAGAGGGGGCCCTACAGCTTGTTCTAGATACAAATTCAAGCTTAAACGACTTTACCGTTAAAATATCCAACACCCTATCTCATAGCAACCGCCTAGGCTACTATAACAGGGATTTTTCACGCTCTTTTATAGATCCAGAGAATACTTCTTATCTTGCCAAGAAGAGTGATATTGTAAGAAATGAGATGAAGCTGCCCTTTGACGTCTATATAGATACCCTTAGCGATAATGATCAGAGTAATGATAGCTTTATTAAAGCAGGTACCTGGATTGTACTTGGGAGAGCTACTTCACGTTTTTATCTTCCTTTGTGGGTAGAAGAAGGCACTTATACCGCTGAATTTAGAACCATTGCTGTGAATGGTACGGATAAATTAAGTAGGACAGAGACTACAAGAAATGCAAGTATCAGCAATTATGTAGCTATAGCAGCGAGAAAAATTCAGGTGTCAGGAAGAATATATGGTTTAAAACTTTACGATATCTCTGATTATCCTAATTGGGAAGAGGTATTTCGTAAGAAGAACACCATGTTATTCAAATATTTTGAAGGAAATACAGATGGAACTAAGCAAGCTTCATATAAATCTAGTTATGCCTATTACTACAGCGTTGGAACCAATAATCAGTACGGAGTAAGCATAGGACGCTATAGTAAATATACGTTGCCATTAATAAATGGAAGTCATCCCAACTATTCTAACTTGGGTGTGTTAAAGACAGGCTATGCCGTGCGTTTTATGCTGGATACCGTAGGTCAGATGTATAGTAATGCTTGTCAGATTAAAATAAAACCAACCTTTTTCTATGTGGATGCCAAAGGAAAGAATAGACAGCAGGTGGATTTGTATTACAAAGAAGAAATTAATGGAAAGCTACACCCTCTTGTAAAAGTTGGTGAAGGGATTGACCTGGTTAATCTTCATGAGGGGGTTACAGGAAATGTTTATAGTAGAATCCCTGAGGCTGAGCTTAAGAATACAGCGGCAGTAATGAATACAAGCTATGCCAAGATAGCCAATCAGTACAGCACCATGTATTCCTATTCACAGATAAGATTATTAAAGGCATTTCGAACCTATATAGGAACAGATTATGCTTCCTATATCTCAAAGCACAGTTCTTTCGCTGAGGTGAAGAATGCCACAGGCCTGACTACAACAAGTCTGTCAAAGTATATGCAGCGCTGGTATGGTACCTATAAGATTCCCACAGATGTACATGCCGCCCCTGCAGGCATAGATGTCTTTGGATATTTAAAAAAGCATGGAATTGATTACAAGGAAGACTTCTGGTTAAAGGATGGCTATCTCATTGTCAATTTTAATATTGTAACCATTGATGATAAAGGTAAGGAGCATCTTTCTTATATTAATGGCAGCAATTATCTGAACAAGGGAAACTGTTCCATGTGGGTTATGGAGGGCGCTCCCCTGGAGAAGACTGATAATAAGGGCAATGTATTTAAACTAAAGGCCGGGGATTTTATTATGTATTATATAGATAAAAAAGCCACAGATGATTATACGGGAAGTTTGTATCATTAGAGATAGAGATGTAAACCATGGTACCGAAAACCATGGTACTGAAAAACATTTGAACATAATAAATATTTAGTAAACTTCATTTCAGCAAGAGGCAATCTGATCCATAATAAATAATGATAGGACATTAAGGCATGTAATGGGCAGTTCAAGCACCAAGACCATGCTTTTTTGCTTAACCTACTAATTCAACTTATTATGTAATTCTACAATCTATTTGATTGATACTGATTTGTTATTAAGGCCAAATTGTATTGATAAAAGCTTGTAGTAGAATATATTTTTAAAGTACTATATAATATACCTAAGCAATTAATATATCATCTTAATCTAAAAGAGAGATTAATAATTTGGATGTTATATTGATATTTACGACAAAGGAGATAGGAAGAGATGATAGAACAACTTATGAATAGAGCTATGGAGTTAGGTGCTGATAATGCTGTTATTTTTGATTTAGAGGATATCGTTTTTGATACCAGGACGATTTTGAAATGCATGTATGGTTGTTCTGACTGGGGAAAGGGGCATACTTGTCCTTCTAGACCGGGTTCACCAAGTGTTTTTGAATATCAGGAGATATTTAAAAAATATTCCTGGGGAATTATAATCCATTCTACAGATAAAAAGATAGCACAGAATGTATCCTTTGAGCTTGAAAGAGAAGCTTTTCTTGGGGGATATTATATGGCATTTTCCTTAAGTGATTGTGCCTGCTGCAAAGAGTGTTTGGGTCGAATTGATAAACCCTGTGCCAATCCCAAGAAAGCACGTCCTGCCTTTCACAGTGTTGGAATTGATGTTTTTGCCACTGTCAGGAAGTTTGATCTCCCAATTCATGCACTCAAAGAGCGTGATGAGACTGCTAATTGGTATTCAGCGGTATTTATAGAATAATGAAATGCCTTCCAAATATAAATCATATTAGAAATTATTAAGAATAGATTAAGCTTTGATTTAGATTAGGATAATGAGTTGAAATTCTATTTTATTAACGTTATACTGAATATAAAGCAGGGTTGATCAGCTATTATGCTTAGGAGGGAGGATATTCATAGGTGCTGACTTTTTATTTATGTTTTCTTGCGGGAGGAGTAGTACTTCCTATCCTTAGTTTTTTTATGGGATTCCTATCTGACAGTGGGGATGTAGATTTAGATATGGATGTTGACCTTGGTACGGATATTGATTTTGGTACTGATATTGATTTTGGTACTGATATTGATTTAAGTACGGATGTTGACTTTAACATGGATACGGCGTTCGATGTGGATACTGTCATGGATCCGGTTTTAGATATTGATATGAGCGGGGAAGTTGGGCACACGGTAAGTAAAGATTTAGGAAAGATCAGTTATATTGAGACTGAGGGAGGTTCTTTTTTTGCTCTCGGATTAATTCCAACCTCCTTATTGGCCTTATCTGCTTTGGCCATATCCTTTGGTGCCGCTGGAGCATTAATGACCATTGGCAATAGGGGAAGGATTTTGACCCTTATAATATCTATAATCATAGGATATGCAGCTTCAGTAATTGTGCAGACGATTATTAAATCCCTAAAGAAAGTCCAAGTCATAAACAGTAGTATTAGTGAAAATGAACTATTACTCTATGAAGGTAAGATCATTGATACTATTTTACCTGGCCAATTAGGTACTGTTAGCTTCATTACCATGAAGAAGGATTTGGTTAGTTATCCTGCAAGATGCCAGGATGAGACCATGAAGCTACAGACTGGAAGAACTGTTGTGATAAAGGAAAATAAAGATGGTGTATTTATAGTAGAACCAAAGAATAAATATGAAAAATAATGCCATAAAGGCATCAATATAAGGAGGAAAAAGTAATGTTTGGAGCGGAAGATATTAATATTGTCCCAATAATTATTACAATGATAGCAATTGGGGCGCTGCTTTTGGTGATATCTTTAATTTTCCGTATGTGGAAGAAGGTACCTCAGGATAAAGCCATGGTAGTAACCGGTATGAAGAAGAGGATAATCACTGGTGGCGGTGGTATAGTTATTCCAGTACTTGAAAGAACGGATACCATATCCCTGGGGAATATTCAACTCAATATCAATACATCTCAGACCATGTCTTCACAAGGTGTTCCTATTGATGTTATTGGTACTGCTGTAATTAAAGTAAGAAATACCAATGAAAGCATTTATGCAGCGATTGAGCAATTTATCGGTACCAATGAGATGCAGATACAGAAATCAATATCTGATCAGGTAACTCTTATTCTGGAAGGTAAGTTACGTGAAATCGTAGCCTCCATGACAGTTGAGCAGATTTACAATGACCGTGAGGCTTTTTCAGCAAAAGTGCAAGAGGTAGTAGGAACAAAGATTGGGGAGATGGGTCTGGAACTTAAGGACTTCTCTATCAAGGATGTTAATGATACCAATGGATATATTAGAGCTTTAGGTGCAAAGCAAATTGCAGAGAAGAAGAAGGACGCTGAGATTGCCCAGGCAATTGCTCTTAAGGAAGAATCTATTAAGAAATCTGA
The DNA here is from genome assembly GCA_023443625.1 of Bacillota bacterium. Next base: position 2,794 of record JAEZTQ010000062.1, on the reverse strand, counting down.
AGCTACAAAAGAGGGTGAAAAGGCCCGTTTGGAAGCAGAGACGGAAGTAAGTGCGGCTCTTAAAGCCAAAGAAGTCCGAGAAGCAGAATTTAGAAGTGAGCAAGAATCTGCAAAGGCGAAGGCGGATGCTGCCTATGAGATTCAAAAGAGTATTACAAACAAAGATGTTATTGCAGCACAAATGGAAGCCGATATCTTAAAGCAGCAAAAGCAAAAAGAGCTTCAGGAAGCTCAGCTACAGGTGGAGATAGCCAGAGAGTTAAAGCAAATAGAGCTGGAACAGCGTCGTGCGGAAAAAACCCGTGAGGAATTGAAGACTAAGGTGGTTGAACCTGCAAATGCAGAGAGAGAACAAAAGAAAGCAGAAGCCGATGCAGAGAAATATACAAGAATATCTGAAGCAGAAGCAAGAGCCGAATCTAAAAAAGCAGAGGCTAATGCTGAAGCGGAGGCAATTAAGTTAAAAGCAAAAGCAGAAGCCGATGCAGCAACCATAAGCGGCGAGGCTAAAGCGAAAGCAATTTCTGCTGTGGGCTTAGCAGAAGCAGAAGCAATTAAAGCAAAAGGTTTGGCAGAGGCAGAGGCAATGGAGAAGAAAGCAGAAGCCTATAAGAAGTATACTGGAGCTGCAATGGCAGATAAATTAATTGAGAAGTTGCCAGAGATAGCGAAAGCAGTTGCAGAACCTTTAAGCCAGATTTCTGATATTAAGATCTATGGCGGCGGTATTGATAGTGTATCGGATAGTGTCCCTACAGTTTTAGCCAAGGTTTTTGATACGGTACAAAGCTCTGTTGGCATTGATATGAAAAATATAGTTATGGCAGATAGCCTGGAAGCAAAGACGACTAAGAATATCAATGTAACGGGAATGGGAGACAGTCTTATGAAAGATAAAAAACATGTTCAAGAAAATATCGAGAATATCGAAGATATCGAAGATATTGATATAATAAATTAGAGAAGAAGTAGTAAAAAATATATTTAATTCCAAAGGTTTAAATTATTTTACACTAACAGTACATGCCTTCCCTTTGAGTTAGTTTGTGCCGAGGATCACGCAGGCACAAACTTCTAGGTGTGAAAATTGTTTTTATTTTCACACTACCTCAGTATAAAATTACCCTGTAAGCCTGGCCTAGATAATAGGGCATGGCACTTACAGGGTAATCTTGTATTTATTAAGAGATAGTGTATACTCCTTTCATTTTGGGATGACATATAAAGATAACTTGTATCAACATAGTCTAGAAGAAAGAATGTGCCCGTCACAAATTTTATTAATTTCCTCCGTCTTCTTCTGCCTTTTCCTCATCCTTTATAAGTATATGAACTTTATCAATGCGGTTCTTATCAACAGAAGTGACAGTAAATACAATATTATTCTCTTCTACAGTCTCACCTTCTTCGGGAAGGTGGTCTAGGAGATTTATGATGTGACCAGCAATAGAATCATAATCATCGGATTCTAAATTAAGTCCTAGAGCTTCGTTTAGATCATCAAGCTTTGTAAATCCGTCGATGATATATTCATGCTCAGATATTACCTGAATGCTGTCTTCTTCATCGTAATCATATTCATCTCGAATTTCGCCAACGATCTCTTCTAAGAGATCCTCTATGGTTATAAGTCCCACCGTTGCACCGTATTCATCAATTACAATGGCAAGGGAAATAGAATTTCTTCTCATTTCAATCAGCAGCTCGGAAGTTTTCTTGTATTCATAAGTGAAATAAGGATCACGAAGGACATCCATTATATTAAAAGATTCTGTATCTTCATTATAAAAAAATACGTCCTTTAAATTAACTATACCTATAATATTATCACGAGTTTCTGAATATACAGGCAGTCTGGTGTATTTCTCTTCATAAAAGGTTTGAACAAGCTCATCATAAGTCAAGTCCACATTGGCAAAGACCATATCGGTCCGGGGTACCATAATATCTTTAGCCAGCGCATCACCAAAGTCCACCACATTGGTAATCATTCGGCGCTCTTCGCTTTCGAGGACACCCTCTTCATGGCTGTAATCTAAGATTGTTCGAAGCTCAATCTCCGTGATAGCTGCCGTCTTTGCCTTCGTGTCTATGCCAAAAAGACGTAGAAAACGGTTGCAAATCTGATTAAAAATCAAAACAATTGGTGATAAAATCTTTGTTATTAAGTAAATGGGGCCAGCAACCTTAAGAGCTACCTTCTCTGCATATATAGAGGATATAGTTCTAGGTACGATGGAACCAAATATGAGGAATAATAAAATTAAAATTCCTACGCATAATCCAACCCAACTAGCTCCAAAGTAATCCTTAGCTTTAATTGCTGCATATGCAGCAGCAGAGAGTTTAGCCACATTCTTGCATATAGAAATGGCACTCAACATTTTTCTCGGTTCTTCAATTAATTTTCCTGCAGTTTTTGCACCCTTGATATCATCATCTGCCAAAGCCCTAATTCGAAGTTTATTTACCGCATTTAGCGCTGCTTCCGAAAGGGTAAAGAGAGAGGACAGAATAAGTAGTAGTATTAGTATTATAGGGGGCACCGCGTCACTGGGATTCAAGAAATCATCTCCTAAATTTATCATTCTATTGCATAATTTATCCTAGTTATATTATTCACAATATTACAGTAAGAGTATTCTAATGTCAAGTTATCGGATAATATTGATTGCGTTTAGTTATCTTAGGATTTGATTGGGCAGAATTTCCCCTTGATGATTAAAATAGATTTGTTTATCATCATTATAATCAATCCTTATTTATTTTCAACTCCCTATTCCTCTTTTCTTTT
>JAEZTQ010000059.1 GCA_023443625.1 Bacillota bacterium | reverse complement strand
TATTGTGTGGTAACTCTAATTATACTTCTAATAAGGGGGTCATTGTTATTTTTATTTGAAAAACTTTGTAACCCTTGAAAAATAAAGGTTTTGATAGAAAAACGGGGTGTCAGACTTGACACTACCTATAACAAAAAGGAGGAATATTTATGAAAAAAATTTTATGCATGTTTCTTTGCATGGTTATGGTAGTTGTTATGGTGTCAGGTTGTAGTTCAAAGTCTGATCCCAAAGTAGCGGATACGGATACACCTCAGGCAACGGCAGCTCCAATAACTGAAGTTGGAGATAAGTTACTAACGATTGATGGAAATGGTGAAACACTTACCGTTTTATGTCATTCTACCTGGCGTACAGACGAAGCAAATAAGGTGTTTGATTTTGTGGCAGAAAAATGTAATGTAAAATTTGAGTTTGAAGAGGTTCCGGAAGGAAGCAGCGGTGAAGAGTTAATTTATGCTAAGATACAGTCAGGTGAGGTACCGGATATTCTTTGGTTTCAAGGAGCACAGGTATGCTCACTGAATATGGGTACAGACAACTTTGCCGAACTATCCGGAGACTGGACTCAATATTACGGCGATACTATCCTAGAAGCACCCAAGTGTACAACAGATGGCAAATTGATCTGTGCCCCCTTTGGTGATGTAACAATGTTTGGTATGTGCTACAACAAGAAAGTATTTGAGGAAAATAACCTGGCAATACCACAGACATGGGATGAATTTACGGCTATTTGTGAAGTGTTATTAAATGCAGGTGTCACGCCTGTTTATACTTCAGGTGCTGCAGATAATGAATGGACACTTCAAATGTTCACCATTGATTCTTATGCCAAAATGGACCTTACGCAACCCGGAGTATTTGACAAACTAAATTCTCATGCAGAATTATGGGCAGACAATGAATACGCTAATTGGGCATTAACCTCATTTAAGGATCTGGTTGATAAGAAATATACCCAGGATACTTTCCTTTCCGATACATACCAAGATGCACAGGAGGCATTACTAACTGGAAGTTGTGCCATGTATCCCCAGGCAACATGGATTTATTCGGAGCTAGCAAAGGCGGCAGAATCCAATGAGGAATTAGATAACATTGGAATGTTCCCGATTCCATCCAAAGACGGTTCCGCTACCTTTGCCTATACAGAAACACCTTCAGGATTTTGTGTGCCGGCTGCAGGAAGCAATATTGACCTTGCAAAGCAGATTGTGGGGGAACTGGTTTCTATGGATGCAATGACGGTTTATTATGAGAATCATTCCGGAATTCCAGCTATTAATGACATTGACCTAGATCTAATCGGTATTCCTAAGGATGCTAGTGCGTTGATTTCCGAGGGAAGATCAAAGGCTCAACCTTATATGATATATTCGGTAAATTCCCTTGCAACCGATATTCAAGCTATGCTGGTAGGAGATAAAACTCCGAAACAGGTGTTGGAGGGTATCGACAATGACTGGGATACCTATGCTAAGGATAATAAGAATCCAGATTGGGGTTATTAATAAATCTCAGTTTTACTGTAAAAGGATGGGGTGTCTGGTACTGTGATGAAGCAGGCACCCTTTCTATGTTTTCTTGCAGTATTCATAGGGGGAGTATTTAAAGGCAGAAAGGAATGAGATGTATTAGAAAAAAACAATATCCCTATTATTTTATGGTCCCAGGCATTACCATATTTCTTTTATTTTTTATTGTACCGTTTTTCATGGGATTTTATTATTCATTTACTAATTGGGATTTTCAGAAAGCGGACTTTATAGGACTGGAAAATTATCTTAATATTTTAAAAAAAGAAAGCATGAATATAGCATTTAAAAATACGTTCCTATTCACAATAGTCACGACCCTGGGAAAGATATTCATAGGCTTGGTTCTAGCAGTATTACTTAACAGAAGTACCATAGTTACGAGATATCTAAGGACGGTTTTCTATTTGCCAGCAATCATTAACTCTATAGCTATAGGAATTATTTTCACATCTATTTTGCACCCCGGCAAAGGTTTATTAAATAATTTTCTGGGAGCAGTGGGGCTTGCTTCAGTTCAGCAGAAATGGCTCACTAATCCAGACATTGCTATGTTGTCTGTCTGTGCCATCGAAATATGGAAATGGTCCGGATATACAATGATGATTCTTCTTGCCGGAATACAGAATATATCAAAGGATTATTACGAAGCAGCCAAGATGGACGGAGCAAATGGATGGAAAAGGTTCCGCTATATTACCTTCCCTCTCATTATGCCTTCAATTAACAATGTTACAGTACTGAGCATTATTGGAGGTCTAAAGGTATTTGACATAGTAGTCTCAACCACAGGAGGAGGCCCGGGATATGCTACTCAGGTATTTAATACGGTAATTTACAGATCCTATAGCTATCAGATGTATGGAGAGGCTGCTGCTGGTACAACTTTACTGGCGTTTATGATATTAATTATCACCTTGCTTACCTATAAAACCATATCTAGTAAGGAGGTGGAACTATGACAAAAAGACATACAAGCATTAGACGTGGGAAAATTCGCAGATACATATCAGAATTCCTCGGGGTAATGATCAGCTTTGTTATACTGATTCCTTTTCTTTTAGTACTCGTGAATTCCTTTATGAGCAAACGACGGGCTAATATGCTAAAGCTAAGCCTTAAAGGAGTTTCTTTAAATCAAATTATTGATAACTATGGGTCTGTATTTAAGGAAGCAAGGATTTTAAACGGCTTTTTCAACAGTGCTGTTGTAACTGTCGGTGGGGCGGCTTTGGCACTTGTCTTCGCTTCTATGACTGCCTTTATAATTATACGAAGAAAAACAAAATTTTCCAAACTTATGAATAATATAATCATTATAGGATTAACACTACCCCTTTCTATGGTTCCAATATACTTTGAATTATCCCGATTAAAAATGACTACTGGAAATATGGCAGTCATTGGTGCTATACTGGTTTATACTGCAAGTATGTTTCCAATTACTTTTTTTCTATATGTTGGATTTATCAAAGGAATATCCAGTGAAATTGACGAGGCGGCTATTGTGGATGGAGCGGGTCCATTAAGAATGTTCTTTGGTATTATATTTCCACTGCTTAAACCGGTTACGGTAACAGCCCTAATGAATTGTGTCATGTCAATATGGAATGATTTTGGTATTTCCTTGTATCTGCTAAACAGCTCCAAGCGGACGACTGCAGTGTTAACAACTTACTTATTTTCAGGACAGAAGGCTTCAGAATGGAATTTATTATTTGCCGACATTGTAATCGTGGCTTTGCCGATAATAATAATTTATTTGGTGCTACAAAGACACATTGTGTCAGGACTTTCCGATGGAGCGGTAAAGGGGTAACTAATGAAGCAAAAATTTTCAGGTATGAAAGCAAAATTCATCATTATTATTGTAAGTACTGTGCTCTCTTTTTCCATAGTACTGGTAATACTGTGGGGAGGAATCTATAACAAACAGCTAACCCATAATGCTATATCATATGCAAATGAATTGACGGATCTGTCAAATAGTAATGTGGATGCATATCTGAAAAAAGCACGTCTGCTTGCCTATATTTTGCAGAATAACCAGACTGTAAGGGAGATCTTGAATAAATCCTCCTATATGAATACAAATGAAATGTATAAGGATATGAATGAGATCAACAAAATTCTTAAAATGGGGATGACAGGTGCAGAGTATATAAAAAATATTGTCGTTATTTCCGAAAATGGTATGTATTTTACAGGGGGAGGCTCCAGTAATAAAATATCAGATAAGCAGTTGGAGGAATACCAAAGTCGGACTACTGGTGAGGAGATATCTTTTACTATAATTCCTGCCGAGGACAAATATGATTATCCCAAGTTGGTGCTGACAAAGCAGATCATGTTACCGGCAGGAAGCCCAAAGGCATGGACGATTATTACAGTCAACTGTAAGGGCTTATACAAAAAGTACAATACGGCTGCAGGCTACTTATCGGCTATGGTTATTGTTGACCAGGAGAGTGGCGAGATACTGTATGATAAAGATATCGAGAGTATTGGAATATTGGAGACCTCACAACTGAAGAAACTTGTAATGGAGAGTAATGGTAGTTCGTATCGAATCTGTAAATTGAATCACAAGAAGATTGTTGTAATCCGTAATACTTCCGATGTAACCGGATGGAGCAATTATATTTTTATACTGTATAGTGAGATATCAAGTCAGTACTCCGATATAATTTTCTATTATATAATTATTATTCCGGTAGTTATAATTCTAATCATTCTTCTTTCCCTGCGCCTAGCAAAGCATTTTCTCAGGAATATGAATGAATTAATATCGGTAATAGAAAAGGTTGATACGGATCATCTGGCCATGGAATGTTCTATTACGTCGGGAGATGAGGTTGAGCTGCTGTATCATAAGTTTAAAGATTTGATAAAACGCATTAACCAGCAGATGGAGGCAATCAAAAAGCATGAAAGGGATAAACACAAGCTTGGCTTGAAAGCGCTCCAGGCACAAATAAATCCTCATTTTCTGTATAATAGCCTGAATACAATTAAAATGATGGGGAAAATGCAGGAGGCAACTCCAATTGTAGACGCATGTGATGCTTTGATATGCATAATGCGTACTAATATGTCCAAGCAAACCTATCATACCTTTCGGTCAGAAACTGAATATTTGAATAAATATATTGCCATGAAGGAATACCAGAGTGCCAATCCTGTTAAATTCATCTGTAAGGTAGAGGAGGGGTTGTGGGATTGCTACATTTTGAAGATGCTAATACAGCCCTTAATTGAAAATTCTCTGAAACACGGACATATTATGAATAATCCTAACGGATATATTATGGTTATGGCTTATTCAGAGATGAAGACGATTTATGTCGTTGTTGAGGATAACGGAGTCGGATTGAGTGAAGAAGAAAGCAGTGAGATTTTGGCTACAATGAAGGATTCGGACGGTATAGGACTTTTTAATATTTCCCAGCGGATTCACCTTCATTACGGAGATCAGTACGGCGTAAGCATTACCGGAGAAAAAGGTATTTATACCCGTATAACACTGCAAATTCCATATTTAGCTGAGGTAGGTGAATAGGATGGTTAAGGTACTAATCGTTGATGATGAGCTTTTGGTACGGATTACCCTTCGTACCCTGATAGAATGGGAAAAATACGGTTACTCCATCTGCGGTGAATGTAGCGATGGAGAGCATGCAATCAATAATATATTAAAATTTCAGCCAAATATTATTATAACAGATATCAAGATGAATCATGTAAATGGTGATGAACTGGTGCGTTTTATCGATAAAAACCATCCGGAAATCTGTACTATAGTAATTAGCAGTTATGATGATTATCAATATGTCAGGGACACCTTAATGCACAATGCCATTGATTATCTTATAAAGACAGATTTGACAGCCGAGGTACTTCTGGAATCCCTAAAAAGAGCTAGTGATAAATTGAATCTAGGAGAATTGGAGAAGAATGAAAGTGACCGTAGGGCTGTATGGAAACAGTTTATACTAAAGGTTCTAGGCGGACTGTATCGAGGGAGGGAAGATCGACTAAAAGCAAGAATGAAAATGATTCGTTTGGATATGGGAACGTCTCAGGTGCTGCCAATTTTAGTTTCTTTAGATGGACAGGAGAAAATAGGTATGGCTAATTATATGCAGGAGAAACTGAAAAAAGAACTGTCGACCTGCACGATGCTAGAGCGTATCATTATTGAAAATCATCAGGGGATTGCACTGGCGATAGAAGAGAATCTGATATTGCTACTGATATCTTTTGACGGAGAGGTCAGCTCAAGAATTATTCAGGAGGATATACAAAGACTGGTACAAAGAAGTAATTTTTGCTTACAGAAGTATCTTAAGCAAAGGGCAAATTTCCATATAGGCCAGATGACCTCAATGACGGAACTAGATCATAGTTATATGGAATTATACGAGAAGAGAAAGAAGATGTTCCTGGAGGATGAAGAAGACGGCGTGCGCAGTATAAATACGAAAGAATATAACGGCGGACAGGGGATGTTACTAGAGGATGAACAAGATATTATTTTAGCCTTTAACAATCGGGATGATGAAAGGCTTAGGAGTATTCTAAATAAGATTTTTGAAATAATTCGCCAGGAAGAGATACAAAGAGCTGGATGTGTCCAACTGTTTAATGAACTGATTATACTCTCATTTTCTGTGTGCAAGAAATATGGAATTGAATATAAGAAGGTATATGATAAATCAACAGGGATTATAGAATACGTAGGAGGCATAGAGCGGTTTAGGGATTGTAGGACATTTATTATAAAGCTATATGAAGATATAATGGGTGTACTTAAGAAACAGGTAGAAGATAAGGCATATTCCCAACCGGTTAGGAATACGATTACCTATGTACATAAAAATTATCAAAAACAAATTTCCCTTGGCGAAGCGGCCGAAAAACTGAATATGAACAGTTCCTATTTAAGTACATTATTTAAAATGGAGGTTGGTATCGGCTTTGTAGATTATCTGAATGAAGTGAGGTTGACCCATGCGAAAGAGCTGATGGATCATACCAGTATGAAGCTGAAGGATTTAATTGAGCAGTCCGGTTTTTATAGTTACCAATATTTTTTTAGCTTGTTTAAGAAAAAATACAATATGACACCAAAGGAATATATGGAACATTAAGTATAAAGGAGGTGGATTTTTTACGGTTTTCCGTAATTTACTACTATAATATGCACAGATTTAGCACTTGGAGTTTCCATAATTAAAAATTTTCTTTTTACTCTTGCCAAGAAAAGATATATATGATATTATAGGATTTGTCGTCTAGAGCGGCTAAATTTAAACGTGACCCCCGTTTTCTGACAGAAGGTAATACTTTAGTTGAGAATAAAATTAGTCCTTATGGGTATCATTAGAAGCAATTAGATAGTTTTAGTAGCAAGCATAATTTGGCAAGAAATATTTGCTATAAATCCTTGACGAAATGGATGTGTGCTGATATAATATAAAAGCTATCGAAAAAGTGAATACGGCGACATAGCCAAGCGGTAAGGCATGGGTCTGCAACACCCTGATCACCAGTTCAAATCTGGTTGTCGCCTCTAAAGAAAGTCCCCAGAAACGTTAAGTTTTGGGGTTTTTTCATGTCTAGAAAAGATTTGCAAGAACGGTTATTTATCGTTTAATACCGTTTTTTAATGACTTTTAATATCTATTTTTGTGTAGGTATTTGTGTATGGGCTACCGAACTAGAAATCAATCAAGAGTTGAAAATAGAACAAAATGCACTATAATGTCATCACATTCACTGAGGCATTCATTTATAAGCATACTGGTAAATGATGAAAATAGGGATATTGCAAGCATAGCTGAAATAGTTGGATATAATGATATACGTGTTACATTAAAAATATGTAAGACATACAAACAAAGAGAAGAAAACGGCTACAATGAAAACATTGGACAATCTTTTTGATATGGATTGATGTTATTGCTTAACGATGAAAAGGACTCAGAGGATTTTTGCTGAATTCTTTTTTTTACGATATTTTGTGGTAGTTCTCTTGTAAAACGATCAGGTGTCTTTAATTTAATTTGGAATTATTGGAAACGAGTATTTTAAGTGTAAATTTTATATAATATTATAGAATCGATCAATTAATATTGACCACTATCAATTGATAGTGTATAATATGTGTAGATAGTAAATAATAAGATTGTATTAAATGGAGGTGTCAGATATAAAAATAAAAATAAGTTCTTCAGAAAAAGATGTCCTAAAATTTTTAAAAGATTTATTTACAGTTATAAATAATGAACATTTTATTATCGAAAAGAATTTAGTTTTTATAAGCAAGAAAAAATATGGAGAAGAAGAGAAATATTCAACGCCTTATACATTGGCAGATTTAGATTATGATTCATCAGATGTATTAGAAAGGGTAAAAGAATTAACCGTAAAAGATTATTCAGAAACCTTGTATGATAGAGACGATGATAACCCACCACTGTTGTTTGTATTTGGTAAAGATATTAATGGAAAAGAGATTTACATAAAACTTAAAGTAAGAGATGAAAAGAATAAAGTCATATGTCTGTCATTTCACTATGCAGAATACTCAATGCATCACCCTTACAGATAGAAGAAATTACTTTAGATAATTTTATGTTTTAAAAATATACTGTAAATAATACAGTTGATAGCAAATAAAAGTTGGAAAGCATGGGCATTTGAAAACATGTAACATGAATCAATGTTAGCAAATGCCTATTAAAAGGAGGAGCGACAATGCAAGATTATTTAGTAAGGAGAATCTTGATGGATTGCCCATTGTGTGAGAAAGAGCATGAAATCGAAGAGAGAAAAAGAATATCTGCTATA
>JAEZTQ010000058.1 GCA_023443625.1 Bacillota bacterium | reverse complement strand
TATTGTGTGGTAACTCTAATTATACTTCTAATAAGGGGGTCATTGTTATTTTTATTTGAAAAACTTTGTAACCCTTGAAAAATAAAGGTTTTGATAGAAAAACGGGGTGTCAGACTTGACACTACCTCAAAGATAATGGAGGAGTAGAAATGGAAGTAGTTAATTTGTTAGAAGAAGTCAATAAAATGAATGAGTTATATATTTACCAAAAGGTAGGATGTTTGAACGGGAATATTTTAAGTGTCGTTCAAGTTGAAAATCGCACATTGGATTTTCACATTCATGAAAATTCTGATGAATTGTTTTACGTAATTGAGGGGAGCTTTTATTTGGAAAGGGAGAAAGAAAAAATAAAAGTAAATGCGGGGGAGTTTGTTATTGTTCCAAAGGGTACAAAGCATCGGCCTGTAGTAAATAAATTAACAAAGTTTCTAATGATTGAATTGGCTGGAACTTTAAATAAAGAAAATAGTGGGAATTTATATGAGGAATTATTCTAAATTAGTTATTTAAAAAGAAAGTAATATCAATACAAAAAAGAGGTAAAGACTTAGATTTTATCAATCTAGAACTTAACCTCTTTTTATATGGATAAGAAGAACCTTCTTGATTACATATTCTTATAAGCTTTCCGATACTGTTGTGCAGTCATAAAACATATTTTGTTAAAAGCCTGGGCAAAATAACTACGGGAGGAAAAGCCTGTCATGTGAGCAATCTCTTCAATACTATGATTGGTTGTTCGAAGCAAATCCTTACAGGCCGTAATACGAACCTGATTAAGGTAGGCAATGGGAGATTTTCCATACATCTCTGTGAATTTGTGACTGAGATAATACTTGTTCAGGTTACTTATATTAGAAAGATGCTCTAAGGTTATCTTGTCCTGATAATTCTCATCAATGTATTGCTTTACCTTATGGCACTCTCTGGTGCTTTTCTGTGTTTCTACAATGTCATAAGAAATACTGTCTTTTCTACAGAGTTGAAGAACAAGTATCTCTAGATAGTTCTGGCAGATGACCTTATAGCCATCATTCTTATGCTTCATCTCTGATAGAATATTTTCAAAGCATTGTCGTATGGAAGGATTGCTATCAGGACAATGAATAAGGCTGTAGTCACGGGAATCATCACTGGTAATCTGTAGTCCTTCGGCCCCTAGGACGAAGTAATCCAAAGGTGATGCAGGGCTGGAAATCTCGGTATGCTGGACATGTGCGTTGATTATAATCAGATGGTTTGAACTGATGGAAATGACACTATTTTCAATCTGCATATGTCCTTCTCCGCTTTTGATATAGAAGATTTCTGTAAAACAATGGGTATGAGGTGAGCTTATCCAGTCATCTTCGAATTTTGATGATGTTATAGAGAGAAGTTTTGCTGTACCCTCCTTAACATGTCCAATTTCTAGGTCAAGTTTACGTGTACTCATTGTTGGCTCCATTTCTGTGTAGGTTTTTGTACATCTATATACAAGTTAAAGGTGTAATTTTAAAAACTTTTGATTTGTAATCATTTGTAAACGTAACTATAGTATAAATAATGTTTGAGTTTTTAGCAAGTTTTATCATTAAAAAGCAAGATATATAAAATTCAAAGCAACATTATATGTAGTTATGAATAATATTTTTGTATATAATAGTCAAGTAACACAGGATAAGTACAGAAATATTTAGTTATATTTTGGTATTTGTACGGTGAATATCCAATTTATCATCTTAGGAGGAAGGTTTATGAAGAAAAAATTTTTAGGAATTTTACTTGCGGTTGCCATGATCTCTACAACGCTAGTTGGCTGCAGCACTAAAAGTGATGATAGCGCTGGAACTAATGATCCCACCAAAGTTACCGAGAAGCCAAGTGATGTTGCTGATGGAGAAGAGCAAACACTTACGGTTTGGTGTTGGGATCCAACCTTTAACATCTATGCAATGAAAGAAGCAGAGAAGATCTATCAAAAGGATCATCCTAATTTTAAGCTCGTTATCGAAGAGAATATATATAACGATATTGAGACAAAGCTAATTACAGCTGCCATGGCAGGTGATTACAGTACACTTCCTGATATATTTTTAATGCAGGATTATTCTTTCCATAAGAATGTAACTAATTTCCCTGGTGTATTTACAGAATTAACGAACTCTGGAATTGACTTTACTCAGTTTTCCTCTGGTAAACTTGCGGATTCAACTGTGAATGGTAAGAACTACGGCGTTCCCTTTGATAACGCAACATCAATCATGGCAATTCGCTCTGATTTAGTAGAACAAGCTGGACTTAGTGTAGAAGATTTCAAAGATACTACCTGGTCTGAGTTTATGGAATTAGGCAAGACAGTAAAGGAAAAGACAGGCCTCCCTATGCTCACATCTTCTGGCGGCTCTGAGTTAATCCTACAAATGCTTCAGTCTGCTGGTGCTTCACCTATGGTAGATGGACAGGTTAATTTGACCAACAATGAGGCGTTACAACAATCCTTAGAAGTTTACAAAAAGCTTATCGATGAAGGCATCTTAGTAGAATATACAGATTGGGATCAGTATATTGCATCCATGAATGATGGAAAAGCTGCTGGTGTTATTAATGGCAGTTGGATTATGTCCTCTATTCAAGCAGCAGAAGATCAGTCAGGAAAATGGGCAGTCGTTAACATGCCAGCCCTTGATGGAATTGATGGTGCAACAAATTATGCAAATTGCGGTGGTGCAAGCTGGGCAGTATCTTCCAATAGTAAGAATGCAGAATTAGCTTTCGATTTCTTGAAAACTACATTCGGTGAAAGTACTGAATTATATGAGATATTATTACCTAATGCAGGTGCAGTTGCTAGTTACCTTCCTGCTGGTAATTCCGCAGTATATCAAGAGGCTTCCGATTTCTACGGTGGACAGAAAGTATATGCAGATATCGTTACCTATGCAGGATTAGTTCCAGCATTCGATACAGGCGCATACTATTCAGATATTAGAAGTGCCTTAACAGATGCACTTACCAATGTTGTTCAAAACAATGCTGATATCAAGTCTGAAATGAAGAGTGCACAGGATACAGTAGAATTTAAAATTGGTGGTTAATTAATTAAATAGTAGCAAAGTAAGATATCAATACCAGGAGTGCTGGAGTACAGGGAGTGCCTTACTTTATGCTCCTGGTATTGCTATAAATTGAGCTAACTCTCTGAGTTGGCAGCGTTGGTTTAGGAGGCTAAACGTGAAAAAGAAAAGGAAATTGAGTCTTGAGAAAAGACATAATCTAATAGGTTGGGCGTTTTTACTTCCAGCAGCGATACTGATATTTATATTTTACTTTTATCCCATGTTTCAGGCCGTTATTCTTTCCCTTAGAAGGGGGTTGGGTGATGCGCAAAGATGGGTAGGTATTGCCAACTACACTAGAATATTAAAGGACGACACCTTTAAACAGAGTTTATTTAATACAGTGTTCTATTTTGTTCTTCAGGTACCAATTATGTTGATTTTAGCATTGGCTTTGGCGCAACTTTTAAATAACCCGAAGATTAAAGGGAAGGGAATCTTTAGAACCATGATATTCCTGCCATGTGCGACCTCATTGGTATCCTATTCCATGATTTTTAAATCTATGTTTGCATCTGATGGTATAGTCAATACCGTACTACAGTTTTTCGGAATGCAACCAGTGGGATGGTTTCAAAATGCCTGGCCAGCTCGATTTGTAATTATTATAGCTTTGATTTGGAGATGGACTGGTTACAATATGGTTTTCTATCTATCAGGTCTACAAAATATTGATAATTCTGTTTATGAAGCAAGTTACATTGATGGTGCAACTCCATTGAAACAGTTCACCAAAATTACTATCCCATTATTAAAACCAACGATTCTTTTGACTGCAATTATGTCCACATCAGGTACCTTGCAGCTCTTTGATGAGTCCGTTAACTTAACCAGTGGTGGACCAGGAAAGTCGACCATGACCCTTGCTCATTATATTTATAATATATCCTTTGTGGAAACGCCAAACTTTAATTATGCAGCGGCCATTTCCATATTTATTCTAGTAACAGTTGCAATTTTATCAGCAATCCAAATGAAAGTAGGTGACAGCCGTGAATAAAACGAAATTGATAATTTCATATGTGATACTAATTGTTGTCAGCTTATTATCTGTATTCCCCTTGTACTATATGTTTAGCGGTGCGACAAATGCAAGTATTGATATTGTGAGAGGAAGATTAATTCCTGGTACCCATCTGATAGAGAATTTTAGGGCACTCATTGCAAATCAGAATTTGGCTCTTGCTATGTTCAATTCCTTTCGTAATGCAATTATGATGACCCTTTTTACCTTACTCATATGTTCTATAGCAGGATATGGATTTGAGATTTACCATGATAAAGGAAAAGATTTCCTTATGAGCGTCCTACTTCTTGCAATGATGCTTCCTTTTATCGCTATCATGATACCCTTATTTAAGATGTTCTCTAATTGGAATATGGTAAATAGTTGGGCGGCATTTATCCTTCCCTCTGTTTCTACGCCCTTTATGATCATGCTTTTCAGACAGGCGTCCAGGTCTTTCCCTCATGATATTATTGAGGCAGCCAGAATGGAAGGTTTGTCCGAACTTAGTATATATTTTAAGATGTTTGTGCCCGTTATGAAATCTACTTATGGTGCAGCTATGACAGTTACCTTTATGAATGCCTGGAACAATTATCTTTGGCCAAAGGTTATTTTTCAGAAAAATAGTTCCATTACCATGCCGATGCTGGTAGCGAACTTAAAGAGCGGTTACAGTGTAGATTATGGAATGCTAATGATGGGAGTACTCATTAGTACACTTCCCACAGCAATCATATTCTTATGTCTACAAAAGAGTTTTGCCAATGGAATAGCAGGAGCGGTTAAATAATGAACAGAGTTTATTCTATAGAACAAGAAGCGTTACGTAAAGCACAGGCTGAAGTTTTGTTTGCCAAGGAGTTAGGCCTGATTAGTGATGGAGATTTTGCAGCACTGGAGCAGAGAAGGCAGGCTAAGAATAAAGAAAATCAAGAAAAAAAGAAAAAGGGTGAAGTTGTATATGGACTGATCTCTTATTCTGCACCTGCTTATCTGCAGTATGAGCTTACCAGGTTTAAACTGGATTTTACCCAGGAAAGAGATTTAATAAAGAAAAATTATGAATATCAACCTATTTCTGAAGAGGAAAAAAGAAAGTTCTATAATGATAACAGGAATCTTTTCACCCGCTTCTTTGGTGATTCCTTTTCCTATGAGGAAGTAGAAATGATTATTGAAAAAAGAATCAGAGAGGGAGAATATGAGAAAAATGTCAAAGACATATTATGTCAGCTCCCTTAAAGGGAATGATCAAAATGACGGAGTCACAATGGCTACTGCCTTTAGCAGCCTTACGAAGGTAAATTGTATCAATTTAAATCCGGGGGATCGGGTTCTTTTGGAGAGAGGATCGATTTTTGAAAATCAGTTTCTTCATATTAAGGACGGCGGCACTGAGGACAACTTAATTGAGATTGGAGCTTATGGGGAAGGAGACCTTCCTGTTATTCATACCAATGGACAAGGGATTTGGTATCAGGATTATGGAGTTTTCTTAGATTCAAAGACCCATATGAAAGAAGGATATGTATCATCCGGTATTTTATTATATGATGCCCATGATATAATTCTAAAGGATATTGAGATTACCAATAGGTCCTTAAACATGCCTGGTGAAGTGTACGAAGCATCAGATAAGATGGATAGGACTGGGGTAGCAGTCGTAGCAAAAAACAAAGGAACCATAAGAAATATTACACTACAAAACCTTCAGATTCATCATGTTGAAGGGAATGTTTACAATAAACATATGAACGATGGCGGGATCTATATGACGGCATTGTTACCAGAGGACGAGAATAAAACAGGAGTAGCTCGCTATGAAAATGTAACCATAGAGGACTGCTTTGTATATAGAGTAAGCCGTTGGGGTATTGCGGTTGGGTATACTTACAACCACGATAAATTTAAAGAAGCAGAGCTTAAAGAGGAACTCTTTCACCAATACGGTCATGAAAATATTGTGTTACGCAATAATTATGTTAAGGAAGTCGGGGGAGATGGTATAACACCCATGTATGCCCTAAGGCCCCTTGTGGAACACAATACATCGGATAGTGTTGCCCAGGAGATGAATGACCATTTCTACCAGTATCCAAAGGATCGCCTAGGCAAGGTGGCGGCAGCAATCTGGCCATGGAAGTGTAAGGATGCTTTATTTAGATATAATGAAGCCGTTGATACGAGATTAAATCAGGATGGAATGGCTTATGATGCGGACTCGGGGGATGGAACCTGCTATGAATATAATTATAGCCGTCAAAATGAAGGTGGCTGTGTCATGTTTTGTTTAGAACAGGCCATTCATAACACCTTTAGATATAATATTAGCTACGATGATCTAGGCGGAACTATAAGTCCTTCCTTAAATCCTGATGCTTATATAGCATATAATAAGTTCTACAAGAGAAAAAATGTTCCGTTTTTGCGAAAGAACATGGATGACGGAGCATATATCGAAGAGCATAATGAATTTATTGAGTTGTAAAAGGGATACAAACTTAATATACGCAAAAAACTCGCAAGAATGAGGTGAAAGGTGAAAGAAAATAAAAGACAAGGAGATATGCAGCTCAAATATTCTTTCACCCTTTATTATTTGAGCAGTATCACAAGCAGGCTTGTGATATGCATGGGTATATATTATGAATCATACAGGAAGATTGACTTTACCTACGGACGTGAATATGGTAGAGGAAACCATACGCTTAAAGAAATTACTAGGAGCAGATGCACTTAGAGACTGTGATGGAACCACGATGCCAGAGGCACTTCTGGGGGAAGATGGCAAAAAATATGCAACTTACTATACAACAAGAAAAGATAATGACTGGGCTAATGCAAATCCTGATGAGATTCAGCAGGAATATTTAATCACTGACAGGGTGACAGCAAGGGATAAGAAACTTCGGATTAAATTAATGAAAGGGTTCCATACGGAACAACTGAAAGTCAATACCCTTGATGATCCAAAGAGATGGTGGGAAGTGATAGACAGGACCACAGGTAAAGTAGTGCCTGTCGACCAATGGGAATTCGATGAAAGTACGGGAGAAGTGGAAATTGAGACAATCAAGTATCATCAGTATACTGTGAGTTTTCTAGCATTTCTCATCTGGGATCCTGTTCATATGTACAATTTTATTACCAATGACTGGCAGGACGCACCTCACCAGTTGACCTATGATGTGAGGCAACCAAAGACCCAGAAATATGTGAAAGAAAAGTTGAAGAAGTGGTGTGAGGAAAATCCTCATATTGATGTAGTGCGTTTTACTACATTTTTTCATCAGTTTACCCTTACCTTTGATGATCAGAAACGGGAAAAATATGTAGAATGGTTTGGCTACAGTGCCAGTGTAAGTCCCTGTATTCTTGAGCAATTTGAAAAATGGGCGGGGTATAAGTTTCGTCCTGAATTCATTGTGGATCAGGGATATCATAATTCTATGTTCCGTGTACCAAGCAAAGAGTTTAAGGATTTTATCGAATTTCAGCAGATCGAAGTAAGTAAACTTGCTAAGGAACTCGTGGATATCGTTCATTCCTATGGAAAAGAAGCTATGATGTTCTTGGGAGATCACTGGATTGGAACAGAGCCCTTTGGCAAATATTTTGCGAATATTGGACTTGATGCAGTGGTAGGTTCTGTAGGAGATGGCGTAACTCTTCGTATGATTTCTGATATAAAGGGTGTCAATTATACGGAGGGTAGATTACTGCCTTATTTCTTTCCAGATGTATTTGGTGAAGGGGGAGATCCTATTGGAGAAGCCCAGGAGAACTGGATGAAGGCCAGACGAGCAATCCTTCGTTCTCCTCTTGATCGTATCGGATATGGTGGTTACCTAAAACTTGCCGCAGAGTGGCCTGGATTTATTGATGTAATACAGCATGTGGTGAAGGAGTTTCGTCAGATTCATGAGAATATGCAAGGAACAAAGTCCTATGTTGCACCTTTTAAAGTGGCTATTTTAAACTGCTGGGGATCTCTTCGTAAATGGATGTCAAATCAGGTGCATCATGCCATCTGGCATAGAGAAATTTATTCTTATGTAGGTGTACTTGAGTGCCTAAGTGGTATGCCTTTTGACGTTGAGTTCATTAACTTCGATGATATTAGAAATGGAATTCCAGAAGATATTAAAGTTATTATCAATGTTGGTAGTGCTTATACTTCCTTTAGTGGAGCAAAGAATTGGATTGATGAAAGAGTAGTTACCACAATTCGCGAATATGTAGATAATGGTGGCGGTTTCATCGGTGTGGGAGAGCCTACAGCCTACCAGTTTGAAGGTCGTTTCTTTCAGCTAAGCGATGTGCTGGGTGTTGACAAGGAGATAGATTTCTCCCTGAATACGGATAAATACAATGAACTGAATGCAAATCACTTTATTCTCGAAGATATTGAAGGAGAGATTGATTTTGGTGAAGGTATGAGCCGTATTTATGCCCAGGGAGAGAATTATCAGATACTTAATATGGATGGGGAGTACAGCAGGCTGGTGGTAAATGAATATGGAGAAGGGCATGGTGTATACTTTGCAGGTCTTCCTTACTCTCCACAGAACTGTCGCATCCTTCTTCGTGCCATCTACTATGCTGCTGGCATGGAGAGTGAAATGAAGAAGTTCTATGTAACCAATGTAGATACAGAGGTTACTGTCTTTGAGACTACCGGAAAGATTGCGGTAATCAATAATTCTAAGGAAGCACAACATACGGATCTCTATATAGATGGAGTGATGACTTATAGCCTGGATTTAGAACCTATGGAGATGCGCTGGGTAGATTATAAGGCATAGTTTTTGATAGAAATAATCCAATGCCTACTGTAGTGAGAGAAATCTTTTTACAGTAGGCATTGTTTATACGAGAATAAAAGGGAACATAATAAATATAGTTCACTATAAAAAATAAGCTCATTTAGAAATTTAGTGAAAGAAGATATAAAAAACTAAGATTATGAATTTCGTGTAAAATAGAAATCATAATCTTAGTTTTATCATATGAATATCCTTGTTCATATCCTATTCCTAGTAAGGTTTACAATTTTTTACCTCTAAGAATAACTGTGTTAATACTTAAATCAGGGTTTAATAATACGATATTGGCATATTTACCAGGAGTAATGCTTCCGTACTCATGGAATATTCCAATCTGCTTCGCTGGATTAACTGCGGCGCATTTTATGGCACTTTCCAAAGGAATACCCATGGATACCACTGTTTTCATACAAGTCATAAGGTTGGTAGTGGAACCTGCCAGGGTGCCATCACTTAAGATGGCTTTATTTCCTGTAACAAATACCTTTTGACCACCTAAGGAGTATTCCCCGTCTTTGAGACCTGTTGCCATCATGCTGTCACTGACTAAGATAATACGATCATCGCCGAACATTTTAAAGGTAGCGCGGACAACGCTGGGATGAATATGGACACCATCACAGATTAGTTCCACCTTAACATGATTCGCATCCTGTGCTGCACCGATAACCCCTGGTTCTCTGTGGGAGAAGGCTTGCATGGCGTTATATAGATGTGTTACATTGCTGGCACCATTATCAAAGGCCTTAGTTGCAGTGTCATAATCCGCTGTGGTATGTGCCACTGATACAACAACTTCATCCTTAACGGTCTTAATGAATTCTATGGCACCTTCTTCTTCAGGAGCAATTGCAACTAGTTTTATGAGTCCGCCAGAGAGTTCTTGCATCTTATTAAAGTGCTCTAAATCAGGGTGTTTTAGATAAGCTTCATTTTGGGCACCTTTTTTTGCGTGGCTAAGATAGGGGCCTTCCATATTGATACCAACAAGACTTGCACCTGGATTATTCCCACTTTTATAGGCTTTCGCATTATTAAAAATCTTGGTGAGTTCCTCGTATCCCAAGGTCATAGTTGCTGGGGCTATACTTGTGACACCTATGCTGCTTTCGTAATTGGCAATTGCTTGGACTGCTTCTGGTGTACCATCGCAGAAATCATATCCAATACATCCGTGAAAATGGATATCCGTAAGTCCGGGAATGGCATATAGCCCTTCGGCCTCAATTATTTCATCACAGGAGTCTAAAGAATTTGAGATTTTATCTCCGTCGATATTAATATCTTTTTTTATAAAGTTATTATTTTCTGTATAAACAAGTGGGTTTTTAATAATCATATTATGTCTCCATTCTGCTGAAATTCTGGGAATTTGGGTGTCAGCACAATATTTGTAAAGTGAATTGTAAAACAATTCACTTTATGAATAATTCTACCTATTAATTTATTTCCCAAGTTGTGAGAGTGCAGCCTGATCAGCAATTATGGTTACATCCTTATGAAGTTGAAGGACGGAGGCGGGAACGGAAGGGGTGATTGGTCCTTCCACGACTTCCCGTAAAATCCCGGCTTTTCCTTCACCGCTGACAATTACGAGAATTTTATTTGCGTCCATGATATTTCCAATGCCCATGGTGTAAGCGAATCTTGGTATATCATCATAATTTTGGAAAAACCTCGAATTAGCATCAATGGTACTTTGACTTAGTGCAACGCAATGAGTTTCTCTTTTAAAACTTACATCAGGTTCATTAAAACCAATATGTCCATTGTTACCTAAGCCAAGTAGCTGCAAATCTACCCCGCCTAAGGAGGAGATGACTTGATTATATCGGCTGCATTCTTTTTGGTCATCCTCTACTAATCCATTTGGAATATTAACATTGTTTAGATTGATGTTGATATACTTGAAGAAATTTTCATTCATGAAATAATAGTAGCTTTGCTCATTATCTGGTGCTAGTCCTTTATATTCATCCAAGTTTACTGTTTTTACTTGAGAGAAGTCGAGATCACCTTTTTTATACCAATCAATTAGCTGTTTGTAAGTGCCGATGGGAGTAGAACCTGTGGCAAGACCAAGTACACTTTTTGGATTTAAGATAACCTGTGCAGAGAGAATATTCGCTGCCTTTCTACTCATGTCCTGATAATCCTTTGTTTCAATAATTTTCATAGTTAATCATACCTTTCAATGTTATATTCTTTCAAAGCGATTGTAGATGTTCATTATGAATATTTGATTTTTAATAGTTACTTCAAGAATAGCCCTTCGAGAGTGGTTCAATCAAGAATAGTTTATTCTTATGTAATAGTATTATATATCATAGCATTTATTGGCATGAGAAACAAGAAGAAATAAATACAATTTTCGAGAAAACTAGTAAAAGACACTGGCTATCTTCCTTTAAAACTAATACTATTTGTCCAATATGTCGAAAGAACACCAAAGAGCATATAAACAATAGAAAAATAATTTCCGAAATAAATTTTACATGGGTGACATTATATATTATAATTAAATAAAGTAAGGCATAGAGGTGAGAACAATCAGTGATTTTTTGAAAAAAATTAAAATTACTTATGGGAAATTTACTAAGGCAGAGAAGAAGGTAGCAGACTATATCATAGAGAATCCCAATAAAGTAATATTCATGTCCATAACAGAACTGGCTACTGCTTGTGAGGTGGGAGATACCAGTGTATTCCGCTTCTGTAAAACCATGAATCTACAGGGATATCAGGAATTTAGGATGAAGCTTTCCCTTAGCATGGGAAATAAAACTGAAATAGAAAATCCTATGGGAATTGAACCTATTAATTTAAAAGATACTTTTGAAGATATGTCTCACAAGGTTCTAAGAAATAATGTGAATGCTATCCAGGAAGCATATTCCATGTTAAAGGCAGAAGAGATTGCAAGAGCCATGTATTATTTTGATAGTGCGGAGCGAATATACTTTTTTGGAGTTGGGACAAGTGTGGTATCTGCACTTGCAGCAACAAATAAGTTTTTAAAGGTAACATCAAAGGTGAATTGCTTTATGGATTCTCATATGCAGGCTATGGTGGCCTCCATGATGACAAACAAGGACTTGGCAGTTGTTATTTCCTATTCCGGATCCAGTAAGGATTCTATACAAAGTGCAAAACTTGCCAAAGATAACGGTGCAAAAGTAATTTGTATTACAAGGTATGAGAAATCACCCTTGACTACTTATGCAGATGTAACTATTTTATGTGGGGCTCATGAGGGACCCTTGGAGAGTGGTTCCACTTCAGCACAGATAAGTATATTATTCTTGATAGATTTGTTATATATGGAGTTTTATAAGAAACAGTATGAGATGAGCAATTTGAATAGTAAGAAAACTTTAGAATCAGTATTGGATAAATTGTACTAAGTATGACAAATTAAGGTTGGAGCAATCTAAAATACTAAGCAATGGAACTTGTTATTTTGTGGCATTCGTATATAATAGATTTATTAGTACAGAAGAAAGGAGATTTCTATGGAAAATGTCTTATTTGCATTTGCTTTAACACTATTTGCTGGCCTTTCTACAGGTGTAGGTAGTTTGCTATCCCTATTAACCAAAAGAACCAGTACCAAATTCTTATCAATCGCACTAGGATTTTCAGCCGGAGTTATGATCTATGTATCATTTGTTGAGATATTTGCGAAAGCCAAAGACTCATTAGTTGGGGCTCTAGGAATAAAGGGTGGAACTTGGGCGACTATGGGTGGCTTTTTCTTTGGAATTTTATTTATAGCCGTTATTGATAGACTGATTCCTTCTACAGAGAATCCCCATGAAGTTCATACAGTAGAAGAGATGGATGGAAAAAGCGAGGAGCACAAATCAAAATTAATGAGGATGGGGCTATTTACAGCCTTAGCAATCGGTATTCATAACTTTCCAGAGGGTTTGGCTACTTTTACTGCAGCTCTAAGTGATCCAAGTCTTGGCGTTCCCATTGCAGTAGCTATAGCTCTTCATAATATTCCTGAAGGTATAGCAGTTGCGGTGCCAATTTTTTATGCTACAGGTAGTAAGAAGCAAGCCTTTAAGTTATCTTTTTTATCGGGCTTATCGGAACCAATCGGAGCTTTCATCGGATACGTGATTTTACGTAAATTCTTTAATGATATAACCTTTGGTTTTATTTTTGCAAGTGTTGCAGGTATTATGGTATATATAAGTCTTGATGAATTATTACCTTCTGCGAGAGAATACGGGGAAGAGCATTTATCCATATATGGATGTATTGCAGGAATGGTGGTAATGGCGTTGAGCCTGCAATTATTTATATAGTATATCTGCAAAATTGAATAGATTAACCTAAAGAATGGACATTTTTATTGTCCATTCTTTTTTGTTCAATAAAAATATACTGATGAATGTTAAAAAATAAGATAAGTGCAAAAATATATTTGGTGTATGGTTGTTTTGCTCAAATCACTGTAGAAGCCTATTATCAATGGTTTCAGGATTATGACTAAATGGTAGTAACAGAAAACGATTAAGTATTTATGTAAAAATATAAAAAATACTTGCAAAATATAGGAAGATAGTTTATTATGGAATGGTAAAAGCAAGTAAATGTTCACAAATATTCCAATATATAAGACCAAAATATGGTTTTAACAAGTGCGCAACTGACAAAATGCACAAAAGTAGTTGAGATTGAGCAAGTTTAATGTACAACATTTATTGGTTGAGTAGGGCAGAAAACGTTTAAGTGAATTAATATGCTTAAGATGAGGAGTTTATACTTTGGTTTCTTTAAAAGACATTTCGGTACGATGTGGTGTTTCTGTAGCAACTGTCAGCAAAGCTCTTAATGATCATAGTGATATTGCAAAAGCTACGAAAGACACTATAAGAAGAGTTGCTAAGGAGATGGACTATTATCCCAATTCTTCTGCAAGAGCTTTAAAAACAAAACGTACCTACAACCTAGGAGTCTTGTTTGTTGATGAATCACAAAGTGGTTTGACTCATGAGTATTTTGCAAAGGTCCTTGATAGCTTTAAGGTAGAGGCAGAGAAGCAAGGATACGACATTACATTTATCAGTAGACATACTGAAGGTGCAAATATGTCCTACTATGAACACAGTAAGTACCGTGGAGTAGATGGAGTAATGATTGCTTGTATTTGTTTTACGGATCCCCAAGTTACCGAGGTGATTAATGGTGAATTACCAGTGGTAACCATCGACCATATCTTTGACAATCGAACTGCTATAATTTCGGATAATGTCAAGGGCATGAGGGAATTGATTACCTATATTTATGAGATGGGACATAGAAAGATTGCTTACATACATGGCGCTAATTCCTCGGTTACGCAAAACCGCGTCGGAAGTTATTATAAAACTTTAGGGGAACTGGGATTAACAATACCCGATGAATATTTAAAACATGGTGTCTATCATGATCCGGATATAGCAGCAGTTCTGACGAGAGAGCTATTAGAACTCAAAGATAGGCCAACTTGTATTGTATATGCCGATGATTTTTCTTGTATAGGAGGGATCAATGCAATAAAGGCGAAGGGTCTAAGGATACCGGAGGATATATCCATAGCAGGATATGATGGAATTACAATTTCACAGGTGTTATCTCCTAAATTATCCACGCTAAGACAGGATACGCAAGCCTTGGGGAGAAGTGCTGCGAAGAAATTAATCACATTAATCGAAAATCCGAAAGCCACAATTATAGAGAGGGTTGTGATTGAGGGACAACTAATACCTGGTAATTCAGTGTATGATCTAAGGAATAAGAAAAAACACAGCAACGGGGAAATCAGCTTGCTACAAATGGGAGTATAATTATATAAATAGGATATGCAGTAGTAATTTATGTACTTGGTGTTTAAAGTTACAGTGAATGTAAAAATATCTTCTGATATTTTAACATAAAGAATTTGTACAGATTTTAAGCATGATGGATAGGACAAAATTAAAACTACACAAGGGGGAAAGAAGATGAAAGAATTTTTGCGCAATACTTGGAAGCATAGAGCCCATCTTATAATGTGTTTACCGGTTATACTGATACTTTTTTTGTTCAGTTATGTACCTATGGCTGGTCTGGTTATGGCTTTTAAGAAGTTTGATTATGGTAAAGGTATCTGGGGAAGTCCCTGGAATGGGTTTGATAATTTTGAATTTTTAATAAATTCAGGCAAGACATTTTGGAGGATGACATCAAATACACTAAAATATTATTTGGTTTTCACAATCCTAGGAACTGTTTTAAATATTGTCATTGCAATTGGAATAGATCAGCTGGTATTTAAGCGTATAGGTAAGGCATTTCAAAGTATTATGATTATTCCTGTATTTATCTCCTATGCAGCTGTTCAGTTCATTGTATATGCATTCTTTAGCGGTGATGGTATGATTAATAATGTATTACAAATGTTTGGTGTTGAGGGCGTTCGTTGGTATATGAGTGCAAAATATTGGCCATTTATCCTTACCGTAGTAAGAATATGGAACAGTGTTGGTTATGGTTCGGTATTATATATGTCGGTTCTAGCAGGAATTGACCAGCAGATGTATGAAGCTGCAGAGATAGATGGTGCGAATAAGAGAAAACAAATTTTTCACATTACCTTACCTTCCCTTATTCCCATGATTACAATTATGTTATTACTTAGTGTGGGTAGCATTATGCGTTCAGATACTGGTTTGTTCTATCAGGTAACAAGAAATAGCGGTATTTTATATTCGACAACCCAGGTTATTGACTCTTATGTTCTGAATTCACTTTTAACAACACCGGATTATGGTTTTACCGCTGCTGCAACTTTCTATCAGTCGGTGGTCGGTCTAATATTGATACTTGTTGCAAATGGTATTGTCCGCAAAGCGGCACCTGAAAATTCGTTGTTCTAAAATAGACGGGAGGAAGAAATATGAGTACGATGGCAGATGCAGCCGCAAATCATTCAATAGTTATTAGCAAAAAAAAGAGAAAAAGAGGTCCAGGACAATATGTGTTAACATTCTTGTTAGGACTATATACCTTATTCTGTCTCATGCCTATTTTACTGGTTTTTGTAGTTGCTTTTTCAGAGGATAAGGCCATTGCAAGCAATGGATTTAGTTATTTTCCAAGTAAGTGGTCTACGGAAGGTTTTGAATATGTATTTAAATATGGAAAACAGCTCTTCACATCCTATGGTGTAACAATCTTTGTAACCGTTGCAGGAACCTTTCTTGGGCTCTTAGTTATAAGTTTGTTTGCTTTTGCAGTGAGCAGAAGAGATTTTCGTTTACGAAAGTTTTTATCGATCTTCATAATGATACCAATGTTGTTCTCTGGTGGACAGCTGGCAAGTTATATGGTTTTTACCCAAACCTATCACTTAAAGGATAGTATCTTACTATTGATATTACCCCTTACAGTATCTACCATGAATATCATTATTATACGTACTTACATACAGACAAGTATCCCGGACGAATTAATGGATTCATCACGTATTGATGGTGCGGGTGAATATCGGACTTTCTTTCAGATTGTATTGCCTTTGTTGAAACCAGTACTGGCTTCCGTAGGATTTATGATGGCAACAGCTTTTTGGAATGATTGGCAGAATGCACTACTGTATATTACTAGTGCAGATAAAAATCCATTACAATTACTGTTAGTACGTATTCAAAGGAATATTGAGTTCCTGCTCAATAGCAAGAATATATCAGGAGCAGCATTAATTGCTATGCAAGGTGGGGTACCGGAGTATTCAGCCCAAATGGCAACGGTAATTACGGTTATAGGACCTATTATGATTGCCTATCCGTTCTTCCAGAAATACTTTATAAAAGGACTTACTGTAGGTTCTGTTAAAGGGTGATTTTCATGATGCAAAAGCATCTTGAAATATAATAATTATTAAGGGAGGATTATAATTAAGATGAAGAAATTAAGTAAAAGACTTCTGGCACTATTGTTAGTAGCTATTATGCTAATAGCTGCAGGATGTGGAAAGAAGGAAGAAAAGCCAGCTTCTACAGGAGGCAAAGACGCTGAGGTAACTAAAGCAGCTGATGATAAGGATGCAGGTGCTACCCAGAAGCCTACAGGTGAAAAGGTTAAAATCTCTGTTACCAGACCAACCTTTAACATTGCATCACCAGATCCAGATCAGCTTAAGAAGGTTCAAGATGCAATCAATGCTTACATTGGCGACAAGATCAATGTTGAAATCGAATTAAATGTTATTAGTAGTGGTGAGTACCCTAACAAGTGTAACCTTGCCCTTGCTGGCGGCGAGTTAGATCTTTTCTGGACATCTAACTGGGTAGAAACAGTTAAAACTGATGAGGTTGTAAAGAATAATGCTGTTTATGATCTTACAACTCTACTTCCGGAATATGGTATCTATACTGCTATTCCTGAGTGGACATGGGGAGCATCATCCTTCGACGGAAAGAATTATTTTATTCCAGTTTATAAGGAATCAGCAGAAGGCTATAATCTTATGTTCCGTAAAGACTTAATTGACAAATATGGTTGGGATATATCAACTGTAAAGAGTTTAAAGGATATCGAGCCTATGCTTGCAGATTGTTTAACAGAAGGTTTAAAATATCCTTATTTAACACAGAAGACAGCTATGTTCCATAGATATTATTTGGATAAGTACGATTTCTTTAGTGGAGATACCTTCATCGCTGTTGATAAGGATGCTGATGCAGTTGTGAATGCAGTTCAAACTCCTGAGTTTAAAGAATTTGCTACTTTAATGGGAGATTGGGCAAAGAAGGGTTATTTACATGAAGATGACCTTACTAAGAGTACTACTGATACAACAATTCAGACTGCTGATTGGGGTATCTCTTGGTGGACTAATGTTCCTAACAATGAAGAAGCTGATTCACGTTATAGCCGTGAAGTTGAGATGGCTAAAGTTACTGAAAGCTGGATTATGTCCAATACTACCTTAGGTTCTGCATATGCAATTAGTGCAGCTGCTTCTGAAGCAGAGGCAAAGGCTGCTCTTGAGTTCTTAAGCTTGTTATACACTGATATAACTCTTGCAGATCTTTATACCTTTGGTATTGAAGGAGAAGATTACAACAGAACAGCAGAGGGTGCTGTTGAGAAGACAGATGCTGGTAAGTATAACCACAGTGCTTGGGAATCTACTTCTGTAACTTGTCTTTCTCTTGAAGTTACTGATTCACCAGACAAGGTTGAACTTTACAAGACCTTTAATGATACAGCAAAGAGCTCCATCTCTGCTGGTTTCAGATTTAAGACTGCTGCTGTAGATGTAGAATATCAAGCTTGTGTACAGGTATTTAATGAGTTTGGTTTCGCTCTTCAAAATGGTGGTTATACACCAGATGAAATTGATGCAGCTATCGCTGATTATCAGAAAGCTCTTGATGATGCGGGCTACCAGACATTCCTTGCTGAAGCTCAAAAGCAGTATGAGGAGTGGAAGAAGACTAGATAAGCCTTCTAGTCTAGTGAAATTAAAAACAATTGTTATAAGATCAGGGTATGATTCGTCGAATCATACCCTGTTTTATTCATATACTTTAGCAAAGGTTTATTCGTATACTTCAGCAAAGGTTTATTCGTATACTTCAGCAAAGGCCTTATAATAATCATAATATCTTTCATCACAGGCAGAGAATAAATATCTGGCAATGATATTGGATATTTTATAGCCAAGGGAGTTTAAATGCTCAATATGGCTCTGAAAGTCATCAGTGGAAGGATTACTGTAAGCTACCTTAAGAATAAAGGATAGATAGGTTTTCTGGTCATTTTTCTCCCAAAGCTTTATGTGAGAATGACCAGTTGGCACAACCAAACCTGTCTCTAAGGTGTCTTTATCTAAATTGTATATAAGAATGCTCTGGTATTGATCCTTGATATAGATTGACCAGGCTTTTGTATCCTTGATGGAAAAGGGATAGATGCTATCATAATCCGGGATATCTCTTTGATATTGATTTGCATTTAATTTCTCATATTCCTGTATATGACTTATTTTGTTGTTAATATAGTCTTTTGCAATCTTTAATTCGGATAGTTTTTTATCTAAATCCTGATTTAATAATATAAGTGAATCAGATAGCTCATGAGGAGATAGATGAGGGAGCTTTTTCATATCCTGCAAGGACATTCGCAGGCAGCGGAAATGAGCTAAGTCTGATATGGTATATATAGTGTGAGGATAGTATTCCCTATAATTATTTGTGGTATCCCGTTGCATATCAATAAGCCCTTCACTTTCCCAATAACGAAGAGTTGACTTTGGAATCCCTAATAATTCAGATATTTCTCCAATTGAAAACGAATTTTTCATTTGTTGCCACCACCTGAACTTTTTTGAGAAAATTATATCCTATATTATTTGAAAAATCTATGGATTTTAGACAATAATTTATATTAGCTTAGCTAAATAGTCATCAAAAGATAAACTATAAAGGAGGTTATTTGCTTGTTCTTTTTCTAAAACAAAACCAATATTTTCAAAGGCTTTAATGGATCTGGTATTTGCAGGGTCAATTTTGGCTATTACACGTTTTGTTCGCCATTGGAAGAAGGCTATATCAAGACCTTTCCTTATGGATGCCTGTCCCCAACCCTGTCCCCAGTTATTTTGAGAACCGATTACAATTACCATTTCGACCTCATTACTTCTTCTTACTAATTTTAAAAAGCCCATAGGATCATTATCAGAATGAATTAGATAAAAGCTGCCATCTCTATTAAATAGATGAGTCATGATATACATATTAACTCGATCTATAGCCTCTTTAATTTCTTGTGTAATATTGGAAGCCTCATTTAAATATTTTGTAACTTCATTATTTTCCATCCAATTCATGATTACTAAGGCGTCATTACGAGTTACTTCTTGTTTTAATTCTATTTGAGCTGCTCTCACTATATCAAACCCTTTCAAATATAATAAAAGCCCTTCATTGATTACATTCTCTATGTCTTATGACGGTTCTTTTTCCTTGTTGATAACAGATGAAATTATAAAGGTTAAAGTAACTTTAATGTCAACATGTAAAATATGATATTGTGTAAAATATGATATTATGTAAATATTAATTTAACTAAACTCAAATTAACTAATTCAACATAATTGCTAAGTTTTTATATTTGGATATAAATCAATGTCAGAGATAAGGAGCGCAACTATCGTATGGATTCTGTATCAAAAAAGATGAAGGAGCAAATGAGAGTTATGTTATATAAGGAAGGTTAATAGTTTAATTAAATATTAGGATATTAAATAATTTTAGAAATGGCATTGACACTGCTATAGTGATTTATTATAATTTAAGTAAATCGTATTATTTAAGTAAATCAATTATTTAAGTAAAATATATATTTAAGGTAGATTAATTTGTAGAAGGTAAATAAAAAAGATAATAAAAAGCAAATCACATGGCAAATAAGAAGGCAAATATAAGGTGAAGGATAAGTGAAAATGGGTAAAAAGGTTAGAATGATTGATATAGCAAAGAAGTTGGATATCAGTGTGGTTTCAGTATCTAAGGCGCTTGCTGGAAAAGAGGGAGTTAGTCAACAAGTTCGAGAACGAATACTGGATACTGCAAAAGAGATGGGGTATTTAAAAAATGAATCTGCAGTACCGGGTAAAATGGCAAACGGCATTATTGGAATACTGGTAGCGGATCGTTTTTTTTCTGATAATGCTTTTTACTCAAATATGTATAGAGCAATATTATTACAGTGTGCTAAATATGGTTTTTCTGCTATGCTTCAAATAGTATCCGTGCAAGAAGAATACAATTGTATAGCGCCAAAGATGATAACTACCAATATGGTTGATGGTATTATATTTATGGGTGAAATTGATCGCAATTTTTTGAAGATGGTATGTGATACTGAAATACCATGTATGTTAATGGATTTTTATGATGATGAAATAGGTGGAGATAGCGTATGTAGCGATAATATAAGTGGAGCATATAAGATTACTACTCACTTGTTAGAAGATGCAGGATGCAGGAAAATAGGCTTTGTAGGAAACATTCTATCTACAAGTAGTATTTTGGATCGTTATTTGGGATATTATAAAGCTTTATTGAGAAAGAGTATTCCTTTAAGAGAGGATTGGATTATTAAAGATCGAGATGAAGAGGGTAAGTTTGTTGATATTATACTACCGAAAGATATGCCCGAGGCTTTTATCTGTAGTTGTGATGAGGTGGCATACAAACTATTAAATAAGCTAAAGGATAGTGGGTATCGTGTTCCGCAGGATATTCGTGTTGCAGGATATGATGATTATGGTTATGCTACTTTGTGTAATCCTCAATTAACAACTTATCATGTTAATGTGGATGCTATGGTGGAATCCATTGTGTCGCGACTTTATAAAAAGATTACGAAGAAGAATTATACACAAGGTTGTATAATCATTGATGGATCGTTTGTGTTGAGAAACTCAACAATGATATAATATCAAATAGAAAATTTGTATCCGATTAAATATGTAGTCCTAGAGTCTTTATTGAACTTTAGGACTTTTTATTGTGTGCAAATTAGCATTAATTATGATAAGTTAATGCACTTATTAATACTTACTTAAATTAAAACATATATTTACCTAAAATATGAAGTTAATATTGACAAGTAGATAACTTAAATGTATAATTGCAATAAGCTAAATATGAATAAATTTATTTGAGTATTTAGTTAAGTATTAGTTAAAACTAATTAGGGAGGATTAATAATGAAAAAAGTATTTGCTTTATTGGTAACTGTTACACTCATTGGAGCTTGTTTTGCAGGGTGTGGCAAGAGTGATGACAAGTCAACAAGCAATCCTGATCCAACAAAAGAAGTTGTACAGGAGAAGGATGAACAGAATGAAAAGAGTGAGGGAGAAATAACTGAGGATGAAACTGCTGAATTATCAGGGGAAATTACTTTCTTAACTAATCGTACAGATTTAGATCTAGATGGTACATATTCTGACTTAATAGCAAAGTTTAATGAGAAGCATCCAAAGGTAAAAGTTAAAGTAGAAAGCATCACTGACTATGCAGGTGAATTAGCAGTTAGGATGCAGACAGAAGAGTATGGCGATGTATTGATGATTCCTGATGCGGTACCAAGTAAAGAGTTTGGTAAATATTTTGAGTCGTTTGGAACAGTTGATGATTTAAAAGATAAATACCAAGAAGGTTACTTATACGCAAAGTGGTTTGATAATCAGGTTTATGGTTTAGCTTCTATGTGTACAGTTCAAGGTGTTGTATATAATAAAGCAGTTTTTGAGCAAGCTGGCATTACTTCACTGCCTAAAACTTCTGATGAATTCCTAGATGCTTTAAGGGCGATTAAAGAAAAGACTGATGCTATCCCATATTACACCAATGCAAATAGTGGTTGGACCTTAGATCAATGGGAAGATCATGCTTATGGTACTTTGACTGGTGATGCAAATTATAAAAATAACATGTTGATAAAGGATAAAGAAGCATTTGCTGAGGGGTCTTCTCATTATACAATTGCAAAGCTATTATATGATATTGTAAAAGAAGATGGTCTTTGTGAACCGGATCCAACGACATGTGATTGGGAAGCTTCCAAAGGTATGTTAAATCGTGGTGAAATCGGTTGTATGGTTCTTGGAAATTGGGCGGTGCAACAGCTAAAAGATGCAGATGTTAATAGTAATAATGTTGGTTATATGCCATTCCCTGGAACAGTTGATGGAAAACAATATGCAACTTCTGGTGCGGATTACAGTTATACTGTCAACACTCATAGTAAAAATAAAGAAGCAGCAAAAGCTTTCATAGAATTTCTTGTAGATGAAAGCGGATTGGCATTAAAGTCAGGTGCGATCAGCCTATTAAAGAACGATCCATTTCCTTCAGGTCTTGAAAATTTTGAAGATGTAATGTTTATTGTTGATAAACCATCAGATGAGGCAAATATGGGACTGCTTGATGAACTTCAGTCTACTAGTGGAATTACTTTATATGATGGTGGGGCTCGTTTAAATGGAGTCGTGGATATTGCTCGTGGAGCAAGTTCTGAAACCTTTGAAGAGTATATGAAGAA
Organism: Bacillota bacterium; assembly: GCA_023443625.1. The sequence continues at coordinate 37,492 of JAEZTQ010000058.1, read as the reverse complement.
TCTAAATAGTGCTTGGGCAGCTGCGATTAAATAGAGTTCATATAATCCCTTAAGTGAAAATAAAAAGGCTACCCATTTTATTTATGTCGGGTAGCTTTTTTGCTGTCCTGCGCACATAGGAACAAAAAGATAACGATTATCTTATTTGCATTCTAAAACCCATTAATATGTTCCTTAGCAGTAGAAAATAGTACTCAGAAGAGAGGTTTTTCATATGGATAAGCAAATAATGAATTCTCTTCATATAGAAAAAAAGAGGATTCATCCATTAAAAAGATTAAGTCTACAAAGACGTTTGACTATCTGTGCATTTTTAATTATTCCATTAGCATTATTAATTATATTTACATACCTTCCCCTTATGGATATGGTGCGTTATAGCTTTTACAGGTGGGATGGATATTCTGATGCTAAGTTCATAGGGCTAGATAATTATAAAACTATTTTTACTAGACCACAGTATTTTTCAGTATTTAAAACAAGTTTATACTATCTAGTTGGTTCCGTGATTCAAATAGCAATCGCTTTATATTTTGCTACTATATTTTTTTATAAACTTAAGTGTAAAAATTTCTTTAAAGGGGTATTGTTTTTTCCTTCTTTATTAAACGGTGTGGCAATTGGTTTTGTATTTTTGTATTTCTTTAAACAAGGGGGAGCTTTAGATTCTATATTTATATCCATGGGATTTTCCAAGGAATCTTTACCGTTATGGTTAGGAAACGTAAAACTCGTAAATGTATCCCTAAGCTTTGCGTCTATCTGGAGATATATGGGGCAGAACATGGTTATGTTTGCAGGAGCCGTACAAAGTATCGATAATGAGTATTTCGAAGCTACGCAAATGGATGGAGCTAATAAATGGCAGCAATTCTTTTATATTATACTTCCTAATATTCGACCGGTATTAGCACTTAACTTGATATTAGCTGTTAAGGGTGCAATTAGTGTATATGAAATTCCTTTTATTATGACCAAGGGAAGTGGTGGTTCAATGACATTTGTTATCAAAACACTTCAAACTGCATTTACAGATAAGAAGATTGGGCTGGCATGTGCTATGGGCATTGTTCTGTTGGTAATTGTAATGATTATTACAGTTGTTCAGAAGGCACTGATAGAAGGAAAGGAGGGATAAGTAATGAACTCTAACAGATTGGAAATTCATGATTATATTTTAAAATTTTTTAAATATCTTTCCCTTATTATTTCGAGCCTAATAACCATAGCTCCACTTATACTAATTTTCTTTGGAGCATTTAAGGGTAACAAGGAATTATTGACAACAGGTGTATTGACACCACCTAAAAACTGGTTTAATTTTGATAATTTTGTTACTGCTTGGATAAAGGGAAATATGGCTGTAGGTTTTATGAATACAGGTATCATTTTAGTGGCGAGCATTACTGCAACTATTTTAACCGGTACAATGACAGCTTATGTTCTTAGTAGATTTCAATTTCAGATGAAGAGTTTAATAAAATTCCTGTTCTTATTAGCATCATTAATACCGAGTATCACAATGCAAATGAGTACATTCCAGATTATAGTTGGTTTGGGCCTTTATAATACACGTCTTGCTACGATCATTTTGTTTGCAGGAACAGATATTATTTCAATTTATATATTTTTACAGTTTTTGAGCGGTATTTCCTATTCCTTGGATGAGGCAGGAATTATGGACGGGGCATCATTTCCAAGGATTTACTTTAACATACTTATGCCTTTGCTTAAGCCAGCAATTGTTACTGTTATTATTATAAAAGGAATAGGTTTTTATAACGAATTCTATACTCCATTTTTATATATGAAGAGCAAAAATCTTTCGGTAATTTCTACATCCCTCTATGCTTTTCAGGGTCCCTATGGTACTAAGTGGGAGGTAATTTGTGCTGCTTGTGTTATAACCATGATACCAACACTTCTTATTTTTATATCATTACAAAAACATATATATACTGGCTTAACAGCTGGGTCAGTGAAAGGATAAGATATGAAAATTCAATTAATCAATCAACAATCTTTACCTACTATACCATGGGAGGATAAGCCTTATGATCATAAGGGAGCTCCTATCTGGAGATATACTAAAAATCCTATTATTAATAGAAACCCAATTGAGGGTGTTTCACGAATATTTAATAGTTCTGTCATTCCCTATGAAGGGAAATTTATTGCAGTATTTCGAGGTGATCAGGTAGATGGAGTTCCTAATATCTATCTTGGGTTTAGCCAGGATGCTATACATTGGGAAATAAACAAAGAGAAGATTCCTTTTGTTGATGAGTCAGGATGTACGTTTATGCCAAAATATGCTTATGACCCAAGATTAGTTAAGCTTGAGAATACATATTACATAATTTGGTGTCAGGATAGCTATGGTGCTAGTTTGGGAATGGCTAAGACAAAAGATTTTAAAACCTTTATGCGGATAGAAAATCCTTTTCTCCCCTTTAATCGTAATGGTGTGCTCTTTCCTAGAAAGATTAATAACTTATATACAATGCTATCACGACCTAGTGATAGTGGTCACACTCCTTTCGGGGATATTTTTATGAGTCAGAGTCCGGATATGGTGTTTTGGGGAAAACATAGACATGTGATGGGAAAAAACTCGAATTGGTGGGAAAATGTTAAAATCGGGGGAGGAGCAGCACCTATTGAAACAAAGGAGGGTTGGTTGATCTTTTATCATGGTGTTACGAATACCTGTAATGGATTTGTATACAGTATTGGTGGCGCAATATTGGATCTGGATAAACCTTCTATTGTAAAGTATCGTTGTAAATATTTTTTACTTACTCCAGAGATGAGATATGAAGAACAAGGATTTGTACCCAATGTTTGTTTTCCGTGTGCAGCTTTAGTTGATGGTGATACTGGACGGATTGCTCTATATTATGGGGCTGCAGATTCTTATGTTGCAATGGCTTTTACCACGACAGATGAAATAATTTCTTATATAATGGAACATAGCGATGTAACAGAGGAAGACAAAGAACTAGGATTAAGATAATTTTATTTGCGTTTTATGAGTTGAACTAATGTTATTAATAAATTAGAAATCACAGGAATAATTGTGAAGTGAGCCCCTTTTCTTAGATAAATATCTAATGAAAGGGGTTTTTGTTCTATGACGGTTCTTTCCACTTGTTAATGACAGATGCAATATAAGATTTGTATTATACAAATACACCGAACGTAGCGAGTGCTTCCGACGGAGACTGTGAAATTCTCATGCAAGTTTATAGTGGTGCTTATAAATCAGCATGAGAATTTGACACTTAAACTAAACGTAAACTAAAGTTTTCTCTAAAAATAATTGGACAAATTGTCAGACTGCAAAATAACTGGTATTATAGTATTTGAAATGAAAATTGATTCAGAATGAATATATCAATAAAATATCAATATTTGAAATGACAAAAAATAAAGGATTTATATTATGAGAAAATTAGTTATAGGAATCTTAGCTCATGTAGATGCGGGCAAGACGACATTATCAGAGAGTTTACTTTATTTAAGCGGTAAGATAGGAAAATTGGGAAGAGTGGATAATAAGGATGCTTATTTAGATACTTATGAGCTGGAGAGGGCGAGAGGGATTACAATTTTCTCTAAGCAAGCTATATTTGAGATAGGCGATTTACAGATTACCTTATTAGATACTCCCGGACATGTGGATTTCTCTGCTGAGATGGAAAGGACACTTCAGGTGTTGGACTACGCCATTTTGGTTATTAATGGTGGGGATGGAGTTCAAGGGCATACCAAGACCTTATGGCGATTACTTAACCTATATCATATACCTGTTTTTCTCTTTGTAAATAAGATGGATCAGAAGGGGATGGATAGGGATAAATTAATCAGTGAAATAAAAAAACAGCTGGATGATGGATGTATTGAATTCGGACAAGTTGGGACAGAAAGCTTTTATGACCATCTGGCTATGTGTGATGAAGCACTGATGGATGCTTATCTGGAAAGAGGACATATTGAAAGGGAACAGATAAACAAAGCAATCAAGGCACGTAAAGTATTCCCTTGTTTCTTCGGATCTGCTCTTAAGCTAGAAGGAGTAGAGGAGTTTATAGAGGGTATTAAAAGGTATACCATAATACCTACCTATCCAGAAGAATTCGGTGCTAAGATATTTAAAATAACAAGAGATGATCAAGGAAATCGTCTTACACATATGAAGCTTACTGGAGGAATTCTTAAGATGAAGGATTCTTTATCAAATCATAATTGGGAGGATAAGGTGAATCAGATTCGTATATATTCCGGTGATAGATTTGAAACAGTAAATGAGATAGGAGCAGGTTCCATATGTACTGTGATAGGACTTGCTCATGCTAGAGCAGGAGAGGGTCTAGGGATAGAGAAGGTCACTTATACGCCAATATTAGAACCCGTTCTCTCCTATGAGATTATCTTGCCACAGGGGTGTGACCCTAGAATGATGATGCCCAAATTACGTCAGCTTGAAGATGAGGAACCAGAGCTTCATATCGTGTGGGATGAGGAATTACAGGAAATACAGGCTCAAATCATGGGAGAGATTCAGATAGAAATTCTACAAAGTCTTATACTAAGTCGATTTGGTGTGGAGGTAAAATTTGATACCGGTAGAATAGTGTATAAAGAAACCATTGCAGATACCGTAGAGGGTGTAGGTCATTTTGAACCCTTAAGACATTACGCAGAGGTTCATCTTCTACTTGAGCCCTTAGAACAGGGAAGTGGCTTGCAATTTGCATCAAATTGTAGTGAAGATATTCTTGGTAAGAGTTGGCAGAGACTGGTTATGACTCATCTGGAAGAAAAAGTTCATAAAGGAGTACTGACAGGTTCGTCCATTACTGATATGAAAATTACTCTTGTGTCAGGACGAGCCCATAATAAACATACAGAAGGTGGTGACTTTAGAGAGGCAACATACCGAGGGGTTCGTCAGGGTTTGATGGAGGCGAAATCCATATTATTGGAGCCTTATTATACCTTTTTGTTGGAGCTGCCTGAGAAATTGGTAGGAAGGGCTATGACAGATATTGAACTAATGCATGGTTCCTGTGAAATATCACAAAGAGATGTTGAAACAGTCATACTGGTTGGTAGTGCTCCTGTTATTAATATAAGAAATTACCAAAAAGAAGTAGTTGCTTACTCCAAAGGAGTTGGAAGGATTTCCTGTAGTCTAAAGGGTTATGAGCCCTGCCATAATCCTCAAGAGGTTATAAAAAGTATTGGATATGATCCGGAAAGAGATATAGAAAACCCAACAAGCTCCGTATTTTGTGCTCACGGAGCAGGCTTCTTGGTCAATTGGGACCAGGTAAAAGATTATATGCATCTGGAAAGTTATCTTAAGAAAGATGATGATATAAAGGAGGAGTATCTGGCAAGTCCCCTTGTCCACCAGGAGGAGAAATGGATCAGTTTAGATGAGATTGATCAGATAATCAATCATACCTTTTATGCAAACAAAGGGAGGAAGTCTGTCTGGAAAAAACAAAAATCTCCTGGGGAGAGTGTGACAAAAAGGCATAGTTATGATTATGAAGCTGTTTCCTCTGCGGGCAGACGAAAGGAAAAAAGAGAAGAGTATCTGTTGGTAGATGGTTATAATATAATCTTTGCATGGCCAGAACTTAAGGTTATTGCAGAGGAGAATATGGATGGAGCCAAATATAAATTATTAGATTCTCTATGTAATTATCAAGGAATTAGAAAATGTAAAATTATAGTTGTCTTTGATGCTTACCGTGTCTTAGGGCATCAAGAGGAAGTGATTGATTATCATAATATTCATATGGTGTATACTAAAGAAGCACAGACGGCGGACCAGTATATTGAAAAATTTGCTTATGACAATCAGACAAAATATAATATTGTAGTAGCAACCTCGGATGGCTTACAACAGATTATAATCAGAGGAGTTGGATGCTCTTTGTTATCTGCCAGAGAGTTAAAAGAAGAGATAGAAAGAGCCAATGAGAAAATTAAAGAGGAATATGAGGAAAAAAGAGAGAAAGATCGTAATTATTTGATGGATGCTTTGTCTCCTGAAGTTAAGGAGAAGGTGCAAGAGATAAATAATAATGATTAGGAATAATGAAAGATTTAGAAGCTGGATTACCATAAGATATATGAAGTTTTTTCTAATATTACAATTTTAAATTATAGTAAAAAAACCGCAAGAATAATTGATTGTTCTGCGGTTTTTTGCTATAATAGTAACAATTGATATCAAAATCTTGGATATAAGATGAGGGGATAAAATATGAATTGTTGTGAATATATTGTAGAAAAAATAGACGGAGATTATGCTCACCTTAGGAGGGTTGATGAAGAGAATTGTGATTTAAAGCTAGTTGCTCGCGCCATTTTACCACCGGATATTATGGAAGGTATTCGATTGAAATATGAGTTTTTCGATTATACTATAGTGTATTAGGTCTTTTTATTTAATAAAAATATAGTGAAATTAAATTAACTAAAAATTCTTTAAGTTATGTTAAAAAAAGGTAATATTATTAAAACATTGAAAAAATTATAATAAAAAACTTGGAATTATTAAAAAGTTCTTGAAATAAATAGGCATATATGATACTATATCCACTTGACATATACTTTAACACAATATAGAATTAATGTCTGAAATATAATTATTATTATTTTCAATATATAATGCAGGCAATAAATGATATTTGCCATATTTTATTTAAAGGAGTAAGCCAATGATTAAGTATGTGATAAAACGATTAGTGCTTGCAGTTGTTACAATATTTACTGTAGCCACCATTACTTTCTTTCTGATGAACATGGTTCCAGGAGGTCCCTTTCTTTCTGAGAAAGCAATTAGTCCGGCAGCACAGCAAGCCTTAGAAGCAAAATATGGACTAGATAAGCCTTTATCAAAACAATACATCACTTATATAGGCGATGCGGTAAAAGGTGATTTTGGTGAAAGCTTAAAGCAGAGAGGACGTACAGTTACCTCAATTATAATTACGAAATTCCCTGTATCAGCAAAAGTGGGTGGCATAGCTATATTGGTATCATTACTGATTGGTATTCCTTTAGGATGTTTGGCAGCTACAAACAGGGGTAAAGTTCTGGATAGTATAATTAATGTCCTATCCACTTGTGGAATAGCAGTGCCCAGCTTTGTTATATGTACATTGCTCATGTACTTCTTCGGAGTAAATCTTAAGCTACTACCAACCTTCGGATTGACCTCCTGGAAGCATTATATTATGCCGGTTATATCTTTGTCATTTTATCCAACAGCATATATTATGAGACTGATGAGGTCATCTTTACTTGATGTATTAGGTCAAGATTATATACGTACAGCGAAAGCGAAAGGCTTATCCCAGTTTGTATCATTATTTAAGCATGCACTTAGAAATGCCTTACTTCCTGTTATTACTTACCTTGGACCAATGACTGCTTATACTTTAACAGGAAGTTTTATTGTCGAGAAGATTTTCACTATTCCAGGTCTTGGTAGTGAATTTATTGGATCAATAGGTACGAGAGACTATACAGTTATAATGGGGACAACAATTTTCCTTGCCGCCTTGATGGTCTTTATGAATGTGGTTGTAGATATTGTCTATAAGATTGTTGATCCAAGAATTAAATTAAAATAACCTTTGCGCTATTTGTTTTATAAATTGAAGCTAAAGTATGTGACAGTGAGAAGAAAGGAAAAGTGCAGGCTGCCGTTTTAGGAAGGATATTCAATAGGCAGTATTGCAAGAGTTATTTGCAATATGCATGGTATAGATATGAAAAAAAATCCAATAACACTACAGAAAAAATGGAATCCTGATGATTTTCTTCCAGCTACGGATGAAGAAAAAGAAAATCTGGTGGCCCTGCGGGAAAGCGTAGGCTTCTGGAAAGATGGCTTTAGGCGATTAAAAAAGAATAAAGTTGCAATGACAAGTTTGGTAGTTATTATACTAATTATGATAATTTCCTTTATAGTTCCGATTTTCTATCCCTATTCCTATAAGACTCAGATAAGAGGTTCGGAAAATTTAAGACCTATGACATATTCTGATAAGGAAATCGAACTTATGGAATCTGGTGAAACAGTATTCCCCCATATTCTAGGTACAGATAAATTGGGCCGGGATTATGCAATACGAATTATGATGGGAAGTAGAATATCCTTGCTTGTTGGTTTAATTGCAACAGCAATAATTTTAGTTATAGGTTCAGTATATGGTTCAATAGCAGCATTTTTTGGCGGTAAAGTAGACCTTGTTATGATGCGAATAGTAGATGTCATTTATACAATACCAGATATTTTATTAATTGTTTTACTATCCTTTGCATTAAAAGCACCACTTGAGAAAATGGCTGAATTGCCTGGTTTACAATGGATACAGACAGTTGGTGTTAACTTAATTAGTATTTTTGTTGTGTTTGCATTATTATATTGGGTTGGTATGGCACGTATGGTTCGTAGCCAGGTGCTAATGTTGAAAGAGAGTGAGTATGTTACTGCTGCAAAAGCCTTGGGTGCATCTAATGCAAGAATTATCAAAAAGCATTTGCTGACAAACTGTATTGGTACATTGATTGTAACCACTACTTTACAGATACCCTCTTCTATATTTACAGAGAGCTTCTTAAGCTTTCTAGGTTTAGGAGTTGCAGTGCCACTTCCGTCATTGGGAAGTCTTGCAAGTGATGCCATTAATGGATTAAACACCTATCCATATCTTTTGTTTGCACCTGCGTTACTCATCAGTCTTATTATTTTAAGCTTCAATCTTTTGGGAGATGGATTACGTGATGCCTTCGATCCAAAACTTAAAAACTAAGGAAAGGATGCGTTAAGATGGAAAAATATTTAGTTGAAATAAAGAACGAAAAGCTATCATTCTTCACGCCAGCAGGCGAGGTGAAAGCGCTCAATGATGTATCCTTTCATTTGAAAGAGGGCGAAGTCCTAGGCATCGTGGGCGAGAGTGGTTCTGGTAAATCCGTAACTGCTTACAGCCTTATGGGATTAACTGCTCATCCAGGTAAACTCATTGGTGGTACCATTGATTTTAATGGTCATAGGGTTGATAAGATGAAGGAAAAACAGATTAGCAAGATTAGAGGAAATGAAGTATCCATCATATTTCAGGATCCCATGACTAGTCTTAATCCAGTGTTTACTATTGGTAATCAAATCATGGAAGTAATTTTACTTCATAAGAAAGTAGATAAAAAGAGAGCCCGGGAGCGAGCAATCGAATTACTGACTTTAGTTGGTATTAATGAGCCGCAAAAAAGATTAAAACAATATCCTCATGAGTTATCCGGTGGTATGCGCCAACGTGTCATGATTGCTATTGCTTTGGCTTGTGAACCTAAGCTCCTTATTGCAGATGAGCCGACAACAGCTCTAGACGTAACAATACAGGCGCAGATAATTGAGTTAATGCAAGAATTAAAAGATAAACTTGGCATGGCAATCATTATGATTACCCATGATTTGGGTATTGTGGCAAGCATGTGTGAGAAGATCGCAGTTATGTATGCTGGTAAAATAGTGGAGTATGGAACCACTGATGAAATCTTCTATAATCCTAAACATGAGTATACCAAGGGATTGCTTTTAAGTATTCCAAGACTTGATGCTACACATCATGAGAGGTTAGTGCCTATTGAAGGAACACCCATAGATATGTTAAATCCTCCCAAGGGATGTCCATTTGCACCAAGATGTAGTAATGCTATGAAAATTTGTTTGAGAGAAATGCCTCCAGTAACACATATTAGTGAGACTCATTATACTCAATGTTTCATGAACCAGAAAAAAGAGCTGGAGGAAACTAAGAATACAGCCCATAAAGAGTCAGAAGGAGGTGCTGTGCAATGAGTAAAAAGCTAATAGAGATAGAACATTTAAAACAATATTTTCCTCTAGGGGGATTTGGTAAGAATAAAAAATATGTTAAGGCAGTAGATGATGTTTCCTTCTATATTAATAAGGGAGAAACCTTAGGATTAGTCGGAGAAAGTGGATGTGGTAAAACTACCACAGGAAGAAGCTTGCTTCGTCTATATGAACCAACCGCTGGAAAGATAACTTATGATAATAAGGTTGTTTTTGACAGTGAGAAAAAAATTGCTCTTAATATGTTACCTTATCGTAGAAAAATGCAAATTGTATTCCAGGACCCTTATGCCAGTCTTGATCCTCGAATGACGGTGTCAGATATTGTCGGTGAAGCAATTGATATTCATAAATTAGCAGAAAGTAAAAAAGACAGACAGGACAAGGTAATCTCCATGCTTGAAAAAGTAGGACTTAATTCAGAGCATGCCAATCGTTACCCCCATGAATTCTCTGGTGGCCAACGACAAAGAGTAGGCATAGCCCGTGCTCTTGCAGTTGATCCAGAATTTATTGTATGTGATGAGCCTATTTCTGCTTTGGATGTTTCCATTCAAGCTCAGGTGGTTAATATGTTTGAGGACTTACAAGCTGAGTTTGGATTAACTTATTTATTTATCGCCCATGATTTATCAGTGGTAAAACATATTTCCAATAGAATTGGAGTTATGTACCTTGGTAAACTTGTGGAATTAGCAGACAGTTATGAATTAACCTTTCATAACATGCATCCCTATACCAGGTCTTTGATTTCAGCCATACCTGTGGCTGATCCTAAGGTAGCTAGGGAAAGTCAACGAATCACTCTACAGGGAGATGTTCCAAGTCCTTTAAATCCTCCCTCAGGATGTAGATTTAGAACAAGATGTCCTTATGCAGATGAGAAGTGTGCCCAGGTAGAACCAGAGTTTAAGGAAGTTAAACCAGGACATTTTGCGGCATGTCATCATTTGGACAAGCTTAACTAATAGGAAGTGTATAGCAGTTTGTATATTTAAGGGGATTATGCAAATTGTTTATATATAAAGAGCTAATCATAAACTAGTTTTAACAAACAGGAGGAAAAAGTATGAAAAAAATTGCAGTACTTTTATTGGCTGCAGTGTTGGCTCTAAGCACAATAGGCTTAGCAGCATGTGGCACTAAGGACACCAAAAAAAATCCAGACAATAACTCTGGAACAACTCAAGATGAGAATAAAGCAAGTGAGAAACAATTAGCTGTTCAGATTGGTCCGGATCCTGAGACCATTGACCCTGCCTTAAACAGTGCAGTAGATGGTGGTAATATGATTTTACATTCCCACGAGACTTTATTAATAATTGATAAGGACAACCAGATTGCTCCTGGACAAGCAGAATCTTATACAGTGTCTGATGATGGATTAACCTGGACTTTTAAGTTACGTGAAGGATTAAAGTGGTCTGACGGTACACCACTTACAGCAAAGGATTTCGTTTACAGTTGGAAACGTGTAACTGACCCTATGGTTGCAGCTCCTTATGCAGAAACAGTTCTTTCTATGGTTAAAGGCTATGATGAGGCTATAACAGGTAATCTTGACGCTTTAGGTGTATCTGCACCAGATGATACTACTTTCGTTGTTGAATTATCTGATAACTGTCCATTCTTTGCAAGTCTTGCAGCATTTGCAACTTTAAGCCCTGTTCAGCAGGCTACAATTGAAGCAAATGGCGATGCTTGGGCAACAAAGGCTGAAACTTATATTAGTAATGGTCCTTTCCATGTTACTGAATGGGTACCTGGTTCTCATATTATTATGTCAAAGAACGAGAATTACTGGAATGCAAGTGCTATTAAGCTTGATAGCATTAAGTTTGTATTAATGGAAGATGCTAATGCGGCTTACAGTGCATATCAATCAGGCGAAGTTCTTATGATTAAAGACGTTCCTACAGAAGAAATACCTAGCCTTCAGGAGAAAGAAGATTTCTATGTAGAGCCAATTATTGGAACATATTATGTTTCTTTAAATGTTAATAGAGCACCTTTTGATAATGCTGCAGTAAGAAAAGCATTAAGTCTTTCTATCGACAGAGAATATGTTGCTAATACATTAATGCAGGGAACTTATACACCTGCAAGTAATTACATGGGACCTGGCTGGGCAGATACCGATGGTAGTTCTTTCATGGACAATGCTAATGGTGGCAAGCCTTATATTGATACCGCTAATTTTGAAGCAAACCTTGAAGAAGCTAAAAAACTTCTGGCAGAAGCTGGATATCCTAATGGTGAAGGCTTACCTAAGATTAAGTACACTACGAATGAATCTGGATATCATAAAGTTGTAGCTGAATATTTACAACAAGCATGGGCAGAATTAGGTGTTACTTTAGAAGTAGAAATAGTAGAATGGTCCAGCTTTACACCTATGCGTCGTAATGGTGAGTTCGATGCAGCCAGAAATGGTTGGGTAGGAGACTATAGTGATGCTTCTAACATGTTAGACCTTCTATATAGTACCAATGGTAATAATGATGGTAAGTTCAATAATGCTGATTTCGATGCAGCAATGGAATTATCTCGTACAACAATTGATGCAGCTGAGCGCTCCGCAGCACTTCATAAAGCAGAAGACATTTTGATGGATGAGGCAGGTTGTATTCCTATTGCATATTATAATGATTTCTATTTACAAGACAGCAAGATAACAGGTGCTTGGCATTCACCTTATGGCTACTGGTTCTTTATGTATGCTGATATTGCTGAATAATTATAGATAAATTATATTAAGGTGTTTCTAACTTAATTAAGTAGAAATCAGGCGTGATTCCTAGGAATCACGCCTGATTTTTATTCAATACGAGAACATTACATCCTATTGAATAAAACGCTCCGCTATGGGTGCGCACCTTGTGGCAAGGAAGTATATTGCTTCGCAATCCCCTCGGGCGCTAAGTAACAAGCTGACACTTCTTACTTATAGGAAATTATGTCCTATTTAATAACAACCTTCTTTGGATGTACATCGTGGCGAATAACACAAACGAATTTGCATATGAAGCCTTCCATATACCTGGTCGTAACTCTTGTTTGTACTGGTATTGTAAAAGAGATAAAATTACTTTATAATGGAAATGATTAGAGCTATAATAGAAATTTCTAATTAATAAAAATATAAAGGTGTGACTATGAAAAAAATACTTAGTAGATTTCAATATAATTCCCCTGTAACTTTAACCTTTGCCCTTGTATCCTTGGTAGCCTTATTATTGGGTTACTTAACAAAGGGAGAAACAACAAGATTATTGTTTGGCGTATATAAATCTTCCTGGGTTAATCCCCTTACCTATCTGAGATTATTTGGACATGTATTAGGACATGCTAACTGGGAGCATTATGCAGGAAACATGGTTCTATTCTTGGTATTGGGACCAATACTGGAAGAAAAGTATACTTCAAAGATGTTCTCTATTATGATTGTTATTACTGCACTGGTCTCTGCATTGTTTTATATTATAGTTTATCCTCATAATATATTGTTAGGAGCCAGCGGTATCGTCTTTATGATGATTGTCCTGTCGTCGGTAGCTGGTATGAAAGAAGGTAGGATACCTATAACCTTGATTTTGGTTGTTATCATTTATTTGGGCGGTGAAATAATAAGTGGAATTGGCAAAGAGGATGGTATAGCACATGCAGCGCATATTTTAGGTGGAATCTGCGGAGCTGGCTTTGGTTTTCTAGGTGTAAGAAAATAAAGATTTGATTATTCCTATCTTTGATGACCTCCAGTACCCTAAGGTGTTAGCATCAGCGGTTGGATATAGCTATACCCTAATGGAGTATATCATAAGAAGGAAGATCTGCCGTTAACAGCTGTTTTTAGTATAAGCTCTGCCATTTCTCTGGCAGGCTTTTTCATGCCATCATTTAACCACATTTGGATGGACCCTACAGCACCGCAGGCTAGAAAATGAAAAATATATTCCTTATCATCGTCCTTCAAAGTATCACTATCCATGATAGGGATAAAATGTTGCTTGCCAATGATATCTATTACTTCCTGGTGAAATTTAATATCACCATTGGAATTTAATAATAAGCTAAATAGCTCTGCATTTTCTCCAATATATTCTAAAATCTTTTCTGTAGCATCAATAGGGTAGAGAATATTCTTATCAAAATCATAGCTCTTTAAAAACTGTTTGATGTCCTTCATCACATCACTCTCAATCTGATGTAATAAATCCTGCTGATCCCTAAAATGAGCATAAAAAGTGGCACGATTAATATCTGCTTCTTCACATATTTCTTTAATCGTTATCTTAGATATGGATTTTTCTTTTAATAATTTGATAAAACTATTCTTGATCACCATCAAAGTGTATTTTACACGTCGATCCACTTTTTTTTCCATGTCAGTCCCCCTAATTATAAAGTTTTTATAACTAATCAACATATTCCTTGGAAGTGTTGTTCAAATACCAATTTTTAATTATCTGTCTGTTGCAGTTATTTCTCAATGTAAGTATACTGATATAATGATTAATAGTCAACACTGTGTATACTAAATTCGGAGGGTTCATATGTCATTCATAGAATTAGAAGATGTTAGGAAAGAATATATCATCGGAGATATAAAGATTTCAGCCGTTGAGGGATGTTCTTTTGCTGTAGAAAAGGGGGAGCTTGTAGTAATTCTTGGTCCTTCAGGTGCTGGAAAGACCACAGTACTCAACTTACTGGGGGGAATGGATAGCCCCAGTGGAGGTAAAATCATGGTAGATAATAATCATCTTCATGGTTATAACAAAAAAGAATTGGTTCAATATAGACGTAAGGATATTGGCTTTGTTTTTCAATTCTATAATCTGGTAGGGAATTTAACAGCCCTTGAGAATGTTGAGTTGGCATGCCAGATTTGCCCTGATGCACTAAATCCAAAAGCCATAATGGAAAAAGTGGGCTTATTAGACCGTATTAATAATTTTCCTGCGCAGCTATCAGGAGGTGAACAGCAGCGGGTGGCCATTGCAAGAGCTATTGCTAAAAATCCTAAGCTACTTCTTTGTGATGAACCTACGGGTGCCCTTGACAGTCATACGGGACAGCGCATTATTGAATTATTACAAAATACCTGTAAAGAGATGGGTACAACCACCATTTTAATAACTCATAATTCTGCTCTGGCAGAGATAGCAGATAAAGTGATAATAATAAAAAATGGAACTGTCAAGGAAGTAATAATAAATGAAAATCCTAAAAAAGCGGAAGAAATTGTGTGGTGATTACATTGTTGTATAAAAATACTTTAATTAAAATTAAGAAATCCTTAGGTAGATTTCTATCACTATTTACCATTGTTCTTGTGGGTATAGGCTTTTATGCGGGTATTAGAGAAAGTGCACCAGATATTATAGTATCCTTAACCCAGTATAACAAAGAACATAAATTAATGGACTTTCAGATTGTAAGTACCATGGGACTGACTCAGGATGATGTGGCGGTATTAGAAGGGCTAGATAAGGTTGAGGAAGTAATCCCTAGTTATTCTCTTGATGTATTAGATCAAGGTAAGGCAATTAGGATAAGAGCCATAGAAGATGGGGTTAATACTGCCAAAATAATAAAAGGACGAATGCCTGAGAAGGAGGATGAAATTCTAGCCAATCATGAGACCTATAAGGTAGGGGATAAAGTTATTATTACCAGTGATGTAACAAATAAATTAAAAAATCAAGAATTTACTGTAGTTGGAACGGTAGAAACACCTCTTTATTTATCGAATTCCTATGGTAAAACCTCCATCGGGGATGGAAAGCTTTCATCCTTTGCATTTATACCAAGAGAAAATTTTATTATGGAAACCTATACTCATATTTATCTGTTAGCAGAGGGAGTTCAAGAACTGGCAGCCTATTCCAAGGAATATAATGCAATTGTAGCTGATCTTAAGGATGAATTAATTGGCCTTAAGAGCCAACGAGAGGATGCCCGTTATCAGGAAATCTATAGTGAAGCTGAGAGTGAAATAGATAAGAATGAAGAGAAGTTGATAGATGAGAGGGAAACTGCCGAAAAAGAATTTACTGAGGCAAAAGATCTCTTAGATGCCAATGCATCAAAATTAGAAGATGCCAAGAAGGAACTTGAAGGGAAAGAAAATGAGCTCCTACTAAAAGAAAAAGAACAATTAGTAGAATTTGATTTGAATAAAAAGCAAATTGCGGGAGCTCAGAAGAAGATTAATGACGCTTTACAAAGCTTTGGTTTAGAAAGAGATACCATAGATATTAGATTAGACGAATTAAGTACGGCCATTGGTATGTTGAAAGAGCAGCAGAGTGGGTTAGCTGCAGATAGTGCCGAATACCTTCAAGTAGCAGCTCAGTTAACAGAGTATACCAGCGCTTATGAAGGGCTATTAGAACTAAGAACATCTATTACTACCTTAACCACCCAGGAGGGCCAACTAAATCAAGGGATAGCTACCTTTAAGAAGGAAATCGCTGATGGTAAGGAGAAAATCAAAGAGGGTAAGGAGGAGTTAGCTAAGAATGAACAAGAATTAGTAGAGGGCTATGAGGAATATAACAAAAACTATGCTACCTTTACAACGAAGATGGCAGATGCAAGTAAGAAGATTGCTGATGCAAGAGAGGAACTCCAAGAGCTTGCAAAACCCAACTGGATTATCTCAGATCGAGAGGCTGGGGTTGCTAGTTACGGAGATTTGGAATTTGGTATCAATACCATAAGCTCCGTTGCCAAGTTCTTTCCTTTGTTTTTTATTCTTATTGTTATACTTATGACCTCTAACACTATGGCAAGAATGATTACAGAAGAAAGAGGTGAGCTGGGGACCTTAACCTCTTTAGGGTTCAAAGATAGTAGTATTATAGGAACTTATTTATTTTATGTATTAACGGCAACGGTTCTAGGAGCTATAACAGGTTTCTTTATCGGATGTACGATTATTCCCAAAATAGTCTATCTATGTTTCCAATACATTTTACCGCCTCTAACCATTCAGTATAATCCAACCACCTTTATATTGATTTTAGGAGTGGCGGTTATCTTGATGACCCTTGTTACTATTTTTTTCTGTTATAAGGAATTAAAGGAGAAACCGGCAGTTTTAACAAGACCAATACCACCGAAGAAGGGCCAAACCATCTTTCTAGAAAGAGTGACATTTCTTTGGAAGTATCTCTCCTTTACTTGGAAAGTAACAATACGCAATATATTCCGCTACAAGCAAAGGGTCTTAATGACCATTGTTGGAATTGCTGGTTGTACTACATTACTTCTAACAGGCTTTGGAATTAAGGATAGTATTAATGGAGTAGCCCAGAAGCAATATAGTGAAATCTTTACCTATGATAACTTAATCGTTCTTAAAGAGGATACAGCGCAAATCACCCAAGAGCTAGAGACACTATTTCAGAAGGAAAGGGTTGATAATCCGGCTCTGCTAAAGCAGGAAGCAGTGACAAGCTTTCAGGGAGAGAAATCACTAGATACCTTTTTGATTGTTCCTGAGAATGAGGATTCCTTTTATGCGTATTTTCATTTGGTGAATGCAAAGACGGGTAAGGAGTTAACGCTAAAGGATCAGGGTGCTATCATATCTTTAAAGCTAGCAGAAGTATATCAAATTGGTAAAGGGGATGAGATTACCGTAAAGGACATCAATAATAAGTCTTATACTTTTACGGTTTTAGAGGTAGCTGAGAATTATGTTCAAAACTATATTTATATGAACAAAAATCTATACCAAGAGATCTTTAATAAAGCTCCAACCTTTAACATGATTGCTGCTTCCTATGAAGGCGAAGAAAGTACTTTGGCAAAGAATTTAATTGATAGTGAGCTAGTTGTCAATGTATCCTTTAAAGACGAGATTTTAAAACTGGCCAATGATAGTAATGAGGGATTAAATAATGTAGTCATATTACTGGTATGCGTTGCAGCTTTATTGGCAATAATTGTCCTTTATAACTTAACCTCCATTAATATTAGTGAAAGAAAACGTGAAATTGCCACCCTCAAGGTTCTGGGTTTTACGGATATGGAGACTAATGAATATATATATCGTGAGGCCCTTCTCTTATCCCTTATTAGTATTGGCATTGGTTTACTTATGGGAATAGGTCTGCACCGTATACTTATTAAGATTATTGAAGGAGATGCTATCGTTTATTTTAAAAATATCAAGGGATTTAGTTTCCTGTGGGCCTTCTTAATCACAATTGTAATATCTATTATGATGCAGGTTGTTACCTACTTTAAGTTAAGAAAAATTGATATGATTGAATCTTTAAAATCAGTGGAGTGATGTAATAATATGCCTCTGTTTTTCTGCGTAAAGCAGAGGAATAGAGTAGGAATAACCCTCCTTGAGAAAGGATAAAATCTGTAATTGTATTAACAGATTCTACCTTTACAAGGAGGGTTTATATTATATAGCTAAGAAATTTGTTCATCTGCTTGGGTGGGGATAAGGTAAAAAGGCATATTCTGCTCTCTATCTTGCATAAGAGATTATAATATTATTGAAAGAGTTAAAAATAATATCATAAGGTATAATTAAGAATAGAGGAGTATTAATCATGAGTGATATAAATCAAGAAATTATTGATAAACATACGAAGGTATGTATTTGCAAAGGGATTAGTAGGGCAACTATGAAAAAAGCAATTGAGAATAATGCTGATACCCTTGAGAAAGTGCAAAAGGTAACCACGGCTGGTTCTGGCCCCTGTGGTGGAAGAAGATGTACACCCAAAATTCTGGAACTGTTAGAAAAATATAAAGGGGCAGCAGAGGAATAGAGTAGGAAAAACCCTCCTTGTAAAAGTAAAATCTGTTAATACAAATACAGATTTTATCCTTTTACAAGGAGGGTTTTTGTTTATTATCTCACAAGTTCCCTGTAAAAAATCTGGTCTTATATGAAAAAAAACTAACAAAAATATAAATAATAGTCAAAATAGTGCAAGAAAAACATATAATTATGTCAATGCCATATAGCAAGAACTAATATAGAATTAAAATACATTATGGGACACAGGAGGCTACAGAATGAGTTTTGCACGAAACATTTACGGTTATTTTTGTAATAAAAAGAATCGATATGGTTTAAAACTTACTTTGCTGGTTTTACCATTTATATTAATTCCGTTGATATTTAGTTATTATCCACTGTATGGGTGGATATATGCTTTTTTTGATTATAGACCGCCGAGACCTTTAAAAAACTGTGAATTCGTTTCCTTTAAATGGTTTATTAATCTATTTGAAAATGAAACAAAAAGAAAAATTATCTTTGATGTTATGAAAAACACATTTGCAATGAGTGGCTTGGGCATATTATTTTCCTGGCTTCCCATGGCATTTGCAATTTTTTTATCAGAGCTTAAGTGCAAATGGTTTAAAAAGGTGGTCCAGACCCTAACCACTTTACCGAATTTTATTAGCTGGATTTTGGTATATTCACTGGCATTTTCTTTATTCTCAAGTTCGGGGATGGCAAATAACCTTCTGAAATCCTTGGGAATTATTGAAAAACCTATATTATTTCTTCAAGATGGTTCTCATACCTGGGTTACTATGTGGCTATGGGGTACCTGGAAGGGACTTGGCTGGAATGCAATTTTATATCTTGCTGCCATAGCCGGTATTGATCAGGAGTTGTATGAAGCTGCCAAGGTGGATGGGGCTGGTAGAATGCGTCTGATCTGGAACATTACCGTACCCTGCCTTTTACCTACCTATTTTGTTCTACTGTTATTAAGTATAGCGAACTTCTTAAATAGCGGTATGGAGCAATATTATGTTTTTCAAAATGCCTTTAATAAGAACACGATACAGGTATTGGACTTGTATGTATATAATTTGGGAATGGGATCTGGCAGTTATTCCTTAGCTACAGCAATCAGCATTATGAAAAGTCTTGTCAGTGTTACTTTGCTATTCGTAGTAAACTCCATGTCTAAAGCTTTTCGTGGTGAAACTATTATATAGACGTTTAAAGTATGCGAAGGAAATTGCACACTTTCTGCAAATTGTCTTACAAAGCAAACTCAGTAAACTTGCCAAGGAATGGAGAAAGATATGAAACAATTGGTACGAAACCATAACCATAGGACAACTTCAATATTAGATATATTTTTATACATATTCTTTGCTATAATAACATTTTTGTGTATTTATCCATTTTATTATTTGATAATCAATACAATTAGCGCTAACAACCTAAGTACCAATGGGGATATTATATTTTGGCCAAAGCAGTTACATTTGGAAAATTATAAGGAAGTATTTAAAATACCCGGATTAGGTAATGCAGCAATGGTTTCTATTGCGAGAACGGTCTTAGGCACCTTTCTGTCTGTATTAGCATCTGGCTTCTTGGGTTTTATGTTTACACAGGAGAAGATGGTAGGCAGGAAGTTCCTTTACAGATTAGTCATTATCACCATGTATTTTAGTGCAGGTCTTATTCCTTGGTATATAACAATGAATAATCTTAATTTAACCAATAATTTCTTGGCTTATATTATTCCGGGTATGGTGTCTCCCTTTAACATCATTCTCGTGAAAACTTATGTTGAGTCAACACCTAGGTCTTTGCAGGAAGCTGCAGAAATTGATGGAGCGGGCATCATAACAGTTTTTAGAAAAGTGATAGTGCCTCTATGTAAGCCCATACTTGCAACAGTTGCCATATTTTCAGCGGTGGGTAATTGGAATTCCTTCCAGGACACCTTACTACTGGTTACAGATGATAAGTTATATACCTTGCAATATATTCTATATAAATACATTAATCAGGCCAGCTCCTTAGCTAATTTAATACAAAGCAATGCCAGCTCCATGAGCAGCATTATTGGATCTGCTGCTACGAAACAGACAGCTATGTCGGTGCGAATGACAGTATCAGTAATTGTAGTTTTGCCGATTATGCTTGTATATCCCGTATTTCAGAAGTTTTTTGTTAAGGGGATAATGATTGGATCGGTGAAAGGATAGACCTTGTGTATTCACAAGTTTATTAATAAAAATATAGGGAGGTTATTTTATGAAAAGTAATATGAGGAAACTTTTAAGTCTAGCATTGATATTGCTTATGTTGTTTACGATGACAGCATGCTCAAAAGGCAACAAAGACAAGGAAACAACAGGGGATGGGAAGAAGACAGATACCGTACAGACCGATAAAGATGGACAAGGTGAGACGGCTGAGATTGACCGTTCAAAGACCATTACACTTGATGTATTCTCTACACAAACTAATTATCAGGGAATTCAGAGTGGCTGGTTTGCAAAGATAATTAAAGACAAATTCAATATTGAGCTTAATATTATAGCACCTAACGTTGCAGGCGGTGGTGATACATTATACCAGACTCGTTCAGCAGAAGGTAATTTGGGTGATATTGTTATCATTGACAGAGCTAAAATGAAGGACTGTGTTGAATCAGAAATTATCCTGGATATAACTGATTATTATGCCAATAGTACATACCTTAAGGAGTTTGATCAATCAATTCAGGCTACTAAGGAATTCATAGGTTCAGACAGGATATATGCTTTATCTGGTGGTGCCACCTGTAAAGCTACAGATCCGGTATTTGAAAACCAAGCTCCTTATGTAGGAACCTTCATGAGACTGGATTATTATAATGAGCTGGGAAATCCAGAGATGAAGACAACAACAGATATGCTAAATGTGTTAAAACAGATGCAGGATGCTCATCCTACAACTGAGGATGGAAAGAAAGTATATGCATTCTCCTTGTTTGATGATTGGGATGGAGATTATATGGCATTAGCATCTAAATATGCATTCCTTTATGGATATGACGAAGGAAAGGCTGGCTTTGTATTCCCAAGTCCAGATGCTACCTCCTATTCTGAGATTGCAGCAGATAATGGTGTATATTACAATTCCTTAAAAATGCTATATGAGGCTAATCAGATGGGCTTAGTGGATCCTGACTCAAGTTCTCAAGATTGGGATACTACATATAATAAGATGAAGGAAGGACAGACATTATTTTCATTCTGGCCTTGGCTAGCAGCTTCCTTTAATACCTTAGAGAATAAAAATGCAGGAAAGGGTATGGCATTCATCCCTGTGGAAGATCAGGAGCTTGTAAATGATGGATATAACAGATATGGAAATACTCAATTATCCATTGGAATTGGCAGCAGGACAAAATATCCTGAGCGTGTATTTGAATTTGTAGATTGGTTAGCATCCAGTGAGTATATCTATTATACCCCGGGTTCAGCAGGTATTAAAGGTTTGAATTGGGATATTGTAGATGGTAGACCTGAGCTTACTGAATTTGGTTATAAATGTATGGACGATGGAGCTACAATGATGCCTGAGGAATATGGCGGCGGTACTTATGAGGATGGAAGACCAGAAATCGGCTTTAATTTCCTTGCAACTACCTCTATAGATCCTGCAACAGGAGAAAAGTTTGCAATTGCAGACTGGACATCTGTATTAGAAGCTACAAAGACCGTATTAGATGATAAATATGAAGAGACCTTTGGAGCGAAAAATGCCGCTGAATACTTACTTAACAATAACTTAGTTCAGGTTGCACCAGGTAGTGCTTACTTTGCACCTGCAGAGGATACAGAATTAGCTACAAAGAGATCTCAGTGTGGTGATTTAATTACCAATGTATCTTGGGTTATGATTTTTGCTGAGAGTGATGATGAGTTCAATTCATTATGGGCTGACATGAAAGATCAGTTGGAGGGCTTAGGTTATGCTGATGTTCTTGCGGCAGATCTTGAAAAGCTAGAAGGCCTTCGTAAGGCTCGTGCAGAAGCTATTGCAGCTGAAAGTAATCAATAAAGTAATGAGTGAGAGGGTTGCCATTCTTATAGTGGCAACCCTTATTAAGCTGAAAGCCTACTGGCATTGCATTTATTCAGAAAGCAGTATATAATTTTGTTAATAAACTAATCTCTATATACAAAAGATACCCAGGAATGGAGCGATGAGTGATGAAATTATTGGCTAAAGTTAAAGGACGAATATCAGGACTCAGAATAATGTATAAATTACTTCTGTTATACATTGTTATCGGAATTGTACCCCTGACCTTACTTAGTAGTTATATGACCTATACCTCGTATAATAATATCATGGATCAGCATGAGAATCAGGTCAAAGCAGAAAATAAAAGAGTTCGCAATATTCTTTTTAATATTCTCTATTCAGCCACTAATATATCCGATACCATTCTTTATGACAGTAGCCTTACTAACCTACTTAAGAAAACATATGCCACAGAAGAGGAAGTCTATAAAGCTTATAGAAAGTATAAGACAATCACTTCCATAACTAATAACTATACGGAGATTTCTAGCATTAAAATATTTGTGACCAATGATACTCTGATTACCAGTGGACCTTTCATAAAAGTGGATGAGGGGATAGAGGAGAAGGAATGGTTTCAGAGAATAAAGGACAGTGCTGGTAAACTTATGTGGATCTATGACAATACCATTGATACAGCAAGTTCTTTGCGCTTAGTTCGTAAACTTCCATTAACAAAAACGGAAGATTATGCTATAATTGTGGTAAATATTAGTACTAATTATTTGAGATTTATTATTGATAGTGAAGATATTAATTCGATTTTATGTATTGATAACGAAATATCATTTTATTCGGGAAATCACAATGAGATTGGATTGCCCTTATCTGAGTTGTTTCAAATTGTTAGGGAAGCGAAAGAAAATGAACCCTTTCAATCAAAATACATGAATCAAGACGCCCTCACCTATTCAAGCACCTTAAATGCTCCAAAGAGCAAGACGAAATTTCAAATAACCACCTTTGATCCCCTTACCTATAGTCATATCAAGGAATCGAATAAGATCAACTTACGATTAATCCTCATTAATCTGATGATTCCCCTTCTAATGATTATCGGTTATTCTATGGCGTTTAACAGGCGTATACTTATATTACGTAGAGAAATGCATAAAATAGCAAATGGTAATCTAGAGATTGTTGAGAGTTTTAAAAGTCAGGATGAATTAGGTGAATTATTTAAGGATATGCAAAAGACAATACATAGTATTCATATGCTTAATTCCAGGATATTTGAGGAAAAGCTTCTGAGACAGAAGCTACTCAATTACCAGCAGCAGATGGAATTTAATCTCCTTGCTAATCAAATTAATCCTCATTTTCTGTATAATACATTGGAAACTATAAGAATGCAGTTATCCATTAAGAAGGATTATGAAGCAGCAGATATAGTAAAGCAGCTTGGCAAATATATGCGCCATAATATTGAAGCGGATAGCTCTCTTGTTACATTGTCCTCAGAGCTTGAGTATATAGATATTTATATGGGAATTCAACACTTTCGCTTTGGCGACCGGATTAATTATAAGATAAATATCCTGGGCCAGATTGATATTTCGGAGTATATGATTTTACCCCTATTAATTCAGCCCATTGTTGAAAATGCCTTCGTTCATGGCCTGGAGGGTAAGAAAAGTGGAGGCACAGTAACGATAAATATATCAAATCAAGAGGAATACTTAATGATCTCAGTTGCTGATAATGGATTGGGTATGAGTGAGAGCAGATTAAATCAGCTGCTCATCAGTATAAATGACGTAAATAGTAAATCAAAAAGCCACATTGGAATGCATAATGTACAGCAACGCATTAAGCTTTTCTATGGAGTGAAATATGGAATGAGTATTGAGAGCGTTGAGAAACAATTTACGGTTATAACACTTCGTCTCCCACTTAAGGTGGATGATTATGCATTTGTAAGAAATGGGGGGATTTAACCATGAAATTCATGATAGTTGATGATGAACCTATTGTAAGAGAAGGTTTAAAGACTTTAATAGACTGGTCTGCAATGGGATTTGACTTATGTGATGAAGCTTCTGACGGTAACGAAGCCGTTTCTAAAATTATGGATAATAATCCTGACTTGGTAATATTAGATATTAAAATTCCTGAGTTAACTGGTGTTGAAGTAGCAGAAACAATAAGAGAGAAGGGTTTTAACGGAAAAATAATAATCTTAAGCGGTTTTTCCGACTTTTCCTATGCCCAAAATGCCATTCGATATGGTGCTGAAGCATATCTATTAAAGCCTGTCGATGAGAAAGAGTTAATAGCTGCTCTAGAGAGGGTTAGGGATAAAATTGAACAGGAAAATATATTGGAACTATATAATAACCAGAAGCATACGGATGCTAAGAATATGCTGCTGAAACATATTCTTACAGGTACAATTCGGTGTGACCTTGAGAATTTTCACAGCTATGGAGTATCCCTTAATATCAGCCCCTTTCAATTGGTCATGATTGATTATTCCCAGTTCTCTGATATTGACATTAATCATAAGTCTGCTTATTGGAGAAACCTATATCCAGACTCTAAGTCAGAATTTGTAGCCATAGAGAATTCTATTATGGTTTTAATCAATGGTTTACCGTCAATACAGTATTTTGCAAATCATATTTTAGACTATATGAACAAAGGAGCAGAGGAGCATAATCAAACCCCCTTTGTAATTGTCAGTGATACCTTCGATGAAGTAAGTAGCTTTCCCATCATGTATCAGAAGCTGAAAGGTCTTTCAAGGAGAAGGTTTTTTTATTATGAAGGAAGCAAACCTATATTCTGTAGGGAGGTGGAGTGCAAAAAAGAGATTTTACATTCTGATAAGTTAGATCCTGTTGAGTGTATTGATACTATATATAAAGCTATCATAAATAAAGATAATCTCCTTATTGATGGAACGATTAATAAATTATATGGGGTATTGCAGAATAGAAATTTTACCATTGAACAGACATATCAGGTACTGATTAACTGCATTCTCCAATTAAAGGCATTGTTGAATGAAACTTATATAAAAGAATTAATCGATTTTAATGAGAATATATTAATTAAGGAAATCTGTAATTGTAAATCCCTATTTGAAATAGTAGGACTATTAAAGGATACCTTTACTCGCTTCTGTGATGATATCAAGAAATCCTCAGAAGTGAGTATTATTGATAAGGTCTTAAATTATATGGATATTCATTATAATGAGGAATTAAAGCTGGAAAAGGTCGCCGAATTATTTGGCTATAATAATGCATACTTAGGCAGGTTATTATCTAACCGGATTGGAACAAACTTCAATTTCTATATTGAGAAAAAGAGGATGGAGAAAGCAATGGATATGTTAACTAACACCGATATTAAAATTCCTGATATCTCTATATTGATTGGGTATCAGAATGTAGAATATTTCTACCGTAAATTCAAAAAGTATACAAAGCTTACACCAGGTAATTATAGGGCCTACCATCGCATACAGGATAAGGAAAATCCACAGTAATTTAGTGTGAAAATAAAAAGCAATTTTCACACTTAGAAGTTTGTGCCTGCGTAATCCTCGGCACAAACTAACTCAAAGGGAAGGCATGTACTGTTAGTGTGAAATACATCATCATATGGAAATGTAGTATATGTGTGTTTCATAAATAGTTTGGGATGGTTAATACTATTATAATAGGATGCAAATAACTTCTGCAGAATGGAGATAATTATGGAGATAACCTATATAAATCATAGTGGCTTCCTTATAGAATGGGAGACCTGCTATTTCTTATTCGATTATTATAAAGGTGATATACCACAGTTAGATAGGGATAAGAAATTATATATCTTTGTAAGTCATAATCATGGGGACCACTTTAATCCTGAGATATTTAGTTTTAGAGATAAAGTAAAGGATATTTCATTTATTCTATCTTCTGATGTCAAACCAGGAAAATACCATGAAGAGAACGGGTCTAGGGAAGGAATATCAGACAAGATCCTATCTGTTAAACCAAGAATGACTTATGAATTCAACGATAATAATAAGGATACTATCATTTTACAAACCCTTAAATCTACAGATAGCGGCGTGGCTTTTCTCATAGACTACCAAGGAAAAAGGATTTATCATGCAGGAGATTTGAATCTGTGGGTATGGAAGGAAGAAACAAAGGAATACAATAATAATATGACGACTATGTTTCATCAAGAGATGGAGTCTTTGAAAGGTAGGAGGATTGATGTAGCCTTTGTACCCTTAGATCCTAGGCAGGAAGAGTGGTATTCACTTGGTTTGGAAAGCCTCTTGGAGGTGGCCACCCTTAAATATGTATTCCCCATGCATTTTTGGGATAACCCGGACATTATCAGGCAATTTAAAGAGGAGAAAGCTTCCGCTTTTGTATATACCCAGATTATGAGTATCAAGGGGGATGGACAGAAGTGGAGCTTGGAATAAATAAACTGTTTCATGTGTTGTAAAATAAGGCTGAAAAACCTACGTTTTTTAGTCTTATTTTTATTTTATAGGAAAGCGCATCCATGCAAATTTAAGTAATAATTCAAATTTGCATAAAAATGTTATAGAAATCCAATTTTTATTGGATTGTTTGCACAAAATATATATGGTAATTTATAGATAGGAAGAGCGCAATAGAAAGGACAGATGAATTTCATGACAAAAAAGAGAACATTTTTAGGTAATTTAAAAAAGTATAAGTATCAGTATATCATGATAATGATTGGCATTACATGCCTAATACTGTTTAACTATATACCTATGATCGGACTTCAAATTGCCTTTCGGGATTTCAGACCTGGTAACACCCTATGGAATGCCAAATGGATAGGCCTGGATAACTTTTGGTTTTTGAAAGACGATGAGTTTTGGAGAGTGGTTAAAAATACACTAATCCTGACTATTTCAAGATTTGTTGTTACATTTCCGGCCCCTATTATTTTAGCCCTATTAATCAATGAAGTGAGAAATGTCTGGTTTAAAAGAATTGTACAATCTATCACTTACATACCTCATTTTATATCCTGGGTTGTTGTGGCATATATGCTAGATTCCTTCCTGTCACCTTATAATGGCGTAATAAACCAACTGATAACAAAACTCGGAGGCTCCCCCATTTATTTTATGGGTAACAACAGCTGGTTTGTACCCTTGGTAGTAGTAGCAAGTGTATGGAAAGAGATTGGCTGGGGCACGATTATTTATTTGGCTGCTATATCGGGAATCAATACGGAGATGTATGAGGCAGCAAAATTAGATGGTGCAGGGAGATGGAACCAGATGAGATACATAACCCTACCCTCCATAAGACCCACAATAGTACTTCTTCTAATCTTAAGTATACCAAATATTATTAATGCAGGAGTGGATGCCATATATCCCTTAATGAATAATGCCAACCTGGAAGTGTCAACGGTATTAGATACCTATGTGTTAATAAATGGATTACAACAGGGAAGATACAGCTTTGCCACAGCAGTTGGAATGATATCCTCTGTAATTAGTTTTATACTCATTATCGTTGCAAATAAAATAGCTAATGTGATTAACGGAGAGGGACTTTGGTGAGTAAATGATGAAAAGAAGAAAATTAAAAATTAGTTTTGGTGAAAAGATATTCAGAGTATTTAACACAGTATTATTAGTAGGCTTATGCTTAATAACCCTATATCCTTTATATTATATCATTGTATATTCCTTAAATGAGGGTACGGATTCTTTAAAAGGCGGACTATACTTATTCCCTCGAATATTTACCTGGTTCAATTATGAATACGTTTTGGGAAATGGAGTTATTCAAAATGCTTACCTCATAACAATTGGGCGAACCATCATCGGAACATTACTTGGATTGATTGTTACTGGTCTTACGGCATATGGATTTTCCTTTAAAGATTTGCCCCATAGAAAAAAATTATTGCTGATAGTACTTATACCCATGCTTTTCAATGGAGGGATCATTCCCTACTATATTCAATTATCCAAATTGAAATTAGTTGATACCTTTTGGGTTTATGTTATTCCCAGTATGTTCAATATATGGAATATGTTCGTTATGATGAAATTCTTTGCAGAAATCCCTGTAAGCTTGAGAGAAGCTGCTGTAATCGATGGTGCAGGGGAATTGAAGGTATTGGCCAAGGTTATTATCCCTTTATCAAAGCCGGTATTAGCAGCCATTGGCCTGTTTGTAGCAGTATATCACTGGAATGACTGGTATTCCGGAGCCTATTATGTAAGTTCAACCAAGCTGCTTCCGGTGCAGACCTTTCTCCAACGCTTGTTTGAAGCTGATAATCTGTCCATGATATCCAGTAACAGTTCCATTGTTGCTGAGGCTGCAATTCGAGAATCTCAGACCTCAAAGATGACCGTAACCTCTGTGAAGATGGCGGCGGTTATTATAGGAACACTTCCAATTCTATGTGTCTATCCCTTTGTACAAAAACACTTTGTAAAGGGAATGCTCATTGGATCAGTGAAAGAGTAAAAAGCACCGGTAAAAAGGTGTTAAAATAAAGGAGGAAATTTTATGAAACTAAAAAAAGGATTATCACTATTACTGATAATATCTATGTTAATGAGTTTATCAGCATGTTCTAACAGTAGTAAAGATGATTCAAAGGATTCCAGTGACAAAAATGCAACAGAAGCTAATTCATCAGCATCAGATTCAGATGGCTTTTACATATCTGAAAAGGATGGGGGAAAGACAACGGATCAATTCACCATTTGGGCTGGATGGACATCTGAAAGTCCCAATAATACCAAGGTTCAAGAGGTAATGAAAGAGAAGCTGGGAATTGATTATCAGGTTGAATACATGCAGAGCAGTGATTATATGACCACTTTGAACCTAAAGCTCAGTGGTGGGTCAAAGCTTCCTGATATTATGATATTCCCCTATGATAGAGCTGTAGAGAGTGCTTTGACAACTGCGGATAGGGTAATGAATTTAAACGATATATACACAAGCGATAAGCTCAAGAATATACCCAATCTTGATAGCAAATTAAAAGATTATATCAAAACTTCAACCGGTGATTTGTGGTGGATGCCAGGTTATTATGCTTTAGAATATGATAACCCTTGGGGTGGTTGGACAGTGGATGCTTGGTGGGTTAGAACTGACCTACTAGAACAGGTAGGTAAGACAAAAGAGGATCTTAAGACCATTGAAGGAGTGGAAGATACATTGCGTAAAATGGCAGCATTAAAGGATGCCAACGGCAATAACATTATTCCATTATCTATAGCACAATCCTTCGTCCAAGGACACACACGTCAGGAGAGAATTATTTTATCAACCTTTGGTGTTGATATGGCAAATGGTGTTAGTGGTATGCCTGCAGTTATGGATATCGACGGTGAAAAGGTGTTCATGTATGATAATCCTAATTACAAGGAAGCTTACAAATGGATGAATAAGATATATCGTGAAGGCTTAATGGATATAGAAACTACAACAATGTCCAAAGAAAGATTTGTAGAAAAGGTTGAAAGCGGGCAAGTTGGTATGTTTACCACAGATTTATGGGTTTCTGGACTAAATGAGACCTGGAAGAATTATGACAGCGGTGAAGAAAATGTAACCTTCTATTATGAGCCTGTTGAAAATCCTCAGGTACAGGGTATAGAGAAAGCATATACCTCCTATGTTAATCCTAATCCAGGCTACATGGTATTTATTAACAAGGATACTGAGAAATTAAATGCAGCTTTGAACTTCCTGGAATGGGTGAATGAGCCTAGTCCTTATAGAGGACAGGAAGTAAATGAAGGACCTCAGGGAGTTTTATGGGATTTCATAAATGAAGAAGAAGGTTCCTGGGATTTTGATGAAGAATATAAGGTGGAAAGAGATTCCGGTGATAGCACTCGTGTTGCTGCTTGTACCCATCAGCTATGGCAATTTGCTAGCTACAGTAACAAATGGTATGCATGGTGGAACCAGAATATCGGTGAAAGTAAAGCTGGTGCAGGATTAGTTTCCAAATGGTGTAAGTATATCAGTAGTGATGTACAAAATCATCGTCCAATCAATGACATGGATTCTGTTAAGGCCGATGTAGATGGAGCGATTGCATCTAATATGGAATCACTCAAGAATGTGGTTAATGAATTCTCTGCAAAAATGATTATGGCAGAAAATGATGATAAGTTTGAGAGCGCATATAGTGAATTCAAAGAGCAGTTAGAATTAAGGGCTCATTGGTCTGATATGAAGAATGAATGGACTGCCTTATATCAGGAACAAAGCGCTAATTAATATCTCCCCCATAGGTATGAAACAAGGAGCAGCACGCTCTGCGAGCTGATCTCATGTCTAAAAGTTTCCCGTACAATAAAAAGTATGGGGAACTTTTGGTCGTGCTAGCTTTACTATAAAGATGGACTAAGGGAGATGAAGGCTTGAAAGGGATTTTCTTAAAACTGTATACGAAGGTCAGATATTCCATAAAAATCAAGATAGTGTTAATCTATTCTATATCCTTGTTGGTGGTGTATTTAGTAACCTGGTGGGTATTATCCATATTCTTATTTCATCCATTGGAAGAGGAAAGAGAAGAGAATATACAATACAATTCCCAAAAGATTGTCAGTGATATCAGAGAGATAAGAGAGGGTTACGACAATATTGCTTTCCGACTAAGTAATAATCGTATGATTTACAAATCCTTATCCGATCGCTGTAAGAATTATGAGGATGTATGGGAGGCCTTAACAATTATTAAATATACCTTAAACGAGGATATGGCCAGATCCTCCATCATCAGGAGGCTGGAAGTATACCAGCAGGGAAGTGATATAGGCCAGGATGGAAGGTTCGTATATTCGGATGATTTTGATATTAGCAAGCTTGATATCAATTGGGTTAATGAAACAATAGATGGAGCTCTGTTGCTATGCAAATATCAAGAGATCGCATCACTTTATAATGGCGTGGATGCGTATATCAAGATAGCCATAGATAGCCAAGAGGCTTTTGAAGGAGCTTTGGGCTTAGAGGGAGATTTGAGCGGAGTTGTATATCTGACCAATGAGGATGATATTGTAATTTCCTCCTCAGATGCATCCTCCTTAGGTAGTCCAATTAGTAAGGTTCTTCCAGAGACTTATACAGATTTTGTTGAAGGACAAATTATAGAATATAATGAAATCTTGAGGCTGAAAAGTCCTGTTTATGAGAATTGGAATTTGTGGCTATTGGTACCCTCCAATCAAATATCGGATAAAGTTGATTATTCAAAAACAATCGTCGGGAGTATTCTATTTGGTTATGGAATTTGTTCTGGTATTGCCTTAAGTCTATTGTTAAGTAAGGTTTTTGGCAGACTTAATAAGCTAGGTGAAAATATGGAACAGATCCAAGGAGATATTAGTTATATAGCAATACCTGAAGAAAATAGGGATGAAGTAACGGTATTAGAGCATAAATACAACAGTATGTTAAGAAAGCTCGATAAAACTGTTGAAGAGATGGCAGAGGTTAAGAGCCAGAAGAAGAAATTCGAATTTAAAAGCTTGGAATCTCAGATTAATCCTCATTTCCTATATAATACACTGGGGGTAATGCGTTGGGAGGCCTTAGAATGCCAGAACCAGAAATTGGTAGAAATGATTGATGATTTGACTATCTTTTATCGACTTTCTTTAAATAAAGGTAAAGGTCTTTTAAGTGTTGAACAGGAATTTAAGCTAGTTAAAGCCTATATTAATATTCAGCAGATGCGCTGGGATAATGTAGTAGCTGTCAACTACAGTATAGATTCTCAGGTGAAGGAACTTGTAATACCCAAGATGATATTGCAACCCTTAGTAGAAAATATTTGGTTACATGGTAATATTACTGCTGAAGGTAATCGTAAGATAGAAATTGCTGCAAGAAGCAAAAATTCACATCTGGAGCTTCGTATATGGGACAATGGTGATGGAATTTCCAAGGATATCATAGATAAATTTAAAGCCAATGAGGAATATGAAGGTGATTCAATTGGCATAGGTATACGGTTTATCAAAAATATATTGAAATACTATTATGGAGATAACTTTGTATATGAAGTAACTAGTGATAAGCATGAAGGCACATTAATCCTCATCGAAGTGCCAGAAGAAATTGGGGTGATTAGTTGAAGGTAATGGTTGTGGATGATGAACCGGTTCACGTAAGGGGAATAATAAAATATGTTGATTGGGATAAATTAGGATATGATGCTCCTGTGGGAGTATATAGTGCAAAAGAGGCTTTAAAGAAATTAAAGGGAGAAGCTTTCGATCTAGTGATAACAGACATCAATATGCCAGAGATTAATGGACTAGAGTTGATTCGCAGAATACATCTATTGGGTAAGTCGCCGGATATAATGATAGTCAGCGGCTATAATGAATTTGCATATGCCCAGGAGGCAATTCGCTTGGGAGTCTGCGCCTACATATTAAAGCCCATAAAACCTGAGGAAATTGAAGAAAATATTATGATATTGGCTGAGAAGAAAAACTGGGAGCCTATGGAAAGAGACAGTAAGTCAGAATTGAAGATTTTATGTGAGATTAAGGGGGATGAGAATCCAGATTTGGAAACTCCTCAGAATAAAAAAATTCATCCCACCATCCAGAAGATACTGTTATATGTAGGAAAAAATTATTCAACAGATATTACAGTTTATGAGATTGCAGAGCTCTTTCGTCTGAATGAAAGCTACTTAAGTGCATTGTTTAAGAAGGAGATTGGAATTAATCTGAATAGCTATATCCATAGATATCGTTTGTATAGAGCAATGGAGTTGTTAAAGAATTCAGACCTACGTATTAATGAAATTGCTTATAAGGTTGGATATCAAAATCCCAGTTATTTTACAGAACAATTTAAGAAAATATATGACACGACTCCAAGTGAGATAAGGAATGCTATTTTATTCTGAAATGTCTTCTAACTAAGCTGTGAAATTCGAGCCTATGGCCGAGGGTTATGGAATTTTTGGTAACTATAGAAGATAATCCATGGAAAAAATAGCATATATTTGATATAGTAATACATAAAATCCATCCAGTGATATGGATATAAATCTAATAAAGAGTGCAGGGCAAAGGAGTATACTAAATGGGAGTTAAGTATTATGAGCAGGAAAGAGTCTTTAAATTAGATACAAAAAACACCAGCTATCTAATTGGGATTGTAGATGAGGAGAATTTTGTAGGACATATCTATTATGGTAAGAAGATTGAAGATTATAATTTACAACATCTTATGAGAATTGAAGAGGCACCCTATGTACCTTCTAAGAATAATAGGGACAGGCTGTCTTTCTATGATTGTTTCCCTATGGAGTATTCAACCCATGGAATCGGAGACTTCAGAGAGGACTGTCTTGCAGTGGAGACTTTATCAGGACATACAGCTTTGCAGCTGGGGTATAGTTCTCATAAGATATATGGGGGTAAGGCCAGATTAGAAGGCTTACCGGCAACCTTCGGTTCAGAAAAGGAGTGTACAACCTTAGAGCTTCTTTGTAAGGATAGAAGCTTAAATCTGGAGGTTATACTTAGCTATACAGTATTTGAAGATGTTGATGCGGTTACAAGAAGCGTTAAAATAATCAATTCAGGGGAGAAGGAGATTTATCTTACAAAGGTATTATCCGCCTGCCTGGATATGGATAATAATGAATTTGACTTAATAACACTTCATGGTTCTTGGGCAAGAGAACGTCATGTTCAGAGAAAGGCAATTGGTTTTGGTAAACAGGGAGTATCCTCTGCAAGAGGTGAGTCCGGTCATCAGGATCATCCCTTTATGGCACTGGTTAATAAGCATACAACCCAGGATGTGGGGGAAGTGTACGGGTTTAACCTTGTATATTCAGGGAACCACATTGCTACCGTAGAGATGAGTCAATTTGAGAATGTAAGGGCTGTTATGGGAATTAACCCATATAATTTTAAATGGAAGTTAGAAGTAGGCAGTAGCTTCCAAGCCCCAGAGGTTGTTCTCGTATATTCTGATGAAGGTATTGGCGGCATGAGCAGGAATTTTCATGATCTATACCGCAAACACTTGATCCGTGGTGAATATAAGGATAAAAAACGTCCTATTCTAATAAATAACTGGGAAGCTACCTATTTTGATTTTGATACGGACAAACTCCTTAGCATTGCAAGAGAAGCATCTTCACTTGGAATAGAGATGTTAGTCATGGATGATGGGTGGTTTGGTAATAGAAGCAGCGACAATCTGGCCTTAGGTGATTGGATCGTAAATGAAGATAAGATTCAAGGGGGATTAAAATATCTGGTGGATGAAGTTAATAAGCTAGGCATGAAATTCGGTATCTGGTTTGAACCGGAGATGATATCACCGGATTCTGATCTGTACAGGGCTCACCCAGATTGGGCCATTGCAGTTCCAGGAAGAACGCCAGGCCTTGCTCGTAACCAATATGTACTGGATTTCTCAAGAAAAGAAGTGGTAGATTATATCTATGAAAGTATCGCTTCCATACTTAGAAGTGCCAATATTGAGTATGTAAAATGGGATATGAATAGACCCCTCAGTGACATTGGCAGTGTAGCTCTTCCTGCAGATAGACAGGGTGAATTATATCATCGCTATGTACTTGGTGTATATCAGATGCAGGATAGACTGACCAAGGAATTCCCCCATCTCTTATTAGAGAATTGCTCCGGAGGCGGTGCTCGTTTTGATCCTGGTATGCTATATTATAGTCCTCAAATATGGTGTTCCGATGATACGGATGCTATTGAAAGACTTAAGATACAGGAAGGAACAGCCATGGTATATCCCTTATCAGCCATGGGAGCCCATGTCAGTGACTGTCCCAATCATACCGTGGGAAGAGTAACACCCTTTGAGACAAGAGGATATGTTGCTTTAGCAGGAACCTTCGGATATGAATTAGATGTAACGAAAATCCCTGTAGAAGACAGAAATATGATACCAGAGCAGATTACCATGTATCACAAATACAATGATCTGGTTCGTACAGGAGATTACTATCGTATTGCATCCTATTCTGAGAATCATAACCATGACTGTTGGCAGGTAGTATCTAAGGATAAGAAGGAGTCTTTAGTTACCTTTATCCAGGTAATGAATCGTGCTAATAGCCATTCTAGAAGATTGCGCCTCAAAGGCTTAGATCCTTCTAAGCAGTACCAATTAGAAGGAAGTGACCGTATCTATAGTGGAAGTACCTTGATGTATTCCGGCCTATTAATTGAAAATCCTTGGGGAGATTTCAGAGGCAAGTTGATTCATCTCATATGCTGTTAAAATTAATATCTAAGTCAATCAGATACGAAACTTGAG
Organism: Bacillota bacterium; assembly: GCA_023443625.1. The sequence goes on along the minus strand of JAEZTQ010000058.1, from coordinate 1,386 downwards.
TTTTGTAACTATATTGATGAAAAAAACACCCGCCAGCCTAAAGTTTATAAGTGCTGGCGGGTTTTCTGTTTTACCAGTTATCTCACTAATCCATTCTCTGTAAGTCAAACAATCGTTCGTATTTCCTAAAACAATTCAGATGATAAGGGAAACATAGTACGAGAGGAACGTATTAGTGGAACTGGCAACGGGGACAGCGAAGTTACAGAGTATGAGTATGATATTTATGGTAATATGACTCAGAAAACAGTTTATTCAGTAGAAAACAATTATGTAAATAATTATGAATATGGTAAGGATGCTGATGGAGTAGATCAAAAAGGTGTTTTCCTTACCAAAGAATATGTTACAATGGATGGTTCAGAAATTTCATGGGTACAAGGAGGTGGTTACTAAGTATCTATATGACAGACAGAATGTCATACTAGAGACAGACACAGACAATAAGGTAAAGACCAGATATGTAAAGGGTATCAACTATATAGCAAGTCTGAATGCAAGTAATAAGATATCCTACTTCCTATTTAATGGACACGGTGATGTGGTACAGACTGTAGACAAAACAGGAGAAGTACTAAATCATTACGAGTATGATATCTGGGGGAATCCAATACTTACTATTGAGATTGAAGAATCTGCCATAAGGTATGCAGGAGAATTCTATGATTCTGAAACTGGCTTGTATTACTTAAGAGCAAGATATTATGACCCTTATATCGGAAGATTCATATCAGAAGATAGCTACTGGGGTGAAGATAACAATCCACTTAGCCTTAACAGATATACCTATACCCACAATGATCCGATACAATATTTAGATCCATCTGGACATGCAGCATTAAAGATAGGTTCTAGCATTGCAGCAGGGATACAGGGGATACTAAAAGACAAAGGATCTAGCACTGGGAAGGTAGATGGAAAATCAGTTTCACAACCCAAACCCGTGAGCCAACTCCAGAAGGATAACGGTCTTAAAGCAGATGGCATAGTTGGAATTCAAACAAATACTGTAATAAAGAACTTGATAAATATAAAGAATGACCTAGAAAATATGAAAACATCAGAAAAGTCGTCTATTTCAAGTGCAATAACGGCAGATAGAGAATCAGTTTCACACAACATAAAAAATGAAATAGAAAATATAAAAAAATCAGAAGCGTCGTCTATTTTAAGTACAAGGAGATCTGGTATAATATCTGATACGATACAGGAATCTAGTCAGGCACTAGCTAAGGCTTTAACAACTTCTGTACAAAAATCAATTGGTTGGGGCTCGGTACTGACGGAAGTAAGAAGTAGTACGTTAGTAATGACAGGTAAAAACGTAAAGGACATGAATTCTAAAGGTGTTGCAGTAGAGTTAATACTTGACAAAGAAACAAAGGC
>JAEZTQ010000021.1 GCA_023443625.1 Bacillota bacterium | reverse complement strand
TAAAAAGAAAAGAGGAATAGGGAGTTGAAAATAAATAAGGATTGATTATAATGATGATAAACAAATCTATTTTAATCATCAAGGGGAAATTCTGCCCAATCAAATCCTAAGATAACTAAACGCAATCGTAATTACGATAAAAAGTTGACACCTATGTTATAATTTGGTATATTCCTTTTATTAACTAAAGGAGGTTCTATTATGAAATTGTGCCATATTGCTTACTAATTTTCTTAACTGAAGATTAATTTTAAGAAGATAAATGACCTATTTTTAGGTTTTATTTGTGCACTTCTTTTATTAAGCAATAAGAGGTCATGATTGTATAGAATTTAATTAGTTGTGATTGTATGGGTTGCATAAAAAGATATTATTTGCTAATTATTCCAATAAGATATATTAGTAATTATACAGAAGCTCGTACTCATTATACTGATTCTTAAGACTATGGGATTTATGTGATTTCCTATAGTCTTTTTTGTTTACATTAAAACCTAAAAATAGGCATAACAAACAGGAGGAACATTGTTATGCCAAATAAAGCTATAAGAAATGAATATGCTAAAATTGGTGTGGATAAATTTTATCAGCTTCACCGAATAAAAAGCCAGATTGTGATAATATTTCAGGTTGGATTTTACTTGATGAAATATTAGTGGATAGGGTAAGAATGAAAGTTTATTGTTGCTAACAGTTATTAATATTATTTCAGGAGGGATTAATTTATGAATTATAAAAGAAATTACTATAGACCAGAGGACGAGAAAGCAATATGTCAATTTTTTGTTCAGATGAACACAGATTGCGACGGTAATCATTCAAGAATAGTATGGGAATGTATGCGTAATGCACCTTACTTTGAAATGTTTCAATTAGATAAGATTGGAATTTGGAGAGAAAATAATGAGATTGTAGCGTCTTTACAATTATTAAGCCCATGGCCAGGTTATGTAAAAGTTGATAATAGAAGTAATTCGGAGGATTTACTTTTAGATATTATTCGGTATGCTGAGGACACATTTACTGGTATAGAAGATAATAAAAAATATTTAGCTATCTTTGTGGGTGAAAAGGAAAATAATCTAAAAAAAATATTGTTACAACAGGATTATAAGCAACTACCGAATGAGTACAGTACACTTCAATATACTTTAAATAATGATATTCCTCATATAGAACTGCCGGTAGGATTTAAAGTAAGAGCATTATCAGAGGTTTATGATTTTGACCGTCTAAGCAAACTTATTTGGGAAGGTTTTAATTATGAGGGAGAGATACCACAAATTGACGATGAAGTTAATCTACTAATAAAACATGCATGGCTAAATTATAATCGTGAAATATGTAGTGTCGTTATAGCACCAGATGGTAGTTATGCATCTTTTTGTGGTTTTTGGTATGAAAAGAAAACTCAAACCGGCTATTTAGAACCAATGGTTACCGCACAAGAATATCGTAAATATGGATTAGGTAAGGCAGCTGTGTTTAACTCATTGCAAATATTAAAATCCTATGGCTGTAAAAAAGTGTTTGTTGACCCAGATGAAGATCCATACAATTATTATCGTAAAATAGGATTTGAAAAAAGCAATTACAGTCAATGTTATAAGAAGGAATTTGAATAGTCATTATCAAGGTTTAGAGGAGTTCATTGAGAGAGGCGACAACCAGATGTTGACCAAAGTTCAAATCTCTAGTCTTTCTAAGGAAAAAGAAAAGGGATTGTTGCAAAACTAACGTAAGTTTGAGCAATAGTCCCTTTTCTTTTTTAAGGCGACAAATTGATGCGCTCTCCTTGTAATAACTACAAGAAGAGTACATCAATTATGAGACACTAACTGTATCCCCTAAATGAGATCAATACGAATAAAACTTTGTAATGAAATCAGTATGAAACTTATAATTATAAACTAATCCTCAACCACCTATACACTTGGAATAGTAGCATTTAATTGGTATTTGTCAGGTTCTCCTGGCCTCTTTATAGTTATTTGCTCCTTATTCTCATCGGACACTTCAAAGGTGTTATAATTTAAAAATATGATAGGCATTTCAACGTTGCTGCACTTATTTGTATAAAAATCTTTTATATTATCGACTGTGATATAACTTGTGATAGAGGTATATATATTGGATGCTGTCCCCAGTCCCGTTCCTGTAGAACTGTAAGCCCCACCTACGGTAAACATATCTTTGATAATATTATTCTTAAAGGTGAAATTAATCACTGCTTGTCCAGAAAATGCTCTTGCCCCAGCTGGAATCTCTTGACCAGTGGTTGGGTTAACTAATATATATCCTCCACCTTCAAATACACAGTCTTCCACCGTTACATTCTTCCAGGCAATCATCTGAAGTCCTGCTGCCCTGAGATTGATAAATTGGCACTTTTTTACCTGGATGTCTTCATGAAACATGGTGATGCTATAATCACCCTTTTCGTCCTGTATCTGGGAATACTTGTGTGTCCCTATGGCTACATCGATTTCCTCAAAGATACAGTCCGTAATGGATATGTTCTTAACCGGTGTTTTATCCAAAGAAGACCATTCGTGAGAGAAGCCGCCGGTTAGTTTATCCGGTGTATCAATATTAATTGCCTCCTTATTCGTCTTTGGAGATTTCTTAGAGCCTAGAAATCTGCAATTCTGTATTGTGACATCCTTCGAAGCATCTAATTCAATAAAATGGCCTGTATTCATATTGATAAAGCTGATATTATCAAAGGATACATTCTGATTATGGCCCATTACAAATCCACAGGCACCATCCATATAATCCAAGTCTATGGTGGCAGTACCTTCCCCAATAATGGATACATCATGAACACCATTATATTGGGTATAGACCCCTGTTTTACTTGCTTTCGATGGTTCTACCAATTGAAACATTGTCTTCGTCGCTTTAAGACTTGTTGTGCCTGTCTCTGAAGATTTTTTGATTACAGCACCATCTTTTAATAGGATTGTTACATTGGAAGGGATGGATACTTTATTGGTGATGCTATATGTACCTTTTTCAATTATAATCTTTCCACCGCCGCCTTTTTCACAAAGACCAAGAATTTCGTTGAATAGATACCAGTCCTTTGTATTACTATTATAGTGCCCTTTCTTTTGGATACTTGCGGAAGGTTTTGTAGTCTCTGTTATGGTGTAGATGGTATTCTTATCAATGACATTAAAATAGCAGGATAAGGTATATGTCTTCTTGTTAGCCGTAATCTTACAGGTAATCTTTGCTTCTCCTCCACTGATTCCCTTTACAACTCCAGCCTTGTTTACAGTTACAACCTTCTTATTACTGGAAGTCCATGTATATTTTGAACCCTTAATTTTATTGTTCACTTTAAGGTTATATGTTTTACCAATGGTAATATACTCAGAGGAACTATTAAGTGTTGGTTTTGTTGCAGCTTTTACTTGTACAGTATTTGGTATAAACATAAACATGGTTATAACTACTACTAATAAAATGCTTTTTAATAATGTATTTTTTAGTTTCATATAGGTTCTCCTGTTGTTTACATTTTGTCTTTGGAATATACTAAAACAGTTATTATCTTTACTAATACTATATATTATTTCAATAAAAATATCTACTGTTCTCAACCATATTTTACATAAACCACTCCATTGCTTCATAGCTTTAGAAGAATATGAACCAGTCTTGAAGAACGTAAAGATAGATAATAATATCTTAATGTACGCTGGATTTTGTAATGCAAATAAGTGCAGATACTCCCATAACAGAGCACCTGCACTTTTTTCTACCTATAATTAATCTTACTATTCCTTTACAGTAACCTTTTGCAAAACTCTAAAATCCTTCTCCCGTAGCTTCTATGATTTTAGATACCACTACTGCCACATAGGAGGCAAAGCCATGATTTAAACTACCCATCATACGCTTATATTCCCATAGGGTTCCTGTAATCTCCGCCATTCCACCAAAGAATTGCTTAATCTCTTTGGATAGTTTCTCATACTCTTTCATGGAAAGTAGGATTTCCATGCGTAAATAGATGCCCATTAATACATTGGCTGGCTCTATCTTACCCATTTCCTCAGAATTTGTGTCTACATTACCAAAGACCTTTAATACATATTCTTTTAGCCTAGTATACTTAGCGTCTTCTATGGAAATCAATCCAAAACGGATGGCATAGTACTGGCAAACTTCCGAGATATCTCCTGGATTATACAAATCCCCATCCTCATCTCGTATACTGTGATCTGTAAACAGTTCTCCATTATAGGATTGCTTTATGATTTCAGTTCGGATTAACTGGCACTCCTCCAACAGGTTCTTATCCTCATATAAATCCCCGATTATCTCTAGGATTCTTGCATATAACATATTTGTTGGATAGTTTACATCAAATACCCACTCGTTGGCTTTGGACCATTCTACGAAGTTCCAACTTGGAAGCTTCTCTAAGAGACCGTCTTTATTGCGGTACTCTTTAAAGAAGTCTATCATATCATAGCAAAGTTTTTTATACTTATTAGAATCCTCGTCTGGGCAACGTTGCAGGTATTGCTCTAATTCCAGTATATACCACATGCCCCACTGTGGAATAAATACACCATCATAATGGTCTGCGGGATAACACATAGGGAGCATTCCCTTAGGAACATCAGGTTGATATTCAGGAAGGATAAAGTTATTCATAAATACTCTCTCTACATCACTTTTCCCTGTAATATAATATTCCGCCTGGGCTGTAAAATAACTATCACATAACCATCCTGCTCTTTCCCTTGTTGGACAATCCATATAGACATCCAGGGTATTCTGGGAGAAAGTCTCAACAGCTGCAATATAAATCCCCCTTAACACCTCATCCTTAATCGGAGGAATTGTCTTTGATACGGGATACTGATAACTTCTTATACCAAAATCCTTAAGTAGTATCTCCCCTTGGGTTACTAGAATTGCAACGTAACGAAATCCATAAGCTTCAAAGCTTTCTAAGTTATACTCTTTCTCGTCGCCCTTTATCTGATAATCCACTAGATTAACCATATCCATAGCATTATAATCAATTACACCATCCACTAGCTTTTCATCAAAGGTAATCATAACATGACTATCTTCTTTTGCATGGATTACTGTCTGAATAAATCCAGTGACATTATGGCCGATATCTATCAAACAATACTGTCCAGAAGAGACTACCATAGGAAGTGCTTGATCCATCTTTGCAAGTGTAACCTCAGTGATAGTCTTCGTGTCATCATTATCCAGCTTTTCTTTCACGAATTTCTTATGCTGTAACTCATAATAGGGCGTGGCTTCTAACTCATCTTCTCTAAAACCAGTTAAGATTGTGGATATCTGGGTAATACTACGATCTTTTTTAAGGTCTGTTTTAATAATATCTAAAAGGATTCCTTTTTCCCTTAGGGAATATTCTTTTATTTCTTTATACTCCGGTAATGCAGTTCCTCTTTCTATATATTTTAGGTTCAAAGCAATACTTACCACATCCATGTCCTTATGGTCACGGCCATAATCATAGACTTCAGAAAAGGGTCTCTGGAAGGAATAACGCATTACCTTCTGTAATCTTGTCTTACTCCATTTTCCGCTAAAATCTCTGCCTGTGTAAGCAAGACACGTATCACCACTGACAATCTCTGCACACAAGAAGGATAATTGCTGGCGCATGTAAAAGCTGGCACAGTTGTAACCTGCCACTTCTACTTCCACCTTATTTTCTCCACAATGGAGGAAGGATGTTATATTAATCTCATCCACCCTTGCATATCCATGAGGTGCTCTGGCTGGTCCATAGCCTGCAAATACACCATTAATCTTGATACGATATAAGGTGGCACCTGTTATTCTAATTTTGATACATTGACTTTCTATCGCCTGAAAATATGCTGTAAAAATGGCCTGTACATTCATGGTCGCCTGTAATCCATTAAGCCAAACTGGCACTGCTTTCTTAAACATATGATTTACCCCTTTAGCACTTCTGATATAGTTGGAATTGATTGGGCTGCACCCTCACGGGAAACAGTGATTGAAGCTGCTTTCGCACTGCATCTTAGATTATCTTTGATTGGTGTATTCTGAACTAGTCCAGCAACAAAATAACCTGTAAAAGTATCACCTGCTGCCGTTGTATCCACTGGTTTCACAGGGAATATATCTTGAAAATACACATTATCCTCTTCTGCATAATAGGCACCCTTATCTCCCATGGTCAGCATAACCTTTGAACCAGGAAATCTTCTTTGCATATCAAAAAGAATATCCTGGGGTGTTAAAAAACCAGTTAGAGCCTCCCCTTCCAGCTCATTCATAATAAAGATAGATACTTTCTCTAGATTAGTTTCTAATAGATTGCTATCAATGGGGGATGGATTTAAGATTATCTTCATTCCTCTTGCATAAGCTTTATTTATTATATAATCCAATTCATTAATCTCATTTTGAAGTAAGATATAATCTCCCTCACCAAATTGAGTAAGAACCTGATCAATATGATCCTTCTTTTGACAACGATTTGTCCCTGGGTGTACTAAGATACAATTCTGCGCCTGGGAATCTACTTGTATGATGGTATGTCCACTTTTTCCTTCAATCTGCTCTAAGTAGTCTACATTCACTCCATTGTCTTTTAGAAAATCCATTAACAATGTACCATCTTCCCCAATGGCACCTGCATGATAGGGAATTACTTCTGCTTTAGCCAAGGCTATGGACTGATTTAGTCCTTTTCCACCACAGAACACCGCCATCCCCTTGGATGATAGTGTTTCTCCTGGCTGGAGAATATGTTCTACTTGATAGACATAATCAATATTAAGTGAGCCAAAATTTAGTACCTTTGCCATCCTCTTTCCTCCCTGTTCCATTGTTCCTAATTATCCTGACCCAACCATTTTCGTAGTGCCACATTATATCCAAACTCTCTATTTCTCTTAAAGGTAAAATACTTCGTTGGTGGATCAGCATAGCCAAAGGCGGTGACTACTAATGCCCCTTTTCCAAAGAGCTCTTCAAAGTATGCACTGGCCTCCTCTTCCTCATTTACACCTGCTGCATAGCCTTCCACATTTGCAAAATAGGGCATCTTTGGATCGACTGCCAAAATTTTATCTTTTAAAACATCCATATCATATTTACATGTTACAGGGCTCATGGTATATCCAGGTATACTGTAGTCATTCACCGCACACCAGATAGGCGGGGTAAATGGATTCTCCACACCACTATAAGATGCATAGGAGACCGTATGGGTAAAGATCTTACTTCGTGGTACCCCTGCTTCCCAAAGGGTTTTAGATAAGAGTTCCGAGTAATCATGAATCACCTGATATAAAAGAGATTTGCGAATTTCATCCACCGTTAGGTTCTGTTCTTTCGCTTCCGTCTCTAGACGCTCCTGATTATATCCCAAGGAATGCAAAGCACCATAGCCATAAGCAGACATTTCCCATTCCTGCATAATGCGTCCGGTTCTACTGTCTTTTGGGGGGCTATCGGCATCTAATACCAGAAGCGGATTATCCTTGGAGTAGTCTGGAATATGGGTTTCCCAACCAATGCATGCCCCTGCAAAAAGATATTCCTTATTTGCTTCTTTTAATTTTTGTAATCTTTCTGTTAATGGTTCTAAAACTCCTGTTTTTAACTGGGTAAGAACAAAATCTTGAAAGTTTTCTGAAGCTAGATTGGGAAAAGCTTCTGCACACATCCAGCTTCCCCAATTAAACCAAAAGCGAGGCAATTCCCCATACAGCTCTTCTCCACCATAGCTTTCCCCTTCATTGGGAAAAGCGATCCATTCACACATGGAAGGATCTTCGTAAAACTTTGTCTCTGCTCCAGAACCAAAGTAGGTGGTGTAGTTATTCACATCATCAATCTGAAAATATACTGGAATATCAAACTTCTCAGCCATATCAAAACAAGCGTTGATCTGTTCTTTCATTTCATCACAAGACTGGGTAAGAAGCATGGGACCTGGTACACCAAAAGCGTACATTCTTGTTGATTCTGGGTTATTCTCTCCATATAGGTATTTCATCTCCGGCAAGTAGGTTTCTATTTCCTCATAGCGCTTATTCGTATACATCAAAACCACGTACTGGGTTAAATCCTTGCTTTCTGACATATCTGATACCTGATTACTATCCTTTTTGTTACAACCGATTAATGATCCGCACATAATCCCAATTACCACTCCCCTCCATAAACCACTGAGTACCTTCTTCATTATGTCCACCCCATAAATACATATTATAAATACATTTAGTGAGTACTTTTATTAAGTACTTTTATAAGTAACTTTTATTAAGTGCTTTTATAAGTACTTTTATTAAGTATTTTTATTAAGTTACATATAATGTGTACATTTAATTATTCCATAAGGCTCCTACACTCTTTATTCCTTTATAAAGGAATTTAAGCGTTCCATACATCCTGTTACAAAGCGTTCACTATCCACTGTTTTTGCAACAAATAGATTTTCACTTTCCACAGATCTTTTCCAATTATGGTCAGAAAGCCTAATACAGATACCTCTACTGTACCTGGCTTGATGTTCCACGCAGAATGCCTCTCTTTTAAAATGAACTACACTATCATCAAAAGCGGTCCAAAGGGCTAGGGGATCATGTAGGAATACTTCCCCATTCTCAGTCCATTTGCCACACATTGTCATTAGCATTTCTATGCAAGGATGGGCATTTGCCTGTAAGACTTCCAATTGCTTTTGCTTTATACTACACTGAAAGGTTACATCAATGCCTATTGCTTTAATTAAAAGTCCGGAATGCAAACAAAAATCCGCAGCTTCTGGGTCACAAGCATAATTGTATTCCGTCCAATTCATTTCATATGCTCCACCCATAATACTTAGCTGCTTGATTTTATCCTTTAAATCTGGGCGACGTCTGAGAACATCGGCTATATTGGTTAATGCTCCCATGGTAACTATGGTTACTGGTTCTTCACTTGCCTCTAATACATCAATGATAAAGTCTATTGCATGACGTTCCTCCTGTAGCTCTTCCTCAAACTCCTCACAAAAGGTTAAGGGAGGTTCTTCAAAATTTACTTTCTCTCCAAACATCTCCGTATTTGACAAGGGAATTGAGGCACCTATGGCAACGGGGATATCCTCTCGTCCTCCCAGTCGCAATAGTCTCTTTGCAAGCATAGCACGTAGGCGTGTATTTTTAAATACCGTAGTTACGCCTAATATATCAAGTTCTGGACTTTGCATAGCTAAACATAAAGCAAATGCATCATCTATGTCGTCCCCGATATCAGTATCTATTATAATTGGAATTTTTTTAATCATCTTTGTAGCGACTATGAACAGTCGCCCCCCTTTTCAATAAAATTTTGTCATTCTTATGGTCACTTGTCTACATCTTAATTGCACTGTTTACCAGACCATCAATGTAAAATTGATTTGCGAATATAAACAAGAAGATAAGCGGTGTTGAGGCAATTAAGTAGCCCGCAAAGGTAACTGGCATATTACTTGTATACTGCTTTGTAAAAGATACCAGTAACCCCGCAGAAATTGTTAGCTTATCATAATCATGAATGGTAATCATAGGCCAAAGATAATCGTTCCATACATCCACAAATTTCATAATTGTCAATGTACCAAGAATGGGACGGCATAATGGCAACGCTATCTTTAAGTAACATTGGAAGTCTCCTGCTCCATCAATTCTGGCGGATTCGAATACTGCATTTGGGAGTCCCTGAAAGAAGGAGTGTAATAAAAACACTCCAAAGATCGACCCACCAATAATTACAGGAAGAATTAATACCAAAAGATTATTCAATAATCCCATGGAGCGATAGATGGAATAGGAAGGTACCAATGTCAATACGCCTGGTATCATCATAAGTCCTATTACTAATACAAATAGTAATTTTCGTCCTGGAAACTCCATCCTGGCAAAGGTATATGCGGATAAAGATGCAATGGCCAAACAGCCAAGAGTTCCCACAATAGCAACAATAACCGTATTAAGGGTGTATCTCCATGTCTCTTCATAAGCAACCTTTAAGTTATTTATTCTAAGCGGCAAAGTTGGATACCACCGCGTATAGTCATAGCCTACCTGAGATTTAAATGCATTCCAGAGTGACATTGCCAAAGGATATAGCATAATGACAAGTAATAAAATAATAATGATATTTAATACAATCTGTGGAACTAATATCTTTTTTCTTAGTTTCATTCTGTTAATCCCCTCCTTTATGCATCCAATGTAAATTGTGCCTTATTCATCACCTTGAAGGTCATCGCTGTAATAATTGCGATTGCAATAAAAATGGTAGTTCCTATGGCACATGCATATCCCATATTTCCTGATGTAAATGCTTGTATATACATATAGTAACCCGGTACATAAGTAGAATATCCTGGTCCTCCCTGGGTTAAAACGATCTGCACACTATAATCTTGTAGACCTCCAATGATACCGAATACTAAAAAGTATCTTACCTGACCCATAATATTGGGCAAATCAATAGATATAATTCTTCGTAAGGTAGAACATCCATCCAGACGGCTTGCTTCAATTACCTCACTGGAGATACTCATGAGTCCGGACATATAAATAAGTACACTGGTCCCTCCAATCCAAGGAAAGCCCATAAATATAATAGAGGGGATTACTGTATTTATCCCGCCTAACCAATCAATTACCTGACCTTGATCCATAATACCTAACACTTTAAGGAGACTTGTTAATAAGCCTCTGTTGGGATCAAAAATGTTTTTCCATATTAATGTTCCTACTGTGCCTGGGGCAACAATGGGTAGTAAGATTGCCACGCGATAAAAGGTCTTTAGTTTTGATTTCCTTACAGAGAATATCATCTCCGCCATAATAAGAGGAACTGTAATACCAATAAGTAATTTTGGTAGCATAATCTTAAGCATCGTAGGTATGGAATTGATAAATACTTCATCGTTCATTAATTTCTTGTAATTGTCAAAACCAACAAAAATGCCCTCCTTTATACCATCCCATTTAAAAAAGGAACGATATACACCAAGTATAGGCGGGTAGTAAGAAAAAACTATTAGCCCAGCAAAAAGAGGGAGCAAAAACAAATATGCCTTTCTACTCTTCCAAATTCTATGTAGCAAGCCGGTTTGTTTTGATTTCGTCATATATTTTCCTCCCTTAGTTTCCAAAAATACCATTCAAAAGGTCTTTAGAAATGGTTTCTTTCTCAGGCTCAAGCAGTGGTAGTGTAACTTCGGCTCTTGTTCCAATTTCAATAAAAACCGAATTAGATTCATCTGCAAAAGACAAGACTGCGTCCTGTAACTTTGTAACTGAGGATGCCTTATAAGGATGATAAACAAAGTTCACCATTCCATTTTCATCCGTTATCTCACGGGAAGACTGAAACATTCCTCCGGTAAGAGGAAGGGCAAAAAGGGAATGTCCCTCTACTGGCTTATCCTTCCAATTCACTAGTTTTACTTGTACATTCACTGGCGTCTGTCCATCTGCTATGGCAGGATTTGGCGTCATTTCTACAACTTCTATATGAAAAGTTTTCGCACGTACAGTATCAAATAGAAACATGGCAGCAAAAATCAATACAAAACAGCCAATCATAATTAATTTCTTTTTTAGTGCAGAACTCAAATTCTTCCCTCCTCATGAATATTTCAGACTTTCACCCCGTAAGGCAAAAGCCTGAAATATATATCTTATATTTTACCAGCCAGAGGTGTCAATGTTCATACTTTCTATGTAATCGTCTGCTCCTTGCTGTTGTATCTCATTTACTTTCTTAAAGAATTCATCATCAGCCATGCTATCTTTTACCCAAAGTTCCAAGTTCTTATCCAAAGCTAAATTTTGCTCATCGGTAAATGCATTTGGCCAGTTTGTCTTAGGAACAATTGCAAATGGTTGATTTAACCACTCTGCTAAAATAGGTGCCACATCGGATCCAATGACTGCGCCGATATCAGAGCCTTGCTCTAAAATCATTGCACTATTATTCTCTGGTGTTGTAAGGAACTTTAAAAACTTAACTGCAGCATCTAAAACTTCTGGTTTACCCTCTACAGCATCCTTCATAATATTTAACTGTAAATCAGGATCTGGTTGATAAGGTCCTTTTTCAGTATATTTAACATCTGCTGCATATTCTGTAGTGTCTTTTGAAATAGGAGGTGCAGGAAATACACCAAAATCAAAGGATCTTGTCTTATTACTATTTTCACTTTGAAGAATCCACATACCGTCTTCACGGAAACCTACTTTACCTTCATTCCAGGCAGTGGTATAATCTGTGCTCTCCCAACCAAGTTCCAATACCTCTGTATAATATCTCTTAATCTGTTTGAACAATTCTTGGGCATTCTCTTTATCAACAGGATTATATAAACCTGCTTTTACGCCTCTTACTTGTTCAGAGGAATCAACTCTAGAATCACCATCATAATCTGCCTCATCCATAATTCCTGCTGCCAAATAGGGACCTATGCTAAATTGCTGAACCCAAGCACCAAATTGAATATTGGGAAGGATACTTGTTGGGGATATTCCTGTATATCCTGCTTCCTTCATTTTATTTGACGCTGTAAGAAGCTCTTCCCAAGTTACCGGTGCTTCTGTAAGGCCCGCTGCCTCAAATGCAGTCTTATTGTAGAAATATCCTGTTGCAGGTCCTGGATATAATGCAATTGGAACTGCTACAACTTCCTTCTTGGCATTGGCAATGGTACTACTTGACCAAAGATATTCAGGGAATAAATCTCTCCATTTTGTATTTCCCTCAACAAATTCGTTGGGGGTATCAAGATACTCATCTAATGGAAGATACCAATCTCTGTCCTGATATTGGGTTCCCCAGCTAAATGCAATTGCAGGCACGGTTCCCGCATTGATCTGTGTGGTAAACCATTCCGCTAACTCAGACTGTAATCCTCCAACGGGCTTATTACGTGCCCATTTGATTGTTATATTGGGATACAGTTCATTAAATTTATCCGCAATATCCTGAGGAGATCTAAACACTGTTGGATTCTCTGCTGTAGGCTCTGTATTAAGTGTAGGCATCCATCCGTGTAAGTCAACCAGTAACTCTATGTCACCTGTATACTCTGTTGTATCACTTCCTTGACTATCGCCTCCCGGAGTAACCTCAGCTTTCCCATTATCCTGGCTATCTGCTTTCTCCGAAGAGTTGTCTTTGCCACATGCAGCAAGACTTAAAATCATACTCATTACTAACATAATTGATAATACTTTTTTTAATACTTTCTTTTTACTTGTCATGATCCCTCTCCTTTCTTACCCTCCATTACATTAATGCTGTCATTCTATACTTCACGTTTACATAAGAATGTAAGAATATATCATCTCATGCGGTTTGATTCCTGCTTTCATAAATAGTTTAAATTTATGTATTTTGGCTATTTTGACAACTTCCCCAAATAGCCAAAACACATGCATTATTAGGCAAATTTAAGAAAATAACGCAAAAAAATATAGGAGTTTTTGCAGCACTTTGTCTAATATTATCTATTTACTTGTCGTAATCACTTATCAAACTGCCTTATTGATGTTTAGATTATATTTTATATTATATAATATCTCAATATTCTTTTGGTTATATTTTTATGGTTTTCGGTTATTGTGTTGAATTCCTATTTAACTTTTTGTATAATTTGGTATGTAATGATATCTTAGGCTATTGTGAAGAGAAAGGCAGGTTTTTAATGTTAAATATCCAATTCGAATATTTTAATCATTTTACATTAACACCAAGGCGCTATGTCCAGGAACATAACCATAATTGCTACGAATTAGCTTATTATTATGATGGAAATGGCGAAACCTCTGCTGCAAAGAAAACATATAAGTATCATCCCTATACCTACGCAATTTATCGGCCCTATGTAATGCATACCGAGACTCATTATAATACTTCCTCCATATTTGATATTGGATTTTCTATTGATTCCAGTTGTCCCTTTCAACCAGAAACAGGTATCTATGAAGATAGCGAGAAGACCATATGGTCCTTGATTAAGAAAATACGCTCTGAGATGGGTCAAAAAAAATCCTACTATAATTACTCCGTAGAGTTATTTACAGCCCAACTGCTCCTAACACACCAGCGCTGGTACGGAAGAGAACTCAATAGTTTTAATCCCATGTACTACATATATAAATATATTGATGAAAACTTTATACAGGATATTGATATAACGACCTTGGCTGAAATGTCTGGATATAGTTATGATTACTTTAGACATCTCTTCAAAGAAGAAGCCGGTGTTTCCCCAAAGAATTATATAATAGATAAACGTATTAACTTTGCCAAAAAACTTTTATTAGAAATGAATATCTCCGTTTCAGAAGTTGCCCATCGTTGTGGATTTTCTACAGGATCACAATTTACTGTTATTTTCAAGGAGCGCACTGGAGCCTCTCCCTTACAATATAAGAAATCCTATAAGCATTATGATTTGGAAAATTAAGAATCCCCGTGTTATCGTTTTACAATCCTATTTCAGATTCTAGATACATTTTCCTGTAGCCTCCATGATTATAGATGTCCTATAATTCTATTATTGGATGTTCTAGACTGGTGGGATAAGGTTAAAAAAGGTATCATATGCTAGTCTACAAAGTGACATTAATAAGACACAAAAATATATAATGCTCTCCTACCTATACTTTCCATATAGGTTCCGTATAGGTTAACCATAGATAACACATAATGAATTAACAACATAAAGGAGAATAGTTTGTACCTGTAGCCCAAAGTTTGCAGACTGCGGAAAGGAATGGTTGTTAAATGAAAGTAATTAAAAGAAACGGCAAAATAGTTGATTTTGATAGAAATAGAATTATTAATGCAATTAATAAAGCCATGAACAATATCAATGAGACGAATAATAAAATAGCAGAGAATATCGCAGTAAAAATTGAAAGTGGTAACAATGACCAACTAACTGTAGAAGACATTGAAAGACAAGTTGTTAAAGAATTGTATTTAGCAAACTTAGATTCTGTGGCGGATTCCTATTCCGAATATAAAGCCCAAAGAAAATTACTTCGCAACATTATTCCTGATAAATATGAAGGAAATTTCTTATCCAAGGATTTTATAAGCAAGTACAAACATAAACCTAACCCCTTTTCTACAGAATTGGGCAAGTTTGTTTATTATCGCACCTATAGTAGGCCCATACCAGAAGAAAGCCGTAGAGAAGATTGGTGGGAAACAGTATTTAGAGTTGTTGAGTTTAATACTAAGTTACAAGTAGACGCAATGAAGCGACAAGGAATTGAAATTACAGACAATACCATAATTGAATTAAAAAGAGAAGCAGAAGAAATATATGATTTAATATATCATTTAAAATTATTTCCTTCTGGTAGATCACTATGGGTTGCTGGAAGCAAAGCATCCTATATGTATGCTTTAAGCAACTTCAATTGTAGCTTTGTTGCTATCGATGCCTTAGTTAAATTTTCGGAGATCTTTTTTGTATTAATGTTAGGGACAGGTGTAGGGTTATCCGTACAAAGACAATATGTATCCAGACTCCCTAAGATAAACAGTAAGATTGAAGTTATACATAAGGCATATGAGGCGGTTCCTAAAAACCAAAGAAAAGAATACACAGAACTAAAACTGATTAATAAGAATGCTATCGAATTAGAAATAGGTGACAGTAAGTTTGGCTGGAGCAAAGCCATTGACATGTATTTTGACATTATTTCTTCCAAGCAATACGTCGATATCGAATATATCTTCATAAACTACAATAATGTTCGTCCAGAGGGTGAGAGATTAAAAACCTTTGGCGGTTACGCTTCTGGACATAATAACATCAAGCAAATGTTTACTAAGATAGACAGAATATTGAAAGAAAAGAAAATGACCAACGGACGTCAGTGGCAAGCACTAAAACCTATTGATTGCTTAGATATTGCAACGATCATTGCAGAAAATGTAGTTTCTGGAGGAGTAAGACGTAGCGCAGAAATTGTATTCTGTGATAGTGATGAGCAAGAGGTTTTGAATGCCAAAGCTAATCTATATTACCAAGACGACAATGGTAACTGGATTAGTAACAATAATATTCTAAACAGAATGCTTTCCAACAATACTGTTATTTATGAGCACAAGCCAACAAGAGTACAATTGCATAATCATTTTGAAAAAATCAAATTATCAGGAGAACCAGCCTTTGCCAACTTTGAAGAAATGAAACGCAGGAGAGAAGACGTGCAAGGTGGTAATCCCTGCTTCGAAATTATGCTACGAGACAGAGGCGTATGTAATCTGACGGAACTAAATTTAATGGGCTTTGTTAAGGAGGATGGCACTTACGATAAGGAGTTGATGCTAACAGCACAAAAATATTCTGCTCGCATCGGGTATAGAATGGCAAGTATTGAGTTGGAATTACATGAATGGGATCTGGTTAATAAAGAAGATAGATTGACTGGTTGCTCCTTAACAGGTGTGATGGATTTTAGAAATGCTACCAATATTACAGATGAGGATTTTAAAGCATTACTGCAAGAATTACGAGCTGTAGCAAAGAAATCTGCTTATGAATTAGCCGATTTATTAAAAATGAATCGACCCAAACTAGTTACTACTGTGAAACCTAGTGGAACTATTAGTCAATTACCTACAGTTTCCAGTGGTGTTCACTTCTCACATTCACCATATTACATCAGAAGAGTAAGAGTAAATGCACAAGATCCCTTGGCACAAGCAATGGAAGCAGCTAGCTTTACTTGGCATCCAGAAGTTGGTCAAACAAAGGAAAATCATAAAACGAAAGTATTTGAATTTCCTATTAAAGCACCAGAAGGAAAAACAAAATATGATGTATCCGCCATTGAACAGCTAGAACTTTATAAAATGATAATGAAAAATTACGTTGACCATAATGCATCAAATACTATTCATGTAAGGCCTGGTGAATGGGAAGGGGTTGAACAATGGGTGTTTGATAATTGGGATGATATTGTAGGAGTTACTTTCCTTTCTTTAGATGATAGTTTCTATCAATTATTGCCATATGAAGCCATCACGAAAGATGAATATGAAGAGTTACTCAGCAAGCAACCGAAATTCAATCCATCTATTCTAAGACAATTCGAAAAGTTTGATGAAGAATTTGATATCTTAGATGCCGATTGTGAAGGAGGTTACTGCCCTATAAGATAATTTGAAGGTACAGGATTATTATACTTGGTGTTTAAACATGGCCCTCCTTCAATATGTATTGTTATTTATATGTTAAAAAGAATCTCTAAACCTTAGAAAAATTTTAAGGGTTTAGAGATTTTTTATTATTGAAGATTTCTCTAAGCTTAAACACTTAAAATTATTGTAATGGGAATATTTATCTTAACGGTCTCTTTTTACAAAGAAAAACATTTTTATCTATATCTTTTATCCAATTTGTGGTATGCTTAAAAAAATTTGAACAGAATATAAATCTAGTGAATAGGAGTGATTTTAATGAAAGTACATTATAAAGCAACCTTTATTATTTGTTTCCTGCTGCTATTGATAACTCTTCCCTTCTTAACACCAAAGACATCAGTAGCTGCTGAAAATGTCGTTGAGGACAATACATCTTTTTTGGTTGGTAAAATTAATTATCAAATTACTAAAGCAGCCAGTAGAACCAAGCAGGGGACTGTTACCATCCTTGGCGTCAATAGCGAAAAGATAACCACCCTTACAATACCAAAGACTGTAAAATATTCTGGCTATACATATAAGGTCGTCCGCCTTTCAAATGGAGCTTTTTCAGATCTAACCAAATTAACAAGCATCAGTATTCCAAATACGGTGACAACCATGGAAGATGCTGTATTTGCTAATTGCATAAAGCTTAAATCCATAGAATTACCAGATTCTATTATTAGTATGGGTGTCTCTACATTCTTTAATTGTACATCCTTAAGTCAAATTCGTTTGCCTTCAAAATTAAAGAGTATACCTGAGAGAACCTTTTCACAATGCTCTTCTTTGAAAGATATTACAGTTCCAAATAGTGTAAAATCTATAGGTAATTCTGCCTTCTTAGATTGCAAGTTATTGAAAACAATAAACTTACCTGATGGTTTAAAATCTATGAGTGACTACGTATTTTCAGGCTGTAAGAAGTTAGTAACTGTTAACCTGCCAAATAGTATTACATCTATGGGATACGGTTTGTTTAATAAGTGTATCTCCTTAAAGAAGGTTACTCTGCCAAGCAAATTGAATTTTATACCCCTTGCAACTTTTACCGATTGTAGCTCTTTAAATAACATTTCTATTCCTAAAGGGGTTACTTTTATTGGTGAAAGTGCCTTTACAGGTTGCACTTCCCTAACCAAAATTACTATACCTTCCACCGTTACCTACATTGGTTCTTACGCATTTGATGGCTGCTCTTCCCTAACTAATATTACCTTACCTAATAAGCTAGCTTCCATATCCAGATATGTATTTCGAGGTTGTACCGCACTTACGAAGATAAAACTGCCTAGTAGTTTAAAATCCATTGATCAAGGTGCTTTTAACAAGTGTACCAAATTGTCAGAGATAACTTTTCCTAATGGACTTTTAAAAATTGGTAATAACAGTTTTGCAAATTGTACCTCTCTAAGCCAGGTGAGTATTACTAAAGCACTCAGCATTATCCCTGATAACAGCTTTATGGGTTGTACCAGCCTTAAATCCATTATAATCCCTGGTAATATAAAGACCATTGGTAAGAACGCCTTTGAAAAGTGCACTTCTTTAAAAGAAATAACTATTTCCCAGGGTGTTCAAGAAATAAATGATAAAGCTTTTATGAATTGCCTATCCCTATCCACTGTTAAATTACCTGAAACATTAACTTATTTGGGATCCCAGGTCTTTAAAAATTGCGGTAAATTATCTGAAGTAAAGCTTCCGAAAGGAATCATAGAGATTAATGCAGATATTCTTGATCAAACTGCTGTACCATTGAAAGAATCCAACGGGCTTACAATACTAGACGGCTATCTTTTGAAAGGAACAAAAGTCTCTGGTAAAGTGCAGATCCCAATGGATGTGCATTGTATTGCCAATAAATCTTTTATGAACAATACCACAATAACGGATTTAATAATACCGGAATCCGTTACCAGCATCGGGTCATATGCCTTCGCAAACTGTACTTCATTGAAATCAACAACCTTACCCAATGGTCTCATAAGTATGTCGGAAGGGCTCTTTAGTGGTTGCACGAATCTGAGTGAAATTACCATACCTCAAAAGCTAGAGCGCATTAACACAAAGGCATTTGAGAAATGCACTCTTTTAGAAGATATAACTTTTCCAGAGAGTGTAAACTATATAGGTGCTTCTGCCTTTAAGGAGTGCAACAGCTTAACTGAACTCTCCCTTCCTAAAACAATAACACAGATTGGGGACTCCGCATTTTCCTCTTGTAAGTCCTTGACAAAAGTAGAGATAGCTTCGCAGATAGTTTCAAACAATGCTTTTAAAAACTGCTCTAAATTGCTTGAAGTTATTATGACAAATGATGTTTATAATGTGGGGTCCTCTGCATTTTCTAATTGTACAGAATTGACTAATGTTACGCTATCAGAAAATTTAACTTGTCTGGAATATTACTTGTTTGAAGGATGCAGTAAATTAGAATCCATTGTAGTTCCAAACAGTGTTGAATATATACTTGGTGAAGCCTTTCGGGGTTGCTCTAGTTTAGTAAGTATATATTTATCAAATGATAATTGTTTTGTTGACGAAACCGCTCTGAGTCTAAGCAGTGAATTAGAAATCACTAACACAGAGGATAGTGTAGAAGTAGCTAGGTTCTTTGACGAGATAGATATATCTGGCTACAATATTGATGAAAAGCATTACGCTCTTCAGGAAGACAATCCCCTATATTATCTTTCAGGAAATTCATCCTTTCAAGATGGTCATGACTTATACAAACAAACCCTTGAGGAAGAAGATAGTATAAAAATCGGTTCACTAACCGGTTTCGGTTGGTATATAAAATATGAAGACTATATTTATTATAGAGATGAATATGGCACTCTATGCAGTCTCTCCATTGATGGAGGAGCAATCGAGAAGCTTATTTATAGAATAGATGATATACTGACCATTCATAAGAATAAACTTTATTATACGATTAAAAATGCAGTATATAGTTGTAATCTTAACGGTAAAAATCCAAAAAAAATTGCAACAACCTCAAATTATGATATGTCATCTCCTCTTCCTAGGTCTTATCAGTTTATCGGGGATACCATGTATTATATTTATATTGATAACGCCAAAGGCATGTACAATATCGAAAAAGTCAATCTGGATGGTACAGGTCGTAGCGTGATAAAAGAAAATGCTTTATGTTACATGCTATATTCTGTGGGAGATAATTTGTATTATCGAGGCTCTGATTCTAATATTTACTGCCTATCCAAAGATAACAGCTTTGTTGACTATGCAATTGGTTCTTTTTACCTGATAAAGGTAATACAAGGTGAATTATATTACAATAACAATACAGGTATATGGAAAATTCCAGCCAGTGGCATTCCTGAGCTTGTTCTGCCTATAGAATATGTACCAGAGAATTGTACAATAAGTGATATCTCAGCAGATGGAAACTGGGCTGCTCTTGTGTATTCGGGAGACGTATATGGTGATGAACAGGGATACCTCTATGTAATTAATTTGACGAATTATGATACAAAATTAATTGTTGATGCAGATACCATCAAATCCGTTTATTTGATTGGTGATTATGTATATTGTTATAAACAATATGATTATACAAACGGTCCATCCAACCATGTAAGAACACGATATAAATAATAATTAAGCAAATGATTGTAATAGACACAAATTAATGACTTTATTACTATATTAAAATGTTTGCAAGTTATGTCATATTATACTATAATATGACAAATCAATGTAGGAGGAGAAAGATGAGACAACGAAAGATATTTGGTATTATACTTTTTTTATTTACTGTCATGCTCATTTCAGGGTGCTCTAAAAAAGAGGAAAAGAAATTTTCTATAGGTACTTGGAATGATAATGTATTTGAAAACACTTGGTTAAATATGAAATTAGAGATTAATAATGATTGGTCGCTTGCAACAGATGATGAAATATCTGAATTAATGGGGGTTGGAACAGAATATTTAAATGAATTGAAAGGTACAAATAATAAAGCTCTAGAAACCGCAGCAAAATTAAAAACTATCTATGGATTTCTGGCATATAGTCCTGATGCAACAAATAGCATACAGCTTATGTACGAAAATTTAGCGAAAACTTTAGGCGGAACCAAATATAGCGAAAAGGAATATTTGGATGTAGTCAAAGAACAACTGCCACAAGAACAGTTTGAATTAGTAGATGAATCAACAATTGAGATTGCAGGTAAAACATTCTATACCATGGAGTTTTCTGTATATGATGGTGCTTTAATACAAAGATATTTGTCTTATAAATTAGATAAATACATGGTATCGTTACTTATCACTTTTACACCAGATAATAAAGAAGAGATGGATGAGTTCCTAAATAACATAACCACTCTCGAAGATTAAACCATCAGGAAAATAATAATCAGAATGACGATAATCAAGGCGAAGATAAATCAAGATAGGAACCACCTAATAACCAAGATAACGATGATCAAGACGAAGATAATTAAATTAATGCTCATGACGAACTTTCAATCAATGTAGCATTCTTGAAATTTTCACAAAAGATAAAAGGAAGGACCTGTGATAAACATACCCCCTGCCAAGTAGACAGGGGCATATTATCACAGGTCCTTCCTTTGTTTAGATGCTTTAAGGTAAAACACTTTTTCGATAGAATTTTGTGGGGTATCTTGCTTCTGAGAGCATTGCATTAAAACCCGTTTAATTCAAGCCACTTTATTCTACTTTCATAATCAATAAATGAAATATCCAGATCAACATCCCCCGATATCCCACTAACCGAACCCTTGGCGCTATACTGCCACATTCCAAGTTCACCGGTATAAGTAAGTTTATCAGACCATTGGTCTACCCAGCGATCGTAAACATCCAGTCTTACATCATAGAGTTTTCCTGTAAACCAGCTTTTACTACTGTATATCATAGGATAATATCCTGCTTCCTTAAGTGCATCAAAGTAGACAATTGCAATATCCGCCAGAGTTTTCTTATCAAGGTCTAACTGTGCCTTATCCTCTAAGTCCAGACAGACGGGATATTCAAATTGCTTTCCTTCTAATGTCTTAATCAGGAACTCAACTTCTGTTTTGGCCCTTTCAACGGTAGTAGCATAGCTGTAATGGTAAACCCCCACAGCAATACCATTGTCCTTCGCGCCCTGATAGTTGATTTCAAACATCGGATCCAGACTGCTTCTGCCATAAGAAGACCGGATCATAGCAAATTCAATTCCATCCTTTTTCACGTCACTCCAATTAATGTTTCCCTGCCACTTGGATACGTCGATTCCTTTGATATACGCTTTTTCAACTGTAATGGTACATTCCGCCTGCTCACCACTATCATTATCAATAACGGAGATGGTTGCAGTCCCTTCACCCATAGCTGATATAGTCCCCCAGTCATCCACCACAACTACAGTTTCATCGGAACTTGTCCACGTTAGATCCTGATCCACCTCATTCTGCGGGGATATTGTTGCAAACAGCTGATCCGTGCCTCCCACTACCATCTTCATATCCATTTGATCCAAGGATATGGATGTGATGTTGGGATCAGGAATGGATCCTCCTACAGCTTCTGAATACTTGCTATATACCTTTGTCTTCCCAACCATCCGGTAAGCCATTATTTTATAATAGTAGGTACTTCCTACGTCTAATCCAGTATCTGTGTAACTGGCTTCTGACACTGTACCTAATAACTCATAAGTCCCACTTTTACTTGCTGATTTGTATACCTCATAACCATCCGACCCATCCGACGACTCCCATAGAATATTGATGGTACCTTCCGCTGTTCCTGATGCTGTTAAGGAAGTTGGTACCGACAAGATGGGTTTTACTTTGATTGCAGAGGAAAATCCTCCATATACTTTACTTTTACCGTTTAGCATATATCCACGAACCTTAAAGTAATAGGTTTTTCCCGGTTCTAGATTGTACACCTTATAATAATTATTCTTTGTTTGCTTAACCAGAGAGTACTTGCCAGAACTTGAAGTAGACATATAAAGCTGATAACCACTTACATACTTTACCCTTCCCCAAGTTAGGGTCGCACCCTCATATGATGTTAATTTCCCTTTAAGATTTCCCACTGTATCAGGGGTAATCCTACCACTAACGGCTTTGTTGTACGATCCATAAATTTTCGATTTTCCAGATGTTTTATACCCACGTACTTTATAATAGTATCTCTTACCTGGAGTCAATTTTGTATCAACATAACTATACTTCCTTGATGTAATCGTCTTAACCAATTTGTATCCACCTTTCCACGAAGTGGAACGGTAAATTTGATATCCATTTGCTCCTGTTACCTTACTCCAACCAACTTTAATACTACTGCCGGAAGCTATTGTCGTCTTCACCGACTTCGGCGCCGCTAATTTTGCAGTTGCTGCCTGAACTGTTTGTGACCCTCCTAAGATACATATAACCGCAACAATAATCACTAGTTTATGTAACATCTTGCATAATATTTCCTTTTTTCTTTTCATGTCAGCCTCCCTAACTTTGCGAACTATAAAGTTTCTCGTTGTCATCCAAAGCTAGAGTATTTAATATTTGTGTTATTATCATGGCATATTATATATGTTTATGAATTATTTTGTTAGAATGAAACTCTTGTAAAATTCTAATTTAGTATCAATCAACCTTAAACTGGTTAACTGAACTGGTAAGCTCCTCCATCAGCACCATTACATTTTGTAGATTTTTCTTTACTCCTTCCATAATTGCGTATTGCTCCTCTGTTTCAGCCGATGTCTGCTGTGTACTGGCATTCAATTCCTTGGCAGTATTGGATAGGGAAGTGGTTTTATTTAAAATATGTTTACTATCTGTTTCAATACATAAGATTGCTGTCGTGATGTCCTTAATTCTACCATGCATCTTCTCATTGGAGACCGAAAGCTTATCCAGATATAACTTTACCTGTGACATAACCGATACGCCATTCCTGGCCTCAACTACACCGCTTTGGATTGCTGTGCCAGACCGGTCAATCTCCTCTTGTACTTCCATAATCAGATCATTAATTTTCTTCGTGGCATCACTGGATTGTCTGGCTAAATTCTTAATTTCATCAGCTACAACTGCAAATCCTTTACCATGTTCTCCAGCGGATGCTGCTTCAATTGATGCATTCAAAGCCAGAAGATTCGTTTGCTTGGAAATAGAGGATACAATATCACTAAAAGCAAGAACTTCCTTGAATTTTTCCTCTAAATTCTTCATCACGGAGGCTGTTGAATCTACCGTATCATTCACCATATTTATCTGCTCCACCGTGTTTTCTAATCTATCCGAAGCCTCCTGCATGTTCTTCATACCCATATCGGAATCATTTAGCACCTGCTCTATATTATCTGTTATGTTCTTAATCTCAATAAACACTTTGTTCATGGAAGTATCTACCTCATCCACACTGCTTACCTGTGAGGTGGCTCCATGGGCAATTTCTGTCACTATTGTTGTAATCTCTTCGGTAGCATTATTCATAACATCTACATCGTTATTTAAAGAATCTACTTCTTTTAATACCTGATCCGTATGCTTTCTGATCCCATTAATCATGGAAGACATGTTATCAATCATAGACTGGAATTCCACAGACAGGCTTCCTACCTCGTCTGTACTATTAGTACCAACCTGCACGGTTAAATCACCATTTTTAATTATGTTTATTTTAGACTGTAGGATTTTTAAAGAATGTATAATAAAATAGGCTACAACTATGGATAAGAGGATACTGATAACAACTACAATCCCAACTCCAATGGATATCCTTCTATTCGCATCATCTAATTTATCTACCACATAATCAGCGTCGAAATCCGCTCCTAATAATCCTACTACTTTCCCAGATGAATTCTTAATCGGGACATAACCCGATATCAATTCGCCCCATTTATCACTGCTGAATTCAAATTCTTCTTTTCCATCCAGACAAGTCATCATCATTTCTGACATCTCTGTCTCCACATCACCAAGCAAGGATTCATCTTCAGAGCCTGCTACCGTGCCATCAGCAATATAGATGTAATCTCCATTTGTTGATCGGCTCATCGTATAGAGAAATCTAAGTCCGGTACTCTCTCTCATTTTAATAAGCTCTTCCTTCAACTGAGTATAATATTCATCACTCATGTCTTTGGACTCCACCAAGCTTTCAAATTTATCCACATCGATAGTAGTGTTAACTGATCTAGTTATGTTTAATGCCATCTGACCCAGGGTGTATTCAATAGAAGATTCTGCTGACCTATAAGAAAAATAGTGAATTGTTAAAGATGAAACCAATACTAGAGCGGTACACAGCAAACTGATTTTAAATACTAATGAATTTAGCTTATTTCTCATATTCCCTCCACACATATGACCTCTTTGTATACCTATTACTTAAGTAAATTACTCTTGTATTAAATTAAGAACCATCCAAGTTATGTGTATTATGTTAGTAAATCTCTCTACTTTGGTGAAATATGTTTTATTCTATTATACCCTTTTTTTATCCTTATTTCCACAATATTCATCAAAACATTTAAGTAATTGCATGATTATAAGGCTTTCTTTAAAGGTCTGGTAGTACGCCTGCAGAGCAGGCGGTTTATTTTTTGCGATACTAAAGAAAAGACACATCACTCACATGATGTGTCTTTTCTTTTTCAAGGCGACAACCAGATTTGAATTATCTGTACATTACCAGAACCCGCATAGAAAGGAGGGTTTTCAATCTCTGATACTGGGTGCACCCTAAATATTTTCATTACTTTGTATTATTTTAACAAAGTTGACTACCTTGTCATTCCACTCCTGTAGGGTAAGCTCTCTTTGAGGCAAATAATACACTCTCTTGGCTAACTCCTGTGGAATACAGTTTTCTATTTGTTTCTTATATTGTTCTGGCACGATACAAGCAAAGAGATAATCCGACAGTATAACTTCATCTTTCACTTTAAGCGGATGATATCCATCAAAAGTATGCCCCTCATGTTTAACAATATCTTTGTATCTAATATAGAAACGAACTCCTGCATCAAAATTCCCCTTTAAAAAATCATTTTCGTTTGGAAAGTTTTCTGAAAGGACTACGTAATCACCCACTAAATGAGTCCCCCAACCAAACATAACATACTCATAAAAATCCGCCGGGTCCTCCCAGCCAATTACTCGTCTTTCAAGAGCGAGTTCCTCCCCTGTTTTCCCATAGACTTTTGTTGCAGAAAGAAGTTTACCACTGGATAGTATTTTCTGTGCTGCTATAGCATTTGTTGCATGGTAAACAAATTCTTCTATTGCCTCAGCAATTGGAGGAATATATTCTGTTCCATCAAGTTGATTGGCGGCGTTGTTAACTAAGGATAAAATATCATTATCATCGCAAGCAATTTCAATTTTCTGTCCGAGATTTTTTTCATAACTAATGAATGCTAATATATTATTCCATTCCCATTCTTGAATATTGTGATAATCTGAAACTACAAAATGATGTATTCCATTTTGTAGTTTTGTTACACCTTCATTGGTAATCTCAAGTATCATAATCATACTCCTCACTCGACAGGTTCAATCTTGCTCTGTCTCACAAATTCTTGTTTTATATGTAAGTTCTTAAATCATAATACCATATTGAATAA
The DNA here is from genome assembly GCA_023443625.1 of Bacillota bacterium. Next base: position 8,530 of record JAEZTQ010000021.1, on the reverse strand, counting down.
GTTAAATATATAATATTTTCCAATAATTTGTGTACACCTTTTACAGATTCTTAAGGAGGTCAAACGTGTTAACCCAGACAGTGAGTTTCTATTCATCAAGGATTCCGACCCTTAGCAACAGTTAGCTTTAACCGTCGGATTAAGAAATGCTGTAATAAACATGGCATTGCATACTGTTCTTCCCATAAGGTTAGATTTTCTACCGCTTCTATCCTACATAAGAATGGGCTACTAATACTGAATTGCCCTGCACCTACTTGCACCAATTATTCTAACAACAAAAAGTCTCTAAAACAGGCTACAACCAGATTTGAACGGTTTCGACACTTCGCAAATATGCATAGAAAGGAGCTTTCCGCAAAGTCCGATGTCTTTTGCATACAGTTTGCATACAATATTAAAATAATTACATTATACTCTACCTCATATATTAAATAGTTTGATATATGCTGATTCTAAACATTTTTGGAACTCAACTTCATCAATTTTATCACACAGACCTAGTTCCTTTTTATAAAACAAGCATACGTCTGGTATAATACTCAAATACACCTTGTTAAATTCCGTATTACTAATGATGTTTGTATATTTCGTGTAATATGCCTCTGAAACTTCATAAAACTTTTCCCTTGATATTTCTCCATTAAGACACTGTTTTATTTGTTTTAACAATTCATCTTTGACTTTCTTTTGACAGTCTAATATATCTTGTTTTGCTTCTCTTGCAGACATACATACTAACTCATTTGAATTATTCCCAAAATCACTTATTAAGCTAAAGTATTTATCATTAAATGTTGACCCTAAAGCAGAAATTGCATCTGGTAAATCCTCTTCAGATAATTCATTAATGTGCTCAGCTAAATAATCTAAGTTTGACAAACTATAAAGCGAAAGTAAATTCAAAATATCTTCCCTGACATCTGCGTTTACTTCAATAAATAAATGCTTTTCTAAGATAGATATTATTTCTTCTTTGTCTTTTACTTCATAACCATACCATTCATCTAAATATTTATCCAGATATAATAATATACTTAACTTAGTCTGAACATCTGAAGTTTCAAGAACACGTTTTATAGTATCTGCCCCTTGCTTAACAAGCGAACCATGTTCTGCTTCTGTATATGTTGTAAATCTTGATTTTGACCTCTCACCCATACTTACCCACCAAACTAATAATTTATGTTATATTATTTATTGCGGCTTTATACCTTAACAAAGCCAATTTTATTTTCAATCTTCTCAAATTCAGAAATTAACGTTTCCCCAAATACCCATACTTTTTGTTGCCATGGATGTCCCAAATACCCGAAGTTAAAATCACCGGCCATAAAAAAATAGTAATCTCCATCAGGGTAATAGGTTGGAAAATAGGCATTATATCCTCCGCCCATATACCTTTCATCCTGTATAAACATTGACTTTTGTTCTTCCTGTTTTCTCGGATTAAACTTAAAAGAACTATGTTGCCAATCGAGGGCATACATAAAATCATTTTTATTCGTACAATTAACAAAGGCTTTTGTAATTAATTCATCCATTACATCAATACTTTCTTCATTTAAATTACTTATATCATAAACAATATATTTATGTGATATATCAAAAGCTTTTACACCTTTATTAATACTAGGGTTAAAATGAAATAATTCGCTGATTTTATTCCAAACAAAATTTGATTCATCTTCTGACAATAACATTTTTACTACCTCATTTCCTGAACGTTTGAATATATCTCATACACTATAGTTTCATACAGCAGAAAATAGTTCTAATTAACTGAATTCTTTTCCAAAATATAATATTCCATCTTCTTTACATCACTTTCCTGCTCAATATTAATAAACCCTATTATCAATTAAATTTTTCTGTTTGAATAGCTAATAATTGCTCTAGCGTATATTCCTTATACCTACCATCAGAAAACATGGTATTTGTGGTATCCGGTACATTTGCCATCAGTTGCTTTACATCAATTTCTTTTGGAAATGGAATAATATTTCCCTCTGCATCCTCTGAATTATGAGCAATAAAAATAAACTCACCTGTGTCAAAGTTAATATCAAAAGTATCCGATACCTCTATTGGATTAACTTCCAAATAACATTCTTGTTCTTCAATAAACTTTTCATATATAAACTCAAATATAGCCTGCTTGCTAATTTTGATTACTCGATATTTATTTTCTTCCATCTACGTATTCTCCCTTAAATTTGTTTAGAATTTTTAGGTTTTATTTCATATTTATGATGTCAAACATGAAACCGTAGACCAAGCATCATAATCATTCTTACGGCATACCATTATTCACCATATATAAGATAATTGAATCTCATTCCATTGTCTGAATATAAAACATAATTTACTGTCAATTTAACTTTATTTCATCTAAAAACTTATCTAAAAGATACATCCATGTTTGCTCGTCCACTTCAATATTAAATAACTTCGTTATTTTATTCTTTAGTTCCACCATACTAGCTTTGCAATGTGCATTATTTTTCAGAACTGCCCCCATTTTTCTAGTATCTACTGCACATTCATGATATTTAGGATTTCCAAATTCAAAATCTGGTGTATAGATATTTGTATAATCACTTTGAACAACCCATGCTGCTCCCATTTCATTTAGACACGCTGGACTTTCCAAATAACTATTAGACCATAATATAATTACAAAAGTATTTAAATTTAAATTATTTCTCAGGAAATCATATATATTATAGTCTAGGGGTATTTTATGTAATGGATGGGAAGTATAAATTAATTGATTATTTTTTATTCCCATTCCACATATAAGTTTTTCTAATGCATCGGCATATTTTTTATCATCCGATTTATGGCTTAAGAATATTATTGGCTTAACTTTTTTAATTTCTTTTTCGTTATTTTCCACAAGAACATAATTTGTAAATCTTGCATTAAAGTCCTCAATTAATTTTTTATTTTTATCATGTTCATCTCCATTGTATACAAACTCATTTGAATGTATTTTATTTATATTTTCATGATACCACATACTAATTTGTTCTAAAAAATATTTAATACTTTCTACATTCTTTTCCATAATTGCTTGTTCTAGCCCGTCAATATAGTTTCCAATATGTCCGCTTGATGTATAATTAGTAATTACATCCTTAATTCCTTGATAATCTAATTCCAGTTTCTTTAGTAAATCCATTATCTCCCTCCTCATACATCTTCATTCTGCTTTGTAAAAATATATTACCAGTACACTTGATACAAATAGTTAGGTTTTATAATATTTCCACTTTTGTGTTGATTACAATCTGAACATAACAATTGAAAATTAGTTGCATCATTTGTCCCTCCTTGTTCAAGGGGTATAACATGGTCATGTTGTATTTCGCAATTTCCAGTAATTGAATTAATATTAGATAGGTCTCTACCACAATGCTGGCAACGTCCATTATCTCGATAAAAAATAACCCTAACAAGCCATGTAGGTATTGAAGAACAACGCTTTAAATGGTTTTTATTATCAAATAAATTTTTATCCATATACTCATATGTAATATAATTGGAAATAAAATAGTTGAACTTAAATAGGAAGTCCTTATTTCCGTATAGTAAATAAAAAATTGACTCCACAATTTCATTTTCATGTTCATTTATATTATTTAAAATCGATTCAAATATACCACTTAAATATAACTTGTAATCATCTCTATTTTCACCATCTGTTTGTTCGTACTCTTCATCAAATTTAATGATATTGTCGTAGTAGTCAGTGATTAAACAATTATACTCATCTAATATATATTCATATCGGTCTAAAAAATCTAAAACGGAATCAATATCAAAATCGTCACATAAAGTATCGACTAAAAAGTATCTTTCATTATCTAAATAAAAATATAAATACTTTCCAATAAATGTATGCAGAATTGTATTTTTCATAGGTTTAATAATACAAGTTAAATTTTGATTAAATAAATCTCGAATAAAATCATCTATATCAATAGCATTTATATAAATAAGTGTATTAATGTTTTCAATAATATCATCCAAATCATAAGATTTGAAACAACTAATTATTTCAGTCGCCATTTGATAGTTAAATCCCATGGTTATTCTTTTTCTCGTATCCCACATTATGCTATCTGCCTTTCTGAACTATTTAAGTTTTTCTTAATGATACCATTTAAATTTCATCAGAACTATCCCGTTTAGAGATACAATATTTTTCAATTAAAATTTCTGAGATTTTACGAATATTGGCATTCCAAAACCTTTCTTCTTTAGATATCAAAATACTAGGAACTTTTATACGAAACTTTTCATCATTTTTACCGTGTACAATTCTATTTCTATATAAATATAAGCTGTTTGAAAAATTCACTACAGTTGCCTCATCAATAATTTTCTGATTATATGCTTCATTGATAATTGAAGTAATGGAAACCTCATTTGATTTTAATAAGGTCAATAATTGTATGTCTTCATTCTGTCTATATATACTGGTAACATTATCAATAAAAATATTTATATCATGGTAGATATTATAATTACTAATAAAATTGATGAATTCATCTTGTCTTGTAATAAGAAAAAAATGCTCTAAAACTTTATAAAAATATTGAAATGAAATTTCGTAAGACGATATTTCCATTCCTGCATTGTAGAAACTTAGTGCCTCAGGATACCTACAAGGTGAAAACTCAAGTTCCTCAAATTCCTTATTATTCTTTCTTCTATTAATCAGCTCATCATCATCTACTGCATATCTATAATACTCTTCACCTATAAATTCATATGTATGAGGATAATCGTTACTGCAAGTAGACGCGTTATAATATCCAAATAAAAATATTGCTTGTGTTAAATATTCTTCATAATTCTCATTAGTTATACCTTTCAAAGAAATTGTCCACATACAATCCTTATCATAATACTTATCCGATTCTAACTCTCGCATAACGATACTAAATAAATCTGATGGTCGTGAAATAGAAACTATTACATCACCTATTGTAAAATCTGTAAGTATTGCACTATCAGTATCATAATCTAATACACTATAATATTCTATTAGAACTTCAATATAACTTCCAAATTTAAATCCATAATCTTTAAATTTTACAATCTTAGAATTATCCATTTCTACGTTATAATCTTGTAAGTAGTGACTTGTTAATTTCATCTTTTTATTTATGATAATGTCTTCAATTATTATATAATCCTCTTTCTCATCCAATATTTCTATATTATCCAAGTCATCTATACATTCCTTTAATTGCTGAGCAATACTACACATAATGTTAAATCTCCCTCTTAATTTCATAACTCCATCAAACAAATATAATACATATTATACCATAATAGTTGTTTTTTTACAAATCTGAGTAATTAGATTTAAAACTTTTTATTTTCCTACTCTTTACACGAAATATTATAATTTCGATATCTTAAAGTTTATATTTTTTTAAAAATCAATATAACAAAAAAAAATCTCAAACTAAATCAGTCCATATTAAGGCATCAACTAAAAGGAGGCCATTAGTATAATTATTGATTTAACTAAGTCTGATGTATTATTCTGATTGAGGTTGAATTGCCTAACGAAAGTAAATACTAAAAGATGACAAACGATACTTTTATTTTGGTGACGGTCTAAAAGAAGAAATGAGTAGCGAAAAACGGAAGGCAACATACCCACGAATTCCAAACTATATGTTAACAGATGCAAATCAATATAACGGTTCTATTATCCTTGGAAAAAGTAATAACAAACACGTCAAGTATGATGTTAATGCAAATACAATACCTAATATTATCATCATAGGTTCTACCGGAAGTGGTAAGAGCTCCAGTTTTTACATAGGCAACCTATTGTATATGATGAACTCAATTAAAGATGTTTCCAATACAACAGAAAAATCCATAAATAAATATCAACTATTTGTTATGGATGTTAAAGGAGAACTTGCGAAAATTTGTGTTCCAAAGAATAACGTAAATATCCGAACAGTTAGCTTTGATGAAAACATTAAGTCAAATCTATGGGGTTGGGATGTCTATTATGAACTGGATGCAAAGTCTGATGATAATCACAGATTAGAAGTCTATAACATGATTGCAACAGCTGTAATCATATCTACATCTGACCATGACGGTTTTTGGGTTGAAAACTCAAGAACTCTCTTTGTAGGATTGCTATCCTATTTTCATGATATTAAAGGGTTAGGCTTTATCGATTCTGTTTCTGAAATTCTCCAAAATAATATATCTTCTCTTATAGAAGAGGCTATTGAGATAAGTGACCCCCAAAGCATTGCATATAAGTGGCTATATAAATTTTACGGTAAGTCTAATAATAGCTTTGAAGATATTATAACAACCATGACATCGTGTTTATCTGTATTTAATCTTCCAATAGTCAGAAATGTGTTGAGAGACCGAAAAGAAAAAGTATCACCCATAACATTTGATGATAACCTGACTTCTATATTTCTGAATATTCCAGATTATATGCTGGCGGAACTAGGCACAGTATTCCGATTAATAACAACACAACTCTTTGAATATATAGAAAGACGAAATTCCAGTACTTCGTTGTTTGTTCTTTTAGATGAATTTCCGGCTTTAGGCAAAATTCAAAAAATATGCCACTATATGTCTATCTTGCGATATCACAATTGTTCAATCTGGTTATCTATACAGAGCTATTATCAACTTCAAAATAATTATTCTATCGCGGAATCCAAAATAATAATTGATAACACCAAAATAAAGTGTGTCTTAGAAATATCTGATACAGATACTGGGGAAATGATTTCTAAATGGTGCGGTACTTATAATGAAAAAAAGATATCCCAAAATGAAAAAGGCGCTCGTAGTACAACAACGGAGAGAGTACCAATTGTGACATCAACGGATTTAATTAAACTGTCCCAAAAGGAAGAAGTTATATTAATCATTTCAGGCGTTGGCTATCTTCGTGTGAAGCGAGCAAGCTATTATAAAGATAAATATATGATGGAAATAGTAGATAAAATTAGACAAGGAAAAGGTGATTTATATGAATAAAAAGGAATTCACAGATTTACAAATAAAACATCGCCGACAACAGCGTGAAATTCAGGAAGAAATAAAAAGTCATAAGCAACAAATTCATAGATACATAGTTAGAGGCGAATTGATGGAAAGTGAAATGCCGGAAATTAAGAATATGTGTGATGATGCTTTTTGTGAACTTATACACGAATTAAAGACGGTATTCTATAAAGTCTAGGCAATATTATAAAAAATAATAGCGCAATTATATACCATGATGACATGGTATTATTTACAGACCGTTAGCTGTAGTGAAGGAAGGGGATGCCTTATGGCAATATTTTATTTTAAATTGAAAATCATATCAAGAGGCAAAGGATGCTCTGCTATCAATGCAGCTGCTTATAGAGCTTGTGAGAAACTTTGTAATCCGTATGATGGACGTATTGCAGACTATACAAGAAAGGGCGGTAATGTTTTCAAAAATATATTGCTACCCATTCATGCACCTATAGAATTTTATGACCGGGAAAAATTATGGGGCAGTCTTGAAGAGATAGAAAAAAATAAACGTGCTCAACTTTGTAGGGAGATTACGGTTGCACTCCCTAAGGAACTTGAATTGCAAGAACAGATTAAACTTGTTCAAGATTATTGTCAAAAGAATTTTGTTGATAAAGGTATGGCATGTGACATTAACATCCATGATAAGGGAGATGGTAATCCTCATGCACACGTCCTTTTACCAATGCGGGCATTTGATACATCTGGCAATTCTATCTGGACAAGTAAGCAAAAGAAAATTTATATCCTAGATGAAACCGGAAAAAAGATATATGACAAAGTGAAGAAGCAATACGCATGTAGGACAGAAGCTACAAATAATTGGGGTAATAAAGAAAATTTAATAAATTGGCGTAAAAGCTGGGCGCAAGAAGTAAATCGTTCATTAGAACGAAATAATATTAATGAAAGCATTGATTATCGTTCTTATCACGAACGTGGAATTAAAGATATTATTCCTCAATTCCATGAAGGAAAAAAGAATCATATGGTTGAAGAAACCTTTTCTTTGAAAATCAACCAAAAAATCAGAGAATGCAAAATAATGGGAGCCACTATAATAAAAGATATCGCCTTGATATATAAAGAATACAACAAAGAAGAGGAAGAACGAAATCGTAGGAGATAATTAAGTCTTTTTTCAAAATTCAATATAATCAAAAAAAATTTCTTTTCAAATCTATGCATATTCAATCGAGGCATTGAAATTAAAAAGTAACAAACAAAATGCCATCTTATAAAGATTGCGAGGCATTTGAATATGCAAAAGTTGAATTTTGAAAACAGTAATATTTTACAACTTAATGTTAATTCGTCAACGTTAGTGTAAAATTATAGTTGGCAAAGATGATAAGATATTTTTAGTTATGTAAACTAAAAAAAAGGAAGCAGAGGATAAATCCCTACTTCCCAATCACATAGTTTTTCTTTATGATATTAATTGTCG
>JAEZTQ010000085.1 GCA_023443625.1 Bacillota bacterium | reverse complement strand
TTTAAAACCATAGGCTCGGGTGATAATCTATTAAATTATATCAACCCCTTAATAACAGTAACAGGAAAAGACAATGTACAGGCGAATTTAAATGATAAGTTTTATCAGGTTACTGCCAGCTGGGAAGCTAAAAATCTTAAGAAAAATGAGTATATTGAATGGTACGTTATAAAATACGAGTCAGCAGCTTGTGGAACGGAAGGCTGGCATGTAGATGGTATCATTCGAAATAAAGAGAGCTATTATGTTGACTATGTTGGAAATGGCAATACTGGCGGCTTAACTCCAGATGGTCAGGGATATGATCTGAATGCTAATGTTACTGTAGCAAAAGCAGGCGGGTATGAAGGCGCAACCTGGCTTCCATTAAAGAAAGATGGATATGTATTTAATGGCTGGAATACACGTCCTGATGGAAAAGGAGCAGCTTTTAATGAAGGAGACTCATTCAGCCTTACAAAGGATTTTATTGCTGCAAATCATTCCGGTGCGGACAACACAGTAACGTTATATGCACAATGGAGGTTAAAAAACAGTGTTCAGATTAAATTTCAGGCAGTGGGAGAAGGGAATGTCTCTCCAGCCAATGAATATTTAAATCCGGACATCGGGGTCTCCAAAGGTGCTGTGGCAACCCCAAATAAAGGGTATAAACTTAGTGGTTGGTACAGTGATGCAGCGTGTACTGTTCTGGTATCTGCTTCAGCAAGGTACACACCGGAACGTCCTGCCGCTGGCTGGGGAGACGGAACTACTTTCTATGCCAGGTTTGTAGTAGATGACACTCAAAAGTTTGGTTATACGGTAAATTACTATATCAAGGGGACCACAGCAGCAGTGCCCGGTCTGGTGGCTCTCACTGGAAGTGCACCAGTAGGAACGTTTACCTGGAAAAATGAACCAAAGACGGCAACCGGCTACAAGCTGGTGACCAGTCCGACGCAGCCGACGAGCATGACAATCACAGCCGATGGTTCCAACGAGCAAACGGTGTATTATGAGATTGATGAAACGCAGAAGTTTAATTATACGGTGAATTACTTTGTCAAAGGAACCACAACACCAGTACCAGGACTGTCGGCCCTGACAGGAAGTGCACCGGTAGGAACGTTTACCTGGAAGAATGAGCCAGTAACCACAACCGGTTACAAGCTGGTAACCAGTTCACAGCAACCGACAAGTATGACAATCACAGCAACTGGTCCCAACGTGCAAACGGTGTACTATGAAATTGATGAAACCCAAAAGTTTGGCTATACGGTGAATTACTATATCAAGGGAACCACAACAGCAGTACCAGGGCTGGAGTCTCTGAAGGGAAAATCACCGATAGGAACATTTACCTGGAGTAATGTTACTAAGACCGCAACCGGCTACAAGCTGGTGACCAGTTCACCCCAGCCAACCAGCATGACAATCACAGCAGCTGGCCCCAACCAGCAAACGGTGTACTATGAGGTTGATGACACCCAAAAGTTTAACTACACGGTGAATTACTATATCAATGGAACCACAGCTGTGGTGCCAGGTCTTAAAGCACTGACAGGAAGTGCACCAGTAGGAACATTCACATGGAAAAATAAGGCGAAGACAGCAACTGGCTACAAACTGATGGCCGAACAGCCCATAAGCATGACAATCACGTCTACTGGTCCCAACGTGCAAACGGTGTACTATGAGACTGATGAAACTCAAAAGTTTAGTTATACGGTAAATTACTATATTAAGGGAACCACAACAGCAGTACCAGGGCTTGCACCGCTGTCAGGAAGCGCACCGGTAGGAACGTTCACCTGGAGTAATGTAACTAAGACAGAAACTGGCTATAAGCTGGTGACCAGCTCACAACAGCCCACGAGCATGACAATTACGGCAGATGGTTTAAACGAGAAGACGGTGTACTATGAGATTGATGAAACCCAGAAGTTTGGCTACACGGTGAATTACTATATTAAGGGAACCTCAACTACAGTACCAGGTCTTACCCCACAGTCAGGAAGTGCACCAGTAGGGGAATTCAGCTGGAGGAATGAGCCGAAGACAGAAACTGGCTACAAGCTGATGGCTGGGCAGCCGGAAAGCATGACTATCACTGCAGCTGGACCAAACGTAAAAGTGGTGTACTATGAGGTTGATAAAGCCCAGACCTTTGGTTATACAGTAAACTACTATATCAAAAATACTACAACAGCAGTACCAGGTCTCACGCCACTGACAGGAAGTGCATCAGTAGGGGGATTCAGCTGGAGGAATGAGCCGAAGACAGAAACCGGTTATAAGCTGATGGCTGGGCAGCCCAATAGCATGACAATTACGGCAGCTGGTCCTAACGTCAGGACAGTATATTATGAGATCGATGAAACCCAGAAGTTCGGCTATACTGTGAATTACTTGATTAAGGGGTCCACAGTCCAGGTACCAGGTCTTAAAGCTCTGTCAGGAAAAGCACCAGTTGGGGTATACAACTGGGTGAATGCGCCAAAGACAGAAACTGGCTATAAGCTGATGGCCGGACAGCCGACCAGCATGATAATCACGGCAGCTGGTTCTAACGTAAGGACAGTGTATTATGAGATTGATGAAACCCAGAAGTTTGACTACACGGTGAATTACTATATTAAGGGAACCACAACAGCAG
>JAEZTQ010000082.1 GCA_023443625.1 Bacillota bacterium | reverse complement strand
GCACCTTGGGATGAAACAGTCCATGATCTTTGCAAGATCAAAATGGAGTAAAATGCTCGCATTCCGGAATTCTAGCAATAGAATCCGGAATTTTTCTTAGGCATACCCCGAAATTAGGCGCTTACTTAAAGTTTATGTGTCCTCATGGTTTTATATGGTATAATAATCAGAATGAAGAATATAACACCATATAATTCCTGCTCTATTGCTATCTATATCACTATTTATAATTCGTACTTCCGAAACAGAAGTAATCCAATCGTTGTAGATAAAAGCATAATCGCAAGTGAATTTATCAGAATGCCTATTGTAAGGTTTACTGAAAGCATGTCTCCAGAAACAATTAACGACATACCGTAAATCGAATGTTGAACACCCCAATCAACAAGCTTGGTAGCAGTATTATTAAAACTGCTTAAATTTCTAATCAGGGACACAAGTGTTTCGCTGAACAACACATAGCCAAGGCAAACAAGGATTGATGCAGTACTGTTTTTAACCAACATGGAGAGCAAACAGATCACAGTTCCCAATGCCGAATAAATAAAAACACTGCTTATCATCATGCCTGCATATTTAAGCGTCAACATTTCACATATCTGGCCGGAACTAAGGAGTGTAATTATTTGATAAATCAGGAAGATTGCGGCGGATATTGCCGACGAAAGCACTACTTTTGACAAGTAAATATAAATACGATTTTTGCTAATTAACCACTTTTGTTGCCATGTCTGCCATTGGTACTCCTGGCCGATATAAACTGAGATCAGAATGGCAACGAGAATTCCCAATCCTTTTTGATACGTTATGCCGATCCGAATAATATCGTCTATTCCTTTGAATGTTGATAAATTTCCAAACACAGAAATACCCAGATGAATATCCTTTCGCGTGAGTATGATAAGTGAGAAAGCTATGATGCACGTAAACACCGTAATGCCATAAAATAATTTGCTTTTTCCAATTCTATATAGATCGCTTTTCCATATATTCTTCATTTCTGTTTTCCTCCTTTGATGGACTGCATATACAGTTCTTCTAAAGAGTCACCATTTTGAAGAAGGTCTTGTAGAAAGACCTCCTTAACGATTTCGCCATTATGCAAGATACCAAAACGAGTGGCTACATGTTCCAATTCGCTGAGAATATGGCTGGAAATCAGAATTGTCATTCCGCTTGTTTGATTTAAATTGAGCAGTAACTCCCGCAGTTCTGCTATGCCATCAGGGTCAAGTCCGTTCACAGGTTCGTCTAAAATGAGGATATCCGGATTCACTAGCAGGGCCATTCCCAGTCTCAATCTTTGTATCATGCCAAGTGAAAAATTTCTTACCAATTTGTTCGTGCAATCCATTAAATCTACAATTTTGAGAGTTTGTTTTATCTGACTGTCATCTCGCATTCCCCAAAGTAAGGCTTGCGCTTTCATATTTTCAAATGCGCTCAGATTGAGAAACACTGACGGAGAGTTAATAACCGCAGATACCCTACATCTTTGAACTCCAGCTTGTCCAATGGCAACTGTCCCATTATATTTTTGAATTAGTCCTGTCAGAATTCGTAACAGGGTTGTTTTTCCGGAACCATTTTTACCAACCAAGCCATATATATCGCCCTTACTAATATGGATGGAAACATCTCGTAATATAGTTTTTCCGTTGTAATCCTTTTGAATATGCTCTGCTGCTAAAGCGTAGTAGCTCATGTTATAACCTCCAATCATTAGGGCTTGGGTATAGCTCTTATATCCATAAACAAATAGAGAAAGAGAGCGAGGGTAGCAATCACTAGAATTGTAAATAAGGCACCTTTCAGGAGAGATTTCAACATTCCTTTTTTCCACTTTCTGGATAGATTTTTTACTGCTTCGGCTTCTTTCAGATTTTGATCCTTATCTATTGCAAAGAATACTTCATTCATTGCTTGCAGTTCGGCCTTGCAGCCATCACATTCAGCAAGATGGCCCTCAATCATCTCCCTGCTATCATTACTGCAAACTCCGTCGTGGTACAACGGAAGCAAATCTTTAATAATATCACAAGATATTTTCATTTTATTTCCTCCTGTAATTGCTTTTTTGCTCTGTAAAAAATCAGTCTTGCCCAACTGTCAGTTTTCCCGAACAACTCTCCAATCTGCAAGAATGGCAGTTCTCCAAACACTCGTAAAGTAAAGACCTCCTTGTACGGCTCACATAGGTTATGCAACTCAATGTGCAGCCGTTTTGCCGTATCTTTATCGAGATAATCAGTTTCTAAATTGTATAATGTGTCGGGGAAATCTGTATCCAAGTCCGAAACAATGCGTTTTTTCTTTTTATAAAGTGTAAAATAAGTATTTTTTGCAATTTGGCAGAGCCAAACATACAGTTTGCATGACCCTTTAAATTCATCTATGTGCTGCATAGCCTTAAAAAAGGTTTCTTGCGTTATTTCCTCAGCAAAGGCTTCATCCATACAAATAGATAGGACATATTTATATACGTCGGAAAAATACTCCGAGTATATTTCACCGAAATCTGCCACTTCATCACCTCCTTACACATAAGACTTGTATTACATAAAAGCGTTTCAAATTATTTTTTGGTTTAGTTGGTTCTATAATTAAAGGCACATATGACACATGCATAGTACACTTAAGACTCGATTTTCTTCACAAAGCTTATGTATTCGCCTTTCGGATATATTCCACATCTTTACAGTCACTTGGATAGAAATACAATCGTATAATTCAGCCTTTCATTGGTTATATAGGGATATTATATATGGCTAAACGATCAATATCAATGATACCGTTTATCTCAAAGAAGTGTTGATATATCCTATCTATCTGAATATATAAGGCTTATACAAGAATAAATACGAACATGAAGAAACAACTGAGGAAATATTTTCGAAATTAATAACTCAAAATGAGGATGTTATGGGTTGGGATGAGATAAACAGTATAAATTTAATGAAATTTAAGAAGTTTATTTTTATGATGATAGTAAAAGTGAAAAAATGGATTGAGGAAAGAGTTGGATCTAAAAATAAGATGTATTTGGATGAAAATGGTATGAGATTGGGTGTTTCCTGTATGATTTGGTATTCCCCCTAAATCAAGATGAAATAATATTAACTATTCGTATACTTTGTAATATGAAGAAACTGCGAAAGACTATAATTTGCATGTATTTGGTAAATGTGGTAGATTTATAAATAATTCTTGGCTTTAAGCATGAGGTAGCTCAATCTCGTATTAGTGATGGGTGGCGTTATGTTAGTCACCTAATAAATGAAAGTGCTAAACCAGTAGAATATATTAATATATATAGCAAAAGTCTTGGATTTAGAGTTGATATTACATGGGGGTGATGTATGTGCAAAAAATTATAGTGAGGAACAAAATAGTTGTTGGCGCAAGCTCAAGATTTATTATGTCAATTGCAGAGCATGAATTTCTTACTTTAGATGAGTATATTACATTTTATGGGAATTATTTTTTGCTGACCAACATATTCAAGGAAGAAAAAGAAACAATTGATATTATCAATAATGAATATATTAAAGTAAAATCATCCGGAGAAAGCAAATTGTTTTCAATAATGTATAAACTGGATGATGAATTTGCTTTATCAATAACGAAAAGAGGTATTCTATGCTTAAGATCAATTATAGAATTGTAGATGATTATGATGCCCTTAAATTAATAGATTACGAAAAATTTGATTTAGAACGTAATCATATAACAGGTTTTTTCGAAATTCTGATCGGCGAACATCAAGTAGGTTGTTATTATCATTAAAATGCTCTGTGCGAAGGTGAAGTCGGGAGTGAATTATTAACTTATTGGTTTCATTATTTGTTGGAAACAGCTCATAAAATACCGATAACTAATTATGTCGCTTTTAAGGAGCTAGAGACATTTGATAGATGGATTGAATTTAAATTATATAATAATACTGTTATGATTAATATTGCAGTAGATAATAAACGTAAAAATCACAATTTGTTTATTACAGAAAAATATAACGGTTTCACTTATGTTAACCCTGTAGATTTTGCTATAAATATAGTTGATTTTAAAAAAGAGATATCAAATGCTGTTAATAGGTTTATAGCTGAGGTTAAAAAAATTAATCCTGATTTACTTAAGACACGTTGCGTAGAAATTTTGCTTCATTATTTAATATGAAGTGGGATATAATATATTTTCAATGCTGAGGGGAAGCATGACAGCAATTCCGTAAATGTGTGAGATCAAGCTAAGACTGTATCAATTGCTTAATAATCAATAAGATTAGGGGATTAAATGATAAAATTTAGATGTCCAAATTGTAAAACATCGATATCAAGGAATTTGATATATACTAGCAGTGATAATAAAATTTATACATGTAACTCATGTAAAATGCAATTTTCTCTTATTAAATATTTAAGAATATCAAGAATTTTTGGGTTATCGATTGGATTATTTATTGTACTTTATACAAAAGATATGTGGTTGATTGATATAGCTTTTCTTAAAGATATAATTTCCGGTTTAATTGTCATGTTTACATTTGGTATTATTATGTTTTTATTTCCTAATTTACTTATTCTAATTGAATTTTATATTAAAAAAAATAAATTGAGTTAGAATTTCACATGTGTAGTCCAAACGAGATGTAATTACACTAGTATATATTAATCCCTACCTGAATATTAGGAGTGATTTTATGGCAAAAATGAGTAATACAGAAAACAATATTTCATTTATTATTAACTTACTAAATAACAATTCTCTTGATATAAAACGGACAAGAGATAATTGTGAGAACTGGATACCTTTTGAGCTGTTTCTCAATGTTGATGGAGAAGAATATAATTATTCATCAGAGGCTAGAGCGACTTTTACGCTATTTGAATTAAGAAGATTATTAAATGGGCTTCAAGAATTAATTAGTAGAAAGC
The DNA here is from genome assembly GCA_023443625.1 of Bacillota bacterium. The sequence goes on along the minus strand of JAEZTQ010000082.1, from coordinate 136,258 downwards.
AAAAAGGTCATACAATAGAAAAGTTTGAGTTTTATAGCTCTGAAGCTTATTTTGATATCATTTTTTATGATCCGTTAGAAGAAAATATGATTAGTGTGGAAGTTTGGATCAAAATAGGTACATATACCAATGGTAAATCGTTTGGATATAATAAGGGATTTCAATTTGAAGTATACTTGGATAACCTAGAAGCTTTTACAGCAGAAATGAAGGAGCAATTAGAACGAATTATATCATCATTATCTTAATGCAGAAAATAATTTGGTGAAGACAAGCCTGCCATAATTGCCATAATGACTTTAAAGAATATCTCAGTTGAAATAAAACTATTAAATTGAAGTACATATAGTTCCTATTAATTTAGTAGATGCATAAGTAGACCATCAGACTGCTTTTTTACTCTAGCTCACATATGCAAGGATAAATACGAACCTGAAGAAACAATTAAGGAGATAGTCAAAACAAAATTTCTGGATATGATGAATAATACAAAAGAAGATAGAAGTTGTTTTAATAGTTACTGTAATATGACATACTGTTGTCGAATTATTGCTGCTATACTTATTATAAAAATGAATGGGGGTATAGAATATAATCTATGAAAGTGATGTAAATGGCGCTTATGATGTGATGGATTACAGTGAAATATAAAAGCAATGGCAGAATTTTGGATGAAGCTTTGGCCTATAGATTTGGATGAAAGAATGGCTGTGATTTTGAAGAATATCAAAGTGGTTTTGGCATAGGTGTTATTGAAATACATATTAATTGTTCTTTTAACTAGAAGGAGGTTTTATGACATTGGGTTTTTTTGGCGATAAATATATGCTGCCATCGGAGAATGAAGTATCTGGAATTTTAGGAAAATCAGCAGTAATGTGGAATGAAGTGAAACAATATATAGAAAAATTTGGATTAGTAAGAGAGGAATGGAAGATCTATTCACAGAAAGCGGGATGGTGTAAAAAACTACTTCTTATATCAGGAAAGGAAGAAAGAAATATTATTTTTATATACCCCAATATTGAATATTTTACAGGTGTTTTAGTATTTGGTGAGAAAGCAGTATCTGTTGCTGTGAATAGCGAACTTCCAGAAAATATTCTTGATAGTATATTAAATGCAAGGGCATACCGAGAAGGGCGTTCTTTGAATATAGAAATTAGAGAGTCACAAGATTTTGAAATTTTAAAGAAACTTATTGATATTAAAATTTTGAATTAAGTTATTTGTTATAAAGTAGAGAAAATATTAATAATATAGTAATCTTGGTAAGATGGATAGATTTATCAATCTCATTTAGTTAGGGTTTTTAATATTAACATTCAGAGGTTTCCAGATTTTCTAGAACCGCTTTTTTGCAAAAATTAATAATTATTTTAAGAAAGTATTGATAGAGATTTACCAATGGTAAATCGTTTGGATATAATAAGGGATATCAATTTGAAGCATACTTAAATAACCTAGAAGTTTTTACAGCAGAAATGTATGAGCAATTAGAACGAATTATATCATCATTATCTTAATGCAAAAAAAATTTGGTGAAGACAAGCCTGCCATAATTGCTATAATGACTTTAAAGAATATCTCAGTTGAAATAAAATAATTAAATTGAAGTACATATAGTTCCTAATAATATAGAAAACCTACAAGTTTAATAGACCATCAGACTGAAATTAGTTCTATTCAGTTTGATGGTCTATTAATTTACACTTCAACTACATACTCGACCACAACCAAAACAAATAAAAACAACAAAATAACAGTTCTATTGTGTTGACAAATGTTGTTTCTGGTGATATTATAAAGACAAACAATGAAATACAAACAAAAACCACATGATGCAGGAGGATATGATATGAAATCTGAATACGAAATCAAGAAAGAGATATGTGAAATTGGTAAGAGAATTTATAACAAAGGTATGGTAGCTGCGAATGACGGTAACATCTCCGTTAAGCTTAACGATAATGAATTCTTATGTACCCCTACCGGCGTAAGCAAGGGCTTCATGACACCGGAGTATATCTGTAAGGTTGATAAGAATGGAAAGGTTATTCAGGCAAATGCCGGCTTTAAACCTTCTTCAGAGATAAAGATGCATATGAGAGTGTATAAGGAGAGACCGGATGTTGTTTCCGTTGTTCATGCTCACCCGATGTATGCTACAGGCTTTGCAATCGCAGGTATTCCGTTGACACAGCCGATTATGCCGGAGGCGGTTATCACCCTTGGTTGTGTACCGATTGCAGAATACGGCACCCCATCAACAGAAGAGATTCCGGATGCAATCTCCAAATATCTTCAGTATTATGATGCAGTATTATTAGAGAACCACGGAGCACTTACCTATTCTGACTCCCTCCTTTCTGCTTATCATAAGATGGAATCTGTAGAGTTCTATGCACAGCTTTTATTTATCGCAAAACAAATCGGCGGACCGAAGGAATTATCTGAGGCTCAGGTACAAAGATTATATGAAATTCGCAGACAGTTTGGAATGACCGGTAAGCACCCGGCAGATCTTTGCGGCGAGATTAATAAGGGTAAGGGCAGCTGCCACGGCTGTAAGGGACAATCTGGTAAGGCGAGCTCCTCTGACTCTGATGCATTAGTTTCAGAAATTGCGAAAAAGGTTATCGAACAATTAGGCTTAAAATAGTATTTGTATACAAGGTATCGATAGGTAATTACGAAACTCAGTAATTGTAAATATTGTATACAATTTATAAAACGATATAGTTTCGCAGTTATTTAAAGGTATCAATAAAGAAAGGAATATGATTTATGTACCGAACCAATAGACCGGTAATAAAGAAACTTTCTGAACTTTATCACAGTGTAGGACAGATAACAGGTGATATAGAAGTTGTACAGACAAAATCAGCTTCAAAGGAACTTAAGAGTGAGCTGCAGTACTTAGAGCAAAAGCTTAACAAAATACAGGAGCAAATCCTTAAAACTGTTATTGAGGATGTAATTGATGATTATAGGCAGCAACCTAGTAGACCAGCTGATGGAAAGCTTAGTCTCCAACAGGCAGTAGCTCTCGTTGGGGAAGTTGAGAAGAAAGCGACCGAGCTGAACTTATCAGTAATCACGGCTGTATATAATGAAGCAGCCCATCCGATTGCAATACATTGTATGGATGATGCCTATATCGCCAGCTTTGATATAGCTTCAAATAAAGCATATACCAGTGTAGCCTTGAAGATGCCCACCTCGGTGCTTAAGAATTTGAGTCAGCCAGGACAGGAATTATATGGGATACAATATACGAACCAAGGCAGAATAGTAATCTTTGGCGGAGGTATGCCACTTTTACTAGATGGCAGACTGATAGGCGGAATTGGTGTAAGCGGCGGGACGGAAGAGCAGGACACATGGCTTGCTGAATATGGAAGCAGTAAGCTGAAGGAGGTAATGACGTGATAGAAAATGATGTATTGCTTCAGAGTATCGTGGAGCAGGTATTAGCAAAAATACAAGGAACTGCGGATAAGACTGATAACAGTACGCAGGCCTCCGGTATCTTTGAGGATATGAATGAAGCAATTAGCGCGGCAAAGAAGGCACAGAAAATCGTACAGCAATTATCCATGGATTGCCGCGAGAAGATAATTAGTAACATACGTAAGAAAACCCTTGAGAATGCAGAAATTCTTGCAAAGCTGGGCGTAGAAGAAACAGGAATGGGTAATGTGGCGCACAAGATATTAAAGCATCAGCTACTTGCTGAGAAGACTCCGGGAACAGAGGATATTGCAACAATAGCCTGGTCAGGAGACCGCGGCCTTACCCTGATAGAGATGGGACCCTTTGGAGTAATCGGTGCAATCACACCCTGTACCAATCCCAGCGAGACAATCCTTTGTAACAGCATCGGAATGATCGCTGGAGGAAATACCGTGGTATTTAATCCTCATCCGGCAGCAATTAAAGTATCTAACTATGCGGTTAATCTGATCAATGAAGCCTCTGTAGAAGCAGGCGGACCAAATAATATCGCAGTTTCCGTAACGAAGCCTACAATGGCAACAAGTGATCTTATGCTTAAGCATAAGGATATACCGCTAATCGTAGCCACGGGAGGACCCGGAGTTGTAACGACGGTACTTTCCTCAGGTAAGCGTGGGATTGGAGCCGGAGCAGGTAACCCTCCTGTACTGGTGGATGAGACGGCGGACATCCCGAAAGCTGCAAGAGACATAGTGAACGGTGCTACCTTTGATAATAATCTTCCCTGTATAGCTGAAAAGGAAATAGTTGCAGTTAATCAAATCGTTGATGAGTTAATCCATTATTTGGTTGAAAACGGCTGTTACATCCTTAACAAAGAGGAACAGGACAAGCTTACTGCAGTTGTATTAAAGGATAATAAACTAAACCGTAAATGTGTTGGAAAGGATGCAATCACCCTACTTAGCATGATTGGAATTAAAGCTCCTGAGACAACCCGTTGTATCATCTTTGAAGGAGAGAAGGAGCATCCGCTCATTGCAGAAGAGCTGATGATGCCTATTCTTGGAATTGTGAGAGCTAAGGATATCGATGATGCAATAGAAAAGGCAGTTTGGCTGGAGCACGGTAATCGTCATTCTGCACATATGCATTCAAAAAATGTTGATCATCTTACCCGCTTTGGTAAAGCAGTTGACACTGCAATCTTTGTTAAGAATGCACCCTCCTATGCAGCATTAGGCTTTGGTGGCGAAGGCTTCTGTACCTTTACGATCGCAAGCAGAACAGGGGAAGGACTTACCTCAGCACGTTCCTTTACAAAGCAAAGACGCTGTGTTATGGCGGATAGCCTTTGCATCAGATAATCAGAGGCAGACTGAAGAAGTATTAATGATCAGTAGCAAAAGTATATAGCAACATAAATTATATATACAGTAAATACACAGTTTCACAATAGCCTAAAGGAGTATGATAAAAGTGAAGTATAAATTCACTTGATAAATGAACTGCCTTGCGGCAGCATGGAGGTCAAATAAATAGCTATGAATTCACAGAATATAGAAGAAATCGTAAAACAGGTTCTGCAGGAACTGAAAAATGGGCCGGTAAGTCAGAAAGCACCTGAGACAAAGGCTATTCCGAAGACCAGCAGAGTGGCTATGTTAACAAAGCTGGAGCAGATAGAGCTAAAGGAATATCAAATCCCGGAGCTTGGTGAGGATGATATTCTTGTTAAAGTAGAGGGCTGTGGTATCTGCGGTACGGATGCTCATGAATATAAGAGAGATCCCTTTGGTCTAATTCCGGTCGTTTTAGGACATGAAGGAACCGGTGAAATTGTGAAGCTGGGCAAGAATGTGAAGAAGGACAGCGCAGGAAAAGCATTGAAGGTTGGAGACAAGGTCGTTACCTGTATGATCTTTAAGGATAACCCGGATATCACAATGTTTGATTTAAACAAGCAAAATGTCGGTGGAGCGGATGTATACGGTTTGTTACCGGATGACAGCACTCATTTGAACGGCTGGTTTGCTGATTACCTGATTATCAGAGGTGGTTCCACCGTATTTAATGTAAGTGATTTGGATTTAGAGTCAAGAATTTTAATCGAACCCTGCGCCGTATTAATCCATGCGGTAGAGAGAGCAAAGACAACCGGCATCTTAAGATTTAACAGCAGAGTGGTTGTACAGGGCTGCGGACCGATCGGTCTGATCTGTATCGCAATCCTTCGGACAATGGGTATTGAGAATATCGTAGCGGTTGACGGTGAACAGAAAAGACTTGATTTCTCGAAGGAGATGGGAGCAACCAAAGCGGTTAACTTCAAGGAGCATAAAGGGATTGAAGCACTTACGGATGCAGTAAAGGATGCCTTCGGCGGATACTTAGCGGATTTTGCTTTCCAGTGCACTGGCTCTCCGATGGGACATTCCAATATTTATAAATTCATTCGTAACGGCGGTGGTTTATGTGAACTTGGCTTCTTCATCAACGGCGGAGACGCAACCATCAATCCTCACTTTGACATATGTGCAAAAGAAATCACAACCGTAGGCTCTTGGGTATATACCTTAAGAGATTATGCTACAACCTTTGATTTCTTAAAGAGAGCAAAGGGGATCGGACTTCCAATGAATAAATTAATCACTCATAAATTCCCGTTAAGTCAAATCAATGATGGTTTTATAACGAACCTTAAGATGGAAGGCCTAAAGATAGCCGTAGTGAATGAATAAAACCATATAACAGCGATATGGGGACGAGTTGGATTAAGAAAAGCATTATGAAAAAGATCTAAGCGCTATAAAATTAGTTTAATGCATCATGGATTTAGATAATGGAATAGGAACTTGGATTAAAGTATGATGCACTTAGATAAAATCAGTAGGGCTAGCTTTAAAAAATGATATACCCAGGACATATGGAGGTTATGATGGGAAATGCACTTGGCTTAATAGAAGTATTCGGACTTGTTACAGCATTTGTAGCAGGAGATGCGGGCTGTAAGGCTGCCAATGTTACAATTGAAGCCTTTGACCGTAATAAGCCTGCCAATGCAGACAAGCTTCCTGTCCCGCTCCTTGTTACGGTGAAATTCCGTGGCAGTGTTGAGGATGTGAGAGCAGCGGTGGAGGCGGCTGAGACAGCAGCAAATCAGCTGGCCGGAGTTGTGACAAAGCATATCATCGCAAATCCGGAGAAGGAAATAGAGAAAATGCTTGCAATAAGCGGCTTCGATAAAAACTAATAACCGTTATAGTTGTAAAAGTATTCATACAAAATGATAAGCTCTTAAAATACAGAATAGAATTTTTGAAAAGTAAGGAATAGGAATATATCCATAAAACAAAGGGGAGGTATCCTTCTAAAGTTAAGGAAGGAGTAATTCCATAACTGGAAGGAGAAAATTCCTAAACAATAAGGGAGGAGAAATCCTTCAAATAACAGGGAGGAGAAATCCCTCAAATAACAGGGAGGAGAAATCCTCTTACAAAACAAGGAGGAGAAATCCTCCTACAAAACAAGGAGGATAGTATGATAGAAAAGATGCAATTTACTTATACAGAGGATATCACCGTAATCGATAGGGAGCAGTTTGAGGTTCATATACGCCTGTACGAGGGTTATGTAACGAATATTAATAAGATTGATTCTGAGCTTATGTGGGGAAATGCACAAAGAGAGCAATCCAATACTACCTTCAGCTTTTACAGAGAACTAAAAAGAGGAGAAACCTATGCCCTTAACGGGGTCATACTCCATGAATTATACTTTGAAAATATCGGTGGAAGGACAGAGGAGCCAGATCAAAAGGTTAAAGACTGGTTAGGAGAGTATTTCGGTAATTATAAGAATTGGAAGGAAGATTTTATTGCTACTGCAAAAGCCAGCAGGGGTTGGGCAGTTTTATCCTTTGATCAAAGAAGCAATCGACTACGCAATATCAGTCTGGATGCCCATGATCTTGGTAATATAGCATATTCTGCGCCCCTTCTTATTCTTGATATGTATGAGCATGCATATTTTCTGCAGTACGCTGATAAGAAAGCAGATTATATTGATAATTTTATGAAGAACATCAATTGGGATGTGGTAATCAGAAGATCAAATTTCTAATATTGTAAAGTCACAAAGAAACAGGCGGTGTCAGTGCACTATGGATTACTTCACAAATACATAGCACCAGCATCGCCTGTTTCTTTTTAGAAAGATTAAAGATTTCTATTTCCTATCAAAGGCTTGCTCGCAATAAACGCAGCGATAAACTCCATTAGCCCGGTCTGTTAACTTGAAGGAGTGTATCAATCCCTGTTCGACTGATGTTATACATCTGGGATTTTTGCATTTTAGTACATTGTTCACGCTATCAGGAAGTTTTGGATTTTTCTTTTCAGTAATAATGCCATTTTCAATGACATCAATGGTTATCTTATGATCTAAAGCACCTAGAATATCTAAATCAATACCCTCTAGGGTTCCCTCGATTTTAATAATATCTTTCTTCCCCATCTTATTACTTCTGGCATTTTTTATAATAGCTACAGAACAGTCATTATTATCCAAACCAAGATAAGTGTAGATTTTCATGGCGCCTCCGGCCTTAATGTGATCGATAACAATTCCCTGATTAATACCACCGATATTTAGCATTATATCACCTCCAATAATCTCATAATAAGAGCCATTCTGACATAAACACCGAACTCAGCCTGTTTAAAGTATACCGCTCGTGGATCATTGTCTACTTCTGATGCAATTTCATTAACTCTTGGAAGAGGATGGAGCACCAGCATGTCCTCCTTGGCATTGGCCATTTTCTTTTCATCAAGAATATAAGTATCCTTTAAACGGATGTAGTCCTCCTCATTAAAGAACCTTTCTCTTTGAACTCTTGTCATATAGAGAATATCAAGCTGCGGCATTGCCACTTCAAGCTTTCTTATTTCTTCGAATTGAATATTATTTGGTATTAGTACTTCATCTCGAATATATGTAGGAATACGAAGTTCCTCAGGTGAAATCAGTACAAAATTAATATTATCATAGCGTGCAAGAGCATTTATTAAGGAATGAACCGTCCTGCCAAATTTCAAGTCGCCACAAAAGCCAACGGTGAGATTGTTAAGCCGTCCTTTTAGATTTTTAATTGTTAATAAATCAGTAAAGGTTTGAGTGGGATGATTATGACCGCCGTCGCCAGCGTTGATAACAGGAATGGAAGAATAATTAGAAGCAACTAAGGGGGCGCCTTCTTTGGGATGGCGGATAGCACAGATATCTGCGTAAGAGGAAATAACTCGAATGGTATCGGCAACACTTTCACCTTTGGATGCGGAAGAAGAATCAGCAGATGAAAATCCTAAAATACTTCCTCCAAGATTAAGCATGGCAGCTTCAAAACTTAGTCGTGTACGTGTACTCGGTTCATAGAAGAGCGTTGCTAATTTCTTACCCCTACACACATCATAGAACTTCTTAGGATCTTGAATAATTTCTTCCGACAGTTCAAGAAGCTCGTTTAACTCAGAAACAGTTAGGTCAGTGGGACTGATAATATGTTTCATAGATACCTCCGTATTGATTGGGATTTGTAGTAGCTTGTATGTATTCTAACTAGATATTTTAATATAAAACTATAAATAATACAATCAACATTTACACTCCAAATGTTTAAATTAATCCAGTTATTTTGATGATTTAACAATTAATTGCAGTAGGAATACGGAATATATCAGACATAAGGCGGCATTTGAACTAATAGTTCCAAATATAGGGGTTAATGTAATGTATAAAGCAAAATTATTTTAAATTAACAGAAAATAGTATTGACAGAAGAGCTATTGTGATGTAAAATGAACTTACAAATAACAATTACTAGATTTCAAGATCAGACAGGAGGTGTAAGCAAGAGTTACAATCAAGTGATATTAGCAAGTGACTTAAGCAAGAGATTAAAGCAAGAGATTAAAGTAAGTTGCTAAAGTAAGAGATTAAAGCATGAGATTAAAGTAAGAGATCATAACAAGCGTTATAAGCATGCGATTAAAGCTAGTAAGCAAGTATAGATACATATATAGGAATTGAATACCAAGGAAAGGACTGAGTCCCATGAAGAGATAAGTGTAACACCTCTTGTAATACCCATAGTAATACCCATAGTAATACCCATAGTAATACCCTCAGTAATATTCGAGGATTATTATAGATGACTACTAAGAAAGGAAGGTACAGACCGCCAAAAGCATGAATGATTTACCTTAAAGTCTAAAGAAAGGACGGTACAAACCACCAAACATTTATGAGAAATATATACGAGGATAAAGGTAGGTACTGATAACCAAAAGCTTTGCGATACATATCAAAGCATCTTTTAAGATAATATGGCATGTACCACCAAAGAGAATGAATATCATAATATAAAAAGGGAATATCTGTATTGTAGATATTCTCTTTTTATTTTAGCGTGTCCAGCGAAGCTGACACTTTCTTAATGTTAAAGGATAATGCGTCCTATAGCATTAAGAAAAATTGGATGCCCATGCAAAAGTGCTAAACAGCGATATCAGCCAGGAGAATTGCCATGGAGATATGTCGCATAAATGTGAGGCTTTTGCGGTGCGAGAGTTTCGCTAACGAAAGTCTTTGATCTATTTTAAAAATATTACACATTTCCTTGAAATTGTGTTATATTAATAAGATACAATGCAGGAAAGGTGTGCATATATGATTCAAATTTCACGAACTGGAATACGTAATTTAGCTTCAAACGATACAATCTATGCTAGAGGATTGCAATATTATAAGGATAATCGCATTGTTAATGCCACATATTCTAATGCCAATAAACAATATCGTTTGGTTGTTAAAGGTAATTATAATTATTCTGTAACCGTTGATGAACAGGAGGATGGATCCTTTGATTATAACTGTAATTGTCCTTCCCGTCTTAAGGATCAGGGAGCCTGTAAGCATGTGGTTGCAGCTTTATTATTTGTATTAAAACATCAAGAACGTTCTTTACTAGCAGAAACTAAAAATCCTCAAGACCGAAAGGCTATTACCTTACTGGATTATTTTATTGCCCAGGAGGATTCTACATTGGTTGGAGAAACTTTTGGGCTAGATGTTATTGTCACGATTCCTAATATACTCAAAGGAGATGGTGGAAGAGCATTTATATCTCTTCATGGGGGCAATAACAGAAAATATAAGATTCAAACTATCAAGAAGTTTTTATCTGATATTTATCATCATGAAAGTTTTGTTATTGGTAAGGAGTTTAAATATGTATATGGAGAGAGTACTTTTGATACCATTTCATTTAAAATCCTTGACTATCTTCTTGATATATATGAAATTCAAGAGGTTATTGACAGTACACATTTTTCTAAAATATTTTCCAAGACCCAAATGTCTGTTACAAAGAATATGTTGGTAAAGCTTTTAGAGATTGTAGGAGAAGTAGGATTTACACTGGAATTGTATGGCAAGGTATTTAAGGGAGTGACCTATAAGAAAGGAAATCCTAAAATATCCTATCAACTGACCCTTGATGAAGATTCTATATCGATTGACTATCAAGGAAAAGAAGCTGTTCTTCCTATTACAGAAACAGGAGAGCTATTATTCTATGATGGGGTAATCTATCTCCCTGACAGAAAATTTATTCGCAATTACAAACCTTTTTATAATAGCTTAGGAAAGGACAAGGAACCCCTTGTTTTTCGAGGAGATAATAAGACAAGCTTTTTAGAGCACGTGTTACCAAGAATCAGTGAAACAATGGAACTGGATGTCCCTGAGGAGCTTAAAAGCAGATATATTACCTGCGATATGGAAGCAAAGATATATATTGATAAATATAAAACAGGTATTAAAGCAGAACTAAAATATAAATATGGAGAATATGAATTCAATTCCTTTGAAAATGCAGCCTCCGGGTCTTATATTATTGTTCGGCAAAGAGAGAAAGAGGATGCAATAATTACCGAACTTTTGCAGGAAGGCTTTGTACCATATAAGAACTTTTACTTATTAAAGGATGAAAATAAAATTTATGATTTTCTTGCCGGTAGAGTGATGGAGCTTGAGGGAAAAGCCCTATTATTCTATTCAGAGGACTTTCGAAGATTAGGAATAAGATCACCTGGCAGCTTTAAAGCCGGAGTTCGTATTAATTCAGAGTTTAACATGTTAGAGCTGGATATAGATTTTGATGAGGTACCGAAAGAAGAATTAAAGGATCTTCTTCACTCCTTTCAGATTAAGAAAAAATTCTATCGTTTAAAGAGCGGAAGCTTTATTAATTTTGAAGATAAAACCATTCATGAAGTTACTCATATCCTTAATTCATTGAATGTTAATGATATGAGACATGAGGACGTACTACTACTAGAAAAATACCATGCAGCATATTTGGACAAAGCTTTCTCAGATAGGGATTTTGTTTTTGAAAGAGACAGAGATTTCACGGCCTTGGTAGATAAAATCGCTAATCCAGCTAAGACAGAGTATCACTTACCTGAGGGTATATTGGCTGAACTTCGTCCCTATCAGCTAACAGGCTATAAATGGCTTAAAACTCTGGCAGAGAATGGTCTTGGTGGAATACTAGCAGATGACATGGGTCTTGGTAAAACCCTTCAGTCCATCGTATATATTGCATCCAATAGGATGGAAGAGAAGAAAGCTCATACACTTATTGTTTGTCCCACCTCTTTAATATATAACTGGCAGGATGAAATAGAGAATTTTGCTCCTTTTCTTAAGGCTGTGGTAATAACGGGAACACCGCCAGAACGACAGGAGATCATTGAAAATTATAAGGAGTTTGATGTTTTAATTACCTCTTATCCATTAATTCGCAGGGATATTACTTTTTACGAAAAGATAGACTTTCATACAGTATTTATTGATGAGGCCCAGTATATTAAAAATGATTCCTCCCTTAATGCAAAATCAGTAAAAAGGCTGCGTGCCCTTCATCGTTTTGCTCTTACGGGTACGCCTATTGAGAATAGTTTATCGGAGCTATGGTCGATTTTTGATTTTATTATGCCAGAATATCTTAATACCCATGCAAAGTTTGTAGAGATGTATGAGAAACCAATACTTAAGGAAGATACCCAGGTCTTAAGTGATCTCCACCAGCATATTACTCCTTTTATCCTGCGCCGTATGAAGAAGGATGTTCTTACTGAGCTTCCAGATAAATATGAGACAAAGATGCTGACAGAATTGTCTGAGGGACAGAAGATGGTATATCTATCCTATTTGGAGAACATCAGAAGTGAGCTTCATTCAGAACTTGAGGAAAGTGGAGTAGAGAAGAATAGAATTAAGATATTGGCTGCTCTTACGCGGCTTCGCCAGATTTGCTGTCATCCCTCTACCTTTATTGATAATTATCAAGGAGGCAGCGGAAAACTGGATCTTTTAATGGAAGTAATTCCAGAGGCAATAGCCAATGATCATCGTATCCTGGTATTTTCACAGTTTACTTCCATGCTGAGGATTATCGAAAATGAATTAAAGGAATTAGAGATACCCTATTTCTATCTGGAAGGAGCTACCCCTACCCAAGACCGTAATGATTATGTAAAACGCTTTAATAACGGAGAAGGAAAGGTGTTCTTAATCTCCTTAAAAGCAGGAGGAACTGGATTAAACCTAACGGGAGCAGATACCGTAATTCATTATGATCCATGGTGGAATCCTGCAGTAGAAGATCAGGCAACAGATAGAGCTTACCGCATTGGGCAGCAGAACAAGGTTCATGTTATGAAGCTGATAACCAAAGGAACAATTGAAGAGAAAATCTTTAAATTGCAGCGCAAGAAGAAAGAATTATCCGATTCGGTCATCAGCTCCAAGGAGGTATTTATCAATACCTTATCAAGAGAAGAATTAGTAGAATTATTTACACCAATCTAGACTTAGATTGATCTAGTACTAACTTCACCTGAATTAAGAGCCTCTCTGGTTTGGTTGTCATATTCAACCACCAGACGGGCTTTTTCATCAATATCAAGGGCTTTTGCCTTATAAATTTGTGAGCCCTTAAGGACATGAATATCTTTACCAATTAGAAAAGAACGGCGGCGATATTCCTCCAAATAAGATTTATCAGTTAATGTATCCATACTTTCTGAAAGATTATTAAGTACCTCAGCCAGAAGGATGGATTTTACAGGAAGGTCTTGAGGCTTATTTGTAAAAATTGCTCCGGCTTTTGTGCTAATATCTTCAGGAAAATCCCTGGTATCAATGTTTATTCCGATTCCAACAACGGCATATTCAAGACTACCGCTTTCGAAATTTAAGGAGGCCTCAGTAAGTATGCCACAGACCTTTTTATCCTCTACATAGATATCATTAACCCATTTAATAGAGGCCTTTACCCTGGCTATACTCTCTATTGCTTTGGATACAGCCACAGCTGCAGCTGTTGTTATGAAAAGCGCATCCTCCATATTTAGTTTTGGTCTTAGTATAAGAGAGAAATAAATGCCAGTGGATATAGGAGAGTAGAAGCTTCTTCCCATTCTACCTCTCCCTTGGGTCTGTTCATTGGCAATAATTACGGTACCTGCCTTTGCGCCCTTTGCGGCCGCCTCTTTTGCCAGGGAATTAGTAGAGGTTACACTCTGATGCACTTCTAGTATAAAATCTGTGGCTTTTCCTTTTAAATAGGGAGTAATGCTTTCTGCTGATAAGATATCATTATTCCTTAAAAGGCAGTAACCTCTGTTTGTAACTGCATTTATTTGATAGCCATCTTTTTGAAGAGTTTTAACAGCCTTCCAGATGGAGCTTCTAGTAACCTTAAGTTCCTCTGCAAGCTTAGAGCCATTGACGGTATTTCCCCTATTTTCTTCAAGAATTCTTAATACCTCTTGTTTGATTTCCATATCTATCTCCATTCTGCTAAAATACTGCAAATTAGGGTATGTTTTTCTTTGAACTACGAAGATTGCTCATATTCTCATACCATGATGTTTAAGTATAACATAAAGAAAATGACTGTCAACACATGAAGCAATGCAAGTTGACAATCATTTTTTTAAATATTTATTAACCTTTAAATTACTCTGCTTCTATATTATTGTCATAATATTCATCAATGAGATAATCTAGATAAGAAGGATTTTGCGTCCCGAAATCTTTAATAAGCATTTCTTTAATAACATCCGTCATTTTAATATAGTTTAATTCCTCTGATATGTTATCATCATGAATAGAAGAGAGAAAGTCAGCTGTTAAATTCTTCTTAAGCCAATCATTTATTTCATCCGTAAGCTTATTCTCTGCATCAATTTCTGATTGCACTGATTTTGCTTTCTTGTTGGTACTAATGGCGATATAAATAAAGGATAGGAATAAAATACCCATTATGGTAGTTGTGATCCAGCCGTTTAAAATACTAAGTATTCCGGTGATATTTAAGATTACAAAAATAATGCCAGCAATACCAAAGACTAAGAATATCCAGACGGAACCGCTTAGATCTTTATATTGGTCAGCTTTCATAACATATACTGATTCAGCTTTTCTGTCATAAGCAGGATTATTATCAAGGGGAATATCTTCGTCATATTCCTCATCCTCGGAAGAAGAGGCAGAGATATCTTCCTCATAAGTAGGGTCGTTCTCTGTGTTACTCCTTGTTTCCTCTGCATTGTCCTCCTCTGATGAATTTGCTTCTTTGTTTAATCGCTGGGCTTCAACATAATAAAATGCCTGATAAAGCTTTTTAGCTTGTTTTTCTGCTTTGGGCGGAATAGCTACAATGTAGATATCCGATGTCTCTTCATAGCGTACTTCACATTTTAAATCAGAGTACTCAAAAAAATCTGCCAGCTTATCTGCAACACTTTTGTCACTTGCTTGAAAAAATGGTACATAGACTACAGCTTCCTCCAAGCTTTCAACCAGGTTTGACTTACAGTCAGAACATTCAGAAAAACCCTCCTGATATTCTACTTTACACTTGGGACACCAAGGCATAATCTCAACTCCAATCCCCTTTATTTTTTAAATAAATTTATGTCAAAATTTATTCTGCTACAAAACGATGGAAAGCTTTCTTACCTTTTTTAATCAATAATCCCCCGTCAGAATCGAAATCATTTATGCTTAATACTGTATCAAAATCTGTGATTTTCACATCATTTACAGTGACACCGCCTTGCTGGATATTACGTCTTGCATCGGAACGAGACTGAGCAAGCTTAGAATCACACATTAGTGTAATCAAATCAATTCCTTCAGCAAAACGAGCTTTAGGGTAGGAGGTGGTTGGTATATCAGCAGATTTCATACCACCGCCAAATAAGGATCGTGCTCCTTCCTGAGCTTTAATAGCCTCCTCCTCACCATGAACAATTTTAGTAATCTCAAAGGCTAGAACCTCTTTTGCATGATTAATCTCGGCATCCTTAAGAGCACCAAGTCTTCTTACCTCATCCATAGGAAGGAAAGTTAAAAGACCAAGACATTCTTCAACCTTAACATCTTCAATATTCCTCCAATATTGATAGAACTCATAAGGACTTGTCTTGTTGGGATCCAGCCATACAGCACCCTTCATGGTTTTACCCATTTTTATTCCCTCACTGGTGGTGAGAAGCTTGAAGGTAAGACCAAAAGCAGATTTTTGTTCCTTACGGCGGATTAAATCAACGCCACCAAGAATATTAGACCATTGATCATTACCACCTAACTGCATAGTACAGTTGTATAATTTATTCAATTTCCAGAAGTCATAGGATTGCATCAGCATGTAATTGAATTCAAAGAAGGTAAGACCCTTTTCCATTCTCTGCTTATAACAATCAGCTGTAAGCATTTTATTAACGGAGAAGTGGATGCCTACTTCACGTAAGAATTCTACATAATTTAAATCCAACAGCCAGTCTGCATTATTGGCTATAATAGCATTTCCCTTTTCAAAATCGATAAATCTGGAAAGCTGTTTATGAAAACAATCCGCATTATGTTGAATCGTTTCCATTGTCATTAAGGTTCTCATATCGGACTTGCCACTAGGATCTCCAATCATAGTGGTTCCTCCGCCAAGTAAAGCAATGGGTTTGTGGCCGGCTTTTTGCATATGCATCATAGCCATTACTGTAAGAAAATGTCCTGCAGTTAAACTATCAGCAGTAGCATCAAAACCTATATAAAAGGTAACGGATTCCTTTCCTAATATTTCACGGATTTCCTCCTCATGGGTGGTTTGCTCAATAAACCCACGTTCCTTTAGTATGTCATAAACATTTGTAGACATGGTATTCCTCCTTCATATATTTCGAAATGATGCTGGCAGATTTCATACATATAGTTTGTAGGAAAATCTATTATATGCAGCATCGTATTTCTTTTGTCAAGCCATGTATTGTCGTTTTTGTTTGTAGATAATTGACTATAGACATTATAAATGAAAACATTGGATATTTCAATGAAAAACATTAATGAATATTTATCGATGTATCATTCTAGGGACGGTTTCAGATAAGAGTTAAGGCTGTGGGATGCTGAGAGGAAAAAGTATTCCTCAGATAAAAGAACTTTTAAAAGGTTAAGATAGATAGTTATAGCAGGAAACAGAGGATTAGTTTCCTGCTTTATTTTAAATGCATAAATATGTCTTAAGATAAGATGGGGATAGTTGCCTCTCTTAAAGTTATCAGTTATAATAGGGTAATAAAATTTGTGAAATACAGATTGAATAAATGATTGGAAGTGAGTTGCTTGGAGATAGATAACGGTCGAGGCCGCCTAAAAATATTTTTTGGATATTCAACTGGTGTAGGAAAAACCTATGCTATGCTGGATGATGCCAAAGAGCAGTATCTCAGCGGGGTAGATGTAGTGGCTGGTTATATAAAGCCCACAGCAAGTGCTAAGACCATAAGGCTCCTAGAGCAGATACCCAGATTATCAACGAAAGCAAAGGATGATAATAATGGTAGCTTTGATTTTGATCTTGATGCTGCTCTCTTAAGAAAACCCAAGCTTATTATTGTGGATGAGTTAGCTCGTTCCAATGAAATAGGAACACGAAATAAGAAAAGATATCAAGACATAGAAGAGCTTTTAAATGCAGGAATCGATGTATATACTACAGTAAATGTTCAAAACATAGAAAGTCTATATGATACTGTTCAGATAATATCACCTATATCGGAACAGGAAACCGTCCCGGATTATATCTTTGATGATGCTGATAAGGTAGAACTAATTGATATCGAGCCGGACGAGCTGCTGAGGCGTCTGGAAGAAGAGAAGCTTCATTTGCCGAATGAAGGACAAGATCTTTTCACTGATTCCTTGACAAAAGACACCTTAAGGCTTCTTAGGGAGGTAGCAATGCGAAAGGCTGCCGACCGAATCAGTAATTATAGTAGGAAAGAAGGACTTATCTCTGATAATACTGGCCATACCAAGATACTGGTTTGTATAAGCTGTTCTCCCTCTTCAGCTAGATGTATCCGATGGACAGCAAGAACAGCTGAAGCTTTTCATGCTCCATGGCTAGCTGTATATGTGGAAAATAGTAAAAATGAGATAATGTCTGAGGAGGAAAAGAGAAGTTTTCAAGCGAATGTTGAACTGGCGGAGCAGTTAGGTGCGGAGGTCACTACCTTACATGGGCAAGACATTGCAGCAACTGTGGCGGCTTATGCCAGGATTAGTGGTATCACGAATATTGTAATCGGAAAAAGCAGAAGAAAGAAAGGGATAAGGAGCCTGTTTTCCATAGATCTGGAAGATAGTCTTATAGCCTTATTAAATAAAACAGAAATTCACATCATACCTGATAGCCCTAACTCTAATGTAAAAAGCTATCATGGCAGAAGAAAAGTATTCTCTAATAACAGGTTTAAGCTTACTAGGCGAGATACCTTAAAGACATTGTTTATCCTATG
This sequence comes from Bacillota bacterium, assembly GCA_023443625.1. Next base: position 117,863 of record JAEZTQ010000082.1, on the reverse strand, counting down.
CCTGACAACCTTTGTTGCCATGCTTTTATTTAGGATTGATTTTAGCAATCATAATATAATTTTACTCTATATCCTGGCCATATTAATTGTTTCTAAGGTAACAACCGGATATCTATACGGTATAGCTGCCTCTATTATTAGTGTATTGATTGATAACATTCTTTTTATTGAACCTAAATATTCTTTAGGTATCATGCAAAATGATTATTTTATCTCCATTGTAGTAATGTTCGTCACTGCTTTAATTACAAGTACGACAACCGTGAGAATAAAAGCCCAGGTAGACTATGCAGAAAGCAGAGAACAAAGAATTGAGGTTCTATACGAGATTAATAAGAAGCTTTTGGTAACCAGAGGTCTTGATAATATCCTGAACTTAACCAATCAATATATTGTTACCATATTTGGCCGTTCTGTAATATTTTATATAAAAGATCCTATTGATGAAATAAATGGCAAATTATTGCTTGCACAAGAAGAAACAGATGCCTCATTTTTACAATCCATACAGGAACGCAGGGTTGCACATTGGGTGTTTGTGAACCAAAAGCAAGCAGGCTCAGGAACGGATACTCTCGCTGAGGCCAGGGCTTATTATATGCCTGTTATCTTCCAGGGGAATGTTCTGGGTGTTCTTGGCATATCCTGTTCCAATGGTTTGAGAATTGATCAAAGTAATCGTGCTTTTATGAAACGAATTACTTCTCTGGTAGCCATTGCCTTGGAGCGCCAGAGATTATCCGATGAGCAGAGAGCAATTCTTATTGAAACAGAGAAAGAAAAGCTGCGAAGCAACCTCCTTCGCGCCATTTCTCATGATCTTCGGACACCATTAACAGGGATTCTTGGTGCTAGCTCAGCAATATTAGAAAACAAGGGTGCCATTGATGATAATACAAAGGAGCAATTGGTTTCTCATATTAAAGAGGATTCCCAGTGGTTAATTCGAATGGTGGAAAACCTATTATCCGTTACACGAATTAACGAGGATACAGCCAATGTAACAAAAACACCAGAAGCAGCAGAAGAAATCATAGCTAGCGCAATCGGAAGAATTCGCAAAAGATTTCCCCAGCAAAAAATTGATGTAAGGGTGCCAGAGGAGCTTTTGATGGTACCTATGGACGGAACTTTAATTGAGCAGGTTATTATCAATTTGATTGAAAATGCTATCAAACACTCTGGAGAGACCTTAATCCTTGTTTCCTTACAAAAAGAAGAGGATTTTGCCGTATTTGAAGTAAGTGATAACGGAGATGGTATTCCGGAGCAGGATTTTCCCTATCTCTTTGAATCCTATGTCCCAAACGGTAAAAGAACCTCTGATTCCTCTAGAGGGATGGGAATTGGACTATCCATCTGTATGTCCATTGTTAAGGCCCATCATGGTAAAATCGAAGCCTTTAATCGTGAAGGAAATGGAGCATTATTTCGCTTTATATTACCATTATAAATGCATTGAGATATTGATTTGGGTACCTGTCCTATAAAAAACTGTAGAAGAAATGAGGAAAATTATGAATAATAAATTAGTTATTCTCATAGTTGAGGATGAACTAGCAATCAGTAATTTTATATCAACAATTCTTACGCATAATGATTATAACGTAATTAAAGCAGAATCTGGTAAGGCGGCCTTGGCATTAACCGCTTCCCATTGTCCGGATTTGATTTTACTTGATCTTGGTCTTCCCGACATGGATGGTATTGATGTTCTTAAGAAAATAAGAGAATGGAATAGTTTGCCCATTGTTGTTGTCTCAGCAAGAGGGCATGAGAGGGAGAAGGTAGAGGCCCTTGATTTAGGTGCCGATGATTATATCACGAAGCCCTTTGGTACATCAGAGCTTTTAGCCCGTATCCGTACAGCCGTTAGACATAGTCAGAAAGCAAGAGATGATAATAATGTTGAGGCAGATAAAGTTATCATAGGAAATCTCCTGATTGATTATGATAAAAGACTTGTCAAGGTAGAAGATAAGGAGGTTCATTTAACCCCCATTGAATATAAAATTATTGTGCTTCTATCAAAAAATGTGGGGAAGGTTCTTACCCATGATTATCTAATTAAAGAAATCTGGGGCCCTTATGTTAATGAAAACCAAACCCTTCGTGTTAATATGGCTAACATCCGACGTAAAATAGAAGCTAATCCTGCTGAACCCAAGTACATTGTCACGGAAGTAGGCGTTGGCTATCGCATGGTGGATGAAATATAAATTATCAGTAAATTATAATCCTTTGCAAAAACAGGAGACAGCATGGCGACTTGTGTATATTCTAGCATGGAATTATTTGATTTCTTAAAATAGAAGATGACAAGGAGAATTCTATGAGTAAGATAAGATGTAAAAAATTCAGTATCATATCTATGCTAATGATTATTGCCTTCCTCAATGGATGCAAAAGATAAAGTGATTCTATCAAATTACAGACGGTTACCAAAGATGATATTAAGTTTATGAAGGATTTTCAAATTCCCGAGTATGAGACCATATCACGGAATAGTAAGAGTAAGCTTACAAAGACAGCTGGTGTATTTGGAGGATCAATAGGTAACTGGCTATGGGTTGAATTAGATGACATCCTATATTTTTACTTTCAGTATGATGAAGATACCTCCACTGAGGAAAGAAGAGTCGATTTTATCAATTATGCCCTCTTGGGTGAACAATACATATTGGAATGTAAGCTTCAAATTGGGATGACTGAAGAGGAAGTATATGCTCTTTTACCTAATTGTATAAAGAACAGTGAAACTGCCCCTGAGAACCAGGAGACTACATCTATTACAGGTGTCCTATCTTGGAATATGTCGACTTTTCCTGAGGGTTGGTGTGAGAATTATAAGGATATTATTATGGCTCAGATTGAATATGATGAAGAATTACCCTGGTATTTAGGTCTTATGATCGATGATGAGGGAATAGTAAGAGCAATTACAACTTGTTATCCTACAGCTGGTTGATATCACTAATGAATGTAATATGTATGATTAGGTTTTGTAATTATGGAGAATTTACAATATATTCCTATATAAATAAAAGGATGGAACATAATGAATCATAGACTTAATAGAAATGACCCTTGTTGGTGCAATAGTAATAAGAAATATAAGTCATGTCATTATGACTTTGATTTTAAACTAGAGAAATTTGATTTACAGGGACATATTGTTCCTTCAAGGGATTTGATTAAAAATACAGAGCAGATTAATGGAATAAGAGAAAGCGGTAAAGTCAATATAGCCATCTTAGATATGATAGCTAATAGTATTCGGGCTGGTATAACCACAGAAGACATCAATCAGTTGGTTATGGATAGAACAAAAGAGCTGGGAGGTATTCCGGCACAGCTTGGATATGAAGGTTTTCCAAAGAGTGTTTGTACTTCTGTCAATGATGAGGTATGCCACGGGATACCATCTAAGGATAGAATCTTAAAAGAAGGTGACATCATTAATGTAGATGTATCTACTATATATAAGGGATATTATTCAGATTCCTCACGCATGTTTTCTATTGGAACTATAAGTGAGGATAAGAAACGCCTGATTAAGGTTGTTGAAGAATGTGTTCAACTAGGCTTAGAACAGGTTATGCCTTGGAGATTTCTTGGAGATGTAGGTCAAGCTGTCCATGACCACGCTCTGGATCATGGTTATACTGTAGTAAGAGAAATAGGGGGACATGGTATAGGTTTAGAATTCCATGAAGAACCATGGGTTAGCTATGTTACAATGAAGAATACCGAGATGTTAATGGTGCCGGGAATGGTATTTACTATTGAACCCATGGTAAATATGGGAACAGATAATATATATCTAGATGAAGAGAATGGATGGACCTATTATACCTCAGATGGAAAAGTCTCTGCTCAAAGTGAAATTATGGTACTGGTTACAGAGGAAGGGCATGAAGTTTTAGCTTATTGAGAATATTTATTCCTTAGATATATTTAAATAGAAAATTACCCCTTATTTTATATAAAACATGTCCAGTCTAAAAGCTGTCCATGTTTTATTTTTTAATTTGTACTAATACTGGTATAAGCTGAGGATTTTATCAATATAATGAAATGAGAAAAGGAGCTTATCATAGAAAGGAGGCAGAGATGGATAAAAGAAGTGAAGATACAATGGTAAAGCAAATTGAGAGGAATCTATCCAATAATATCAATGATAATTTATTTTTAACAGGAAGAGCTATAGATAACAGGATGATATTGGCAGATAGAACAACTGATAAGGCTGCTAATAGTAATGAGATAGAAGGGGAGCCTTCTGATTACCCTTTGGTATCCCATGATTACATAAATCATTCCCTGGGTATTTCCAGAGCTGAATACATCCATCAGGCCAGAGAAGCTTGCCTGCGTCAGCTTAGTGCTCAGCAAATTTATACAAAACCCTATGATATTAATTACAATACGGATCAGGAAACTGATGTGAATGAGCAGCAGAATAGCAGCAAAAGAGGAGAGGTAATGAGGTTATTTCATAATGTGTCAGAGGAAGATGCTTCCAAGAAGGATGTCAGCAAGGATATGGCTTCCTACCATTCTTTGATTATTCGTAGTGTATGTGCAATCCTATTATTTCTTCTAATATTTATTTTCGATAAATTTAATATAAAGCTTGGCGACTTAACCAATAATATCATTGAGGATTATGTAACAGGTAAGGATGCAATGCAGTATCTGGAAAATTTTATGGTAACTTGGCTAAAATAAGAAATGAACCCTTGGTACTCCTTGGGTTCTTTCCTTATTGTTCGTTGTAATTTTATTTCATATCAGTTATAATAGCGAATAGTAAAAAGTTAAACAAGTTCTAACGCTAAGTAATATAAGTAGAGTTTGACTACTATTATTAATTCAGAGGAAATATACAAAAGCTTAGCTTTGGACATATATGGAAGGATGCTTATTTGAGTGTCATGGAGGAAAAATGAGAAAACTAGCACTTTCAGATGAAATATTATTAACAGTAGATAAGCCTGCAAGGTATATTGGTGGAGAAGTCAATATGCAGGTGAAGGATAAGAATAAGGCAGAGATACGCTTTTGCATGTGTTTTCCCGATGTATATGAGATTGGTATGTCACATCTGGGAATTCAAATTTTATATGATATATTAAACCGCAGAGAAGACACCTATTGTGAGAGGGTTTATTCCCCTTGGGTGGATATGGACAAGCTAATGAGAGAGAAGAATATTCCTCTCTTTGCCTTAGAAAGTCAAGACCCGGTGAAGGATTTTGATTTTCTTGGAATTACCCTGCAATATGAGATGTGTTATACCAATATTCTGCAGATATTAGAATTATCTCAGATTCCCCTTTATGCCAAGGATAGAACAGAGGAACATCCTATTGTTATTGGTGGAGGTCCTTGTAGCTATAATCCTGAGCCCATTGCAGATTTCTTCGATTTCTTCTATATCGGAGAGGGAGAGACTGCTTATGATCAGCTCTTAGATGCTTATATGGAATGTAAGAAGGCTGGCAGATCCAGAAGAGAATATTTAGAAAAGGTGGCACAGATTGACGGAATGTATGTGCCTGCTTTCTATGATGTAAAGTATAAAGATGACGGTACCATTGAAAGCTTTACCCCAAATCAGGTAGGAGTGCCGAATAAAGTAATAAAGCAGGTAGAAATGAACTTGAGCGAAGCCTATTATCCAACAAAACCTGTTGTACCCTTTATTAAAGCAACCCAGGATAGAGTTGTTCTAGAAATTCAAAGAGGCTGTATTCGTGGTTGCCGCTTTTGTCAGGCGGGTATGATTTATCGTCCCACCAGAGAGCGTCATGTGGAATATCTTAAAAAATGTGCCTATGAGATGTTGAAGTCTACGGGACATGAAGAGATTTCCTTAAGTTCACTAAGCTCTAGCGATTATTCCATGCTACAGGAATTGGTCTACTTTTTAATTGATGAATTTGGTTCTAAGGGAGTGAATATATCCCTACCGTCCTTACGAATTGATGCCTTTGCTCTTGATGTGATGAGTAAGGTTCAGGATGTTAGAAAGAGCAGTCTAACCTTTGCACCGGAGGCTGGTTCACAAAGGCTTCGTGATGTAATCAATAAGGGACTTACAGAAGAAGTGATCTTAGGCGGTGCCATGAAAGCCTTTGAAAGTGGTTGGAATCGTGTTAAGCTGTATTTCATGCTTGGTCTGCCCACGGAAACTGAAGAAGATATTGAAGGGATTGCCCTACTTTCTGATAAAATTGCAAGAGAATATTATACCATACCAAAGGACAAGCGTAATGGTAAGGTAAGTATTGTATCCAGTACTTCCTTCTTTGTACCCAAGCCCTTTACACCTTTCCAGTGGTCTAGAATGAATTCGGGCAAAGAGTTTATTGAGAAAGCAAGGTTCTTAAAGGATAAAATGAATGAGCAGCTTAACCGTAAAAGCATCAAATATAATTGGCATGAGGCTAAGCTTACAGAACTAGAAGGAGTTCTTGCCAGAGGCGACCGCCGTATTAGCAAGGTTATTTACGATGCCTATCAAAATGGATGTCTTTATGATTCCTGGAGTGAGCATTTTAGTTATGATAAATGGATGAAAGCCTTTGAGGATAATGGTATCCATATTGATTTCTACAATAATAGAGAACGAGAAGAAACAGAAATCTTCCCTTGGGACTTTATAGATGTAGGAGTAACAAAAGAATTCCTATTAAAAGAGTATAAGAGAGCAAAGGCTGAGGCTATCACACCAAACTGTCGCCAGGCTTGCTATAATTGTGGTGCCAAGGTCTTTGGCGAAGATAAATGCCCAGCACTAGATTATAACCAGAGAGTTGAGGAGGGCCAAGATGAAAGCAAGAATTAAGTTCAGGAAATATGGTTCCATGAAATTTATTGGGCATCTGGATGTCATGCGTTATTTTCAAAAACTCTTTCGAAGAGCAGAGATAGATAATGAATATTCCAAAGGTTTTAGTCCACATCAGATTATGTCTTTTGCAGCACCTCTTGGTGTGGGTTTAACCAGTGATGGGGAATATTTGGATGTGTCCCTACTTTCCAGTGACAGTCCAGAGATGATGATAAAGAGAATGAATGAAGTAATTACAGAGGGATTTCATGTCATAGATTTTCAACCCTTGCTGGATCGAGAAGAAAACCAAAGAGGGGTTACAGCCATGTCCTTGGTTTCCTCTGCGGATTATCTGGTATCCTTAAAAGATGGATATTCCCTTGGAGAAATCAAGTCCCAGGAGGATTTTAGACATTTATTTGATCAATATATGTCCCAGACAGAAATCGTTTTAGATAAAAAGACAAAAACCAGTGAAAAAGCGGTGGATATCAGACCTATGATTACTTTAACTGCTTATTCCAAAGAGGAATACCTGGATAAATTGCAGAAAACATTAAAACCATTATCAAAGGATAAGAAACACTATAATAACTTTGAAAGTGCTGTAACAGCTTACGAGAACGGAATTAAAGTCTATCTTCAACTAGATACTGGAAGCGCTGCTAATTTGAAGCCTGAATTAGTAATGGATGGATTTTATCAGTATCTTAACATGACCTTTGAGAAATTAGCCTGGCAGGTACATCGTTTGGAGGTATATACCAGGGATTTAGAGAGTAATCAACTAATTTCGTTAGACAATCTGGAACGATAATCTCACGGAGATAAATAGTTGAAGTTAGAAGTCATTTTTCGGAGGAATGGGATGGAGAACAAACTAATTATTACAAAACAGAATAATAGAATTGTTTCCGCTTTCTTTGAAGGTAAGGATATGGTTCAAGTATCTCTTAATTCCATAGAGGATACAGCCATTTTGGGGAACATTTATCTTGGCAAAGTCAAAAATATCGTAAAAAATATCAACGCAGCCTTTGTAGAGATTGCTGATGGTAGGATGTGTTATTATTCCCTTGAAGAAAATACTTATCCAATTATGGGCGGGTTAGAATCTGATAATCAGGATAGAAAGCTTAAGGAAGTTAAGGTCAAAATCGGGGATGAGCTTCTAGTACAGGTAACAAAAGAGGGGGTTAAGACCAAGGCTCCTGTTGTTAGCTCCAACATCAACTTTACAGGCAAATATGCGGCATTAACCTACGGTAAGCGTAACTTTGGGGTTTCTTCTAAAATTACCGATGAGAAGGAACGAAACCGCCTTAAAAGTATAGCAAGAGAATTTGAACATAGGGAATATGGTTTTATCATCCGAACCAATGCGGCCTACATGCCAGAGGATAAGATAAAAAATGAGATGATAAAACTCATAGAAGCCTATGAGCACTTAAGAAGATACGGTATTCATAAAAATCGTTTTACCCTAATATATAAAACTCCACCCAGTTATATATGTGACATAAGAGATGGTTATGCACAAAAGGTGGACGAATTTGTGACAGATGATGTAAAGCTTTATGAGAATATAAAAGAATATTTGCAGATGTACCAACCAGAAGATTTAGAAAAGCTAAGATTATATAAGGATGATATTTTAAGTCTTTCTAATCTTTATGGAATCCATGATAAATTAAATGATGCTATCAGGCCTATGGTATGGCTAAAATCTGGGGGTTCCTTAGTAATTCAACCCACAGAAGCCTTGACTGTCATTGATGTCAACACGGGAAAGGCAGTAGCCGGGAAGAAAAAGGTCCAGGAGACCTTTCTTAAGATTAACAGGGAAGCAGCCAAAGAAATAGCAAAGCAAATAAGATTACGTAATTTATCAGGAATTATAATTATTGATTTCATTGATATGGACTTAGAAAAGGATAATAAGCTCTTGATGGAGGAGTTAGAGGATTATCTCAAGAAGGATTCCATTAAGACCACCCTTGTTGACATGACGGCATTGGGCCTTGTGGAAATCACAAGAAAAAAGGTTAGAAAGCCCCTCCATGAACAGATAGAGGATATACTAAGGAATTAATTAAGAAAGAACGGATGGATTATGGTTAAAACCAATGTGATGCGGTTATTAGAACAGGCAGGAATTGCTTATGAGTCTCTTACTTATGAAGTGGATGAGAATAATTTGAGTGGAGAGCATGTGGCAGAACAGGTTAATATGCCAGCAGAGCAGGTGTTCAAAACCTTGGTTGCTAAGGGAGAGAAAAAGGGATACGCTGTATTTTGCATCCCTGTAAATCTCGAACTTAATTTAAAGAAAGCAGCGTTAATTCTTGGGGATAAGAAGGTTGAGATGCTTCCAGTAAAGGATTTACTAGGAGTGACAGGATATATCAGGGGTGGCTGTTCTCCCATAGGTATGAAGAAGAAGTTTCCTACCTATATGGAGGAGACAGCAATTTTCTATGATGAGATATGTATCAGTGCCGGTATCAGAGGATGTCAGCTGCGTATTTTACGAGAAAAGCTAGTAGAATATACGGGAGCCCTACTCTGTGATGTGGCAGAATAGAGATTTAAAAAGAACAATTTGTTCGTATTATATAAGTGCAAGCTTATATTGTAAATATAAAGTTGCTGATTATTTGCGGATATAAATTGTAGAATACCCCCTCTTATGTTATAATAATTTAACAATGTAAAAATAAGGTTGGGGTATGGATGTATCAAGAGGTTAATCAAATTAAGATTTATTATCATAAGTTAGGTAAGGGAGACCCAATTCTCTTACTACATGGCAATGGCGAGAGCCATAAGATTTTTGATAAGCTTAGTAAGATATTGTCTGAGGGATTTACGGTATATGCTATTGATAGCAGAGGACATGGGGAAAGTACCCCTGTGAAAGAATTGAATTACCTTGATATGGTAGAAGATATAGCTGAATTTATTAAATGTAAGGATATTCAAAAACCTATCTTATATGGTTTTAGTGATGGAGGAATCATTGGTCTCATCCTGGCAGCCAAATATCCTGATATGCTTTCTAAACTGATTATTAGTGGTGCCAATACAAATCCCCAGGGTGTAAAAAAGAATTATCTTAGATTATTCAAGCTAATATATTTCTTTACCAGAAATCCCAAATTCAAATTAATGGTTACTCAGCCTGATATAAAAGTCGAGGAATTAAATAAAATTATAATACCCACTATTGTTTTAGCAGGAAGTAAAGATTTGATTTACGAGGAACACACTAGAGAAATTGCAAAAGAAATACCAAATAGTGTATTGAAAATCTTAGAAGGGGAAGATCACGGAAGTTATGTCGTTGATAATGATAAATTATATAAAATAATAGAAGACTATTTATAAAAATAGTATCCCTTGAAAATTCACAGTTTTTTCAAGGGGCTTTGGCAGTATGTAGGATTAGTATATAAGAAGTATTTTTTCTTAAGCTTATTAAAAAACATTTGACAAAAGTCTGCATATATGCTAGCATAATTTAGTGTGCCGCACAACGAGGTATAAGCTCTGTAATCTATTTTTGTGATTTATAGACACCAAAGTTGGCGAGTAATGATAATAGGAGGTGCCAATATGTACGCAATTATTGCAACTGGTGGTAAACAGTACAAGGTAGCGGAAGGCGATATCATTAAAATTGAAAAGCTTGGTGCAGAAGCAGGTGCAACTGTTACTTTTGATCAAGTACTTGCAGTAAATAATGGTGAATTAGTTGTAGGAAATCCTACAGTAGCTAATGCAAAAGTTTCTGCAACTGTTGTTGAAGAAGGCAAGAATAGAAAAATTGTTGTTTTCAGATACAAGAGAAAATCTGGATATCACAAGAAAAATGGTCATAGACAACCATATACCAAGGTAAAGATCGAAAAGATTAATGCATAGGTAAATGATATGATTAATGTATCCCTTTACAAAAATGCAGAAGATTTGATTACCGGCTTTAAGCTCTCTGGTCATGCCGATTATTCTAAGTATGGCAGTGATATTGTATGTGCAGCTGTTTCAGCCTTAGTAATCAATACAATTAATTCTATTGAGAATTTTACCTCGGATAGGTTTTCCTTAGAACAGGACGAGAATAAAGGATTTATAGAATTTCATGTGATTTCTGAGATTTCAGTGAATACGAACCTGTTATTAAGTTCTCTTGCCTTAGGACTTAGGTTTGTGGAAGAGGAATATACAGATGAGTATATCAAGCTGACCCAGGTTAAATCACAGTAACTTTAGATCAGTTGATGAATTTCTTATAATTTCATCACAGATGCAATTTGAAACTAGGAGGTGTAGAACATGTTAAGAATGAACCTTCAATTTTTCGCTCATAAAAAGGGTGTTGGTTCCACCAAGAATGGTAGAGATTCCGAGTCCAAGAGATTGGGTGCGAAAAGAGCAGATGGACAATTTGTTCTCGCAGGAAATATTCTTTACAGACAGCGCGGTACGAAAATTCATCCTGGAGTTAACGTAGGACGCGGCGGTGATGATACATTATTCGCTTTAGTTGATGGCGTTGTTAAATTTGAACGTAAGGGTAGAGATAAGAAGCAGGCAAGTGTTTACCCTGTTGAAGCGAAATAATAATTATGCTTTCGATATAACCTCAAATTCTTATAGGTAAGGAATTTGAGGTTATTTTTTCGAAATGGAATACTGGATTAATTTCACTTTTTTAATCGATTTTCATTTGTTTAAGAATAAATATGGACTAAAAAACTATGATTAAAATATACAAGAGGTGAACATAAATTAATCTAGCTTTGAAAAGGGCATATGTTTTCCTTGTTGTATTTCACATATATTTTGTTTATAATAAGCATATTAAAATTGGAAACAATAGAACTGATAAATATATTTCATATTAGATATATTAGAGAGGATAATGCATAATCGATGAAGCTTTCTTCAAGGAAGATCATTAATGAATGCAGTAACGGTGATATAAATGTTTGCAGACAGAGCACAAATTCATATCAGATCCGGTAAGGGCGGCGATGGTCATGTTAGCTTTCGTAAAGAGGCCTTTGTTCCAGCAGGCGGTCCTGACGGCGGTGACGGCGGAAGAGGCGGAGATTTAATATTTGAAGTAGATGAAGGTCTCAATACATTAACGGATTTTCGATTTACGAGAAAATTCAGTGCTGAGGATGGCGAGAATGGAGGCAAGAAACGCTGTCATGGTAAGGATGGAAAGGATAAGGTAATCAAAGTCCCTCCAGGTACTGTTATTAAAGAAGCGACAACGGGCAAGGTTGTTATGGATATGTCCCACAGCAAAAAGAGAGAGATTATCTTAAAGGGAGGTCGTGGCGGAAAGGGAAATCAACATTATGCAACCCCTACCATGCAGGTACCCAAATATGCACAGCCTGGACAAAAAGCCCAGGAGATGGATGTTATTCTCGAACTTAAGGTGATTGCTGATGTGGGCTTAGTAGGTTTTCCTAATGTGGGTAAGTCAACATTACTTTCCCGTGTAACCAATGCAAGACCTAAGATTGGAAATTATCATTTTACTACCTTAAGTCCCAACCTTGGAGTAGTGGATTTAGAGGGTGGTGGTTTTGTAATAGCCGATATCCCTGGATTGATTGAGGGTGCTTCAGAAGGATTAGGTCTTGGTCATGAGTTTTTACGTCATGTAGAAAGGACCAAAGTAATCATCCATCTAGTAGATGCTGCCGCCACAGAAGGCAGAGATCCTATCGAAGATATCAAGCTAATTAATTCCGAGCTATATGCCTATAATCCAGAGTTGGCAAAACGCCCACAGGTTATTGCAGCCAATAAAATGGATATCTTGCAGCCTGAGGAAGAAGAAGAGATTTTAAAGAAAATGAAAGAGATCTTTGAACCACAGAGCATACCGGTATTTGCCATATCTGCTGTGAGCGGTAAGGGAATGAAAGAACTTCTTTATCATGTAAAGGGAATGTTGTCTAAGCTAGATAGTGCTCCAATAGTATTTGAAAGAGAATTCTTTATGGAGGATTTGGCGAACTCCAATGAACCCTATGAGGTTTGGAAGGAAGAGGAGCATGTGTTTGCAGTGGAAGGCCCTCGTATTGAAAGAATGCTGGGTTATACCAACTTAGACTCAGAAAAAGGTTTTGAATTCTTCCAAAAATTCTTAAAAGAAAATGAAATATTAGATCGTTTAGAAGAACTAGGTATCCAGGAAGGTGATACTGTAAGAATGTATGGCCTACACTTTGACTACTACAAATAATTGCGTAGCAATTATAGCAGCGAAGCTGCGCTAATATAATAGTACGATCCAAAAGCATATATACTTTTGGATGAACTATCATATCTTGTAGTAACAACGAGAGGTTTTGCCTCGAGTCTGGGCAGATAGATAATTGAAACAATTATTTATAGTAATAACGAGAGGCTTTGCCTCGAGTCTGGGCAGATAGATAAGTGAAACAATTATTTAAAATAACAACGAGAGGCTTTGCCTCGAGTCTGAGCAGATAGATAAGTCTTACCTAGTTCTTACTCACAAAATTTTTTGAAAGGAGTTACAGATGACAACAAAGCAAAGAGCATATTTAAAGAGTCTTGCCATGACCATAGATCCAATCTATCAAATTGGCAAATCTGCACTAACCCCAGAAATTACAGAAGGTGTATCTGAGGCATTAGAAGCTAGAGAATTAATAAAAATAAATATATTAAAAAATTGTATGGAAGATCCCAATGAAATAGCGAGAACCTTATCAGAGAGAACACATTCTGAAATCGTACAGATTATTGGAAAGAAAATCGTTCTATACAGAGAGTCTAAGGAAAAGAAGAAGATTATTCTTCCTATAGACAAGAAATCAAAGAAAGAAATGAAATAACAATGACACAAAATGTCCATGATACGAAGGAAGGTTCAACTATGAAAAAGATTGGCATTATGGGTGGTACCTTTAATCCAATTCATTATGGTCATTTATTTCTGGCAGAGAATGCTTTTGAACAGCTGAATTTGGATAAAATACTATTTATGCCCTCTAAAAATCCACCTCATAAAGAAAAACCACAGCAGGTTTTAGATGAACAGAGGGTTGAGATGGTTAAGCTTGCAATATGCAATAATCCTCATTTTGAAATATCTACCTTTGAGATGGATCGTAAGGGTATGACCTATACCGCACATACCTTAACCTTACTTAAGGATGAGAATCCGGATACGGATTACTATTTCATTCTAGGGGCGGATTCCCTTTTTATGTTACAAAGCTGGAAGGATCCCCAGGTCATATTTAATAAGTGTACAATCGTAGCTGCAAGTAGAGATCATGCTTTAGAAGAAGATATTCAAAAACATATTGATTTCTTGTATGAGGAATATAATGCCAGAGTTCTGCAAGTGAAGATGCCTACGATACAGCTTTCATCAGGAGATATCCGTAAGCGAATATCTGAGGGTAAATCTATTCGATATTATATACCGGAGTCTGTAATGGAATATATAGAGCAACATGGCTTATACTTAACTAATCAGGAGGAATAATCAATATGAATTTGACACTGATTAGAGAGGAATTAAAGCAATTGCTCAATCCATCGAGATTTCGACATAGTATTGGAGTAGAAGAAGTCTCCCATGATTTAGCTTTAATTCATGGCTATGATACTGATAAAGCCCAAATAACAGGAATATTACATGATTGTGCCAGATACCTAAAGGATGAAGAACTCCTTGAGACTTGTGAAAGATATCATTTACAGGTTAGGGATATTGAAAGAGAGTGTGAATACCTTCTTCATGCTAAGGTTGGGGCTATCATTGCAAAGGTCAAATATGGTGTAGAGGATAAAGAAATATTAGATGCTATCATTTATCATACAACAGGTCGTCCGGCGATGACCTTACTGGAAAAAATCATTTTTACAGCGGATTATATTGAACCTTATAGAAATCCACTTCCTAGAATAGACCTTATACGCAAAGCAGCCTATAATGACCTAGACTGGGCTGTATGTATGATTTTAGAAAATACACTGAATTATTTAAGGGAAAGCAACAAAAAGATTGATGCTATTACAGTAGCAACCTATGAGTATTATCAAAAGCTTCTTCATATATAAAAAACTAGTTAAGAGTAATTAATATAGAAAGGTACGGGTGTAATATGGAAATTTCTAAGCAAATGGTTAAATTAGCATTTGAGGCTCTGGATGAAAAGAAGGGTGAGGATATACAAATTATTGAGATAAAAGATATATCAATTATTGCAGATTATTTTATCATTGCAAATGGTACAAATGCATCTCAGGTAGATGCCCTGGTTAGTTCAGTTGAAGATAAACTTGGAAGAGAGGGCTACCAACCAAAAAGAATTGAAGGTGTTAGATCTGCCAGCTGGATATTAATGGACTACGGTGATGTAGTAGTACATGTATTCTCTAAGGAAGATAGATTATTTTATAATCTGGAAAGAATCTGGAGAGATGGCAAGTCAATCGCCATAGATCAGATATAAGATTAATCCTGTGCAAAATCAAGTTACATTTACTAAATAGTTTGTATACCAGCAACAAACCTATAATTAGGAATAATAGTAATTGAAAAGTTAATCGTATTACCTTACTTAATAATAGGCAGACTACATAATTACCCTGTAGTCTGCCTATTGTTATTTGGATCTTATGTAATTTAGCACTAATTGTACATTCTAAATAAGCCAATTACCTTACCTTGAATATTAAGATCGGAGACGATAATAGGTTCCATGGTATCATTCTCTGGCTGAAGACGGTAATAACCGCTCTCTTTATAAAATGTCTTAACAGTAACTTCTTCCCCAATTAATGCAACGACATAATCACCGTTCTTCGCATGGGACTGCTTCTGAACTAATATCTTATCGCCATTATAAATACCTGCATTAATCATACTCTCACCCTTAACTTTTAACATGAAAGTATCTTCATTGGGCATATATTCAGAAGGAATAGGGAAGTAGCTGTCTATATTTTCAACAGCCAGTATAGGCTGTCCCGCAGTAATTGTACCGACAACAGGAACATTGACCAAATCACGTCTTGTTAAATTAAATTCATCATCAATTATTTCAATTGCTCTTGGTTTTGATGGATCTCTTCTGATGTATCCGTTCTTCTCCAAGGTTTCCAGATGGGAGTGTACTGATGAAGTGGATTTTAATTTAACGGCTTCACATATTTCACGAACAGCCGGCGGATATCCCTTATTAATTATCTGAGATTTTAAATATTCTAATATTTCTTTTTGTTTATTGCTTATTCTACCGTACCCCATAAAATAATGGCCTCCATTTCCTATTTGCACCATTATAACATATAACCTTATAAAATGCAAAACTTATGTTCTGAAAAACGAAAAAATGTTTGCAAAACAAAATATATGTTCGAAAAATATATTGACAAACATATGTTTGTTATGTATAATTAACCTAACAAAACAAACGTTCCCATCATATGTTCGATATGTCTATAATATTATAGCGATTTGAATATAGTATGGATTAGTAAGATTTTATTACATAAATTAATTTGAAACATTTCTTTATGAGACATCCTATGACCCACATAAATAATATAATAAAGAAAATTAGAGTACTGATTAATATAATTATATATTTAGGAGGTAAGTGAGATGAATAGAGCTATCTATAGAGTGAGAGAGGGTTTTCAAGATAATCGTAAGAAGTTATGGGCAGTAGGTACAGTAATATTATTAGTACTAGCCATAATTACAATACTTTTTGTCACCAAGACTGTTACTGCTAAGAGGAATGAAGATAGAATCAAATTAATAACCAGTGTTGAGATAAGGAAAGGTGATACTTTATGGAGTATAGCCTCTGATTATATCAGCGATGAATATGGTGATATGAATGACTATATTAGAGAGATTAAAGAAAGCAACGGAATAACCAGTGATAATATACATGCAGGAAATTATATTATCGTCCCCTACTATGCTGACAACTCCTATTAATATTTTATAAAAAGAAACCTCTGCTTTATCATAGAGGTTTCTTTTTACATCACTATAAGATCTTATGGTTTCTTTTGCATTTCTATATAAGTATAGAAGTTTCTTTTTGCATGACTGTATAAATATTGAGGTTTGCTCTTTACATTATGTTTCTTTTTACATCACTAAATAATATCTTATGGTTTCTTATGCATTTCTATATTAATATAGAAGTTTCTTTTTGCATGACTGTATAAATATAGAGGTTTGTTTTTATATTACTGTAAAGAGGTTTGCTCTTTACAGTACTGTATAAGAATAGAGGTTTGTTCTTTACATTACTATATGATATAGAGGTTTGTTCTTAACATTATATAGGATCATAGAGATTTCTTTTTTATATAACTTGATTACAGATGATGTTATTCATTTTAGGTGATTACACTGTATTATTTTGATTTTGTATAAGTTTTTTAGATATTAAACTTAAATTCTTAATTGAGTTTTTCTAATGTAAAGATCATATGAAATTTGCGATCTTCATCTTCTGTAGCTAATAAAAGCTGATCATTACTTTTTTGATATCCATTATATGAAACTTCATTTGTGACTCTTACACTTCCATGGGTAAAAGAGTAATTATCAAAATCCTTATAAATAATTTGCAAAATGTTACTGATTGCAAGGCTTATCATATTGGTTTCTTTTTGAGCAGCCAGAAAAGATCTAACTGCAATAAGTTTTTGATTATATAAACCCGGGATATAATCATTTTGATTAAATCCCACTTCTATTTTTACCCCAGTAACATAGCCATCTTTAAGGGTAAGCTCATGGGTGGGAAGAAACTGTCTACTATAGTGATTGTTTTTATTTATTCTGTAGTATTGAGACTTATCAACCCATAATCCCTGAGGGCTTAACTTTTTATCAAAATCTATATTGGAATAGGACATGACATCATTACAATTATCATAATATTGTTCTGCTGTAATATTACCACGGTGGATGGGCATCTGTGCTTGCAGAAAGACTAGATTATTTAATATATACAAGAGAACGTAGGTAGCAATGAAAATAATTGTGCGGTTAACTTTTCTGTCTTTAATCTTATAAGATAAAAATGTATCCCAAGGCATTGCTTCATTACGATTACAACTACGAAAGCTTTTATATAGACGGATCAAACTATAAATAGGGATTCCTAAGCCATAACCTCTCCAGAATATTTTAAGGCAACGTATTAAGCCTTGGTTATAGTTTAATTTATTGCCATCATAATATCTAATATTTAATCCGAATATATATTTTCCAAGGGTAGTACCAATGGTAGAAAGTAATAAGGGTTCAAGGAAAATCATGATTACTAATGGTATATCGAATACAAAAATATTCGAACCATCTTCCGTACTCCAGCGAAGTAATAGATTAGAAAAAGCATTCCAAAGGAGGCTATAGATTGATATATCTATACCTCTTGCAAAAAAACGCCTCCAGACATGTGGTACTCTGTTTTTATTAATAAAATCACATGTGAGATTATCTTTACTGCTATAATCTTTATTGCTATTTTCTTTAATTTCTAAATAAGTATCTTCCATAACTTTACCTCTCTATGCATGGTTATTTATGGTAATAATACTGTATTGAATACCGTAGGTCAATAACGCATATATATTTTCTAAAAATAACATAATTCAGAATGACGTTTTTTATAATATTATGTATTATTTTGTATTATGGTTTGACATGTATTAGTAAATAGTATATTATACGTAATATGGTAAAAGTTGTATTCTTATATAAAAAAGATATACAAATCTAGATTATTACTTCAAAATTAATGGTAAAAGAATAATACGAATTATAAGAATACATGAAATAGTATAGGAGGAAAGAGATACTTAAGTACCTCATACTTATATAATGAATAAAAATATTTTGGTAATAAAAGGGCATTCCAGATATAATGTATTACGAATTGCGGCAGACTATGTCGCTTCATCTTTTGAGAAATTAGGATATAATGTTACAGTCACTGATTTACTTTTACAAGAGGAGAGAGACGGATTTGCTTCATTAATAACAAATAAATACGACTTAGTTTATTCTTTTCAAGCACTACTTTATGACATTTGCTCAGCAGGTGATAATACATCGGATTTTAGTGCATTTACTGACAAATTATTTTTTGGTCATATAGTAGATCACCCAATATATCATGATTGTAGATTAAATATACAACATGGTGATAATATGTTCGTAGGTTTCATCGATAGAAATCATGTTGAGTTTACAAAGCAATATTATAAGGGTGTTAAAAACGTGTCTTACCTATCCCATGGGGGGGTTATAGCACAAAATTTAGTGTCTTTTAAGGATCGTGAAATAGAAGTATTATTTCCATCTTCCTATGAAGATCCATTTGTAGTATTGAATGAACTAAATAATATGGAAGATGTTTACAAAGGAATATCAAATATATTAATTGAATTAATGCTAAAGGATTCCTTAATGACTTTGCAGGATGCTTTGATATTATATTTTAAAAGCATCAATTTTCAATATACAGACGATGAATTTATACTAATGATACATCAATTTTTGGGAGTGGATCAATATATAAGGGCTTACACTAGAGATCTGCTTATCAAAGAATTGCTCAGGAATGGTATTAATATAACGGTTTGTGGAGCAGGATGGGAGAACTTTGAAGCTGATTTTAAATCTAATTTAAAAATATATGGTGAACATGGATTAGATTTGGAAGAGGTTACAGAACTAATGGGAAATTCTAAGTTTGTTCTTAATCATGTGCCAACTTTTCAAAATGGCATGCATGAGAGAATATATACAAGTATGAGATGTGGTGCAATATGCATAACAAATGATTTTCCCATTGTTCATGAGGAATTTACTGATGGTGAAGATATTATTTTATATTCATATAATGGTGGTAAAGAATTAGCCAATAGGATGAAAGAATTGCTAGTGAATTTGGATAAAGGGGAGATGATTGCCACGCAAGGAAAAATTATAGCAGATGCATCTCATAAATGGGAGGATAATGCTTTGAAAATTCTAAAACTTGTAGGCTTAGAAAAGTAATAATAATGCCTAGGCCTTGAGAAATAGAACTATTAATAAAATAATAGAATGAAAGAAAGGAAATAACAATGCTTGATATTATGCTCTGTATAAGAAAATCTAACCAGGCACCCAATACGCTCTATGCAACACAGGACATGTTTGTCTAGCGATTCAATCATAGAGCGAGGAATTATAGAATCGCATTAAAAATATGAAATGTGTTGCACTCTGGAATTTATTTCATAGACACCAGACTTATAGGATGTCGTTATTTAAGAAGGAGTGATATGCATGTCATATGTAAATGGAAAAGAAGTATTACCTGAAGATATTCTGTCTGAAATTCAAAAATATTTTGGTGGAGGACTAATCTATATCCCATTACCAGAAGGTGAAAGATGTAAATGGGGGAGTAGGACCAATATAAAAAAAGAATTACATAAAAGAAATCAAGAGATCATAAATAGGAAACGCACCGGGTTATCCATAGTGGAACTTATGGAAGAATACCATCTTTCTTATGATACTATTAAGAGAATTGTTTATAAGCGTTAGTATAAGAGCTGTTACTTTTTTAGCTCCCTATGACAAGTAAATTATTAAGACTTGTTTAGGAGAGAGCAAAAAAGTAACAGCTTTTTGTGTAGCACTTATTTTAAAATAATTATGCCACTTAACATAATAAAGGATATGTGATAATTTCATTGTATGAAAGTTATTTGAATGAAATTACCTAAGAATAAGGAGTGTTTAATATGAATAGAAGCTATACAGATATTAATTCTAAAGCCTGGGATTTTTGGTCTGAGGATGGTTGCGAGTGGTCCATACCTATTTCTCATGATGAATATGAAAAAGCGAAAAGTGGGGAATGGGGTGTATTACTTACCCCCTGTATTAAAGTACCTCATCAGTGGTTTGGTGATTTAAGAGATAAGAAACTTCTTGGATTAGCAAGTGGAGGTGGTCAACAAATGCCCATATTTTCAGCTTTAGGGGCTCAATGTAGTATATTTGATAATTCTAATAGACAGCTGGAGTCTGAAATTATGGTGTCCAAACGGGAAGGATACCATATTAACATTATCAAAGGAGATATGACAAAGACATTACCCTTTGATAATGAATCCTTTGATATAATTTTTCATCCTGTTTCAAATTGCTATATCGAAGATGTCATTCATGTATGGAAGGAATGCTACAGGGTATTAAAAAAAGGGGGAATACTACTAGCTGGCTTTTCCAATGGAATTGATTTTCTCTTTGAAGATGATGCCCCATTGACAGTGGTTAATAAATTACCCTATAACCCTTTAAAGATGGATAAAGAAAGATATGATAGGATGGTAAACAATTATGAAGGTATTCAATTTAGCCATAGTATGGAGGAACAACTTGGCGGGCAACTAAAAGCCGGATTTATTTTGACAGATTTGTATGAGGATAGGTGTAGAGAGGGTGTCACTCCTATCAGTGAATACGCTCCTCAATTTATGGCTACACGAGGAGTAAAACCATATTAGTACTATAACATTAGAAAACAGAGAACGGTATCAAAATTGTATAGGATATTTATGAATTAATATTACACAGTTCTATAAATCTAAATTAAGGAGTATTTAATTATGTAAAGGAGTATTGTCTATGAATTATATAAAAAGCAATAAAGAAGCTTGGGAAGAAGCGTATAATAACCGACATGAAGGATGGGGTGAAGATATCAAATATAGATTAGAGAAAGAAGAATACCCCTTTCTTGTCAAAGATTTAGTTGATGAAATTGCTCTATATGAGTTTCATAATAAAACAATAGCTCAATTTTGCTGTAATAATGGAAGAGAGTTATTTTCCCTTGTGAAATTAGGTGCAGCTAAGGGAATAGGTTTTGATATCGCTGAGAATATGATATCCTTTGCAAATAAAACAGCAAGTGAAATGGGAGTTAATTGTACTTTTATAAATACTGATATTCTTAAAATAGACCAGACTTACCATAATAGTTTTGATTATATTTTTATTACAATTGGAGCTCTAACGTGGTTCCAAGATCTATCTGAGTTTTTTCAAAAAGTATACTTATGTCTAAAATTAGGTGGAAAATTAATAATAAATGATTCCCATCCGGTAACAAATATGTTGGGTGCATTAGGAGAAGATAACTATGATGAAAAAGAGCCTAGCAAAATCGTAAATTCCTATTTTCATAAGGAGCAATGGATTGAAAATAATGGAATGAAAATAATGGAATGTATTATATAACTGGTAAATCCTATACTTCAAAGACATTTTATAGTTTTTCCCACACCCAGTCTGACATCATAAATGCCATATGTGAGAAACGCATGCATATCCTAAAGCTAATGGAATATGATTATGATTTATCAGGAATGTTTGAGAATTTAAACAAGGGCGGTATACCACTGTCTTATATATTAATTAGTCAAAAATATCAATAATCTATTGATTTGATGGAGCTTTTGTAAAATAGCTGAATATGCTGGTTTGCAAGAGCTTTTCTTAACATAAGAGTGGCTCGATAGCGCGCCGCTCGTTGTTTATCCACTGAAATGTAAGACATTGAATTATGATGGCGATTATCGGAAAAATAATGTATAATTAAAACAAATGAGGCATTCAAATAAGCAACAAATTATGAACACAAATCATGAACGCAAATCATGAATATAAATCATGTTAATATATAAGAAAAGATTAATCAGATTAGAGTATTTTAATATCATTATAAATTACAGAGGTATTACTATTGGAATATATTTATATCGTTAATTATTGTCATCCTGGATGCGAACCATTAAAAAGTATTACCCAGCTCAAGGAAGCAGAATCTTTTGAATTGGCTAGGGAACTGTCACTACATAATAGTGGTGTAGCATTTAACCGTTTTGGAGATGATTATAAGGGGTATTATCCCCATAGGATTGCTACGGAAAAGTGGTTGTATGAAGAGTTTTTATCCATGGGTGGGAAACCAGAAACTGAACATCCATATTACTTTGTCCTACAAGGCAGTGATTATTTGCATGAATGGTTTGGAAAGGGTAGAGTAACTAAGCTACTATTAGACGAGATTGACGCCAAAGATATTAGTTTTACTTTTGGAGATAGTCAAGGTATGATGTATAAACCCGAGAGAAAAAACCCTTTTAGTAAAGACCATTTATATGAATTAATTAAAATACATGGTAATGTGGAGGCATTCCTAAGGAACATAGTTTCTCAGTATTACTATATAGAAGCACAACTTTGGACAGATAAATATTTTGTAAAAAAGTAGACGGCAAAATCCATCTAGATTAGAAGAAATTATAATAATAAAAAATAAAAGGAGACACAATGGATATCAGAAGATATATAACGAAGTATTGGAACTATATAGCAGCACAGAAGAGGGAAGAATTGAGAATGTATTTTCACGATAATGCCTCTATTCGTTGGCATGAAACTAATGAGCTCTTTAATGTTAATGACTTTTTGAGGGTCAATTGTGACTATCCAGGGAGCTGGAATAGCGAGGTTGAACGAATTGAACAGCAGGGAGAGACCTTAATTACAGTTACTCGTGTATGGTCAAAAGATAGTTCTTTTCATGTGACCTCATTTTTTAAGATGGAAGACCATAGAATTATGGAACTGGACGAGTATTGGGGTGAAGATGGACAAGCACCTCAATGGAGAATAGATATGAATATAGGGAAACCTATACGCTAATCCTTAGGCAAGAGCAAATAATCTATAGGGAAAGTAAATACAATAATTGTGGTCATTACCTTATGTGGGTAACCCCATAAGTGAAAATATCTATGGGGCGCTACTTGACACCGGTTCATTTAATTGTATTATAACCATACTCTACGGGTAATTATTGTTATGATCGCTTAAAAAAGTTTATGTAAAAATGGGGACAGGTAAATGATGAATTTAAAATATAGAATATGATATAGCCACCACTTACATACAGGAGGATTGTGAATGAAAAACTTAAGTAAACAGTCGTTTGATGAAATTCGTACATGGATTTATCGTAACGCAAGGCCCCTTGATTTAGCACTGTGGCAATATTACTTTGAAGAGGGAAGTAGAGAAGCGGTGCTTTCAATCTTGTCTCTATATCAAAATGAAGATGGAGGCTTTGGCAACGCTCTTGAGCCAGATTCCTGGAATCCAAATTCCTCACCATATACAACCCATAGAGCAATAGGAATCTTAAAGGATATTAATTTTGCCGATAAAAATCACCCCCTAATCCAGGGTATATTTAAATTTATCGAAAGTGGCATCCACCAAAGTGATATGGGTTGGCTCTTTAGTATCCCATCGAATAATCATTATCCCCATGCTCCTTGGTGGACCTATGATCCGGAGGCTAACGAATATGAAAGTATTGGGGTGTCAGCAGGAATAGCTATTTTTATTTTGCAATTTGGTGATAAGGAGTCTCAACTATATAAAAGAGCCCTTTCCATTGTCGTGAAATTAATAGACAAGTTGTATGTACTAGGTGAATTTGGTGAGATGGGCCTGGGTGGTTACTGTGAACTTCTAGAGAGGATACCACAACTTGGTTTATCTAGTGGCTTTGATATGGATTTTCTTTTAGGAAGGGTAAGAAGGCTTGTTCAGGATTCTATAGAAAAGGATATATCAAAATGGATTTATCACGTGAAAAGACCCTCAGACTTTATTACCTCCCCAAACAGCATATTTTATGGGGATAATGAGGAACTAATGCAAAAAGAACTTGATTATATCATTGAATCACGGCCTGAAAACGGTGTGTGGGGAATTGATTGGAGCTGGTTTGAAAATAATACAATCTATCCCAAGGAATTTGCCATATCCGAAAATTGGTGGAAAGCAGATACTGCCATAGGTAAGTTGAAGTTATTAAGAATTTTTAATCGAATGTAAGACTTTGATAAGTCCATGGTTAAACACTTACTTGAATGAACGTTAAGGAATATTATTGCAAAATAAGGGATTGTCAATTTCGTAGGAAGATTATACAAAGATAATAATCTCAGGAGGGTATAATGATTTATTTATATCATTACTTCGAACAGAAAGTTGGGCCATTTGTTAGTTTATCTGATTTGCAGGTAGAAGATGCAATGATAATACAAGCGCAGCTAGACATAAAAAACAAAACTTTCCATGCAGGGAAACGTAGTACGAAATATTACGAACGGCGTAAATATTTAGAACAATTGGTACGAACAATGTTTATAGAAAAAGGTGGTAAGCCTATTCGAGAGACTCCACATTACATGGTTATTGGAGAATGTCCTTGGCTTGCGACTTGGTTTGAGGATAGCGATTATATTAAGATACCTATTCAAGAATTTGATTTATCCACTGTTTCATTTACTTATGGTGATACATTTCCGACCTTCAGCCCACATGTTACGGATGAATTGGAGTATAGACGACAGGTATATACATATAAGGAAATCTTAAATATAATAGATAAATATGGCATGCCTCAACATTACTGGAATGAGCCTGTCTATGCACAGCCGGCTTATGTCGAAGCTCAGATATGGAGTAATATACCGATTAAACAGAAAGGATGCAATAACTGGTTGAGTAAGAACTGGAGTAGTTCAACCAACTAGTGAAGCATTAGGTATGATTGAATGATCGAAATAATTGATATAATTTTAGTGTGTATCTTAATTAATTCTGTTGAATTATTATCTGTTATATTTTTTGGAGTTGGAATTGGTATATTAAGCGCCATAGATTATATATCACGACATAAAATAACAAAAAATAAGCTTTTATTATTATCACTACAAGCCTTGAGTACTATTTTCATATCCTTATCACTGCTAAATGAAGTTCCTGTTTATTTTGTATTTTCAATAGCTTTTGGAATTTGTATGTTTTATATTTTATACAACTTGAAGAAAGTAAATAAAATAAGTAGTATTCTACTGTTGGTAGTTGCCATCTTTGCTATTGAAATTGCATTTTTTTATGTTCTAAGCATCATTAAATTTATAATATTTACAATATGTATCATAGGCTATTTAGGTTTTATATATTTAAAAAAGCCTTGTAGGAATTAGGGATGATTACCAAAAAACTATTGTAGGGTTTCTTCATGATAAATCATTGAAGTTCAAAAGTCCATTTTAATAAGTTATGAGTTATGGCAGATAAAGAGTTCAAAGATGCTATTAGCCGACATGAAAACATGACTTACAGATACATATGTATGGGTTATAACTGTATTCTCTGGTCGATCGAGTTAAATCATAAAAAATCAAATTGCTTCCTTTACGCAGGCGTTTACAAGGGCGAACTTCAGTGAATACTTTCATTACAATTTGTGCCGCCGCTTGGCGGCGGAATGGAGATTACAATGACAGCACAAGAATTAAGGAGAAGGTATGTTGAATTTTTTAAGAAGAGAGGGCATTGTGAAATTGCCTCAGCTTCATTGCTACCAGACAACGACCCAACAGTACTATTTACTACTGCGGGTATGCACCCGTTAGTTCGGATACTATGTCGTATTGTATAAGGGTTTCCCAAGTACAACGCCTATACATTACATAGAGAGGTAAGAACATGAATATAACCATACGACTTGGAATGGAAGATGACATCGACGAGCTGGAGCAGCTATATAATAATTTGAATGATCATCTAGCTGCTACAACCAATTACCCAGGATGGAAAAAAGGAGTGTATCCCATCCGTAAAGATGCTGAAGCTGGTATAAATAAAGGGTGCTTATATGTAGCTTTATCCGGTAATAAGATGGTTGGATCAATGATATTACGTCATGAGCCAGAACCTGCGTATTTATCTGTCACATGGATGAAGGATTTAAAATATGAGGAAGTTTTTGTTATATATACTTTTGTAGTACATCCAGACTATTTAGGACAAGGTATCGGGTCCGAACTGTTACATTTCGCATCAAAACTTGGAAGTAAATTAAACTTGAAATCCCTCCGACTTGATGTTTATGAATATAATGTACCAGCGATCCGTCTGTATGAAAAATGTGGATTTCATTATATAGCTACTGTAGATATAGGTCTAAGCGAATATAACTTAAATTGGTTTAAATTATATGAAAAACTCTTGTAGAGTGGCTTTTTAATAACAGCTAGGGTATTGTATAGGCAAATGGGGAAGCTTTTTTTATTCAGGATTATAACTTTACACTTGGATCGGTGATTTATTTTTTAATTCAGATAAATATTTAAACTAAAAAAAAATGTACTTTATAATTTAATAGAGGAAAACCATACAGGATAAGGAATAGAGTGATAAAGTACATTTTTAATGGAATGTACTTTATTTTGTTTTGAACTTTTCTAACATCAAATTTTAATGAATTTAAACAAATAAAGAAGGACATGATATGTAAAGTAACTTAATAATTATAATATTTTGTGGAGGCTATTAGGTATGGAAAAGAGGAGTTACCTAAAAGGGTACCTTTTTGTTGCTATAGCTGGATCACTATGGGGAATTGGTGGATTTTTTGTAACTAAAATGATTGACAATGGTGCTTCTTCACTTATGACCGCATTTGCTGGCCACTTTTTAGCGTTTATACCTTTACTGCTATATTTATTAGCAAAGAATGGTTTAGTAGGATTGAAGATATCTAGGAAAGGCTTAGTATATAGTATTTTATTGGGTGTTTTATCAAAAGGAATTTTCAAATTGTCTTTGGACACAAGCATGGCTTTAGTAGGAGTAGCAACATCAACAATACTTATGTATTTAGCTCCAGTTTGGACCGCCATAATGGCTATGGCTTTCTTCAAGGAAAAACTTCGTATCTATCAACATTTTGCTCTCGTTTTAAATCTTATCGGATGTATTTTAATGGTTACCGGTGGAAATTTTAGAGAATTAAATATCTCAGGACTTGGTTTGACTTTAGGTTTTGTTGCAGGTTTCTTATATGCTCTTAGTACCATCTTGGGGAAACTTGGGACAAGTGGAGACGATTCAGTGACAATGGCTTGCTATATGTTGTTTTTATTAAATGAACAAATCAATTTAATTGGTTATTTTGGTATAATTGTAATGTTAGCATCAATAGTTCTAATGAATATCAAATTCCAAGTAAACATGAATTAATTACTTAGTATTAAGGAGACCAACTATGAAGAAATTTACTAATGCAACTATATATGGTAATAAAAATGCTAATGAGATTTTAGTAGATAATGGAATTATTAAGGCAATTGGAAAGGATCTAGGACCAGCAGATGAGATTATCGATTTAGGTGGTAAACTAGTTATAGCACCTTATGTAGATCCACATTTACATTTAGATTATGTTTACACATTATCTGAGCTAGGACAAGAAGGTGCTGGTTCAGGAACCCTTTTTGAAGCTATTGAAATGTGGCCAATCTTTAAGGAAAGTTTAACTATAGAAAGTGTTAAAAAATTAGCTCTAAAGGGAATAAAAGATGAGGTTTCTAGGGGTGTACAACATATTCGCACACATATAGACGTTACAGATCCAAAGTTCACAGCATTAAAAGCTATGTTAGAACTACGTGAAGAGTTAAAGAATAAAGTTGAAATTCAAATCGTAGCATTTCCACAACAAGGAATGTACACATATAAAGGAGGACGTGATTTAGTAGAAGAAGCTCTTAAAATGGGTGCTGATATTGTAGCTGGAATTCCACACTATGAACCAGCTAGAGAATTTGGTGATAAATCAGTTCACGATGTAGTAGAACTTGCTATTAAATATGACAAGCTTATAGATGTTCACTGTGATGAGACAGATGATCCTCATTCTCGTTTTGTTGAGTTGTTAAATGCACTTGTTCTAATGGAGGATTATGGTAGTAGGACTACTGCTAGTCACACTTGTTCATTTGGTTCAGCAGATGACTCATATGCATATAGAATGATTGACTTATTTAAAAAGAGCAAGATGAACTTTATCTCTTGTCCAACCGAAAATGCATATCTTCAAGGTCGCCAGGACACATATCCTAAACGTCGTGGACTCACTAGAGTAAAGGAATTCTTGGAAAATGGAATAAATATAGCATTTGCTCAGGATTCAATTAATGATCCATGGTATCCAATGGGTAACGGTAATATGATGAATATCCTTGATAATGGAATTCACTTAGCACAAATTATGTCACCAGAAGAAATCGAGAAGGATTTAGATTTAATCACATACAATGGAGCTCGTTGTTTGAATATCCAGGACAGATATGGTATAGATGTAGGCAAAGATGCAAACTTTATTGTTCTTGATGGAGACAGTCCATTTGATGTAATACGAAATCGTGCTAATGTTCTTGCTTCAATACGAAAAGGAGAATATCTATTTAATCAAAAGCCAGTAGAATATGATGTTAAACTTGATTTAGGCGTAAATTATTAATATAAATTTTATCCACCAGTTTTCTGGTGGATATTTTTTTCGGTTATTTCAGTAAACTTATGAATTTCAGTTATGAAAACCTTACATATGATGGACGAAACTTTTAATTTGCCTTAAAGCCTTATGGTTAAATGGTTAGATTGGTTTCGTTCATTTTGAATTTCATGGACTTAATTCTTGTCTGTACTTTTGAAATAGGCTAAACAAATACCAATCTTGCGGCATATGCCTGTAATCTTTTGTATAATGTAAAGTATCTATCATAAATAAAAAAAACGACAGGAAGATAATGCTTCTTCCTGCCGTTCGCCATATTGTGCCGCAGAAAATCTCGCTTATTACGAATCGGCCCTGAATGGCAGCGTTTCGTAGTTAGTGCTAGTTCATCCATAGGTCTAAAACCTAAGAGTTGTAAATATTTATCGTCGTAATTCATAATTTGCGAAAATATCAGCCCGCAAGCGAAGTAAGTAAAAACGTGCGCCGCCATTACAAAAGCAAATAACTTTAGTTTATCATTTGAAAGTAGTTTACGCATTGTTATCAGTCTCCTTTATCTGCTCATTTTTCCGTATAACGCACCAATCTTTATGTCCGCATTCGGGGCATTTCGTCCAGCGGACTTTATGGCTGCCAGTAGTAAAGAAAGCGCGTCTTAGAGATGGCTTGAAAACTGAATCGCATTTGGGACAAATAAACTCATTATCTTTTAACTGATAAGCTGAAATCGACAGACCGAGTATTGCGAAGGATATATATACCGCAAGTCCCCACCAGATATGCGATACAACGAGCCACGCCATGAACAAGAGCCCTAAAGTCGCGGCGATTCCTACTCTAAGATAAACCAGTGCCAGTTTCTTTTTACCCTGCAATTTGCTTTTCTTTTCCATAATGTGTTCTATGTCAAGAATTGAATTTGCCGGAACGATGGCTTTGTTGGCAATGTTTTCTTTGATGATGTTTATCATTTCAAGCTGCCGTTGCCGCACATCAATTTCGTTTGAAAGCGTTTTCTCTTGCTCGTCAAGTAAAATCGTGAGGATTTTGCCGGACATTTCGCTTTCCAACACACCCTTGATTGAGTCAAGGGAGAGTCCGATTGCTTTGAGTGTGCAAACTAGCCGCAATTTGGAAAGGTCATCATCGTTGTATATCCGTCGGCCGCCTTCGCTTTCGGCGGATGGATGTAAAACACCCCGCTGGTCATAGAATTGTACCGTTCGCACCGAAACATTGCACAGTTTAGCCATTTCGCCAGTCGTGTAGTATGACATAAAAACCTCCTTTCGAGGGTAATTTAACACATTACGCTACGTCACAAGCAATAGGTGACGTAAGGGGATTTTTCGCATAACGCAGGGGGATTTTTTACAAAACTGTTTAAGTCCAAATTATAAACTCGCTACGATAATTCCGAAATGGAAATCGTCCGTAGCTAACGATTCTGCCTTGCGTTATCTATCGACTCTCCAAACAACTCATTAAAAATGATTTTCGGTTTTCAAGACGATAGCTTTTACCTGACATTTGTATCCGATCACACCGGTAAGACAGAAGATTAAGTATATCTGTTGAAAGGGCTGCATCATCAAGAAACTTTTTTCTATTTCTCCCTCAACCTAACTGCCTTTGCAGCACTACGACGGCGATCATCCTCAATTGCTGCATAGTGCTTTTTGGTAGTATTGACATCCTTGTGGCCTAATACATCTGCAACGAGATAGATATCGCCAGTTTCTCTGTATAAGCTGGTACCGTAGGTGCTACGAAGCTTATGGGGTGTAATATTCTTAAGCTTGGTAACAGCAGAAGAGTATTTCTTTACGAGATTTTCTACGGAGCGTACATTAAGACGCTTCATCTGCATGGATAGAAAGAGGGCATTGGTATGTCCTTCGGCTGCAGCTAGAACCTTACGTTGCTCTAAATAATCTAATAGTGCTTCCCTTACTTCTTCACCAAAATATACAACAACTTCATAACCACCTTTTCTCCTGATTTTGATGCCATTATTATCAAAATCTACGTCATTGATATCCAAACCAACACATTCAGATACACGAATCCCAGTACCAAGGAGCAGGGTCATCAGAGCTAAGTCACGTAATCTGGTTTTTGCGTGATACTTTTGTTGTCCTTTGGATAGATTATTGGCATTTTCCACTTCGTCAAGAAGCTTAACCACCTCATCAATATCCAGACGAACAATTGCCTTTTCATGAAGCTTTGGTACATTAATGAGAACAGCAGGATTATTGGTTATCATTTCCTTTTTATAATAATAGTTATAAAAGCTGCGTAGGGATACTAGTTTACGTTTTTTTCCGTTTTCTGTATTCAAGCGTTCTATATCATCGGACTTATAATAAGTTAAGTATTCAAGATATTCTTCAATATCTAAGGCTTTAATCTGGTCTAGAATATCAATTTTAATATCTTTAATCGGAGTATTTTTAAGTAAGGGATTGGAGTTAACTAAGAACTCAAAGAATACTCCCAAATCATAAGCATAAGCAATTCTTGTTCTTGAGGAGGTCGTGGTCTCAATTCCACGAAAGAAATGCTTACAAAAACCAGGCAAATTCTCTAGTTGTTTACGAAGCTTTGCTGTGTTATCTATATTTACTTGATCATGATAATTTTTCTCTGACATAGTATTCCTCCATATGTTTATGTTTTAAAGACACTAAAGTCTGTATCAAGTGTATCCTCCACATTTTACCCACGTATATGATTAAGGAAAAGATATTTCCTGATTTTTCAGGTAGAAAGATAACAAGAAAGTGTCAGCTTGCTGACACTTCGTGCCCGAGGGGATTGTGAAGCAATATATTCCTTACCGCGAGGTACGCATCCTGTTTTTTTATATTTTATAGGATGTACTTACCAATAAATATAATATGTACATTCTCTAGATAATGAAAGTAAGAGTACAATTCAAAATATTGGTTTACATAATAATGTTATGTGACACCTTCCTTGTTGGTAGCCATCTATTATATCTAAAAGGATGGCCTTGCATTTCATGATAGAGTACGATAGGTTTTCTTGATAGTAATCCTATGCTTAAATAATATCTGAAATATCTGTGTCTACAACTGTCTAATTAATTCCCAGCTCCTACCATAGGTTTTTCACAGCTGTAAAATCCATGTTTTGTAACCAACAGTGACAGTTATTACTTCAATATCAAATCTCACAGGGTGCAAATCCAAACATATGGTAATCATCAAGGACTTTGGGTATAAGATTGTATAATTGTTGCAGCTTCAGATACTTTCTTATCTTTCCTATGAAATATATTATTGGATATTATAACATATTTTCTCTTTAAAGAAAACCTTGGTATTTTATTCACTATTATTAGCCTAAAAACAGGTGTGTCTAATTCCTTAAGCAAATCTACATATGTAGAACTGTTTTAAAACATATTGTAACATTTTATCCTGTACAGAATAATACTAATCACTTTCAGTCTATTGTTGTAGACATAAGGAGATAATCAGTACTACAAAGATAGAATATTGTTTTTAAAGGGTTTTTAGTTGGTTTATGATAATTTTTCCTGTAAAAACAAAGGAGTTTTTATATTTTTTTAAAGTATTTTATCAAATGACACAATTATAACACGAATTAACATTATTGTAATAAATGTGAAGTCATGGAATTTAATTTTGCAAATAATTATGAAAAACATAAGAAGTATAATAGCTAGATTTCATGATATTTATGGCAGGTATAATAGTTCTTAATATTCACAGGAGGAAAGGCACGAAAATGGTACAATTATTAAAGAGAATCATCTACCACACCAAAGATAACATTGTTCGTAACTCTAGTCTTATTGTCAAGCTTGGTTGCATGTTGATTGCAGCATTTCTACTTAGCGGTTTAACTGCAAGTGATGCCAGTGCGTCAACAGGAATTAAGATTTATGATTATTTTACGAAGAAGACAACCTATACAGGAACACCCATTAAAGTTACTTGTAACGAGAACATCATCGGGAATTCCAAGTATCCTGGTATCATAGTAGATGGTTATGCTTTACTTCCCTTCTATGATATATTTGATCTTTCACCCATTGATGCTGATTGTAAATATGATAGTAAAAAAGGCACTTTAACCATATCAAAATATGGTAATACCATCAAGATGACCTTGGGCAGCAAGAAGGCAACGGTTAATGGCAAAGCTTATACATTGCCTGTTGCCCCAAGAAGAATTAAGTATACCAATACCAACAAGATTAAGGTATTAGTTCCTTCCAGGTTTGTTGCAGAAAATCTTGGTCTTACTTATACCTGGCATAGTAGTACCAAAACCATTGCAATTGTTAAGAATTCCCTTCAATTATCCTATAATAATGGAGAGAAATTCGAATATACAGGTACACAGGGTAAAGTAATTATTGATGAGAAGAGCCTTAATCTTACCAAATCACCAAGTATCATTATTAATAATACAGCAATGCTTGCTGCTTATAATGTTTTTTCCAAAGGTAAAATGGATGTGAAATATAAATATGATAAGGCCAAAGGAACAGTCACCTTATCAAGAGACGGTAATGTT
This sequence comes from Bacillota bacterium, assembly GCA_023443625.1. The sequence goes on along the minus strand of JAEZTQ010000082.1, from coordinate 83,945 downwards.
CTTGTTATGACCCTAGGCAGTAAGACGGCTTATTTGAATAAAAAAGCCATTACACTATCTGTTGCACCAATCTATGTAACAAACTATGATAGTAATACCTCCTATGTTATGGTTCCAGGTAGTATAACAGCTACCAGCCTTGGTTTGTCCTATCAATGGAACAAGTCAACCAGAACCTCTGTTATAAAGACTAAGAGTTCTAGTCCAATAGTGGAAGAGCCTGAGCTGGGAGATTCAGGAGACATCAGTGAAACAGGTGTCCTAATAGATGAATGGACTGCCTTAGATACTGAGTATGGATTAGGTAGTGGAATTTATGAAATCAATAATGAAACGGCTGTAACCACTGAAGGCGTAATTTTCTCTGTCTACCGTGATTACAACAATACAAAGCAAAACCTTGAGACCTTCACTATACAGGCTAATTCACCCTTTAGTAAGGTAACATCAAGTAAATCCGGTAACGTAATTACCCTTCAGGCTGATAACATGGGCTCACTTGAGCAGATATATGATATCTCCAGTAATTTGGTAAGACAAATCAATACATACAATCAAAGCGAAACCTTAAGCTCTAAGATTGAACTGGAACTTCTTATAGATAATTATGATTATGATATTTCCTTATCAGCGGATCAACAGCTTCTATATATTACCGTGTATTCTAATACGTTAATTAATGCAAGCATTGGAACCAATGATATGGGAGATTATCTGATTTTAAGAGGTATTCGCCCATTAGGAGCACAATTAAGTGATAATAATGGTTTTATCTATGTTGATATACCAAATACAATGAATAGCATAGGAGATATCTATTCTGATATTGAAGATACTAAATATATAAAAGAGATATCTACCATTAGTTCGCAGAACAATTTACAATTGCTGCTTCTTGTGGAGGAGGGATATCAATATAGTATCAAGGAGAAAGATAATCAATTTATTCTTTCTTTAATTTCAAAGGATAGCCCGAGTATTCCCACAACCCCTACAATACCTACAAGCTCCACTATTCCCTGGGTCTCTGACAAAAGCAAATATGAAATTAAGATACCAAAGGCAGCAGAGCTTACTCCTTCCATGATTTTCAGTGAAGATTTCTATTATAAGAATTATTTTGAAGTCTATTTAACAGGTGATTTTACTAATACCATTAATACGGAAATGATTATAAATAGCTCCAAGACGGTAAAAGATATTACCGTATCCTTAAATAAGCAGGGTAATACAGTAATAAAGATTACAACCTCCAAGCTGCAAGGCTATGAGCTTGCTTATGATAATGAGTATCTCTATGTTAATATAGGTAATCCCAGAGATATTTATAAAAATATAGTTGTCCTTGATCCAGGTCATGGAGGAGGTGCAACGGGAGCAAAAAGAGATGGTATTAATGAAAAGGATATTAACTTAAAGATTCTTTATACTCTGGGAAAGAAATATTTTAATCAGGATACCTCAAAACTTAAGGTATATTATACTCGTACCTCCGATGTGGATATGACACTAAAAGACCGTGCGGCCTTTGCTTCTAAAGTAGGTGCAGATTTATTCGTGAGTCTTCATATGAATGCTGCAGTAAATGCACCCAATGCTAAGGGAACCGAAGTATTTTATTCAAAGAATAATAATACAGCCAACAAGGCAGGCTTAACCAGTCAGAATTTTGCAGGAATTTTAAATGATAATCTGGTTAATGCCCTTAATACCAACAATCGTGGTGTAAAGCAAAATACCTTTACAGTTATTAATAAAAATACCGTTCCTGCGGTACTAATCGAGCTTGGTTTTATGACAAACAGCGGTGACTTGAAGCTAATGACAGATGAAGCAAAACAAGAAATCACAGCTCAAACCATCTATAATACTTTGCTGCAGGTATTTGACCTTTATCCCACAGGAAGAAAGGGTAATAGTTAACCAGTAGTAGATAGATAGATAAATAAATAAATAATATTTACCAAAAAACCATAGGTTAGATTTAAAGGCTTAGAGAATTTCTTCAATAATAGCCATAATAAATCTTATACCTATGGTTTTTCTTTCTAAGAGAAGCTATAATCATGATTTAATCAAAGCACCTATCCAAGTAAAATACATATTATAACAATAAATAGATAACCAATACATAATTCAAAGGTAGTTTTCAGTCATAATAATTGACTTATGGTTATCTAAAGTAAGCTTTAAGGAGTATAAACACCTTTCATGAAAAATTATGAGGGTATATATAACAGATATATAAAACGCATCCTAGATTTTATTACAGCTATCATTCTTACAATACTATTATTACCTCTATTTTTATTCATTACAGTAGTAATACGAATAAGCTCCGGGCCTCCCGTATTATATATTTCACAAAGGGGAGGGTATCAGGGTAAGACCTTTTCTATCTATAAATTCCGTACCATGATTAGAAATGCTGATCAATTAGGAGGTGGAACCACTGCTTTTAAGGATAAAAGAATTACAAAGGTAGGGCACTTTTTAAGAAATACAAAGTTGGATGAAATACCCCAGCTCCTTAATATAATTAAGGGTGAAATGAGTTTTGTAGGACCAAGACCCGAATTAGTAAAATATACATCTAATTATAAAGAGGAGGAGGAGATAATTTTAAAAGTACGTCCAGGAATTACGGATTACAGTTCTATTGAATATATTAACCTTGGTGTTATAGTTGGTGAAAATAATGCAGAGGAAGTCTATGAAAAGGAAATACTCCCTAAAAAGAATAAGCTGCGTATGAAATATGCCCGTAGGGTATCCTTTGGAACTGATTGCCATTTAATCATTATTACTCTTGTTAAAATAATTCGTATAATTTTTTGCAATATCATTGATAGGGAATAATTATAGTAGCACCGGAGGCTTTAATGGAATATCTATATCTTAAAAATTCTAATATTAAAGTATCCCGCCTTTGCATGGGAGGTTGCCAGTTAGGCGGCTATGGCTGGGGTATTGTAAGCGATAAGGATTTAGAGAGGGCAGTAGGGACCGCACTGGATCAGGGGATAAATTTCTTTGATACTGCGGATACCTATGGTCTTGGTAAATCAGAAAGAATTTTGGGAAAAGCTTTGAAGGAAAATCGTAACCAAGTAGTAATTGGGACTAAATTTGGTGTACGCATTAAGGAGGGTAAAACCTTTTATGATAACAGTCCAGATTGGATTAAGAGCGCTTTGGAAGCAAGTTTAAAACGCTTGAATACTGATTATATTGATTTGTATCAAATCCATTACAGAGATAAGAAGACAGATTTGGATTTGGTAGTGGATACCTTAGAGGATTTAAAGGCCAAAGGATATATTCGTTATTATGGATTATCCAATATTAATCAAAAGGATATAACTGAAATAAGTAAATTTCCATCAAAGTTCGTCAGCTTTCAAAATGAATATAGTCTTGCTTGTCGAAGTAATGAGAAGGATATAATACAATTAGCAGAGGAGCTTAAATTAACACCAATTACTTGGGGGAGTCTAGGGCAAGGAATATTATCAGGTAAGTATAGCCCCAAAACCTCCTTTGGGGAGGATGATAGGCGCCACCGAGATGCTTATATGAATTTTCACGGAGAAAAACTAAGGAAAAATCTTGAGATTGTAGAGGTAATGAAGGATATTGCCAGAGAGATTAATCAACAGCTTCCTGCTATTGCAATCCGCTTTATACTCGATAATCTGAAGGATTCTGTGGTAATTGCAGGAGTAAAGGATGAAAAACAACTCTTAGTTAATATACATTCCATGGATTTTAAGTTAGATAAGGTGCAGCTGCAAGCCTTATTACATATTTCAGATTCAGGGGAGGCAGTGTGAATTATTGAAAAACATAATTCACACCTAGAAGTTTGTGCCTGCGTAATCCTCGGCACAAACTAACTCAAAGGGAAGGCATGTACTAGCAGTGTGAATTATTAAAAAACATAATTCACACCTAGAAGTTTGTACCTGCGTAATCCTCGGCACAAACTAACGCAAAGGCAAGGCATGTACTGGCAGTGTGAATTATTAAAAAACATAATTCACACCTAGAAGTTTGTACCTGCGTAATCCTCGGTACAAACTAACTCAAAGGCAAGGCATGTACTGGCAGTGTGAATTATTGAAAAACATAATTCACACCTAGAAGTTTGTACCTGCGTAATCCTCGGCACAAACTAACTCAAAGGGAAGGCGCAAACTAACTCAAAGGGAAGGCATGTACTAGGACAGAATGGAGGACTTATATGAATAGTGAAGAGCTTGCTTGGAGAATAAGACGGCACGCAGTAGAAATGGCTCATATATCACAGAGCTCCCATATTGGTTCTGTATTGTCTTTGGCTGATATTATTGCTGTTCTTTATCAGGATATCGCAAAGACTAATTCAGATAGCCCCAAGATGCCAGAACGGGACAGAATAATACTTAGTAAAGGTCATGCTGGTGCTGCAATATATGCTTGTTTGGCTGAAAAAGGCTATTTTAATACCCAGGAGTTAAGGAAGCATTATGGCAATGGCAGCTCTTTATCTGGGCACGTATCTCATATAGGAGTACCGGGAATAGAATTTTCCACTGGCTCCCTTGGCCATGGTTTATCCGTGGGGGCGGGTATGGCTTATGCAGCTAAGCTAGATAAGAAAAATCATAGAATATTTGTAATCTGCGGAGACGGGGAGTGTAATGAAGGCTCTATTTGGGAAGCTGCCCTAGTAGCTCATCATAATCAGCTTAATCAATTGATTGCCATAATTGATTATAATAAAATGCAGAGCCTGGGTTATTGTGAAAATATTCTTTCCCTTGCTCCTCTTGTAGACAAATGGAGAGCCTTTGGCTGGAATACCATTGAAGTGGATGGTCATAATCATGATGCCTTAAGAAAGGCATTTTTGGAGGCTTTAAAAGGGATTGAGTATCCTACGGTAATTATTGCTCATACAATAAAGGGTAAAGGAATTTCCTATATGGAGGAGAACATTCTATGGCACTATCGATATCCTCATGAAGGAGAGGAATATGATAGAGCCGTCAATGAATTATTGCAGCAAAAACCCCTAGGTATATCCGACCCATATGAATAGGGAGGAACCCTATAGAGGTGCGAACTTGTTTTTCCTGATTTTGAGCTGACTATAAAGGCAGCATGGAGGACTATTATGAGAGATACCTTTGTAAGAACACTAATTAATATAGCAAAAAGTGACTCCCAGGTGCATCTTATTACCGGTGATTTAGGATTTGGAGTTTTAAAGCCCTTTTGGGAGGAGTTACCCAAACAGTTTATTAACCTAGGTATAGCGGAACAGAATATGACTGGTTTTGCGGCAGGTTTGGCATTGGAGGGAAAGATTGTTTATACATATTCCATTGGTAATTTTCCCACCCTACGTTGTCTTGAGCAAATAAGAAATGACTGTGCCTATCATAAGGCTAATGTCAAAATTGTCTGTGTGGGCGGTGGCCTTGTTTATGGTGCCCTGGGAATGAGCCATCACGCAACGGAGGATCTAGCCATTATGAGAGCCCTTCCAGGAGTTACTGTTATGTCACCGGCAGATTCAGTAGAAACAGAATATGCAGTCCGGGCAATTCATGAACAGCCCGGAACTTGTTACTTACGTCTTGGCAGAGGTCAGGAAGAAAGAATTCATGATACCATAGATGACTTTCAGATTGGTAAGGCAATTCCTATACAGGAGGGAAAAGATGTTGCTATATTTTCAACAGGCTCAATTATCGGTGAAGTTTTAACAGCAAAAAAATTATTAAAAGAAAAAGGCATTCATCCGGGAATCTATTCTTTCCCTACGGTTAAACCCATAGATGCTAATTTGATAAAAGCCTGCGCTAATGCCTATGATTATATAGTAACAGTAGAAGAGCATAATATAATCGGGGGCTTTGGAAGTGCCGTCTCTGAGATTGTATCGGAGCTTAAGGGAAAAAGAGCATCAATGATTAGGCTTGGAATCAAGGATCAATATATAAGCCTGGTTGGATCCCAGGATTATCTAAGAGATTACTGTCAGCTAAAGGCTGCAGGTATTAGTGAAAGTATTATTAGAGTTGCAACCTAGGAGGTTTGATTTTTGAATATACTTATCCTTACACAATGGTTTAATCCTGAACCGAATAATATGAAGGCCATGGTTTTTGCAAAAGGCTTAAAAGAGAAAGGACATTCAGTACAAGTACTCACTGGTTTTCCTAATTACCCTACAGGAAAAATCTATCAAGGGTATCAGTTAAAGCTATATCAGAAAGAAGTTATGGAGGATATTCTTATTCATAGGGTAATATTGTATCCTAGCCACGATAGTAATAGTATAAAACGTTCTTTCAATTATCTTAGTTTTGCTTGTTCTGCCTCTTTAATCAGTCCTTTTATAATACGAGGTAAAATAGATGTGATCTATGTTTACCATCCTCCGGCTACTGTTATATTACCGGCTCTGCTGATGAAAGCAATTAAAAAAGCAAAAATCTTACTAGATATTAATGATCTTTGGCCGGATACGATTATTGCAACGAAAATGCTAAGAAGGAAATGGCCCTTAAAGATACTTAACATCTTCATGGAATATGCATATAAGAAAGCTGATAAAATCAATGTGCTATCCCTGGGAATTAAAAGGATACTGAGGGAAAGAGGAGTAGGGGAAGATAAAATAAGTACCATACCCATATGGTGCAATGAAACCATGTTACATATTCATATTAATAAGGATTTTATTGCAAAATATAACCTTCAAACTCAATTTCTTGGGATTTATGCAGGTGCTATGGGTAGAGCACAGTCCCTTGATACATTAGTAATTGCAGCAAAAATTCTTCAAGATAAGCTTATGGATTTTAAACTTATTTTAATAGGAGAAGGAATCTGTCAAAAGGAGTTAAAAGAAAGAGTAAGAAAAGAGGAGATTAGTAACATTCTTTTTATTCCTGAGTTACCTTACCAAGAGCTTACCGCTGTCTTAAACAGAGCAGATTTCTTAATGATTCACCTTAAGAAGGATCCCTTATTCTCCGTAACGATCCCTTCTAAATTAGCTTATTATATGGCTTTGGGGAAACCCCTTGTGGTAGGTCTTGCTGGTGAGGCTGCAGATATTATTGCTAAGGCAGAGGCAGGAATCATATGTACTCCTGATGACCCTATGGAACTTGCTCAGGGTATAACAAAGATGTATCAAATGGAGAAAGATCAGAGAGAAGTCATGGGACAAAGGGGAAAGGAGTATTATCATAAACATCTTTCCATGGATTTATGTTTTAGAGAATTTGAAAAGGTAATGTTAGAAATGACCGGATCAAAAATGCATATATAAAAGAATCCCTTACAAAAAGCCTTTCTTTTAAAGATTTACACAATGAACTTGATTTCATATAGTAAAAATTCAACAAAAAAGGCTTTTTCTAAAGGATAGAAAGGTAGGTATCAATAGCAGCTACTAATTTATATTCTGATTTTTATTCTAGTTTTTATTCTGAGTTTTATTCTGCTTCTTCATCCAACTTATCCCAGAAACTCTTTAAATTTTTATCCTTTGCTTTGGCTTCTTCCCCTTTCTGATTGGTAAAATCAATGATCTCTATAACGTCCAAATCTTGCAGGCGATTATTATAATATTCTTTCGTTAATTCATCAAATTCCTCAGAATAGATTTTTAAGTTGCCCTTACTGTCGGTTATGACATAGAACTGATCAGCAGCAGGAGCAGGTGTTTTTATATTAATAAATTTTACTTCATTATATACAAAGACAATATAAGTACCTTCTTTATATCCCTTTTTAACATAACATTTGATATTCTTATATTCTTCTATAAATTTAACATCCTTTTTTAACTGCTTTTTGGAAGAGACATTAGAAGTATCATTTAATAAGGATTTAAGCTTATCAACATCACATTTTAATTTTGCTTCATAATAGCTCTTCATGAGCTCTGTGATCTTTGGATATCCTTCTGTCTCAATATCATATACTGGAAGAGTAGTCGGTAAGGGCTCAGGTGTAGATGTTATTATAATGGCTAATGTTGGAGTTATACCCATATTGGCTTTAATAGGTGCGATTTCATTCCCATCATTCTCCTTAGTAATATTTATGCTTTCCTGTCCTTCCCTATTATTCTTAGGAGCAATGGATAGAGTAATAACACCAATTCCCATGGTGCTTAATAAAGTAAATAATACTAGTTTTTTATATTTTAAATTCATTTATGCCTCCATTCTGCATACCAATTCTGTGAAGCTAAATTTGCGCCAAAGGTATTCTATACACTTTGGTTACAGGTCATCTATATTATTAACAAATAAATCCTCTCCTTATTCATCTATTACCTATTTTAACAAAAATGACATATATAGGCAATTCTATCTTATGAGATATTCTATTTTTCATCACTAAATTGTTTGCTTTTCATATGATAACAGTAGGTGTTTTTCTGATTAAAGAAGCTAGAAGAATTGCTGGAGGATTAAAATGGAACTTTCCTTGATAGAAATATTTCGACTTCTCATAAAGCGTTTTTGGTTTATAGCTCTATCTATAATTCTTTGCGCTGGTATTTTATACATTAAAAATAATTATTTTACAAGTCCAACTTATACTGCATCTGTTCAAATGTATGTAAGTTCCAGTGACAATACAAAAGCAGGGGATTTAAATGAACTAACTTATGCGCAAAAGATTGTAACAACCTATATTGGCTTCCTTCAAACAAAAAACTTTTTTAAGAGTGTTATTGAGGAAAGCGGATTAAGTTATGGCCCGGATCAACTTAAAGCAATGACTACAATACAGACGGTTAACAACACTGAAATTTTTCAGATTAGTGTAACCTCCTTAAGTGCAATGGATTCCTACAAATTAGTGACGGCTATGGAGAAGATAGCCCCGGACCATATTAAAAATATAAAGGGTAAAACTACCATTACAGTAGTGGACCCTCCTGTAATCCCTGTCGGACCCTCGGGTCCCAATATTCGTTTTAATACAATGGTCGGTGCTTTCTTGGGATTTGCTATAGCAGTGATCGCTTGTTTTCTCCGGGAATTATTTGATGTGAAGGTCAAAAATTCAGAGGATTTACTTAAAAGATACAACATACCCATTATTGGCACCATACCTAATTATGGTAATAAAAATCAAAGCCATTCAATTTTTATCAAAATCATAAAAACTATATATCTAAGGTTACCCTTTAAAGGAGGGAAAGGACGATACCAAAAGGATATAAATATTGAGAATAAATTCTTTGTTCTTGAAGCCTATAACGCTTTAAGAACGAACCTACGTTTTTGTATACGCAAAGAAGGTTGTAAGAAGTTAATCATCAGTAGTCCCACGCCTGAGGACGGTAAAAGCTCCACCAGTATGAATTTAGCAATAACAATATCACAAACAGGTGCCAAGGTACTTTTGCTGGATTGTGATTTAAGAAGGGGTATTTTGCATAATAAATTTAAAATTAAATCAGCGCCTGGAATAAGTGATATCCTATCTGGTTTATATGAAGAAAAAAATATTATTCAATATACATCTTATGATAAATTAGATGTGCTTACCATGGGTGTTATTCCCCCTAATCCAACAGAATTACTGGGAAGTCTACAGATGGAGGAATTGATAAAAAGACTGGAGAAAATGTATGACTATATCCTGATTGATACACCTCCGGTCAATGTTGTATCTGATACTTTAAGTATGATTAAGATGGTGGATGGAATTGTAATTGTGGTGAGGGAAGGCATTACCACCCATCCTAATATAGCTGCTGCCATAAGTAAGTTTAACTTTACTAGAGCCAATATTGTAGGATTTGTAATCAATGGTGCAACTATCAGACAAAATTATAAATCCAATTCTCACTATTATAGCAGGAATAAAATAAATGAAAATTGATCTTCATACCCATATCCTTCCATGGGTAGATGATGGAGCTCCTACGAAAGAAGAGGCTCTTATAATGATCGAGGCTCTTGCAATGCAAGAGATTAAAGTTGCTGTCTGTACACCACATTTTGATCCAACCAGCACTTCAATGGAGGAATTTATAGAGAAGAGGGACTTAGCCATGAGTAAAATGCTTTTCTCTAAGATAAAGCTGATTGCAGGGAGTGAGACACTTCTTCATGAGTATTTATTTCATTATTCTGATTTAAGTTCCTTATGTATAGGAAGTAGCAGATATATTCTTCTGGAACTACAGGATAATAATAGATGGGATAGGAAAACCGAGAAATATATAAATAAAATAATCCATTATTATAATCTTAATCCTATTATTGCACATATAGAAAGATATCCTGCTATGATGAAAGGTAAAATATTGAAACGGCTTAAAGATATGGGCTGCCTCTTTCAAGTAAATACCTATGCAATAATAAATAAAAAAACCAAAAAGCGAGTAATAAAATATATGAAAGCCGGGGTAATTGATCTTCTAGGTAGTGATTGTCATAACATGAGTACACGCCCCCCAATTATCACTTCGGCCCTAGAAATTATATCAAAAGAGATAGGAAGTGAATTCATGGATAGATTAGACAATAATGCAGAATGTATTATTAAGGGCGTTATGAATGAGAGAATAGACAATTTATATCCTAAAACAAGCGAATACAGACAGGAATAAAGGATGTCGGTATTCTTAGGAGGCAATAAGATGTTTCATAATAAAACACTTCTAATTACCGGTGGTACCGGAAGTTTTGGAAATGCGGTTCTTAAGAGGTTTTTGTATACAGATATAGAGGAAATACGTGTTTTTTCCAGGGATGAGAAAAAGCAGGATGATATGCGCAAATTGTATAAGAATAATAAAATTAAATTTTATATTGGTGACATTCGGGATATTAAATCCCTAAAGAATGCAATGTATGGTGTTGATTACATCTTTCATGCAGCGGCATTAAAGCAGGTTCCCTCCTGTGAATTCTTTCCCCTGGAGGCAGTGAAAACCAATATATTGGGTACAGATAATGTACTTTCTGCAGCTATTGAAAGTGATGTTAACAAAGTAATCTGTCTCTCTACGGATAAAGCAGCCTATCCCATAAATGCAATGGGAATATCAAAGGCAATGGTGGAGAAGGTATTTATAGCAAAATCTAAGATTATAGATCCGAATAAAACTCTAATCTGTGGTACACGTTATGGGAATGTAATGGCTTCGAGAGGATCAGTTATTCCTCTATTTGTTGAGCAGATAAAAAATAATCAGTCCATTACGGTGACCAATCCTCATATGACAAGGTTTTTGATGAATCTAGAAGAAGCTGTGGAGTTGGTCCTATTTGCCTTTGAACATGCACAAGCCGGAGATATTATGGTGCAGAAAGCCCCCGCATCTACCATTGGGGATCTGGCACAGGCTTTAAAGGAGCTCTTTCACTCAGAAAGTGAGATAAAAATTATCGGTACAAGACATGGGGAAAAGGAATATGAGACCCTATTAACTAGAGAAGAGTTTCTGGTGGCACAGGATATGGGTGATTTTTACCGAATACCCGCTGATAAAAGAGATTTATATTATGATAAATATTTTATTGAAGGCAATCAGGTATTATCTACCCAGACAGAGTATAACTCCAATAATACAATGAGATTAAGTATTAAAGAGATAAAGGAAAAATTACTAGGCTTAGATTTCATTCAAAATGAACTGAAACTCTTAGATCAAAGCAGTAAATAAATGCAGACTGTTGCTTCATTGGATGAAAAAGGATTTTTGACTAATCATTTGCTTTAGGAGGCAGATCATGAAAGTTTTACAGATTAATAGTGTATGTGGAATAGGCAGTACTGGAAAAGTAACATTGGATCTATATCAGGTACTAAAAGAACAGGGGCATGAGTGCTGTATCTGCTATGGCCGAGGTAGTGCACCGGAGGGGATTAATACAATACGAATAGGTTCTAATAGGGAAGTATATGAGCATGTTATATACACTCGTCTAACGGATAGAACTGCCTTTGCTTCTAAGAAAGCTACTGAAAAACTGATACATAGAATTAAGCAATATAACCCAGATATTATTCATCTGCATAATTTACACGGATATTATATTAACATTCAATTATTATTTGATTATTTTAAGGAGTTTAATAAGCCAGTCCTTTGGAGCTTATATGATTGCTGGTCCTTTACCGGTCATTGCAGCCATTTTGACTATATTGGGTGTAATAAATGGAAGGTAGGCTGTTGTCATTGTCCTCAGAAAAAACTCTATCCAGCCAGCTTATTATGGGATAACTCCTTTGATAATTATAGGAGAAAAAAAGAAATTATACAAAGTTATAAAAAACTAATCATTGTGCCTCCTACCACATGGCTGGCTAATTTGTTAAAGGAAAGTTATCTTAGGGATTTCCCTGTATTTACTATCCCTAGCGGAATTGACCTGGATGCCTTTAAGCCTGTTGAAAGTGATTTGAGAAAAATCCACGGTTTAGAAGACAAGTATGTGGTTTTAGGAGTAGCAAGTGGTTTTCATAAGTTTAAGGGCTCTCAATATTTAATTGATTTAGCCAATGAGCTTCCGGATCAGTACAAATTAGTTCTTATTGGTGTAGATAATGAGAACAGACATCTGTATCCGGAGAATATGCTGGTATTACCAAAAATCATTGATTCTAAGGAATTGGCACAGTATTATACCATGGCAGATGTCTTTGTAAATCCTACTTTACAGGAGACCCAGGGGCTGACCAATATAGAAGCAATGGCCTGCGGAACAGGAGTGGTAGCCTTTCATAGTGGTGGTTGTCCCGAAAGTATTGATGAGACCTGTGGTTATGTAGTAGAACGAGATGATTTCAAGGGATTACTTTCCTCTGTGATTAAGGCTTGTGAAAGACCCTTTGATCCTAATTCTTGTATACAGCGAGCCAAATTCTACGATAAATCTAGGCTGTACGGCGAATATATTAAGTTATATGAGCATTGTTTAAATACCTGTTTTGATAAGGAAGCAAATAATATAAGTTCTTTCTCCTAACTAAATAATAATTATTCGAGGAGCTTGATTGTGAAAATACTATTTTTGGGTCTTCTGTATAACAGAGATGAGGAAATTCAGCTATTAGATAATAGCAAATGCGGATTACAGGGTGCAGCCAATGCCTATCAATGGAATTTAATCGATGGCATGGATGAAATAGCTCATTGCCCAGTTGATATTCTTAATTCTCTGCCAGTGGGTTCATATCCCAAATATTACAACAAGCTTATTCTGAGGACAAGAAAATGGTGCCATAAAGAGGGTGCTGCTGATAAAGAGCTTGGAACCCTCAATTTTCCTCTATTAAAGCAGATGATAAGGAGCTATGCCTTCTATAAGGAAGTTAAAGTCTGGTGTGAAAAGAACAAGGATGATGATATCTTCATCCTCAGCTATAGTCTATATCTTCCCTATCTTAAGGTACTAGCTAAAATTAAAAAGAAATATAAGTGGGTTAAAACCTGTGTGATTGTACCGGATTTACCCAATGCCTTCGGTTTAGATCCAGGATTAAATCCACTGATGAAACTTTATTTTAAGAAAACCGAAAAGGATATATATAAATTAGCAAAGGATGCAGATTCCTATTGTTTACTAACCAAGGATATGATAGACCCTCTTAATATTATTAATAAGCCTTATGTTATTGTAGAGGGAATAGCAAAAACACTTCCCAGGCAAGAGATGATAGCAAGAACAAAAACTATAATATTACTGTATGCCGGTACTTTGCATAAGCGTTTTGGATTAGATAAACTAGTAGAAGCCTTCTTGGCTATTTCAGCTGATAATTATCAATTATGGTTTTGTGGTTCTGGGGATTATGAGAATGAAATTATTAATACAGCAAGAAAAGATGTAAGAATTAAATTCCATGGCTATGTAACAGCTAATCAAGTTCTGGAGCTATTAGAGCAGGCCACAGTCCTTATCAATCCCAGGTCTAATGAAGGGGAATATACAAGATATTCCTTCCCATCAAAAACAATGGAGTATATGTCCCTTGGAAGACCAATTCTTATGTTTAAATTAGATGGTATTCCCGATGAATATGATGATTATCTCTATTATATAAAGGATAATTCTGTTGAAGGAATCAAAAAAGGGATCATAGAGATTTGTTCAAAATCAATTGAGGAATTAGAAACTCGTTCCAAGAAAATATATGAATTTGTTCAAAAGGAAAAGAGCGGAAGTAAACAGGCAGGTAAGCTTTTAGCCATGCTAGAGACAATGAAAGATCATAAACTGGATAGGAATTTAGAGAGATCCATATCCTCTAATAAATTAAAGACTGCTAAGAAAGTATTACAGATTAACATAACCTGTGGGTATGGTAGTACAGGCAGGCTAACACAGGAGCTCCATTATTACCTTCAAGATAAGGGTTATAGCAGTTATATTGCTTATTCCGCCTATGAAAGTGATTTAAAAGAATCCTTTAAAATAGAAAATACATTTGAAAATCACCTACGTAGAGTACTTAATCGTTACATTGGAAGAAAATATGGTCACAGTTCTTTGGGTACAGGTAGGCTAATCAGAAGAATTAAGAAGTTAAAGCCAGATCTAATTCATCTGCATAATATACATCAAAATAGTTTGGATTTTCCAAGATTATTTAAGTTTTTAAAAGAATATAAAGCTCCAATCATCTATACCTTACATGACTGCTGGGCTTTTACCGGGGGCTGCTATCATTTTACCAATCTAAATTGTGATGGTTATCAGTATGGATGTCAACCACATTGCAAAATGGATAGGAAGAACTGGGATGTGGCAAATAAAAAGCCCGCAGCAGTATTGGAAGAGAAGAAGAAAGCCCTATTTGCTCTAGATAGATTACAGATTGTATGCGTATCTAAATGGCTTAAAGATTCAGCAGAAGACTCTTATATGAAGGAGCTTTATCCTCAGGTGATTTATAACGGGATAGATACTGATATTTTTAAACCTGTTAAAAACAATCTAAGAGATAAATTAGGAATTAAAGAAGATGAATTTATCATCCTAGGGGTTGCAAATCATTGGAGTAAGGAGAAAGGGTTAGATATCTTCTTTCAATTAGCAGAAGTACTTAAGGCTCCTTATAAAATTCTACTGGTGGGGCTAATTAAAGAGACATGTCCATCCAATATCCTTACCATACCAAGGACAGATTATAGGCATACCCTTGCTCGAATTTATAGTACTGGGGATCTATTTTTAAATGCCTCAAAAGAAGAAGCCTTTGGACTTACTGCTGTTGAAGCCATGGCTTGTGGAACTCCTGTGGTTGCCTATCCTACAACAGCCTGCAAAGAAGTGGTAGGTATAAATACAGGTATTGTCCTCAATTCCTTTGAACTATCAGAATTGCTAGAAGCTATCAAAGAAATAAGCATAAGAGGTAAGGCCTTCTATAGCAGTCACTGTATTGAGCATGTTAATCAATTTTTCACCAAGGAGGAGATGTTAAAAAAATATCTGAACTTATATGAAAACTTTATAAATAAAAGAATTTAATAACAATAATAACTGCATTGAAATATGTATTAAATCAATACGAAAAGAATATTTGAAATGTTATATGATAATAACCTTTATATATGATAATAAACTCTATATACGATAATAAACTATAGAATTAAGTGATAAAAATATGCACTGGAAATCATATAGAAAGCAAGCTACGGGTATAGAAGCAATAGAAGTAATAAAAAGAAGTAATTAAAAGATGATGGGGGAGCTATGAATTTAGAACAAGGTATAAAGACCGAGCATCAAAGTAAAATTACAATAGTTAATATATGTTTTTATATCACCTTAATATCGAATTTGGCTATCTATATTGCCCAACCTCTTGATATTATACTTCTGGAAGGTTTGGCAAGCAAGTGCTTTATGCTAAGTAATATGGTTGCCTTCTTATATGCCCTAATCCATAGTATGAAGGAATATATACCATATAAAACAAATCAAATTATTACCATTGCCTTTATATTACTATTTTCCTTCATCTCTTTTATTACATCCAAGGGCAGCGGGCTTTACCAATATATAATCCGAATGTGGTGCTATCTGGCCCTTCCTTTTTATCTGTTATATATGGATTATATTAGTCTTGGTAAAAAGATGATTAATTTTGTATTTATAATAAATTATATTAGCAGTGGTGTTTTTATTCTATTATCCCTAAGCAAATATAGTTATGCGGGTTATGAGCATTATATAGGAACAAATTATGCCTGGTTAACCTTGGGTTATGGTAATCCAAACCAAACAGGGATTTATTTAATGATAACCTTTGTGGTGCTGCTCTGTGCCTTTAGCTATTATAAAAGCCCTATCATGAAAGGATTTACTCTCTTAGTAATTCTATATATTGGTAGATTAATTATATTAACCAGCTCTAGAAGCTGTATTATAGTATGTCTATTTATCCTTACAGCAGTTTTCTTATATCCAAGGCTTAACATACCCAAATTAGTTGTGGCGGCCATTTTATTACTTCCTATGATTTTTTTACTTTTCTATCCCTATCTTATTGAACAGGGCTGGTTTGTTAATGACACCTATATGGGAAAGGAGGATTATTCATCCCGTAGCAGCATCTTTACATTGACTCTTAAGAAGCTACAGAAACGTTATCTCTTTGGCGACTTTGGCACTTACAGATTAGAAAATCTTCATAATGGTGTACTAAGTATTTTATCCTCCCTAGGTATTATAGGACTGATCTTATTTTATATATATTATTTTCGAGCATATTTTCATATATTAAAACATTACATTAAAACAAGGACCGCTTATATTTCCTTTGTTGGTTTATTAGCAATCTTTATTCATGCTTGTGCAGAAGGAGCTTTTCTTGTGGGCGGCTCTGTATTTGCAGGAAGCGTAAGTGTACTTATTCTATTAATAAAGGTGGAAGAAAGGGAAGGGGAAGAACATTAAAGTATCTTTTTTTTCTAATTATTTAACACACCATCAAATTCCATTTTGTATGGAGATGTATTTTATTCTTAAAAAGGATTTTACCTTTATCTCTAATGATCGCATGGAGAAGACAAGAAAGGAGCAGGGCTGGAAGCTTACGGATAAATACCCCTTTGAATTAGAGACTTTAGAGGATGAAGATGCTTTAAATAGAGCTTTAGAATTATCAAGGGAAAGTGATGTAATTATTATAGGTTCAGCCCCTGAAATTTATGTCAAAGAAAGGATGAAAAATAAATCCCCTGGCCTTACCTTTCGTTATAGTGAACGAATATTTAAAAAGGGGAAATGGCGTTTTTTATCACCCAGAGGACTCCTTGGAAGAGCGAAGACCTATTATAGATATGGCAACAAAAAAATATATATGCTTTGCGCCAGCGCCTATACTTCGGCAGATTTAATGCTCCAGGGGGCTTACCTGGGTAAATGCTATAAATGGGGTTACTTTCCTGAGACAATATCCTATGCTTTGAAGGAATTAATGCTTAAGAAGAAGCAGACCAAAATAAATATTCTCTGGTGCGGTAGGTTCTTAAAATGGAAGCATCCTGAAGCAGCTCTTTGGCTAGCTAGCAGGTTAAAAGAAGACGGCTTTGAGTTTAACCTAAAAATAATTGGAGCAGGAGAGCTAGAGGATAAAATCAAGATAATCATCACAAGAGATAAATTAGAACCTTATGTAAAGCTTCTGGGCACAAGATCTCCGAAGGAAGTAAGAGGAGAAATGGAAAAGGCAAATATTTTCCTATGTACCAGCGATTTTAACGAGGGGTGGGGTGCTGTTATTAATGAAGCAATGAATAGTGGATGTGCCCTTGTAGCCAGTCATGCTGTAGGAGCTGTACCTTACTTAATCCAAGATGGAGAAAACGGCCTTATATATAAAAATGCTGATATGAATAGTCTATATAAAAAGACAAGGCTTTTATTTCAAGAGATTGGATTATGTGAGAAGTTAGGGAGCTGTGCCTATGATACTATTACAAGGGAATGGAATGCCAAGGAAGCCACAAGACGCTTCTTCTTACTAACCAATGATCTAATAGAAAAAGGCTATAGTAACAGATTTAGAACCGGTCCTTGCAGTAAAGCAGAGATAATTGGTAATTATTGGTATAAGGATTAAAAACTAGAATATTAGGGTCAGATCCTAGAAATATAAATCATGGGGTGAGAAAAATCGAGGTTTTTGATTATAAAGAAAATTGCTATGGGTGTTCTGCATGCATGAACATCTGTTCTTTGAAGGCAATAACTATGGAGGCTGATGAAGAGGGCTTCTTCTATCCTAAAATTAATGATGAATTATGCATATTATGTGGAGGGTGTAAGAGTGTTTGCCCTATTTTTAACAAAATAATAAATAACCAGGACTTTGAGCAAAAAATATTTGCCGTTAAACATAGGTCAGAAGAAGTAAGGGCCTTAAGTACCTCCGGCGGCATGTTTACTGCCTTGTCAGATTATATTTTAGATAATGAAGGGATCGTCTACGGAGCTGTATTAGATCAGGGTTTCAGAGTAGTTCATATTCGAGCCACAACCAAAGAAAGCAGAAATAGAATGAGGGGATCAAAATATGTTCAGAGTAATATGGATAAGATCTATAGCCTAATTCAAAGTGACTTAAAGGCTGGAAAGAGGGTACTCTTTACTGGAACTCCCTGTCAGGCAGCAGGATTAAAGGGGTATCTTAATGATGTTAATACCCATAATTTAATCCTATGCGATTTCATCTGTCATGGTGTACCCAGTCACCTTCTATGGCAGCAGTATATAAATTTTGTAAATAAGAAAAGAAAAGCTAAATTGAAGTCGCACTATTTTAGAATTAAAAATCAAGGCTGGCATAATATGTGTTCAAAGAATGTGTTTTATAACGGTAAAGAGGATTACAAGAGTATGTTATCCCAATTACATATGAATTTGTTTTTATCTGATTACTTGCTTCGTCCCTGCTGCTATAACTGTAAGTTTTCCTCCTATCATCGATGCACTGATATAACAATTGCTGACTTTTGGGGCATTGAAAGGACAGAGCCAGATTTTGATGATAACAAAGGCGTATCCTTAGTTCTGATTAACAGCTTAAAAGGCAGTGATTTATTTGAGAAGGTACGAGGTGTATTGGAGATAAGACAAAGTAAGGCTTCGGATTGCCTACAAGGGAATTTACAAGTACCGGCACCTATTCCTAAGGATAGAGATACCTTTTGGAAGGATTTTCACACCAAAGGATATGGGTTTATTGTAAAAAAATACTGCAGATATAACCTATTTACTCGTTTTAAGCAATATAGTGTACATAAAATAAAGGGGATAAAAAGTACAGTCAATGATAAGAAAGATCTTATGCATTAACTCCAATCCTTAAGAAGCACCTTGACCAGGGATGAAGAGCAAAGGAGCAGAAATGATTTGCTACTGCAGAAGGGAGAATTTATGAAGACAGCAACGATTACATATCATAATGTATATAATTATGGAGCCCTTTTACAAGCCTATGCCTTACAGCAAGCACAATTGAAGCTATCACTGGATAATGAAATTATTGATTTTAGCTATGATAAAAACAGAATGTACACTCTTACTGAAGGGCGGTCAATAAAAATATGGATTGTAAACATCTTAAGACTTTTAGAAAGCTTAAGAGATTACTTTTCCATCCGCAGGCGATGTAAAAGATTTGAAGAATTCACAAAGAAAAAGCTGCGTTTAACTTCCAAATATCTTAGCCTGGAGGAACTGAAAGCAAATCCTCCCAAGGCTGATATATATATAACCGGAGGGGATCAGCTCTGGAATATTACTTCGCCTATAAAGCGTGCTTTTTTCTTGGACTTTGGTAAGAAAGAGACGAAACGTGCCTCCTTTGCAGTGAGTATGGGTTCCTGCGAGCTTCCCAATCATTTGAGAAAGGAGATATATGCCTTACTTAATAACATAAGTCATATCTCTGTAAGAGAGGCTAAGGCAAAAGCTGATTTGGAAGAACTGCTAGATAAAAAGGATTTTGTCCAGGTTCATTTAGATCCAGTATTTTTATTATCACGAGATGAATGGATAGATTTTGCAGCATTTAGAGGGATCAAAGATAAGTATATTTTATGCTATCCCATGAGTGGCAATCCCCAGCTTATGAAGGGACTTAAGAAATTAAAAAAGCTTACAAACTATAAGATAGTAGTCCTTTCCTCCGAGGTTTTTGCCAGAGTCAAAGGGGATTATTATATTAAAGATGCATCAGTGGAGGAGTTTGTTTATCTTATCAGCCATGCTGAATATGTAATGACCACTTCCTTTCATGGAACTGCCTTCAGTATCCTCTTTAATAAAAACTTTTATTCCTTTATAGGGGATAAGGAGAGAAGAATTACCTGGTTATTAAAAAAATTGGGTCTGGAAAACCGCATGATTGGTAATATCAATGCTATCACTTTAGAGGATATTGATTATGGCAATGTAAATGAAATAATAGAAAAGGAGAGAAAGGCGGCCTACCGTTATCTAATGGATATAACCAAATGAAAATACTATTTGTATCCGATTATTACCCAAGTGTGAAAAGACCTCAATTTTGCATATTCATTCAGCAGCAGGCTCAGGCTTTAATTAAACTGGGCCATGAGGTAGAAGTCATTGTTCCGACAAATGTTAATCATTTAAAGGAGAAACAAAATCCTTCCAAACTGGAAGGAGTCACTGTACATTATGCCGAATATTTTACCCTTTATAAAAGAATATACAATTATCTAGCATTCATAAGAAATATCAGATGCTATGAGAAATGGTTTGATTTTAAGAGCTACGATATAATTTCCCTCCACATGTTTGATGAATTCACTTTACGTATCTTTACAAGGATTGCAAAAAGACATAGGAAGAAACTGATCCTGCATTATCATGGCTTATCCCTTTTATATGATAAACCCCAGCGCTTTTTAGTTAGAATTTTGCAAAGAAGAGGAGATTACTTTCTAAAAAGATTGGTTTCCAAAGCAGATGCCTTTGTAGGTGTTAGTGATAAGGTCTGTCATCGGCTCTCACAGCAATATTCTAACATTACAAACTTTACCGTCTATAACGGAGTGAATACAGAATTGTTCTATCCAGACAGAAAGAATAATTTGAATGAGTTTCGCATTATAGCCATCGCAAGCCTTAAGAAAATCAAAGGAAATCATTATCTCATTGAAGCGGTTAGAATGCTCTGTAATGAGAATCCTGATGAAGATATAAAGCTATTCATCATTGGCTATGGACCAGAAGCAGAGAGGTTAAAAGCCTTAACAAAGGAGCTTAACCTAGAAGATAAAGTTCATTTTATTGGTTATCTAAAATATGAGGCTGTGGCTGCTATTCTTAGAGACTGTGATGTGTATGCTATGCCCTCCTATTATGAAGCCCTAGGCTGTGCTTATCTTGAAGCTATGGCCTGTAAACTGCCAGTGATTGGATGCTATGATCAAGGAATCGATGAAATCATAATCAATGGAGTAAATGGTTTCCTGGTTAAACCTCATCAGGTGAAGGAGCTTTATGAAAAGCTGAATTATCTACTGAAAAATCCAGATAAAAGAAAAGAAATGGCTCAAAAGGGATATGAAACAGTAACAAATGGTTTTACCTGGAGGGATTCGGCTATAGCCCTATTAAGGGTATATCAAAGGGTAATAGCAAGTGAAAGATAAGGCTTTGCGTGGTGGAGATAAACTATATAAAAGTTAATTAGGAAACAATACTAGATCCGATATACCAGAAAAAGGAGGATGGGCTTGAAAATTCTATTTTTGTTATACGATTTCTACCCTAACTTCGGTGCAAATTCCCTGATTATCAATAATCTGTCACAGTCCTTTATTAAAAAGGGTCATGAAGTCCATATATTACCCTTAAGTATAGATCCTCTTACTCCTCAAAAAGAGATATGGAATGAGCTTCATATCCATCGAGTTACACAAACTTTTGATAAAAAACAAGTAAGGAAATTTATCTTAGAGTTCAAAATACTATCCGCTATTAAACTATTATTTCACCTTATGAAAGAGCGTTTTAACAAGAAAGAATATTTAGCTACTCATTGGAGTTATTTTTCTGTCACTGAATTTTCCAATATTGTAGATAATAATACAATTGATATTGTAATTAATGTCTGTTTCCCTTTTGAATCCTCCTTGCCCATAATAAAGTATCTTAAGAAGAGGAAGAAGGAATTTAAGTGGATTGTCTATATGCAGGATCCTTTTGCAACCAATTATTATTATATGTATCGCTATTCAATGGGAGAATTATTGGAATTTCAAAGGAAAGTCTTTGGGGCGGCAGATCAGATCATTGTCACTGATGCAATGATTAAAGAACTAAAAAATGTAGACACCAACCTAAGCTTAGCTAAATTTAAGATTCTTGATTTTCCAAAGATATTTAGGCCCTTAAGAACAGAAGAAGTGGATGATATCATTTTTAATTCCCGCTATATTAACTGTGTGTATATAGGTAAATTTAATAGAAATACAAGAAACCCACAGCTTCTTTTTCAGCTCTTTGAAGCTTTGGAAAAAGATATGATAAGACTGCATATCATTGGTGAAGAAAGAGATAACTGGATGGAATATTTATCAGATAGAACAAGCAATATCTCATTTTACGGCCAAAGAAGCAATGAAGTCTCCATCAATGCAGAATTGAATTCTAATATATTGGTTAATCTGGGCAACAATGTGAGCAATCAACTACCGAGTAAGCTATTGGAATATATCAGCACCGGCAAGCCCATCCTTAATCTTTATAAGATAGAGAATTGTCCCTCCTTAGATTATATGGATAAATATCCTGTTTGCCTAAATGTCTTCGAGGGTGATATTAATTTTGAAAAAACCCTGCGAAGATTACGGTATTTTTGTATCAAATATAGAAATACCAATATTAAGTACCAATATATTAGCCAAAAATTTTATAGCAGCACCCTAGATTATGTGAGCCACGAATTTTTAAATCTCTTTGATGAGCTTATTAATGTAAAACATTGAGTCGTCTTAGATTCAACAAATCGAATTCTTTGCATATCTTATATATGAAGCACCTATTCTATGCTTATCTATCAGAAAGGAGTTTGGACTTGAATTATAAAGATTATAGTAATCGTATACTATCCCGATTCATGCCAAACAAAACCTGGAAGCAGCATTGTTATCGTGAAAAATACCGACAAATTCAAAAAAGTGATTTAGCTTCTCTATTGATAAAAAACCAAAAATTACAAGATATACATAAAGATGATAAATGTTTTATTCTAGGTAATGGTCCTTCTCTTTCCAAGGTAAATTTCTCTTTGTTAAGGAATCAGATAACCTTTACCACGAATGAACTCTATTATCATGAGAATTTCCAGGAATTAGATACAACCTATCATCTGTTTGCAGACCCTTTCTACGTGAAGGAACTGGATACTAAAATAGATTTGTTACTTTCAAAATCAAAGCCAAAGGGCATTTTTCTTGAAAGCAGTGCATATAAGAAGGTACTTGAAAATGCCTATCATACCAAATTACCCATTTATATTTTTATAAATGGAATGGAAGTAGAAGATTTAAAATACATACCAATTGACCTATGTAAGATGCTTCCCTACTTCTGTAGTGTAGTGCAATGTGCCATAGTTATTGCGGCCTATATGGGATTTAAGGAGATATATTTATTGGGCTGTGATTGTACCGGAATTGTGAATTATATTAATAAAAAAAAGGGTCAAAGTATGATGGAATATTCTTTTTCTTTACCGGAAGAAGAACAGAAGAAACAACAGTGTATACAGATAAACAGCGAGCATATGTTCTTTGAATGGTATCATATATTCAAAAGCTACCGTCTGCTAAATGAGACATTAATGAATAGAAAAATTAAAATAATCAATCTAACAGAGAATGGAATATTAGACTCATTGGAGAAAGGAAATCTGGAGGATGTCATTTTATCATAACAAAGATAAACCAAAAGAGGATTGGACTCTGGTGATTAAACCGAAATCCGGTTGGTTTGATATCAATCTTAAAGAATTATGGCAATACAGAGATTTGGTTCGCCTATTTGTAAAACGTAATTATTCCTCAATGTATAAACAGACCATACTGGGTCCAATCTGGTTTATCCTAAGCCCCCTAGTCACTGTACTTACCTTTACTGTGGTCTTTGGAAATATTGCAAAAATCCCCACAGACGGAATGCCTAAGTTTTTATTTTACATGGCTGGAAATACCCTTTGGTCTTATTTTGCTTATTGTGTTAACTCTACAGCGGCTACCTTTACAAGTAATGCCGTATTATTTGGCAAGGTCTATTTTCCTAGACTTACTATGCCCTTATCAACTGTGATATTTGGTTTAATAAGCTTTGCAATACAATTTATTATTTTTATTGGATTTGTGCTCTATTATACCTTTACTGGCTCTATGGTGGAACCAAATATCTATATCCTATTCACACCTCTACTCATACTTTTAGTCTCACTACTTGGCCTTGGCTTTGGTATTATCTTTTCTTCTTTAACAACAAAATATAGGGATTTAACTATTTTAGTAAGCTTTGGTATTCAATTATGGATGTATGCCACACCCATTGTATATCCAGTTTCCCAGTTATCAAATCAATACAAATCAATTATTATGTTAAATCCAATGTCATCTATAATAGAGTGCTTTCGCTATGCATTTCTTGGAACAGGTTCTTTTACCTTGATAAACATAATATACAGCGCCATTGTAACTGTTCTTATATTGAGTTTTGGAATTCTTATATTCAGCAAGATTGAAAAAACCTTTATTGATACAGTATAGGGGGAAAAGTTAATTTACCTGCAGCTTTAGTATTGCAGATTAGAGAAAGGCATGGTTATTTATATGAGTAAAGTTGTAATCGATATTAAGGATGTGAGCAAACTATACTGTTTGGGCGCCATTAATGGAAGAACCTTATCCCAGGATATAAATAGCTGGCTAGCAAAGGTCTGTAAGAAAGAGGATCCAAATCAGATAATTGGTAAGAACTACTATGATAAAAATGATATGCTCCTGGCTTTGGATCATATCAATTTACAGATTAATGAAGGTGATATTGTTGGAATTATCGGGTCCAATGGAGCAGGTAAATCCACCCTTTTAAAAATACTATCTAGAGTAACTGCCCCAAGCAGCGGAAATATCTATATAAAAGGAAGAATAGCCAGTTTGCTTGAGGTTGGAACAGGCTTTCATCCTGAATTGACAGGGAGGGAGAATACCTACCTTAATGGTGCTATTCTTGGCATGTCTCGCAAAGAAATTGATCATAAGCTGCAGGCTATTATAGAATTCGCAGAAATGGAGAAATTTATGGATACACCAGTGAAGCGGTATTCCTCAGGAATGTATGTAAGACTTGCCTTTGCTGTAGCCGCACATTTGGAGCCGGAAATATTGGTAGTGGATGAAGTACTGGCTGTGGGTGATTACCAATTTCAGCAAAAGTGTCTAGGTAAAATGGGTGATATCAGTGGGGGAGGAAGAACTGTACTCTTTGTAAGCCATCAGCTCTCAATGATCCGTGCTCTTTGTAAGAAGTGTATTCTTCTGGATCATGGGAAGGTAATAAAGTATGGAGAAACAAATGAGGTGATTGAAGAGTATATTAAACAGAAGCAAAGCTACCAGCTTACTTCTTCTGCTGAATTTGAAGAAGACCCCCAAAAGGAAGCCGCACAGGTATATAAGGTAACTCTGAAGAATGCCAAAGAGGAGGAAAGCAGCTGTTACGAAATATTTGAGCCGCTGCATCTGGAAGTAGAATATGAGATAAAGAAACCCTTAAGAGGCGTTGCCTTAGGCTACTCCATATATAAGAACCAGGGAGCAGTTTGTCACAGCTTTGATACTGATGTTGACAGTAATTTATTGGATCATAGAGAACCTGGCAGATATTTAGCAAGGGTTGAAATTCCACCCCTTCTGAAAGCGGGAAATTATGTATTAGATTTTACAATTTGCCGGCCAGGTCTTGATGGAATTGATTTTAAGAAGGGTATTATTACTTTTATGATAGAGGAAAAAACCATTGATACTAGTATGTGTTCCTATTCAACCAGGAGAGATGGTCAATTTGCTGCCAGACAGAAGTGGAGTAATATTTCTTTGGATCTGAAGGAGTTGTTATAATATATGGAATTATGTCTTGGAACGGCTCAGTTTGGTATGGATTATGGTATTGCAGGAGGGATAAAACCCAGTAAGGATGAAATATTTAAAATACTAGATTATGCGGCCTCTAATAAAATTACATTAATTGATACTGCCTCTGGATATGGTGATGCCCATAGAATTCTTGGTGAATATAATGGGGGAACCTCCCATCCCTTTGGGATCATTACAAAGCTGCCCATGGATAGCTTTCAACAAATAAAATCAGTGGATTACATAGATAGAGCTAGATATTTAACAGAAAACTGTCTACAGCAATTAATGACTCCGAAGCTTATGGGGCTGCTCTTTCATAATCCCAAGGATCTTTATAATCCCAGGGCTGTAAATGCCCTCTACCAACTAAAGGAAGAGGGTTTTACCGAAAGCATAGGAGTATCAGTTTATGAGCTAAAGGACGCTCTATTTGCTTTAGAATTAAAGCTGGATATGGTACAGCTCCCACTTAACATATTTGACAGAAGCTTCGATGTTCTTATAGATAATTTAAATCCATCAGTAAAGATATTTGCACGAAGTGTTTATCTGCAGGGTTTGTTATTAATGGACCCAGATACAATTCATGATAAATTGCCTCAGGCAGAAGAGTATATTAAGGTTTTTGATAAGTTATGCAGATCCTATCACTATACACGCCGTGAAATTGCACTGGCTTATCTTAAAAGCAAAAAAGGGGTCACAGCAGGCCTAATTGGTGTTGATAATCTAAATCAACTGAAAGAAAATATAGAAGCCTTCTCTGAGAAAGTACCGGAGGATATCGTGTCAGAAATAGCAAAGCATTTTAATCATATAAACGATGATATCACTTCACCACTTAAATGGAATCAAGGAGGTAGATAGATAATGAGTAATATTATTGCAATTGTACAGGCAAGAATGGCATCCACCAGGCTGCCGGGGAAAGTACTTATGCCCTTGATAGATAAAACCATACTGGAACATATAATAAATCGGGTCCATTTGGTGGAAAGGATTTCTAATATCGTTGTTGCCACCTCTGATAACAAGCTGGATGACATCCTGGAAGCTTTCTGTGAAGACAAAGGTATCCAATGCTTTCGAGGAAGTGAAGATAATGTTCTCCAGCGTTTTTATCAATGTGCTAAAACTTATCAGGCAGATATTATCATAAGAGTAACGGCAGATGATCCCTTAAAAGATCCAGCAGTAATATTAAAAGCACTCCTTCTATACCTAGAAGGCAACTACGATTATGTTAGCAACACCATAGAACCATCTTATCCAGAAGGCTTGGATATAGAGGTGTTTTCATTTAAAGCCCTTGAAAAGGCTTATGAAAATGCTACCCTTTCTTCGGAAAAAGAGCATGTAACCCCTTATATCTATAAAAATCCCTCCTTGTTTAAGCTTTATAATTTTAAAAATGATAAGGATTTTTCTAGTTTGCGTTGGACCCTGGATTCCGTGAAGGATTATCAATTTATCCATGGAGTATATGAAGAACTGGCTAATAAACCAAATGAAATATTTTATATGGAGGACGTTCTTCAATTATTAGAGGAAAAACCAGAGCTAAAGGATGTTAACAAGGGTATTTTAAGGAATGAAGGCTATCTAAATTCTTTAAAGCAGGAGGAAGAAGGCAAGGTTATAGAAGAAAAAAGAAAGAAAGAGGAAGAAAAAAAACAATTAAAGCTGCGAGTATATGGAAATGAAATGAAATATGTTCAGGAGGTATTAAATTCAGAGTTTCGTTCCTCCAAGGGGGCAGTGATGATGGAGAGACTGGAAAAGGCCTTTGCATCTAAAATTGGTAGGAAATATGCTGTTGCTATGGTGAATGGAACCTGTACCCTTCATTCTATTTTAGAAGCTGCAGGCATAGGACGAAAGGACGAAGTCATTGTCCCTCCTCTAACCATGTCCAGCACAACCTTTGCTGTACTACAAGCCAATGCCACTCCCGTCTATGCTGATGTTGATCCAAATACATTTTTGATATCCCCCAATTCTATACGCAAGAGAATTACTAAAAAAACAAAGGCTATTATCACTGTATCCTTATATGGATTATCTCCCGATATGGATGTCATTATGGAGATAGCAAAGGAACATAAGCTGCTTGTTATTGAGGATAATGCCCAGTGCTTACTAGGAAGCTATAAAGGGAGAAAAGTTGGAACCCTTGGTCATATAGCCAGCTATAGTTTTCAAAGTTCAAAGCATATTACCAGTGGAGAAGGAGGAATGGTAGTAACTGATTCCCTGGAACTTGCAGAAGCAGTTAGAAGAGTAAGCTCCCTGGGTTATGCCGGAGTTGGGGCATCTAAAGCAAAGATCACCAAGGAGACAATACAAGACCCTGATTATTCCCGGCATATATCCATGGGTTGGAATTATAGGATGCCAGAGCTATGTTCCGCAGTCGTATTAGGACAATTAGAGAATGTAGAGGCTCTAGTTAGTAAACGAATTAAGGTGGCCAAAATGTATGCAGAGACAATAGCAGATACGGATTGGTTAATTCCTCAATTTATTGATGATGATTGTGAATGTACTTATTGGACCTATGCAGTAAAATTAGAGCACCCCATTATTACCTGGATGGATTTTCGTAATGAATATGTAGCAAATGGCGGAGATGGTATCTATGCTCCATGGAAATTAAGCTATTTGGAACCCATGATGATGAATAGGAAGCTTCTAGGCAGGGAGCGCTTCATTTCCCATAAGAATAGAAGTATGTATAAATATGGACTTTGTCCAATAGCAGAGGATGTGCAGGAAAGAATTTTACAGTTTAAAACAAATTATTGGAATGAGCAGGATGCTAAAAAACAGATAGAAATTCTAAAGAAGACCATTGAAGCTTTCAAAGATTGGAGCGTCCCGGAATGAAGTCCATATTTATTACCGGAATAGCCGGAATGTTAGGATCTAATTTGGCTTATCTCTTGAGAGATAAATATCATGTGTACGGTGTGGATTTACATGAGATTATGATGCAAAAGGTGACGAATTATGTTTTTTCCGTACTAGATATGGCACAAATAAAAGAAAAGTTAATAAAAAATAATATCGATATTCTTATTCATTGTGCTGCGTTGGTTAATGTAGATGAGTGTGAGGTAAACCAAGAATATGCTTATAATATCAATTTTACTTTGACAAAGAATCTAACCACCATTTGTGATGAATGTAAAATCAAACTCATATTTATTTCCTCCGATGCAGTCTTTGATGGCAGCAAGCCTGGCTTGTATAAGGAAAGTGATCCTACAGGACCCCTTAGTGTATATGGTAATACAAAGCTACAAGGAGAGAAAGCTGTTTTATCAGTAGATAGAAATCTGGTAGTAAGAACTAATATCTATGGTTTTAATTATCGTGAGAAAAATAGTTTTGGAGAATGGATTTTAACCTCCTTACTCAGTAATATTGAACTGAACATGTTTTATGATATTTATTTCTCACCCATTTTAGTAAATGAACTAGCGAAATTAGCTGATCTTTGCATAGAAGGAGATCTTGTGGGACTTTATCACATTAGCAGCACAGGCTCCATCTCAAAATACCATATAGCAGTTGCTATTATGGAGGAGTTTGGAATCTACGGCTCCATTAATAAGATGTCCATGGAGAATTATCATTTTATTGCCCCCAGAACCAAGAATATGGGATTAAGCAATGAGAAAATCTGTAAGGCTTTGGGTATCCATATCAGTACTCCTCTAGAGGGAGTTAAAGAGTTTAAGAGATTATATGATAGGAAATATGATGAGTCCTTAAAAAGGGGTTAAAAGTCATCATAAAAGTAAGATATTACTTAGGGTATCTTTATAAGATCTAAGTAAACCAATGAGAGGAGAAGGATTTTATGTTTATTGGAAATAGAGAAATTGCCCAGTCAAAACCTCCATATTTTATTGCAGATATCGCCTCGAATCATGATGGTGATTTAGATAGAGCCTTTCACCTAATAGAATTAGCCAAAGAAAAGGGTGCTGATGCTGCCAAATTTCAGAATTTTAAAGCTTCTACCATAGTCAGTAAAAGTGGATTTGCAGCCTTTCATAATAAATTGTCACATCAAGCCTCCTGGCAAAAATCTGTATATGAGGTGTATGAAGATTGCAGCATTCATGATGAATGGAGAGCAAAACTTAAGAATAAGTGTGATGAGGTTCAGATAGAATATATGACCAGTCCCTATAATTTTGAAGCAGTTGATCTTGCAGAACCCTATGTAAATGCTTATAAGATAGGTTCTGGAGATATTACCTGGATTGAACTGATCCGCTATATTGCCCAAAAGAATAAACCAGTTATCCTGGCTACAGGAGCCTCTTCCTTAGGGGATGTTGACAGAGCAGTTAAAGCAATTTGCAAAGAAAATCATCAATTGGTATTAATGCAATGCAATACCAATTACACCCTAAGTAAAGAAAATTATAAATATATCAATCTAGAGGTACTAAAGACCTTTTCCTTTCTCTATCCTGAGTTAATCCTTGGTTTATCGGATCATACACCCGGTCATACAACTGTTCTGGGAGCTATAGCCCTTGGCGCAAGGGTTATAGAGAAACATTTTACTGATGATAATGACAGAACTGGTCCAGATCATAAATTCTCATTGAATCCCGCAGCTTGGGGGGAGATGGTAGATCGTTCCTTGGAATGTTGGTCTTCTCTAGGCGATGGAATTAAGAAGGTAGAGGATAATGAAAGGGAAGCTGCAATGCTTCAAAGGCGTTCCTTATATTATACAAGGGATTTAAAGCCCGGTTATATACTGAAAGAGGAGGATTTGTTCCCCTTAAGACCAATTCATCCCGCAGGAATTCCACCTTATGAAATTCATAAAATAATTGGTAAAGAACTCAAAGAGGAAGTAGCAAAGGATACTTATATTACCTGGGAACATATAAAGTAAACATTGAAGACAGTGTGAAAACAAAAAGCAATTTTCACACTAAAAAGGGAAGACATGTACTATTAATGTGAAAATAAAAAGCAATTTTTACTCTAAAAAGGGAAGGAATGTACTGTAGTGTGAAAATAAAAAGCAGTTCTCACACTTAGAAGTTTGTGCCTGCGTGAAAAATAAAAAATCTTTCATACACAAATTTGTGCCTGCGCCCTAAGTTTGCAGGCTTTGAAGAAAGGCTGCGGCCCAAAGTTTGCAGATTTTATAGAAAGGCATGGTATTTAAATGAAGCAAGGGGAGAAGGTTTATCTGACTGCAATCGAAAGAGAGGATTTAAGAATTCTTCAAAGATGGCGTAATAAGGAGACCTTAAAAAAGTATTTCCGAGAATATAGGGAAATAAATTCACAGCTTCAGGAAGAATGGTATCAGAATAAGGTTTTACATGATTCATCCACCTTAATGTTTTCCATAAAAAGACTGCAAGATGATGAGCTTCTTGGCTGTTGTGGTTTATGTTATATTAATTGGATTCATCGTTACGCAGACTTATCCCTATACATAGGATATGAGGATGTCTATATCGATTCCCTTGGTTATGCTAAAGAAAGCTGTAGTTTATTATTTGAATATGGGTTTCAACAGTTAGGACTTAATAAAATATGGACGGAAATATACGAGTTTGATCATAAAAAGAAGGAGTTATTTGATAGACTAGGCTTTAAAGTCGATGGCATCCTTCGTGAGAATTATTTTTATGAGGGAAAATGGTGGAATACTTATATCTTATCCCTACTTTCCAAGGAATATATATGTTTTGGTTATTAACCGCAGGAAGGGTAGAAAATAATATGAGAATATTAGTAACGGGAGCCAAAGGTTTTATTGGTACAAATCTCATAATTAAATTAAAAAGCTTAAATAATATAGATATTGACGAATATGATATGGATAATGATCTAGGGAGTTTATATGAATATTGTTCCCGTGCGGATTTTGTCTTTCATCTTGCGGGTGCTAACCGCCCAAAAGATTATGCCGAGTATACAAAAAGCAATGTTAATTTTACTTTACAATTAATACAAATACTAAAAGAATATAATAACTCTTGTCCCATTATGTATGCATCCTCCATCCAGGCCTTACTTGATAATCCCTATGGCAAAAGTAAAAAGGAAGCGGAAGACCTATTAATACAATATTCCAAGGAAACAGGTGTAAAGGTTCTTATATACAGGTTACCAAACATTTTTGGGAAATGGTGTAGACCAAATTACAATAGTGTGATTGCAACCTTTTGTTATAAAAATGCTCATAATGAGCCCATCACCATAGATAATCCTGACACTAAGTTAACCCTTTTATATATCGATGATCTCATAGAAGAACTAATCGATTCAACCAGTGGAAAAGAGAAGAGAGTAGGGGATTACTGTGAAGTTAAAGAAGTCTATGAGGTTACCCTTGGAAAAACAGCAGACTTAATCCGTTCTTTTCAACATGACAGAGCTAGACTTCTCATTCCAGATATGTCAGATGCCTTTACTAAGAAACTATATAGTACCTTTTTAAGCTACTTACCGGAACAGGACTTGAGCTATGAGCTGAAAATGAATAGAGATCATCGCGGTTCTTTCACAGAATTCTTGAAGCAAGCCCAGATGGGGCAATTATCAGTGAACATTACAAAACCAGGAATAGTTAAGGGGAATCATTGGCATAACACGAAAATTGAAAAATTTCTTGTTGTTAGCGGGAAAGGGATAATCCGATTAAGAAAGATAACATCTGATGTGGTAATTAACTATTATGTAAGCGGGGAGAAGTTTGAAGTTATTGATATTCCCTCTGGTTATACCCATAATCTTGAAAATACAGGGCAATCAGATATGATTACAATTATATGGGCAAATGAAAGCTTTGACAGTAATAAGCCAGATACCTATTATATGGAGGTATAAATGAATAAACTAAAGGTCATGACTATCGTTGGAACCCGGCCGGAGATTATTCGCTTATCATCGGTAATTAACAAATTGGACGGCTGTGAAGCCATTCATCATATTCTTATACATACTGGACAAAATTATGATTATGAACTAAATGAGGTATTTTTTAAAGATTTGTCTATTAGAGAACCTGACTATTATTTAAATGCTGCCAGAGCTACAGCAGCAGAAACCATAGGAAATATAATTAGTAAAATCGACCCTGTTCTGGAGGCCGTAAAGCCAGAAGCGCTCTTGCTATTAGGTGATACAAACAGCTGTCTATGTGCCATTGCAGCAAAGAAAAGACATATCCCTATTTTTCATATGGAAGCAGGTAACAGGTGCTTTGATGAGAGAGTACCAGAAGAAACCAATCGAAGGATTGTAGATCATATAGCAGATATTAATCTTCCCTACAGTAGTATAGCTAGAGAGTATCTTATAAGGGAGGGGCTTCCTGCAGATAGAATTATTAAAACTGGTAGTCCTATGTATGAGGTAATTCATAGTAGGATTGACAAGATTAAAGCCTCTGATGTTATAGAGCGCCTAAATCTAGTGAAAGATGAATATTTTCTTGTGTCTGCTCATCGTGAGGAGAATATAAATGCTTCTGAGAATTTTACAAATTTAGTGGATAGCATAAATGAAATTGCTAGACTTTATGAAAGACCAATTATACTAAGCACCCATCCTAGAACCAGAAATATGCTAGAGGAGAAAAAACAAGTATTACATCCTCTAATACAGAGTTGGAAGCCCTTTGGGTTTTATGATTATCTAATGCTTCAAATGAATGCAAGGGCAGTGCTTAGTGATAGCGGAACCATTAATGAAGAAGCATCCATCCTTGGTTTCAAGGCACTTAACATTAGACAAGCACATGAACGAATGGAGGCAATGGAGGAAACAGCCGTAATGATGGTCGGACTTAAAAAAGAGCAGATTCTTCAAGGACTGAACATACTTTCATCCCAGGAAAGAACCACCTTAAGATGTGTAACAGATTATTCTGTGCCAAATGTCTCAGAGAAGGTACTAAGAATCATCGTCTCATATACTGATTATATTAATAGAGTCGTATGGGGCAAGTAATCACATGACGATATTGGACTGCATTCATTAAAAGGAATGCAGTTTTTTATGTTATAGGGTTAGGGAGTCAAAAGGTCTTCTTAAAAATATCCTACATCAATTTGCACAATCTCTTTATGTTTGCGTGATGAAAAACATAGTTTGTTCGCAACACACTCTCGTTTGAATGAAGCACGTAGTGGTGCATAAGGTCCTAAAATACAGGACCTAAGCACCAACGGCTTCATAACAGTTGCTCACTAAACTATGCTTTCTACATCCCGCTGGGTAAGCATGTATATGTGCAAATTGACGTAGGATATTTTTAAGAATACCTTTTGCCCTAATCGTAGCGTCCTATAACATAAACATACTTTACTTAAGAGGAGACTTCTTCCTGAATTTGAATAAAGACCAGGCTACAAATACAGGTTCATAAGAATATATTAATAGAGAGACAAAAACTGACTTAGTAATTGTGCATTGTATCTTTTTCAACATTTTTTACAACAGGGGTAGTTTAGGAGGAATTGATTTGATCTTTAAAAGGTACCGAAAGGAAATGGTGTTCCTATCGGATTTATTTATCTTACTTGTAGTCAACTGTATGCTTTTTTACACTCTACCTGAAAGTAATGGAACTGGCAGTAATAATTTATTTAAATTAATGCCACATCTAATATTGTTAATGCTCTGCGAGATGATAACACAGTTCATATTTAAGACCTATGACAGCCTATGGAGGTATGCGGAGAGTAAGGAATACTTAAGTTTGCTTATAGGGGGATTTATTGGATTTATTATATTCCTCAGCACCGATTATTACTTATTGCAAAGTTCCCTTTCAATTTTATTCTCTATGGCAGCCTATTCCATTTCTTTACTTGGGATGCTGCTCATGCGATTAAGTTACAGACAGTATCGTAAAAGGCATAATAAAAGTAAAGTTAGAATGGACCAGAATAGAGTATCCTTAGTTATTATTGGAGCAGGAGAAGCCGGAGTTAAATTATATGAAGAGATTGCATGTAACCCAAAGAGCAACTACCATATTAAGTATTTTATCGATGATAGCGAAGAAAAGATTGGTAAACGCATTCATAATATTCCTGTAAAAGGACCAATAGCAAATTTAGAGGCATTATTAAAGGATATTTCCCTTCAGGAGATTATCATCGCTATTCCTTCTATATCAGCAGAAAGACAGAAAGCAATCCTTAATATCTGTTCAAATCTAAAATGTCGAGTTCAAATACTACCGAATACCTTAGAGCTGCTGCAAAAGGGTGGTGTAAATAATCTGTTAAATAGCATTAGGGATATTAGAGTAGATGAGTTATTAGGGCGAGAACCGATCCTACTGGATAATAAGGATATTGAACAATTTCTAAGGAATAAGAAGGTAATGGTAACTGGAGGAGGGGGTTCCATCGGTTCAGAGCTTTGCAGACAAATAGCGAAGGTAAATCCCAAAGCTTTAATTATCTTGGATATCTATGAGAACAATGCCTATAATATTCAACAGGAATTAATTCATTTATATGGAGAAGCTTTAGAGCTAAAAGTAGAAATTGCCTCTATTCGAAATAAGGAAAAAATCTTTCAACTATTTGAATACCACAGACCTGATATTGTTTTTCATGCTGCTGCCCACAAGCATGTTCCTCTCATGGAGGATTGTCCAGAAGAGGCAATTTTAAACAACATATTTGGAACCTATCATGTGGTCTTAGCCTCAGAGAAATATGAAGTGGACAAATTTGTTTTAATATCCACAGATAAGGCTGTAAATCCAACGAATATAATGGGCGCCAGTAAGCGCTTTTGCGAAATGATATTACAAAGCAGGAAGGAGCTTAGTAAAACAGAATTTGTTGCTGTCCGCTTTGGTAATGTATTAGGTTCCAATGGTTCAGTAATCCCTTTATTTCAAAAACAAATTGCCCAAGGAGGGCCTGTAACAATAACGGATAAAAGAATTGTAAGGTATTTTATGACCATCTCTGAGGCGGTTCAATTAGTTCTTCAAGCAGGAGCTATGGCAAAGAATGCAGAAATCTATGTTCTTGATATGGGGCAGCCTGTTAAAATAATTGATTTGGCCGAAAATCTAATTCGTCTATCCGGGCATATACCTTATACAGAGATGTCAATTATTGAGACAGGTCTGCGCCCAGGAGAAAAGCTATATGAAGAACTGTTAATGAATAGTAATGAGCTAATTGCAACAAAAAAGAATAAAATTTTTATTGAAGGTCAAAAGAATATCTCGAAAAAAGACATTAAGAAGAAAATTAAAATCTTACAAAAAGCTTTAGACACAAAAGAGGTGAATGAAATTAAAAAAGCAATGAAAAAAGTGGTTCCAACTTATAAAGATCCAGAAGAAGTAAATAGGATAGAAAAACATACTATCTATAAATAAAATCATAAATTTTGAATTCAACTCAATCAAGATAAAAATTGACCGCCTCTGTATCATAAGGAGGCGGTTCATTCATGTTTAAATCCAGGAAAGGAATATCTACAGCTACACATAATATAATAATATTATTTATTATCTTCTTAACCAGAAGAATATTCTACGTAAAATACCAAAGAGTACACCAAAGAATATACTGATTATTATACTTAGCAAAATATAGTTTCTTGTAAAACTTAGGCAGGTAAATTCATTTAATAATAAATCAACCGTAACCACTGCCTTGAAAAAATATAATCCTGTGATCATGGCTGTAAAGGTAAGTAAATCAAGAATTAGTGCAACGCTAAGATTTACTCTTGTTCTCAAGCTTGATACTATACTATAAGTTAAAGCACCTATAACTCCAGGAACCAGTAGTACCAAAAAATGCCTAAAAAATTCAAAATACATATGATTTCTCCTTATCATTAATTTATTCTATATAATAAAATATGCATCTCTCTTTAATTGTGTGACATATAATTCGACAGAAAACGCATTGCACTGATAGATCTCAAAATATATGTATTTTTACCCTTCCTTGCACTCATGCTTACTTATGATAATGGCATTCGTGGTTTTTTATTGTAAAATAGTCTCAATTATGCTAATTTTTATCAAGGTAAGAATTGCATTACTGCAGATTATGTTTTATAATGTAGTAATAATATTGCATTATAAAAACTATCATAATTGGGAGGAACAGATGACAAGAACACTGAAAAGAATTGCAATTTTACTAATTATCACAATGTTGGCACCTACCGCATTAAGTTTTATACCTTCTATAGGGTATTTGACAACCCAGGAGGTATCTGCAGCAGAGACGAAAGCTACAATTGGCAGAAAAGATGTAACTGTTGGCGTAAATAGTTCTCCTGAATATATTTACATTGAGAA
This sequence comes from Bacillota bacterium, assembly GCA_023443625.1. The sequence continues at coordinate 46,407 of JAEZTQ010000082.1, read as the reverse complement.
TTGGCAGGATAGTGCTACATACTCCTATTCAGTAAAGGACAAAAAGATTGCAACAGTAGACAAATATGGTTTAATTAAAGGTGTAGCTAAGGGCAAAACCACTGTAACTGTTACACAGAACCTTAATGGAGTTAAAAAAGAAGTTGGTAAAGTCAACGTAACCGTTAAGCTGCCTTATGTGGATAAAAACCTTGAGGTTGGTATGAATGGAAGTAACTATATATATATCAATTTTCCAAATAAGGATGCAACATACACTTATAAGTCCGCCAATTCAAAAATAGCTAAAATTGATGAATATGGATCCATTTCCGGTGTGGCTTACGGCAAAACCAAAGTTACTGTTACACAGACCCTCAAGGGTAAGAAGACCACCGTGGGAACGATTACCGTTAATGTAACTACAGGTAAATTGGCTGACAAGTCCATGGAAGTACCAGTTAAAGATCCCTATTCATATGACTATATCAGAATCAATAACTATAATGCAAAGGCTACATATAAATTCACTTCCGCTAATACAAAAATAGCTAAAGTAGATAAAGATGGGGTAATAACTGGTGTAAAGATTGGTTCGACCACCATCAGTGTTACAGAAACCTATAATAAGAAGACAACGAAGTTAGGATCTATCAAGGTTACAGTAGCTGGATCTTCCATAAATCCTGATTACTCCTCTATTGAAATTGGTATTAATTCAAATAATCAACTAACGAATCTCATAGGTATTAAGTATTTTAATTATGAAGCTGTATATACTGCAGTATCCGAGGATAGCAGCATTGTATCTGCTGAATATGAAGTTAATAAATGGGGCACCGAAGAATTTAGATTGAAGGGTGTATCTTTGGGAACAACAACCCTTACTATTTATGAACAAAGCAAAGGGGCGAAGAAGAGGTCCGTTGGAACGGTAAAAGTAACTGTTAAGGAAATACCCATCACTAGATTTGAGTTTTATTCATACTACTTTGATATGATTGATGATATGCCTACCTTAACTTATTACATGGACGATGAGTATTACTATGATAATCTATTAGATATGATGTCCTATGATCCCTATGATTTTACTACAACGGTCACTTATACCTGTAGTGACGAGAATGTAATTTCCATTGACAATACTGGTCATGTAACTCTTAATGGAGCAGGTACTGCTGGTGTAACAGCAACCTGCGGTGAGTTCACCTTGGAATTTAATGTTATTGTAAAGGAATCATCCTACTACTAAGATTGCTAGAATTTAAATAGGCTGTTGCAAAATATAAGGAAATTCTAATTTTGCAACAGCCTTATTTGTGGATATATTAACCCAAGAAGGAGTGACATAATCATGGGCCAACGTAAGAAAAAGAAGGAATTTAATGATTTACTCTTACCCATTATCCTAATCCTAGCCATACTGCCCTTTATTACACGCATGATTACCTATGATAATGGATTATCAGCTTATCCCTGGTATCCTAATAATGGAACTAGCAATGACTTTTTTTCTTATTACAAAAGTATAGCCTTCATAATGATTGCAGCCATAGCAGGAATTATTTTGATTATTTATATGGCAATCAATAGAAGTCCGAAGAAAGAGCTAAAACCTTTGATCCCCTTGGGTATTTATACCTTCTTTATTATCTTGTCCTCTCTTTTTACCGTAAGTCCCAAATTTACTTTGGTAGGAGGAATGGCACATTTTGAAAGCGTATTTGTCTTAGTAGGATATTGTATTATCTTAGTCTATACTTATCAAATTGATAAAAAAGAAGAGGATTATAAATCCATATTAAAGGCTTTGCTGATCTCTGTTTTTGTAATATCTCTCATTGGAAGCTTTCAAATGTTTGGCAAGGATTTTCTGTTTCAAAAGGATTTTCAAAAAATAATCATCCCCAGAGCACAATGGAAGGATTATCTTGGCAAGATTAAGTCCCATCTAAAGAATAATGCTGTATCTCTGACCTTATTTAATCCTAATTTTGCTTCGGTATATTTGACAATGATGCTATCTTTTTTATTGGCATTTCTTATTCCAGGGATAAATAAGAGTAAGGAAATAAAGGAAGAGAAGGATAGTATTACAAGAGAAAAGCTCATATATAGTGTTTTAATTGGAATTTTAACCATCCTTCTCTTTAAAACCTACTCCCGTACTGGATTAGTTGCTTTATTTATATCACTAATGGTGATGGCTTACCTATGTAGTAAACAATTAATAAGAATTTGGAAAGAGTGTTGTATCATTGGTCTAGTAGCCCTTCTAATCTTTGTAGGCATAGATTTCCTTAATGATTTTAGATACCTGGAGAAAATTCAAGGTACCTTCCTATCCCTGTTTGCCAATGAGGATGAGGAAAGCTCCTTAGATAGCATCTTAACAAACAAAGATGAAATTCTTATTACCTATGGGGAGGAAGCAATCTCCTTTAGCTTTGATCCTTCACTAGAAGAACCAACTTTACGTTTTGTAAATTCCAGGGGAGAGGATATTACTAGTTATTATAATCCAGATACCAAGAGCCTTGCATGGAAGAATTTTAAGAATCATTCCTTTACCATCAAGGAATTTGAAGAAGAATATTTTATCTATTGCATCATTGATGACATCACCTGGATTTTCTTCTTAGATGATAATAAAGGCTATGCCTATGTCAATGATTTTGCCAAGGTGGATAAGCTTATATCTATCCCCGCCCTTGGTCCTAAAGATTTAGAAGATATTGGGTCAGGAAGGGGTTATATCTGGTCCAGATCCCTGCCATTATTAAGAGAAACCCTCTTCATAGGTAAGGGTCCTGATACCTTCCCTATTATATTCCCTCAATCAGATTATGTGGGGAAGGCAAATAATAGTGAGACCCCTTATACATTAATTGAGAAGCCTCATAGCTTTTACTTAATGATTGCCTTGCAAACAGGAGTAATCTCTTTAATTGCCTTTATTCTCTTTTATTTAAATTATTTTATCAAATCCATAAGGCTTTATAAAAACCTTGATTTATCAACGACAAAAGCGAGAATGGGACTAGGATGCTTCTTAGCTACCATAAGTTTTATGGTCAGTGGTCTATTCGTTGATTCTTCCTTACAGACTACACCCATATTCATGGTGTTTATAGGATTAGGCATGGATATTAATATCTCAATTATGAGTAAGAAGAATAATCATTAAATTCATAATGATAATACATTAAGAGGATTTTTCATGTTAAAGGGAGTGTATCTAAGATTGCATACACTCCCTTTATCTTTAGAAAGTCAGTTTAATAATTTTACTTTACATATTTTGCACTAAACTTTGCCTTAGGATCTCCAGCAAAAACAATATAACCACCTTTTGGCAAGGTAACTGTATTTTCTCCTGTTACCAAGGAATTAAATACACAGACCATATTAGAATCAAATACACTGAAGGAGGAGTTCTTTGGAAGAGTAGTAACCTGAAGCTTCTTACCCTCTGCCTTACCAATCTTGTACCAGAGTGCATATCCATCCGTCCCTATCTTATAGGAGAAATTATCTTTTAAAGAGAGATTTTTAATGTCTTTCTCAGCAATTGATGTGTAATCGGAATAGTCTAGATAATTTGTTCCATTCTTTGTATAAAACTTGAAATCTGATAAATCCCGACCATATACGCCTGGAATTTGAACATTAACTTTAGCAGTATTGGCATCAAGAATAACACTATTATAGAAATATCCTTCTAAGGTCATTGAACTAGGCATTATAGCAATGATTGAATTTTGTGTATATAGTTCTGAAGAAAAACATTCGTTTATAATAAAGTATTTCTGATTCAATCTTTGCTTCCAAGCTGTCTGAACTTTCTTAGTGATGGGGTTACTTTCAAGCTTTTGGTATTGATAACCAGATGTAACTGTGTCGCCAAATCCTGGTACAGTAGCATATCCGCTGGCATATAGATAGATCTTTCCATTACTTTCATTTACAAAGGATATTTTTGTTGAACCATCTTTAGAATAGAAATTCCCATCCTTTGTATAAATATAAGTTTCTTTATTTGAAGATAGGCCCATGGGATTACTAATTGTGAGGATTCCTTCTTCCTTCATGCTAATTTGTATTAATCCCATAGTATTGGCATAATAGCCATCATATTTTAAAAGACTTGAAGAGATTGTAGCTTGAACCGGTTTCTCATATGCCTCCATGGGTTTAATCTCTTTGATGGAACCATTGATTTTAAGCTGTTCCAGCATTACACTCTGAGCAAAGTATTGATCATAGGAACTGACACCTCCGGAGCTTAATACAGCCATAGCCATGTTTTCCTCTGGTAATACAATAAGACTGCCATGGTATGCAAGAGTATCACCACCCTTAGTTAAGGCTTGTATATCATATTTATTAAAGGGATAAGTTTTCACACAATCCCATCCTAAGCCGTAAGCTAAAGTAGTATCTTCCTCTTCTGGCCAGATACCCTTTAAGTATTCCTCCTTGCTCATAGCTTCAACAGAAGCTTTTGATAATACACTGGAAGTATCTTTCATAAAAATCTGTGCAAATTTACATAGATCTGTGGCTGTTGAATAGATTCCACCACAGCCAATTATATTAATACTCTCTGGTGGAAGAGGATTCTCAAAACTTGAGGAATAAGCTTTAGCCAGTAAATCCCTATTAAAAGTATCCTTAGGTGTCTTTGTATTTACTAATTCCAATGGTTTCGAGATATATTTATTCACATATTCACTAAAGCTTATGCCGGATACCTTTTCAACCACAAGTTCTGCTAAAGTAAATCCATCATTGCAGTAGACCATAAAGGCTCCTGGATCAGCCTTTAGGCTGGAATTCTTTAATTTATCTAAAATATTATGGGAAATATTATTCTGGTTATTTTCATAGAGAAAGGTATTGCTAGCAGAGGTTCCCATTAATCCAGAGGAATGATTTAATAACATACGTACTGTAATATCTTTATACCTCTTATCAGCCATTTTAAATTCAGGCAGATATTTCACCACGGGTGTATCTAGTTTTATCTTTCCCTTTTCTACTAATTGCATGACAGCAGTGGTAGTAAATACTTTGCTAATGGATCCTATGCCATAGATAGTCTCTTGGGTGGGCGTTGTTTTGGCTTTTTTATCATTAATACCTGCCACACCACTTGCTACTATTTTACCTTCATCAATGAGGGCATATTGAACACTGGTGGTTCCATAAAGAGCAGTAAGTATCTTTGCTTTTTGATCTGCAAAGGTTTGAATTTGCTGGCTGGTATTTTCCGTTTTTGTATTGTCATGGGTACTTGTTTGTGCATTGACATGATTAAATGGCAATAGAAGAATTGTGATAACCAATAAAATGGATAAACCAGCTCTTTTTAATTTACTAAACATTAATTTCCTCCTATTTTCATGAATTAATTTAAACACATAAATAATAACATATATGATATAATTTGTAAGTAAACTAATTAAATTCTAATATTTAAAATAATTTCAACTTTAATATTGTTAAAAGATAAGTCTGATGGTATTATTTAGTCATATTTTATGTTGAAGTTAGCCTTCCATAATCTTGATAAGACCAGGAGGAATATCCCATTACATTAACAATTATATGAAGGCCTTATGTTTTTTGTAATTATTCCTATGCATCATAGTGAAATGGCAATAAATATGTTATACTAAATAGAGGAGAAGAGTGAGAGTTGTTATCAACTTTCACAAACGCATAAGAATGTGTAGAATTGGAGGATAGAATGAAAAGACTGCTGTTTATATTCAATCCAACTGCAGGCAGAGGTAAAATTAAAGGTAAATTATATGATATTATTAATTCCTTTGTAAAACATGGATATAAGGTGACCGTATTCCCTACGCAAAACAAGGGAGATGCGACGACGATAATAACTAGAGAATCCGATAACTATGATTTGCTTGTATGCGGCGGAGGAGACGGAACCTTAAATGAGGTGGTTTCAGGTCAGATGTTTGCAGGTAAGACAATTCCTATCGGTTATATTCCGGCAGGTTCTATGAATGATGTGGCCCATAGCTTAAAAATCAGCAGAGAGATAAAACATTCCGTAAGAAATATATTAACGGGTAAGCCTAAACCCATAGATATTGGTAAATTTAATGATAAATATTTTATCTATGTAGCAGCCTTTGGAGCCTTTACTGATGTTCCTTATACCACCTCCCAGAAGAACAAGAATATTATCGGTATTCTTTCTTATTATCTGGAGGGAATAAAAAAACTATCAGACTTAAAAGCTAAGCATGTTAAGGTTGAATATGATGATAATGTTATAGAAGATGATTTTATTATTGGCTTTGTAACTAACTCTTTATATATTGCAGGTTTTAAAAACGTAAATTCTGAAAAAACCAGCTTAAATGATGGTATCTTTGAGATGCTGCTTATTAAGATGCCTAAAAATATCTTTGATTTAGAAGCAATTATTAGTGCCCTGATTAATGTGAAAATCAATGAAAATTACATGTATTATGTTCAGGCTTCCAGACTTTCAATTACCTCTGACTTAATGGAATGGACATTAGACGGAGAATTTGGCGGTTTATATGATAAGGTTGATATTAATAACTGTAATAATGCCATTGAAATCATATGTAAAAACTGTTAGTACTATATGAGCAAGGTAGATTAGCTTATCTAAGATTAACCATGATAAAACCGGTCTTAGCAAGGATATTTGGCTTGCTAAGACCGGTTTTTATTGAATATCAACATTTATGGGGTAGATATCATGAATACAGTCTCATATTCATAATTCTTATTAGAATTTCTCTAAATTTAATACAATTGCCTTAGGTCTACTCATAGCTTCAATACTGTAGCGGATTCCCTGGGTACCCATACCTGAGGACTTAACACCAAGGAAAGGAAAATGATCTGGGCCTCTTTCAGTTTTATTATTAATCTGAACAGTACCAACCTCCAGCCTGCTAGCAATCATAAAGGCATTGTCAATATTCTTGGTAAAGACAGAGGATTGAAGACCATATTCAGATTTATTTGCTATCTCAATAGCTTCTTCGGCATCCTTCACACGCATCATTGGTAATACAGGACCAAAGGGTTCTTCCCATGCAAGTCTCATATCCGTGGTAACCCTATCTAATAAAGTGGGATAGATTAAATTCTTCTCACGTTTATTCCCCGTTACTAGTTTTGCCCCTTTGGCAAGGGCATCATCGATTAGTTCCTGAACAAAATCAGCAGAACTGTCATTAATGAGAGGGGTGATATGAACTCCCTTTGCCGGCATTCCTACCTTAAGATGCTTAACTTCTTCTTCAATTAATGCAATTAGCTTATCCGCTACCTGTTCCACAACTAATACTCGTTTTACTGCGGTACATCTTTGACCAGAGTAACTATAGGCACCGGCAACTATATTCTTTGCTGTCATGTTAAGGTCTGCATCCTCTAATACAATAGCTGCGTCCTTACCACCTAATTCTAACATGAGAGGCACCATGCCTGCGATACTTGCAATATGCTTTCCAACACTAGTGCTTCCTGTGAAATTAATAAAGCTGATTTCTTTATGAGTTATCAAGAAATCTCCAATTTCAGATCCTTTACCCGTTACAGTATTTAATACACCCTTAGGCAGACCGGCCTGATTAAATACCTCTGCCAGATATAGAGCACTAATGGAACCCTGGGTCGGTGGCTTTAAAATAACACTATTACCCGCCATGAGAGCAGGAGCTATCTTTGAAGCAGAGAGATTAATTGGATAATTAAAAGGAGATATGGCTAATACAATCCCTAAAGGTACTCTTGAAACAAAGGATATCTTATTCTTCTTATATCCAGGGAAATTATCTGCACCAATGGTTTCTCCCTGTAAATGCATTCCTTCATTCGCAGTAAAACGAATAAAGTCAGCGGTTCTTTTTATCTCTGAGTTAGAGGAATCTGTATCCTTGGCAATTTCCATCTCTAAAATCTTCGATAAATATTCAACATTTTCTTCTAAGAGCTCCGCAGTTTTCTCAAGAATTTTAGCACGTTCACTGACAGGAGTTTCTCTCCAGGCTTTCTGAGCCTCCTTGGAATTTAGAATAATATCCTCAATTTCATTTTGTGTCAGTAATTGTGTCTCCCCAACTAAACTACCATCTACTGGGGATATAATTTGGGTTGTCTTCTTGCTATTACACTCCACCCAATCACCATTCACCAAATTACGATATACATTGTTCACATGAATGTTATCAAACATGGTATCACACTTTTAACCTTTCTAGTTGACGATATTTTTACTCTTATTTTTATCGGTATAGATAATACAAATACTTCCTTATCTCTACCATATTTAGTAAAATTAATTACAATTTCATATTACAGAATATTCTCATTATATTCAATATCTATTTTATAATTCAGAAATTATTCAAAAATAACGAAAAAGTACATCCCCTATTAGACCTAGGTACGATTATCCTTGGCAGAGAATAATTACATAAATCAAAGCAAAATGCCAGCTTACTTGATTTTTGACACCTTTTCTGCTATTATTTACATAAAATAATTTATTTCTACATTATTTTAAATTAGGAAAAGCTATTGGAGGTCCTGCGATGGAGAACATACAATACCCAGAACATCTAGTATTTGGTTTAGATATAGGCACAAGAAGTATCGTTGGAACGGTAGGCTACCGAGATAGCAGGAATCAGTTCATGGTAATAGCTCAGTACATAAAGGAGCATGAGACAAGGGCTATGCTGGATGGCCAGATTCATGATATTGATAAGGTTACACAGACAATTAAAGATGTGAAAGAAGCCTTAGAAAAACAAGTGGATCGAAAATTAAACGAGGTTTGCATTGCAGCCGCAGGCAGAGTATTAAAGACTATAAAAGTTATGGCTGAGATTGAATTGCCTAGTGAAGCCATTATCACAGAGGAAGATATCTATTCCCTGGATCAGATTGGTATAGAGAAAGCTTATGATACTTTAAGAGAAGAGTTGAAACAAGATAAAATTAATTTTTACTGTGTAGGATATTCTGTAATTGGCTATACCCTTAATGGGTATCCCATAGGGAAATTAAATGGTCACAAAGGGAGTAAGATTGGTACAGAACTTCTTGCAACATTCCTTCCGGATGAAGTAATCAATGGTTTATATGCTGCAGTAGAAGCAGCAAACCTTACGGTAGCTAATCTAACTTTGGAGCCCATAGCTGCAATTAATGTGGCCATTCCCCATAAATTTCGTTTACTCAATATAGCTATGGTAGATGTGGGTGCAGGTACTTCAGATATTTCAATTACCAAGGGTGGCAGCATAATTGCTTTTGGTATGATAGCCTTGGCTGGTGATGAGATCACTGAGGCTATTGCCCAAAGATATCTGGTAGAGTTTAAGGTTGCAGAAAACATGAAGACAGCATGTCTGAAGAAGAAAAAGGTGACCTATAAGGACGTTATGGGTATCAGCAATAAGATAACTACAGAGGAGATTATAGAAGGAATTTCTGATACAGTAGAGAATATTACACATAGTATAGCAGATAAGATTATTGAGCTTAACGGCTCTAAATCCGTTAGTGCAGTCTTCGTTGTCGGTGGTGGTGGTAAATTACCGGGATTTGTAACCAGTCTCGCCCAGTGTCTAAATCTCCCCCATGATAGAGTAGCTCTAAGAGGAGAGGAAGTACTTCATGAAGTAACCTTTTTACAGGAGAAAATTAAGAAAGATGCCCTATTGGTAACTCCCATCGGTATATGCCTTAATTATTATGAACAGAGCAATAATTTCTTCTATGTTACCATTAATGGAGAACGAGTAAAATTATATAGTAATAAGAAATTAACCATATCTGATGCAGCAATTCAGATGGGATATCCCAGTGAGAAATTATTTCCAAGAAGGGGCAAGTCTATTAATTATACCCTGGATGGTAATCGCCGAATGATTAGAGGAGAGCTTGGTGAAGCTGCTAAAATCAAATTAAACGGAGAAAGTGTAGGAATAAACAGTCCAATTAATAAGAATGATAAAATTGAAATTCAGGAATCAACCATAGGGAAAGATGCTGTTTATGAAATCAGGCAGCTACCAGAATACAATAGTACCATTAGTATTATTGTCAATGATGCTAGAATTCTATGTCCTAAGTTTGTGATGGTCAATGGGGCACTGGTATCAGAGTATTATCACATTAAGGATAATGATGAGATACAGTTACTTAATTACTATACCTTAAAGCAAGTACTAGACTTCTTGGATATTGAGTTTAAGGGGGAAATTCTGGTTAATCATATACCTGCCAGTATGGAGGAGAAGATATATGAGAATTTTACCATACAATGTAATCTAAATAGTAATCCAACTCCAATTGAAACTCTTAATGTTGATACCTATTCTTTTTCTAATGATTGGATGGAGGAATACTCCAAACCCAAGGTAATTAGCAATAAGACGGCAGAGATTTCTACTAAAAAGGAAGATCTAAAGCCATCGCAAAATATCTTTATTACTGTGAATGGGCAGGTAGTAGAACTTACCACTAAAATGAATTATATCTTTGTTGATATCTTTGACTTCTATCCCTTTGATTTAACAGCTATGGGTGGGTCAGAACTCATTACCTTACTTAATGGTGTAAAGGCAGAATTTACAGCGCCCCTTAAGGATAAGGATAATATTGATATCTACTGGAAGAACTAATAAAATAGCGTAACTACAAAGGAAGTCATAAAGGCTTCCTTTTTTTAATTGTAAATTACCTTCTATTGAATGAAAATGCTCCCCTTTGGAGGGGCATTCGCAGCAAGGAAGTAGCCGTGGAATCTTTGTATAAATTCACAGATTATCTCATAAGGTATAATAAAATAAATCGTATGAAATGATTGGTGGAAATAGCTTGGATGGGATAAATGATACAAACAATGAGATTGGGAATAATCCTGCAATTTTATACACTTATGATACTATTATGGCCTTTGTTGATGCGATAATACCCAGAACACCTATGCTAGCTCAAATATACGGAGAAATTATGTATTATGGAGCATTAGATTTTTATACGGATGAGTATATGGTTATGATCTTAAATCATTATTATATACCCTATTCTTACATTATAGCAGTGCTACTTAATTACACTGCCATGCTATACATGAAAACTCTCAGTAATAATGAAGAAAATAGCACAGAAATAATAGTTAAACCTTTATTTCCCATGCTTTCCCCTAGAGAAAGATTTCTTGCCCTGACTAACATAAGTCAGTATGATATTATTTCTTCTGACTTAAATTTATTTAATGAATATCCGGGAATTAATCTAGTCAATAATTCATTAAACAGATATACCATGTTGGGATATTATTCGGAGTGGTATGGATATGGAACCACACGCTTATTAGAACCGGATCAACGTATCTTAGAGTATAAGCCCCCAAGTTGGGAGCAAATCGGTTATCCTGGACCAAGCTTTAGCTATTTATCCATAGTAAGAGAATATTATGCTATAAGAAATAAAAAAAATGAAACTAAACCAATAATGGAATGATGGGAGCTATATTCATATGGATGCTGATGTTATAATCATAGGAGCCGGTGGTGGTGGAGCCGTAGCTGCTAAAGAGCTGGGGGAAAAAGGACTGAAAGTATTAGTTCTTGAAGGAGGACCCTGGTTTGGCAATAATAAATGGCCTAATCCTATTTCTCAACGTGGAGCTGTCAGTAGCTCCAGCTATGAGGATTTAAGTGCAGAAATTTTGAAGAAGAATTTTACAGACTTAGAGGATGATATGAATAATTTCATCTATGGGAAGTTCCGCTGGGGACCTGCTAACATAACTCTAGGCCCATGGCCTCGAAATATCACAAAGGGAGGTTTTACCTGGCAAAATAGTGGAGTAGGGGGAAGTACCCTCCATTATTTTGCCAATTCACCCCGTGCTTTTCCTCAGGATATTGATAATGTCTGGCCAATTACCTATGAGGAACTTATTCCTTACTATGAGAAGGTGGAGGAAGAACTTCCCGTTGCACCAGCAGCTGCAACACCAAAGGAGGATCTCTTTTATTATGGTGCTCAAAAAGCTGGTTGGAAGCTTTTAGATTCACCCGATGTTACAAGTCCTGGATATCGCCCACAACCAAATGCAATATTACCTCCAAATATCACAGGCGATACCAATATTCCCATTGCTCAAAGGGTAGGCTGCACCTTGCGAGGACATTGTGTCAATGGCTGTCGCATTGGGCCTAGTGTGGATCAGATTGCTAAAAGATCAACACTGGTAAGTTATATTCCTAAAGCCCTTAAAACGGGTAATGTTGAAATACGACCCAATGCATTTGTCATACGAATTATAACTGAAGATAGTAATGACACCGGTTTGCATGCGGTGGGGGTACTATATCGTGATACCTGGACCGGTGAAATCATCCCATTAAGAGCAAAGGTAATTGTCATGGCAGGAGGAGGGATTGAAACACCACGTCTCTGGCTGAATTCCGGGTTACCAGAGAATGATTGGGTTGGAAAAGGACTGACGAATCATTGGTTTGACAATGTCTCAGGTATCTTTGATGAGAATGTTTTATCTGATATCCTTGGAGTTCCTAATATTAATCCCTTTGTAGGGCAGAATGCAGCAGCCAGATTTGATTATCCGGGCCTTGGAGTTGTTGAAACCTATGGCCTTAGTCCCGGCTTATACTCTTCCCTGCTATATGGAACCAGCTCTAAAGGTTATAATTTCCTAAATCAGTCCACCAAGCAAGAGCCTTGGGATGTAGAAGGATTGGTCGTAGGAGAGCAGTTAAAATTATTCATGAGGGATTACCCAAGAACCCTAAGCCTTCTAATATTTACGGACGATGATGTAAACCAAAATAATAGTGTAACTTTGGATCCAGTTCAAGAAGATGAGAACGGCTATATTCCGGTAATTAATTATACTCCAAGTCCCCAGGCTGATGAGAAGAGAAATAAATTGGCAGTAATAGCAGCTGACATATTACGCCAGGCTGGAGCTAAAACAGTCATACGCTCAAATTGGCCACCGGATATTTTCATACATATTACAAGTACCATGCGTATGGGATATGTAACTGATACGAATTGTGAAGCCTTACAGGTCAAAAGACTATTTATTGCAGATAATAGCGTATTATATAATGGATTAGGCGGCCCTAATCCCACTCTTACAACACAGGCTCTTGCAACACGTACTTCGGAGAAGATATATAGTATTTATTTTAGTTAATAATACTACTCCTATAAACAATATGGCATAACAAATAGTAAAAAATTAACGTTTCATTAAGAAGGCTTAAAGCGTCTTGCTTAATGAGACGTTTTTGTATATAATTGCAGATATTATGTATATATTTCCACATTTGTATTGTAATAGCAATTTTATATCACATATACTGTATATTAATATAAAATAATTCCTCATAATTGTAAATTATGGTAGAGATAATTATAAACTTAATATATAATATCATCATAATCCATAAGCAGCGATGGAGATTAGATTGCCTGCGACCCAAAGTATGCAGGTTCCGGAAAGGTATGATTATTATGAAGAACAACAAAAATTATACATTATATTGGATGTTTGGTATTAGTGCAGTATTAACTATCCCTATTGCATTTATTATATTAACTAGGATTCCTGGCGGAATTATTTTTAAGACATTTTTAACGATGGGAGTATTCCTCTTATTACTATTTTCTATTATGCTGCTATACAAGCAAATATTTGAAGTTTCATTTAGGGAAATAACCCATGATGATAAAATGACAAGATTAGATAAATTGTTTTATAAATTAACCGAAAAGCGTAAGGAACATACAAACAATCAGGTTCTCAAATGCATTGATGCTGCATGCCAACAGATACAACAATTTAATAGGCGTAAAGATGTGATGCTTCATTTGGCTGATGAAGAGACGGGATCTTCTGACAATGCCTTATGGGATTTGGTTGTAACTGTAGAAGATGCCTTATATATCTATATGGAAAGAGTAGCAAATCGTATAGAAGTTTTTGATGATAAGGGTATGCCTGAGATTATATGGGATAATATCGCTTATATTGAAGAACAGTTAAGAAAAATAAATGACATTTTAAAGGAATTTGAAATCTTAATAAACGAAACCTCACGAATGGGGGAGATTCATGAGGATAAGGATATATCAAAATTGCGTGATGTAGTTAATGCAATGAAGAGTCTTCGTACGGATCAGGAAGATGATTTTAATGATTTAAAGAATAAATATGAAAAGGGGTAAGATATGAGTAAGGGTAATCTTGTAAAATTTATGGCGGGGATAGCAGTAATATTTATTCTAGTATTTGTTATTGTATCCATCGCAAGCAGAGCAACCAATGGTAATAATAAGAGCAGTAAAGAACTAGAAGCATATAACAGTAAAGGTATAGATGAGAAGCTAGAATATCTGTCTGATAAAATCATTGTAGAAACCAACTCTCCAAGAAAAGCCTCCATAGAATTATCTCCCTCCTCACTCTATGATGAGCTACCGGATATTGATAAATATCCAATCTCTGTTGAAGGTTACGGAGATATTGATATTGAAATTTTTGCAAGCCCAGAGAAATCCGGGAAAGGTATGGACGGCTGGATTTTAGAAGTGGCCAACAAGTTCAATAAAGAAGGCTATACCCTTGATGGTAAGACCATATCTGTATCCATAAGAAACATCGCTTCCGGCTTAGGTGCAGATTATATAATATCTGGAAAATATATGCCGGATGCTTTTTCTCCCTCCTCTGAGCTATGGGGGAATCTCATTAATGCTCAGGGTCAGGATGTTATTTTAAATGAAAAGAGACTTGTAGGGAATGTAGCAGGTATTCTTGTTAATAAGAATACCAAAGATAAACTGGAAAGCAGCTATGGGAAAGCAGATCTGCCAGCTGTCTTAAAGGCTGTAGAGAACAATGAGATGGTAATGGGTTATACAAATCCCTTAGCAAGCTCAACAGGCTTGAATTTCCTTCTCAGCACTCTGAGTAACAGTGACTCCAGTGATTTATTAAGTGATAAAGCCAAGGAAGGCTTTACCAAGTTTCAGAATAATGTACCTTTCGTAGCGTATACCACCATGCAGATGAGAGAGAGTGCTGCCTCCGGTAAGTTAGATGGAATGGTTATGGAATATCAAACCTATGTAAATGATGATGAATTAAAGAAATATGAGTTTATTCCTTTTGGAATTAGACATGATAATCCCTTATATGAAGTTGGAACATTGGATGACCATAAGAAAGAAGTTTTAGATAAGTTCGCAGATTATTGTTTGAACGAAAGTTCTCAGGCATTAGCTACGAAATATGGTTTTATTGGCTTAGACAGTTATAAGAATGAAAGCTTTGATACCTTGGGTGGAACCGTTCTACAGGCGCAGCAGCTGTGGAGAGAGAATAAAGACGGTGGTAAGGATATCATTGCTGTATTTGTTGCCGATGTCAGCGGAAGTATGGATGGTGATCCCATTACTCAGCTTAAAAAGAGTCTAATTAACGGAGCTCAGTATATTAAGGATAATAACTATGTGGGTTTAGTTAGTTACAGTACTGATGTAACGATTGAAGTACCAATTGCCAAATTTGATCTTAATCAAAGAGCTTATTTTCAGGGTGCAGTGGAGGATTTACAGGCTGTAGGCGGAACTGCTACCTATGATGGTATAACCGTTGCAATCAAAATGCTGCTTGAAGCTAAAAAGAATAATCCCAATGCTAAATTAATGCTTTTCTTATTAAGTGATGGGGCACAAAATGAAGGTTTTTCTCTTGAATATGTAGAACCTGTAATTCAGGAAAGTGGGATACCCGTCTATACAATTGGATATAATGCCGATATTGAGGCCTTACAGTCAATCTCCAATATTAATGAAGCCTCCAGTATCAATGCGGATTCCGACGATGTTATCTATAAGATAAAGAGTTTATTTAATGCTCAAATGTAACTATCAAGTAAATAGCTACTTATTCTGTCAGTCATAGGCAGGATATGGTAGCTATTTTCATGCTTTCCATTAATAATAGCTTTACAATTCAAGTCAAAGTATAATAAGATTAATAGGTAGATTATCTTTAATTTCTATATAATGACTTTAGTTTAATACTTGCCATACCTTTCACACTTACAGTACAAACCTTCTCTTTGAGTTAGTTTGTGCCGAGGATTACGCAGGCACAAACTTCTAGGTGTGAATATGCTTTTTAATAATTCACACTAATAACAAGGAGTAAACCCAAATTGAAATATCTAGATATAAAAACTGCAAAATTCATAAAACGTCCCAATCGATTTATTGCTCATGTACTTGTTGACAATCACGAAGAGATTGTCCATGTGAAAAATACAGGTCGGTGCAAAGAGATTTTGATAGAAGATACCGAAGTAATATTAGAAGCAGGCAATAACCCAGAGAGAAAAACAAAATACTCTATAATTGCAGCATATAAAGAGGATGTGCTTATTAATATAGATTCCCAAGTTCCTAATAAAGTTGTATATGAAGGAATACTTGATCATAGAATTGATGAAATCAAGGAGATAACAAAGCTTTCAAGAGAGGTTGTCTATGGCAATTCCCGCTTTGATTTATACTTTGAAACAAAGGAAAAGAAAGGCTTTATAGAAGTGAAGGGCGTAACCTTAATAGAAGATGGTATTGCCCTGTTTCCCGATGCTCCCACGAAGAGAGGCTGTAAGCATATTTATGAGATGATAAAAGCGGTAGAGGAGGGCTATGCCGGATATATATTCTTTCTTATTCAAATGAAGGGTGTGAGATATTTTACTCCTCATACCATAAGAGACCCTGAATTTGCTGCAGCACTAAAGCTAGCCAGGGAAAAGGGAGTGACTATAATAGCTTATGATTCCTTTGTAGCTAAAGATGAGATTAGAATTGCTTCTCCGGTAGAAATACATATTGAATAATTAAAATCCCCTTTTGCCACTCCTATATTTGCTTCCTATACAATAATAAATCCATAGATTGTAAAATTCTTTTTTCGATCCTGGGGTAGCATTTCCATGGAAAAGCGATAGTTATTTTCCTTATTATGCACTAGTTTATAATAGGTGGGATTACCCCAGCCATAGATACTTAATCCATCCACATAATGTACAATATTACCGGGTTCAATATTAACTTTGATTTGACCCATAGCTTTAAATTCATGATTAATCTCATAAATCAAATAAATAGTACAACCCTTAATTTCTATGATAAAAGGTGAATTTGTAGTTCCATCATATTCTAAGCCCCCAATTAATGCATCATGGTCCAGGCGCTTATTAAAACTACCATAATCAACAACAGGTCCATCCTCTACACCAATATATCTGGCATAGGTAAAGGCATCACCATAACAAGAAGCGGGTAATTCCATAGAATATTCATAAGCTGGCAATGGGTTTTCACTTAGAGATAGGGTGATTAACTCAAGAATGCAATCCCCTATTAATTGGTGTCCCTTCCTGGAAGGATGAACATTGTCAAAACTATAATCCTTCCAATGAAAGCCCTGAACTAGTCCCTCATCTAATGCATTTTTTATACTGATTAGAGGAAGGGAATAATGGGTGGCTATTTTTTGCATATAAGGTTCACAGGTAAACCCCTTTACCTCTATACAGCAGACAATAATGATAGCTGTATCAGGTTTATGTAATAGTATTCTGCGAATAAGTCCTTCAAAACTAGCCGCCCATTCCTGGTCAAAACCATTATTTACTGCGTATTCTATAAAGACAAGATCCGGACTTAAGGGAAGTACTTTCTTTTCAATTAAAGATATACCCAGTATGGAATTAAAACAACTGAAACTAAAATTATAATAACGAGCCCTTCCCTTCTGGGGTATTATTGTCGATAGACCCTTTTGTACAATTTGGGGATAGGGTACTAAGTCTTGACCTTCTATGGTATAACCCATAGTGATGGAACCTCCAAGAAAAACAATATTAGCAGAGGCTTTATCCATAGATAAAAAATTAGCTAACCTATAATTATTCTGTGGTAAAATAATAGATTTCTCAAGTAAAACATTATAGTTTCCTTTATTCATATAATCTCTTTCTACGCATATCCTTGCGTTGTAGGTTGCATATTACTAATATCTCCAGGTTCCACTTACAATCAATTCTTTTAGAATACGACAGTATTCTAATGCTGCTTTAGAAAATATCCTGTTTTGCTTTGATATTAGATAGATACTATTGGTAGCAAACTCACTTTCAATCCTGTAATAATCCCCATGTTGCTTTTGATTACCATATTTTATGAGAGTATCAGGAAGTATTGAAAAACCCATATCTGCAATAACAAAAGAAAATACCGTATACATATCTCTGGAATGAAGAGAGATTACAGGCTGTAAACCAGCTTCCTCAAGAATATGAGAGGTTAGCTCTGTTATATTCTCACCGCCTTCATATTGTACAAAGGGAGTATGCTTAAAGTGATTTAGAGGACAGGGCTCTACACTAAGAAGTGTAAGAGAATGCTCTTTAATATCTTGTTCCGTAATTTTATATGCCTTTAAAGAATTGGCAAGGGGATTATTTGGTGATATTGCAATATAGAGCTGTTCCGTTGCTAACTGCTCTACATGAAAGATGGTTCGATTAATATTACCAGAGCCAATGGCAAAATCACACTCACCATTAAGTACTGTTGCAAGTAATTCCTCCATAGGTTTTTCCAGTATGGTAATTGATATACCAGGGTATTCTGTATGATATTGTTTAATACTTTTTGAAAGGAGTGTAGCACCGCGATAAGGAGTAGTACCAATTTTTAAAGAGCCTGTTTGTAAATTAGTAAGGGAAGCAATACGATTTTTTAAGTTTTCATTGATGGACCTAATCTCACAAACTGCCTCATAGACTGCTTCGCCTTCTGCAGTCAATTTAATGGGTGTGGAATTACGATCAAAGAGTCTTGTTCCAAGTTGCTGCTCTATCTTCATAATATATTGACTAAAAGAAGGCTGGGTCACATATAGTTTTTTAGCAGCTTTTGAAAAACTTTTTTCTTCCACTAAGGTAATAAAATATAATATTTGTTGTTCACTCATAGCTATTCACCTATAATATGTATTATTATATAACTATTTGCATATTATCACGAAGGGTTGTATATTGTCAATATAAGGTACTATTAATGAACAGAATTGATAACTGATTGGGCAAGTTTCCTTCCATATAAGCAGTTTTTCATATTCTGTTATAGGATGTTCTGCTATAGAAAGATGCTGTATAAGGGAAATCGAACTAATAGC
This sequence comes from Bacillota bacterium, assembly GCA_023443625.1. The sequence goes on along the minus strand of JAEZTQ010000082.1, from coordinate 27,095 downwards.
CGAACTGTAACCGTGGGGGTGCAAACAATGTATAAGAAAATTTTAGTATTAAGCCTATTAATTATTGCTACACTCATGATGATTGGGTGCAGGAAGGATAATAGTAATTCACAACAGAAAGACAAGAAAGGACAAGAGGATTTAGCCTTAATGCAAGAAGAAGTAACTATTACACCTACAGAAGCTACACCAGCACCAGAAGCAACTCCAACACCTGAAGCTATAGTAGATATAAAGAATGAACATGGAGAATTTATTCCAAATGAGATGAATGTTAAAACCTTAGGAAGAACTTATCTGCAGGATAAGGTATTATGGCTTTCCCAGTCAGCAACAGGTATTGAATTTACTTTTAGTGGAACCCTGTGTCAAATTGATTTAATCGGGGATACTTCTGTAACAACAGCCGGGGGTAAAGGTCATGAAGCAAGAGTAGGTATTTATTTAAACGATGAATTAGTAGAAGATATACTGATGGATGAGGTAAATAAGACCATAACTGTCCATGAGGGAGATTTAATCGAAGGAAGGGTTCGACTTGTTAAATTATCAGAATCTTCTGATTCCTCCCTAGGTATCCGTGGTATTAAAACAGATGGGGAGAGTATCAAACCAACACCGAATAAGTCCCTTAGAATTGAATTTATTGGAGATTCCATTACCTGTGGCTACGGAGTGGATGATAAATTAGGCGGTAAATATTCCACAGCCAATGAAAATGCAGCAAAGTCCTATGCTTATAAAACAGCAGGAAAGCTGGATGCAGACTATAGTATGGTAGCCTATAGTGGTTATGGTATTATCTCTGGTTATACCAGCAACGGAGACATTAATCCCACTTCCATTTTGCCACCCTACTATAATAAATTCGGTAAATCCTATTTTAATATGGCAGCAGATTTAGCACCCATAAGTGTAAATTGGGAATTTAATAAATTCAGTCCTCATATTATTGTAATTAATCTTGGAACCAATGATAGTAGTTATTGTGGTACAGATACGGTAAAGTCTACCGCCTTTTCTAATCTCTATACAAAGTTTTTACATACCGTTAGGGAGAAGAATTCTGATGCTTATATCATATGTAGTTTTGGCATCATGGGAGATACTTTATATCCCTATATAGAAGATGCAGTGACAAAATATAAGGAAGAGTCCGGTGATACAAAAATTTCTTCCATGAAATTTGATGTACAATTATCTTCAGATGGATATGCCGTTGACTGGCATCCTTCTGAGAAGACCCATGAAAAGGCTGCTGATAAACTTGTCTCCTACATAAAGGAGCTAGGATTAACTAATTAATACGGAAATGAGAGGAGGATATTCTATGTCAGATCTCAATATACATAATAATGAACACATAACAAACGACAAAGATACGCCTACATCTGGCACAGCATCCCTATCCAAATTATCTAATGAACCTCAAAATATGAAAAATTCCTTCATCCGTTATAATCCTCAGGTCAGACCTGATGTAGAGACACAGCCGATTTATATGAAGCACCGTTATTCTCCTACAGGGAATAACGGCTATTATTCCCGACCAGACCAATGCTAGTTCCGGGCAAAAAGAAAGGGTATAAAAAGACGATACATTGTATATTTGCACAAAAACCTTCCTCCCATATATTGTAATAGTGCTGAATTTCTATTAATTTTAGAAAATTCACTGACAATTTGTAATTAATGTGATATACTAGTTATAGAATACATGGTTTGGATACGGCAAATTTCAACCTTAAGACCTCATCTGATTAATATGATGGGGTTTTATGTTTATGATTTCATGGATTATTTAATAACATGAGATATCCATATCCAGCCAAATATTTGTAACTGTTGAATGGCAATAGATAGGAGATGATCTGAATGTATCAAGTAAATGACTATATCGTATATGGAAACCATGGTGTTTGTAAAATACTTGAGATAGGTACACCTGATATTGTTGGGATAGATAAATCCAAACTATACTATACTTTGCAACCGGTATACTCGAAAGGAAGAACCATCTATACCCTAATAGATAATGAAAAAACCATAATGAGAAAAATATTAACGAAGGAAGAGGCCTTGAATTTAATAGATGATATACCTTCGATTGATTTAATAAAGGTTGCTAATGATAAATTGCAAGAAGCAGAATATAAAACATTAATACGTAAATGTGATTGCAGAGCATGGCTTAAAGTAATTAAAACCTTGTACGCTAAGAATCAAAAGAAGATATCAGAGGGAAAGAAAATTGGAAGCACTGATTTGAAATTTCTTCATGAGGCAGAAGAGTATCTCTATGGAGAGTTATCCATACCCTTAAATATTCCCAGGGAGAACATGGAGGATTATATCACCAACAGACTATCCAATTAATACGCAACCTAAGATGAGTTTTTTAATCTTTTAACCATATCCATATTTCTATTCTTAAGTTCTCCTGCAATTTAACCACAAGCTGGGTTTTGCCTACGCTGCATCTTTCTTTACAGAATATCAGATAAGAGAATAGGTTTTACATCTTACTTAGTTTTATAGTATAATACACGAAATATAGATACACTATATTATACTATAAAGAATACAGGATGGATGAATATGAGAGCATATGAACGTTTAATAAACTACACAAAATATGAGACAGGCTCCGTTAGTGGTAACGAGGCTTGCCCAAGCTCACCAGAGCAGTTAATATTTGGACAAGCCTTGGCAGAGGAGATGAAACAGATTGGGATACAGGATATAACCATTGATAATAATGGATATGTCTTTGGAACTATAGAAGCAAATATAAAGGATTGGGATGGTACAATCATAGGATTATTGGCACATATGGACGTAGTTCGTGATGTTCCCTTTACCAATATAAAGACAAGCATTGTAAATAATTATGATGGTTCAGACATTTTACTTAATGCCAAGGAGAACATAATCCTTAGTCCCAAAGAATACCCTAGCTTAGAAGCTTATATTGGCAAGGATTTATTAGTTACCGATGGAACTACACTTTTGGGTGCAGATGACAAAGCAGGCATAGCTGAAATACTTACTATGGCAGAAAGATTATATAAGAACCCAGATATTAAACATGGTAAGATAAGAATTGGCTTTACTCCTGATGAGGAAATTGGCCGTGGGGCTGATTTATTTGATGTCAAGGCCTTTGGTGCTGATTTTGCTTATACTGTAGATGGTGCTTCCTTTGGTGAAATCGAATATGAAACCTTTAATGCAGCCTCCGCCAATATCCTGATTCATGGATATAATATACATCCTGGCGATGCCAAAGATAAGATGAAGAATGCTTTACTAATTGCTATGGAATTAAATCACATGCTTCCAGCTAAAGAAAGACCAGAACATACAGAAGGTTACGAAGGTTTCTTTCATTTAGACTATATGGAAGGTACAGTTGAACAGGCAAATATGAAGTATCTTATCCGTGATCATGATAAGAATAAGCTGGAAGAGAAGAAGGCTTTATTTTCAAAAATTGCAGGTGAGCTTAATAAAAAATATGGTGAACATACAGTAGAAGTTGATTTAAAAGACAGTTATTATAATATGGCTGAACAGATTAAGCCCCATTGGCATCTAATAGAAACTGCTAGAGAAGCAATCCTGGAGCTGGGTACAAGGCCCCTTAGTGAACCCGTACGCGGCGGTACCGATGGCTCAAGATTATCCTTTATGGGATTACCTTGTCCTAATCTTGGAACAGGTACACATAACCACCATGGTAAGATGGAATACGCTTGTATTCAGGCTATGGACCAATGTGTAGAATTGCTAATTAAAATCGTAGAGAAATATGGTAGTAGATAATATTTAAAATTTATTCACATTAAAGTTTAAAGTCATAATAAGCAGTAGGCATAACCTCCTAGGTTGTTGCTAACTGCTTTTTTTATTATCAATTAGTAACATTTCGGCAAAATAATTACCTATAATCTACGAAATTTCTTTGACATGGAAAAAATTATATAGTAAACTAGGTAAATAATACTAAATATTAATTTTGAAACAAAAGAAGGAGCATCATTATGAGCAAGCAAAGAATCAAAGCTACACAACTACTTGTTTTATTAGTATTTACCTGTGCATTCATTATAGGAAGCTTTATTACTCCTGGTATAGTAGCAGAGGCTGCTGCGAAGAAAGCCAGCATTAGTGCAACCAAATTAACAATACCCCTTGGTAAGATGGATAGTAAGGTTTATTGGAACACAGAGTCCATATGGGAATTTGGTAATGCACAAAAACTAGCAGTAAACAACAAAGTAAAAGGTGCAACCTATAAATTTACCTCCAGCAATAGCAAAGTTGTTACCATTGCTAAGGATGGAGGCTATTTAACAGGTGTTAAGGCCGGAACTGCTACCATTACCTGTACCCAGACCTTAAACAAGAAAACTACAACTGTGGGTAAATGTAGTGTAACTGTTAAAAGCGCTAAACTTGTAACCAGTGAATATACTAGTTATACATTACCTGAGGGAAGTGGCCAATTTAATCTCTACGATCATTATGCTTATGGCAATGATCCATTATTTATGATTGCATATCGTAATCCAAAAGCCACTTATTCTGTGACATCCAGCAGTAAAGACTTTACCATTAAGGCAGTAAAACAGGATGCATCAAAGGTAAAAAGTATAACAGATGAAGAATTTGGTCAAGAAATGCTTGCGGATCATATTGGTAAACGCTATTTTTATGGATATGAATACACAGCCAAAAAAGCAGGTACCTATAAGATTACAATTAAAGAGACTTATAATAAAAAGACAAAAACCCTTGGAAGCTTCACTATAGAAATTAAGGAAACCAGTATTGCTGAAGCAAAAGTTGATGTACTCTTAAATGATACTGTATATTTATTTAGCTTATTGAATTATACAAAGCCTATTAATTATTACTTTGATATCAAAGACTTTGATGAGGCTAATCTAGATAATAACATTTTGACCTTTACAGAGGATGGCTACTATCTTTATGCAAATAAAGCCGGTACTACTGAAGTATCAATTAGAGAAGAATCTAAAGAGGGAAAACTCATTGGAACAGTTACTTTTGTCGTTGCAGAAGCTCCCTGCCAAGGTATTACCCTTGAACAACACGAAGTTGTAACCAGTATCGATGAAGCAGATTATTTTTACCTATACTATGAGACTACACCTGAAAGGACAACGGATAAGGTCTTCATTGAGTCCGATAATCCTGAGGTTTTAAAAGTAGAGTATGACGAAGAATATCAGTATTGGATATTCAATTTCTTAAAAGTTGGTGAAGCAAACCTTACTTACAAATGTGGAGATTTCTCCGATGTGTGTAAGGTGACTATTGTAGATGATGCAGAAGATGATGACTACGAATAAGATATAGATATTAATATTAAAAAAGCTATTGCTATTTCGATGGTATACTATAAATCGAATAGCAATAGTCTTTTTTATTCAATAGGAAATTACGTCCTGCTTCGCAATCCGCTCGGGCGCGGAGAATGCGCCAAAGGCACATTCTTTGTTCTGGTATAGGGTTAGGGTATCAAAAGGCACATTCTTTGTTCTGGTAGGCTAATCCTATTTAAAACTTACAAAAAGTCAGGTTGTTAAACTGATTATCTTATAGTAGAATATAAATAGCACACACTGCTAGAACAGCTAGTATATCAATATTGCTATATTATCACATTATAAGAAAGAATAAGAAAGAAGAAGTAGATAGAGATGGTAGAAAATATAGAGATTAATAAAAGCTTAGCACCAATCGGTGTATTTGATTCTGGTGTAGGTGGCTTGACTGTAGTAAAAGAAATTATGAATCAATTACCTAATGAAAACATTGTATATTTTGGAGATATGGCTCGTGTTCCCTATGGTAGTAAATCCAGCGGAACTATCATTAAATATTCAAGACAGATTATCCGGTTTTTACAAACTCAACAGGTAAAAGCAATTGTGATAGCCTGTAATACGGCCAGTGCCCTGGCATTAGATGCAATGGTTTCAGAGTTTGATATTCCCATCATAGGGGTAATTGAGCCAGGGGCAAAGACAGCTGTAGAATATACAAATACAAAGAATATAGGAATCATAGGAACAGAGGCAACAATAAAAAGCCGAATTTACTCTAACATCATTCACCAATATGATTCATCCATATTGACTTTTGGTGAAGCTTGTCCCCTGTTTGTTCCCTTAGTGGAGGAAGGTTGGCTTCATGATAAGGTTACAGATGAAGTAGCACGTCGTTATCTTTCCGGGTTAAAAGAGAAGAATATCGATTCTCTAATTCTGGGATGTACACATTATCCATTACTTTCCAGTACGATTCAAAAAACCATGGGAAACAAAGTGAAATTAATTAATCCGGCATATGAAACAGCCTTAAGCCTGCGTGAGCTCATAAACTCTTATTCTTTGACAACCCCAGTGAAAGCTAAGAATCTGCAACATAAATTTTTTGCTAGTGATGCCTCCGAACGATTTAAGCGAATTGGAAACTCAATTGGCTTACCCTTCCACATTGATGAAGTGGAACAAATTAATATAGAAGCCTACTAGAATGATATTATATGAAAATCGCCAACTTGCTCATAGGGAACTCCTCTTATATTAAGAAGGATTTCCTTAAAGCAGTTGGCGATTTCATTATTCCTTAATAGGAATCAGTTAATATGGTTTTAATATAATCATGGTTCAATGCCCCATACAAGAGTATTATTAATATAAGCCGTTACTTTCGTAAAGTCCCCATACTGACTACTGGAAGAATTAAAGGAGTAGTCATCTGCCTGATTATAATTGGTCCAATTTGTCTTAGAAAATCTTCCTTGAACCTCTGCACTTTGTCCCGGAGCTAAAGTTCCAGCTGATGAAGTGAAACTAATCTCCAGATAATAATCTGCACCTGTAACAGGGGCTGTTAGTTTAACAAATTCACTTTTTACATTCCCACTGCCAAGGCTGGACCAATCACACCAGAAATTCTGAGCCAAGTCACCATCAATGGTGTAATAATAGCGTAGTTTCACTTGACTTAGATCAATAGCAGTATTCCCTGTATTCACCAATTTAAAACGAGGTGATATTCCATTGGTAGTTGCACTGGTATTGGCATTAAAGGACTGGATCTTCAGATTTCCCGTTGCCACTGGAACATCCGTATTAATAACTGTTATTGTAATAGCAGATGGATTTCCTCCGCTAAAGGTAAGAGTGAATACATGGTCGCCCTTTGCTAGTGTAGATAGGTAGGATTTTAGTAGAACGATGGTGTTAGCAGACACCGTATAATCGCTACCAGCTACCAGAACCGTTCCATTCTTATTAATACTGGATAAGGTATATCCATTTAAAGTCATGGATAAGGTAATATTGGCCTGTTTAGCCGCAGCTAAATCAAAAGTAGCGGTAAGGGGTGTAATAGAAGCACTGGGTGTAGTATCTCTAATATTTATCTTTAATACCGGATCCTTGCCTTTATTAAAATCAAAAACAATTTGATGTTCCCCCACAGCCAATTGTGACAGAAAATTCTTATTCAATAGCAGGTTAGTACCACTAATAGAATAATCTACATTAATGGTTAGTATCTCCGATCCACTTCTAAGAGCATTCAATGTATTACCATTGGATGTAATTGCGACTGATACATTACTTTGATTTGGTAGATATTTATCAAAGGTTACCTCAGTAGGGGAGATAGTAGCACTGGTTACAGGCGTATTATCCTTTAGATCGGGCAGCTCGTCCAAGGTAATCACATAATCACTTTGATAAAGCTCGATGAGTGTAGCCGGATAATTATAGGCAGTGCTCATGAGGAACTCACCATACCAAGGACAGAAATATAACCAAGCAGCTCTTTCATCCACAAGATTTTGTAAGCTGGGAATTGTATCATTCTCAGTCATTGCCACCATTTTTTCACCATCTGTTAAATCAACCAGCTGATAGAAAATACTAGTTATGGCATCTTCATTGGGCACACCGGATAGACCATCATAACGATTATAAATGGTATTATATTTATCATAGCCTACAAGATCCACCATATCGTCGCCAGGATACCAAGCGGGAGAGGTACTGTAGACATAGCTATTATAAGTCCAAATTAAATTATGAAGGCCATAAGTTACTGTAAGTTCCGTATAGAGCATCTCCCAAAGATCTTTATAAACCTCAGCACCAGCAGCAGCCCACCAGAACCATGCGCCCTCGCCGTTGATGCCACCATTGCCTTCAGCCTCATGATAAGGACGGAATATAATTGGAACATTATTATCCTGTAAGATAAGTAATTGTTCTGCCAAATCCTCAATAGCCATCATAAGATAATTATATTCCTTGGTACCTGGGATTACTGCATTTGCCGTATTAAAGTTCGTATCACTGGGTTTATAGGTAGCCTGCTGCCAGTCTACGAATTCACCAAGGGTATAGCTTGTAAAATTCTTTGGTACAGTAATATGCCAGCTGGTAGTGGCAATACCACCTCTATTATTTACCCAATCAATGACACGGCTTGTTGTGCCATCCTCCCAACCATAGAGAGGATTATAGTTCATTAAATCTACTCCTCGTATAGCTGGATACTTGCCTGTTAAATCCTTAATCCATTCAAACTCTAATTCTGAATCACCATTATTACCACTCCCGTATATCTCTTGTTGACCGGAGAGAGTATTACTACCATAAACTTCCGTAAGATAATTCATTAGAATCTGAGTCTCAGGAGTAGCTTGACTATCACAAAGGACCGGTTGTACCTCCAAGCTATCTAGTTGTGCATAGTCAACGGTAAAGCTGTCAAAGTAAGCAAATCCCCATCCAGCTTTAAGCTCTATGGTATTACTGCCTTGCACTAGTTTGTGATAGCCAAAGTTATAATCTGACCAAACAGTCGTATAGGGTAACATAAAGGAGCCTTTGTTAACGCCGTTAATATGTAAATACTGAAGTCTACCTTCTGCGCTTAATTCCTGCATAAATCGAGTGGTTATGGTGTACATGCCTGTTACTGGGACAGTGACATTGAAGGTTATGGTTCCTGAATTCTGCATCCATACAAATCCAGTTCCTGTGAAGCCGGGCTTAGCTTGTCCATAAATGTTAGTTGTAACTTGAAGCTCAGAGGTTAGTTGCATATTCTCGCATTCCATAAAGAGAAGCGCTGAACTTGCACTAACAGGTGCTGTTAATAAACCTAACAGCAGTGAACACACGATTATCATCGCCTTTGTCTTTGTTACTAAACCTTTCATCTGCATCTTCCTTTCCCATGATTAATTTGATATTACCACTATATATTCCGCAGATATACATATACCTGCATACTTAACATATCACAATTCCCATTAATTGTAAATCTATTTAGGATAAATTTACTATATTTTACAGTTAAAAGTATAAGTAGTTAGATATTGAAACTTTTCTTTGTTAATATTTATTGATAAGGAGTTAAACAGGGATGTATTTCCATAACTTGTGATTTTGTTCGGCCTTGGTAATGAGTCCTCTTCTGAAAAGATGACTGGGAATCCACTTATATTACTGATATATTCATATACTAGTATCATGTCACCATATTATGGTATTTGTGTTGATTTTTAAGCTATATCGGGTTATTATGGTTAAAAATACATAATTATGTAAAACAGGGAGGAGGGCTAATGTGAAAATAAAAAGCAATTTTCACACTTAGAAGTTTGTACCTGCGTAATCCTCGGCACAAACTAACTCAAAGGGAAGGCATGTACTGTTAGTGTGTAATTGAGTAAATAATTCATACAGATACAATTATAGGGGATTAAACCATTAAATAAAGAAAGGATGAGGGATATAAATGAAGTACTATACTACAATTAAAGAATTAGTAGATGCAACCTGCGATAATTTCTTTGACAGGGAAGCCTTTATCTTTAAAACCAGTGATGGATATGAACGCAAATTGTTTGGAGAATTTAAAGAGGATTATTATCATTTAGCTAAAAACTTAGTAAAAGATAATATAATAAACACACATATAGCTTTACTCGCAAAGACATCCTACAGTGGTCTGGTAGGGCTTTTTGGTTCTATAATTACATCCAATACCGTTATAATACCAGATTGTAATTTTACCAATGATACCATGGAGGCTTTGTTTACCAGAACGGATGTAGAGATTCTTATTTATGATGATGAATTTATTGAAAAAGCAGAGGAGATTGCAAATGCCTCAAAGGTAATAAAGAAAACAATCTCCATCCAGAATTTATTAAGGGCAGAAGTAAATAATGATGTACTTTTCCCTGAACAGAAGCAAGATCAGGATGCAATCATATTATTTACCTCAGGAACCACAGGGCATAGCAAGGCAGTAGTCCTTACCAATGAAAATATTTGTACCAATGCATATGCCAGTGCTGCTAATTATGATGCCGAGGAGGTTGCTAAAATCATTGGTAACACCTCTATAGCCATATTACCCATACATCATTCAATGTTTCTTGTTTTTGTCTTAACCCTGATGCAGGAAGCCATGGCTGTATATTTCAATACGGATATTACTCGTCTAATGGAAGACTTGAAAATTATCAGACCCTGTACTTTAACAGTGGTGCCTGCTTTAATCGAGCAAATCTATAATGATGTTATGAAAAAATCACAACAAATGCCAGGTACTCCAATTAGTAAAATATTAAGAGAGGTTACTGGCGGCCGCCTATATGGAATGTCCTGCGGTTCTGCCAAGCTTAATCCCAAATACATAAAAGCCTTTTGGGACTGGGGTATTGTCATAAGCGAAGGCTATGGCATGACAGAAGCTTCACCTTCCATAGCAATCAATAATTACAAGAATTTTAAAATAGGCTCTGTAGGTAAACCTTTACCTGGAATTGAAGTAAAAATAGTTGACGGTGAAATCTGGACAAGAAGTAAATGTGTCATGAAAGGGTATTATAAGGACGAAGAAAGTACAAAAGAGGTCCTTACCGATGGATGGTTGAAAACCGGAGATTTAGGCTATCTGGATGAAGAAGGGTATCTGTTTATTACAGGTAGAATAAAGAATTTAATCATTCTAAGTAACGGAGAGAATATATCTCCCGAGGAACTGGAGACTCTTTTAAACCGGGAAGAAATCATCTCTGAAAGTCAGGTATATGAAGCCAATGGCATAATTGTAGCTGAAATATTTAACAGGAAGTGGAAGGAATATGATATTGATTTCCTTTGGAGCAAGGTTAAGACAAGCATACATAATGTGAATAGACAGTTACCTGCCTATAAGAAGCTGCAAAGCTTTAAAATACGCAAAAATCCCTTTCCCAGAAATCGAATGCAGAAAATAATGAGAAGTGATTTAGGGAAAAGTGATTACCTTGAAGAACCTAAGATTGCATATCGGAAGGCAGAGAGTATTGCCGAACAAAAACTGATAGAGATATTTGAAAGTAAGCTGAATATAAAGGGAATCGCTGTTACTGATAAATTTTTTGAAATAGGCGGAGATAGCCTTCTGGCAAGACGGGTGGTGAATGCTATTGAAGATGAGATGAATGTTAAGATTTCCATCAACGATATCTTTGAACACCAAACAGCTGCAGAACTGGCAGAGTTAATCAAGACCCTTGAGCCTACCAAGTTCAGTAAGATAGAAGAGGTGGAGGCAAGGGATTATTACCCCATGTCAGCACTACAAAAGAGAATGTATCATATCTTCATGGCGAATTGGGACAGTGTATCTTATAATATACCTGTATTTTGCCAGCTAAGTAAAATGCCTGATTTAGACAAACTAAAATCTGCCCTTGTAGACTTGTCAGAGCGCCATGAGATTATGCGTACCACCTTTCATAACTGGGGCAGTGAATATGTGCAACAGATACATGAGGAAGCTGTGGTGGATTTCTTATATGAAGAGAGCGATCATGAGTTTGAAGCTTTAGCAGAAGAGTTTGTAAAACCCTTTAACCTAGAACAATTGCCTTTACTTCGCACAAAGATTGTAAAAGCAGGAGAAAAAATATACTTCATGCTTGATATTCACCATATAATTTCCGATGGTACGTCTATCTATCTCTTATTCCGTGAATTAAGTGATTTATATGGGGAAAAGGAACTAATTCCGGTTAAACAGCAATATAGGAATTATAGTGAGTGGATGAGAACAGAAAGGGAAGGAGAAATTGGGGCTCAAAAGGATTACTGGCTTGATAGATTTAAGGAGGATGTACCTATCTTAGATTTACCAATGGATTATACGAGGCCTCAGTATATAAGTACCCAAGGAAAAAGTAAGTTATATAGGATTGATAAGGTACTTTCTAACAGTATCCTGGAGTATTCCTTGACCACAGGGAATACCCTATACACGGTGCTTCTAAGTTCCCTTATGTGTTTGTTTTCCAAATATGCAGGACAGGAAGACCTGGTAATTGGAACACCGGTGGCAGGAAGAACAAAAAGAGAGACAGAAGATATGCTGGGTATGTTTGTCAACACCCTGGCACTCAGAGCCTACCCTGATAAAACAAAGACCTACAAGGCTTTCTTAAAGGAAGTAAAGGAAGACTATATTAGGGCTTTGGGCAATCAGGAATATCCCTTTGACTTATTAGTTGAGGAACTTAATCTTCGCTGGGACATCACCAGAAATCCTTTGTTTGACCTAATGTTTATACTGCAGAATGAGGAAGCACCTGAGGGGATGCTTGGTGATATCCAGATGTCATTTCTTCAGAAGGAAAGTCTGGGGACTCAGTGCGATCTTTTGGTTGAGGCAAGAGAAAGCTTAGGAGAAATAAGTTTATATTGGAAATATCGCAGTGACCTCTTTAAAGAGACAACCATTGATCAGTTCGCAGAACATCTTATGGTATTTCTAAAGTCCATTTTATATGATGATTCTCTTGAAATTGGGAAAATCAATATTCTAACAGAAAAGGATAAAGAAATTATTGCATCCGTAAATGATACCAAGATTTCTTATAATGAAAAGGCTACCCTTACTGCACTTTTTGAACATCAGGTAATATCATCAGCGCAAACAATTGCTATAAAATGTGGAGAGGAGCAGCTTAATTATAAGGAACTTAATATAAGAGCAAACCGTATCGCCAATACCCTTAGAGCTTCTGGTGTAAGACGTGGTGATGTAGTTCCAATCCTTGGAGATCGAAGTGTTAATCTCTTTGCTGGAATTCTTGGTATTTTAAAGTCCGGGGCAGCTTATCTACCCTTAGATCCTGAGTATCCTCAGGATAGAATTAAGTACATGTTAGATCACAGTGAAGCTGACCTTGTACTTACAGAAGATAGCTTTATAGAAAAGCTTCCAAAGATATGTAGAATTATATCCCTGTCCGTCTGTCTGGATGAAGAAATTGACAGCAATAACCCTACCCATGTAAATGAAAGCAATGACCTGGCATATGTACTTTATACCTCTGGTTCTACTGGAAAGCCAAAGGGTGTGATGATTGAACATAGGCAGGTGGTGAATTTTATCAAGGGTATGGAATTAGCCACAGCTATTACTGACTACAAGAATATCATAAGCCTTACCACAGTATCTTTTGATATATTTGGACTGGAAAGCCTACTGCCCCTTACCAAGGGAATGACTGTAACTATGAGTAAGAGCAGGGAGGATTTAGATTCTGATTCAGTTGCAGCATTAATTATTCGGGATGAAATCCAAGTTATTCAATCTACACCCTCCAGATATAAGCTCTTATTACAGAGGGAAAGCTTTAAGAAAGCTATGAAAACTATTAAACTTGCACTGGTGGGTGGCGAGACTTTTCCTGAGGACCTATTAGAGGAATTACGAGAATATGAAGGCTTAAGGATTATGAATGTTTATGGGCCCACAGAAGCCACAATCTGGTCCTCTGTAAAAGATGTAACTGCAAGGATAAGTCAGCTTACCATCGGAAAACCCATTGCCAACACCAGATTCTATATTATAGATGATAACAAGAACCTCCTTCCTGTAGGAATGAGAGGAGAACTTTGTATCGCAGGAGATGGGGTAGGAAGAGGATATTATAAGGCTGACGATCTAACTGCAGAAAGATTTATCACCTTATCAAATGGTGACAGGGTATATCGTACAGGAGACTTAGCCTACCTTCTTCCCCATGGTGATACACAATGCCTTGGAAGAATGGATTACCAAGTTAAAATCCGGGGCTACCGCATAGAGCTGGGAGAAATTGAAACCACCTTACTCGGTCTTTCAGGCATAAAAAGTGCGGCAGTTATCGCCTTTGGAGAGACTGGTGAAAAGGAATTATGTGCCTATTATGTGGCTGATGAAGAGATAGACATGACGATAATAAAGGATGAATTAGGAAAGACCCTTCCACCCTACATGGTACCTGGCTATTTTGTACCCCTTGCTTCTTTGCCCTTAACGCCCAATGGTAAGATAAACAAAAAAGCCTTACCGGCGCCAGAGAAAGGTGAGAGAGTAGTCACTGAATATGTAGCACCAGAAACTGAAACAGAGAAAATGATTAGCATAATTTTTGCTGAGATCCTTGGTATCAATAAAATCGGACTTTACGATGACTTCTTTGACCTGGGTGGACATTCTCTTAAGGCTGTAAGACTGGTGAATGCCCTTGAAGAGAAAACCGGGATAAGATTTACCATTAATGATGTATTTCTAAATTCAACGGTTCAAAAACTATCCATATTAATTTCCTATGACACTGAAAACTATGAAAAAATACCAAAGACCGAGGAAAAGGACTACTATCCTATGTCCTCCCCACAGCAAAGAACCTTTTTAATTAGTCAGATGGATGCCACAGGAATCGCTTACAATATACCCTTTGGTTTAAAAATTTATGGAACTCTAGATGTGGACGCCATAAGAACTACCTTACAGACAATCATAGACCGACATGAGATATTACGATCAGAATTTCTTCTTATGGATGGTAAGCCGGTACAAACAATTCTTCCAGCCGTGAAAGTAGATTTTACATATAGGAATATATCCTCTGAGAATCTTTCCAATGAAAATATGGAAGAAGCACTGATGAAAGATTTTGTAAGGCCCTTTGTCCTTTCAAAGGCTCCACTTTTCCGTGCAGAACTTATTGTAGATAGGGATACAAACTATTTATTATTTGATATGCACCACATTGTGAGTGATGGAACAAGCCTTAACATTGTAATCAATGAATTCTACAGAATATATAGTGGTGAAAAGCTAAAGCCCCTTCCCTGTCAATATAAAGATTACAGTGAATGGATGTTAGCCAGAGACTTCTCCTCACAGAAAGAGTTCTGGATGAAGGAGTTTGGTGAAGATATTCCCGTCCTTGATATGCCCACGGATTTTCCCAGACCTCAAATGCAAAACTTCCGAGGCAAGATTGCATCCCTTGATACGGGCAAAGAATTGGGAAGAAAGATAAAAGCTCTGGCTAAAAAATATGGCGCAACGGAATATATGGTTTTATTATCCTGCGCAATGGTTCTTATAAGTAAGTATTCCAGGCAGGAAGATATGGTAATCCTAAGCCCAATCAGTGGCAGAGTGCACAAAGATACAGAAGGCATGATTGGAATGTTCATAAATACCCTGGCTATGAGAGGAAGACCAGAAAAGAATAAAACATTTCTAAGCTTTCTGGAAGAAATGAAAGACTACTGTTTGCAGGCCTATGAAAACCAGGAATATCCCTTTGAAGAATTGGTAGATGCAGTGGGTGTAAAAAGCGGAATATCCCAGAATCAGCTATTTAACATTATGCTAATTCTACATAATGAGCAGGAAATGCCAAAACCTGAAGAAGCACAATTAGATATCATAGAGAACAAGGATGTCTCTGCAAAATTTGATATCACCTTCAATATAACAGAGTATGATGACAACTTTAAATTAAATCTAGAGTACAGTATTGCCCTATACCGGAAAGAAAGCGCAGAAGGAATTGCCGCACATTATATCAAACTATTAGAAAGCATAACAGAGGATGAAAATGTTATCCTAAATAATATCCAAATGATGACGGCCGCCGATCATGAGATTCTAAGGGCGGTAAATGATACGAGGATTCCTTATGAAGAAGGAGCAACACTTGCAGAGCTTTTTGAAAGACAGGTTACAGCGTCACCGGATAGGATAGCCGTAAAATGCAATGAGGAAGAGTTAAGTTACAGGGAACTAAATAAAAGAGCAAACCGTATTGCAAATAAGCTTAGAGTCTTAGGTGTAAATCCAGGTGATATCATTCCTATCCTAGTGGATCGAAGTGTTAACCTTTTTGCTGGAATTCTTGGAATATTAAAATCAGGTGCAGCCTATCTACCTTTGGACCCAGAATATCCAGAAGAAAGAATTGGGTACATGCTAGATCATAGTAAGGCAAAAATGGTGCTTACAGAAGAAAATCTACAGAATAAGCTGCCTGAAGAAAAAATAACCCTTCTTATGTCTATGTGTACGGATGAAAGCAATAGCTGCCTTAATCCTAGTGTAATCAATGAAAGTAAGGATCTTGCTTATGTATTATATACCTCTGGTTCTACGGGAAAACCAAAGGGTGTAATGATTGAACACAGGCAGATTGTTAATTTCATCAAGGGAATGGAGCTTTCCACAGATATTACCAGCTACAGTAAAATAATATGCCTAACCACTGTATCCTTTGATATCTTTGGACTGGAAAGCCTACTACCTCTTACTAGGGGAATGACGGTAACTATGACCAGAAGTAGGGAGGATATGGATTCCGACGCAGTGGCTAATCTTATACTTAGGGAAGGCATCGAAGTAATTCAATCAACTCCCTCCAGATTCAAGCTGCTATTACAAGGAGAAAACTTCAGAAAAGCCTTTGAGACTATAAAGCTGGCACTGGTGGGAGGAGAAGCATTTCCTGAGGATTTGTTAAAGGATTTACGAGAATATGCAGGTTTAAGGATCATCAATGTCTATGGACCCACGGAAACAACCATCTGGTCCTCCGTGAAAGATGTCACAGCTAAGGGCAGTAATCTTACCATAGGAAAGCCCATCGCTAATACCAGATTTTATATCCTTGATGATGAAAGAAATATTCTTCCTGTGGGAATCAAAGGCGAACTCTGTATCGGAGGAGACGGTGTAGGAAGAGGGTACTTTAATGCAGAGGATCTCACTACAGAAAGATTTATAACCTTATCTAACGGTGACAGGGCTTACCGAACAGGAGACCTGGCATATATCCGTTATGATAAAGATATAGAATTCCTGGGAAGAATGGATTATCAGGTTAAAATCAGAGGCTACAGAGTGGAGCTTGGAGAAATTGAAAATGCCCTGTCAATCATAGAGGGAATGAAATATGTAGCCGTGACTGCCTTTGGTAATACAGCAGAGAAGGAGCTTTGTGCTTATTATGTATCAGACAAAGAGCTGGAAATTAGCTCTTTAAGAGAAGAATTAGGAAAGACACTAACCGCCTATATGATTCCTAGTTATTTTGTCAGACTGGATGAAATGCCCTTTACCCCCAATGGCAAGATTAATAGAAAAGCTTTACCTGAACCTGAAAAGGGATCGAGAATTACAATTGATTATATGGCTCCTACCACAGAAGCAGAGAGGATAATCTGTGAGATATTTGAAGTTATCCTGGGTGTAGATAAAGTAGGCATACATCACGATTTCTTTGAGCTTGGAGGTCATTCCTTACTTGTGGTATTGCTTTCTAAAGAAATGAAGAAATATTTTCAGAATTACGAGCTATTAGATGTATTTACTTATCAAAGTCCGGCTAAGCTAGCAGCTTACTTAACAGATAATATTATTTCAGAGGCAGCGATGGTTATGGAAGATGATTATGAGACTCACTATATAGGGGAAGATAGCAGAGTGGAGTGCTGGACGGATACAATCCATAAGCTACCTGTAACCTATCCCGTGATTACCTCCTTTAACCACCATGCACATTTACTTTCCATACTTGGAGCTTACCCACATACCAATGATTGGGTAATGCGTAATTATATTTTACTATATCTTCACAAGCACCCTACGAATTCCTTCTTTGATTTTTACTTCCCTGTTCCCAATGAAGTAAAATCTTGTGAAATATGCCCCTGGATATTGTCACAAAAGATAAGCAGTGAGACTTTTACTTCAATGAATTTGGACATCTTGGACTTTTTATGCGATATGATTGATAATCATAATTATATTCATATGATGATTAATTATTATCATGTAAAGCAATGCCAATATTATCATAAGGAGAAGTACTATCATGACGTAATGGTACATGGATATGATAAAAGCAGGAGAGTATTTTATTGTTCTGATTTTATCTTCTCTCAAACTCAGAAATATTTGTTTAGTGAAATAGACTTTGACGAATTTGCAAAAGGCTTCCATGATGCATTAACAGATGAACGTTGTGATTACTTTAAGGGATTAATATATCTTTATCAAGTAAAGCCAGAGCAAAGTATTGTATATGGTTTCAACTTAGCTAATGTTATTCATTCTATAGAACATTATTATGATAGTCAAATCCCAGAATATTGGTATTTGTTTAATAATCAGGATGATTTAGAACCGAAAGCATTTGGCCTAAATGTCTACGATCATTTAGGCGAATACATCCTGAATGCCGTCGCCATCAACCAAGAAATGATGGATATTCGCCTATTTAACATATTATATGATCACAAACGAATCATGAATCTAAGAATTGACTTCTTAATGAAGCAGGATTCTGATGATAAAAAAGATCTATATATTACCTTAGGAGAGAAGTATGAGAAGCTAGAGAAGTCTGTGAAAGAAATTCTTTTTTCCGTACTGGATTATGATATGAAAAATGATTTATCTATAACAGATAGGGCTATTGGTAAATTAAAGGAAGCAAAGGTATATGAAAAAGAGGCATTGCATGAATTTTTGACCAATTACAAGAAAAATAATTGATATTTGAAAGCCTCTATATTTATTAGGTGACGTGTCATCTGCAATCTTTAGTAGTAACAAAAACCTCAGAAATGCTGGTAAGGTTAGCTTTGCAGTTATTCTGGGGTTTTGCTAAAGGCGTAATAAATCATGATTTAAATAAAACTCACTCTCAGAAAAAGAAGAGGGAGCTTATGATTAAAAACTTGTTAACAAAGAATAAAGTAAAAATAACACCAAAAGAATTCTTGATCAGTTAAATACTTCATTGAAATAATAAAATATGTGTAAATCAGCATTATGACTTCCCATTATGAATAGATAGTTACATTGGAAATCAAAATATACATAACACAAACCTATGCGGGAACTTTTATATAATTAATAATTGATTAAACTACCTGGGAAAAGTTGAATGTTGATTTTTAATATGTTATTCTATTTATAAACATTTCCAATAAAAGGTGGTTTAGTATGATAAATGATGTAACCGTTGAGGTCAAAAACCTACAAATGAACTACGGCTCAAAACAGGTTCTTAAAGGTATTAACCTTAAGATTCACAAAGGGGAAATAATTGGCTATATAGGTACGAACGGAGCCGGTAAAAGTACAACGATAAAGATTATATTAGGTATTGTTGAGGGGTATTCCGGAGAGGTTAAGGTATTAGGACAGGATATAGCAAAGGACAGAACTGAGTACAAGAGAAAAATCGGATATGTTCCTGAAGTTGCAGATATATACGATAACCTGACGGCAAGAGAATATCTTACCTTTATTGGTGAGCTGTATGGTCTTAAGTATGATAAGGCTGACAGCAAGGCGCGACGCCTCATGAATTTATTCGGTATAATGGATGCATATGATTCAAGGATTAATTCTTTTTCAAAAGGAATGAAGCAGAAGACCCTAATCATCTCAAGCTTGATACATAATCCGGAGATCCTATTTTTGGATGAACCTTTAAACGGTTTGGATGCGAATAGCGTCATGGTCGTAAAGGAGATCATGTCACAACTATCCAGACAGGGTAAAACCATATTCTACTCCTCCCACATCATGGATGTGGTCGAAAAGATTAGTAACCGTATTATCCTTTTAAATAATGGCCAAGTTGTAGCGGATGGAAGCTTTAGTCAGCTTAAGAAAGTCTCGAAAGAGGGCTCACTTGAGCAGATCTTTAATCAGATTACCGGTTTCGACAGCTATGAAGCTATTGCAAAGGATTTCGTATCAATAGTGGAAGAGGTATAATACTATGAAAGAATTTATATTTCTTAAGTTTATGGATATTTTTCGTATTGTATTTGAAAAGCTCGGTTATGACTACTTAATACTGAGAAAGATATTACAGGTGAAGCTGACTATGGACGGCAGAAGGGTATCAACAGTATTTAATAACAATAATAAAAAGGCTGCTGAAAGCAATAATAATTTTTTAAAAGCCTTGGGCATTTATCTTTTTATGGGATTAATACTGATTCCTTTTGTATTAATGAACAATAATTATATATTTCAAATGAGTATCGTATTCGCTGTTTTGATGTTTTTTATCATGACCTCTTTAATATCGGATTATTCTGCTGTTTTATTAGATATAAAAGATAGAAATATCTTAGGTACAAAGCCAGTGAATTCTAAAACATTAAGGTTTGCAAAAACACTTCATATTTCGTATTACATATTCTCCATATCATTTACATTAGCAGGCCCAGCACTCATGGTAAGCTTAATAAAAAACGGACCGATATTCTTCCTAATATTTATTGTATCCATCATATTTCTGGATATGTTCTGCATCGTACTTACCTCCTTCATATATTTCTTGGTTCTTAGATTTTTTGATGGTGAAAAACTGAAGGATATTATCAACTATGTTCAGATTGCCCTATCCTTAGTTATTATGATAGGTTATCAGCTGGTTTCAAGGTTGTTCAATATCGTAGACATTAATATAACCTTCGATCGGAAGTGGTGGCAGTTCTTAATAGTACCTGTCTGGTTTTCAGCACCTTTCCAGATGCTAAAAACATCGGAAGTAACAAATACGTATATTATTTTTACGGCGTTAGCTATCATTGTTCCAATTTTGGCCCTTACCTTATATAGCTCCGTTATGTCTCATTTTGAAAAATACCTGCTTAAGCTAAGTAATAATTCCACTAAACGAAAAAAAGAAACGAAAAAGCCAAGCCAGTTTCTTTCAAAATTACTTTGCAGAAACAGAGAAGAAAGAGTCTTCTTTCGCTTTACTTCCGATATGATGAAAAATGAAAGGGATTTTAAGCTAAAGGTATACCCTTCCTTAGGCTTATCCACCGCATTTCCCTTCATCTTTCTCTTTCAGAAGATACTGGATTCCGGTGTTCAGGAAGTTTCAATGGGAAGGTCCTACTTCTTCATATATTTCTGTGGATTAATGCTACCATCAATATTACTTATGATTCGATATTCAGCTGCCTATAAAGGAGCTTGGATCTATAAGGCACTTCCAATCAGTAATGTAACACCGATATTCCGAGGTGCGATGAAGGCTTTACTTATACGGTTGTTTTTCCCTTTTTTCCTATTGGAGGCAATCATCTTTACAGCAATTTTTGGAGTTCGGATTCTACCGCACTTGCTGATCATATTGTTAAATATGCAGCTTTTGAATACCCTGTACTTTATGATAAATGATAAGTATCTGCCATTTTCAGAGGCTTTTGATGATGTTAAGCAGGCAAATATAGGTTTGAATCTACTGTTGATGTTGGGACTTGCCATTCTTGCCGGGCTTCATTATCAATTGTTGTCCATAAATTATGGAATACACTTTTATATGGCGATGGTTTTGATCCTGAATCTAGTACTATGGAAGTATGCATTTAATATAAATATTGAAAAGCTTAACAACTAAATTATATTTCCATCCTTCATTATTTATAACAATATTTTCATAATACTACGCTATATTTTACCATTTCTTTATAATGAAACTCAATGAATTTCTAGTCTTTAGTATTCATATTCCGATCATGCAGATTAATGGTTAAGAGTTTCTCTGGTAAATTAAGGGATGGAAAAGTGTGGTGTAATTTTAAGGTTTATGTTATTATTCAATTATCTTGATGAAAATGTAACAGATTTATCCATTTTTTTATACCTATTAGATGAAAAGGCTAATGAAAAATTGCATACTTATCTATTTAATATCGGAGGAAATATGAATAAGAAAGTAAGAATAATTATATTGATACTTTTCATATGGTCTGTCTTTGCCGGTTACAGTCCGGTACAAGCGAAGACAAACGATATAATTCATTTTAATGATAAAAAACTGGAAGAAGCGTTACGCAATAAATATTATTTCGATGGACCAATTACGAAAGAAAAGGCTCATGAGCTATCATCTGATGATACCTATATCAGCTTATGGGGTAAAGATATAACTGACTTAGAAGGTATTCAATATTTTGACGGGCTTACGCAAATTGATCTCAGTTTTAATGGGATCAGCAACCTTCAGCCCCTAAGCAAATTACCCAATCTGTATTCTCTGGATATATCCTGTAGCTCAATAAAAGGGAAAGAACTGGAAAATACCTTAAACAATATGGGTAAGCTTGATAATTTAGATACATTCAAATGCTATAATAACGAAATTGAAGACATTACTTTTTTACAAAATATCGGAAATATCGATAATTATATAGAACTGGAATTGTCCTTTAATCATATAAACAATATTTCTATTCTAAACAAATCAAAAAACCTGAATTACCTCAATTTAATAAATAACAGAATATCAGATTTAACTCCTGTTAAAAATATAAAAGGCGATGATCTGAATGTATTTCTATATGATAATTGTATGATAGATTTAAAACCAATCAAGCCTTTGTTTGACAGGATGTTTACCGATCGATGCGGAGGAGATCTCACTGACAGATTCGATTTTTATAAAAATCCTGTTAATATTATCTATCAAAATCAGGAATTACAATTCCCACACATGACGATGTATTATATGTTTCAGGCTTATACCGAGGCCATTCCGTTAATCGAAGCTTTGGGCGGAAGCGCAGTATATGATAAAAGTACTGGTACATTAATATGTAGGATTTATGATAAAGAGCTTATCATGAGGGATTTCTCTAATATTTATACACTGAATGGAATTAATAAAAGAATGCCTTACGAAATGAGACGAATGCAGTATGATACGGCTTATGTACCGATAAAGGATCTGTGTAACATTCTTGGGTTGAATTATCATGTTCTGAAAGAACGGTCTTTATTTACTGGAGACAGCGAAATCCCTGAATATGCGCCTGAGATTGTAAAGATTAGCGTATTTGAGTTGTCGGACAGAACTGAAGATTATAAATTTGAAATAACAGACAACCAGGTAGGAATCATTAAGTATCTTGGCACGAATCCGAATGTTATTATTCCCTCTCAGATAAACGGTTTGCCGGTTACCTATCTTGAGGAAGGTGCCTTTTGTGATGATGTTAACCTTGTCTCTGTTGAAATACCTGATACCGTGATAAGGATTGGAACCGCTTGGGGCGAAGCTGGAGTTTTCACCGGCTGTGATAATCTGGTAAGTGTTAAGCTAAACGAAGGAAAAGAGGCTGCATCGATTGGTTCTGTCGCTTTTTCCGGTTGCAGCAAGCTTACCGATATTACAATACCGGGTAATTATAAAGTAATCTATGATAGTGCATTTAATAACTGTAGCTCTTTAGAGGTGGTTATAATTTCAGAAGGAGTAGAGCGGATTGGAGCAGGAGCTTTCGCCGGTGATGAAGCTTTGGTTTCCGTTACAATCCCCACTACAATTCGGGCATTAGGTTATGAATATGATGAAGATATTACAACGGATCCATATTATATTAACCAGACAGGTGTATTTTCCTTCTGCTCGAATTTAAAACAGGTCAATCTCTTGAAAGGGGAAACAAATGCATATATAGGGGCCAATACTTTTTCTGAGTGCTCAAAACTGGAAAGCATAATAATTCCCGGGAATTATAAAGCGATTTATAATAATGCATTTTATAAATGTGAAAGGCTGAAATCCTTTGTATATGAAAAAAGCAGCCTTAAGGTTGCTGCATATCAGATCATTGATCAGAATGCTTTTGAAGGCTGTAAAAGATTAGAAGAAGTATTATTACTGGAATCGTTAAGAAGCATTGGGGATAATGCATTTATAGATTGTACCAAATTAAAGGAAATAGTAATTCCGGAAGGTGTTACCCAGATTGGGGACTTTGCTTTTTCGGGTACGCCCTTGGAAAGCGTTACGCTTCCAAGTACAGTCATAGTAATCGGAAGCTCAGTTGATGCCAGTTATGGAGCCGGCGGAACCTTCTATGGATGTAAGAATCTTGTAGACGTCTTAATAAAAGAAGGAAATGAGAATGCAGTGCTTGGTGCTTCAACCTTCCAGGGCTGTACAAAACTGGATAAAATCATCATTCCGGGTAATTATGTGACAATCGGGGAGGAAGCTTTTTCAGCGTGTACTGCTTTAAAATCGGTTAGTTATCATAGTAATAGTAACCCGAATGTAAAACAAATAATATTAACGAATGCATTTCAAGGTTGTAAAAACTTAGCTGCAGCAGAACTGCCGTCTACATTAACCTTATTGGAATATCAAGCCTTTGGCCAATGTACAAAATTAAAAACTGTTACTATACCTACCGGAATTAATAAACTTTACATAAAAGATTTTGTTTTTGCAGATTGTCCTTCCTTATCAGGAATTTATGTCGGAGAGAATGTGAGTTGTAGTGACTATGGTTTTAGCCTAAGTAACTCAAAAGCTAAAATATATACGACTAATAAAGCGGTAAAAGAACAGTTAGAATGGGAGGAATTAGAAGCATTTTCACCCGCTCCCGAATATGTCAATGGCACCACTTTATTTGGCACGGTTGATATCCTGGGAGCAAAGGAAGTTGGCTCGCTCCTGACCGCTGATATCGATGCGGTAACCCCTATAGGTGGCTCGTTTACCTATAAATGGACGATTAATGGCAAAACTGTCAGTGTGGAAAGTACTTATGAAATAAAAAAAGATGATAAAGGGAAATCAATAAAATTAACGGTAACAGGAGACAAAGAATTCGCCGGAAGTTTATCGAGAACAATATCAATACTGTCTGATTCAAAGAATATCAGTACGGATATTACTACAGGCTCTAATACAGATTTATATTCCGATTCCACCGGTGAAATTATCAATTATATTAGGTATGATGGGTATTATTATAACTATGATGAGACAGAGATGTATATAGAACTAGTTAAATTCTTTAAAGACGGCAAAGTAACTGTATTTACAACAAAGATGGAGGATTTCAGTATCTTTACTGATCTGGATAAAAGAGAGGAGTATTTTGCTTCGATAAAAAAATGGTTTGATTATAATTTTGATGAGAGTTATGGCCATTATACAATTAAGAACGGATTATTCGGGGATTATTAGAAAAAACAGTATAGATTTTCGAATTCATAGCTACATAAATGGTTATGAGTGCAAATTAAAATATAATTTTATTAAGGCTTAATATTTGGCATATAATAACCCGTCAGGAATGCCAAAAGAATATTCCAACAAACAGTTAAAAGAGGCTCTTTCATTATCCGGAAAATTTACATATAAAGAAATTAGTAATATGAATTCACGATGAAAGAAATAAGTAATCTGACAGGTATTAGTAAAAAACCTTAGATCTTGCCATGAATAAAATAGAAAATCACTAATGTATATTTTTACATCATTTGAATTCATAAATGAATAGTTATAAGTTTTCTTTAACGCTATATGTATAATAATTTCAAGAAAACTGGATAATATGCGAAAACAAAGGGATATGTCGAAGGAAGTAAATGTTCTCAAAAGTCGATTGTATTTTTATAAATTAACGTATTCATTATGTAATACGGTTTGGATCTATGTCAATACTTTGGACAATAATTTAGGTTTTTTATTTTTCACTCGCTACCTTGATAATTAAAACATAAATTAGCTTAGATTTTTACTTGATTTTAAGAGCTATAATAGTCCTAAGCAGCTCTGCACATTTGTTCAAACTCCTCAGGAGTCATATAGCTAATAGATGAATGAGTTCTTTTTCTGTTATAGAAGCCTTCTATGTACTTAAATAATACTAGCTGAGCATGTTTATAATTAATAAAAGTGTTAAGATACACGCATTCCTTTTTGAGTAATGCGTGGAAACTCTCCATACAGGCATTATCATAGGGGCATCCCTTTGCGCTGTAGGATAATTTGAATTCATTTGTTTCAACTGCTTCACGGTATTCCTTTGATGTATATTGCGAGCCCCTGTCTGAATGCACAATTAAGCCTTTTCCGGGATTTTGCGTTGTTATGGCATTATCTAACGCATCCAATACTATGGTTGTATCCATGGTCTTTGAAAAACTATATCCTACTATTTTTTGGGTATGCAAATCTAAGATAGATGCTAGATAAGTCCATCCATCTCTTAATGTATGAATATAAGTAATATCAGCTACCCATTTTTGATTTATTTTTGTTGTAGAAAAATCCCTTTTTAACAAGTTTTCACCTTTGTCATAAACTTTTTTAGTATTATGAGGTCTATATTTTTTAACTACAATTGATCTAATACCAAGTTTCTTCATATGCCTTTGAACTCGTTTAATGCTAATGATTTTATAGCCTCTCTTAATTAGCTCTATACGAATCTTGGGGGCTCCGTAGATTTTATTACTTTCATTGTAGATATCTAAAATATCCTCCCTAAGCTTTTTATTTTGTGATTTCCACTTGTTATCGGGTTTTTCTTTTTGTTTTTCATAGTAGGTACTTCTTGGATAATTTAATATATTACACATAGTATCTACGCTATGTATAGCAGCATTTGATTTGATTATTTTAAATATAGCATCAGGATTTATTTTATCGCGAATATAGCCATAGCTTTTTTTAATATTTCATTTTCCTCCTTGAGTTTTGCATTTTCTTTCTTAATTCTGTTGATTTCCTCAAGGTTTGTGGTATTTCCTTCTATATTAATTGGAGCTTTCTTTTTGGACCAATTACGTACAGCTGTTTCACTTAGGCTATATTCGCTGGCGACATCTTTAACAGCTTTTCCTGATAGTACTAGTTCTGCAATCAT
>JAEZTQ010000084.1 GCA_023443625.1 Bacillota bacterium | reverse complement strand
GCTATATTCGTTCGGATATTTTCAATATGGATGAGGATAAAAAGGCAAATTCTAAGTCGCTGGATAAGCTGGCCTGCCGTATCCTGAAAATATGGCTTATTCGTAAAGAGATCCATGATAAAGGTATTAAAAAGGAGGATGTATCAGTGAAGGAAGATTTAAACGATCAGAATACAAATAGTGCTTATCTTGCCGGATGTATGATGGCGGTTTATGCAAAAATCCAAGAAGATGCACTAGGAGATGTTGGTGCGGGGGTTATCCAGCGGTTCTATACTTCTGCAAGTACTTCACCGGCTCTTGTGATTGGAAGATTATCGACCCTGTCCCAACACCATTTAAGTAAACTCAGTAAAGGGGCGAATATTTATTACACCAATATCCTGGCGGATATTTCAGCAAAGGTGGAGGGGGGATTTCCTAAAGCAATGAATCTTGAACAGCAATCTCAGTTTGCACTTGGCTACTATCAGCAAATTGCTAAGATCTATAAGAAAAAAGCAAAAACAGAAACGATAGAGAATGAGGAGGATTAAATTATGGAATTACAAAGCAGGTATGAATTTTTATTTTACATTGAATGTGCGAACGGAAATCCCAATGGTGATCCGGATATGGGAAATACACCACGAATTGACCCGCAAGACATGCGGGGATACATTACAGATGTTGCTATAAAACGCAGGATCCGTAACTATATTCAGATGGCTTATGAGGGGAAAACCGGTATGCGCATCATTATGCAAAATGCTACAAACATAAATAAGGCAATTGCTGAAGCGCATGAAAACACAGAGGGAAAAGCATCGAAGGATAAGAATAGAGTTAATACTGCAAGAAATTATGCCTGTGAAAATTTTTATGATGTAAGAACTTTTGGTGCGGTATTATCTACCGGACTTAACGCGGGGCAAGTGAGAGGTCCGGTACAATTGACTTTTGCGAAATCAGTTGAACCAATCTTGCCGCTGGATATATCGATTACAAGAATGTTGGTTGCCGAAAATGTTAAGGGAGCAACAACGGTCGCCGATTATGAGAAGTGGGAGCATGAACAGAATGAGGACAAGCTTAGGACAATGGGAAGAAAGCAATTTATCTCCCACGGACTGTACGAAGCAAGAGGCTTTATCAGTGCGAATCTTGCCAATGAAACAGGCTTTGATGAAGAGGACTTAAAAGTACTGTTTGAATCAATTTTAAATATGTATGAGCATGATCGTTCTGCCAGTAAGGGGCATATGTCAGTAGTTTCTCCGTTGATTATTTTCCGTCATGTTGGAACGGACAGCAATGAGGAACAGCGTATCAGACAAGCTAAGCTTGGTTGTGCAGCTGCCCATAAGCTTTTTGACTTAGTTAGTATTAAGAAAAAGGAAGGGGTAGAGTTTGCAAGGAGTTACCATGATTTTGACTTGTCATTAGATTTAAATAACGTGCCCAGAGGTGTTGAAGTGGGCTTTTTAAGCAATCCTTTTGATGAAATAAGCTGGGGAAAAGTAGAAGGAGATTGGATTAATCGTGGATAGTGATTATTTGCACCTGTCATTATTATCGCAGTATCGATTTTGCAAAAGGAGAGCGGCGCTCATTCTTCTTGAAAATGCCTGGAATGATAATGAGTACACCATGGAGGGTACGATTTCCCATGAGCGGGTTCATTCACAGGGGCAGGTAAAGCGGGGAGATATTATTAATCTTTATGATTTTTCAGTGCATTCTCATAGAATGAGGCTCAGCGGGAAATGTGATTGTATTGAAGCTGTTATGAATGGAGACGGCTTTGTTTTTCCTTTTCATGAAGGACGATTTATATTGTACCCTATCGAGTATAAACATGGTGTAATTCGTGACGAGGAGGAATACAACATTCAGCTCTGTGGGCAGGCTATGTGTCTGGAAGAGATGTATGGCTGCGCTATAACGAAAGGAGCCATTTTTTATACGAATGCTCATCGTAGGGTGGAGATTGAGTTTACTGAAGATTTGCGGCGTAAGGTAGAGAGTGACGCAAAGAGTCTCTGGAGATTATTTGGTACAAATAATGTGCCTCCAGGGGAGTATTCGGCAAAATGTAAAAAGTGTTCGCTCAATGAATTGTGTATGCCCAAGCTAAAAAGTAGCGCAAGGACATATAACAACAGGGTAAGGCAAGCCGCTATCGGAGGTGATGATGTATGAAAAAACTGCAGAATGTACTTTATGTTTTAACACCGGACAGCTATTTGTTTTGCCAGAATGAAGCTATTGGTATTAAAATTGGTGGTGTAGAAAAAGCAAGAATTCCTTCCCATACAATCGAATCAATTCTTTGCTTTGGTAATACCACAGTATCAACCCCTTTTATTGCCTTTTGCGGTGAAAGAAATATAGGTTTATCTTTTTTGTCTGACTATGGTAAGTTTTATGGCAGAATCTATGGACCAGTTAGCGGAAATGTTTTACTCAGAAAGAAACAGTATGACGCTATTAATGATAAAAAATGTTCGGTTGCCATTGTGAAAACCATTTTATATGCGAAATTTGCTAATAGCCGTATGGTATTAATGAAGAGTGCAAGAGAACAGACGGATGAAACAAGAAAGAACAACCTTGTCAGAGCGGCTGAAAAAATTGCTAAAACCGCTATTTTATTGGATACGGCATCTGATATTGATTCCATGAGGGGATTGGAAGGTAATGCCGCAAGTGACTATTTCTTTGCTTTTGATGACATGATTAAGTTGCAGGAAGGTGAACTTGTTTTTGAAAAGAGAAGCCGTCATCCGCCTGAAAATGAAGTGAATGCTCTTTTGTCGTTCTTATATATGCTTTTAAAAAATGATGTGCAATCAGCTCTTGAGTGTGTGGGACTTGATCCAGCAGCAGGATTTTTACATGCTCTTCGTCCGGGCAGACCCTCTCTTGCACTTGACTTGATGGAGGAATTACGTGCGCCGCTTTGTGATAGACTTGCATTGTCATTGATTAATCTAAAGCAAATTAAAGCAAAGGATTTTGAAGCTGAAAGCGGGCGGTTTATTTTATCGGATAAAGCAAGAAGAATGGTGATTGATCAATGGCAAAAACGAAAAAAAGAGGAGATTATTCATCCGTTTTTTGAACAGAAGATAGAAATTGGATTAATTCCTTATGCGGGCGCACAGCTTTTTGCGAGAGTAATTCGCGGCGATCTTGATGAATATCCAGCCTTTCATTGGAGGTAATATGCTTATAATATTAACTTATGATGTAAATATCGCTTTATCTAACGGCGAAAAACGGCTGCGTAAAGTGGCAAAGCTCTGCGAGAGCTACGGTGTACGGGTTCAAAAATCTGTATTTGAATTACTTGTAGATAATTCTCAATTTATACTTATTAAGTCAAAGTTAGAGGATATTATTGATAAAGAGAATGATTCTGTAAGGTTTTACATACTGGGTAATAAATGGGAAAGAAAGGTAGAGACCTTAGGAAAAGAAGTATTGATTAAGCAGGGTGATACGCTTATATTGTAAAGTATATTTAACGGAGCGTACCATAATCAATCATAAAAATACTAGGAGGTCCGCGCTGAGATTTCGTGTTATTTTTATGGTTTATTATCTTGTTTTTAGTAGTATTTTAATTTTATCGTCAAATAATTGTCAATAAATCATAAAAAAATGGATATTTAACAGCGATTATTGTGCTATTTTGCTGTAGCCCCTGGCACAGGGGCGTGAATTGAAACTAGGCTGTGCCGAAGCTTTATAAGCTGATCCGGTGTAGCCCCTGGCACAGGGGCGTGAATTGAAACGCGGGCGTAAGTATTAAAAGAGGCGGCATCAAGGTAGCCCCTGGCACAGGGGCGTGAATTGAAACAATAAATTTCTGCACCATGCCTCCAGGCTCAAGGTAGCCCCTGGCACAGGGGCGTGAATTGAAACAAGCATGAAAAATCTATCCAGCCAGTCCAATGACGTAGCCCCTGGCACAGGGGCGTGAATTGAAACATATTTTCAACCACTTCATAATTCGAACCATTGTGGTAGCCCCTGGCACAGGGGCGTGAATTGAAACTCTCAGGACTAATTAATATATTTTGGGCAGTAGTAGCCCCTGGCACAGGGGCGTGAATTGAAACTTAAATTTTATGTTGAAAAAGCAGCCGTATCCGTAGCCCCTGGCACAGGGGCGTGAATTGAAACGTTATCTGTGAGAAGATGATACCTAATTTATTTCGTAGCCCCTGGCACAGGGGCGTGAATTGAAACACTAACGTATATACTAAGGTGGAAAGCAATACACGTAGCCCCTGGCACAGGGGCGTGAATTGAAACCAACTCTTTTACAAAGTCCTTTAATCCATCGATGTAGCCCCTGGCACAGGGGCGTGAATTGAAACATCTTAATCTCCGGCCCCGCCCTGCCTTATTGGTAGCCCCTGGCACAGGGGCGTGAATTGAAACAATCAGAAGGCTGCCTATGTGCTTACAGCTCCTGTAGCCCCTGGCACAGGGGCGTGAATTGAAACTGCCTTCCCAGGCTTTTTTCCAGTCACCGGTAAATAGTAGCCCCTGGCACAGGGGCGTGAATTGAAACATGTAACACGATCCATGTCAAAAACAAGGGTATGTAGCCCCTGGCACAGGGGCGTGAATTGAAACTAATTGACTTTGTAATAAACTCTTTTCTGCGGTCGTAGCCCCTGGCACAGGGGCATGAATTGAAACACGGATGACTATAAAAGTGATAAGGATTATAAAAGTAGCCCCTGGCACAGGGGCGTGAATTGAAACAAATATTCTTTGGTAAAGTTTTGAGCAAAGCTCGTAGCCCCTGGCACAGGGGCGTGAATTGAAACCCCTCTCGGCCTCCCCGGTCCACGGCCAGAGTATAGTAGCCCCTGGCACAGGGGCGTGTATTGTGATATTGCCAATATTGATCTTTGGTTGCTGTTGCCCTTGGCATAGGGGCACGATAAACGCATGAGTTAACAAATTATGAACACAGTTGTCCATTTATCCGTTATAATAAAAAGAAACGGGTGGGATAATTATGGAACAGCTTTTGGATTGGATTGAAATAATTGAAGATATTCGTCAGCATAGGAAGGTTAGACATGGCTTAAAGGACATACTGGTCATTGTTTTATTTGCGACCCTGGCAAACGCAGACTGCTGGGAAGAGATGGAGGATTTTGCAAGAAATAATGAAGAAT
>JAEZTQ010000077.1 GCA_023443625.1 Bacillota bacterium | reverse complement strand
GAATAGAAGAGTGTAAAACTCAACTATTCCCTTAATTTTATATACGAATATTATGCTTTCTCATATTCATTCCCAGTGATATCCTGGTATTCTTTTTCAGTGATCCAACGATCTACGGCATTCCATACCATTTTCTCTGACCATAATTTCGCATCGTAAAATCCTTTGACCGTTTCAAATTTATTCATGGCCTACCTCCATTTCAAAACCAGACATCATAGACAGATAAGCTACTTGAGCATTAAGAACCTTGTTCTGCTCCTGTAGTTGTTTCACCTCATCCTGAATTGATGGTGTCCTGTATTCTACAATGACAACGTCGTCCATAACCTCTAGATTGCTATATGTAGGGTTCCCCTCATCATCTACACCTGTCTGTCTCTGTTCAATCCCCACCGGGAAATCTGAACGCAAGTCCATTTTTCCAGTGTAGAACAGATTGTCCTTTTGCCATTGTTTTACATCGTTCATATCATACTTAATGACGGTATTGCTAGAAGCCAATGCCTTGTGAATATCATCAATCGTATTTGATCCGATAATGATTGCAACAGTAGCTGTTTCTCCTGCACGGTCTAATCCACAGCTACCGTTGGCGATATCGAGAATTGTTTCGCCTATCTTAATGCTTTCATGTTTCATAAGTCTATTCCTCCCTTTAAGATTTTGTTAGATATGTGCAATTAAATAGTAGAATTGTATTTGGATTAATATTTTGTAATATTTGCCAATGTAAAATACCGTCTGATGTAATATGACATGTCAATGTTGTACTAGCAAAACTGCATGAAGCACCAGTCGAGATGGAAGGTAATGGAAATCCTGTTACCACATAATCATTTCCCGCGGTAAGTGTAGTGTTTGTTTGTATTCTAAGTTGTACTGTAATCATACCAGTGCCACCAGTAATACCATTCCGTACAATTCCACCAGAAATTGTTCCCCAAGTACAAGATAGCCCAGAATTGATCAATTCTGATATCTGTGTACCGTTTGCCTCTAAGATCTGCCCACCATTCGATGTGTACTCTGATGAAATTCTACCAGACGGTTGAGCACCGATCTTCAATATTTTGCCACCCGTATCCGAAGCAATGCCATATTCGAATGCAGAACTATCGATCCAATCCCTTGACATCATGTCTGAGAAGATTGCCTTTGCGCAGATGCGATGATTCAGAACCTTGCACCCATCTATTCTAGTCTTCGAATACGTAATATTGAATGCTACTGACGATGGTGCAGACTCAATTGCCTGACAACCCATTAAATATACTATCGAACTATTATTCGCAATGTCGATTGCTATGTCGTCAGTCTGTGTCATATAGAGTCCGAATAGATTTATCTTGGCCGAACAATAGAACACAGCAATCTTCTTAACCCGGCACACTGTATTCAATGCTGTTACACTGCTCCTGCTCCTTAAGTCGACTGTACCATTACTGTACCCCCTAATATCGACGACCTCATCATATGTACCATCTTCCAAATAAACAGTGGCAGTATAACCATTTAGATCCCTGGGAATCTGACCAATGGCATATTTGATAGTCTTATATGGACCTGTGTTTGTGCCATCGCCAGTGGTGTCAGAACCGCTCGGTGATACATATAAACTAATATCCCATTGCAATGAACCTATCTGCGCACCATACTTACTGACAATTATCCCACCATTCGCTAAGTATTCAGCCCTCTTATCACCTGACGGTTGATTTCCAGACTTGGCTATCCTACTACATGAATCAGATATTAGACCATGCTCAACAGCAGAACTATCTACCCAACCAGATGAGCCTACCTCTGAGAAGAATGCCTTGATACAGTTGATATGATTTGTACTCTTGCAACCTGACACCCTAGCCTTCGAGTACGCGAAATCGAATGCTATTGATAATGGTGCAGACTCTATCGCCTGACAACACCTCACATATACCATATCACATGATGTTGTAGTAAATGCGGTATCGTTCGTCTGTGTTAGATATATGCCATATACCTGTATCCTTGCCTGACAGTTCCTTATTATCATCCTTCTAACCTTGCACGCTGTACTGAGTGCCTCCGGACTACTCTGGCTCCTTATTTCAATTACACCTCTATGGTATCCATTTACAGTTACAACTTCATCATACGTACCATCTGCCAGATATATCACCGCAGTATAGCCACCAAGATCCCTCGGTATTGTACCGAGTGCATACTTAATTGTCTTATATGGACTAGACTGTGTGCCGTTTCCAGTGGTGTCGTTACCAGTGGCAGACACATATACATTTGTATCCACCCTCAGTTCACTCATAGAGAACGTACCAGATTGGTCAATAATCGTTCCACCGTTCTGTGCAAACTCTGTACCCTGCGTGCCTGATGGCTGGGTTCCAATCTTTGAAATCGTGCTACCATAATCAGACAATAGTCCATATGTTAGGGCAGAACTCGCGGCCCAATTTTCCGAATGTATTTCTGAGAATACTGTCTTAACGCCTATACTATGATTTAGACATTTGCACCCAGACATCCTCGCCTTTGTGTTCCAAAAATTGAATGCAGTTGCGGTATCTGCTGGTTCAACTGCCTGACAACATCTAACGAATATCATGGAACAACCATTAGCATCGAGTGCTATATCGTTCGTCTGTGTGAAATAGATTCCGTATAGCTGTATCCTTGCTGAGCAGTTCTTAATTACTATCCTCCTCACCTTACATACGATGTTTAGCGCCTCTGGACTACTCTGACTTCTTATCTCGATTACGCCACCATAGAACCCATTTACGACAACCTCTTCGTAGTACACACCATCAACAATATTGATTACAACTGTATATCCACCCAAATCTTTCGGTATTGTATTGAGTGCGTACTGTATGGTCCTATAAGGACTAGAACTACTTCCTGAACCAGTTATATCGGAACCGGTGGTTGCTACATATAGCGTAACACTGTTTATCAGTGCCCCAATGCTACCACCATATTTGCTGACAATAATTCCGCCGTCCTGTATTGATTCGGGACCATATGTACCCGATGGTTGGTTACCAACCTTCGACAACTTACCACCTGAAACAGATATGCCCCATTCAGCAGCCGAACTATCCGTCCAACTCTCGGAGCTTATATCGGACAAATATGATCTAATACAATTACGATGATTTAAACTCTTACATGAATTTAACCTTGCCGTGGAGTATGTGAAATCAAATGCATATGATGATGTAGCCGATTCGATAGCCTGGCATGCCTTAACAAACACCATATCACAGCCAGTCACGCTAAGGGCCACATCATCTGTCTGTGTAAAGTAAAGCCCATGGAATTGTATTCTAGCATCACAGTTCACGACGGTTGCCTTCTTGACACGGCATAGCGCATTTAATGTCTCAGGGCTATTTATACTCTTTATAACCAATATACCACTGTGATACCCATTTATCGACACACTCTCATCATACGTACCATCGTCTATATTTATAGTTGCTGTATATCCCCCCAGATTCTTCGGTATCGCATCTAGCGCACGTTTTATAGTCTTAAATGGACTATTACTGGTGCCAGCGTTAGTGTCAAGCCCGGTAGTTGCAACGTAATATGTTACACTGCTCTGCAATGTACCAATTATGGCACCGGAACTCTTTACAATCATCGCTCCGTATTTAACTACAGGTGCTGATGTCACATCAGGTAATACCTCATCGATTAATTGTAATATTCCCTTCTCAAGAAGGCATATGCTACCATTACTCACGCCACTGCATGAACCAACACGTGCAATCGAGTTTGCGTCAGTGTTAGTCTGCCATGAAGTTGATGTGTTTGGCGACCATAGGCAGAAGTTACACTTGTTGAATACAGTATCAGTAACTTTCAGCGATGCAGTGTTCCAGTTTATACCAGCAGTATTATTGCCTTCTATAATACAATTATTGAATGATACAGAATACGTGTTATACAGGTGTATACAACTGTTATTACCAGTCACCTTGAAATGCATACCAGAAATAACGAACTTCACTGCATAGTTATCACCAATCGTGAAGCTGGTTGTATTCGATGGTAAAACAACATTTCCAGGCGATTCTTCATTCCCCATTATCCTGAATGTTCCATTATAATACTTATTGACTGCAAAACCACTCGTGCCATATGATCCATCTGCAATATTTATTGTGGCAATACAACCACCAAGGTTCTTCGGTATTGAGTTCAGTGCTTTTGTGAGAGTATTGAATGGTTTTGCCTGAGAACCGTCACCTGTAGTATCAGAGCCTGATGTAGCTGATACGTAGTAGGTCGCATCGGATTCAAGAGGTTTTATGTTTTTAAGAAACGTCAATACTTTACCTAGAAACTGTTTTGCTGTCTCACCAGCAGCCGGAATGGGAAACTTTGTTTCAATAGTATCAACACTTCTAATCTTTGTATTTGATATATCTCCGTTTGTTTTGTCAATTTTTAAATTAATTAGCTTCAATATCTTTGTATAAAAGAAGCGTTTTAATCCTGCATAACTTAGATATTTATAATCCATATATACCTCCTTTTACGATTCAATCTCTGGAATGTAGGCTAAGCGAAAACCAAATTTTGGATCAGTTGATGTACGGCGAATATCGAAGTAGGTACCGAACACACCAGCCGTCGAGGTAGTTGTATAGCTTCCACCACGACATAACATGCAATTAGATATCCCATTATTTGTATAAAAGCGATCACCTTCATAATCCGTATTTGTTATACCAGAATCAGGTAATAAAGATAGCGCACGAAGCAATAC
>JAEZTQ010000035.1 GCA_023443625.1 Bacillota bacterium | reverse complement strand
TCGCAACCCTGTCCGCCGTATTCCTTCGGTATCGGAATACCAAGAAATCCTGCTTTTGCCATTTTTTCAACGGTTCCTCTCGGAAATGTTTCTGTTTCATCTACTTCCTGCGCTAATGGCTTCACTTCTGTTTCAGCGAATTCTCTGAAAAGGGATCTTGCCATCTCATGTTGTTTACTTAACATAAAATCCATGTTCTTATTTCCTCCATAAAGTTTTATTTAGAATAATCGTAAAAGCCTTTTCCTGTCTTCATTCCGAGCTGTCCGCCGCGAACCATTTTCTTAAGAAGAGGGTGAGGACGGTATTTGGAATCGCCTGTTTCGCTCTGAAGAACTTCCATAATCGCGAGTACGATATCAAGACCTACCAAATCGCCGAGAGCCAAAGGTCCCATCGGGTGATTTGCTCCTAATTTCATAGCGCTGTCAATTCCTTCTACGCTGGCAACGCCTTCTGCATAGATGCCGATAGCTTCGTTAATCATAGGAATGAGAATTCTGTTAACAACAAATCCTGCTGCTTCGTTCACCTGTACAGGAGTCTTGCCGATTTCTTCAGAAATCGCTTTAATTCTGTCAACTACTTCTTCCGGTGTATTAAGACCTGCAATTACTTCTACAAGCTTCATAACAGGAGCCGGGTTGAAGAAGTGCATACCGATTACCGGTCTGTCAAGTCCTGCACCGATCTCTGTAATAGAAAGGGAAGAGGTATTGGTAGCGAAGATACAGTCTGCCTTGCAGATATCCTGTAATTCTTTGAAAGTCTGCTTCTTAACATCCATAACTTCAAGAGCTGCTTCCACTACTAAATCACAGTCTGTGCAAATAGTTTTTACACCGGTTGTAATTTTAGCAAGAATCGCATCTGCTGCCGCTTGTTCCATTTTGCCCTTCGCAATTCTCTTCTCAAAACCTTTTGCAATTCTTTTCTTGCCGTTTGCAGCAAATTCTTCATTGATATCACAAAGAAATACTTCGTATCCTTCCGCCTGCGCAAAAGCCTGCGCAATGCCTGCGCCCATTGTACCAGCACCAATAATACCTACTTTCATCTTGTTTCCTCCTGAATTTATATTTATTGGTAACAGTTCAGTATCTTCACTGTTACATGTTAATATCTTTACCGGTTTATCTACTATTTGTTCAGGAATTTCTCCACTTTTCTCTTTTCCATAAAAGCAGCCATTCCTTCTTTCTGATCATAAGATTCGAAACAATCACCAAACAGTTTTTCTTCAATTACGATAGCCTGATCCATATCCACATCAAGACCTTCATTAATTGCCTTTTTGCTGTTGCGAACTGCGATAGGCGCATTCTTTGCAATACCTGCTGCCATTTTCTCCGCTGCCGGAAGAAGCTCTTCTTGTGTGTAAACAGCATTTACAAGGCCGATTCTCAAAGCTTCATCCGCTTTGATATTTCTTCCTGTATAAATCATCTGCTTCGCCATGCCTGCACCGACTAAACGCGCAAGTCTCTGTGTTCCGCCGAATCCGGGAGTAATTCCGAGACCGACCTCAGGTTGTCCGAATACTGCATTATCGGAGCAAATCCTAATATCACAGCTCATGGAAATCTCACAACCGCCGCCTAAAGCAAATCCATTGATTGCTGCAATAACGGGAATAGGGAAAACTTCCAGCTTACGGAATACATCATTACCCTTCTTGCCAAAAGTTTCACCTTCTGCCTTCGTAAGAGCGCTCATTTCTCCGATATCAGCGCCTGCTACAAAAGATTTCTGTCCGGCACCTGTTAAGATAAGACATCTCACTTCGTCTAAATTCACCGCATCGAGGGTTTTGTCAAGTTCTTCAAGCACAGTGCTATTCAGCGCATTTAACGCTTTCTCGCGGCTGATTGTAATAACGCCGACTGCATCTTTTTGTTCGTATAGAATAAATTCCATCTGGGTAACTCCTTTTCCTTATTTTATATTTTATAGTATCTTCGTAATAGTTACCTATCTTCTATTAATTACTCTCTTGTAACCGCAACGGAACATCCCATTCCACCGCCGATGCAAAGTGTAGCAAGACCATTCTTCGCATCTTTCGCTTCCATCTCATGAAGAAGCGTTACTAAAATACGGCATCCGGAAGCTCCTACCGGGTGGCCGAGCGCAATTGCACCGCCGTTTGGATTGAGCTGTTTCTCTACATCGATTCCCAAATCCTTACCTACCGCTATGGACTGTGCCGCAAATGCTTCGTTCGCTTCTATAATATCGAAATCAGAAATCTTCATTCCTGTTTTGTCCATAATCTTCTGTGTGGATGCAACCGGTCCGATTCCCATAACCTCAGGTCTTACTCCTGCAAGTGTTCCTGCTACGAAAGTAGCCATCGGTGTTACACCTAATTCTTTCGCTTTTTCTTCGCTCATTACAACGATTGCTGCTGCACCGTCATTAATGCCGGAAGCGTTACCTGCTGTTACATAACCATCTTTATTAATAGAGCGGAGTTTCGCAAGGCCTTCTATCGTACTACCTGCACGAGGACCTTCATCCACTTTGAATTCTACCATTTCTTTTTTCTTCTTTACCATAACCGGTACAATTTCCTTATCAAAAGCACCTGCCTTCTGAGC
>JAEZTQ010000107.1 GCA_023443625.1 Bacillota bacterium | reverse complement strand
GTAAAATCTCACAATCAGATTGGTATATATCACCAGATAAGAGGCCACTACCAGAGTTCCATAGCATTCCCTAATCCTGTCATAATAAATCCTTCCCACGAAGTAAATGAGAAATGCGGACATCACCTTGAAATATATCTGGTATCCGCTTCCTGAACGAATAAAGGTAATGGTTAACAGTAAACCCAGCAGAATCACAATTCCATCCGCCGGTCGAAACATCTTACGGATATCAGGGCGTACCAGTGCGGTCTGATAAACCAACAGGAGTAACACACAAACCACCATGATGTAATCCAGTATCCGATAATGATAGAACATGTCCACAAATTGTTTTGCAAATAGAAATAAAGTCATAACAGCTCAGCCTTTCATTGCCGTAAGGTCTTGTTTGTGATGCAGGATAATATTTCATCCCGGTATTTACTGATCGATACATCCTTGGTCAAATGACGGACCAGGTAATCTCTTCCCTTATTTCCCATCTTCGTCAGGCAATCCTGCTTCATTGTAACAAAGGTACGGATGAGCGCCTCAATGGCCTCATAATCACCCGGTTCAACACTTATGCCGCAGCCTGATTCTTCCACAATCAATCTTGCTTCCGACCCTTCCTCCAAAATACCCAGAACCGGCTTGCCGGCTGCCATCACACCATATAATTTACTTGGAACAGATACCCCCTTAATGCCCTTTGCATTGACCACAAAGTGTATATCTCCCGCATTTAAGCTATATACTAGCTTATCCTTGTCCTGATAAGGAATAAAAACTACATTGGATAGCTGCTTTTTCTCCCGATAGGTCTGAAGCTCTTCCAGCATGGAGCCCTCACCGATAAAGGCAAAGACTACCTCCTCCTGATCTCTGAACCCTTCGATTAGCTTCATAATATTGAGCAAATCATAATATAAGCCGATATTACCGGAATACATAATGACAAGCTTGCCCTGCAGGCCATATTGCCGCTTAAATCTCATGACTTGCTCATTATCCGGCAACAAGGGAACAATTTCTTTCTCATCGATCCAATTATTAATATAAGCATATGGGGGAAGCGTATCAAACCGTTTTTTTAAGGTTCCGATCATATCGCGCCCTACTACGATTACACGGTCGGCCTGTGTGCAGCTATACTTATCCAGTTTCATCATAATATCCAGAATTAGCTTATTATGAGTAAACTTCACTGCCTGTACCTGCTCCGGATTAAAGTCTTGTATATTATAAATCAGCTTTGCCTTTTTAATCCTCTTTCCGATAACACCGAGCATACCGCCAAGCATCGGCGGCTGTGAAATCGTAAACACATAGTCCTGATGCTCAACCCGGAAAGTTGCCAAAATAGCCGAAAAAAAGTAGGATACAATATTAAAGATGCGGCTCAGAGCAAAATTCTTCCGGAATTCCGGTATCCGAATCCTCAATACGTCCACTCCACCTATATTCTCGAAATAGTATTTATGTTTCCTGTAATGCTGTGGTATTTTACCCGTGTAAGAAGGTACGGTACAGATAACAGTGGTATGAAATGTATCATTTAGCCCTTCTGCCAGTTCAGTCAGAATCTGCCCCGTAGATGCCACATCCGGATAATAATAATGGGCATAAATCAATAGATTTTTTCTATCCGAATGCACATGCTTTTTCCATATAAAAGCATCCTTAACAGACAGTAGTAAAAACTTTGCATTTACCTGCATATAACGTGTCCAAGGTTCTTTCGGACTCTGCATCAACCGGTATAACCATCCCTGATCACGGTTCCGCAGCCATCCGGAGGCCCGTCCCACAATTCCTGCATGATCATTCAGCCCGGCCCCTACCCCAAGCATAAGCGCGTGTATGGAATCCTGGTGTTCATACATCCATTTTTCCTGTTTCAGCACATCCAGTCCCACCCAGACAACGGCAGCTCCTGATTCATTGATTCTTTTAACCGTTTTCCTATCGTCCTCTTCTGTTACTTGAGAACCCGACGTTTCTTCCATTCCCGCTATCTTCATCCCCGGGTATTTCAGAAGAAGATTCTTTTTCAGCGCTTCCAGCATTTCCTGTGAACCACCATAAAAATAATGGGAAATATCAGTATTTTGCGTGGATTTCCAAAGTGCCTCCATCAAATCCGGTCCCGTGATCTGTTCTGCCCCCCGATACCCCCGCAAGCGTTGTATCATTGTAAGCAGATTTCCTTCCGGTAACGCAAGAAAAGCCGCATTCTGGATGTTCCTGTACTCCTCATCCTTATCCGACATTACCATAGTATATACATTTGACAGACTGATAAATTTCCCCTCAAGATTATTAATCTGACTTATTATTAAATTAACCGTTTCCCGTATATTGGTAACCGCTGTGTTGACTCCCAGTATACGGCTAGTAAAAGGCTTTTTCATCATTTATACCCTTTTAATTGTTCTGGCAGGATTCCCCACTATCACACAGCCGCTTTCAAAGGTTCCGCTGACAACTGCTCCTGCACCCACTACACAATTATCTCCTAGATTACTTCCTTTCAATATTATCACATTACACCCTATAAAGCAATTTCTTCCAATGTGTATCGGTGCGGTGCCAATCTGATTCTTATCATCCAACAGTCGTGCTTCAGGCTCTATCGGGTGAAAATCATTATCTAGAATCTTAACGTTACCGCCGATATTCGTATAATCTCCGATTTCGATCCTGCTCCTTGCATAAAGCGTAGCTCCTGAGATTCCTACATGATTTCCTATTTTCACACAGGCCTCCGGAGTCCTTGTCAATATGATGGTTCTGGAATACAGACCTACCAGATTAGACAAGAAGGAGCTTTTGATCACGCATTCCTCACCGATAGACAGTGTCGCACCCTTTTTATTAAAAATAACAGGAAATCCCTTTAAAATAAGACCTCTCCCATATTTTACATGCTGTAATTTCATGAATAATTTGTATAAAAAAGTAAGCATTTTCCCTCTCATTCTGTAACCGACGCCTTCACCGTTACCGCGCAGAACCGCTAATTTCCTTTCCCGGTTTTAAAGTCTCTTCCAGTAAGACAGCCTTGACCTCGGGATATAATTCAATCAACCGGTTCCACGAGTTGTCATTTCTTTTTTCCTGACCGATATTACTATTCCATAATCCGCTTCCCTTGGTGG
Organism: Bacillota bacterium; assembly: GCA_023443625.1. Next base: position 544 of record JAEZTQ010000107.1, on the reverse strand, counting down.
ATAATCGATTAAAATAAATCAATATGGTTTTATTACAGTTTACAGTTTTTCGTTGGTTCAGAATTTCCATGCATTTCAGCCACAGATCATCGGTGTAAAAAGCCGCTTCCATAATTATCTGTTTATGAAACGCCTCCTCAGGCAGACTTCCCGGCGGATACAAGATACCGTTGCATCCCACTGCCAAAGTAGCATAGGATGGTTCTGCTTCCGTATTGTCTATCCAATCATTGTATGGATAAAAATTTTTCTGATCCGTTATTCCAACCTGGTGGCTCCAATGGCAAATTATAGTATCCGGATATTTTTCATATCCCCTCCAAAGCTTTTCTATGTGGTCTTCCGGATAGAAGATATCATCGTCTGCCGTCAGGATGTAATAATCGGGATATTCCTGCATGGCGTAATAGTATTTCTTATGGGATTTTAAATCCTCACAAAACCGGATATCCAGTCCCCGTTTTTGCATCCGTTCCAGATTCTTTGCAATTCGCCTGTCCTTAAACTGTTCTTCCGCCAGCCATAGAATCACCTTATATGGCGG
>JAEZTQ010000078.1 GCA_023443625.1 Bacillota bacterium | reverse complement strand
ATAATCCAGCCATTTCTATAGTAGAAAGAGAAAATCTTTACGAAAAGGTTTTAAATGATATAGGTAAGACAAAGTTTAATCTTCAAAAATGGTGGAATGAAATGTCAATAAAATATGAGTGGAAATCCTCACCATGTGGAAAATGGGAAATTGACTTTTCATCGAATGATATTTATTTAATATCATAACGACTTAAATTATTGTTAAATTTATGCTGGCTTAATAAAAAAATTGCAAAGGAGTTGTATTTTATGAAACGTTTTTTCACAAAAAAGATAAAAACCATTAAAGATGATGTTTCAGGATATTGTTATGGAAACTGCGGTGCTTCTTGCAGTTATACTTGTGGTGATGGTTGTTATGCTACCTGTTCAGGTACATGTCAGGGTAGTTGTTTTGGATTGTGCGTACAAAGCTGTGACCGCTATTGTCAAAATTCCAATATAAACTTATAACAAGAAAGTCGCTAGTCAAAAAAATTAAAATATTTACATAGTTTATGAGCCAGCATATTAAAGGGATTGTTACATGATTATATTATTCAATTTTGTGACAATCCCTAGAATATATTGAGAGATGCTATGGATGGTTATATTAGACTAAACTCTGTGACTTGTCTAGATGACGAAAATCAACATACCATTTTATAGGGAATCATTAATTAGGCATATAAGGCTTTAGAAATCATAATGTATATAAGAACCTATAAAAACTTTACAAACGATAATAGCAGGAAAGTGATTAGATATAGAAGAAATAAGCAAGAAAATTAAGATCGCTGTAATTGATAGTGGGATAGATATTATGATGTGCAATTTGGTTCTGTTGCAAATAATACTTGGACAGGAATGATTTTTGTAATAGACGAAATGACTTTTATTTCACTAATATTTTATGCAATACCCAAAAGCTGGTTAATCAATATAACTTCATCTGTTATATTTGATGTGCCAGCTTGTCCTTTATGTATCATGTGAAGGGTTTCAACTCCAGCAATAATCGAACAGGCGGAGCTGAAGTTCTTAAAACCAAGCATAGAATTGGTGACTCGTTTGATGTGCCTGTGATCCTGTTCGATTATATTGTTTAGGTATTTGACCATGCGATGCTCTACTTTGCAGGATAAGTTACCACAATATTGTTCTTCTATAATAGCAACTTCTGTGGCAACATATTTATCTGTTGTGATAACTCTTGGCATGGAGTTATGAGGAGAGGAAAGAGCTCTTTTTAGGAACTTTTTGGCCGATTTTTTATCGCGGTTCATAGACAACCAAAAATCTATAGTATTACCAGAGGAGTCTACAGCACGATAAAGATACATATCTTTACCACGGATTTTTAAATAAGTTTCATCTAGACGCCATGAATCATTGCTAGGTTTCAGGTACTTTCTAATATTTTTGCTCAGAATAGGGGAATATTGAAGAACCCAGCGATAGATAGTGGAAGGATGTATCATTAGGCCTCTTTCTTGCATTATTTCAGCTAAATCTCGAAATGAGAGACTGTATTTCAAATACCAACGAACGCACAAAATAATGATGCTCGATTCGTAGTGTTTCCATTTAAATAGATTTGATTTCATAAAGCATTTACTCCTTACCAAATAATAGGATATGATTTTAACATAGGTGTTGTAGAAGAGTCAAAAGTTTTTGCAACAGAACCAAATGGTGGGCAGGTTAAAATATTATACTAAGTGTAATTTAAAGAAATAGTTTTTTGATTGAAATTATTGGTATAATGATTGAGTGAGAGTAAATTTATATTTTATTAGTAGGTATGATTATGGATTTAAGCTACGATAAAATGAGGCATTGGCTAATGAACTTATTGGTGCAATTTCGGAATAATTTTGGATATTTACTAGGTAAGTGAAATTCGGAAAAGGATGAAGACGTTGGAGATACAAAATCAGACGGTTGTGAAAGAAATAAAACAAATATTAATTGAGCGAAAATGTACAAGGACTATTAACAATGAGCTATTGTTAGCCTACTGGAATATCGGTAGAATTATAATAGCGAGTGAACAGGCATGTTTGGAGAAGGCGGAATATGGCAAGAAACTATTAAAGTCATTATAAAAAGAATTGACACGAGAGTGTGGTAAAGGTTTTTCGGTTTCTATTCTTTAATATATGAGATGGTTTTAACTTGAATATCAAAATCAACAGACACTGTCTATTAAATTGAGCAGGTCTCATTATTTTGAGCTATTAAATGTATCAGATTACCAAGCAAGATTATTTTACCAACAAGAATCCATCAATTCAAATTGGTCTGTACGTGAACTGAGAAGGCATTTTTTACACTTACAAAGCATTCTAAAAAGTAAGCACATAAACGAAAAGTGCGATGCAGAGATGGTATGTAATCCTTTGAGCCATAATATGAATTACTGTCTTACTATTTGTAACCAGTATGATATAATTGTCATAACGTTAGTGTGTAGAATTTTACTATGAAATGAGGTGCAATCTTGGATTTTAAAAGAATATTAGAAAAACAAAAATTGTATGAAGCGGGAAAAGATACACTTCATGAAGTTACAATCGAATCTTATAATAATGCGTTTGAAGTTGAATTTACTCATAACTCTACTGCAATAGAGGGAAATACCCTTACGCTTATGGAAACTAAAGTGGTATTGGAAGACGGTATTTCTGTTGGCGGAAAAGCACTTAGAGAAATATACGAAGTAGTAAATCATAAAAAAGCCTTCCGTTATGTGAAGCAATGTATCAATGAAGGGCTTCCTTTGAGTGAAAAAATAGTAAAAGACATTCATGCACTTGTCACGGAGAATATCATAATCGGTGGTATATATAGAAATGAAGAGGTTGTTATTAGTGGTGCCAGCCATATACCACCTGCAAGAAATGAAATGTATATTCAGATAAAGAATTTCTTTGCAGATTTAATGTATAAGAAAGATTTGAATCCAATTGAACTAGCAGCATGGACACATGCAGAGTTTGTTAGAATTCATCCGTTTCAGGATGGTAATGGTAGGACATCAAGACTGATTATGAACTATCAACTGATGAGCTATGGTTTTTTACCGATTTCTATAGCTAAAGAAAACCGATTGGATTATTATAATGCATTAGACAAATATGCAGCTCAAGGTATTCTAGATGATTTTGAAAATATGATTGCAGAATTGGAAGAAGCACAGCTTGATAAATATATCTCTATAATACCGGAACAGAACCAATCACATCAAATACAGCAAATTTAAAAAGTATGATAGCAGAAAGTATCAGGCGTATAGGTTTGGTACTTTTTATGATTCTGGTGAAAAAACAACGGATTACTACCTACCGTAAGAAGAAAAGGGTAGACTTCAAAGCCATAATATTGAGATAGTGTTATTAAGAGAAGCGATGAAAAGAAATTGACTTTAAATAATCAAAAATTACAAATTATTGTTGAAATTATACGACACAGCAATGTAATAATACAGAGAATACCAATACTGATATTAGTAACATTAATACCATCCTTTTATTCAGAAGGAATGAAGAATGATAGATAGAAATCAAGATGGAGGTGCAGGCATGAATATAGAGGCTTATGACCTTGACTCGCTTAGAAAAATAGTGCGAACTCTTCAAAAAGAAAATGAAGCCTTGAAATCTCAGCTGAAAAAAGCTGATATTGCATTCGATGCTCCTAATCCATTTGAGGAAACAATAGAGAGTATTAATGAGTATGATCCTGATCAGGGAGAGCGTATACTTGGGAGATATATAACTGAGGATTATATAGATTCTCATATTAGATATTTTGATAATATGTATGCAAAGCGTTTACGGACATACAAAAAGACAGGATTTACATTATGGACTGGTGAGGAGGCTACAAAGCAAACAGCAAATGCAATATATGACTCCGGTAACTACGTTGAAGTATTTGAACAGGATCTTGTTGAAACTGAAAAGAAGATTGTAATCTCAAGTCCTGAAATTATACTTGATAAGATTGAACGATTGATATTTCTTGTGAAGAGCAGACAGGAAGCCGGTGTTAACGTTGTTGTAATTACAAGAGAACCAGATAATGTCTCATATGGTAGCCCAGAAGTATGCAATGAATTAGTAGAACAACTGAAACTTGCAGGCATTACAGTGAAACTAAAAGAAGTGGTAGAAGAGCATTTTGCGGTGATTGATGATGAGCTTGTCTGGCACGGTGGTATGAATTTACTTGGAAAAGAAGATGCCTGGGACAACCTCATGCGTATTAAAAGTCATCAGGTTGCGGCAGAATTATTGGAGTTAGCATGGGAGAAAATTCAGGAGAATAGCTAATGGATTATGATGGATAATGCGAGCCACTATTTATACCTATCATAGAAGTTCGAATTTCAAAACTTCGCAAAGCAGATGGGCAACTAATAAATTGATCCACATGAATGCTAATGCCTAGAAAATGCAGTGTTTACAGTGAATGCGAGCTATTTTCATTAGAAAACTGGGTATCGTAAATTAGAATGAATTTATCAAATATATACACAAATAAAAGTTAAGGAGATTTTTAAATGAATAATGAAATAAACAATACAGACAAAGAACGTGCACAAGCTGAGATGGATTAGTTAGCTAGGGTGAATCAGTATTAAAGCCTAAAAATAGTTGATTGTTCCCCTTTTGTTTTCTATAAAGAGAAGGAGAGCAGCCGATTAGCTTTGTAAAAATCAAAGTAAAATGTTGGCGGTTATGAAATCCTACTGTTACAGCGATATCAATAATTGGCAGACAGCTGCTTTCTAGTAGTAGCTTGGCTTTTCCGATTCTTAGTTCGTTAATTTTGTCAATAAGTGATTGTCCAGTATGCTCCTTAAATAGCCTTTGAAGGTAAGATAAAGAAATGCCAACATGCTGTGATATTTCATTGACGGTGATATCACTATCGTAGGTTTTGTCAATAAAGGTTAGGGCCTTTCTTACATAGATGCTTCCACTATATGAGCTATGTCGCTTATTAATCTGACGAGACATTACAACTAGTAATTGAGCCAGCAGTAGATTCGTTTCAATAAAATGCTCTGCATGATCTAATTGATTCACAATTTGATTCTGTAATTCAGTTATGATGCGACAAAGGCTACCACTTTTATCACTGCATATTATTACGTGATCGGACATCATAAGAAAATCTTCTACAGATTTGGATTTATCGGTAAAGTTCTTAATTTGATATCCTTCATAGGGAGTAATCAATGCAATTTCTAAGTTTAAAATTCTACAGGGTACTCCCTTAGCTACTTCTAGTTGGTGAGGGGTATTGCAGTCAAGGAAAATGTATTCTCCTTCTTTAAAGCTATATTCTTCCTTCTTCCCTTCATGATTCCACCAGATTACTTTACAGCCCCCATGTACTATATACATTATTTCAATCTCTTGATGAAGATGAGGTTTCATTTCAAAGAAGGTATAATTTATTGCATAGAATCTTTTGACCCTAAGCCAAGAAGATGTAATATTGCTTTTAAAGAAACTATCCAATTTTTGCTCCATAATAAAAACCATACCTTTCTTATGTGTGAACGAAGTTCACACTAGCTTGTATCATGATCTTGGCACTCCGCTCACTACCTTTTTAATATATCATAATATATGACATATGGGAAATTAAAAAAGAATAGATTACCTCTTGTATTTCCTGTAATGTATAATAAAAAAAACTAAATGAGGAGGATGTGTTATGTCATTTAAACTTGCGGTTATTGGTGCAGGGAGCGTTGGCTTTACTCGAACCCTGTTTTCTGATTTGATGACTGTTCCAGAATTTAATGATATTGAGGTGGCATTTACTGATATTAATCAGCACAATCTAGACATGGTTGCATCTCTTTGTCAAAGAGACTTGGATGAGAATGGTATTCCAATTAAAATCCATGCAACTTTGAACCGTCGTGAGGCCCTAACTAATGCCCGATATATTATTAATTGTGTTCGGATAGGAATGCTAGAAGCATTTGAGACAGATGTTGAAATTCCATTGAAATATGGAGTGGACCAATGTGTTGGTGATACCCTTTGTGCAGGTGGTATCATGTATGGACAAAGAGGAATAGCTGCAATCCTTGACTTTTGCAAGGACATACGTGAGGTATCAGAGCCAGGTGCCATTATGCTTAATTATTCGAATCCAAATGCTATGATTACTTGGGCAGCGATCAAATATGGTGGTGTGAATACCATTGGTCTTTGCCATGGCGTACAGGGTGGACATCATCAAATCGCAGAAGCATTAGGACTTGAACAAAAGGATGTAGATATTATCTGTGCGGGAATTAATCATCAGACATGGTATATTTCCGTAAAGCATAAGGGTGAAGATATGTTACCCAAGATTTTAGAAGCATATGAAGCAGATGAGAAGCTTTCTCAGACTGAAAAAGTTAGAATTGATATGCTTAGGAATTTTGGATACTATTCTACAGAATCAAACGGCCATCTTTCCGAATATGTGCCATGGTATCGTAAGCGTCTAGATGAAGTGGAAGAATGGATTGATCTTGGAGTTTGGATTAATGGGGAAACTGGAGGATATCTTCGTGTATGCAGAGAGGGTAGAAACTGGTTTGAGGAAGATTTCCCTAATTGGATGAAGGAACCAGCTAGAGAGTATATCGCTGAAAAGCGTAGTCAAGAGCACGGATCTTATATCATCGAAGCCTTAGAAACAGGTCGTATTTATAGAGGACATTTTAATGTAATGAATAATGGCTGTATTACGAATCTTCCAGAGGAAAGTATTGTTGAAGTTCCTGGTTATGTTGATGCCAATGGAGTTAATATTCCTAAGATTGGTGATTTGCCACTGGGATGTGCAGCGGTTTGTTCCCAAAGCATATGGGTGCAAAGACTAGCAGTAGAGGCTGCTGTAGCAGGTGACATTACTCTCTTAAGACAGGCAATGCTTATGGATCCTCTGACCGGTGCTGTATGTAACCCTGCAGAAATCTTCCAAATGGTAGATGAAATGCTAATTGCTGGTGAACCATGGCTACCCCAATATAAGGATGAAATTTCAAAGGCTAAAAAGCGCATGAAATCATGTGATCTTATACCACCAAGAGATTATAAAGGTATTCGTCTTAAAGAAAAGACAGTAGATGAAATGTATAAGGATAAAAAAGAAGCCAGAAAAAATGCGGCAGAAGCAGATAAGGCGCAAGAGCGACCAAAGGCATAAGACGTCAAAAATCACCAACCTAATATAAAGGGTTGGTGATTTTTTGTTTGGTGGTCTATAAAAGAATTATTAATATTTCACAAACATATTTTAAGCATTTCATTAACACTCAATATGTAGAATGAACCTCCTAGTATTGATTGACTTCTTAAATTAAGATAAGTATAATTAGATAAACAGAATTTGGATATATAAAATTAGAGGAGGATAGATTTATGAAGTATAAACATCCACTTGAGCTCCATGCGGTTCTGTAAATGGCAAATGCGTATGGAGCGTAAATTAGTTTTGCCAATTCATTCATGAATAGTACAGAATCCGCATTCTAAAGAAATATTAGAATAAGGAGCTAGTACCGAATGAAATATATTAATGCAAATAATGTTTTTCCATATGAGTTACTATATGAAATCCGCAAATATATTCCGGAAGGCTTTCTATACATCCCAGCAATAGACAAACGAAAAGAATGGGGAAGTATATCAGGTCAAAAATATGAATTAGCTGTTAGAAACAGACTAATCTGTAAGGATTTTCAAAATGGAAAAACAGTAATTGAAATATCAAAAGAGCATTATTTATCTGAAAGTTCGATTTATCGAATACTTAAAAATTATAATTAACACTTAATAGGGCATTTGCAGCATATGAGTTTCCTCAGCATGGATTCTATATATTTTGTGAAGGCCCTATTTTGCTGTAGATAATTTAAATCGATTATAGTAATTTCTAAATAGATTTTTATGATAGAATTGTGATATCAATATTAAGCAAGGATGCAGACGATAGAATACGAGGGGGAGCGGATATGTTTCAGATAAGGTACTTAGAGAAAACAGATAAGGAATTTTGGTATACACTCGATAGGAACTTGCCGGAAGCAGAGTTTATGAAAAAGGTGGCTAATAGACGAGGATATGTTATTCTAGATGATGAGAAACCAATTGGGATTCTACGATTTAACATGTTTTGGGATAATACACCTTTTTTAACACTAATTTATATAGACTTTACTTATCAGAAAAGAGGGTTTGGTAGGAAGGCCATGGAGTATTGGGAAAATGAAATGGCAAATAGGGGATATAAAATGATTATGACATCAACTCAAGTTAATGAAAATGCACAACACTTTTATCGGAAACTTGGCTATAAAGATTGTGGTTGTTTGGTACTTGATATACCAGGTTTTGAACAGCCGTTAGAAATGTTCATGGCTAAGAACATATAGATTACATTATTATCTATTTCGCTACAATGGGAGATCACATAAGAAAGAGGTGTAAATATGAATTGTGAACAATCAGACATTAACGAAAAAATCATTAAGGTTTCTAAAAAGATTTTGAACACAGAAATCCTTTCAGTATGCCCATTTGAAAACATAACGACTAATCGAGTTTTCAAGATTATAACAAGGGAAAAGTCCTACATTTTTAAGATTTACAAAAGCGGCTGGCCGGAGGACGGGAAGCTGTTGTTTGTCGATAAACAACTTACTGAACATGGAATATCTCATGCGAAGATTATAGTTTACAGCCGCGATAACTCTGATTTTCCCAATGGCTATTTAATAGAGGAATGCCTGCCAGGCACGACTGCTGATATACTTTCCTTGTCTAAAGATGAAACGATTGCACTATTTAAAAAGCTCGGTGCATTAGTTTCACAGATTCATCAAATAAAGCTAGAAGGTTACGGGTATATCGGTTGCGGGGTCGCGCAGTGGTCGACGTTTTCTGAATTTATGTACAACAGCTTTGAAGAGTGTACCGCTAATTTGTCGTCCCAGAACCTGTTGGACGGTGTTGAACTTGAAACCCTTTGGGAGGAAATTTATCAAAGATTAAAAGTGTGTGATACATATCCCTCTGTGCTTTGCCACTCTGACCTTTCAACAAAAAATCTACTTGTCAACTCTGGAGAGATAACACTCGTTGATTGGGATGATTCATATTCACTTTGCTGGATGGCCGATATTGCCAGTTTAACCTTATGGATGAAACGGGAATATGGCAGCGACGCCGAAGTTTATCGAAAGGCTTTTCTGGACAGCTACGATACGGAATACGATAAGAACGCCTTTTATCAAGTGGAAGATATACTTCATGTACGTTATGGATTAGACAGTCTTAATTATTCCATTGGCACACCACTGTACGATAGCGTTAAAGTGATATTGAAAGAATCCCTTGAAAAATGCGGAATGAAGGTATTTAAATGTTTATTATAATGCCATTTGCTGGAAGGATTTAGGTGATATAATAGTTGATGTTATAGAAATATAAAGGCACTGTCAGAATTAAGATTTAATGATTATGTACTGTCGTATTTGTCGCCGTTGTTGACAAGTGTGAACTTAAGAATATTTATATTTTCGGGGGTGGTCTTCTATATGTTCTCAAAAGAAATTGCTTTATTTTTTGCCCAAAAATACACATCTGAAATCATTTCTGCTGAATTATTGGGCGTATCTCATAATACAGTATATAAAATCAATTGCGATAATCCGTTTATTTTACGAATTACATCTGTAAATCACCGAAGTAAAGATGAAATCATAGGTGAAATTGATTTTATAACATTTTTAAGTAATAACGGAGTTAATGTGGCAATTCCTATACCGGCACTTTCAAATGATATGGTTACAGAGCATGATTTTGAAAACGGAATCGCATTCGCTGTTGCTTTTACCATAGCGGACGGAATGCAATGGGAGGAGCAGGAGCGGGTTGACCGTGATTATATTGAATATATCGGGCGGGAATTAGGGCGTATACACAAATGCTCTCAAAATTATATAATTAATAATGGAAATCCACGTAGGCAGTATGATGAAAATCAACATTTAGTTAAAGCATATGATATTTTTGAAAATTATAATTCGGATTTAAGCAAAGCATATAAACAGTTTATGGATCAATTACCGCAGGTGCCGAAAACTAAGGAAAATTATGGACTTACCCACGGAGATTTTATGTTCTCTAATTATACTTTAGCAGAAGATAAAAAAGTTACTGTATATGATTTCGATGAGTGCGAATATTCATGGTTTATCAGTGATATTGCAACATTTTTATACTTTCACCTCATAAGTGCTGAACCGTCAAAGACAGCAGAAAAAATAGAGGGGGCAGAAGAAGTAATTGTTAATTTTATGTTGGGGTATTTGACTGAGAATAACTTACCTCTTGAAGAATTGAAGCAACTTGATATATTCTTTAAACTTCGTGAATACATGTTATTATCTTCTGTTTTAGAACATGACAAATCCTTCGGCATGTGGGGAGAACTGTTAATTCCTGTGGCATTGAACAGGCTTATAACCAACAGGCTGTTTGTTGATATTGATGTTAACTTAATCATTAAAAGGATAGAAGGCAAATTATCCAACCTTTCCGAATATGAAAACTCTATACTATTCGGCATGTAAGGAAGTAACAATGAAATACTGTTTTTGGGCTCTATGTTAAGTGTTGAGGCATGATAAGTTTCAATCATGTTCTGTCACTGGATTTAAAGCTGTTTTTATACCTATCTCTAAATTACTGGTTTTGGTAAAAATATTTTTGATACTAGTTTTGAAGAATATTGATATTTGTAAATTATTTGATATAATATAGCTACAAAGATAAAAACACGTCCCGGTAGGTAGTCCGGGAGCAACAATTATTTATGTTGTCAGTAACCTGCCTCCTTGGTTGTCCATTCTTTGTTCATTAAATCTTTTAAGGAGGGATTAAAATGGACAAAGTATCAGGGAGATTAATAGTATTTTTTGAAGCCCCTTTTTGGGTTGGTGTTTTTGAAAATGAATCTTCCGGTAAGCTCTCTGCCTGTAAAATCACATTTGGGGCAGAGCCAAAGGATTATGAAATTCATAGTTTTATTTTAAAAAATTACTATGAACTTCGATTTAGTCCTTCTGTTGTTACTGAAAAAGAAGAGAAGGAAAGGATTAATCCAAAGCGACTACAGAGAGAGGTAAAAAAACAGGTAGATAATATTGGAGTTAGAACAAAATCACAACTTGCTCTGAAACTTCAACAGGAACTAGGAAAAATGGAAAGAAAGTCTCGTTCTCGTGAACAAAAAGAGGCTGTGAAGCAATTCCAATATGAACTTAAACAACAGAAAAAGAAAGAGAAGCATAAGGGCAGGTAACTGTCCTTTTTCTTTAATAATAAATACACTTTAATAGAGGATTCCCTTGAGTTTATATCCAATATTATCTTAATTTTCAATTTTATTAATCTTGAAAATTATTGTTATTGCTCTTTTAGAGTGATTATTTCGCAACAGCGATACCACTCGCAAACATATTCGGACATCTCCAATTAATGTCAATGACACCCTTAATAGTTTAATAAGTACCAGACGTAGCTTGGTACTCCATTATTCTTATACAGAGGCGTAATTTTTTATTAGCATCTATCACGATTTATTAGAAACTAGAAACTTCATAAAATCTTAATGGAATAAATTAGAGTTTAATATTGAAACTTGTTATGTTTTAAAATACAATGAAAAGTAAGTTTATTCTTTGATGATTAATTCAAATTCCACTTCTCAACAACTGCGATTTCATCGCACATGAATACTAATAAATGTGGTATATATATAAAGAAGGGGTAACTGTTCTGATGGTTGTTTCTTCTGTTATTGTCCTAATTTAATACGTTTAATTTACTTATATAGTGGAGGTATACAAATGTTAATTGGTACTAATTTAGATGATTTGAAGTTAAGATTTGCAGAGATAAAAGATGTTCCATTAATCTTAGAATTTATAAAGGAATTGGCAGATTATGAAAAAATGTTAAATGAAGTTGTAGCGACAGAAGAAATTTTATTAGAAACTCTATTTGAAAGAAAAATGGCTGAGGTGGTTATTGGTGAATATAAAAATAAACCAGTAGCTTTTGCATTATTCTTTCACAATTATTCTACTTTTTTAGGGAGACCAGGTATTTACTTGGAAGATTTATATGTTAAACCCGAAATGAGAGGAAAGGGTATAGGGAAAATAATACTTTCTTTTCTTGCTAAATTGTGTGTAGAAAGAAAGTGTGGAAGATTAGAATGGTCCTGCTTGGATTGGAACCAGTCCTCAATCGAATTTTATAAACAAATGGGTGCAGCTCCAATGGATGAATGGACAGTATATAGAGTATATGATGATGCGTTAGATAAGTTAGCTATGAAATTTAGCAAATAATTTTTGTCTAAAGAACCAGCTTTTAAGACCCGTTTTTCTCTATTACGAATGATCAGCAAGGTTATTAACATGTTATACACATAAAAAAGTATAAAAAGAAAAGAGGTGAGTTTTTTAGTGGGAGTATGGTACTTATTATACATCCTCTCACTAAAGATAAATTATGTATGACAAAATAACGTTAAAAGATGTTAAGAGGATGGAAGAAGAAATTGAGTATCGTAAGCTTGTTGTTAGAAAAGAGGCTCTCGAAGATGTAAAGGTGGCTAGAGCACACGGAGATTTAAGTGAAAATTTTGAATATAAAGCAGCTAAGCAGTATAAGAATCAGAATGAGAGCAGAATTAGATATTTGGAACGAATGATTAAAACAGCCCAGATTATCCCTGAAGACTCAAATTCTGATGAAGTGGGATTAAATGACCGGGTGACAATATATTATCCAGATGACGAGGAAGAAGAATTGGTAAAAATAGTGACTACTGTTAGATCAAATTCCTTAAATAAAAAAATAAGTATCGATTCTCCACTAGGAAAAGCGATATTACATCATAAAGTAAATGACACAGTAACAGTCAAAGTAAGCGATACCTGTTCTTATAATGTCATAATTAGAAATATTGAAAAGCTTGAAGATAATGGAGAAGATGAACTAAGAAAATATTGATATAATAATGGTTAAATAAGATTTAGGCAAAACATATTAGAATACAAAAAGCGGCAATATGGGGGAATAATGAAAAAAATAATAATAAGAATCATTGGGGTAGTTCTACTCCTTGCAGTAATCATATTTAGTTTTAGAGATAGGAATATTCGACAATCAGTGAAAGAGGAAGAAAGTACTTCCCTAAGTAGTTTTGAGGATTCAAGTAAAGATAAGATAGCTCCGGAGGTTCCTCAATCAGGGAAGGAGGAAGAAAGTACTTCCCAAAGTTTGGTGAATTCAAATGAAATAGTTACGGAGGCTCCTCAACCAGAGAAAGTGGTAGAAAGTTTTTACAAAAGTGGATCTGAGGATTCTAATTATGTTGAGTTATCTAAGGTAAATGATACTATATGGGTACATACCACATATGTAAATTATAATGGAAGTAGAACTCCTTCCAATGGACTGGTTGTAATTTCCACAGATGGTCTTATATTAGTTGATACACCTTGGAACAATGAACAGATGAAGGAACTAATAAAATTATCTGAAGAGATATTTCATAAAGAGTTTACTATAGCCGTTATTACTCATGCTCATGGCGATAGAATCGGTGGAATCGATACATTGCTTGAAAATAAAGTTGATGTGCGAAGTACCGGTCTAACAGCAAATGAGGCTGAATTATTTGGCTATCAACAGCCCCAAACCAAACTTGATGATGAACCGGTTTTTACCATTGGTGAAATAGAGGTGGAAACATATTACCCAGGAGAAGGGCATTCCATTGACAATATTACTGTTTGGTTTCCCCAATACAAAGTTCTATTTGGCGGATGTCTTATTAAATCCCTGGAATCAGAGGATAAGGGTAATGTCGCAGATGCAAATGTTAAAGAATGGCCGGATAGCATTAAAAAAGTTCAGGAAAAATATCATGATGCAGATATAGTAGTTCCTGGACATGGAAAATGGGGTAGTATTGACTTGTTAGAGCATACTCTTAATTTGGTAAGTAAATAGGCGTAATATTTTAACACATAGTTTGTATTACGATTAGGACATTATTACTATCTTTTAGATAATTAGTTGAACTTGGAGAACTGATTTCGTATACTTAAGAAGTCGGTTCTTTGTTTTTTATGTCGTTTTTCAGGAGAAAGAAACCATGATCCTTGCATAATATAAGCTTACCTTTTATAACAGGGATTTTCTGTTTGTAATCATCCCTCTTGTTAACATTGAAGACATTCATTTTCATATATATATGTTGCTTTTAGACAAAATGTGATAAAATAAATAGAGATATAGAACTAGGGGTGATAGCTTGGATAATAACACGGATGACTTGACTGATTATAATTTGGATTTATCAAATAACATGGATAATAATGATACCTTGGAGAATAGCAACTTCAATAACAATGATAATAGAACCAAGCAACAAAGCAGTAGTTATGACAAAAGAAACCTTAGTAAATTTAATAGAAGATATAAAAATGATTATAAAAGAAGAAAACGTATTAATCATATGAAGACAATTATTGTCTTTGTTATAATAATTCTACTAATATTACCCTTGGTATTGTGTGTTGCATTATGGATGCAGGTGAGCAAATTACAAAAACAGGTGGATCAATTATCAACAATCCATAGCCAATACGAAATATCTGATGATCACGATGCAAAATATGTATATGCAGCAGAGAAATCTTCAAAGGAGGAAGAGAGTGATGTTGAGGACCATCACAATGAGGGAACTGATTTAAATACCGCCCTGAAACATACCAATGAGGTCTCTGATTTACATGCCGACAGGAACCATACCAATGAGGAGAATTCAGATACAACTAATTTGATGGAGGATGATAATCAAAAGATTGAAAGCAGTATAGTTGAAAAAGGAATCTATGAAGGTAAAACAGTATACCTAACCTTTGATGATGGACCAAGTATCTATACCAATGAGATTTTAGATATTCTTGCGGAGCATAATGTAAAGGTAACATTTTTTGTCGTTGGTAAGACAGATACTAGGTCAAAGCAAATCTATAATCGAATTTTAGAAGAGGGGCATTCCTTGGGATTACATTCTTATTCCCATGATTATAATCAGATATATAATTCATTAGAAGATTTTGATAAGGACTTTACAAAACTATGGAAATTGTTATATGATACTACTGGATACAAGCCTTCTTTATACCGCTTTCCGGGAGGAAGCGATAATTTTGTTAACAAAAGTGACATGAAAGATTTTATACAGTATATAAATGATCAATCCCTAGTTTATTTTGACTGGAATGTTGAGAATGGCGATGCCAAAAATTTAGGTTATACAAAGGAGCAATTGAAGGATAACATATTAAAAGATGTTGCCATCAAAGATAGATCCATTGTACTTATGCATGATACGTATACGAAGAAAACCACTGTTGAATCTTTACCTGAACTTCTTCAAGCTTTAATTCTTGGAGGTGCACAAATCTTACCTTTAGATAAGGATGTTGAGCCTATTCAAATGATTAAAGCTGATTCTGTTAATTAAAAATACATAGGAGGTAATATAGCGAATGGGTTTTTTTAAAGATTTAAAAGATGATTTATCACAAGCAGTAAATGAACTTCTTCCTGATGAAGAATCTAGGCAAGAGAATTTAGAAGCTGAAGATAATATGGTTAACATATTAGATAGGGACGGAGAGCTTTCTAATGATAATGCAGACAATGAGAAACTGAAAGTTTGGCTTGAAGAATATCAACCTCAAATCCAACAGGATGGTTTGCCAAAGGATACAGAAGATTTCTTGGATGGGGAAGATGCGAAAGATATTGAAGGTACCGAAGATATTGAAGATATCGAAGATATTGAAGATACCGAAGATACAGAAGTCATCGAAGATACTAAGGCTACTGAAGATACAGAAGTCACCGAAGATACTAAGGCTACTGAAGATACTAAGGCTACTGAAGATACTAAAGATACAGAATATGCTATAGATACCACCGAAGCTTTAAAAGATACAAATGATACATTCAAAAGAGACAATACAAAAGATTTAGAGAAGGAAGAGGTATATAATATGGAAGATAATGTAGATTTAGAATTACTGGAGGGTTTAAATGCTGATGAGGAGCCGGTTGTAGAGGAAGAAAAGGTTGTTGTTGCACCAAAGCGTGCTGCATCTGTTGCTAGTGAAGATGAAGTTTCCATAATTACCAAAGGTACTGTTATTAACGGAAGCATTAGTTCGGATGGTTCATTAGATATTATGGGTAATGTTACCGGTGATGTTGATTGCCTGGGTAAATTATCAATTACTGGTAAGGTAATAGGCAACTCCTCCGCAGCTGAAGTTTTTGTAAACACAGAACGTGTGGAAGGAAGTATTACCAGTGAAGGTAGTGTTAAGGTGGGACTTGGTACAGTCATCGTTGGTGACGTTAAAGGAACCTCTGGTGTAATTGCAGGTGCTATCAAGGGTGAGATTGATATCAGTGGTCCTATTGTAATTGATTCAACAGCAATTATCAAAGGTAATATTAAGGCAAAATCTGTTCAGATTAATAATGGCGCAGTAATAGAAGGCTTCTGTTCCCTTAGCTATTCCGATGTTGATATGGACAATATATTTGAATAAGATTTATAATTAACTCTAGTAATACGTATGAATTTGTGGTAAATTATTATAGAATGTTAAGAAGAGTTTGATAATATTGCTTTCTACATACAGAACATATATGATTAACTATATCATGTATGTTTTGTTTTCAGAAGCTTGAGATCAAATCCTTATGATTTACACATGGAGGCGTATTACCGTTATGAAAGCATATGAAAGAGTTTTACTAAAATTAAGCGGAGAAGCATTAGCGGGAGATAAGAAGACTGGTTTTTGTGAGGCTACTTGTTTGGGTGTAGCAGAGCAGGTTAAGAAATTGGTCTCAGAGAATGTTCAGGTTAGTATCGTAATTGGTGGAGGTAATTTCTGGAGAGGAAGAACCAGCGAGACAATTGATCGCACCAAGGCAGATCAGATTGGAATGCTGGCAACGGTTATGAACTGCATCTATGTATCTGAGATCTTTCGCCATGTTGGCATACAGACTGAGGTTTTTACACCATTTTCATGCGGGAGCATGACCAAATTATTTTCTAAAGATAGGGTCATCGAATGTATGAAACAGGGTGGAGTGGCATTCTTAGCCGGAGGAACAGGACATCCTTATTTCTCTACGGATACGGCTACTGCCTTACGTGCAGTAGAATTGGATTGTGACATTATACTGAATGCAAAATCTGTGGATGGTGTATATGAGAGTGACCCTAAATTAAATCCTCAGGCGAAAAAGTTTAGTGAGATACCACTTCAGGATGTTCTTGATAAGAAATTAGGTGTTGTAGACCTAACAGCGGCGGTATTATGTCTTGAGAATAATATGCCAATGTTACTTTTTGGATTATCTGAAGAAAACAGTATTATTATGGCAGCACAGGGAAAATCAAACGGAACAAAAATGACCGTTATGAAGTAAATTATTAATTTTTTGGAGGGATGAAAATGGATTCTAAGCTTGATCAATTCAATGTGAAAATGGAAAAATCAGTAGCTTCACTTAAGGAAGAATATTTAACCATACGTGCAGGGAGAGCAAATCCCCACCTATTAGATAAATTGAGAGTGGATTATTATGGACAGCCTTCCACTTTACAATCTGTAGCAAATATTTCAGTTCCTGAGGCGAGAGTTATTCAAATTCAGCCTTGGGAGAGCAAATTAATCAAAGATATCGAAAAGGCAATTATTAATTCAGATATTGGCTTAACACCAAGTAATGATGGTAAAATTATTCGTCTTGTGTTCCCTGAATTAACAGAGGAGAGAAGAAAAGAGCTTGTAAAGGATATAAAGAAAAAAGCTGAGAATGCTAAGATTGCAGTTCGTAATATCAGACGTGATGCCAATGAATTCTTTAAAAAGCAGAACAAAGCCAGTGAAATATCTGACGACGAGTTCAAACATTTAGAAGACGAAGTACAAAAAATTACAGATCGTTATATCGTAGAGATTGACAAGACTATGGAAGAGAAATCAAAAGAAATACTTACTGTATAAAAACATAATATGATTTCAAGGGTGTATCAAAAGATTTATTCAAGTTCTACCGCCTAATCTGCGCATAATTACAATATAAAAAATGAATTGCGCATGCAAAGTTTATCCAGTGGAGCAAACTGGCATAAACTTTGTAATTGAAGGAGGTTATTCCTTCCTCTTATACTAAGGCAATTGAAGAATATACTTTTGAGACACCCTTATTATTGATATAAATATTTTTCTGTAGGGATAGGAGATTACTGATGCAAGACAATGAATTACGTATACCCAAACATATTGCGATAATTTTAGATGGTAATGGCCGTTGGGCAAAGAAAAAGTTAATGCCCAGAAATTATGGTCATACCCAGGGAAGTAAGAATGTAGAGAAAATATGTGAAGACGCATATAAAATGGGTATTGAATATCTCACTGTATATGCCTTATCGACGGAGAACTGGAAACGTCCAAAAGAAGAAGTGAATGCCCTCTTGAAGCTTCTCCAGACCTATTTGGACACCAGTATTAAAACCAGTACAAAAAATAATATGCGTGTACGTGTTATAGGGGATAAATCTATATTAAGTGAAGATATTAGAAATAGTATCACTAGTCTGGAGGAAGCATCTAAAAATAATACGGGACTTAAATTTCAGGTAGCGATAAATTATGGCGGCAGAGATGATATTTTACGTGCTGCTAAAGCCTTAGCTAAGGATTTGAGTGAGAAAAAAATCGAAGTTGATCATATAGATGAGAGCACCTTTAACCAATATCTAGATACGAATGATATACCTGATCCTGATTTGTTGATTAGAACCAGTGGGGAACAGAGGCTTTCAAATTTCCTTTTATGGCAGACTGCCTATACGGAATTATATTTTACCGATGTTCTCTGGCCTGACTTCAATAAGAAAGAATTAATTAAGGCCGTAGAAGACTACAGCAATAGGACAAGAAATTTCGGAGGAATATAAGAAATCAGATGAAAAGCATTAATTGCAT
This sequence comes from Bacillota bacterium, assembly GCA_023443625.1. Next base: position 10,491 of record JAEZTQ010000078.1, on the reverse strand, counting down.
TTTGGAGGTAGGCTATGTTTCGAACAAGATTACTTAGTGGTATCATTTTAATGGTAGTTACATTAGCACTTGTAATTATGGGAAAGAATTTATTATTTGTACCCCTTCTAATTATATCCTTAATTGGTATGAAGGAATTATATAAGGTAGTTGATATGCATAAGTCCTTGCCTGGGATTTTGGCATATTTAGCCAGCACTATTTATTATTTATTGATATATTTTGGACAGCAAAGATATCTAATACTATTTATAATTGCCTTCCTCATGCTTTTAATGTTTACTTATGTTTTTGGATTTCCTAAATTTAAAGCAAATCAAATTGCAATGGTTTTCCTGGGACTGTTTTACGTAAGTATTATGTTATCCTACATATATCAGGTACGTATGCTTGAGGACGGAGCAATCCTTGTATGGCTTATCTTTATTGGTGCATGGGGATCTGATACTTGTGCCTATTGTACGGGAATGTTGATAGGAAAGCATAAGATGGCACCGAAGCTAAGTCCCAAAAAGTCCATTGAAGGTTGTATAGGCGGTGTGATTGGAGCGGCTATCATTGGATTTATCTTTGCTATGATATTTCAAAACAAAATCCATGGAATCGAGAGTCCACAATGGACTTTCGCTATCATTGGTGCAGCCTCCAGTATTATATCCCAGGTGGGAGACCTTACAGCATCAGCCATTAAGAGAGATCACGATGTTAAGGATTATGGAAAACTGATACCTGGCCATGGAGGAATCTTGGATCGCTTTGACAGTATCATATTTACAGCACCCATTGTATATTATCTGGCTATGTTGGCGGAGATCGGTATAATCTAATATAATTGTGAGTATATCATTTATCGGTTTATCAGATTTAATTGATATTTTTGAAGAAATTGACATTTTATTATATTTCACAATAATAAAATTTTAAGTTATAATATTTTAGCAACGATGATTATTTAATTCATTGATATATATCTAAAGTTTACGGAGGAAGATAATGAAATATATTGCGGTATTAGGGTCAACGGGATCCATTGGAACCCAAACCTTAGATATAGTTAGGGAACATAGGAATTTACTTAAGGTTACGGCTCTGGCTGCTGGCAGCAATATAGAATTACTTGAAAAGCAGGTACGAGAATTTCTACCTGCTATTGTCTGTGTTTATGAGGAAGATAAGGCTAAGGAGCTTCAATTCAATCTTAAGGATTTGCCAGTTAAGGTAGTGACTAAGATGGAGGGTCTTATTGAGTGCGCCACAGAACAAGAAGCTGATACTGTGGTTACTGCCATGGTTGGAATGATTGGTATAATGCCCACCATTGAAGGGATCAAAGCCGGTAAGAATATCGCCCTGGCTAACAAGGAAACTTTGGTTACCGCAGGGCATATTATTATGCCATTAATAAATGAAAAAAATGTTGCATTACTTCCCGTTGACAGTGAACATTCTGCAATATTCCAATCTTTAAATGGAGAAGATAAGAAACAAGTCAATAAAATTATATTAACAGCTTCCGGCGGACCTTTTAGAGGAAGAAAGTTATCTGAGCTTCATGATATACAGCCTAAGGATGCCTTAAAGCATCCAAATTGGTCTATGGGGCAGAAAATAACCATTGATTCGGCAACCATGGTGAATAAAGGCCTTGAGGTAATGGAAGCAGCCTGGCTGTTTGATGTCACAATGGAGCAGATTCAGGTTGTAGTTCATCCTCAGAGTATCATCCATTCCATGGTGGAGTATATTGACGGAAGCATAATTGCACAAATGGGTGTTCCAGATATGAAGCTGCCAATACAATACGCTTTATTCTACCCTGATAGAAAACCTCTTTCTCAATCAGAAAGAGTTGATTTTGCAAAACTTTCTCAGCTCACCTTTGAAGAACCTGATATGGATACCTTTTATGGACTTAAGCTGGCATATGAAGCAGGAAGAAGGGGTGGAAGTATGCCAACGGTCTATAATGCCGCAAATGAATGGGCTGTGGCAGAATTTTTGAAAGGTAATATAAAGTTTCTTGCGATTCCTGAATTAATTAAGGAAGCAATGGTAAAGCACAAAATAATACAAACCCCGACACTTAATGAAATTCTGAATACTGAACTTAAGACATATGATTGTTTAAGAGAACTATCTAAAGCTCATCATTTTAGAAGATAAAAGGAGTTTTTAGATAACCGGAAAGGATAGAAATTACAATATGAATATAATTGTAGCGTTATTAATATTGGGAGTTATTGTTATTGTACATGAGCTGGGACATTTTCTCCTTGCTAAGAAGAATGGAATTACTGTAACGGAATTTTCTATGGGTATGGGCCCCAGATTGTTAAGCTTTGTCCGTAATGGAACGAGGTATTCCTTAAAACTTTTACCAATTGGCGGCTCTTGTATGATGCTAGGTGAAGATGAGACCATTGAAGATGAAGGAGCTTTTCATAAAAAGGGAGTATGGGCAAGATTTTCTGTAATCTTTGCGGGAGCTTTCTTTAATTTTGTATTTGCCTATATATTAGCATTAATACTACTTGGTAATGCAGGTGTTGATAAACCTTATATAACGGATATCAAAAGTGGTAGCTCAGCAGAGGGTAAGCTTCAAAAAGGAGATCTAATTACTAATATAGATGGCTCTACCATTAATTTTGGGCGTGAAGTAACCTACCATTATTACTTTAATCCCGTATCCGAAGAGCCTGTAGAGATTACATTTTTAAGAGCTGGTAAAGAAAACAAAACCACCCTTATTCCAAACTGGACAGATATCTATCAGTTAGGATTCAATTATACTAGAAATAGTCAAAAAGCAGTAATAGAAATCATTGCCCAGGACTATCCTTTAGCCAATGCAGGTCTTTTAGTGGGAGACGTAATTGTGGGATTGGATGGGACAGCAATTGCATCAGGAGAGGAATTACAGGACTATATAATCAAGAATCCTTTATCAGAGAAGGAGGTCTCCGTCACTTATCTAAAAGGTGGAAGTGGAGATCCCATTACTGTGAAGGTAATTCCTAAACTGGTAAGCAGCGGCTATAGTATGGGGTTCACTTATAATCAATACCGTGAGAAGGTTTCAGCTTTTGAAGTAGTGAAATATAGCTTCAGTGAACTGAAGTTTAATATGGTGAACACCTTAAAGAGTGTACTATACCTGGTTACCGGTAAAGTAAGCTTCAAGGAGATCGCAGGACCGGTGGGTCTTGTTGATTACGTTGGTGATATTGTAACAGAATCAAAGGAATATGGATTCCGTATTATGGCCTTAAGCCTTATTGATTTTAGCATATTAATTAGTGCAAATCTAGGTGTGATGAATCTTCTTCCTTTGCCGGCATTAGATGGGGGTAGATTGGTATTTTTGATTATCGAAGCAATAAGAAGGAAACCTGTACCAAAGGAAAAAGAAGCCATGGTTCACATGGTTGGTATGGCGCTGTTAATGCTTTTGATGGTATTTGTCATGTTTAATGACATTCGTAATATTATAGGATAGTGACAATGATATACCTAGTAAGATAAATTTTTCCTTTTTGCCTTGGATTGTGAAAGGTGAAATGATAATTATATATGGAAAGGCTGTGAGGTTATGTTTCGTGAGAATACTAAGGTAATACAAATAGGGGACAGAGTCATTGGCGGCGGAAATCCCATATTGATTCAGTCCATGACCAATACAAAAACACAGGATGTTAAGGCAACTCTAGAACAGATTCACAGACTAACGAAAGCTGGCTGTGAAATAGTTCGCTGTACTGTTCCTAATCTTGAGGCAGCGGCTGCTCTTTCTGAGATTAAAAAGGGTATAAGTATTCCTCTGGTAGCGGACATTCATTTTGACTATCGACTAGCAATTGCTGCCATGGAAAATGGTGCGGATAAAATCAGAATAAACCCTGGTAATATTGGCGGCCAGGAGAAGTTAAAGGCCGTAGTAAGTGTTGCCAAGGAGAGAAATATTCCCATTCGTGTGGGTGTTAACAGCGGTTCTCTTGAAAAGGATATCATTGCAAAATATGGCCATGTTACTGCCCAGGGACTTGTAGAGAGTGCTTTGGATAAGGTAAAAAGAATTGAAGATATGGATTATGATCAGTTGGTAATCAGTATTAAATCCTCGGATGTGATGATGTGTGTCAAAGCCCATGAGCTAATAGCACCGCAGACTAGATATCCTCTTCATGTAGGTATCACAGAAGCGGGCACTATAACGGGAGGCAATATTAAATCCGCCCTGGGCTTAGGTATTATACTGTATCAGGGAATAGGAGATACCATCAGAGTATCCTTAACAGGAGATCCAGTAGAGGAAATAAAATCAGCTAAGATGATTCTTAAAACCTTAGGTCTCCGTCAAGGTGGCGTGGAGATAGTATCTTGTCCTACCTGTGGAAGAACACAGATAGATTTAATAAAGCTGGCAACAGAAGTTGAAGAAATGGTTGCAGATATGGATCTGGATATTAAGGTGGCAGTCATGGGCTGTGCAGTCAACGGTCCTGGAGAAGCGAAAGAAGCAGACATTGGAATTGCAGGCGGAATAGGAGAAGGACTCATTATCAAGAAAGGTCAAGTGATTAGAAAGGTTCCTGAAGATAACCTCCTTAGGGAATTAAGAGAAGAACTTCTTCGCTGGAATGATTAGATGAGTTAGGTGTCTTAGAATATAGGGCAATTCAAATGAAAGCCATTAGCGGGTCTTTTGTTAGAATGGAGAATTAATATGCTGTTTTTTAAAGCCTTTGATAAAATATCAGCTAATCAGGAGTTAAAGAAGCTTTATCACGAAGTGGATGTGGTAAAGGTTCTGGCTTCTAAGCAGACAAAGAAGCTATATGTATGCATAAGAAGTAATCACCTGATTAGCAGACAGAATATAAAGAAAATGGAAGAACTGCTTACACGGCAGCTCTTTTTACATACGGGAAACAAGGCAATTATCAAGCCGGAGTTTGAATTATCTGCTCAATATACCCTTGAGAATCTGTATTCCATTTATAAAGAAAGCATTTTGGAGGAATTGAAGGAAGAAAGTGTTGTTACCCATCATATCTTTGAGAATGCCCAAGTAAGTATTGATGGTCTAACCATGACCATAAGTGTAACAGCAAGCTGTGTTGTGAAAGAAAGAATGACAAGACTTAAGGATTACCTTGAGACCATGTTCCAAGAAAGATTTAATTACACAGTGCATGTTCTCCTTGATTATATAGAAGCCAAGGATAAAACAGATATTTGGCAGGAGGAATACAGGGAAGGATTTCATAAGAATAGTATTCGTGAGAGTGAGGAGGATGAAAGTAATAATAAACCTCCTACTATGGAAAGTGCGACTACAGATGTAGGGAAGCTAACAACTCCCGAAGCACCCAAACCAGCACCTATTAAGACAAGCGGGGCTAGGAGTGCCTATGAGAAGGGAAGGGGCAGTTATCGTAAGTTACCTAGTGATCCTTCCCTTATTTATGGAAGAAACTTTGAAGGTAGCAGTATGCCGATTTGTGACATTAATGCGGAAATAGGAGAGGTGGTTATCCGGGGTAAATTAATTAAACCTGATAATCGAACCATCAGCAATGAGAAAAGTATCATTACCTTTATCCTGACGGATTTTACAGATTCTATTAAGGTAAAATTATATGCAAAAACCATTGAAGTAGATGAGATAGTATCGGTTTTAAAGCCTGGCAGCTTCTTTACTTTGAAAGGGATTGCTCAGATGGATACTTACGAAAGAGATATTACCATTGGCTCAGTCGTTGGTATTAAGATGAGCAGTGATTTTACTGTTGCAAGAGATGACCAGGCTAAGGAAAAAAGGGTGGAGCTTCACGCCCATACTATGATGAGTGATATGGACTCTGTAGTAGATGTTAAGACCCTTATTAAAAGAGCTTTCGCTTGGGGGCATAAGGCTGTAGCAATAACTGACCATGGAGTAGTGCAATCCTTCCCTGAAGCAAATCATACTTTAAATCCTAAGTCCTTTGCTGATGAAGAGGAGCAGAAGCGTGCCAAAGAGTTTAAAATCATCTATGGCATGGAGGCTTATTTAGTTGATGATATCAAGGAAATCGTTATAAATCCAAAGGATCAGAGCCTTGATGATATGACCGTCATTTTTGACATAGAAACCACTGGTTTTAGTCAGAATAAGGATAAGATTATTGAAATTGGTGCAGTGAAAATAAAAGACGGCCAAATTATGGACAAGTATAGTACCTTTGTTAACCCAGAGGTGCCAATTCCCTATGAAATAGAACAGCTGACCTCTATCAACGATGATATGGTTATTAATGCACCTAAGATTGAAGAAGTATTGCCAGAGTTTCTTGACTTCTGTGAGGGCTGTGCCCTGGTTGCTCATAATGCATCCTTTGATGTTGGCTTTATTAAGAAAAATGCAGAACTTCTGGAAATAGATAGGGATTTTACGGTGATTGATACCGTTGGACTAGCTAGAATATTGCTCCCAGACTTAAATAGATATAAGCTTAATATTGTGGCCAAGGCATTAAATATTTCCTTAGAAAATCATCATCGTGCAGTGGATGATGCAGCAGCAACGGCCCAGATATATTGTAAATTCTGTGCAATGCTAAAGGAAAGAGAAATCATTAAGATAGCAGATATAGATAAGTTGGGAAAGCTACCTACGGAAGCAATCCGTAAGCTTCCTGCTTATCATGCCATTTTACTTGCACAAAATGACATAGGAAGAGTAAACCTTTATAAAATGGTATCCTTATCCCATCTGGAGTATTACAATAAAAGGCCGAAGGTACCAAAGAGTCTTTTGATGGAATGCAGGGAGGGTATTATCGTAGGTTCTGCTTGTGAAGCTGGGGAGATTTACCGAGCCATACTGACCAATAAATCTCAGGATCAACTGGCAAGACTGGTGAATTTCTATGATTATCTTGAGATACAGCCCTTAGGTAATAATGAATTCTTAATCCGAAGTGATAGAAGCGATGAAAGAGATATTAAATCCCAGGAGGACTTAATTGAAATCAACAAGAAGATAGTGGCCCTTGGTGAGGAATTTAATAAACCAGTGGTTGCTACCTGTGATGTGCATTTTCTTGACCCTGAGGAGGAGATTTATCGTAAGATAATTATGGCGGGTAAGGGATTTAAGGATGCAGATAATCAGCCACCCTTATATTTTCGCACAACGCAGGAGATGCTTGAGGAATTTGCCTATCTGGGCAAAGCAAAAGCAGAAGAAGTAGTTATCACGAATACAAATGTAATTGCAGATAGAATAGAGAAGATTTCTCCTGTTCGTCCGGATAAATGTCCTCCTGTACTTCCTAACTCAGAAGAAAATCTTCGTAATATCTGCTATGAGAAGGCACATTCCATGTATGGTAACCCTCTGCCTAAACCTGTAGAAGCTCGTTTAGAGCATGAATTAAAATCAATTATAAATAATGGCTTTGCAGTTATGTATATCATAGCCCAGAAGCTGGTTTGGAAGTCCAATGAGGATGGTTATCTTGTAGGCTCCCGTGGTTCTGTAGGTTCCTCTTTTGTAGCTACCATGGCAGGGATAACAGAGGTTAACCCTTTGGCTCCTCATTATTATTGCCCTAATTGCTATTTCTCTGACTTTGATTCAGAGGAGGTTAAAAAATATGGTGGAAGCTCTGGATGTGATATGCCAGATCGTTCCTGTCCTGAATGTGGGCAGCCTCTAGCCAAGGATGGGCATGATATACCCTTTGAGACCTTCTTGGGCTTCTATGGAGATAAGGAACCTGATATCGACCTTAACTTCTCTGGTGAGTATCAGAGTAAAGCCCATGAATATACAGAGGTTCTCTTTGGTAAGGGACATACCTTCCGTGCAGGGACCATCGGTACTCTTGCAGAGAAAACTGCCTTTGGCTATGTGAAGAATTATTTTGATGAACGAGGAATACACAAACGTAATTGTGAGATTGAGCGCATGATTGGAGGTTTGGTTGGTGTAAGACGAACTACGGGACAGCATCCCGGAGGAATTGTTGTTATGCCCCATGGAGAGAATATCTACTCCTTTACACCAGTACAACGTCCGGCCAATGATATGACCACAAAGACCATTACCACACATTTTGACTATCACTCCATTGATCATAATCTTCTAAAGCTTGATATTCTTGGCCATGATGATCCTACCATGATTCGTATGTTAGAGGATTTGACAGGTTTGGATGCTAAGATGATAAGGCTGGATGATCAGAAGGTCTTAAGTCTGTTTCATGACCTTAGTGCCCTAAAACTCACACCGAAGGATTTGGATGGTTGTGAGCTGGGCTGCCTAGGTATTCCTGAGTTTGGTACAGATTTCGTTATGCAGATGGTTAAGGATACCAAACCAAAATCCTTTTCTGATCTTGTAAGGATTTCAGGACTTTCTCATGGTACGGACGTATGGCTTAATAATGCCCAGACTCTGATACAGAACGAAAAATGTACTCTGACCACAGCAATCTGTACCCGTGATGATATTATGACTTATCTCATAGCAACGGGGGTAGAGCCAGGTAAGGCCTTTAAGATCATGGAAAGTGTTCGTAAGGGTAAGGGGTTGACACCGGATATGGAAGAGGCTATGGTGGAAGCAGGGGTTCCCGACTGGTATATCTGGTCCTGTAAGCAGATCAAATACATGTTCCCCAAGGCACATGCTGCTGCCTATGTTATGATGGCCTTTCGTATTGCTTACTTTAAGGTTTATTATCCCTTGGCCTATTATGCTGCATTTTTTAGTATCCGAGCCTCTGCCTTTAACTATGAATTGATGTGTCTTGGCAGAGAGAGATTAGAGGAGCATCTTGCTGATTACAAGAGAAGGAGTAATACCTTAACCAAGAAGGAGCAGGATACCTTAAAGGATATGCGTATTGTCCAGGAAATGTATGCAAGAGGCTTTGATTTTGTTCCCCTTGATATATATACTGCAAAAGCCCATACCTTTCAAATTATTGGTGAAAAGCTAATGCCTGCTTTAAGTACCATTGAAGGTCTTGGAGATAAGGCAGCGGACGGTGTGGTAGAAGCAGCGAAGCAGGGCAAATTCTTATCCAGAGATGATTTTAAGGTTCGTTGTAAGGTGAGTTCAACAGTCGTTGACAATATGGCGAATATGAAGCTATTTGGAGATTTACCTTTATCTAACCAGATGTCACTGATGGACTTCTTATCCTAAATATATTAAAGTTCCTAAATAAATATATAAAAAATATATTAAAGTTCAAAACAAATATATTAAAGTCTATAACCAGCGATTTTATTTAATATACTTATACTGAAAGGATATTCATGGTCAATATTTCATAATATCGCTGGTTATTTCTATATATCACCACTCTTTTACCATGATTTTACGAAAATGTTTTAATTGGTAAAACAATTCGAAAAAATTATAAAAAAACACTTGCTTTTTTATCAAAGATAGTATATTATAAATATTGTTCTTGAGGCTCGTTGGTCAAGGGGTCAAGACGCCGCCCTCTCACGGCGGAAACACGGGTTCGATTCCCGTACGAGCTGCTAATTAAAAAATCAAGTAAATAAGCCACTTTCAAGCGTTTAATGGTTCTTGAAAGTGGCTTATTTTTAAATTTTTCTAAGTTTTTTATATTTTTCTATGATAACGTGTTATATTTATTATCCGTGTTTATTTTTACGAGCATCTTTAATATTAAAAATTTTACTCGAATACTTAGTAAGTGTAGCTTGATGCATTGTCTTACCAACGTGTACATAATTTCTCATGATGGTTTCAACATTGGATCCCATAATCTCACTTATCACTTTTTCGTTTTCTTCATCGCTCATGATGGTATTGGTTGCAAAACTATGTCGACCGTCATATAATCTTATAACCGGAAGGTAATATGAACCTTTGGGGATTTTTCCTTTTTCGTCTTCAATCTGTTTTAAGTTTTTGTTGTGATGCCTTAATATGGTTCTGAATGCCCTTGTATTGTCCTCCTAACCTTTAACAAATAATTCGTTTACTGCTGCCATGAACTCGGCTGCTTTCTTTGTGCCTATTCCTTTAACCTCTGAAATAGCAACCGCTATATCTGACGGCTTAACCCTCTTTGTATCTGCTGCCTGTTTTCCATCATTAAAACCCTCGTTATAAAGGTTTACCATGAATGTTTCCGTCTGCTTATGATCCATTCTCTTAACGTTCTTATACTGTTCTCTTGTTATACTGTTACCTCTTTTCATTCTCAAACCCTCCATAAATTTTTAAAAAACTATCAGTGGAATACTGATAGTTGATACGAATTAAAATTTATTCAGCTTTAGAAATTGTTATTCTCCCAGTCAATAATTCATTTGCTTCAAATAATGTTTGATGTTAGTATATAACTATGGACACTAAATAAGGTTTTCTATATACTAATAAATAAGGAAGGAAGTGTCCATACAATGTCTAAAAGAAAAACATACACAGATGAATTTAAAACGATGATTGCAGAA
>JAEZTQ010000050.1 GCA_023443625.1 Bacillota bacterium | reverse complement strand
AAAGAAAAAGAGGAATAAGGAGTTGAAAATAATTTAGAAATGATTATAATGATGATAAATAAGTCTAAGTTTATCATCAAAGGGTAATTCTACCCATTAAAATCCTAAGCTAACTAAACGCAATCGACGGTATAAAACAATTTGTTTATTCTCTTTTGTTCTGCTATAATAATCATTAAGTTGCCCCTTATTGTTTTTCCCTATTATAACATGTTGGAGTAGAAAAGTGAATTCAGGTTTTATAATAGTGCATTCTGAGTATATGGTGCGTAAAATATGTCAATTTTGAGGGATAAACATGGGTTTTGGATTTTTAATGCGAAAGGTGACAATAGGCAATATCTAATTATATGTTAAAAATGTATAATTAAAACTATCCTCGATCTTTTTAAGTTTATAAAGTTTTAGGGTTTTTTATGCGTCAAAAGTGTCAACTATAGTGAACAAATTTTAAATGTTCTATATAAGAAAATGTGTGTATCAAGAAAGTCTTTATGTACATTTAGGGATGAAGGGATAAAACATGAAGAAATGCAGTAAATTCAAGGGATTGAATATAAAGTACAAAAATGAAACGTACTATAATAATTGGAATGTATGCCAATATGCAGTGCTTGTTCATATGTTTGCCCAGGTATGTGGTTATGAAGTGGGAGAACTGGTGCATGTCATTGCCGATGCACATATTTATGACAGGCATATCCCTATTATACAGGAGTTAATCCAAAGACCTACTTATGAAGCCCCAACCTTCTGGATGAATCCTGATATTAAGGATTTTTATGAGTTTACAGTAGAGGACTTTGAATTAAGAAATTATAAATTTGGTCCTAAGGTGGAAAATATACCTGTGGCAGTATAAGTAGCTAGTGATAAAGTATAGAAAAGAGGAAGTATCAGATGAATTTAATTGTTGCAGTAGATAAAAATTGGGCTATCGGATATCAGAACCAACTTTTGGTTAGTATTCCGGCAGACATGAGATTTTTTCGTGATGAAACCATGGGCAAGGTAGTTATAATGGGAAAAAACACTCTGGAGAGCTTTCCAGGAGGTCAGCCCTTAAAGAATAGAGTTAATATAGTAATAGCTTTGGAGCAGGATTATAAGGTTAAGGATACCATTGTAGTTCATAGTATAGAAGAGGCGCTTAAGGCGGTAGAGGGTTATAAATCAGAGGATATCTATGTCATTGGCGGAGCAAGTATTTACAAGCAAATGCTACCTTACTGTGATATAGCTCATATTACAAAAATAGACTATGAATATGTTGCAGATACTTATTTCCCCAATCTGGATGAGATGGAAGACTGGGTAATAGAAGAGGAGACAGAGGAACATACTTATTATGATCTCACTTACACCTTCTGCCGATATATTAGAAAGAAATAAAAGTAGAATCTGGGAAACACGAAATACTTATGAAATTGCAAAAATCCTTAAATAATACTTGAAAAATTTCATAAGGAAGTCTAGTATAAGGATATGTAATTCCCTTGATTTTTTCGACAGATAGGGAATTAATGAAATACGAAGTGAAAAGGAAGGATGTATAGATGTTGAACATAAAAGTTGAGATGACAAAGAACCCAAAGGTATTACCAGGAGCAGATAATCCTTTGCAATTTGGAACTATTTTTACTGATCATATGTTTGTTATGAATTATGAATCCAAAAAAGGATGGTTTGATCCTCGGATTATACCTTATCAACCACTCAATTTAGAGCCTTCCTCCATGGTGTTTCATTATGGACAAGAGATGTTTGAAGGATTAAAAGCTTATAAAACAGAAACAGGCAAAACCTTATTATTTCGGCCTAATAAAAATATTGAAAGAGCAAATAGAACGAACTGTAGAATATGTATACCTGAAATTCCAGAGGAAGATTTTCTACAGGCAATTAAAGCGGTTGTAAAAGTGGATGAGGCCTGGATACCTACAAAGGAAGGGACATCCCTATATATAAGACCATTTATAATAGCAACAGACCCCTTTCTTGGTGTAAGGCCATCAGATAATTATCTATTTATTATTATTCTTTCACCAGTAGGAGCATATTATCCGGAAGGTCTTAATCCAGTTAAGATTTGGATTGAAGATGAGTATGTAAGAGCTATCAAGGGTGGTATTGGTGAAGCTAAAGTGGGTGCCAATTATGTAGCTTCTCTAAAATCCCAGGTTAAGGCCCATGAGGAAGGGTATTCTCAGGTGTTATGGCTGGATGGTGTTCATAGAAAATATATCGAAGAAGTAGGAGCAATGAATATTTTCTTTAAGATAGATGGCACAGTAATTACTCCGGAGTTAAATGGAAGTATTCTTCCCGGTGTAACAAGAGATTCTGTTTTGGCTTTATGTAGAGAATGGGGATTGCCTACAAAAGAGTGTAGAATTTCTATTGATGAAATCTATGAAGCAGGGCAGAATGGTACCTTAGAAGAAGTATGGGGAACAGGAACAGCAGCAGTAATATCACCTGTTGGACAACTAAGGTGGGGTGAACATATTATGCAGGTACAAGATGGTGGCATCGGACCTGTTAGTAGAAAACTCTATGATACCATTACTGGAATTCAGTTGGGTAAAATAGAGGATAAACATGGCTGGACAATAGAAGTGTAGTCATAATGAAAAGCTTCATAATAAGCTGAATAGATCATACAGCAAACACAACCAGGTATTATTACAAAATTATTGTTTAGGAGGTATTTAATGAATCAGTCATATGCGGAAGCAGGAGTTAAGAGAAAGGATACGTCGTCTACCCTAGCACTTCGTCTTCTAATGGTTTTTGGTATTATTGTAGGTGTTCTACTTCTGTTATTAGGTGGAATATTTAGCATAGTAGGTGCAGTCCTTATTGTCTTGCTCATATTTTTATTTCCCAAGTTAAATGTTGAATATGAATATGTGTATGTAGATGGACAGATCGATTTTGATCGTATAGCGGGAAAATCAAAGCGTAAAACCTTACTTCGTATTGATATGGAGCAGGTAGAGGTAGTAGCACAGAAGGGTTCCCATGCTTTAGATGGATATACCCACATACAGCTTGAGACAAAGGATTTCTCTTCCAGAGATAAGAACAGTAAGCCATATATTATTGTTGCTAATGTTGAAAATAAGAAATACAAGATTGCCTTTGAACCCAGTGAAAGAATGCTGTCCTTAATGAAACAAAAGAGTCCTAGAAAGATTGTGCAATTTTAATTAAATAATATGCATGAGTGTTTCAAAAGTGTAGTGATATATAGACTTTTGAAACATTCTTTTTATTCAATTGGAATTACGTCCTATTGAATAAAAATGCGACCCTATGGATGCGCACCTCGCGGCAAGGAAGTATATTTTGGCAATCCCCTCGGGCGCGAAGTGTCAGCAAGCTGACACTTTCTTATCAAAAAGAAAGTTCCCCCTAATGGATAGGCACATTCTTTGTTCTGAAGTAACCTGAATAATTATTCATATAGATAATTTGGAAAATTATTCATGGTTGACAATGGAAGTTTTATTCGATATACTTTTAAAAATCTATTTTACAAAACCAATTAAAGAAAGTGAGGAGATTATCAAAATGGGACAAATAATCGGTGAAGGAATTACATTTGATGATGTACTATTAGTACCTGCTTATTCAGAATACACACCCAATCAAATTGATTTAACAACAAACTTAACTAAATCTATTAAACTGAATATCCCTTTAATGAGTGCCGGAATGGATACTGTAACAGAGAATCGGATGGCAATTGCAATGGCAAGACAGGGGGGCATCGGTGTTATTCATAAAAACATGTCGATTGAGGCGCAGGCTGATGAAGTAGATAAGGTAAAACGTTCAGAGAATGGTGTAATCACTGATCCATTTTATTTATCTCCTGAGCATACGTTACTCGATGCTAACGAATTAATGGCTAAATATAGAATTTCCGGCGTGCCAATTGTAGTAAATGGTAAAAAGCTTGTGGGAATTATAACAAATCGTGATCTGAAATTCGAAACTGATTTTTCTAAGAAGATTAAAGAGTCAATGACATCAGAGGGTCTTATAACAGCAAAAGAGGGAATTACCTTAGAGGAAGCGAAGAAAATCTTAGCATCAGCAAGAAAAGAAAAGCTTCCCCTTGTAGATGATGAAGGCAATCTGAAAGGTCTTATTACAATCAAAGATATAGAAAAACAAATTAAATATCCCTTGTCTGCAAAGGATTCCCAGGGACGCCTCCTGTGTGCAGCTGCTGTAGGCGTTACCAACAATGTAATGGATCGTATTGATGCATTAGTGAAGGCAAAGGTTGATGCTATTGTAATCGATACAGCTCATGGACATTCTGCCAATGTATTAAAGGTTATTAGAATGATTCGTGACGCTTATAAGGATGTTCAGATTATTGCTGGCAATGTAGCAACTGGAGAGGCTACTCTGGACTTAATTAATGCTGGTGTAGATGCTGTTAAGGTGGGTATTGGACCTGGTTCCATATGTACCACTAGAGTTGTTGCTGGTATTGGTGTTCCTCAGGTTTCAGCAATAATGAATTCATATGAAGTGGCAAAAAAACATGGAATTCCCATCATTGGCGATGGAGGAATTAAATATTCAGGAGATATTACCAAAGCATTGGCAGCGGGTGCAAATGTATGTATGATGGGAAGTATATTTGCTGGCTGTGACGAAAGTCCGGGAACCTTCGAACTCTTCCAGGGTAGAAAATATAAAGTGTACCGTGGAATGGGATCTATAGCAGCTATGGAAAATGGCAGCAAGGATCGTTATTTCCAAACAGATGCTAAAAAATTAGTTCCAGAAGGTGTAGAAGGCCGTGTAGCTTATAAGGGAACTGTTGAAGATACAGTATTCCAATTAATCGGTGGTTTGAGATCTGGTATGGGCTATTGTGGAGCAAAGGATATCACAACCTTACAAGAAACTGGTAAGTTTGTTAAGATCTCAGCTGCATCCCTTAAAGAAAGTCATCCTCATGACATTCATATTACAAAGGAAGCGCCTAATTATAGTGTAGAGGAGTAATTCTTAGTAAGCAAGATAGGTAGTTAAATAATCTATATTCATAAGTATCATAGGTTGTAGATGATTAATAGTGACATAAGAATGAAGGCAGGATTTTTCAAAATATTGAAGATAATCCTGCCTTTAATTCGTTAGTAATGTATGCTGGGTTGTTTATTAACAAATAGAACGATTTAACCCTATGAAACTAAAGTTTATAGAATTTACAGGTGAGAAGATGGCTAAAAGATTAAGCAAGGTACAATGGCGAAGAAGAAAGCAAAGAAGGAAGATTATTAAAAATCTACTCTCTATCATATTTGTAGCAGCATTAATTATAATTCCTTTATATGCTATGTTTAAGTTATTTATGGATAATCAATATGGACTTATTACAAGGGAAGAAACCCTAGGGGAGCCAATGTCCAATGGTGAAGTTATCAAGCTGGACTATCTTACACCCAACCCCTATTCCAGACCCCAGGATAAATTAAAGAGGATTAAGGGAGTGGTTATACATTATACGGCTAATCCAGGGACTACAGCAAAGAATAATAGGGATTATTTTGAAGGATTAGCAAAGAGTCATAAAACCAGTGCCAGCAGTCATTTTATCGTTGGTCTAGAGGGTGAAATTATACAGTGCATCCCTTTGACGGAAATATCCTATGCCTCCAATGATAGAAATGTTGATACCGTTGCAATTGAAGGTTGTCATCCAGACAAAACTGGTAAATATAATGAAAAGACATATTCTTCTCTGGTTGCTTTAACTGCTTCTTTATGTAAGAAATTTAATCTAGAGGAGGAGGATATTCTCAGACATTATGATGTAAAAGGTAAACCATGCCCCCTTTATTTTGTCGAGGATGAAGCTGCCTGGGCACAATTTAAGGCAGATGTAATGGCAGAGCTTGATAAGTAGAAAAATAAGAGCCTTTGACTTAGGTGATTTATGCGTAGTAGTTACTCATAAAAACTAAGTTGGAGGCTATATTTAATAGAAATTATAAGTTGCATATAAGAAGAACTTGTCTGGTTAATTCATTCATTTATTTGTATCAGAGGCTGTCAAATTAAAATGTATTTGACAGCCTCTTTGGCATTATGAATTAGAACTTACTGCCTGCTATTTGAACCTTGAGTAGATTCGTGGTCCCTGACATACCTAAAGGTACACCGGCTGTAAGAACAGCCAATTCGCCATCTTCTAGATAACCTGCTTCTTCAACGGCTTGTATTGCATGATCAAATAATTCAAAGGTGTCGTGTTCTACTTGCATCAGTAAAGGAGTAACACCCCAAGCCATATTTAATTGTCTGCATACCATTGGATCTGTGGTACAACCAAGGATCTGGCACTCTGGACGATAACGTGATATTACACGTGCAGTACTTCCGGAGGTTGTAACTGTAATAATCATCTTTGCATTTAAATCATGAGCAGTTGTAACGGTAGCGCGAGAGATAGCATCGGTGATATCAGGGCTTTGGCATACATCCTGTATTCTAAAACGTTTTTTATAATCAATATCTGCTTCTGTTCGCAGAGTAATTTTAACCATAGTTTTTAAAGCTTCTACAGGATAATTTCCAGCAGCGGTCTCACCAGATAACATGATTGCGCTGGTACCATCATAGATTGCATTTGCAACGTCCGTGGTCTCTGCTCTTGTAGGTCTGGGGTTTTTTATCATTGAATCAAGCATTTGTGTTGCTGTTATTACCTGTTTTGAACTATTATATACCTTTTTGATAATCATTTTCTGGATGGATGGAACTTCTTCATAAGGTATTTCAACACCCATGTCACCACGAGCAATCATAATTCCATCAGAAGCTTTGATAATTTCATCTATATGTTCTACACCCTGATAATTTTCAATTTTAGCAATAATTTTAGTTTTAGATTTATGCTTAAGTAGCATTTTACGGATTTCTTTTACGTCATCGGCAGTTCTAACAAAGGAAGCTGCGATAAAGTCATATTGATTATTAATTGCAAAAATAATATCTTCTCGATCCTTATCACTGATGAAAGGCATAGTTAAATGCACACCAGGAACATTAACGCCCTTTTTATTCGATACAATGCCATTATTTTTGACTTTACAAACAATGTCAGTCTCATTAATTGAGACTACAGTCATCTCGATTAAGCCATCATCAATTAAAACTCTATTACCCACTTCAATATCATAAACTAAATTAGGGTAGGAGATGGAAACTTGACTCTCATCACCTATAACATCCCTTGAAGTTAAGGTAAAGGTTTGACCTTCTTTTAAATGGACTTTTTTGTTATCTTTGAAAGTGCCGATACGGATTTCTGGTCCCTTGGTATCCAAAAGGGTAGCTACTGGTATTCCCAGTTCCTCACGATACTTTTCTATCTTCTTTAATCTTCCAAGATGTTCCTCATGATTAGCATGGGAAAAGTTAAAGCGTGCAACATCCATACCGGATAAAATCAACTCTTTTAATACCTGGTCGTTATCCGTGGATGGTCCTAAAGTACAAATAATTTTCGTTTTTCTCATGTTTACCTCCATTGTCATGTACGACTATTTTGTAATTTACTATATAATAAAATGAATTATTAAGATAAGCTGGCATTGATAACTAATTAACATATTTATCATACCATATGGGTCAAACAAATCAATGTTATAATATTACAATTTTAATCCTCGGCTCTTACGGTATTTTATACCATAACGCCTTTTTTTATGAAAATGTACATATATAAGAAGAAATATAATACTGCATAAGAGTACAATTAAAATGATAAGAATTGCGCAGTGCATAAAAAAAGTATCGGGTAAAATGGTAATAACAGGATCAGTAGTTGGATCAAACAGCCAATCATTATTATTAAAAAATAATTTATGAAAAAGGATAAAGGTGCGATCAAAATTAATGCTCATCAGCAGCCCAAGTAGAATTGGTAAAACAATAGCAGTTATGGCTGAAACTAAAAGATAACTATAATCCTTATTCCTTGATTTGTGTAAAATTATTATTATCCCAAGGATTAAGGTGACTGCTCCAAGGAGATAAAAACTTATAAAAATATTTTTTACTTCTACAAAATGGCTGAGTCCGCTTTCTGAAGCTGATAAAGTGGGAAAAACCAGATCACCCCTAAAAAATGGGGAGGAGTAGTCGATTAATGCATTGTAATTTGCAAGAATTTCATTTTTATCTAAACCAGAAGTAGCTTCTATATTAAGAAATTTAATATCCATATAATAGAGTGGTCTGAAATTAATAGTAATAATTACAGCCAGGGATATGAATAATAAAGTAAAAATAATGCCAATGAAAAAATCAGTAATTTTGAATTTATTCATACTAACAGTACATTCCTTCCCTTTGAGTTAGTTTGTGCCGAGGATTACGCAGGCACAAACTTCTAGGTGTGAATTATGCTTTTTAATAATTCACACTAATAACCTTGCCTTTCCGTAATCTGCAATCTTTGAGCCCCAGGCACAAAGTTGCCCATTGAAAAATATGTGGTTTTTCAATCTTATCTCACATTCTGTATACCAGGGAGTTAAAAGGAAAAAATACCAATTTTACCTTTTCGTGGATTGTATCCCTGCCACATGTAAAAGCAATCATAGGAATTATAGTATAATTTTAGATTGAATGCAATATTAATTGAATTAGTTTTGTCTTTGTCTTTGACGTTGTGGTAATCCTACATGCTGCTAAAGTAGATTGTAATAACTATGATTTTAATCCTACAGGCTGCCAAAGTCCATTGAAAAATAACCAGGATTTTGTATATAATCCTACAATCTGCACTATATATTAGAAAAAAATATAAAACACATAAGTATTTATCAATTGAAATCACAATTGCCTTAGTGTAGTATTTTCTATAAGGAGACCAAATATTTATTTGGTTATTATGTTTATAGATGGAAGACAAAAAACTAGGAAGAAAAGGAGATTAAGCATGAGAGCATTAATCAGTGTATCGGACAAGACAGGAATTGTTGAGTTTGCCAAAGAGTTAGTAGCCTTAGGAATTGACATTGTTTCTACTGGAGGTACTTATGGTAAATTACTAGAGGCAGGAGTACCTGCTATTGAAATTTCCAAATTGACCGGCTTTCCCGAGTGCCTGGATGGGCGCGTGAAGACACTTCATCCTATGGTACATGCAGGTTTACTAGCAATGAGAAGCAATCCTTCCCATATGAAACAACTAGAAGATTTGAATATAGATACGATTGATATTGTTGTTGTAAATCTATATCCCTTTAAAGCTACTATTTTAAAAGAGGATGTTACCAGAGCAGAGGCAGTGGAGAACATTGATATCGGTGGTCCCACTATGCTTCGTTCTGCGGCGAAAAATTATCAGGATGTGGCTGTGGTAGTTGATCCAAGAGATTACGAAAAGGTATTAGCAGAGCTTAAAGAGAAAAAAGAGGTATCTCTTGATACTAAATTCTATCTGATGCAGAAGGTTTTCATGCATACATCTTCCTATGACACCATGATAGCTGATTATTTAAAGAAACAAAGAAATGATAAAGAGTTCCCTGAGGCTCTGACCATGACCTTTGAAAAGGTTCAGGACATGAGATATGGAGAAAATCCTCACCAATCAGCAGCATTTTACCGTGAAATCGGTAAGAGAAAAGGATCAATTGCTGATGCTGTACAGTTACATGGTAAGGAATTGTCCTTTAATAATATTAATGATACCAATGGTGCATTAGAGCTACTGAAGGAATTTACTGAACCTACGGTAGTTGCCTGCAAACATGGTAATCCCTGTGGCGTTGGCAGTGCTGCTGATATCTATGAAGCCTGGAGAAAAGCCTTTGATGCCGATAAGACTTCGATCTTTGGCGGAATTGTTGTAAGTAACCGGGAGGTTAATGTGGCCATGGCAGAGGAGATGAAGGATATCTTCCTGGAGGTTATTGTTGCTCCTTCCTATGAGAAGGAAGCCTTAGAGCTATTAACCATTAAGAAGAATATCAGATTGCTAAAGCTTTCTGATATTGAAGTGCCTCAGGATGAGACAGCTTACGATTTGAAGAAGGTTAACGGTGGTTTGATCGTTCAAACCATAGACAGTAAAATCTATAATGAAGATGATTTAAAGGTAGTTACAGATCGTGCTCCTTCCGAGAGAGAAATGGAAGATCTCAAATTTGCTTGGCGTGTAGTTAAATTTGTTAAATCAAATGGTATCGCTCTGGCTAAAGATAAGCAATCCATCGGTATAGGACCGGGGCAGGTAAATCGTATATGGGCCACAAAGCAATCCATCGAGCATGCCAAAGAATTAATTGATGAGAATATTACAGAGGGAGCTGTACTTGCCTCCGATGCTTTCTTCCCTTTTAGTGATTGTGTGGAAGCAGCACATAAAGCCGGAATCACAGCAATTATCCAACCAGGAGGAGCAGGCAGAGATGAGGATTCCATTAAGAAATGCAACGAATATGGAATAGCAATGATATTTACTGGAATGAGACACTTTAAACATTAATTAACTTATACAGAACTCATAAAAATAGAGTGAAAATCAAAAAGAGGAATTGGTAGGCCAATTCCTCTTAAAATTCATTATTAAGTACTTTTTCAACAACTACTATGTGCATATATTATAAAAATAACAATAAGTCGTTGTGATTATAATCGGGATACATTAGCAGCCTGAGGTCCTTTATCGCCTTGAACTACATCAAACTGAACTTTCTCTCCTTCTTCAAGAACCTTAAAACCATCCATCATAAGTGCGGAAAAATGTACAAATACATCGTTTCCTTCTTCGTCAGATATAAATCCAAAACCTTTCTTTGCGTTAAACCATTTAACTGTACCCGTCTTCATAAGAGCCTCCTAAAACATATTCATAATTACATTACCACTATTAGTAATGTTAGTATAAATTTAACATAAAAGATAATAAAAGTCAAATAACTTTTGTTACATTTTGTATAATTTACATCAAATTTCATGTATTTTTGCTCACTTTGACAAATTTACGAGAAGAGGAATAGTTAATTCAGATAGTTAATTCAATTATTTTTTAGCATCTTTGAGGTTGTTAGAGAACTAATCTATGGAAAATATTTGATAGGGGGGAAATGACAAACTAATATTTTTATGTTATTATGAATAAGCATATACTACAAATTACCATACTTAGAATAGACGCAGACAATTTGTTTGTTTTAACTATAGGATGATTTATATGGAGGATAACTACATGAGATTTGAAATTCCTACCTCGTATGACTTTATATTTGAGGAAAAACTTGAAGATGTTAATGGTATTGGCAAATTACTTGTACACAAGAAAACTGGTGCTAGAGTTGCATTAATAGCAAATGATGATAATAACAAGGTGTTTTCCATTGGATTTCGAACACCGCCTAATAACAGTACAGGAGTTGCCCATATTATTGAACATTCCGTGTTATGTGGCTCGAAGAATTTTCCTGCGAAGGACCCTTTTGTTGAGTTAGCCAAGGGTTCATTAAATACGTTTCTCAATGCAATGACTTATCCGGATAAAACTGTGTATCCAGTTGCGAGTATAAACGATCAGGATTTTAAGAACTTGATGCATGTTTATATGGATGCGGTATTATATCCCAACATATATGAGAGAGGAGAAATCTTTAAGCAGGAGGGTTGGCATTATGAGCTCGAGGATGAAAATGCTGAGCTTAAGCTTAATGGTGTTGTTTATAATGAGATGAAGGGTGCTTTCTCTTCACCGGAATCAATCATTTATCGCATGATACAAAATTCCCTGTTTCCTAATACAGCTTATGGAGTTGAATCTGGTGGTGATCCGGATTTTATTCCAGATCTTTCTTATGAGGAGTTCATTGAATTTCATAAGACCTATTATCACCCCTCCAACAGCTATATTTATCTATATGGAGATATGGATTTTAAGGAGCGTCTGGAATGGCTTGATAAGGAGTACTTAAATCAATATGATCGCCTTAATGTAAATTCCCAAGTACAAATGCAGGAAAGCTTTCAGGCTATGAGAGAGGTAGAGGCCTTCTATTCCTTAAGTGAAGAGGAAGGAATACAAGATAATACTTATCTAAGTCTAAATACAGTAATAGGAGATTCCTTGGATAAGGAGCTGGGTTTAACCTTTCAGATCCTTGATTATGTACTCTTACAGGCACCAGGTGCACCCATTAAGCAGGCGCTATTAGATGCTGAAATCGGTAAGGATATTCTTGGTGGATATGAAGATGAAATTCTACAACCCATCTTTAGCATTATTGCGAAGAATTCTGAGGGGGACAAAAAGGAACCCTTTATTGGTATTGTTAGAGATGTTCTATCGAGGCTGGTTACTGAGGGATTGGATGAGAAGTCTTTACGGGCAGCTATTAATTTCTATGAATTTAGATACCGTGAAGGGGATTATGGAAGATTTCCCAAGGGATTACTCTACGGGCTTCGTGCAATGAGCAGTTGGCTTTATGATGATAAAAAACCCTTTATGCATCTAAAGGATTCTACTGGTTATGAGTTCTTAAAGGATAAAATTGGCACGGGATACTATGAAAAATGCATCAAAGAATATTTACTGGATAATATGCATTCCTCCATTGTTACATTAAAGCCGAAATTGGGATTAAATAGTGAGAAGGAAGAAAAGCTTAAGAATAAGCTGTCCACATACAAAGCCACCCTTTCAAAAGAAGATATTAGAAAGGTTATTGAAGAGACAAAACAGCTTAGAAAATATCAGGAGATTCCTTCAACAAAGGAAGAATTAGAGAAAATCCCTCTCTTAACACGTGGAGATATTGATAAGAAAATACGCCCTCTGCATAATGAAGAACATCAGATAGATGGGGCTAGAGTGATTTGGCATAATGTATATACCAATAAAATTGCATATCTGCGCTTAATGTTTAATATTAAAGAAGTACCAAAGGAACTCCTTCCTTACGCCTCCTTATTATCCTTTATCCTCGGTTATGTTGATACTGCTAATTATAGTTATTTGGATTTATCCAATGAAGTCAACATTCATACGGGAGGTATTAGCACTAATGTTATCAGCTTTTCTATGAAGGGGAGTTCACAAAGCTACTATCCCGTATTTGAATTTAGTACAAAAGTATTGTATGATAAGTTGTCTGAGTCCTTCCGATTAATAGAAGAAATGATTTATAATTCAAAATTTGAGGATACCAAGAGACTCAAGGAAATCATTGGTGAGATTAAGTCTAAATTACAGATGCATTTCAACTCTTCAGGGCATAGCGTTGCCGTTGATCGTGCAATGAGCTATTATTCGGAACATGGACTATTTAAGGAAACAACTACGGGAATAGCCTTCTATAAGTTTATAGAGGATATTGCTGACAATTTTACAACAAAAGCAAATACAGTTGTTTCAAAACTTAAGGATCTGATGGAGATAATCTTCACCAAAAATAATTTGCTCTGTAGTATTACTGCTGACGAAGAAGGATATGGACGTTTTGAGGAAAAACTACCAAGCTTTTGCGACAAGTTAAAGACATCTGCGGATAACAAGATATTGGAAGCTTACGATACTTCAGCCCTGTCCCCTGTATGCTTAAATGAAGGTTTTAAGACAGCGATGCAGGTGCAGTATGTAGCACGAGCAGGTAACTTTATGAAAGCAGGGTATGGATATAATGGCGCTTTAAAGGTCTTAAAAACTATATTAAGCTATGACTATCTATGGAATAATGTTCGTGTCAAGGGTGGTGCTTACGGCTGTATGTGCGGTTTTTCCGGTGTGGATGGGGATGCTTATTTTACCTCCTACCGTGACCCGAACTTAAGAGAGACAAATAATATCTATGAGAAAGCAGCAGACTATGTAAAGAATTTTACAGCAGAGGAAAGAGATATTACAAAATATATCATTGGGACCTTCAGCACTCTTGATGCACCCTTGACACCCCAGTCCACGGGAAAACGATCTCTTAGTATGTATTTGGCTGGCATAACAGAGAATGATCTTCAAAAAGAGCGAGATGAGGTTTTAAATGTTACAATTGAAGATATCAGAGCTTTGCATAAACTCATTGCTGCAATTATGGAGGCAGGAAATATCTGTGTTATTGGTAATGAAAGCAAAATTACTGAGAATAAAGATATGTTCAAAGAAATAAAGAGTCTATTGAAATAAGGCATTAACAATCCCTTAAAACATGACGTAGAAAGGTTTAATGAAAAAGGATGAAGGATACAAAGTACAAATCAGGGTTTGTAACACTAATTGGCAGACCTAATGTAGGGAAATCAACCCTGATGAATCAATTGATTGGACAAAAGATAGCTATTACCTCGGATAAGCCTCAGACAACACGCAACAGAATACAGACGGTTTATACTGATGAGAGAGGCCAGATAATCTTTCTTGATACACCTGGGATTCATAAGGCAAAAAATAAACTGGGAGAGTATATGGTTAATATAGCAGAACGTACTATTAACGAAGTGGACGTAGTACTATGGCTTGTAGAACCATCTACTTTTATCGGTGCAGGCGAGCAGCATATTGCCGGGCAGCTATCGAAAGCTAAGACACCAGTTATACTGATTATTAATAAAATTGATACAGTCAAAAAAGAAGAGATACTAACCTTTATTGCGGCTTATAAGGATATTTTAAATTTTGCTGAGATTATCCCCGTATCTGCCCTTAAGGGTGAGAATACAAAGCTCCTTCTGGAGCAGCTGTATAAATATATGCCAGAAGGACCTCAGTATTATGATGAGGATACAATTACGGATCAACCGGAAAGACAGATTGTGGCTGAACTTATTCGTGAAAAAGCATTAAAGCTTTTGGATGATGAAATTCCTCATGGTATTGCAGTGAGTATAGATCGAATGAAGGAAAGAGGAGAAAACCAGTCAAAGGGTGGTGGCATGATTGATATTGATGCAACCATTGTCTGTGAAAAAGATTCTCATAAAGGCATCATCATTGGTAAAGGTGGCAGTAAGCTGAAGCTCATTGGTACCCATGCCCGCAGAGAGATTGAAAGCCTTCTTGATTGCAGGGTTAATCTACAGCTCTGGGTTAAGGTTAAAAAGGACTGGAGAGATAGCGATTTCCTCATGAAGAACTTCGGATATAATAAGAACGAGTAAAGTGTTCTAGGGACGGTACATTGGCAGGGATGATGTATTGGTGTTCTAGGGACGGTATGTTGGCAAGGGTGATGTATTGGTGTTCTAGGGACGGTACATTGGCAGAGATGATGTATTGGTGTTCTAGGGACGGTATGTTGGCAAGGTAATCTATTTTTCCTTTCAGTTAAAACTTTCTGGTAATACTAAACTTCCAGCTTGGAGCTTGTGACAGACTGTCGGAGTGTAGCGACTTCCATGTCGCACACTCCTAAAATGTCCATCCATGGACATTTTCCAGTCTTCTTCGCTCCAATCTGTAAGTAAGTATTACCATGAAAGTTTTAAAGTCATTCAAAATAGATTACCTTGCCAACATACCTGTGTCTCAAGAAGATATAACAAAAAGAGCTAGCTAATGTATCTATGTCTCAAGAAGATATAACAAAAAGAGCTAGCTAATGTATCTGAGTCTTAAGATGAGTCAACATATAGGCTGTTACAATTGATTTTAATTGAGACTAATTTTTGTCAAGGACTAAAAATATATTTTTACTGGGATATTCTATTCAGTTTAATGAGATATAAAATGGGTAACCTAATGTTATAACAGATGTTGTTAAATACAAAACATAAGTTCATGGTTAGGGGGCTCATTTATGAAGAATTATTATTATTGGAAAAGTTTTACTAAAACAGGTAAAATTGATGATTATTTACACTACATTGCATGTACGCGGGATGAAGGAGTAGATGAACCCGCTCAGTCTGTAGATGTTTCTAGGCCAAGAATGAATGATTCTACCCAGGGGATTAATAGTATCTCTTCTGGTTTGAACATAACTACTCAAGGTTTTGAGTGAGGATAAAGAAGGTGGTTTTATTGCCGGTATCTACAATTGTGACGGGGATGGTCCTAGCGGCCATGCCCGTTGGTGATTATGACAAACGGCTTGTAATTTTAACGAAGGAAATCGGAAAAATATCTGTATTTGCCAAAGGCGCAAGAAGACCTAACAGCGCCTTATTGGCGTGCAGTCAGCCCTTTACCTTTGGGGAATTTACATTATATACAGGCAGATCCTCCTATAATATTATGTCTGCTGAGATATCTAATTATTTTGGAGAATTAAGAGAGGATTTTAATAGCCTTTGTCATGGATTTTATTTTTGCGAATTCGCAGACTACCTTACAAAGGAAAATAATGATGAGAGAAATATTTTGAAGCTATTATTTCAAACCCTAAGGGCAGTCAGTAAGAAGACAATCAATATTACTCTAATCAGATTGATTTATGAATTAAAAATAATGGCATTGAATGGTGAGATGCCTCAGGTCTTTGGTTGTGTAAAGTGCAACCAACAATTTATGGAAAGTAATCAGGAGGGGAATATTTCATCGGACAGGTTCTATTTTAGCCCTATTAGTGGGGGGATTTTGTGTAAGGGATGCAGAGGGAATGATCCGAAGGCAGTACTGATTAATACATCTACCCTTTATACTATGCAATACATAATTTCAAAGGATATTGAGAAATTATATACTTTTAAAGTGTCTGAAGAGGTTTTGAATGAATTGAAGAAATGTGTCGGAAATTATCTGGAATGCTACGTTGAACATGAATTTAAATCTATGGAAATGATTAGTGATATATAAAAATTTATTTTACAGTTGAAATTATTGATTAATAAGGTTAAAATGATATGAACCCAAATCTATATGGAGGGAATGTATAATGAAAAAACTGGTTTTTTGCACATTACTCCTACTTCTTATCTTTTTTACAGGTGCTTGTTCCAAAGGAGATAGGAAGATTGACGTTGATGAAGTAACTGAAAGTACGCTTCTTGCTAAGACGAATGGAGAAATACAGGTAGCAACTGTTGAAGAATTTGATAAAACATATTATAGTCTCAGCGGACTGCAGGATTATATTGGTGAAGAGATTGCAGCTTATAATAAGAAGCTTGGAGAGAACAAAATTACAGTTGATTCGGTTAAAGTTGTAGATAACAAAGCCATTATGTTGTTAACTTATACGGGGATGGATCAATACACGGCTTTTAACGATGTAAAAGCAGCCTATTTTAATGGGGGTATTAAGGATATTCCACTTGAATTGCCAGCTACTTTAATAAATGCTAAGGATCAATCCTTAGTTAGTACGCAAGAAACTATACAGAGCGAAGGTTATAGAATATTAGTTCTGTATGAGCCATATCGTATTGTTGTTGACGGTAAAGTGAAATTCTATTCAGATAAAGCGAAGTTGATTGATGAAAATGAAGTACAAAGTGCAGCTGAGGGAATGACCATCGTAGTGTATAAACCCTGATAGTATTTTAATGAGCAATGTTTCAAATATATTAAGAGCAATGTGAGGATGAAGTATGGAAAAGACAATGGAAAAAATTGTAGCACTAGCAAAAGCAAGAGGTTTTGTTTATCCAGGTTCCGAGATCTATGGTGGACTGGCAAATACCTGGGATTACGGTAATCTCGGAGTTGAGTTGAAAAATAACGTTAAAAAAGCTTGGTGGCTTAAGTTCATTCAGGAGAATCCTTATAATGTCGGTGTGGATTGCGCAATTTTAATGAATCCTCAGACATGGGTAGCTTCCGGTCACCTTGGTGGCTTCTCTGATCCATTAATGGATTGTAAAGAATGTCATGAGCGTTTTCGTGCAGATAAAATCATTGAAGATTACAATATGGAAAAAGGTATTCAAATTGAAGGTTCTGTTGATGCTTGGCCTCAAGATGAAATGAAAAAGTATATTGATGAACATAATATTCCATGCCCTACCTGTGGCAAACATAATTTTACTGATATTCGCCAGTTCAACCTCATGTTTAAAACCTTCCAGGGTGTTACTGATGATGCAAAGAATATAGTTTACTTAAGACCTGAGACAGCTCAGGGTATTTTTGTTAACTTCAAGAATGTTCAGAGAACTTCTCGTAAGAAGATTCCTTTTGGTATTGGACAAATAGGTAAATCCTTCCGTAATGAGATTACGCCTGGTAACTTTACCTTCAGAACAAGAGAATTTGAGCAGATGGAATTAGAATTCTTCTGTGAGCCGGATACAGATCTTGAATGGTTTAACTATTGGAGACAATTCTGTATTGATTGGCTTCTCTCCCTTGGTATGAAGATGGAAGAACTAAGAATCAGAGATCATGATCCTGAAGAACTTTCCTTTTACAGCAAGGCTACGACAGATATCGAATATTTATTCCCCTTTGGTTGGGGTGAGTTATGGGGTATTGCAGATCGTACAGATTATGACTTAACCCAGCATCAGAATGTATCCAAAGAAGATATGAGTTACTTCGATGATGAGAAGAAGGAAAGATATATTCCTTATGTTGTAGAGCCATCCTTAGGAGCTGACCGTGTTGTATTAGCCTTCCTTTGTGCAGCCTATGATGAAGAAGAAATTGCTGAAGGTGATGTTCGTACTGTACTTCATTTCCATCCCGCATTGGCACCGGTTAAGATTGGTGTACTTCCCTTATCTAAGAAACTTAGTGAACCAGCAGAGAAGATCTTTAGCGAATTATGTAAGACCTATAACTGTGAGTTCGATGATAGAGGAAATATTGGTAAGCGTTATCGTAGACAGGATGAAATCGGAACACCTTTCTGTATAACTTATGATTTTGAATCAGAAACAGACCAAGCTGTTACGGTTCGTGATAGAGATACAATGGCACAGGAAAGAATAAAAATTGAAGATTTAAAAGCATATTTTGAGAATAAGTTTAAATTTTAGAAAAAAACTCTTTCCTTGGCATGGTATTTTTGATATAATGCAAATTGGCGACTAAAAATGCCGATTATGAGTTATAATTTGATAGGAGTA
The DNA here is from genome assembly GCA_023443625.1 of Bacillota bacterium. Next base: position 8,690 of record JAEZTQ010000050.1, on the reverse strand, counting down.
CTTTACCTTCATGACATTCTTTGAGTGATAAAAGTATTATGCAAACATAATGAGTTGCGCCATTATGTTTTTATCATTATGTTCGCCTAGTACTTTTGGCGCTCATAGATGGATTGAAAGTCAAGGGTTATATCAATTATAAATAAATATATAATTTTTTTAGGAGGGCACTTACAAAATGACAAAATGGGTATATTTGTTTAAAGAAGGCAAAGCAGATATGAAAAACCTTCTTGGTGGAAAAGGCGCTAACTTAGCCGAAATGACTAATTTAGGACTTCCGATTCCTCAAGGATTTATCGTTACAACAGAAGCTTGTACAGATTACTACAATAGTGGCAAGAAGATTAGAGAAGAAGTTAAGGATCAAATCTTTGCATCCTTAAGATTACTTGAAGAAGAGCAAGGTAAGAAATTTGGTGATACTGAAAATCCGCTACTCGTTTCTGTACGTTCAGGATCTAGAGCATCTATGCCTGGTATGATGGATACAATCCTTAACTTAGGTTTAACTGATGCAGCTGTTGATGGTTTCGCTAAGAAAACTGGAAACCCTAGATTCGCATATGACTCATATAGAAGATTTATCCAAATGTTCTCTGACGTAGTTATGGAAGTAAGCAAATCTAAATTCGAAAGAGTTTTAGATGAAATCAAAGAAGCTAAGGGTGTTCATTTTGATAATGACCTTACTGCTGATGATTTAAAAGAAGTTATTGATGCATTCAAAGCATTATACAAGGCTGAAAAAGGAACAGATTTCCCTCAGGATCCAGCAGAGCAATTAATCGAAGCTGTAACTGCTGTATTCCGTTCATGGGATAATCCTCGTGCTATCTACTATAGAAGAATGAACGATATCCCTGGAGATTGGGGTACTGCTGTAAATATTCAAGCAATGGTATTTGGTAACATGGGTGATACTTCCGGTACAGGTGTTGCATTTACTCGTAACCCTTCTACTGGTGAGGCTAAGATCTATGGTGAGTATTTAATCAATGCACAGGGTGAAGACGTAGTTGCTGGTATCAGAACTCCACTTCCTATTGCTAGATTAGAGGAAGATATGCCAGAAGTTTACGCTGAATTCATGAGAATTGCTACTTTACTTGAGAAACACTATAAAGATATGCAAGATATGGAATTCACAATTGAAGACAAAAAACTTTACTTCTTACAGACACGTAGCGGTAAGAGAACTGCTCCAGCAGCTCTTCAAATCGCTTGTGATTTAGTAGATGAAGGTATGATCACTAAGGAAGAAGCAATCATCAGAATCGATGCAAAATCCTTAGATCAGTTATTACATCCTACCTTTGATACAGCAGCTTTAAAAGCAGCTAAGCCTGTAGGTAATGCATTACCAGCATCTCCTGGTGCAGCAGCTGGTAAAGTATACTTTACTGCAGAGGATTCCGTAGCAGCAGCAGAAAAAGGTGATAGAGTAATTCTTGTTCGTCTTGAGACATCTCCAGAAGATATCGAAGGAATGCATGCAGCACAAGGTATCTTAACAGTACGTGGTGGTATGACTTCTCACGCAGCAGTAGTTGCTCGTGGTATGGGTACTGCTTGTGTATCTGGTTGTGGTGAAATCAACATTAACGAAGAAGAGAAATACTTCACAATCGCTGGTAACACTGTAAAAGAAGGAGATTATATCTCCCTTGATGGTTCCACAGGTAATATCTACGTTGGAGATATCAATACTGTAGAAGCTTCCATCAGTGGTAACTTTGATAGAATTATGAAATGGGCTGATGAAATCAGAACATTAAAGATTAGAACAAATGCAGATACTCCAGAAGATGCATTAAATGCAATCAAATTTGGAGCAGAAGGTATTGGTCTTACTCGTACAGAGCATATGTTCTTCGAGCCAGACAGAATTCCTAAGATCAGAAAGATGATCCTTTCCAGCACAGTAGAAGCTAGAGAAGCAGCTCTGAATGAGTTAATTCCTTACCAGAAAGGTGACTTCAAGGGTATCTACGAAGTAATGGAAGGCAGACCTGTTACCATCCGTTTCTTAGATCCTCCGTTACATGAGTTTGTTCCTACTAACGCAGATGATATCGCAGCATTAGCTAAAGATATGGGTCTTACAGTAGAAGAAGTAAAAGCGACCTGTGATTCCTTACACGAGTTCAACCCTATGATGGGTCACAGAGGTTGTCGTCTTGCTGTAACTTATCCTGAAATTGCAAGAATGCAAACAAGAGCGGTTATGGAAGCAGCAATCGAAGTGAAGAAGGAAAAAGGTTTTGATATCGTTCCTGAAATCATGATCCCATTAATTGGTGAGAAGAGAGAGTTACAGTTCGTTAAAGCAGTAGTTGTTGAGACAGCTGAAGCAGTTAAGAAGGAAATGGGCTCCGATATCGAATACCATGTTGGTACAATGATCGAGATTCCTCGTGCAGCATTATTAGCTGATGAAATCGCTGAAGAAGCAGACTTCTTCTCCTTCGGTACTAACGACTTAACACAGATGACCTTCGGTTTCTCCCGTGATGATGCTGGTAAGTTCTTAGATGCTTACTACAAAGGCAAAATCTATGAGTCCGATCCATTTGCAAGACTTGACCAAGAAGGTGTTGGCCAGTTAGTGAAGATGGCTTCCGAAAAAGGTCGTGCAGCTAGACCTAACATTAAGTTAGGTATCTGTGGTGAGCACGGTGGAGATCCATCCACAGTTGAATTCTGCCATAAGATTGGATTAAACTATGTATCTTGTTCTCCTTTCCGCGTGCCAATCGCAAGACTTGCAGCAGCACAGGCAGTTTTGAACAACAAGTAAAAATCAATTATGATATTAGCACTTCAAAGTGTGAATTAAATAAGAGATAAACTGAGAACCCCATATCAGCTATTGAGAAATAGCTGGTATGGGGTTCTTTGTATTCATCAATATGATTTTCTGCAAAATATATGTAAAGGACTTACAAAAATATTATGGAATTTTGTAGTAATGGTGTATAATTACGGTAGATTTATAAATTTGAAGTTGTGGGGGAATGAAATGAGAACTATTACAATTTGCGGTAGTATGAGATTTGAAAAAGAAATGCAGAGAATAGCATTTGAATTAGAAGTAAAGCACAGATTTAATGTGTTGCAATGCATTTATGGTTTGAAAAAAGACGAATTAACATCTGCGGATATGGTTATTCTTGAAGAGGCACAACTGAAAAGAATAGAGATTTCAGATGCCATATATGTTGTGGATATTGATGGATACATCGGAGATATGACAAACAAGGAAATACAATATGCTAGCGAGAAAGGAAAAGAAATTTTATTGCATTCTGAATATTATTTATAAGCCGACAACTTTCAATTGAACAAAATCGCTGCGCGATGGCCTACCAAGACTGTGGCATAGCGATTTTTTATTATCTAATATAAGAGGCAGTAGAAAATATTTCTGATATTTAGTAATGTTAAGTTACCACACAAAACAACTTTATATAGAAAGCTACTGCCTATGAAAAGAATAACATTCAACAAGTGCCATGACAAGCACTTTTATGATGCAAATGCACCTCCATGTAAAGTAGCAACCAGACAATTGTTACTACTTTTACATGGAGGATTTTTTATGTATGAACTATATTTATTAAAACTTGAAGAAGTAGGGAAAATTCGTAACCTTAAAGAGCGTTATATTTTCTGCTATAAAAACTATGTTTCTTATTTTTAAACTATGTTGGCAAGGCACCTGAAGCCCTTACCTGTCAAGATGTTCGCGATTTTCTGCTTACGAAAAAGGATTCTGGCATCAAGGCTACTACTCTAAATTTATACAATTCTGCTATCCGATTCTTTTATCGCAACGTCTTACATATCCTTTGGGATGATATTGTGGTTCCTCGGATGATTCAAGACCATCAACTCCCAAAGGTTCTTACTCTTGATGAAATTGAACGTCTTCTAGATGCGACGGATGATATCAAATACAAAGCGATGCTTTCTACCATGTATTCATCTGAATTACGTGTATCTGAGGTGATTCACTTGCATTATAATGACATATCCAGAACAAATATGCAGATTCATGTGAGAAATACCAAGAACCGTATGGATAGATATACCATTCTGTCTGAGCGCAACCTTTCATTGCTGACACAATACTGGTTTCATAAAGGAAAACCTTGCGAAATACTTTTCCCAAATAAATTTACTGGAGGCTATCTTACTGTAAGCACAATCGAGCAGGTTATGCGTAGATCTGTTGCTATCGCTGAACTTGATGGTAAATATACTCCTCATTCACTCCGTCATAGTTTTGCCACTCATTTGATGGAGAACGGAGTGGAACAGCGAAATATACAAGCGTTACTCGGACATCGTGATCCAAAATCAACTGAGGTTTACCTTCATGTTAGCAATAAATCACTTATGGGTATTCAAAGTCCCTTTGATAGAAAGGATGACGAATCTCATGAATAACTTAACTGTCCAGGACATCTTTCAGAAGTTCTATTCGAATTATCTTGATAAATATACACCATCCTTTCAGCAGCATAAAACAGCAACCAACATCATCAACTGTAAGACAGGTGCTTATGGTACAAATGTCAGTGTATGTGATGACTGTGGAACTATCAGACTTCATTATAATTCATGTAGAAACCGATGCTGTCCCATGTGCCAATCGCTTCCAAAAGAAAAGTGGATGGATTTATGACGTGAAGATGTTCTTGACGCACCATATTTCCACGTTGTATTTACTGTACCAGAAGAGCTTAATCCAGTTATTTACAGTAATCAGAAACTTTTGTATGATGCACTTTATCACTCTGTTTCTGGTACACTTGATGAACTTGCTTTTGACCCAAAACACCTTGGTGCCAAGATTGGATATATGTGCATCCTACATACATGGGGGTCTGAGATGAATTATCATCCACATATTCATGTCATTGTACTTGGTGGTGGTTTAGATTCTAAAAATGGCTGGAGGGACAATGGCTCTAAATTTTTCCTTCCTATTCGTGTTCTTTCAAAAAAGTTTCGAGGAAAATATATGGAAGAACTAAAAGCCCTATGGGAAAATAAAAAACTGGAATTCCATGGTTCAGCATCTAAGTATAGAAATCACTACGCATTTAAAGAACTCCTTAATTCCTGCTATGACAAGGAATGGATTCCTTACAGCAAAGAAACATTTAATGGTGCAGGGTCTGTTATACAGTATCTTGGAAAATATACTCACCGAATTGCAATCAGTAATTATAGGCTTATCCAAGTGTCAGATACTACAGTCACCTTTTCAGTAAAGCATTATAAGAATCAAGGACAATGGAAGGAATTGACCCTCACTGGAATAGAGTTTATTCGTCGCTTCTTGATGCATGTGTCTCCGAAACACTTTGTCAGAATACGTCACTATGGGATTTTATCTTCACGTACAAAACGAAAGCAACTGACATTGTGCAGAAATCTCATCGGATGCAAAAAATATATTTCCGAAATAAAAGATATGTCTGTACCAGAGATGTTGAAGCATCTTTGGAAGATAGATATCTGCGTCTGTAAAACATGCGGTGGTCATATGGGTACCACTAAACAACATACATTTTTACGAGATTAATCCACACATCTTCATACATTTTTAACCTCAACTACTGAGGTCTATTTGTCATGCAAAGAAATATGAAACAGCACTGTTTTATCTAGAATCTACACACCAAAAGTGTTATTCTTTATGAAAAGAACAAAGATTGAATCCCCATAGTAACGGGCTATCCGGACGCTTACTTTGTTCAATAAGGACAAATCGAAAATGATGTAAACGAAAGGGCAGTTACTGGTAAGCGAAAGCTGCTTTTTCGTTTACACCATCATCGATTCTATCCTAAAGAATTTATTTAAAGGATTAAATCTTAATTTTTGAGTGTATGTTTATTTATTGAAACTGCCACTATTGAAACGATGACCATAATGATAGTTGTAATAATTGCACCTAATGTAGTCTGATTAAACACAATCGTCATTGCTGCTGCATCAATCATGCAGTGAAAAAGCACGCACAAAAATATATTTCCCTTCGATATTTTATGAATTGCACCCATTGCAAAAGCTATTCCAAATATATTCGTTGCACTCCATAGAGTTAGCCCTCCTATCCCTAGAGGGATATGCCATAATAACCAAATTGGGGCAATAATTAGGCATGAAAGTAAATAACCAAATTTTTTATGCAACTCAGACTGCAAAATATATCTCCAACCAGCTTCTTCCATACCTGCACCTGCCAATAAAGCTACAGGTATGTAGATAAAAAAAAGGTATAAGGGATTTACTTTATTCAAACCAGAGGTTACTATCAGCGAAACCATATAGATAATAAGCAAGGCTACGACAAACAAATAATTATATACAGATGTTTTAAATGTAAAAATATTTTTCAGCCATTCTTTTATGCCTAATACTTCGTTATTTTTTCTTAACACGATGAATGAAGCTATTGCTGGCGACCAAGCACCAATTAAATAAAGTGCGTTTAACAAAGGATATTCATCAAGCGTGAATCCAAACCATTCACATACAGACAACCCACCCCAACCAATGAGTGCGATAATAAAGGTGAATATTAAAAATTGAGTTACTAGCTTCTTGTTCATTTTTTCTACTTTTATCATAATCTACCTCTTTATATTTAACAAATTTAAATTTTTAAGTCACAGTTGTAAACGAGTACTAAACTGCTTGCGCAGTGGTTCTCCCGCCTTAGGTAATTCTTTCCTTTTATACATTTTATCACTTTATTTTCTCATCGTAAACCTTTAAAATAAGTTTCATCTTGAAGGAGGTCATTTCTATGACTAATGATGAAGTTGTATTTAAGCTTGAAGAGGACATCCGTCTTCGTGGATTTACTCCTGCAACTGTTGACCATTATCTGACTACAGCAAAAGTGTTTATACGGCATTATGGCGGCCGACCAATCGTTGAATCATATCATAGCAATTGAACATGTTGGAAGTACTTCTGTTGAAGGACTTGCTTCAAAACAAGTAATTGATATTGATGTAATTATCAAAGACTATAATTCCTTTGAAGAAATTAAGTCAAAACTAGCAAGAGTAGGTTATTATCACGAAGGAGATATGGGTATAAAGGATAGACAAGCATTCAAATATATTGATAAATCACATTTAATGAAACATCATTTATATGTTTGTCCGGAGTACTCTGATGAGTTAAAAAGGCATATTGCATTTAGAGATTATTTAAGAACGCATAAGGAAGACAGAGATTGGTACGGAGAAGTAAAGTTACTTGCCGCTAAGTACTATCCAGAGGATATTAATAGTTATATGACAGCAAAAAAACCTTGCGGTGCAGAAATACTTAGGAAATGCGGATTTTAATCATATTAACAATCATATTAATAAACGTTTTTTATACAGTTTAGCCCTTGCCATTCTCAGATAATATGCGCTATTGAGAGAATTAAAAGTTGTTTGATTTAGAGTAGTATGCTAAATTTAATAAAGTGAACGTTATTTAATTGATAAGGCAATTTTTTAGGCTTTGCACTTGATATAATCATATAATCTGCTATAATATAATTATAAAAGGCAATCGCCACAGGGTGGTTGACCAGAAGAAAAAGTATAAAAAACCTTCCTGGACTGGGCAAAGTACAGGGAAGGTTTTTTATGTTAATGACAAATCAAATAAATGAATGTCAGTAGTGCGATTATGAACATTCCAAATTGAATAATATCTTTGAAATCAAATTTATTGTTCATATGCATCACCTCCATCCTATGTAGAATGAAGGTCAACCACCCTATACACGATTGCCAGCAGTTAGGATAACTGCTTATACAAATTATACCATATAACAATACAGAACACAAGTTCTGATAGAATGATTTTATTAATCGACCTAATGTCTTGCTTGAAATTCCAAAGTATATTGTCTGTTTCTGATATTATTCTTAGTGGTATTTTTATTGTGGTCTACACAGGATGTATTGTCGAGTAAGTAAGAAACAATTATGATATTAGCACCTGAGGGTGTGAGTTAAATAAGAGATAAACTGAGAGCCCCATATCAACTATTGTAGAATAGTTGGTGTGGGGTTTTTGTATTAACCTATATGAATTTCTACAAAACATATGTAAAGGACTTACAAATACGTTGTAGAATTTTGTGGCATTGGTGTATAATTATGGTAGATTAAATAAATTTGAATTCGTGAGGATGAAATATGTTATACATAATGAGACATGGGAAAACTGATTGGAATGCAAAACATAAATTGCAAGGAAGAACAGACATACATTTAAATGAAGATGGAAGAATGATGGCAGAAAAAGCATGGAAAGAATACAGAGATATTCATTTTGATATATGTTATTGTTCTCCATTAAGTCGTGCAAGAGAAACGGCAGAAATTGTATTAAAAGAAAGAAATGTTCCAATAGTAATAGATGAAAGATTAATAGAAATGTGTTTTGGTAAATATGAAGGAATTGAAAATAGTTTCCAAACTCCGGATTGTCCAATAAACACGCTTTTCAAAAATCCAGAAAGGTATACTACTTGTTGTCGCGCAGATTAGAAGCTCCTGTTCCATGCAGTTTATTTTACCCTAAATCGGTAGCCTGATGGTTTTCTCACTCACTTTAGTAACTCCTATTTATGCAAGCTGTTTGGTTTAATTCTAAAT
>JAEZTQ010000044.1 GCA_023443625.1 Bacillota bacterium | reverse complement strand
AAAGAAAAAGAGGAATAAGGAGTTGAAAATAATTTAGAAATGATTATAATGATGATAAATAAGTCTAAGTTTATCATCAAAGGGTAATTCTACCCATTAAAATCCTAAGCTAACTAAACGCAATCGATCCCGAGATTAAACATTCTTTTACAGTGAAAACCGTATTACAATTATACAATACAATTTTATCCATCAATACCTATTTGTCCTCTCAAGAAGATTTATATTTATATAGTATTGAAGAGCTTATTGCACAGTATGAGGATTTTAATGAGCTTTTAGATATGCTTATAGAATCTCTCTCTGATATTAATATTCCTTCAGCGTCATCAGATAAAATATCCAATCAAACCTTCCTGCAGATGATGAGTTTTATTACATCAAATTATCATGAAAATATATCACTCAGTGATATTGCTGATGATCTGTATTTAAATTCAAATTACTTAAGTCAAATATTTAAGAAAGAAACAGGTATTACTTTTTCTAGATACCTAACGGATTTAAGAATAGGTAAGGCGAAGAAACTTCTGGAACAAAGTAACTTCTCAATCAATGAAATAGCAATGAAAGTAGGCTTTAATGATTACTTTTATTTTCTTAAAATATTTAAAAAGGTAGTAGGCGTAACTCCCAGCCAGTACCGTTCAGGGTAATGTCTATGAATATATATTAGAGCAGAAGAGTTTCTGCCACCAGATATTATTAAACTAATACAAGTTACGTTGATGGCACGAACATTTCTTTGCACATTAAAAGGGTGGGAAAGGATAGTCATCTATTCCCACCAGCAGAAATGGAATTAAGTCAACTAAATAAAATCAAAGCTGCCTTTAAACCCCAGAATTTTCATGTATTACTTTCTTATACAACATGAATTTCGTATTACAAGCTTAGGTTCAATTTCCATATATCTTGGTACCCGTTTGCCTTTTAGTAAAGCATCAGCATTCTGCATAACAGTTTTACAATATTCATTATAATTATTGTTAACAGAGGTAAGCTCCGGCTCTGTAATCTCTGTAATATATGTGTCATCAAAGCTTGCAACAGAAATGTCCTCAGGTATCTTTAATCCATGATTATGAATCGCCCGAATAACACCGATTGCTGATATATCATTTATTGCTATTACAGCAGTTGGTATGATCTTCCCAGCCAAAATCTTTTGCATTGCTGAATAACCTCCTGCATCATCATAGGTATTTCCTTCTGCGATATAACTAGTACCATACTTCAAGCCATTCTTCGCTAATATCTGTTGATAGCGGAATCTTTTCTGCACTGTAGAAATAACATCGCCCCTCCCCCCTACCAGCGCAATATCTTTATGCCCTAAAGACAATAGATATTCCATAACTTGGTCAATTGCAGCTCTATGATCAATATTCACAAAATAGCAGTCACCCCCATCTAGTTTTCCTGATGCAATAATAGGTATCTGATTTGCTATTCTATTAATATGTTCAACATATGCCGGATCTGAAACTAACTCATCCACCCGACCTCCAATATGAACGATTGCACTAACCCTCTGGGCAATTAATGCTTCATAATATTTTTCTTCAAGTTCTGAAGAGTTTAGAGTATTACACAATAATAGTGAATATCCCATATCATTAGCATACTTTTCGCATCCCACAAAAATATTGGCATAATGTGGGTTTCTAACATCTGGCATAACAACACCAATGATATTGCCATGCGGTGTACACAGATTTTTTGCTACAATGTTTGGATAATAATCATATTTTTGTATGATCTCTTCCACTTTTTGTTTTGTATTTATGTTAACATTACCTTTTCCGTTCAGCACTCTTGAAACCGTCGTAATCGATACATTTGCTTCCTTAGCAATATCAACAATTGTAATTTCATCACTCATACTTATTCTCCAATATCATATTATATTTCATGCACGAGTCACGAATAACAAAGAGAGAGTCAACATAAGATATATCTTCTGCTTTTTCCCCTTCAAGGACCTTCAGTGTTGTACCTACCAGTTTTTTGGCAAAATCTGCATAGTCACAACCGACACTAGTCAAAGCCGGGGTTATGGCTTCTGAAATATAAGTATTATCAAAGCTAACCACAGATATATCCATTGGAATTCTTAATCCGTATTCCTTAATAGCTTTAATAGCCCCCACCGCAGCCATTTCATTAATCACAATAATAGAACTAGGTATTTTCTCCAGCTCTAATAGTGTTTTCATACCAGCATAACCGCCTTCTTTGGTGTATTCTGTATCCAATACATATAGAGCATTAAATGGTATTTTTCTATTATCAAGAAATTTCATGTATTGCTTTCGCTTTTCTGCAGTAGACCGTATTGTGTCATTACCACCAATAAAGGCTATATCTTTATGTCCTAGGTTAATCAGATATTCCAACACCAGTTCCATCGCATTTGCTTCATTTGTCATAACACTGTAGCAATTATTACAGATGGCATAACCAGTTGTTACAATAGGTATTCTTCGTGCAATACTTGTAATGCACTCACGATATACCTCATTATCTTTCTCATGATCCGAACTCCCGCCAATTTGAATAATAGCGTCCACCTTTTGACGATCCAAACGTTTTAATAGTTTGACTTCCATGTCCATTTGTTCTAAAGAATCACAGGAAAAAATAGTATACCCAGCCTCATTCGCAAGCTTTTCACATTCAATTAATAAATTAGAAAAGAACGGATTTCTTAGATCCGAAGTAATAATCCCCATGGTCTTCGTATGAGTTTTTCTCAGACTCTTTGCACGAGCATCAGGGACGAAATTATGACGATTGACAATATTCATAATCTCTTCTCTTTTTTTTACACTTACATTACCTTTCCCATTGAGAACTCTAGAAATGGTTGCTGTAGATACCTTTGCCTCTTTAGCGATATCATATATGGTAACCCCTTTTCTTTTCATAACATAATACTCTCCATTCTGCTATGTTTTTCAGCTATATTACGTATAATCTTATGTATATATTATTCTTTTTTGCATTATCTGTAAATATTTTTTTAATATACAAAACATTTATGAAACATTTACCGTTTTAAGTTCCAACGATATTGCTTTTGATGTTGGAAATCATCACATGAATGCACTTATGGATAGTGGACCCTTTTCGGACATTGCTTAAGGCAAATTCATTAAAATTTTTAAATCAATTGAGTCTAGCACCGCATCTTTGGCAATTGCCTGACACTTAATCACAGGAGTATTCTTTAACAGCCATTCCTTGCATATATATACCTCATTATACTTTCCTCCCACAACCTTAGGGAATTTGGTATTATCCAATACAACCCTGCCTACAATATGGTTGTTACATGAAACTGTTAAAATCATGTTCTTTCCTTTAAATATAAGTTTAATATTGTGTTTTCCAATTTCACAAATTTCTGGCAATATAACTTTTTTTTCACCATATTGGATAGATAATGGCAAGCTTGTATCACTCAACATGGTAGGTGTTTCCCCTTCAAAGGTAGTGTTTCTATAGATGCATCGTTCTATTTTATTACCGCTGTAAAGCATTATGTTTCCTACACGATTTGCATAATACTTTCTGCTAATTTTCAAACAAATCTCAGCATATTCTCCGTTAACAACCAAATTAGTGATACACAAGTAAGGATTTTGACAACAAACATAACCAGCAGAAGTTCCATTCACATATACCTCTATAGTGCAATCTGCAATTGAAAAATAAAGAATATTCTCATTTGAATCCCTAGGGATAAAAATTCGTTTTTTGTATATTGCATTTAGAGGTGAAACCGGCTTATTATAAGCATCTATGTTCATCATTAGTTCATAGTCTATCCCTTTGCAGAGGTCGTCTTCTACCATATACTCACCTAAAGAGAAACTCCAACGATGGGTAAGGTCCTCAGCTGTATTAATTTTTACAATTTTGTTTACTCCCTTATGAGATCCCATAATCAACGAGGATAATCGAATATCTTCAAAGTTACAATGCCCCCAACTTTCAGTCTCTATCTTATAGATTCCCTTGTTAACATCCATTAGCTTTGTCTCTCCTGCAGAATAAAAAACATTCTGACATATGTCATCTTTATATATTGAGATAATATCCGCTAAGCCCACCAGCATTAACTTACATTTTTTTTCAATTTCGATTTCATATTCTGCTGTTCCAAAGTACTGTTTATGGATCTCCATCTCAGAAACTGCACCTATTTCTCCTTTGTTATTATTTTGAAGTTCACCGCATAACACATTTTTAACTTTTTCTAATTTAAAATTATTGTTTACATTATATAGTGATGGTGTAATCCCAGGAATGTCAAGCTCAGATACCATATCTGCTGGGCCTACTATGAATTCACAATCTTCATATTCGAAATGATACAATTCCTTGCACTCAGGCAATGTCTTGTAATATTGCTCCTCGTATTATATAGTAGTAGTATTTATAGTCCCTCTCCAAGGACTGTATGCTATACTTTTGGAGACACTGTGGATTGGTTCATTGCTCCTACCACTTGATGGTTTCAGAAAGGCTCCAACCA
>JAEZTQ010000026.1 GCA_023443625.1 Bacillota bacterium | reverse complement strand
TCCCACATACATTCCAAGGACATCTTTACGTCCGCTCATATCAATTCCGATGGCAATATAAACCGCTTTTTTTACAATCCTCCCTTCACTTCTGTCTTGAAAATGTATAGCATCCATAAATACTACGGCTTAACTCTCTTAATCGTAAAGCAATCTTTTTTGAAAGTCAGCAAACAATATTTTTTTCAGTTAATTATCATACTTTTAATTCACTATCTTTCTCTCTTGATAATTTATTTTCCCTATGTATTAAACTTTTAACAATCTTTATACTTTCAACAAGTATCTGCTTCTTCTCTTGGTATATACTTAAATACATGGCATAAAATACAACCAAAATACTAAGCATAATCCACTCATCATAATACCATGTCAAAAACATAAAAGAGACTGAAAATACTAATTCAAATATAAGCTCATTTCTGGTATTCCATTCCTTCACATTAAGTATCTTGTTAAGTAAAAGTTCAGAAAAAATACTGCGAATCGCTATACCGATTACAGTTGCTATTGCTACAAAAATAATACTCTTAAATATTATAACAGCTATAAAACATAAGCAAATACCGATAATAAGGGAAGCTACATTAATAAAAAGTAATTTCTTTTCTTTTCGCATAACTTTTAAATAGGTACTGAAAACCATTTGCATCTTGCTATCATATAGGCATATTGGAAGTAGCAAAGTCAAGTAACGAATGCTATCTGTGTATTGTGGTAACCATACTGCCAAAATCAGTTTTATAGGAACAAATGCAAAATATACTAGAGGTAATGTAACAGATAGTGATTTCATAATTTTTATGTAAATTATCCTTTTATCTTCATCTTCCATTTTTCTTAGTGCTGGAAAAAGGACAACACTTACTTGCCTAATAAACAGCAAAAGCATGTTAATCATTGAAATAGCAAACGAAAGTTTACCAAATGTTTCTATTCCCCATGTATGATCAACTATCATTCGTCCAGAGCCTATCAGAAAAGTACTTGCAATACCTGAAAACATTAATATACTACCAACAGAAATATTATCTTTTGCTTCAATTAATACTTCTCTGAGCTTACATAACCCTGTCCTCAAAATAGCCCAACTCTTTATTATTAGAAACATGCTATTTATACCAATCGAAATTACAGACAATATTATATAATATCGGAAGTCGCATTGTTTATTTAGAATTAAAATAATTGTACCAATAAGACTAATGCTTTTCTCAATAATAACCGCTTTTGAATATATACTTGTTTCATTTACTGCTTGAAAAACAAAACCAATATAATTTTGTATGCAATATAATACCATATATATTGAAAATGACAAAATAACAAATTTACGTTCTATTGTAATATTAGCATTCATGACAAATTGAAAGATAAATAAACCAAATAAGATATGTATACCTGTCATCAACTTAAATTGGCTTCCAATTAATTTTTTATTTAGATGCGCATAGTCCATCCCCCCCAACTTTAGATAAATACCATCCACTAAGCCAAGATGAAAAAAACCACTATAATTGGTATAAAGTAAAAATAATTGCCAATACCCATAGCTATCAGTAAACATTACTTTTGGGACAAGTAAATACATTAAAATACTGAATCCGGAAGCAACTGATTGTGCAATTAAAGCATATTTCAAATTGTAAATTAACTTATTCTGCTTCATAGTTCCTCCATAGGTGAATATATTCAATTAATCACTATTATCCGAATATGCTATTAATGATCCAATTGTCTTCAAAAAATGGAATCTGTAATAATAATTGCATTTCCTCAGATCGAAAAAACGATATATAAAGTAAAAACGCAATAGTTAATACGGTCAAATTTAGCATTGCTCCTCGATATGTAATTTTATGCTTAGATGATACTCTTATATTATTAGCTATTACTGCATAGTTAATAAGTAAAATTGCTTGAGATATACGATAAAATCCCACTGAAAAATTTAATATCATTGGTACAAAAATAAAAGCAAGTACATCAATCTTTATTATAAGGTCTAGTGAAATTTTTTGTTGTTCATAAACGTAATCTCCAAAAACTTTATATTTTACTAAGAATAAAAGACCTGCCATTCCTAGAGACATTATTGTAGCTATAATACATCTCCCAAAGTTACCTTCTGCCCGCGATACCTCATTAAGTACAATATTAACTTTTTCAGTGTTTAAAAATGAGCCAAATAAATTAATAATAATATTAAAATATTTTACTGAAAATAGTAACAGCGAAACAACAATTGATATAACAATAGACTTTTTAATATCTATAAAATTCACAATTAAAAAAATAATAAAAACAATGCTTGAGGAATGAATAGTATAAGCTATTAGAAGAAATACTAAATATCTAACAACCCATAGTTTACCTTTATCTATTAATGCAGGTATGCTTCCTCCTAAAATAATTGTAAAACCCAAAAGGAATCGTAACTGAGTAAAAAACATAAGCATAGGATATATAAGAAAAAGTCCCCAAAAAATAGTATGGTTTATACAATATTTATTTAAAAATCGAAACAATACAACTAGTTCAAATAGACTTAATAAAATCATAAATAGGCGGTCATTAAATCCAATTTTATGGAAAAGTTCTACTATAAATGTAAATCCAGGTTCTGTATAACTTGTAAAAGCTAAATAGTTGTTATATCGATCATAAAAAATCATTGTATCGTAAGTTCCATAACTACCTGCTAATAATATAAATAAGAATACAAACATTAATGGTCTAAAATATTTACTGTTTCCAAATATCTGATTAAATATATACATTAAAACTGTACCTATGTATAACAAAAATTATTTTCCTCCCTTCTAATCTCTTAAGTAACAAAACATTAAGAATAGATATCTTACCCTCATATATACACAAACTTTACATCACACCTTTATGTAACGCCAATTCTTTTCATAAATATCACAAACTCGCCCATCGGGATACCACTTAGAAGGTGCATATACAATTTTATTAATACTTTTTGATAGATGTTGGGCCCACCAACTAAAGGAACTATTAGAAATTACAAAGTGTTTACATGAAGACATTAATCGCATCTTTTCCCAAACTGGATCAGTTCCAGATTCATAGTATATTTCTCCTTCAAAAGCTACATTTTCACGTACCCATTGAATA
>JAEZTQ010000079.1 GCA_023443625.1 Bacillota bacterium | reverse complement strand
GATTTGCCATCCGGCTTCCTTCAGATTCGCGGTCACCCACGACACCCTTGCCATTGGCTATGTCCTTCCCACTACCGGGTGGACTCGGGACTTACACCCGTTGAAACGTGCGCTCGCCGGGCGCACTCAAAAATGGGATGCGCCAAACTC
The DNA here is from genome assembly GCA_023443625.1 of Bacillota bacterium. The sequence goes on along the minus strand of JAEZTQ010000079.1, from coordinate 276,860 downwards.
GGTGCATCCCACAAATTACTATCATCCATGTTATTCCCTACGTTGGCATTACCCAAATCAGGTACGGTCGAAACTATAGTTTCCTCTCAGCCTGCATACAAGCTCCCGACAATATTCATTTTTTTCATTATAGTATGCCGTCTTAACAAAGTCAATTTATATTTTATAACATTATATGGTATTAGTTTATTCTTCCAAACAGATCTTTAACACTACTTTTAAAAGTGTGTTATAACCGCTCCTTTAAATAACAATAAAGCTGATCTGATAGAATTTTGATTACAATTATTTTAATCTCCCTAGAATTAACAACTGTATTATAGACTTAAGGTTTAAGTATAACCTTGATACAGTTATCTTCCTTCTTATCAAATATTTCATAAGCATGTGTACCCTGATTAAGCGGTAATTTGTGAGTGATAATATCAGTCGGATCAATCCTATTCTCTTTAATCATTTGCAGTATGGGATCCACATATGCCTGCACCGGGCATTGTCCCATCTTAATTGTAATATTCTTTCCAAAGAAGTCTCCAAGTGGAAACATATTATACCTGGTTCCATAGACACCGATGAAAACTACCGTACCACCTTTTCTCACCGCTTGTGTTGCTATTTCAATAGCAGATTTTGAACCACCCTGAAGCTTAAGTAAAGTCTCAATCTTCTCTAGCTTGGTCATCTTGCCATCAACACCCACACAATCTAGTACCACGTCCGCACCGCCGTTTGTAATCTCATGTATATATTCACCGGTATCCTCCTGTTCACTTAAATCAACAACCTCAACTCTGTATTTTTTAGCATGCTCCAGCCGATATTTGATATAATCTACTGCGATAATTCTCTTTGCTCCTGCTAATATAGTCCATTTTATTGCTGTCAGACCGATCGGCCCACAGCCTAGAATAACAACCGTATCCTCCTTTTTCACACCACCGATATCGACTCCCCAGTAGGAAGTAGGAAGAACATCAGTAAGAAAAAGTACCTGCTCATCAGTAAATTCCTCCGGAATTACCTTCGGCCCAACATTTGCATAGGGTACTCGAAGGTATTCCGCTTGTCCTCCGTCAAAGCCTCCATAGGTGTCACTATATCCGAAAATAGCTCCAACCTCGCCATGTGGATTGGAGTTATCACATTGACTATATAACTCATGCTCGCAATACCAGCAATGCCCGCATGCAATAGGGAAAGGAATAATTACTCTATCACCCTTCTTAACCTTGTTTACTTCAGGGCCTGCATCAACTACTATTCCCATTGTTTCATGTCCCATAATAAAGCCTTTAGGCATATTTGGAACCATACCATGATATAAATGTAAATCAGAGCCGCAGATTGCTGTTGAAGTGACCTTGATAATAATGTCATCTGCTTTTACTAATTTGGGTTCTTTAACCTCTGCTACATTAATATCTCGCATTCCTCCGTATACCAAAGCCTTCATATATTTCATGACCTCCTATTAACATTTTTGCTTATTCTTGTATTATATCATCTCCAAATAGCCTTCAAATATGTGATAGGTGAATGGTTAATTGTTTTTCATAAATTAGTGCTGGAGTTGGCATAATGACATAAATGAAACAATGAATAGACTTATTTATTAAGAATTAATATGTCAAAAGCTCCTTAAGATATGTATTTTGTCATTAGCAAATATATATTTAAGTAAAATGATATAATACAGTTTGCTTTTGGTTATAAATTTGCATATTAATGAATTACAATTTATCAAGCTTTTGATGCTAGAATCCTAATAATTTATATGTTACAGAGGAGGTTTTGATATGACAAACATACTTTTTTATGTATTAATTGGCATTGTCGCAGGAATATTAAGCGGCTTTTTTGGAATTGGCGGCGGAGTAATTATTGTACCGGCTCTCGTTTTTATCTGCGGCTTTTCCCAGCTTAAAGCTCAGGGAACCTCTTTAGCAATTATGCTGCCGCCGGTTGGAATTCTTGCCTTTATCGAATATTATAAAAAGGGTAATGTAGATATAAAGGCTGGAATTATTATCTGTATAACAGTATTTTTAGGAGCTTTGTTGGGAGGAAGGATTGCTCAGCATATTAATCCTGATTATTTAAAAAAAGGCTTTGCAGTATTTATGATTTTTCTATCTCTGAAAATGCTCTTTGGTAAATAGGAAGCAGGAGCCCTGCAAATAGCTCCTGCTTATATCTATACCTTATTTTGTTACAAGCTCCTTCTCCGGATTTTTAAAGCTGGGTGCTGTCGGATTATTCAAATCAAAATATTTACCCGGAGTAGATAAGTCAAAATAAAGCTTCGAGTCCTCTGTGACTCCAAAATCCTTTAATGAACCGGTCTCTCCAATCTTATTAAAGGCCTGTCGGAATAATGCATTGTGAGCCTCCTCCCGATTGAGTAAAAAATCAATCGTTTCTCTGACACCCTTATCATTAATTTGCCGATATAGATACTCATAAACTACCTTAGCCCTTTGTTCAGCAGCAATATTAGAAAGCAGATCTGCCGCCAGATCACCAGTCTCATTTACATATGCGGCAGTCCAAAGATAACCGGATGCATTGGCAAGCATAGGGGTTAAACCGGTCAGTACATGTGCTTCAACACTTCCAATGGTAGCATTATTCGCATCCGGCTGATGACCGTTCAGTAAATTAACAGTTGTCGCAACCATTTCCATGTGACTGAGTTCCTCTGAAGCAATATCTAAGAATAAGTCCTTTATTTCTTGATTCTGAATACGAAAGCTTTGAGAAAGGTATTGCAGCGCTGCTTTTAATTCTCCCTGAGGACCGCCTAACTGCTCCTGAAGCATGGCTGCGTAATTAGGATTTGGGGCATCCACTTTAACATCCTGTAGCAATTGCTTTTCATGTTTGAACATTCTATTCCCTCCTTCTGATACCATAGAGTATTACTCAAGTATTTAAGTGATACGTTTATAAGCTTTATCGATGTTATATTAACCATTCAACAAGTTATTATTCTAATACAGTTACATTCTATCATCCCTATAACCGAGCCAATTTATCTATTATTATTTAATCCTAATTTAATATTTCTAGAACAACTTCTATTCTATGAGTAACTGCATACAAATCAATTCTTTTACATTATACTCCTAAGAAACTGCAACAGTTTGAGAAAACCATTAGTGAATTCTAACTTGTTCATTGAAGCCAACAGGAAAGTATCATAATGAATAATTTCTTAATACTATAAAACGCTTATTTTATCATGCTAATTCATAATATTGATCTGCAAAGTTTGAATTAATTATCTTAATTAGCATTAGCAGATCAAATATTAATATTAATTTTTCATATATGAAATAATTATTTTGAAAGCTCTTTACTTTACTACTTTGTAGTGTTAAAATTGTACTGTGTGAAAATCTGATGCACAGGTTTTATAATACAAAAAGTTATTTTCGCAATATGATGCACTAGCGGATGAAAGGAGTATCCTGCCGATGAGTAAGAATATTAGAACAACTGCGGTTGATCATTTATTTGAAGCAATATTAAGCTTAAAGGATTCGGAGGAATGTTATACATTTTTTGAAGATATATGTACGGTAAATGAATTGTTATCTCTCTCTCAACGTTTTGAGGTTGCCAGAATGCTTCGTAACCATAATACTTATCTTGAGATCGCCGAAAAAACGGGTGCTTCTACTGCAACGATAAGCAGGGTTAATCGATCGCTAAATTATGGAAATGATGGATATGATATGGTATTTACAAGGATGAAGGATACATTACCGGAAAAAAATAATATGTAATATAATAAGGCTGTTGCGAAAGCAGCCTTAAACTATAGACAAACGGCATTTAGCAGTTGAAAGCTAAGTGCCGTTTGTTTTATAGATAATCACATTATTTTATTAGATTCTTACTTACCTAATTGATTTATTAGCTTTTTAGACTAGAACTATTTTAAATACTTTTTATATCCTTCTTAGCAGTCTCAGTATTTGTTACCGGCCTCTTATCCTGTTTATTTCCCGATTTAGTGTTCTCTTTTTTTGGCTCTGTTTTACGGTTTACTGTTTTTGCTTTTCCAAAACCGTCACCCATTAACGCATCATCAATCATCTTTTCGATCATATGTTTTCTCATGTATACATCAAAGCATAGCATACAGATAAAGGAAAATGTCGTAAGGAAATCATGATCCTCTTTATTCTTAATATCCTCAAAGGATTCCTTTGCTTTCGTCATCTTTCGAATCATATCCTTGGTTAAGGCATCCGTCTGTTCCTTTTCAAGACGAAAAATTTCGTCATAGATTTCCTCAAGCTTTACTCTTGAACCCTCCCCGTAATAACGCTCAGTTAGAGGATTGAAAATACTCTGTATATCATTAATAGTAAGAATATTTTTAAAATAATAAATAAAAATTAAAAGAAACATATGCTCCTTGGTATACTTCTTCTTACTTGGCGGAGGTAATAGTTCATTTTTGGTATAATTATTTATCATTGTTTTGGTCAGGAGCTTATCTTCACTGTAACGCTTTGAAGACTTTAAATGCTTGTCCATAAAGGTAGTTACCTGATCCATATATAAATCTATATTAGGTATATCATCCGGCATAATATATTTGACATCCTTCAGGCTGTCGATTAACCCTCGGAGATACTCTTCCTTCGTCGTATCCAATCTAATCACCTCTTTTTTTATTATATAGTATCAGATACTAGATGTCAAAGCTAAAATAATAAGATAAAAGGCAGGTTATTCCTTTTTACAGCAGTACCACAACAGTATGTATTACAGCTAAAATACCCATCATGTATATGATTGCCTTTGAATAGAAAGGATGAAATCCATTGTCAGCATGTTTTCTAAAACATATATGTACAATCGTATGAGTGACCATCAAAGCATCAAAGATGATTATAAAAGTATTATTCTCTCTTACCTTAAACAGAAAAAAGAGTATTATAAAATATAAAGGTAAATGCATGATAGAAAAAACAAAATATGCGGTCTCCTCTTTTAAATCCTTTAAAAAGATAAACATTTTCCATTCTCGCACTCTAACTGCATCCATTTCATGCAAAAGAAATAGTGAAATAAGTACGACAAAAAGAACAAAGCTCATATTGATATCCCCCTCTGCCAAAACTTTCCGTTTAATAATTGAGGCTATCGTAGCATGGTTTTTTGTGAGAGTCAAGAATGTTATTTCAAATATGAATGTTACGTCAACTTATGAATGCTATTATAACAATTGAATATAAATAGTAGCTAATAATCAGCAAGCATATTACCATATAAAAATTTATTCCTGCTATGACATATATGTTCAATCTGATTTTATGTAGAATATTTTCATTCAAATCATATATAAAAAGCCTCCTTCAATTGCGGGATTGAAACTCCCCCTTGTGCATGCTATAATAAACGTATGTTTGTGTCCAGGCAAATTCAAAACAATCGGAATAGTTTTACTAATTCATGGACGATCCTATGCAGTACATATGTAACATGGGAAGCGGCAGCGTCTGAAGTACAAACAATAATTACATAGGACAGGTAGGGAAATTATATAATGAGTATTTATGACACTTTAAATCCAGAACAAAAACAAGCGGTTCTTCATGATAAAGGCCCTCTTCTCATTCTTGCTGGCGCAGGCTCCGGGAAGACCCGTGTTCTTACCCATCGAATCGCTTATCTTATAGAAGAAAGAGATGTAAATCCTTATCATATTCTGGCTATCACCTTTACGAATAAGGCTGCCAGGGAAATGAGGGAAAGAGTTGATAAAATCGTAGGCTACGGTTCGGAAAACATATGGGTAAGTACCTTTCATTCCACCTGTGTCCGTATATTAAGAAGATTTGCGGATACGTTAGGCTTTACCAGAAGCTTTACCATCTATGATACAGATGATCAGAAAACCCTGATGCGGGAGATCTGCAAGTATTTAAATATTGATGTCAAGAAGACAAATGAACGCAGTATTCTGACCGTTATCTCCAAAGCTAAGGATGAATTGATCTCACCGGAGGAATTTTTACGAAATGCTCATGGTGACTATCAGCAGAATAAATATGCACAGGCTTATATGGAATATCAAAAACGTCTGAAGGCTAGTAATGCCATGGATTTTGATGATTTAATTGTAAAGACCGTGGAATTGTTTCAGAATAATCCGGAAGCCTTAGCTTACTATCAGAATCGCTTCCGTTATATTATGGTGGATGAATATCAGGATACCAATACGGTGCAATTTCGTCTTATTCAACTTCTCGCTTCCGGTATTAATTTGTATGGGGAAAAGGAATTTAATCTCTGTGTTGTAGGCGATGACGATCAGTCCATCTATAAGTTCCGTGGTGCCAATATCTATAATATTTTGAATTTTGAGAAAGCTTTTCCGAATACTAAGGTTATCAAGCTGGAACAGAATTACCGCTCTACGAAGAGTATCCTGAATGTAGCAAATGAAGTGATCTGTAATAATAAAGGACGTAAAGAAAAATCTCTTTGGACAGATAACGAGGAGGGGGAGCCAGTTTGCTTTACTCAATTTGATAATGATTTTGAAGAAGCTGAAAGCATTACTTCAGAAATTAAAGATATCGTAGAAAACGGTGATGCCTGTTATAACGATTTTGCGGTATTGTATAGAACTAACGCACAATCCCGTCTATTCGAGGAAAAATTAATACAGAAAAATATACCTTATAAAATCATAGGCAGCCTTAGCTTCTATTCACGTAAGGAAATCAAAGATATCCTTGCTTATCTTAAAACAATTGATAATGGTATGGATAACATAGCGGTAAAACGTATTATCAATGTTCCAAGACGGGGTATTGGACTAACAACTGTGGATAGAGTCAATGATTATGCCATAGCACATGGTATCAGCTTTTACGATGCTCTTACCCGCGCTCAGCTTATCCCCGGTCTTGAAAGAACTGCTTCTAAGCTTATGCCCTTTATCAGCTTGATAGAAGGTCTGAAGTCAAGAGTTAATAGAGAAGGATATGCTCTTCGGGAATTGATTGATGATATTCTCGATGCCACCGGATACTTAAGAGAGCTTGAGGAAGAAGGCAGAGAGGATGCGGAGGATCGTATCGGCAACATTAACGAACTGATCAATAAGTTAGTAACCTATGAAGAGAATTCCTTAGAACCCCCGACCTTAAGCGGTTTTTTAGAGGAGGTTGCCCTTGTAGCCGATATCGATAATCTTGAGGAAGGCTCTCAGAATATCGTACTTATGACACTCCATAGCGCGAAAGGTCTGGAATTTCCTTATGTCTATCTATGTGGTATGGAGGAGGGTGTATTTCCAGGTTACTTATCCATCTTTGCTGATAATCCAAATGAGGAAATTGAAGAGGAACGCCGATTATGTTATGTCGGTTTTACCCGGGCTATGAAACGCCTCGCTTTAACTGCGGCAAAGCAGCGTATGCTTCGTGGTGAGACTCAATATAATAAGCCCTCCCGTTTTATCCATGAGATACCAAGATATTTATTAAAAATAGCAGCTTCCGGGCCAAAGCGTTCTAAATTTTCTTTTAAGAATAATGAAATTATATCAGATAATGACAAAGCACCTTTTAATCAACGGCTAGAGGATATTTTAGACTTTGATAAACCTTCTTCTGCAACCTATAAGCAGACCCAGACCAACTATAAACCCTTTATCACTCCCGTGACCAAGCAAATCGAAGGAAGTAAAATGGTCCAACTTAATTATGGGGTAGGTGATACCGTGAAGCATATCAAGTTTGGAATCGGCATTGTAACTGATATTACGAAAGGCGGTAAGGATTATGAAGTAACAGTTGATTTTCCTAATTTCGGTACAAAAAAACTTCTCTCTGTATTTGCAAATTTAACTAAAATTGAATAAACCTTTCTTAATTCCAAATATTATAGTAAAAAAGGATTTATCGTGATATACTATGGTTGTAAATCAATAGCAGGGTGAATTGGTAATAAAATCAATTTACTTGTTGAATAAAGGATGAATGAAAAGCTCATTCAATTGTTAAAATACAATATGAATTGAAAAATCAGTTCATTTGTCATGAAAATAAAAGAAGGGAAGTGTTATCATGGGAAATAAAATTGATGATCTACTCGATGCAATGAGATTAAGGGATTTGATCCACAGAAAAGATCCGTCTGAAGACAGAAGGCATACGGTTATGTGTGTGCTTGCAATTATCGGTGCGATCGCAGCTGTAGCAGGGATAGCATATGCTGTATACCGTTATATGAATCCTGATTATCTGGAAGATTTCGACGATGATTTTGATGATTATGAGGACGATACAGATGATTTAGCAAATGATGACGGAGCGACTGCCTCATCAGAAGAGTAAAGTCTGAAGAAAAAGTATATTCACCAATTATTATGATGCCAAAAGCGGCATTATGACGGGAAGTGTGAAAAAAAGCATATTCACACTTAGAGTGAAAGAGGATGTCTTGAAAGTCTAGTTTATAAATCAGACTTTCAAAACATCCTCTTTTCTATGTATTCTTGAATTATTTTATTTTTTTAATGGATAGTGTCACTTGATAATTCGCAAATTCATTTATTTTATCAAGTATATTATTCAACTCTTCATTGTCTGCTACTTCAACCTTTGCAAAATAACAACAATCGGCACTTGTTTTATATGCTTCAACGATTGCTGCTGTACTTTGTATAAAGTGGAACAATTTCTGATGATCTAATATTTTCATATAGATCTTAATCAATGCTGTGACTGGAAGCCCTAACTTATCCTTATTCGTTTTGATCGTGAAACCTTCTATAATTCCCTCTTCAATTAATCTGTTTATTCGGGTTCCCACTGCCTGGCCTGTCATAGGAATTTTCACACCAATTTCCTTGAAGGATAGCTTCGAATTTTCCTTTAATATGTCAATAATTTTTAAATCCACCTCATCCATATTCATCATAATACTTAACCACCTTTTATATTTTTAATAGGAATTTACGAAACTCATTCACTGTAAGTATTGTATCCAATTACTCAAACTATATAGTTTCGCAATTATCTAATATGTTTTTCATAATGAATGGAAATACTGAAATACCTTTTCATTGGAAAATTGAATCCATAACTATATCATATTATAATTTTCAAAGAAAAACAAATATAAATTGCATAGCAAAACGAACATCAATAACAATACTTTCCGAATAATGAAAGATAAGGCTCAATGACATCTATCAAGAACTATCAAAATGCGCAAAAATTTATGCGCAGAAATGGAGGAATATATGAATTTATTACATGTAAGACATGCGACATCAATCATAACCTATGCGGGTTTAAAAATTCTCCTTGATCCAGTATTTGCAAAGAAGGAAGCCTCTCCGGCAATACCGATGACACCCAATCGAAAAAGAAATCCACTGGTTGATTTAAGCACACCAATCGAGACACTTTTGGATGTGGATGTGCTTTTGGTTACCCATACACATGGTGATCATTTTGATAGCGAAGCTATGGAACTGCTTGATAAAAAGCTGCCGTTAATCTGCCAAAGTGATGATGAAAGCAAGTTAAGCTCAAAGGGTTTTCAGACTGTAATTCCCGTAAAAGACACCATCCTTTACAAGGACATTACAATAACAAGAGTATATGCTCAGCATGGCATCGGTATAACTGAGAAGGCGATGGGTATCACAAGTGGTTATATACTACAGGCTGCCTCTGAACCCACCGTATATTTCACTGGAGATACGATCTATAATGAAACAGTAAAAAATAACATCCTTCAGTTTAAACCAGACGTTCTTGTTATGAATGCAGGTTCGCCTAAGTTTTTAAATAGTGATCGTATTGTTATGAATATTATTGATTTGGAGAATACCATGACTGTAAATCCTAATCTGGTATTTGTTGTTGTACATTTGGAAACCTTTAATCATTGTATCGAGACAAGAGATGATATTCACGAATATTTTTCTGCTAATAAATTGAAGGATTTAGGTATTCAGAATTTCTATGTTCCAAAGGACAATGAATTTTTAACGGATGTCTGTTTCCCATATCGGTAATCTATTTAAGTGCCTGTTCATTTCCAATGAACAGGCACTTATTAAACACTTTTCTTTTCATTATTTTAAGATATTCTTAGCTTAACAATATTATGTGTTTTACCTATTTCTAATATTTTAAGTTCATTCTCTTGTTTCGTTACATGATAAGATTGATTAGAACGAAATTAATTAGTAGTTGAGGATGCTGGTGGGGGACATTTTTCGAGATTTGTTGTCCCATCAGGATTAAGATACCCTTTCTCAATATTAATTTGTAGCAGAGCATAATCATACCTAGCCCACAAATCTACAATTTCAAGTACCTCTTCATCTGTCAGCTCTCGCTCCGGAAGATGAAAATATCCCGTAAGACGATTGAAACAAAGTACATTTTTCTTTACATCACTATCATCATTAATAATCCATATATCTTTCTCTGGAAATAAGCCTTCTTCCTTATACCTATTCCTGAATTCTTTCAGTCTTTCATTCTCTGAGGCTGTATTTTCTCTAGAGAACATAAAGCATTCAAAGGGTGAATTTTGTATATCTTGATAATACTGCTCTAATTGTTCGTGGTTCAATGCTGCCATTCTTTGTTGGTAGGATTGCCTCACGGCAGCAATTGCAGGTACAGATATAGTAGTTATGAGAATTAATGCAAGGACTATGGGGATGACCTTATACTTTGAAATATGAATTCTTTTAGAGCTGTTTAATTGACATTGCTTTAATAAACCGTTTTTCATATCATTATCAATTTCAATTTCATTTACAGTTTTTACTAATTCCGATAAATTCATAGCATTACTCCTCCAAAATTAATTTTAATTGCACACGACCGCGTTGCAGTCTCTTTTTAATTACATTTTCTGATACTCGAAGGATATTTGCTAATTCGTTAATCTTATATCCTTCTATGTAATGCAGATAGATAACTTCCTTTTGTTTTCTTGGGAGTGACAACACTTCTTCCAATATTGCTTTTTGTTTTTTATCCTGCAGATAATCTGCAATATCCTCTAACTGCATATATGTATGCCTAATTTGAAAACGCTTCATATCCCGGCATATGTTTGTAGCTACTTTAATTAACCAGGCTTTCTCATGCTCTTTATCTTTGATATCAGGAGGTTTTCTGATGAAACGGAAGAAGGTTTCTTGTAACGCATCTTCAGCATCATTCTTATTTCCCATAATTACAAAGCATATTTTATATAGCATGTTACTATATTGGTTAATCGCTGCTTCTATATCCATCCTTTTCAACTCCTTTCATAATTAACACGAATAAATTACTGGAAAGGTGACATCAGAATCTAAGTTTTATCATAATTTATAAAATATTATTGAAAAAAGCTATCAACATAATAATACTTTTGAATTCTACCATAAAAATTTAGATAAAGTTCTGAAAAGCTCAAAGCATATCTACTACATGTAGAAATAACATCATCAGTAAGCGGTTTCACATTACTACTTTACTTGATATTCAATCTATAGAGATAGGTTCAATGAATATATATCATTCAATATTGCTAAAAAGTAAAAAAATCCAGGTACGCCGCCGATAGGCAAAGTCCCTGGATTTATCATAAATTATGTCTATTTCAAATAATCAACTGCTGCTCTTTCAACAGCAAGTCCATTGCTGTATCGCTTCATAAAATCTTCAAAGCCCCTAACGTCTTTTGGATCTGGCGCTATCTTTGTGCCTAATTTTCCTGCAAATACCTTCTGGTTTAAATAATCTTCTAAGGATTGATTATTCTCTTTACTAATCATATAGGACGCGAGTAGTGCAATACCCCATGCTCCGCCTTCTCCCGCTGTTTCCATAACTGATACAGGAACATTGACTGCAGCCGCCATAATCTTCTGTCCTACACCCTTAGTCTTAAACAATCCACCATGTCCTAAGATTTCATCTAATTTAACCTCTTCTTGTTTTAGAAGAATATCCAGGCCAATTTTTAATGCACCCAACGCGGTAAATAGGTGCGTTCTCATAAAATTCGCCAGACTAAATTTACTGTCAGAGGAACGTACAAATAATGGGCGGCCTTCTTCAAAATTCGTAATATGCTCGCCGGAGAGATATCCATAGGATAATAAACCGCCGCAGTCCGGATCACCTTCGAGTGCTAAGTGAAACAAGGTTCCGTACATTTTACTCACATCTATTTCCATTCCCATTACTTTTGCAAATTCATCAAATATACCAATCCATGCATTCAAATCCGAGGTACAGTTATTGGAGTGAGCCATAGCTACCAGATTACCGGTAGGGGTAGTAACAAGATCAATCTCAGGATATACCTTTGTTAATTCCTTCTCAAGTACGATCATTGCAAATACAGAGGTTCCTGCTGAAACATTACCGGTACGCTTTGCTACACTGTTTGTTGCAACCATTCCGGTTCCTGCATCGCCCTCCGGAGGACAAAACGGAATTCCAGGCTTCAGCGTTCCTGTAACATCTAGAAGCTTAGCTCCTTCTTCTGTAAGTACACCGGCATGTTCTCCGGCTAATAAAACCTTTGGCAAAATATCTTCGAGCTTCCATGAAAGATTTTTAGGGTCAATAAGCTCATCAAACTGATTTATCATCGTTTTATTATAATTCTTTGTATTCATATCAATCGGAAATACACCCGATGCTTCACCAACACCTAGAACCTTTTGCCCTGTCAATCTCCAATGTATGTAACCTGCTAAGGTTGTAAGAAAGCTGATTTCTGTAATATGTTCTTCTTGATTAAGCACCGCTTGATACAGATGCGCAATGCTCCATCTCTGCGGTATATGGTAATGAAAGCGTTCTGTCAAAGCTTCGCTTGCTTGTCCCGTAATATTATTTCTCCAGGTACGAAACGGTACTAAAAGCTGATCTTCCTGATCAAATACCATATATCCATGCATCATTCCGCTAAAACCAATCGCTCCAATTGTTTGCACGGCTACACCATATTGCTGCTCTATCTCCTTCGTAAGCTTTTGATAACTGTCCTGAACACCCTTCCAGACATCCTCAAGACTATAAGTCCAAATATTATTTATATAACTATTTTCCCAATCGTGGCTGCCTGAAGCGATTGGTGTATTATCTTCTCCTATCAATACTGCTTTTATCCTGGTTGAACCAAGTTCAATACCTAATACAGTTTTACCGTTGATAATGGCGCTCTTTACATTATTTATTTCCTGACTCATGTGTGAAACCTCCATAATAATTTTATATTGCTAAGACCCTGTTGCACTTGAGAGTAATTCAAATTTGTCTTTTAAAAATGGAATAATATTATCCTTCCATGATCTATTAATTCTACTCATAACTATATACTAATTTATTTCACATTTCAAGGATTTCGCACTTTCCTTTTTCACATAAGTGGTAAAACGTCTATCCATAAATTACGACATCTTACTTTAATTTATCAATTTTGAAAGAAGTTAAAGTTCTTAAGTTAAGAAAGCCAAAGAAATAACTGCCTTAACCTCATAGTTCGTTGAGAGGCTACGGCAGTTCCAATCAGAAAAACTGTTATTTCTATGATTAGGATGTCAAATGTCCTTCGAGTAATCTAGCTTCGCCAATTTGCACATTCACAATTTTGCTAATACATATTAAGCAAATCAACGAATATAATTTTCAAATGGGCTTTTGACATCCTATGTTCAAAATCATTTTACTGCTTTATCCGCATATTCAGTTGTTACAATATCTTTATATGGCACTCTGGCTGTTAACTCACCCGCTTCGTCAAGGATATCCTGTAATAGGTTAAGGCTTTCTTCTGCAAATACAAGATTATCCTTCCAGGTATCCTGATTATAATAACGTGTTACAATCTTAACCAGAGTATCATAATCCGTCTCTGCAAATTGAGGCTTAATAACCTTCGCAATCTCCTCCGGTGTATGAGACGTTACATACTCTAGTCCCTTCTGAATTGCATTCGTAAAGCTCTGAATAATCTCCGGATGCTTCTCAAGATAGCTCTTCTTTGCCGAAAAAGCGGTATAAGGTACTTTGCCGCTCTCTATACCCAGAGAAGCTACTACCTTACCTTTTTCTGCCAGTTCCAAACCAGTTGCAGCTGGTTCAAATTCAATGGTATAATCCCCCTGTCCAGACGAGAAAGCCTGCGCGGTTAATCCAAAGTCAATATTCTGTATGATTGTCAGATCCGTCTTAGGATTAATACCATTTTTCTTTAAGATATATTCAAATACCATCTCCGGCATACCGCCAGCCCGACCGCCAATCACTGTCTTTCCTCTTATATTATCCCAGGAGAATTCTTCCTTCCTATCCTTTGATACCAGAAAATTTCCCGCTCTTTGTGTTAATTGAGCAAAATTAACGACATAATCTTCTGCTCCTTCATTATACACATAGATGGTAGCTTCTGCTCCCATAAAACCGATATCACAATCTCCACTAAGTACGGCTGTCATCGTCTTATCAGCCCCCAGCCCATTCACCAGTTTCACCTTTAGTCCTTCATCTTTAAAGTAGTCCTTTTCAAAAGCAACATACATCGGCGCATAAAAAATAGAATGTGCTACTTCATTCAGTGTTATTTCCGTAAGCCCCCCACTACCTTTGCAGCCGGAAAGCGCGGAAGCCAGAAAGGTAATTACAGCTAGTACGCATAAGAGTTTCTTCATGATACCCTCCAGAGGATAATATTTCTTTATAATATATCCTGTTACCCTCCGGAATGTGCCTGTACTTAATTTTATTATTTTACTTCTTGTCTTTTATCCAATCACTTTTTATAACAAAACTTATTGATATATATAATTCCCAGTACTATTACTAGTACGATCGGTATAATCATAGTTATAGCAAATTCATCTGTATTTATGATGCACATAGCAACTATAATTGCTGATATAAGTAATAACATAATCCCCATGCTTCTACATAATTTCTTCTCATCATACTTTTCTTTATCTTCTTTATTAGCCGTATTATATCCGGCAATCAGCCAACTACCTTTTCCTGTTAAAAGTATAATTCCAGTTACTGCAAAAATGATTAATACAATGTATGCTGCAAGCATATAGACACCCTACTCCCTACAATAAAAATAATAATACAGTATTAGAATAACTAACAAAGTTACCTATTTCAAGCATATTATAATCGACGATACTTAAAATGATTGCTATTTATAAAATACATAAGTCATACTGTCTTTTATGGTTTTAGTGACGCCCTGTATACAAAACTCGGTCTGTTCTTGTCTAGTCTGAGTTACTCTTGACAGACAGCCATAAACCGGTATTTTATCCTCGACCGCGCTTCCTGTAGACTTATTTTTATCGGGAATAAATATTGCTGATGGACCAGTTGAACCGCCTATGATGCCTACAGAGGCAGCATGTCTTAATATTGTTTCATCCGTTGACTGCTGTCGGAATTTGATGCTGCTGTCAAAATTAAGTTTCTGATTATGGGGGAGTGGAGGCTCTATTCCATACTGGCCTTTTGTAACATAAAGTATTGGCTGTTGTTTATGACTTGGTATTTCAAATTCCTCGAGTTTTCTTAATTTCAACTTATATTCCAACTCATCAATCGGATTTTTGAATTTTAGTTCAGCCTCCACTTCCTGCTCAGATATGAATACTGCTGCGTGAACAGGATAAAGATCCTGTGTGTTTAACGTTGTAATTTTAACTGAATGTATTTTATTCATGTGATATTTTCTTAAAAGCTTCTCTGTCATAGAGAAACTTTTAGAATAAGGAACTTTGTATCGCTGACATAGAAAACAGGTGGTAGTACCTAACTGCTTGCGGTAATTATTTTTTAAAGAAATTGCTGTTTCTTCATTATTATCGATAAAGGGTGTTATCGTTATTGAACTTGAGCTAATATTTCCTTCCATTTTCACGTCATTCAAAAATAAATCCTTAATTTCTACTCCCTTAAAGGGCGATTCCCTCTCTGCTGCTCTGATCTCACTTTCTGTAAGTTTATTCTGCCTATCCCGGAATTTATCAACATATATTCTTACCTTTTCCTCATCAAGAAAGGTAAGCAGATCAAATACGATACCTTCTCTAAAGCGATAGATACACGGAATACACCTCTTTTTTCCTTTGTGTTCAAAAAACCAGTCGGTCTTTTGTGCAAAGCCATAAAATTGTCCTTCTTTATTCCATAGCGAAGAGCTGTAACTAATATTCATTCTCCTCCTCCTTTATCCTTCGTATGCTTAATGAATCCTCTTTATGTAATAATACGCGCCGCAAAACAAAATTGTTATGGCGGCGCGTGACGTTTAACTAATTATTTGTAATGAGATAAGGCCATTTAAAATGTAATGCATCAATTTGCATATATTACTTTTGTATTACTTTAATGTAGATTGCAAATGTACAAATTTTCGTAATAAACTACTCAAAGTTCTTATGAAACTTCTTAATTAAGATGCAAAAATTATTGGATTAGTTCCTCTTACCAAGTGTTACCTTCAGGGTCTTATCCTTATATTCGCCGCCCACTTTTTCCTTGATTTTTAATTCAATTTCCTGTCCAGCTTTCTTATAACTTAAGACATTAACCAAATCATCGATCGATTTAATTGTTACATTATCTAGGCCAACAATAATATTACCCTGCTTGAGTCCTGCTTTATCAGCGGGAGAATTCTTAATTACATCATTGATATAGATACCGATTGGCATATTAAAGCGTTCTGCAAATTCTTCGGTTACAGTCTGTGCAGCGGTTGCATCAATACCCAAAAAGCCCTGCTCTCCGGCTGCTACTGTCTGACGATTCATTAATTCATTTATCATCGGTACAGCACTTGATATCGGAATAGCATATCCCATACCCTCTACGTTATCATTAGCAAACTTAACTGTATTAATTCCAATTACCTGCCCCTTAATATTCAAAAGTGCACCGCCGCTGTTACCCGGGTTAATGGCTGCATCTGTCTGAATGAGTGCCATTTTCTTATCCAGTACTGGTACTTCCCTATTGACAGCACTGATATAACCGACTGTTACTGACTGTCCGTAGCCTAGTGCATTACCGATGGCGATAGCCATCTCTCCTTCTTCTACCTTGTCTGAATCTCCAAGTGTTGCAACCTTAATGGCAGAAGCAGTCTTTTCTGATATATCCTTCATCTTTACTGATAACACGGCAAGGTCTGCGTTAGCATCCGCACCCTTAATTACCGCAGAAGCGGTTGACTTATCTGCAAAAACTATCTCTACAGTGGCAGCACCTTCAATTACATGATTATTCGTTACAAGCAATAACTCCTGATCATTTTGACCAATAATGATACCAGAACCACTTCCTTTAACCTGTTGATTAAATTCACGTCCAAAAAAGTCATAGCTTGATTCAATTCCAGTGGCATTGATTGCTACTATGGAGGGCATTACACTGTCTACAACATCTGACACATCGGTAACTACAGCATTGGCAGATGTAGCAGGCGGGGCAATTGTATCTTCAGAATTCTGAGCCACCTCAGTTATATTGAGATTTTGGTTATTCGTAGCCGTTTTATTTAAATCAGTATTGGTCAACATATAATAACCCTGAAAAGCTGCTCCTGCTATAACACCAAATACAACTGCCGCAGCAGTAAGCTTGATAAACTTTGGTATTCCTCTCTTCTTCCTTGGTTTTTTCTCTTTAACCACCTGAGGGGTAGGATAAATCGTATCCGGTCTTGGATAATTAGCCTGGCTATCCCCACTATTTGAATAATTATAAGTATTGTAGCTGTTTGCGCCATAAGTGCTGCTAATATTCTGCTCATTTCCTTGATATGATTGGCTCTCTGCATTGGGATTTAAATCATTGTTTCCTGAAGGCCCACCAAATTGATTGTTGTTATATTCTTCGTTCATTTTAAACTCTCCTTTCAAAAATGTGCTCTAGATGATCTCTATCAGATTTTAAAATCTGTTATCTCCTTTTGATAAGAATAGTTTACCCCTAAATTATGTTCACTTTGTGATTAGAATTTGAAATAATTTTGAAGAAATCAAATTATTAATAAACCGGAATATAACAACCCAGAATTTTCATTTCAATAGCTTCTTCTGTAATACAGTGCAGCGCATTCTTCACCGCAGGCTCATCAAGACCTCCCTCTATATCTACAAAAAATCGGTAGGTGAAGGCTTTACCGGCTATTGGCCTTGATTCTATCTTTGTCATATTGATATTATTATAGATAAAATGGGATAACGTATGATACAAGGCACCACTTTTATGATGAAGTGCAAAACAGATACTGGTTCGCTTTGCTCCTCTTAAAAACATCTTTTTATTTGATATGATAATAAATCTGGTCGTATTATTTTCTTCATTATGAATTCCACTTTGCAATAAGCTGAGTCCATGATACTCTCCGGCTCTTGCACTTGCTATGGCTGCCTGCGACAGATCCTTTTCCTCAAGAACGAGGCGGGCACAGCCTGCAGTACTTCCCCATTCAACTTGTTCTATCTGAGGATGGGCTTTCAAAAATTCCGAGCACTGAAGGATACCCTGTCTATGGGAATATACTTTTTTGATATCCGGAATGGAAGCTCCGGGTAATCCCCATAGATTATGTTCGATTTTCACTAAATGTTCACCGATGATACAGTTATCATATTCAGCCAGCAGATCAAAAATATCGGCAAGCGTCCCGGTTGAGGAATTTTCAATCGGAAGTACGCCATATTCTGCTGTTCCTTCCTTAATTGCCTGCATAACCTCCTTGAAGGTAGCCATCGGAAGACCGTTAACGCCATTTTTAAAATATTCTAGCATTGCCTGCTCTGTATAGGAACCTCTTTCACCAAAGAAAGCAACCTTAGTACCTTTATCAGTAGTAATCGCCTCTATTTCGGCAAGCCCCAGACTCTCCATGCTATCTAAAAGCATATACTGTAATCTGCGGCTCATGGACATAATCTGCTTGAACAGATCGGCAATCGCTTTTTTATTGAATTCATCCTTCGTTAAAGCTTTCAGTGTACTTAACTTTTCTTCTTCTCTTGTAGCATCAAAGATTGGCTTTCCTACACTTCTTTTATAATCAGCGATATCCATCGCAAGCTTCATACGCGTCTCAAACAGCTCTACTATTTTCTGGTCAACTTCATCTATTTTCTTTCTACTTTCCGTTATATCTACCATGAAATCCTCCATTTTTCCTCATACGGTTGAAATTTACAAATCTATTGCCCTATTATACTATCATACTTTGCTGTATGCAACCCGGAAGTGATTTTGTCAATTTTAAGATTAGCTATTGATTGAATAAGCGATTGTGACGATATATAATAAATAACGCATATTTTATTTGGTTCTATTAAAAATGCCATATTTTATCTATTGATTTTCTTAAAATATATAAACTAAAATCAGGAGTAATTGTACTTACAGGGAGGTAACCATGGCGTCATTAGTTAAACGTGTTCTATTCGCTCTTGTCATAATTACCGTTGCCGTAATATCAGGCTTGTTTCTCTATACCAATGACCGTACTTATTATAATAAACCAGAGGAGCTTGGTAATTCCGCCGGTAATATCTATAATGGCGGGCTATTCTGTCAACAGGACGATACAATCTATTTTAATTATATATCTGATGACGGCGGTCTCTACAGCATGAATGCCGTATGTGAAAATATAAAAAAAATAACCGATAAAAAAGCAATTTATTTAAATGCTGACAAACATTATCTGTATTATGTTCTAGCAAGCAGCACAACAGAAAACAAAAAAGCTTCAATAATGCGATTTAGTAATTCCGGAATTTACCGTATCAGTCAAAATGGGTCTGGTCTCAAGGTCATCACAGGAGATCCCAGTGCTTTTCTATTTTTAAAAGGTGATTTTCTCTTTTCTCAGAGATACAATGTAAAGGAAGGACTTACCTTATATCAGAATAAAATTGATGGCGAAGAAGGCAGACTTCTGTATAAGGAAGCTGCTGTACCTGCCGTAGTCATGGATGATTTTCTATATTTTGTAGACAAGTCGAAGGATAATAGTATCAGCCATACGAATTTATCAAGCTATACTACCCGTACCGCCCTGAAGGGTTCTTATCAATTTCCGATCTACATGGGAGATTATATCTATTATATTGATCTAAATGATCATAATTATCTCTACCGAATGAATAAAGATGGCACTGATCCTACTCTGCTTGTGAATAAGCCCTGTTCAACCTATAATATTACCAACACAGGAAATTATTTATACTATCAGATCAGTGGTACCAGTAAGGACCGTATCAGCCGAATGAATTTAGAAACTATGAAAAGTGAGACGATTAAAAAAGGAGACTATAAGCATATCCATGTCACTGATAATTATGTCTTCTTTACCGATAGTAAAAACAAGCAGATTTATAAGATACTGGCGGAGGGTACAACGAAAGCAAGTACCTTCGATTTTGTATTAGGTGCTACTCCTACCCCTGCCGCTTCCAAGACCAGGATTACTCCTAATCCGTAAGGCCTGCAAGGATTTCACTTAAATAGGATAGGGAACCAAAAGCAAGGATTGCATCCTCCTTCGTGGCTCTCTCATATGCAAGCTTCAGTGCCAGAGAAACAGTTTTAGCATCGATGATTTCCGCATCGGTATACGCACCAGCATCAACTGCCAGCTGAGAAGATGATAAGGCCCTACTGTTATTTGGAGTTATAGTGATAAAAACGGAAGCCATCGGGGCCATTATTTGCAGTATTTTCTGATAATCCTTATCAGCAAAAACACCCATGATAAAAATCAGCTTACGTCCGGTAAAATACTGCAGCAAGGATTTTTTAAGCATAAGAGCTGCGTCCTCATTATGTGCGCCGTCTATGATAAAATATGGATTTCTGGCAATAATCTCAAAGCGTCCTCTCCATTTTGCACGGAACAACCCCTCACATATACTACGTTCACTGATTGCATATCCGCTTTCCCTTAATACTCTAGCTGTTAGGACTGCCAATACAGCATTATCAATCTGATATTCTCCTAAAAGACTAATCTGAAAGGTCTGCTGCTCATAGCGAAAGCTCGTTCCCTCCGGTGTAAAGCTTTTCTCCTTAATATCCTCTGAGGTAATAGAAAGCTTTGAGCCAAGATCTTCTGCTGCTTCTGCAAGCACCTTTAGTACTTCAGGCTTGTGGTTACAGGTTACAACCGGAGCACCCTTCTTTATAATACCTGCCTTCTGAAAAGCTATCTGCGCTAACGTATCGCCTAGAAACTGCATATGATCCATACTAATTGAAGTGATAACACTGCAGATCGGTTGTTTTATCACATTGGTAGCGTCCAGTCTGCCACCTAAGCCAACTTCAATTACTGCAAAATCAACTTGCATCCGACTAAAATATAGAAATGCCATCGCTGTTTCTATCTCGAAGGAGGTTGGATGGGAAAAACCCTCTCTAACCATTGCATCACAGGCTACTTTAATTTCTTCTATCGCAGCAGCGACACCTTCTTTCGTTATGTAATCAGTAATAATATCTGCTTCTAGCCTTGTGCTGATTTCAATCCGTTCTCGATAAGAGAATACTGCTGGTGAGATGTATCTGCCGACTATGTAACCCTCCACTGCTAAAATTGAAGTGATAAAAGCAGTCGTAGACCCCTTCCCGTTGGTTCCGGCTACATGAATTATTTTAAGCTCATCCTGTGGATTACCCAGTCTACGAAGAAGCTCAGTTATAATAACCAACCCGAGCTTACTACCGTATTGATTTGATTGTTCAATAAATTCTCTTGCTTCTTGATAGGTCATATACTATCTCCTATAGTAATATTTTCCATTTTCAGGCTCTTATTTTTCACTTACTACCTGAAAAATAAAGAACTTTAAATAATAAGATTCCTCTGCTGCCCATAGGATTGGATGATCCGGCGCCTGTGTACGGTATTCTACCTGACGAATGCGTTTTTTTACATTTCTTGCTGCCTGACCGATTGTCTCTGCAAATAAATCCGGTGTCATAAAATGAGAACAGGAACAGGTTGCAAGATACCCCCCGTCTTTTACTAACTTCATCGCTCTTAGGTTAATCTCGCGGTAGCCCTTTATTGCATTCTTAATAGAGTTTTTTGATTTTGTAAAAGCAGGCGGATCGAGAATAACTACATCAAACAATTCGCCTTTTTTATCATATTCCGGAAGTAATTCAAATACATCTGCCGCTATGAATTTAACCGTATCTGATAAACCATTCAGTGCTGCGTTCTCTCTCGCCTGTTCTACCCCCAATTCTGAGGCGTCTACACCGATTACCTCTCTTGCCCCACCCAGTCCGGCATTTAAGGCAAATGAACCGGTATGCGTAAAGCAGTCAAGTACTCTCGCGCCCTTACAAAGCCTTGCAGTTGCAGCGCGGTTATATTTTTGATCCAAAAAGAAGCCTGTTTTCTGGCCCTCTGCAACATCTACATAATATCTGACACCATTTTCAACGATTTCCACCTTGGTATCAAAGGCTTCTCCGATAAAACCCTTTGTGCGCTCCATCCCCTCATTGATACGTACCTTAGCATCACTGCGTTCATATACACCACGTATGATAATATCGTCTTTCGCAAGGAGCTCCTTTAAAATATCAATAATTTCTTCCTTCATACGGTCAATTCCAAGAGCCAGCGACTGTACCACCAAAACATCGGAGAATTTATCAACCACTAAACCAGGTAAGAAGTCAGCTTCCCCAAAGATAATACGACAGCTGTCCGTATCCACCGTTCTTTTTCTGTATTCCCACGCAGTACGTACTCTCATTGCAAGAAAAGCATGATCTATCTCCTGCCCTTTCACTCTGGACATTACTCTGACGGTTATTTTGGAATTGGTATTAATGAAGCCGCAGCCAAGATAGTAATCATCAAAGTCATGCACATAGACCAGGTCACCATTTTCATACTCACCGATTATTGTATCAATCTCATTATCATAGATCCAAAGTCCACCGCTTTTCAGTGATCTGGCTTCCCCTTTTTTTATTTTCACAATTGCTTTTTTGTCGCCCATAGTTTTTATTCTCCTCAATTTTACTTGTCCTATTTATTCTTAATAGTAAATTAGCATAGTAAATAGGTATGCTATCGTCTTATTAATAAATTTTCATTAGGCTAATTACCTGAAATATAGGAGGATGTCCCAAAAGTTCAGCTTAATGAAATATACTATACAGTCGAAAACAGCTTAACTTTTTGTATACCTACAGCCAAAGCAGTTGTTTCCTTCTGTACAATTTAGTTCATTTAACCGATTGCAACTCTTGAGTCATCCTCACTTTTCAAAACTATACTGTGTTTAGCGAAACTATTAACAGCAGGCTTCATTTCGCATATTCTTACAACTCTATTCATTCGTCTTAAAGATATACAATTTACTTAGGATATAATTTAAAATGATAACTACAACTGCAAGACCAGCCTTTACGATAAGATTATTATATCCGCAGATTTTTACAAATATCAGTATACCAAGCTCTTCTACCACAAAGGTTAATATTCTGGCACCAAAGAATTTAGTTACTTTAATTGCTTCTCCCTTTACACTGTCCTTCTTTTGCTGAAATACAATCTTAGCATTGACAATATATGCAAAGCTTACCGCTAATACCCAAGCAATGGCATTGGCCGTCAAATCCTCTATTCCCATGATATTACACAGGAGATGAAAGCTTAAATAATTCACTAAGGTAGTCGCAACACCAGCTATTGTATAAGTGATAAATTCGCGGCTTAGTACAATTTTTATTATTTTCTTCACTAAATCCATAAGTGACTTTTTCTTCATGTAACCTCCAGAGCCTTCTGTAATCCTTTAATCCAGTTGAAATAAGCTTCTTCTTAGTAATGTAACTGTCGTCGATGCACTTACTTTATTACTACCTGCAGTGCTATATTCCGCTGTTACTTTAATATCCTTACTTGCTATTTGCTTCATTACCTCTGCCGGCAGCAAAAGATAGTATTTTTTTGAAGGATCTATCTTATCGGTCAGCATAAACTCTGTATCGTCATCCTTAGAATATATCTTATCAACGATATTTTCATTTATAACCTTACCATCACTATCCTTATGATCCAGATCAATCACTGATATATTAACATTACCGGGGGCATTGGCTATTGAAAACTCCAGCTTTATTGTATTGGAACTTAAATATCCATCTCCGTTAGCAATCTCCGAATTATCAATATCAACATAATTAATATCAATATAAAGATATTGTTCCTCTTTGTCAACTCTTTTAATGAGATTTATGTTATCAAGCTTTACTGCCATAGGCTCTTTTAATTGAATCGTTGTATGGAGTGTTTTACTTCGATCTTCTTCATTTTTTACTATAATAGTTAATTTATTATTTCCTTCTCTTTCCTTCAATGCAGTAGTCGGAATATAAACCCGATAAGTACCATTGGTAATTGTATTACGATCCTCTACCTCTGTCTCATGATCCTTATCATCTACTTGATATAGCTTCCAAGCGACTGTCGAATCAACAAGATAATTCCATAATAGCATTATCTTCATATCAGAAGAGCTCTCACTGACTTCAAAAGTAAATGCGGCCTCAGTCCTAGTCTCTATCTCGTTCCGATCTAATAATATGGTCTCTTCTTCCGGCACAGGATTAAGCATCGTAATCACTGGCGTTTTTGCTAATAATGTTCTGCCAGAGGTCTTATAGGTTGCGATTATAGTATTAATAAATAACTTTATTTCACTGTCATTATTCATTGTGTCTGCCGTACCAAGCTGTATACCCGAGTAATAGATTTTTCCTCTATTAAATAAATAGTAATTATTTTTCACATCATTGGGTGAGGAGCTGTATATTCCGGTATAGACCTTCGGGGTCTTATCACTCACCGTACAATTCGCACGAACCACCGGACTTCGATCATCTGATAAGCTATACCACCCAATTAAAGGAAGGCTGCTGCTTCGATTATAGTCTATGGTAGCATCCGAGGCATAGGAGGAGGACGTAATCTTGATGGCCTCTCCGATTTTGTAAGGATACTGCGAATCCGCACCCTCATTTGATTTCGTTATATAGGAAGTATCATAGGTTGCCAGATTATGCAGCATAGTACGAGTAAAGCCATAATTCAAAAAATCAAATATATAATAAGGATTACCATTCAGCACCGTATTATTACTAAGCAGAGGATAAGTTCTTCTGTTTTCAAATAGTAAATTGTCTGAGCCTAAATAAGCGGTCTGATTACTAGCATTGATTGCACCCTTTGTAAATATAACACCTATACCTTTCGTTATCTCACTTTTTATGTTTGCTAAAGCTCCGTTGGTATCACTAATACCATCCTTTTGATTATCCATAATTAACAAATGGTATCCTGCTAACCTATTCGTTGTATTCGCATCCGTACCCGGATAAGGCTTCTCCTGATATAAAGCCAGAAACTCTTCTACAGTCATGGTATCAAAGCTTATTTCATAATCCTCAAGCTTCTCTGTCCCAAAGCCACCATATTTTCTGATTAAGCTTGAAGCTACCTTTACCCTCTCCTCAAGTGAGCAGGCGCTTGTATCAGAATCCGTATTATCTATAATCTGAAGTATTTTTATTGGCTGCTTATTAGAAAATGCCGCATAGCCTGTTATCTCGCTTCTGATTGGTGTATCATGGGAAACACCTTGTGCATCAAAGGATTGTCTTACCACCTTAACCTGCCACTGGAATACTCCGTTATATTTACTCATATCAAAGCTATAGGTATAAAAGCGATTGAGAGCCTCCTCCTTGTTGTTGCAGGAAAATCCCTCTTCTGTTACAACGTCTAGCTTCTCTGAGGGTGCAAATATTCCATCCTCGTTAAAGTCCATATACAGATAAGCATTGTATCTTCTGGAAGGATTTACTGTCCCGTCCTGTGGTAATATGGCAAATTGAATTTCTAATTTTTTAGAAACCGGATCAACATAGAAATAGTTTAAGTCAGAATCCTTAGGTAAGATCGGACTGAGCATCCGTATCATTGGTCGTGGTATCGCTATATGCTTGATCAATTTAACAAGAAAGTTATCTTTATTTGTCATTTTAGTTTTATTATTAGAATCTGTGCTCTTATACTCGTCCATATTTAACAGGTTTTCCGGTGGAGTTGTACCCTTGGTTGTCTGAATAAAGCGATAAAGGTTCGTATTACTTTTCACAGCGCTTGATAGGGTATACAAATTATCATCCAATACAATCGGATATCCTGCCTGAATAAATTCACTTAGCTCTGCCATTTTCTGAGCTGTTATGTCATTCCCGATATACTTTTCTGTACCACCTGTGATGATTGCAGTATCACCCTTATGATATACACTGCCTGCCAAAGAGCTGTCATTATAGAGCGTAGTTCTTAAATCATTGCCATACTTATCCTTCGTGACTTTACCATTTTCGGTAACTAGCATAGAATTATATCTACCTATATTACCTCCAATAAAAATCACATCAAAATGTGTATTAATATCGAGTATACTTGAATTAAATTCCGCACTTGTCATATTAATGATTCGAATATTACGAAAGCTAAATATTTCTCGGATCTCGTTTTCAGACTGTATAAAATCAGCAGTTGGCTGGATATTCAATATGCTCAAATAAGTTCGAAGATTACTTCCGCCACCGCCGTTCTCTCCGTCTTCCGACGGGTCACTGCCGCTTCCGCCACCGCCGTATCCATCTCCGCTTTGGGTAACTACACTGATATAACCAAATATACCAACATCTGACGGAAAAGTACCGCCATTCATTAAGGCTGCATATCTTCTTGCCTCCTCCTTTGCATCATCAGGCATATTATTAAGTGGCTCGATAAATTTACTCGTAAAAATATCCTGTCCATTGAGTACAAGAATATTAGCAATCATATCCGTTGTTTGAGCGGTTATATTAAAATTCGGAATTTCCTTTTGAATAATTAATTTTTGTTCATCATTATTAATATTTAACGATATCAGATTACCGGTATCATTTAATATATAAGCACAGAAGGTATTACCATTCCAAAAGGTTGCCTCTATACTTCCTGCTGCGGCTGTACTGTCAGGTCTTACAAAGCTTCCCGTCGAACCAGTCTTACTGCGGCTGCTCGTAACTTCTGTAATCCTTCTTGGTGAGGAAGGACTTAAAAATGCCTGATAGAATTTGGCAGGATCTCGCTGACAAAGCATGATATAAAGCTTAGCCAGATTACATATGGTGGCTCCGTTTGAATTCCATGAGAAACCAACTGTTACATTTTCCTTATACGGGCTATAGCCACCACTGCCCTGTATCGCATTATTATAAAAGGTATGATCAAATACGACTGCTGCTCGATACCCACCCAGACTACCATCTGCTTTGACTCCTGCAACCCGGTTAAATACCTTCATCGTACTTGCCCAGGTTAAGTCTTTGACTCCAAAATTAAGAGAATCCTTTATACTGTCAAATTTTTGCGAAGCAGGAAGAGCAAGTCCTTCATAGCTTTTACTTTCATACAGCTTGTAATAGCTCGTGTTATGATCATATTTATCATTGATATAAAACATATTCGCTTCGGAAAGATAATGTTGATTCTCAGGAAGATTTAACTCCGTCGGAGTCATTGTAACCACTTCTACCTTTTTGGTTATGCATTCCAGGCCGGATAATCCCAAGGTATAACGTTTAAACCATTCGTTATTCACAAGAGTTACATTGAAATTATACTCCATATTCTTTTCAATGGTTTGTCCTCTTACCCAAATCCTTTCGCTAGAGGTTCCGGGTGTTCCTTCCTGATAGAAATTCGCTTTGTCCGCACTCATTTCTGCTTCAACCCATTTATAGGCATTTAAGTTTTTATCACCGGAATTATTCTGGAATACTGTTCCATCCGTTTTCATTTCATAGTTACCACCGGTTTCTCCTACATAATCATAATCGATATTCCAGGAATAATCTCCGGTAGAATCATTGACGATTTCATAATCGGCGGTCATGTAATAATACTTGGAGCCACTGACATTTCTGGAGAATAATACATCATATAAGCCCTTCCCTTTATTTAACAGAAAGGTACCTGTCTCACTGTTATAATCATAGTCTCCGGTATGATTCTTACTTCTGGTTACACTAGAGGGTATGTAGACATTCGTCTGGCTGTATAAGGCAACCCCCTCCGGCTTACCATATACAAAATAAGCCTTTACGTTTTTTTTATTTAACTTATCCCCGGTCTTATTATAAATATCAACGTCTTCTGTTAATAGCTTCGCCTTATAGCTTCCCTGCCCACTCGTAACACGACGATAAACCTTCTGATTCGTAAGCTTCTGATGTGTTCCTTTAGAAGCACCGACATATTGAAAATAACCGTTCTGAGAATAACAGATTTTTGTTCTAGTCCAATTATTATCGGGCTCTCCGGAGGAGGGAAGCGGTTTTTCAACATAAGATTCGTATGGTGTAATTGAGCCACCCAAAAAGGATAAATTACCGTTAACATTAAACCTGTCAAATAATTCTTCATCCACAGGCTCTTCGCCGCCCACCAGATAGCCTATTTCTCCCATACCCTTATAGGGGGCTATCTCTAGTACAAGAAAGGTATCGGAACCTGTTATTGGCTGCGAGGGAGAACCGCCGTCTCCTAAATCTGTTTCTGTCCAGTCAGCAACATCTGCATCCGCTCTGTTTCCAAATAAATCAATGCTGTCCATAAATGTAGGAAGCAGTACAGTTATGATTAGTATAAAAGCAACCAATATGATACTTTTTGAAGCCTTATTCATGACAGCACCTCCTCCTATATCAGTTTATTTCCTATGTTCTTTTATAATTTCGCAATTTTACTTTTCTCTCAATCTCAAAGGTATCGTCTCCAAGTCCCAATTTGATTTCAATATTCACCATACAGATTGCAGGACTTATGACAGCTACCGGCTGTATACGAAAATCCGTTACGTATTCCGCAAGTAAATACTCCTTATCAAAGCTCTCCTCGTCAAATTCAATTGATTCTGGCGTCTGGTCCTCTTCGAGCTCTATTATATAAATTTTATTAATTTTCTTACGAAATATAATCATATAATCCGAATACTCAGCCAAATCAAGGCTTTCTATGACATATCTATAGTCTTCCTCAGCCGTAACTGTTATAATGTCACTCACCTTCTTGGCTTCCATTATAAGCTTGGCTAACTGATTACCGGCAGTCTGCGCTTCAAACTGAAGATTAACCTCATCGTTCGTTCGTCTGAAGGCACGGGAAGCTCCACTTATAAAAGTAATAATCATTACTACAACGATGACTGCAATGGTCATTGAGATGATAAGCTCTATTAATGACATTCCTTTATGGTCTAGCTTTACTTGCATCTTAAAGTTCACCTCACCAGATCATTCTATATAATGCTTTCCTGTTGCTTTTACCAAGTAGATGGTATAGGTTCGTCCCGCACTACTTACTACAATACGTCTTACATATCCATCACTTCCTGCTTCAAGAGCACCGGATTCCTTACGAAAGCTCAACTGCATCGTAACAGCAGGGGTAACATCTGAATCGATAGTTTTTTCAGTCTCAGCCCCAGTCGACGTCTCAGTATAGAACGTTATAGTACCATTTTTAAGCTTTAATCTCTCAGATAAGACCTCTACCATGCTGCTGTCTTCCGGGTATTGCACCCTTGCAAAATAATCCCCACTTACCTCTTCAAGCAACAGATAATAGGTCTTGTCCTTACTCATATTCTGAACACGGACATAATCTAGTAGGGCATTCATTCTTTTCGCTGAGCTTTGTACATTACCGGAATCAATACTACGAATACCTAGGAAGGCTCCTCCGGCTACTATACCAAGGATGATGATTACTACAATTAATTCAATTAGTGTTACTCCCTGATTATCCTTTCTCAAATGAATGAATCACCCCTCTGTTTGCTTATAAATTGGCGTATAAAAGCTTTTATTAATATAATTACTTATCAATTCTTTCTCCAGTTCTCATAGGATACCAGATTACCTAAATCAACAAAATCCGCTGTAGCACTTTCAGAGGTAGAATTGACATAGACCTCCGGTAATTCAAACAGCTTCCAGAGCTGCTGTCCATCCTGATCAAATATATCCTTTAGAAAGTCATCCACCGAAAGACTTAAATCAAAGGAGGTCTCACCCGTACAGTCAACACTACAGCCCTCCTTCAAGATAATATTTCCTCCGGCAATCAATCTGCCATACACTCTGGCACCATTTGATACGATAACATCGCCGGAAGGGCTTCCGGCTCCTGCAGCTATAATGATACCATTCATCTTCGCTCTCTCCCCTATCGTTATTTTTCCGGATGCCATTAATACTCCATTAAAATAGCTATCCGGAGCGAGTATAACATCACCGTTAACAACTACTATGGATTTCGTATTCGGATCTGTATTTTCCCAACGGTTATTGATTAAGGAATCATAAAAGGTAAATCCACTGCTTTTTGGAATATACCCGGAAGTAATCATATCAATTCCGCTTGGTAACAGCTTCGAGGCAACCACCTGATCTTTTGGCGCAAGCTTCTTATAATCCTTATCAGGTGCTACATAATCCAAATAATGCGTTATATTAAAGTACATATTCTGAAGGTCGCCGATTGTTTTATCTGCCTCAGGATTATATAAAATTGTATTCTGATATATCCCATTATGATTGAGACTGCTGAATTTCTTTTCTGATAATTTTTGATTAAGTTCTTCATCGCTCCCATAACTGCTGCTTAAGCCTTTTATGTATTGTACTGTCATTCGTTCAGGCTTTACTGGGTCGGGAGCATATTTCATAATATTGCCAACACTAACAATACTAGCTAAATCCTCAGAACCATCCATTTTCCTTGGTAATTTAACCTCTTTTAAGGTAAAGTTACCAAGAACCTGTAACGCCTCTGAATACTTGTCCATGTAATCCACTAAAAATTTATCTGCCAGCATGCCATTCATGAATTTTAGATAATAGTATCGAAGCCAGTTCGTTCCACCTGTAACCGTTAATCTGTTGATTAATTCATAGGGTTCCTCAATATTTAAATAGGAATAGAAATTCAGCTTATCAGGATCTTCTGTATTATTCGTGATCTCAACAGTAGGATCTCCTAATGCACAGTCTCTATCCAAAATAGGATTATGCATGGCTGCAGGCGGGGTTGTACTGCCATTCGCTAGCTTTATGAATTCTCCCGGTACCAGATAGGCTCTTTGATTGCTTTTAAAGGCGAGAGATTCTCCTGTAATAATCCTATAGGTTGCATTATTTTCATCGAGACTTTTGCTTTTGCTGTCCTCCACAGAGATATGTGCTCTACCTGCAAGTACGAGGGAAGAGAGTCCCGTAAGATCCAGACCGGAACCAGAGCCATTAATCATCATGGCACTGCTTTCCACCCGGAAGCCACCGGTATATCCAACATAAGCTCCCGATAACTTCACTTCACTATTTCGTCCATCTATCGAAAGATCATCCTTCAATAGACTGATTGCATTCATCGTAAGCTTCGTTGAACTTGAGCTACCAAGTCTATAATCGGCTGTCGTCTCCGTCTTCAAATTATCTGCCCACACGTAGGGCCTAATCAGATTACCGATTGAAAGCTCCGCTGCATCCTTTACCTTAATATCCCCTCTTGTTGCAATACAATTTCCGTTGAGGATCAGCTTATGCGCATCCGTCAAACCAAGATAGGAATCCTTTACTGTAATTCCTTTACCTGAATAAATATTACCGGTAATTTTATTTTCCCCGGAATTATTATCAGAGATTATCTCCCCATCCGCTACCAGTGCATAACCGTAAAACGGCTGATTCATTCCATAGGTAACAGTTTCAGTAGCCGGCTTAAAGGTAAAGGTTGGTAACGTAACCCTTAGATCCGAGGTGATCGCGGTAGAATAGTCTCCCTGTTTAAATATGACTTTAACATCCTTTAAATAAAGCGAATAAGCTGTTGCTAAATCCTGCTTTACACAATCCTCCAAAGTAACTATAAAATTATCCCTTGTCAGCGAAGTATCCTTCTTATAGAGGGATAAATAATGCTCCAATTTATCAGCTATATGATCTCTGTCCGTATCAATAATACTATCCGTATGACCTACTAGTTCTGTTAACATATTATTGAGAACCATTTCCTGTAATGTTTTACTGCGGACATTTTCATCCATTGCCTCATAAATAATATACTTATTGAGTACTTCTTCATAAACATCCTTAATCGCTTCAACTGCTGTCTCTTGTAAGCCTAACCGTATTTCCTCAAGGGCTGTTTCACAGTAATAAAAATTATCCTTACTCTTACTTTCAACTCTCTTCATCTGTAGGTTAATCATAGATACTGACAGCATCAAAGTGCCTAAGATTCCAAGAAAAGCAATACAAATAATAAGCATGAGCAGTGTGGAGCCATTATGATTTTGTTGATGTCGCTTATGCTTTAGCGAAATAAGATTATTCCATAGCTTCACACTGTACACATCCTTTCTGGCTCTGCCTGCTATTTCTCCATATTTGAGTTTAGAGTATAAAGCTTGTTGTTATCCAGATATTTCTCTTCCAAGGAGCCGTCAGCAAATTTATAGATCGTTACCTCTATCGAAAAGACGCGGTCCTCAGGAGCCGAGGTAATCATGATATCATCATTAATCCTCTCCTCTGTATCGGTTATGCCTTCGATGTCAACTCGATCATCAAGCCCATCTGTAGGTAGATTGGTATAGAAATTAATCTTGTCCACATCGCCGTTTATGACAATCGAAGGATCGGCGTCATCCCCAGCCTGCTTTATGATATAAAAATTAGTCTTTGGATTACTCACTACATCTTTATTATCTGTAATATGTATTGTATCAGCATGATTATTGCTATAAAGTGAGGACTGATAAAATAAATAGACATGATTTATCACACTGGTATAAGGCTTATACTGAATTCGGTAGGGAATGCGGTTCATAATGGACAACTCTGATGGCCAATTACACTGATAGATAATCTGATAGTTTATCACTGTATTCTTATTAACGGTATCCGTATTGATCTGAATATCCAGTGTTTTCGTTATTCTGGCTTTAATATACTCCAAATCACAATAGTAGTCATCAACTGTAGGCATAGCTGGTATTGTAGGTGGCAGCTTTCCATTTTTGATATCCTCCAATTGCTGTAGGTAATCAGCATATGCTTGTGAATTTTTTAACTGCTCATCAGCATAAGCATCTGCAGCCTCCTTAAAATCCCCCAGTGCTGTTTGATCAAGGCTTTGCAGCTCCGGTTGATTAAGTTCACCTAAGATATCAGTCACGCTCATGTCTGAAATGTCTGCTTCCGTTTTGGCTTTGTTCTTCAGCATCTCTACAATCTGACGAAAGGGGATGAATTCTCCATTCGTGTTATTTTCAATAGCATAGGAAAAAAACATTCCATTCAAATCATCATTTACTTCGGTTAACTTAGGCATCTGATAATCATTCATGAGAGTCGTGTCATGACCTATCTTTCCTCCGTATCGATATTCCTCTGCACTTACTTTAATTCGAACATCGTACGCTGTACCATCCTCCGCATACCCAACCTCTGTTAATGTCGTTGGAGCGGTTATATTGAGGGCTTTCACTTCTTCCACTTTATTGGCTGCCAGATTACTGTACTCCTGAAGCTCATCGGCCTCCCTATTTAGCTTCATGGAACGAAAAAAATTGCCCATCAGCGGAATCATGATAATAATTAAGATCATCATACTGACTAAAAGCTCCAGCAAGGAATATCCTTTATTATCTAACAACCGTATTACTTTATACAATTGTTTGTTCTTTCTCATCACATCCAACCTTCTTTTGCTGATTAGACATCGCTTATTCCGAAATATTTTCCTCAGCTGTTTTCTTCTTCTTTGATGGAGTTCC
The DNA here is from genome assembly GCA_023443625.1 of Bacillota bacterium. Next base: position 242,857 of record JAEZTQ010000079.1, on the reverse strand, counting down.
AAAGAGATTATCGGTTCCGATACTGATCTTCCCGATATCAGGTTCATCATACTTCTTACCAGTACCGGTCAGTGCATAACGATTGATTGTCATACTTGCAAGGAGTTCTCCGGTTGAACTGTCATAATTAAGTGTTGCATTTGTAATTGAGGTTTTCTCCGGATAATTGCTTATATAATTCACCACTCTTAGGAAATCATCATTTGTAGTCTGAAAGCTGATATCAATTCTACTCTGCTTTGCTACCATAAACTGTTGATTTAAAGTTTCTGCCTTATCTCCCGCCTCACTTAAAGCTCCTGTTGAAGCGTTACCTTCCGTAGGATCAACTGCCTGATCCTGCAGCCCATTACTATTATTTGCTTCATTAATCACTGCTTGGGACGGTGCTGCTTCCGGCTTAATTGTTGCAGTATTCCCTTCCTTATCAGCCGGAAGATCAACAACAAGCTCATTTCCGTTTTCATCTCTAGCCGGTAATATTGTCTGATAAAAATCAGAGCTTTCATAGATGTTAACAGAGGGTATATCTATTTTAAGCTCCTTCTCAAGCTTCTCAATAAAGATCAAATTATCTTCCTTTGTAATTTTAACCGGATAGGAAGCAATGATTGTATTATATTCTTTTGTTATCTCTTCTGTCTGAGCCTTGAGTTCATCTGCCTTCGCTAACTCATCCTTTCTCAGTGTGATTAACTGCCTGGTTTGATCCGTCTTTTCTTTATATTCTTCTGTCTTATCCACATATTCTAAATAGATAAATTGATAAGACAGAGCAAAGATTGCTACCATGATTAAACAAAGCATCAGTCTAAATAGATTTCCTGACATTTTCCTCTTCATAGGGTTCCCTCCACTAGTATCTATGATAAAACCTGAGATAACCGTTCCGTTAAGAACAGAATACTTTTTACTTATAAGTACAGGAAATGGTAAGACTTATCTCACCATCCTCCGAGATAGCCATATCCGAATCCTGAACTTCTGAGAACAACGGAATTTCTTTCAGCTGCATCAAAAGCATCGCTACTAAGGTATTCGCCCCATAATTATTATCTGCTACGATAACCTTCATCACTATACCATAATCTGCAAATTCAATGCTCTGGATTTTTGCATTGGTCAGCATATTCTTCTCAAGCTCATCAATTACTTCCTCGATCTGAATGCTGCCCTGCATTGCCGCTTCCATCCCTGTTAAGTTATCAAGTCTTAAGGATGCATTTTCATTCTCCTTCTTTAAGCTTGACGTATCAGGAAGAGAAGTCAATTCCTTAGTTACATCGTCATACTCCTCTTTCGCAATGCGATAATCATCATAAGCAAAATAACATAAGGCTGCTGTTCCGCCGAGGCATAATAAAACTAAAAAGGTGGATGCAAGCACCGTCTGTATCCTTTGCTTTCGAACCACCAATTCAGTCGGAACAAAATCAACCGGCTTTAAGACGGAACCGGCACAGGACATAAATTCACTGGGATTTTGACGGTAATCCTTCGCTCCTTTTTTCGCTCTGACGGTATTAAGCTTTTCTAACTTCATATTATCAATTCCGATTTTCTCGGAAAACAACTGGTCAATGCCCTGAATTCGAATTCCGAAGCCGGTCAGGTAGATCTTCTTAATTATTACATTTCGATTATTATTTTTATAGTAATCTAGCATTCGAGAAATACTATTGGTCAAAAATTGTAAGGATTCTATGATATTCCTTCTAGCCTGATAATCTTCCTGTGCTGCGCTTCTTGTCTCAGCTGCGCTTACTGTCTCACTTGCTGCCGCTGCCTCATCCATAACTGAAGAGGCACGTTGCTGAGTAGCTTCTATCACATTTAACTCAAGTAAATTCTTGCTTTGCAACAGCTCGATCGCTTCCTTCTCATCATGAACCTTTAGGCTGCCCTGTTCCATTACCATCTCTATCAAAGTAGAAATACCATATCCAATGGTACGTTGTAAAATCAAAACACTGTCACGCATAATGCTGACCACCGTGTCTTGTTCATTCAGCTGAATAAACACATTGGTTCCTTCATTTGTCTGACGCTTCAGCATCTGATAACTGCTATTACCGCTATAATCAATAGAAACAATACTCAGTCCCATCATATCGGCAAAATTATAATAATTCTTAATCAGATTAGCAGGTGCAGCATATACCGATAACCGAATGTGCTTCTTATTTATCTTATCTTCCTTCTTATTATCCTTCTTCGCATTTGGTGCTATCTCTTCTTTTACTGCTTCAACGGAGTAGCCTTCTTCGTTGAAGGGAAGGTGTGCCACAGGTGCCTTACTAATCATTTCTGAGGAGCTAATGCCTTTATTCTTTTTATTTTCCTTCTTATCAAGCTTCTCCTGCTTTTTCACAAGAGCCTGCTCCGTCTTTGCCTGCTTTTTAGCTAGGGCCTTCTCTTTATGGTCTGATCTTTTCTTCTCCAGTATGATGTAAGAAAGGATATAATCCTTCATATCCACCGGAAAATATTCACTCGAACCGATATGTATGATATCCATTATGCGGTTATCATTCACAAATGGTATAATTACTTCCCTGTTAGCAATTTTACTGGAGGCAATTGAAAAGATAACCTTCTTCGATTTCATCTTGGCATTTCTAAGCTGAGCACGCAGCTCGTCCCGTAATACCTCTTTATTCCTTATGTATCCATCCTCTATTATGTTCACCGGAGTGGGGAAGGAAATACTATTATATACACGGATACCTTGATTTTTATATTTTTTCTTATAGGAAATCTCACAAACCTTGGTAATTTCATTTCCTATTACAATACTCAGTACTTTCTTTGCCATACTTACTCTCCATTCTGCCGCAAGCCTACGAATTTAGTCAGCAGCACAATATTTGCAGTATTGATCTATCAAATAAACCTCTCCAAATACCAGTTTATCATTTTATCGTCAATTAAGACAGCTGTAATAATTCCCACGGATAAATACGGTCCGAAGGCCAGCACTTTTCCCTGTTTAAAGAACCTCATTCTGATCGGATGAATGATCGAACCATAGATACACCCTAAGAAAAAGGCCAGTATGATAAGCTTCCAGCCAAGCAGTAAACCGGCAGCAGCCATCAGCTTAATATCTCCGCCGCCTATTCCTTTCCCCTTCGTTACCAGATAAATCAAATAGAGAAAGCTGCTTACAGCAAAAAAGCCAATGATATAATGATAAAAATTACGGTAATCCATAGCCAACCGCACTATCCCCGTGAGAAAAATAAATATATTAATACCAAATGGTATTGTATTCGTTCGTAAATCTATAATGCTAAGTACAATCAGTGCTGATAGGACAAGACAATAAATAACACTGAGATAGCTTACTCCTATACAGTAAAAAACAAGCACATATAATATTCCATTCAGTGCTTCAATCATCGGATATTGAATTGATATTTTGATTTTACAATTTCTGCAGCTTCCCCTAAGAAGGAGAAAGCTAAGTATCGGTATTAAATCGTACCATTTTATTTTAGCATTGCAGTTATCGCAGTGTGATCTACCGGTAACAATGCTTTCTCCTGCCGGAATCCGTAGGATACATACATTAAGAAAGCTGCCGATTATGATACCGTAGAGAAAAACTATGGTGTATATGATTATATTTTCAGACATTGATTAGCCTGCTTTCGGTTAAATATATAATATAGCAATAGTTTTCAACAAACAGCTAATGCTGTTTGTTGAAAACTGTCTATAATAATTATCTTACATCAGAAGAACTTACTACATAATCAGGTGTATTATTCGCAGGAGTCGTTGTATTATAATTATAATATAATTCAATTGTAATATTTTCATTATTTGGTGCTTTAATAGCTATTACAGTATTTGCTCCTGCATCATTAGATTTAAATTTAAAGGTTCCAACTACACTATGTATTTCTTGTATAAGCTTGTTGTTTCTATATATATAATTAGTATTATTTATATTCCATGTCTTACCATTTACTGTGTAGATGTCATTTGATGTTACATTATTCGTAACATCAGTCAACTTTAAACCTCCAGATCCTGCTGTAACATTTATTAATCCTGCTAAGTCAACTGTAGTATCCACTGTAGCTGCATCACTATCTTCATCAATTGTATTAGCGGTATATGCATCATTACTAATATCACTATCAAGTAATCCATACTGAACCGCTGTATAAATTGTATTAATTATCTCTCTGTCTGCTGTTTTTCTTGACTTTTCAACATACTGCATTACTCTCGGTGCCAGAGTCACTGCGAGTATAGCCATAATAGCCATAACAACAATTAACTCCACCAGGGAAAATCCCTTGTTATTCCTCTTCTTTTTCATAATTTATACTCCTTTTATAATATAATATATTTCAAAACGGTTATTTTATCTTTCGTCCGTCGAATATGTATTGAAACCGTTTCGATTTCACTCCAGCAGGATTTCATCTGTAATCCTATTCATTCATGAGATGAAATCTCATCTTATATCAAGTCTTCTTATAATCCAAGGCTTCTACTGCCCAATCGTATCCAACTGATCATACATCGCAAACATCGGCTGCATGATTGCAACAATCAATAATCCGACTACTAATGCAAGAATGATGATAATCATTGGTTCCATAGCAGCCGTCAGGCTTTGTGAGGAAATCTCAACCTCTTCGTCATAATAATCTGCAATCTTCGCAAGCATCGTCTCAAGATTACCGGTTTCTTCTCCGATTTTAGTCATATGATATACCATAGGCGGAAATATCTTAGCATTCTTAAGTGGTACAGATAATGGGATACCTCTTGCCACCTCTTCCTTGGCTTCATGAAGAAGCCGCTTGATCACAAGATTATCCATCGTTCGAGCTGTGATATCAATCGCATCAATAAGCGGTATACCTGCTGCCAGTAAGGTACTTAAGGTTCTGGTGAATCTGGCGCTGGAGCTCTTAATAATAAGCTTACCAAAGAGCGGCAGCTTCAGGGATACCTTTGCAAAAAACACCTTGCCTTGATAAGAATTCCTGATTGCAGAAAATATAATGACGATCAGTGCTACAACAGCAACAACGATATACCACCTGCGAACCATAAAATCACTCATTGCTTTCGCCGCCAGCGTAATCGCAGGCATCTTCATATCCATATCCTCAAACATCTTCATGAAAGAAGGGATTACGACCACCAGCATCAATATAACAACGATCAAGGATACAAAGCCAACTGCAATCGGATATATCATTGCTTTTTTAACCAGTGATTTTACTTTAGCTTCCTTTTCAAAATGACCTGCCATACGCTCCAGTGCGATCTCAAGGCTACCTGAGGCCTCTCCCGCCTCCACCATGTTGATTAGTATAGGAGGAAAGATTTTACCCTGATTACGCATAGCATCTGCCAGCTTCTCGCCCTTTTCAACCAAAAGCTTCGTCTCAAGAAGTCCCTTCTTTAGCTGCTTATTCTCTGTCTGCTCCACTATCATCTCCAGAGCTTTGATAATCGGTACTCCGGCTGATATGATACTGACAAACTGTCTGGCAAAGACACTATAATCTCTGGCTTTAATTCTTGGCTTAAAGGAAATGCTTAAATCCTTATTGAAAATATTCTGTTCTTGTATATTTATGGGATATAAACCGCTTGATTTTAGCATATGAAAAACCCGCTCTTCACTCGGTGCCTCCATCTTGCCTCTTTTTTCCCTGCCATTTACATCTACTGCCACATATACATAACCGGCCAAATCGTCACTTCCTTTACGAAAATTTCACGGTGTGCTTGCACCCCTTGGTTTTGCAGGCGCAAACTTCCAAGAGTGAATTGTGTTTTATAATTCCCAATAACGCTCATCCTCTTTGGGCATAAATCCTGAAGAATAGCCGTTTTTCCATTCTTAATCAAACAATATATTCTATTTCCTTTTTAGCAAAATCCTATAATTAATACAGCTTACGTTCAATCGAAGTCACATCCTGCGCAAAAGCAATTGCCTGCTCAGCATTTATTTTCCCTGAAAAATACAAATTATAAATAGCATCATCCATCGTCTGCATACCAAGATTTTTATTCGTTTGGATAAAGGAGTTCAACTGATGTGATTTTCCCTCCCTAATCAGATTACGAATTGCCGGAGTAGCATGCATAATCTCAAACGCTGCTACCCTGCCGCTACCATCCTTCGTTGGAATTAATTGCTGTGATATAACCGCCTCTAATACGGCGGAAAGCTGTACTCTGATTTGTTGCTGTTGGTGTGGGGGAAATACGTCAATCATACGATCAATCGTACTGGAAGCACCGATCGTATGCAATGTAGAAAGTACCAGATGTCCAGTCTCTGCTGCTGTAATTGCTATCTCTATGGTCTCTAAATCTCTCATCTCGCCTACCAATATAACATCCGGATCTTCTCTTAATACAACTCTTAGGGCACTCGCAAAGGAGTGGGTATCAATACCGATTTCTCTTTGATTAATAATAGATTTTTTATGATTATGAATGTATTCAATCGGATCTTCTAAGGTTACGATATGACGATTGGAATACTCATTGATGATATCAATCAGCGAAGCAAGCGTTGTTGATTTACCGCTTCCGGTTGGACCAGTAACCAACACCAGCCCTCTTTTCTTTTTCGTTAAATCAATTACGGTAGTGGGAAGGCCTAAGCTTTGCGGGGATGGTATCATCGTATTAATTAATCTTATAACCGAGGCATAAGAGCCTCTTTGCTTAAAGATATTAACACGATATCTTCCTACTCCTGCTATAGAATAGGCAAAATCAGCTTCTCCGTTCGATATTAGCCTGTCCTTTTGCCAAGCAGGAACCATCGGCATAACTAACCCTTGTGTATCCTCTGCTGTTAATCTGCCATAACCCATATCGACAAGCTCACCATTCACTCTGCATTTCGGTGAAATTCCTACTGTTATATGTAAATCCGAAGCCCTTCGCTGTCCGGCTTCTAACAATAAATCGTTGATTGTCAAAGTTATTTACCACCCTTATCCTAGATTCCTATCATAAATAACAACCGGAGTAATCCCCTAACAAAATTATCCTGTCATTACATACCTTTATCGTTTTCCTAAAAAATCATTAAAACTAAGATTATCACTATCAGTAAATCATTGAAAACGAAGTTTGTAGTTATCAGTAAACAATATACGTTCTTTTCTGTAGCTAAAGCTTCTTAATCATCTAAGTTTGACTAGAGTGTCAAAAGCCCCTCGAACTAATTAGCTTCTTCATTTTGCACAAACACTACTAATAACAAACTATGTTCTGCATCATTGCAGCTACCTTATTCCTCTTCCGCAGCAATTCTTAACAGTTCTTCTACCGAGGTGATACCTTTTAATATCAAATCCACAGCTCTGTTTCTTAGTGGCTTCATACCATCCTCTATGGCAATTCTCTCAATCTCATCCACTGACTTTTTCAGTCTGATAGCTTCTCTGATCCGAAGTGAAGTCTGCATAATTTCATATACACCTATCCGGCCAATATAACCGGTATCATCACATTTTACACAGCCATGTGCTTCGTAGATCTCAAGCGGCTTCAGCTTATCAATACCTAGTAGGTGCTTCTCTGCCGCTGTGGCTTCTCTGCGTTTTTTACAATCCGGACAAAGCTTTCTTACTAAGCGCTGCGCTATTACTCCTACGATTGCCTCTGAAAGTAGATATGGCTCTACACCCATATCAATCATACGGGTAACAGAACCTGCTGCTGAATTGGTATGCAGCGTACTGGCTACAAGATGGCCGGTTATGGAGGCTTTTACGGCAATCCCGGCTGTTTCATTATCTCTGATCTCACCTATCATAATAATATCCGGGTCTTGTCTTAATATAGAGCGAAGTGAGCTTGCAAAGGTGAGATTCGCCTTCTCATTTACCTGCACCTGATTAATCCCATCAATATGTGCTTCCACCGGATCTTCTATGGTTACGATATTTACGCCGTCTCGGTTTAAGGAAGTCAGTATGCTGTAAAGAGTTGTAGATTTACCGCTTCCTGTAGGGCCGGTAATTAAAATAATTCCATGCGGATTCGATATGATTTTATCATAACGAACCAGCTCGTCCTCCGTTAAGCCAAGCTCCTTTTTATCTCTGGTATAACCGCTTTTCGTAGCGATACGCATAACTACCTTTTCACCATAAACAGTAGGCAGGATAGAAGTACGGATATCATAATCCACACGGCTAACCGTAATCGTAATTCGTCCGTCCTGCGGTCTTCGTTTCTCCGAAATATCCATGCCGCCAATAATTTTAATTCTGGCTACAATTGCCGGTATTAGGCTCGAATTATATCTTCTGCCTTTATTCAGTACACCATCAATTCGGTATCTGACACGAAGATCATTCTCAAGCGGTTCAATATGTATATCACTGGCACGAAGCCTGATTCCCTGTTCAATAATCGAACGAACAAGCACAACGATGGGGGCATTCTCCACATCCTCGCTTGTCAAATCCTGATTCTGTTCCGCTTTGATTAGGTTGTCCCTCTCCTGCGTATAACGCTCGGCAACCTTCAAAGCTTCAATATTCCCGTAATATTTATCTATGGCTGCTGCGATATCCTGCGGGGTTGATACAGCGGGCTCAATCTGTAAATTAGTGACTATCGCTATATCATCAATCGCTATTAAATCCAGCGGATTAGCCATAGCTACTCTTAAAATATTCGCATAGCCTTTTTTATATTCAAAGGGCATAGCCAAATGCTTACGCAGAATTTCTTCACCAACCAGCTTGATGATATCTGCTTCAATTCTTCGTTCAGATAAAATAACAAGATCACAATTCAGCTGACTATGAAGTGCATTCGCTATCTCCATCTCATTTGTAAAACCTAAGTCAATCAGAGTTTCTCCAAGCTTCTGTCCCTTTTCCTTCTGTCTCGCCAAGGCTTGCATTAATTGTGCTTCACTAATAATTCCCGCGCTGATCAGGATATCTCCCAGCCTCTTCTTATTGTAGAATTCCATGCAATCTCTCTCCTGACTTACCTATCTGTACTTATTATACTATGAAATAGATAAAATGCAATCAGTTTTTACAATTGTCTGTTGCTTTTGAGAATATTCCGACAATTCAGTAAAACAACTTCCCATTTCATTGTTATTTATTTCCATTTTATGGCTTATATTCAGGATTTCCACATTAAAATTCCGACTAAATAGGTCTTAATCCCTAAGTATAAATTATCTGATTTGTATACACATTTCTATATTTTTCAAAAATTCTATTTCCTATAGAAGGTAAAAGTACAAAATTTAGTAATAATTATATACATATTAAATATTATCCATATAATAACATTTATTATTGATATATTAGTACGTACATGGTATAATATGACATATTATACTTATAATTTACATTGTTCTTTAAATTAAGACATAATTATAGGACAATCCTAAAAAGATGGGAGAAAAAAATGAAAAAATCATTAAGACTGTTACTGATCATACTATTGGTATTATGCTTTGCTCCAATAAATTACGCAAGAGCAATCGTAGTGGATGACGTAGAGGATCAAGCAAAAGAAACAAATCAAGATGATGGAACTGTTTTATGTTCAGTTATATCGTCACCGAAAGACTTACAATATTTAATAGATACAGATGTAGCTTTCAGTAGCCAAGATGTTATAACGTCAGCTTGGAGTGGTGTAGGAACTCCGCACAAAATTGTAGTAAAGGAAAGAGGCTGGATTTTTATTACAGTTTATGAAAAAAGTAAATATACTGATTGTTATTTATATTCAAATTTTTCTCTTACTTCAAAAATAGCACAAGTACGACCATTTAGTGATGATACTAATGTTTTAGCTTGCTATGTCGAACCAGGTTCATATTATTATCAAATTAGCAGATGGAATGGTTTTGATACTTCTACAACAACATGTTATGTCGGATTTATGCCTTCATCAGCAAGAATAAAGGTAGATAAAATAACCTATAGTGAAGATAAATCTATGGCAACAGTTACATTTGATTATGACGAGGAATATTTAAAAAACTTTGTCGAGGGAACTATACGTATAGTTAATGGATCGGTTTCATATAGAGATATTCATAATGGTAATATTTGGAAGACTAATAATAAAGAAAATGCATTAGAAAGTAATGTATTTAAAGCCACAAGTAACGGAATGTATACCGCAAGAATCGCTGGTTCAATTAATGATAATTATTTTTGTGATGTAACTTTCGAAATTACGGATATATTAAGCGACATACCAGCTCCACCAAAGATTTCATCATTAAAAAGTGGTACTCAGGTAATAACAGGTACAGGTTTACCAGGCTCGAATATATATGTAACAATCAACGGAAAGTATTACTCTGCCAAAATCGAATCTAATAGAAAATGGAAAATTGTCAGCAATACAAAATTAAAAAAAGGTACTAAAATAAAAGCATATATTAAAAATTCAGCTGGTACGAAGAGTAAGTCAATTACTGTAACAGTAAAATAAAATAATACCTATTGTATTACAGCAATTGTAGCGGTTCCATGTTACTAGTAAATGAAAATTAAAAAAAGATACATGGATTAAAATCAAACTAACCTTTATAAAGAAGGTCTTAGAACCTATATCATTAGTTTTATTAAGAACAGTGTATTCAGAAATGTCTATACTGTTCTTTTTTAATAAAAAAAACATTTGACAAGCAAGATAGAATTTGTGGTAAAGACACTTAGATGTGTGATGAAAATATTTATAATGTTCACCCTTCTCAAAGATTACAATAAGACGTTTCTCAAATTAGAACTTATGACAGATACCATATCAACAAATACATTATGAAAAAGTAATAATTTAAAATGTTTTATGATATATTCTAAGAAATCCCAAGTAACAGTCCAATTATTAGATTTATAAATAGATTTATTACTCAGCGTAATATTTTTCTGGAATTTTATCAATACATAGTGTAAAATGATAACTCGTAATGCATTAATTTAAGAACATTTATTTTTAGTTAATGAGGGTGCTATGAACACCCATCAGGGAGGCTATATGAGCATATTAAACGTTACTAACCTAAGCCACGGCTTTGGCGATCGGGCAATCTTTCATGATGTGTCCTTCCGTCTGCTAAAGGGAGAGCATATCGGACTGATCGGCGCTAACGGAGAAGGAAAGTCTACCTTTATGAATATTGTTACGGGGAAGCTGATGCCCGATGAAGGTAAAATAGAATGGTCCAAGCATGTACATGTCGGATATTTGGACCAGCATGCGGTACTAAGTAAAGGTATGACCCTACGAAGTGTTTTACAATCAGCCTTCTCTTATTTATTTGAATTAGAGGAGAAGATGAACGAGCTTTGTGATGCTATGGGAACAGCCGAGGGTGATGCCCTTCAGGAAATGATTGATGAGATGGGAAGCATTCAGGAGCTGCTTTCTATGCATGATTTTTATATTATTGATAGTAAGGTGGAGGAGGTTGCCCATGCTTTAGGGCTTGATGATATCGGCCTTGATTGTGACGTAACCGACTTAAGCGGTGGACAGAGAACAAAGCTGTTACTTGGAAAGCTTCTGTTAGAAAAACCGGACATTCTTCTACTAGACGAGCCTACGAACTATCTTGACGTTCAGCATATTGAATGGCTGAAGCGTTATCTGATTGATTATGAGAATGCCTTCATCCTGATTTCACATGATATCCCCTTTTTAAACAGCGTAGTCAATATTATCTATCATATGGAGAATCAGGAATTAAACCGCTATGTAGGTGATTACGATAAATTTCTGGAAGTGCATGAGATGAAAAAAGCTCAGTTAGAAGCTGCCTACAAGCGCCAGCAAAAGGAAATCGAGGAGTTAGAGGACTTTGTAGCCCGCAATAAGGCAAGGGTCTCTACAAGAAATATGGCAATGTCCCGTCAGAAAAAGCTTGATAAAATGGATGTCATCGAATTGGCGAAGGAGAAGCCGAAGCCGGAATTCAATTTTAAGGAAGCCCGTGCTGCCGGCAGATATATCTTCCAGACCGAGGAGCTCATCATTGGATACGAAGATCCGCTATCCTCACCCTTGACACTATCTATGGAACGTGGAGAAAAGATTGCTCTGGTGGGCGCAAACGGAATAGGTAAGACAACACTGCTTAGAAGCATACTAGGATTAATCCCAGCACTTGACGGCAATGTAACCCTAGGTGATTATTTAAGTATCGGTTACTTTGAGCAGGAGATGGCTCCGGGTAATACAACCACCTGTATCGAGGAGATCTGGAAGGAATTTCCCGGTTTTACACAGTACGAGGTTCGTTCAGCTCTTGCTAAATGCGGTCTTACTACGAAGCACATCGAGAGTCAGGTACGTGTATTAAGCGGTGGGGAACAGGCTAAGGTTCGACTTTGTAAGCTGATTAACAGAGAAACTAATATTCTTCTGCTGGATGAGCCCACGAACCACCTAGATGTGGATGCGAAGGAGGAATTAAAGAGAGCCCTAAAGGCTTATAAGGGTAGTATCCTCTTAATCTGCCACGAACCGGAGTTCTATGATGATGTTGTAACGAAAGTATGGGATTGTACAAAGTGGACAACGAAGAAATAAATAGTCACTGATCGGTTTTTATAACACCCTTCTGACCAATCAAATGAAATCAAAATCATAAATAAAGTGCGAATCATCCATGCTAATTATCTATACTGGGAATGATTCGCACTTATTCTATTTAGCTTAAAAGCAATTGTAAACTCTAAGCTTTAATTTATAGTTAATTACTTCATTTTTTAGATTACCAATCATAGGGTAATTATACATTACTCATATATTTGGTTTAAGAAATTAGTACCCGCTGCTGTCTTGAATATCTTTTCCTTAATGCTATTAATAGCCTCCGCAGACATCGCATCCTCACTGATATTTACCAAAAAATCTGCTTCCACTAGAATCTGGTAATCCATTCTGTCAATACAATCATAGGTATGATGATGTGCGATCAGATAGCAGACACGTTCAATCAATTCTTCTGAATACGCTAATCCTGCTAGTAATTCTCTGGCTACCGGCGGTCCCTCCAGCTGTTGGTAATTCCCGGCACTGCTATTATATTTAAGCTCACTGTTCTTTATTCCGATATCATGTACAACTGCTGCAACCTCCAATAGCTCCTGTTCTTTGGGCGGCAGCTTCTCCAGCTCGCCGATAGCTTTCGCAAAGCCGTAAACCTTAAGAAAATGCTGTATTCTCTTTGCATCACCGGAATAATATTCAATCATGGCTGCAATTACATTTCCTATCTGAAGCATAACAAAATCCCCCTATTTCACTATTACATAGACAATTGCGAAACTTAGTAATTGTAAGTATTGTATACACAGCATATACTATTCCGGAGCGCAAGTTAAGCTCATAAGAGCGTTGGAGCGAAGGAATAGTATATGTTGTGTATACAATCAATAAAACTATATGGTTTCGCAATTGTCTACTCTATTACAAAGTAGTTACCTTTAAGCTATGCAAACGTTATAAGCTGATTAAGTTCTCTTAATGAATTCCGCCCGGCATTTCGGACAAGTGATACATATTTTACCCTTACCTTTCGGAACCCGGATGGTCTGCTTACAATGAGAGCATCTATAATACTTATGAGTTTTGGTACCTATTAGGGTCAGCTTTAGGTTCTTTAGTTTATTTTTCAAGGCACCTGCTATCTTATAATAAACCATATTTTCCTGCGTCCTTTTTGATATATTCCTTGATAGGGTACGAAATATCGAATAGATAAGTACAAGATAGGATAATAAAATTAGCGGTGTAAACCTAACTACCATTGCGAGCAGAGATACAAAAAATGCTATAAATACCAAAGCCCGTGAATATTGGTCTAAGCCATATCTGCCATACATAAATCTTCTTAACTGATTCATAGTTTCCTCCATTCTTTTCATCAATACTGTTACACAAAATGTTTATTGAATAACAAAATAAAATCTACAAAAATGAATTATTTTAATAATTACCTATTCAGAAATATAAACTATCATACAATAAATCGTTCTCTTTTCCTATTAAATATTTATTAATTTTTCAAATAAATTGACATAGCGCATTGGTAAGAGCGAAAAACGTGAATATTTTCTTTATACGATTATGTATTCTTCCGTATTCATTTAAGTGCAACGATAAAAAATACCCTGAAGCTTCTGTTATAGCACCTTAAAGCTTACAGGGTATTGTCTTATTGCTAATTAGGTTTTATAGATTGTAAAATTGACGAATTACATTTCTTAATGGGCTTTTGACATTAAAAAATTGTGATAACTTTATACCGTGAAGGCGTCTACTGCTCTGACCAGATGCTCTGAATTCTTATTCAGACTGCCTGCAGAGTCATTTAAGGTTTCTACAGTGTCTAACTGGCTTGCTGCTGTCTGATTTACTGTATTGGCGGATGCAGCTATCTCTTCAAGAACTACAGACATATTCTCGATTGCACCAAGCGTGCTGACTCTTGCATGTTCAATATTATCTACATTTTCCAATATACCATTTAAATTCACAACCAGTCTTTCTACATTCTGATTAATTCTTTGGTAAGAGTGGGTTGTATTCTCAACAGCATCCTCCTGTAACTGCATTACATTTTCAGCCTTCTTTGCAGTGAGAACCGCATTCTTAGTTCCATCCTGTATGTTTTTAATTATTTTATGTATCTCACTGACAGAATTGCGAGACTGCTCTGCTAACCTTCGAATCTCATCGGCTACAACCGCAAAGCCTTTGCCGGCTTCACCCGCCCTGGCAGCCTCAATTGTAGCATTTAGCGATAATAGATTTGTTCTGTTAGCAATTTCATTAATTACATTAATGATCTTGCTGATCGATAAGGATTTCTCTTCGAGTGCCTCTATCTCATCAATGATAGCGGTTGCGATCTCCATTGTTGCCTTTGTCTGACTGTTAAGCTCCTGTGTTACTACAGTGCCCTCCTTGATACTGTCCTTTGTGTCTTCTGCAATCTTACTAATTTCCTTTGTATTGTCACTTACAATTGTAATCTTGCCGGACAGATTGTCCATCTGCTGTAAGCATTCCTCTGCATCCTTCGCTTGCTGGTGAATGCCCTGTTCTATCTCATTCATTGCTCTGGAAATACTTTCTGATGCTTTTAAAAATGTCTCGGAGGTATTCGCAACGCCTGATGAAGATTCCGACACCTCAGTACTTAACTGCTTTACCTGTCTGATTAATTCCTTCATATTTGCAAAGGTATTTTTGATTTCCTCATTCAGGATATGGAATTCATCTTTGTTCTTCGAACTGAATTCCACTGTCAAATCACCCTTGGCAGCACGTTTTAACTTTGCGATAATTCCCTTAATAGCCTTATCAATATTGATGGATATCAGTACTCCAATCAGTACAGCTAGTATACAGGAAATTACAACGATAATAACGGTGTTTCTTCTAATGCTTTCAGCACGGCTTAATAAGGTATCCTTAGGGATCATTGCACAGATCATCGTACCTGTTTCTCCCATTTTTGAATAGATAAACAGCTGCTCCTTCCCTTTATCCTTTACATAATAGGCATTGTTCTTCTCTGGCTTCTCTGCTGCTGTTTTGTAAAAGTCTGTATCAGTAAATACTGTCTGATCCTTACTATCTGCGTTACCGCTAACAATTTCCTTGCCGTCGGAGGTAACCAGACTAACTACACCATTCTTATCAAAGCCCAGCTTATTAAGTATTCCATTTACTGCTTTCAGATTTATCTCAATAACAATCAGGGCATCTGTTCCTGACAGCTTGCGAACCAGGCGCATAGCATATTCACTGCCAAGCCATTCATCTAAATAGGTATCTTTTCCTCTCCATCTGGAGCTTCTGGAGCTTTCACGAACCGACCTTCCGTAATCAGTTTTAAAAAATTCCTCACAGCTCATATCTTTAATATCCGTTTTCTTTGTCGTAACCGATCTCACGGTATCAGACAAAAGATAAATATCGGATATAAAATCGTCCGTTGTCTGCTTTGCCAAGAACATGCTCCGGATTGTGCGATAATATTCATCACTTTCTTTCTGGTCAACCTCATAATTACCCATGGAATAATTTTGGATAGTAATATCCGTAGTATATTGCTCCGATAATGATTCGATTGCTTCTACACCAAATAGCAGGTAATCCCCCGTCATATTAATTGCCTGTGTAGTCGATTGCTCATAGCTACTGCGGATACCTTTGGAGGCACTGATAAAGGATGTGATTCCCAAAATAATGATAAACACAATCGGTACTACGAAGGAAAGAATTAATTTTATTCGTATCGTAGCAAAACGATTTACTGCTGCAAGCTTACTGTAATAAGCTTTTGAATTTGCTTTTTTGTAATTTTTGGGCCTTGGAATATTTGCTTTCAGAGCCCTTTTCGTTTGATTCCCCATATCTGTTCTCCTTACCACATCTAAAATTTGTAGTTTTCTCCTGCTCCTATACCTATACTTTCTTTGGCTGAGCCGTCTCCCCACGGCATAACCTGCCAAGTTTTATTAGCACTCAGCAGCAGGCGATTCAGTATAGTCATCTTCTAAATAATATTAATTTACACCTTTTTATTATGTACAATAAAATTTTTATCGAAATACGTCATAAAAAGTAATATCAATCGATACTATTTATCACCTACAAATTTACTTTACTGCATAATAATACCAATGTCTACTAATTTAATCCGCATTAATTTGCTAAAATTCTTATAATTAGCACAAAAAAGAGTATAAATTCATTCTAATTTTATCCAAAATAACAAAAAATGAGATTATAACACGAATAAAGGGACGTTACCGCGAACGTCCCTTTTTCTTTACCCTATTTTCTTCGTTGATTGACCAATGACAAGATCCGCAGTAAAGATTTTACCCTGCATTTCCTTCCTGTCCTCAATGATATCAAATAAAATTCTTATTGTCTCCTTTGCCATAGCCTCAACCGGCTGTCTGATGGTTGTGATTGAGGGATGGTAATAATATGATATATCCATTCCGTCAAAACCAGCCACCGAATAGTCTTCCGGTATCTTCTTACCCTCTTCAAAAATAGCTTTACAGGAACCAACAGCCATACTGTCTGAAATAGCATAGATTGCAGTAAAGCTTTCACCTGATTCTAAAAGCTGTTTTGTAACCTTATAACCGTAAGCCATGGAGAAGGTATCGATGGTATCCTCCGTCGCATAACGAACCAAGTCGGGATCAAAGGTTATCTGATTATCCTCAAGTGCTTTCTTATATCCGATAAATCTCGGTTTCCCAATACATTCATCTTCCGGCGGTGCAGTAATAATAGCAATCCTCTTATGTCCAAGCTTACATAGATAATCAACCATTTTGTAGCTTTCCAAATAATCATCAACCATAACATGGGAGTACTTTTCCAGATAATTTCTTTTCGAGACACCACCGGTACTTAAGATAAATGGCACCTTCAATTGCTCTATCTTATTTTCCGTATTTTTAAAATAACCTCCCAGAAAAACGATACCCTTTAGCCTCTTTTCCTTTTCAAGCTGTAAGGCTACATCAATTTCATCCTCATGCCCTTCTACCCGATGCAAAAGAAAGGAATACTTTTTTCTTTGTATATCATTTTCAAATACCTTCAACATATTATTAAAGAAAGGATTGCTTATACCCTTAATCAGGACTGCTATCGTATTAGATTCAGAACGCTTTAAATTACGTGCACTGTTATTCGGTATATAGTTATGCTCCTTAATTGCCTGCAGAATCAGTGTCTTAGTCTCATCATTGATATCCGGATGATTATTAATCGCTCTGGATACCGTACTGACCGCTACACCACATATTCTTGCTATATCCTTTATTGTAGTAGTTTCCATGATAATCTTCCTTTGCAGCTGGCGACCCTTATAAGTTAGGTCTGATAAATTTATTATTATATTTCCACTATTTATGATTAGGGCATCAAAAGCCCTTCGAGTAATCTTGCTTCGACAATTTGCACATACACAATCTATACTAATTATATCAATTAAAACCCTAAAATGCAATGTACTCTAGAGTCTCCCATATAGTTTGGTCATCTTTTTGATCTTTATAAGGAGTTCTTTCTTAATCTCCTCTTCCTTCAGTCTCCATTTCCAGTTATCCCCTAAAGTGGATGGTATGTTAATTCTAGCCTCACTTTTCAGCCCGAGATAATCCTGTATTGGTATAATGCATAGATTAGCAACACTCTGCATAGCAAGCCGGATAAAATCCCAGTTAATATTGACTGTATTACCAGACTTCTTATTTATATAGTTTAATGCAAGTGTACGATCAGAAGCGTTAATACTTTGAAACCAGCCAAGAATTGTATCATTGTCATGCGTTCCGGTATAGACAACGCAATTTCTTTCGTAGTTGTGGGGCAGATAATCACTTTCTTCTCTTGAATCAAAAGCAAACTCTAATACCTTCATTCCGGGATAACCGGTCTTTTTCAGTAATTTGCGGACACTTTCCGTTATATAACCCAAATCCTCGGCTATGATGTCTACCCTGCCAAGCTTCTCTTGAATTTTTTTGAAAAATACATATCCCGGCCCTTTCTCCCAGTGACCGTTTACCGCAGTAGCCTCTCCAAAGGGGATGGAATAATACTCATCAAAGCCTTTAAAATGATCGATACGTACAACATCATACAACTCAAAGCTATAGGCAATACGTTGAAGCCACCATTCATAATCGGTAGTCTTATGCGCTTTCCAAAGATAAAGAGGATTACCCCATAATTGACCGGTATTTGAAAATGCGTCAGGCGGACAACCGGCTACGGCTGTAGGCTTTAATTTATCATCCAATTGGAATAATTCAGGATGAGACCAGGTGTCCGCACTATCAAAGGCCACATAAATTGGGATATCACCTATAATTTTAATACCGTTATCATTTGCATAATTCTTAAGCAACAGCCATTGCTTTGAAAACAGATACTGTATGTATATATAAAACTCTATCTCCTGATGAAGTTCTTTCTTATATTTCTCGAGTGCAGTCACTTTACGAAGCTTAATATCCTCCGGCCATTCACCTATGCTTAAGCCTCCAAAGCTGTTCTTGATTGCCATATATAAGGCATAATCCAAAAGCCAGTAGGCATTTCGCTCTTGAAAGATCAGAAATTCCTCATTATTTGAGATATGACTCCTTATATATGCCTTTTTCAGCATATCGAATCTGGATAAATATATTTTCTCATAATCGATATAGGAGGGATTATTGCCAAAATCATAGCTGTCACATTCCTGCTGCGTTAATAGCCCCTCCTTTATAAGTGTCTCCGGGTCAATGAAATAAGGATTTCCTGCAAAGGTGGAAAAGGACTGATACGGGGAATCACCATATCCGGTAGGACCGATCGGAAGTATCTGCCAGTATTTCTGCCCTGCTTCTTTTAAGCAATCTATAAATCGAAAAGCACTTTCTGAAAATGCTCCAATACCGTATTTTGAAGGTAAACTTGCAATTGGCAGTAGTATTCCGCTTGCTCTCATAATGTCACATCCTTTGTCATTGATTTTATCATTACCCTTTCACAGCTCCGGCAACAACACCTTCTATGATATATTTCTGGCAGAACAGATAGAAGATAACAATCGGTACAATTGCTAATACCAGCATAGCCATCATAGCTCCCATATCGATTGATCCGTAACCGCCCTTTAAATACTGGATGGCAATCGGTATCGTTTTATACTCAATACCGATTAACAGATATGGCATCAAATAGTCGTTCCAAATCCACATGGTATTTAATATACCGACCGTAACAGATATCGGCTTGAGTACAGGGGTTACAACCCGAAAGAAGGTGGTAAGGGGATTGCAGCCGTCTATCATAGCCGCCTCTTCTAATTCTACCGGGATGGATTTGACAAACCCACTAAACAGGAATACGGATAAACCTGAACCAAAACCCAGATAAATCAGTATAATTCCCACCGGATTATCCAGATGTAATACGTTTGCCACCTTTGTCATGGTAAACATCACTAATTGAAAGGGTACAATCATCGAAAATGCAAACATATAATAAACCGCGCTATTGAATCTATTTTTTACTCTCGTAATAAACCAGGCAGTCATTGAAGTCAATAATATGATTACTGCTACTGAGCTGATCGTAATAAAGAAAGACCAGCCGGCAGCGTGAAAGAAATCTGTCTTATCAATTCCACTTACGTAATTTTCAAAATGAACAAAGGTAGCTTTCTCCGGCAGCTTAAAGGGCTCCTGACTAATAAAGAATTTCCCCTTAAAGGAGTTTATCAAAACTATGAGGATCGGAGATAAAAATAGTACCGACAGGAGGATTAATACAAGAAAGATGATTTTATTTGACAGCATTCCTTTCTGCATAATCTTCGTCATCAATTTTCCACCTCCTTCGCTCTTGTAGCTCTAAGCTGTATGAACGCAACCAACGCTACAAGGATAAAAAATATCACAGCCTTCGCCTGACCTATCCCTTCACTTCCAACCGAGGCATAAAACGTATTATAAATATCCAGAGCCAGCATTGCGGTCTTTTTGGAAGGCGCTCCGGCAGTCAAAGCCAAATTCTGATCAAAGAGCTTAAAGGAATTCGACATAGTCAAAAATAAACAGATTGTAATCGAGGGCATAACGAGAGGAAGCGTCACCTTTCTCAATATCTGCAGAGGACCTGCTCCATCAATTCTCGCAGCTTCGATAATATCTCCGGGAATGTTCTGGATACCGGCAATATAAATAACCATCATGTAACCAATCATCTGCCAATTCATCAGGATAATCAAGCCCCAAAAGCCATATTCCGGTTTGAAGGTCAGCGTAACCCCATAATGAAAAAGCACTCCATTTAGGATGAGCTGCCATATATAACCAAGAACAATTCCCCCGATCAGATTAGGCATAAAAAATACCGTTCGAAACAGATTGGTTCCTCTGATTTTTCTGGTTAATAAAAGAGCTAATAAAAATGAAAAAACATTGATGGTTATCATGGAAACTACCGCAAATCTGACCGTAAACCAGAGTGCATTCAAAAATTCCTGATTTGCGAATGCAGCTGTATAATTTTTCAAACCTACCCACTTTGCATCAATCACAGTCGTAAATTCTGTAAAGGATAAAAAGATACCCATGATAAAAGGAATAATAAAAGCGATTGTAAATGCAATTAAGGTAGGAAGAAGGAAAACTGGAAAATATTTTTTATTATGTCTATTCATCGTAATCTCCATTTGATATGTAAATCTGGCTGTAAAAGCTTTGCTCTGTTAACCGCACTATTTTGCTGCTGCATTTGCTCTTTCTGATTTCCAGGAGTCCTTAACAACAGTTACTACCTCTTCCCAGCTCTTGCTTCCCTGCACATATTCTAATAATGCATCGCCAAAATAATTCTTGAACTGCTCGCTCGGGAAAGCTGCAAAGGTCCAGCCTACACTACTAATACCATCCTTCTCCATCCAGGAAAGTACTTCTCTTGCTAACGGATCGGCAGGCTTCTCATCCTCTTTAAAGGTCGTAAAAGGAGCGATAAAGCCTAACTGCTTTGTCACATATTCTTTCCCTTTATCACTGGTAAAAAGCCACTCGATGAAAGCAATGGAAGCCTTCTGTTTTGCTTCGGATACTTTACAATTGATAGCAAAATAATTCTCCGTACCAACACTAAGCCCTTGTTTTTCTTCTCCGCTCATGCCCGTATAAATCGGCATAAACTTAATATCTTCTTCTTTTACAACATTTCCTTCAACACCACTGATTTGCGACCAGGCCCAGTTTCCGTTCTGTACCATGGCAACCTGACCAAGGGCGAATTCTGCCATGGAATCATTCACTGTCTTACTTCCGAGAAGTCCAGCCTGGCTGATTGAATTATTCACATAAAGATCAAATATGTTCTTAAAGTTATCAGCATACTTAAATGTAATCTCACTTGCTGCAAGGCCTGCCAGTGTAGGGCTGTCAAAGGAGGTATTATCCTTGAATTCATAGTATAGAGGCATATTTGCCAGATGTGTCTGCCATCTCCATTGCTCACCAGCGCCTAAGGAGGTAGATGCAAATACACCCTGAATACCTAAAGCATCCTTATTCATTGTCATATCTTCTACAACTGCCTTTAAGGCTGCAAAATTATTGACCTGATCCATAGAGGTATATTCGGATGCCTTATTAGAAAGTGCAAAATATTTATCCATTATAGATTTATTATAAATGATACCATAGCCTTCTACAACATAAGGAACACCGTAAACACCATCCCCTGCGGTAACAGCTAAGGACTGATCCGATAGATAGCTGTATAGCTTGGTATCCTTTAAGTCTAGACAATAATCCTTCCAGGATTCATAGCCTACTGGTCCGTTAATCTGAAAGATTGTCGGAGGATCTGATTTTGCTACCTCTGATTTTAAAGTCTGCTCATATGTACCGCTTGCTGCCGTAACCACCTTTACTTTGACACCAGTTTCCGCTTCATAATCTGCAGCTATCTTGTCGTAAACTTCAGCAATCTCAGGCTTAAAATTCAAATAATAAATCTCATCTGCTTTTTCATCGCCGCTACTATCTTCCTTAGAAGTATCAGTAACTTTGCCGCTCCCGGTATCTTCTGATTTTGCATCATTCTTACCACACGCCATAAGTGAACCTGCAGCCAGAATCAGTGTAAAAAGAATTGCCATAAGTCTGCTAATTTTTTTCATGCTTTCCTCTCCTTCTCTTTGTTGAATAGCACTATAATGCTATTCAAGTTTCACGATAATTTTTATTGGTAACGTTATCAGTAACCTTTCCGGTAACGTTTCCAATTACTATTTTAACATATTATTTCTAAAAATCAACAACTAATTTATTAAATTTATACAATGCTCTGAAGGAATGTAAAAACTTATTCAATTTTACGTTCTTAACAATATTTTTATAGAAAAAGATACGTTTATAAAGTGCTCTTGTAATAAAAGCAAGGAGTATCCCGTAATGTATACCTGAAAATATTTAATAACAAAAACAGCCGAGGTCACCGATAGTTCTAGTTTCCCAGGCTGTTTGTATCATTTATTCTGACCTTCTACTGCAATATATATTAACACACCTATCATAATTCCAATCAATTGTCAGCACTAATCATTATTTATCGCTTTATTTTTCACCCTTCAATCGCGGGGATAAGTCATATAAAGAAGTGCATTGACTATGGCGGCTGCTACATTGCTGCCGCCCTTTCTCCCTTTCGCAACTATATATGGCACATCCGTCTTCATAATCAATTCCTTAGATTCAATTACATTAACAAAGCCGACCGTAACTCCGATAATTAGGGCCGGCTGCACCTTCTTCTCTCTAATCAGCTCCTCCAGTTTGATTAAGGCAGTAGGTGCATTACCGATTGCGAAAATTATCTGCTTTTTCAGTTGCAGCGCTTTCTCCATGGAGATACTTGCTCTTGTTACATTTTTTTCTTTGGCCTCTCTTGCCACATCCTCCTCTGCCATAAAACAATGAGCGGTACCGCCGCCTTTCGATAGCGCCTGCTTATTAATCCCAGATAAAGCCATATTCGTATCTGTCACAATAGCCGCACCATTTTTAATGGCCTTTATTGCCTGCTCTACAACATTTTCAGAAAAGCAGAGATTATTCAGATAATCAAAGTCTGCGGTTGTATGAATAACACGCTTTATAATCGGTGCCAGCCTATCCTCAAGCGTTATCTCACCTAATTCTTTGGTGATGATCTCAAAGCTTTTCTTCTCGATATCCTCCGGTCTTAGCTGTTCCATCAGAATTCAATCCCCTTTCGTGCTGTTATACCCTTTTCATAAGGATGTTTAATCTTTCTGATTTCAGAAACATAATCTGCAAGCTCAATTAACTGCTCGGAAGGGTTACGTCCTGTCAGAACCACCTCGGTAGCAGGATTTTTATGTTTCAGGTAATGATATACCAAATTATTGTCAATCAGCTGCTTATCCATCGAACCGATAATTTCATCAAGGATAAGAAGTGTCTTAGCAGTAGTATTCATACAGGATAAAGCTTCCTGAAACAATCTGTTATTCTCACGAAAGACCTCCTCCCTCTCCTCTTTCGTATAATCCTTAGAAAACTTAGTAGGAAATTCGCCGCGCAGTATTGTAGTTTTGGGAAGGCTTCGTAAAATCTCTAATTCACACGTATCCCAGGCTTTAATAAACTGGGTGAATACCACATGATACTCCCCACCGCAGGCACGCATAGTAAGTCCCAGTGCCGCAGTTGTTTTACCCTTGCCCTCCCCACAATAAATATGAATTAATCCTTTCATGAATTTCTCCCTTCCGCTGTCAGTTTATTCTTTATCTATTCCCTGCTCCAGTATTTGATAAATTGCTTTCATATCTAACGAAGCTCTAAGACTGTCTGCCAGTTTATTATATTCCTTCTCCTTCTGTGTCTTTAAATCAACTACTTGTTCTGGGTTGAACGCAAGGCCCTTCCGGTGATACAATAGCTTAGCAATTTCTACAAGCAGTTCCTCACTGTCAAATATTCCGTGCACGTAGCTGCCATATACATTGTTCTCACAGGCTCCATCCGGTTTTTCCGTCCCGTCAAGCTGTTTTATGACAGATAGAGGCTCCTTAACAGCAGTAATTCCCATATGAATTTCATAGCCTTCAAATTTCTTACCGTTCAGAGCTTTAAAGATACCCTTCGCATTTACAATCGAACCGATTACCCTTGTTCTCGTTTTCTCCTTTTCGAAGACTGTATCGGCATCAATTAAGGATAATCCTTGTATTGTACCTCCGCCTTCCACGTTATAAGGATCACTGAGTGTTTTACTAAGCATCTGAAAGCCACCGCAAATTCCAAATAGCGGATTACCGGCATTCACATATTTTAAGATTTCAGCTTCCAAACCGCTTTCTCTTAGCCATCTCAAATCCTCAATTGTATTCTTGGTACCTGGCAGGATCAGTAGATCAGGAGTTCTAAATTCCTGTATCTTCGTAATATATCGTACCTTCGTTCCCAGTATAATATCAAAGGCATTAAAGTCAGTGAAATTAGATATCCTCGGCAGCCGGATGACTGCAATGTCAAGCTCTGAAGCGGCCAATCTATTTGAAAACACCTCTGACAGACTGTCCTCATCATCTATTTTTACCTTTAACATCGGAACAACACCCACAAACGGAACAGGAATTTTCTCCTCTAGCATCTTCAGTCCCGGCTCCAGAATTTTAACATCACCTCTGAATTTATTAATGATATTCCCCTTAATATAGCGTTTCTCCTCTTCACTTTGCAGTAGGTAGGTTCCGTAAAGTGCAGCAAACACACCACCTTTGTCGATATCACCGACGATAAGCACCGGAGCGGCTGTAAGCTTAGCGATACCCATATTTACGATATCATTTTCCTTTAAATTAATTTCTGCCGGACTACCTGCTCCCTCAATTACGATGATATCATTTTCCGCTGCCAGTGACTCATATGCCTCCATAATCTGAGGAATATAGTCCGTTTTGCTTTTATAATAATCCATTGCATTCTTATTCCCAATGACCTCACCCATAACAATAACCTGTGAGCCCTTATCGCTGGTGGGCTTAAGTAAAATAGGATTCATCCTAACGTCGGGTTTCTTATAAGCGGCCTCTGCCTGTACCACCTGTGCACGCCCCATTTCGAGCCCATCCTCGGTGATGTAGGAATTAAGCGCCATATTCTGAGATTTGAAGGGAGCTACCCGGTATCCATCCTGTGCAAAGATACGACATAGTCCTGCAGTAATCAGGCTTTTTCCTGCATTTGAGGTGGTTCCCTGTATCATAATTGCTTTAGCCATGGTTGATTACCTCCTTGATAGCACTAATTAACTTCTGATTATCCTTCCTCCTCTTTACTGCGATCCTGTTATAGGAGCTGTCTAGCCCTTTAAAGTTCTCACAGCTTCTGATTAATATCCCCTTCTGATACAGCTTCTGATATAAATACATATCCTCCGTCTGAAAAAGAATATAATTCGTATCACTGAAAAACACTCTAAACCCCAGCTGTATCAGAGCTTTCGTAAGATAATTTCTTTCCTGCGTGATTAATTTGATGGTTCTATTTAGGTACTCCTTTTCCTGTAAAGCCGCTTCACCGGCTGCCTGCGCCGGAACCGATACGCTCCAGGCTTGTCCTGCTGCCTGTATTTTCTTTATTACTTCGTGATTACTGCTCATCAGATAGCCAAGACGAAGGCCCGGCATTGCAAATATCTTCGTAAATGCCTTCAATATGATTACCTGCTTGAATTGTGAAAGATACTTTTGAAAGCTTAGCTTCTCCTTCCCTGCCACAAAATCCATAAAGCACTCATCTATTACTAAGATACAGTTTACTTCTTCGCAGCGCATGGCTATTTGGTAAAGTAAAGCCGGATCCGTTACTCTTCCTGTAGGATTATTCGGATTACAGAGAAATAAGATTTCCTTTCCGTTAATCAAAGGAAGTATCTCCTGTGTTATCATAAAATCTGTCTCTGGCTTAAGGTGAAAATATGCAAGGTCACAGGGAAGTCTCTGTAAAGCCTGTCCATATTCTGAGAAGGTGGGTGCCGGCAGCAGCGCTTTCTTAGGCTTTAGTGCAAAGCATATACGATAAATGAGATCTGCTGCTCCGTTACCGAATAAGAGCTCCTCTTCGCGGCATCCCTCATACTGCGCTGTCAGCTTCCTTAGCCCTCTGCAGGTAACATCAGGATAGCTGCAGAGCTTGCCTGCTGCTGTTAAAAAAGCCTTTTTCACCTCTCTCGAAAGCCCTAAGGGATTAATATTTGCCGAATAATCGAGCGGCAGCTCTCCCTTTTCGATTACATAGCTATAAATATCACCACCGTGTGCATTTATGTCAGCCCCCATATAAGCCCCCTTACCGTGATTACTATAATCACTGCCAGAATTGATGTCAGATACATCAATTGATTCGTTATAACAATATCCTTTGGTTCTATAGCCCTTATTGCATCTCCAATCGTCGGCTTATCTACCAACTGGCCGAAGTAGCTTGCAGCTCCGGCTAACTGAACCCTAAGTGCCCCCGCACAGACTGATTCCGTCTGAGCTGAATTAGGACTCTTATGATTTTTTCTGTCACGTAGATAGATTTTTAGCGCACCTCTAAAATCAAGTCTTAGGAAAGCACTTGCGACAAGCATAATCAAGGCCGAAATTCTAGCCGGTATAAAGTTTGCCGCGTCATCCAGTCTTGCGGCACATTTGCCAAAGCGGATGTATTTTTCATTTTTATAGCCGATCATGGAATCCATCGTATTAATCGCTTTATAGAAAAATGCCAGAGGTGCGCCACCGACCGCCATAAATAGTAACGGTGCAATCACTCCGTCGGTTGTATTCTCGGCTATTGTTTCTACTGTAGCCTTGATTACACCCTTTTCGTCAAGATTTTCTGTGTCACGACCTACGATATAGGAGAGAAATTTTCTCGCCCCTATCATATCCTTCTGAGTGAGTGGATCATAAACCTTCATGCTTTCGGTCTTTAAAGACTTTACCGCAAAGATCTGGTAACAAAAATAAATCTCAATCACTAAGGCAAGATAATTATTAATCCGGCCTGCCGCATATAATATTGCAAAGGGGATACCAAAGCTAAGCACCAATACGAGGAAAACTAATAAAGCTCCCCCAAGCAGCTCATTCTTTAGCCATCTTCTGATTTTCTTCTCTAGAAAGCTTATCGTATTGCCGATGAGGCAGATTGGATGAGGAAGAAAGTAGGGATCCCCGAATATCAAATCCAGGATGAAAGCAATTCCTATGATAAAACCGTATCTCATTCGATCAATTCCTTTATTATTGTTATTTTATTTGTCTCAGGGTTATACTCCGCTTCATAGCCAAAGCCATTCTTTACCTGATAGTCGTAAAAATCTCTCTGCTGCACCTCATACCGTTCAAGGATAGACATAATAGTACCGCCATGGCATACGATTAATATTACCGGATTACTGTTTTTTTGAAAGCTTTGAACAATTCCTGCAAAGGCATTACAGCAGCGGTTTTTAAAAGCAATTGCATTTTCACCCTGCGGAGTACTGCCTGTGCCGTTACTGGCAATAAAGCTTATATAATCAGGATTGTCCTTAAGCTCTTCATAGCATTTATTTTCAAATTCCCCAAAATCTATCTCCTTCAGTCCCTCGATAATGACTGGCGCTTTACCGGGAGCTAGAAGTCTTGCCGTCTCGATACATCTTTTCATCGGACTGGAGTAAACTGTCTGTATGCCCTTTAGATTAGTTAATTGGGTCTGCTTTTCTGCCTCATACAAGCTCTCGTCCGTTCTGCCGATATATCTTTTCTCATAATTACCTTTCGTTTTTAAATGACGTACAAAATATATTTTTATCATTTTATTTTCAGTGCAATGCCTGCTTCCACCTTATATACGGCGTCCGCTTTCTTTGCAAGCTCACAGGCTATCCTTCCTACGATTTCTCTGTAATCCCGGTCTTCCTTCTTAAGCGGAACGATACCGCAGCCGATCTCATCACAGACTACGACACAGTCCTTCTGATCAATCAGCTTCATAACCTCAGACCGGACATCTGCTCCCTGAAGCAGAAGCTCTTTTATTTTAGCCTGAAGCTTATTTATTACTGGAAGCCCTAAGGTTAGGGCAAATTCGTATTTTCCCTGATAGGCTCCGCCCACAACAAAGATCAACATACCATACCTCCAATCGCTAGGATAAAAAGCATAATTAATTCTACTGATAGGATATAAAAACCTGTTAAATCTCCGGTAATACCACCAAAGTTCTTCCGGATGGAGGAAATATAACAGTAGGAAAAGCATGCTAAAGCTACAAGTACAACCGCGCCAAGTAATGCATTGATCAGGAAAATGAGTAAAAATGCGAGTATTAGATAGAATATATTCATAGCTAGTATAAGTTTATTGTCCGCTGCTGCCGCAAAGGTCGAGCCTAAGCCTGTGGCTTTTGCTTTTCTAACAGTGAGCAAAGCGATTGCACCAAGAGCCCGGCTGATAAAGAAGCCTATCGTAAGCAGGACTGCATACTCAGACGTTTGAAGCAGCTGACTGTATACTCCCAGACTAAGAAGTAAATAAACCGAACAGCCGATCACACCGAATGCACCCGTTCTGGGGTCCTTTAATATTTCTAGCTTCTTTTCCTTATCACCATAAGAAAAGAACGCATCACAGGTATCAATGAGGCCATCCAAATGAATTCCTCCTGAGAAAATAATCGGCAGCAATACCAGTATAACCGCTGTTAAGACTGGATTTAAGTCCTGCTTAACCCCGAAAGTAATCCATCCGTAGGATAAACCGCCAATAATTAAGCCGATAAAGGGAAAAAAGAGGAAGGTATATTTCATACTCTCCTTATCCCAGTCTATTTTCGGCATTGGGATAATGGAATACATGGAAAAGCTGATGAGGAAGCCTTTAAGCAATTTCAAATTCTTTCCCTCCTTTGATTAAGATTGGTATTCCATAAACCACCTCTATCACCACATCGGCGAGCGCAGCCAGTGTGCGGTTCACTCCCCCTAGAGCCTCCATATACCGATCTGTCTCTTCCCCATAAGCCTCTCCGTCTGAGAATACCTTATTTGTGATTACTACCAGCTGCTTACAGCTTCTTTGAAGCTTTGTTATCCCAGTAAAGATATTATGGTTGTAGTCCTCACTGCTAAAGAATTCATTGGCAAGCAGCGTGGACATACATTCTAAAAGAACGGTATCATAGCCTGATACCTCTGCTTCAAAAAGCCTGTTATATTTCTCAAGTGTATCAAAGCCCTTTTGCTTTCGCATCCGGGTATGCCTTTCAATTCTTTGGAGGGCTTCCTCACCGTAAGGCTCCATTGTAGCGATATATAGTTTTGACGAGGAGAGCTGCAGACATAAGTTCTCAGCATATTCACTTTTCCCGCTTGCCGCTCCGCCCAGTATCATAATCAGCATCTTTTATCCTTCATTTCAATAAAATTTAGAAAGCTTTATTAAATCAAATATTGAATTACCTTAAAGCAATAGTGGCCTATGCTTATCATAACAAATCAAATCAGTTATTTTATTAGTACACTGCTCTATATAATAGACCCTGCTGTTTGGCATGTATCATGAAATAAATCCGCTTTGTTATTCTTAATAAGCCTCGTATGCGAGGCTTTAGGCCTGCATGTACTTTGGACTATTCACACTATTTTAGCTCTGTATATGCTTTTATCTGTGCCTGTTCAAAGCTGCTCATCCGGTTATATACCTCCAGAGCCATATCAAAAATCGGAAAGGTCATAACTGCTCCACTTCCTTCCCCCAGACACATATGTAAATCCACAAGATAAGGAAGTTCCAAGGCATCTATCAACATTTTACCGGCAGGTTCTCTGGATATATGGGTAGCGAACATGTAATTCTTCGCTTCTGAACATATTCTAACCGCAATTAGTGCCGCAACCGAGGATATAAAACCATCGATTAAAATGGGCATTTGATGAATTCCACCCCCCAGAAAGATTCCGGTTAACCCAGCTATATCTAATCCACCCACTTTAGAAAGCGCATCAATTGGATCATTTTCATCAGGCTGGTGCTTCTTTAATGCTTCTTCAATAACCTTGATTTTCTTCTCCAGTGCACCGGAGGTAAGTCCAGCACCTCGGCCGGTAACCTCAGAGACCTCTCTTCCTAACAGGCAGGCTGCAATGGCACTGCTGGTAGTTGTATTACCTATTCCCATCTCCCCTGTTGCAAGCATCTTATAGCCCTTACTTTTTAACTCTCCAACAAGCTCTATACCAACTAAAATAGCCTGAAGCGCCTGCTCTTTACTCATTGCCTGCTCACGACAGAGATTTCTTGTGCCATACATGATCTTCCTGTTGATAATCTCTTTATTAGAGATCTCAGTACAGATCCCGATATCAACTACGAACACCTCAGCACCGCAGGTATTTGCTAATACATTGATGGTTGCTTTATTCTTCGTCATATTCTCTGCAACGATACGGGTAATTTCACTGCCGGATTGGGTAACCCCCTCCTCTACAACACCATTATCTGCACACATAACCACCACGCATTTTTTGGAAATATCGATTTTGTCACTTCCGTAGATTCCGGCAAGCTTTATTATAGCCTCTTCCAGTTTGCCGAGGCTTCCTAGTGGTTTTGCAATGCTGTCCCACCGCTTACGGGCCTTTTTCATCTCCGCTTCCTTTAACTTTTCTATCATTATTTCCATCGGTTAAATCCTCACATTAATTGTAGGCATCTTAATTAGGCATGCTTTTTACTATTTCTGTAATTCTCACACTTCTTTATAAAACATTCTGCCATATCCCTATTCCCCCAAAAGTGTATATGGGGGTAAAGTGCAAAAACAGAAGCACTACTGTATCCGGCTTCCCAGCTTTTGCCGCTTGCTTTCAGGGCGGTTAAGGCATGCTCTTTATTATCACTTACCGAATAATGAAATTCATGAGCCTTTACCTGCTCCTTATTCTTTAACAGCAGGGTATCCTGCTTAGCCGTAAGGGTAATATATCCAAAGTTTTGTAATTTCTCTGTCATCTCACAGCTCATATCGATCACTCCTGCCATCGGACAGCCTGAGATTTCTCTTCCAAGATACATATAACCTCCGCATTCAGCATAAATGGGAAGCCCCATTTTTGAAGCCTTACGGATACTGTTAAGCATGAGCGTATTATTACTTAACTGCTCTGTGTAAAGCTCTGGATAACCTCCTCCTAGTATCAGACCGTCTATATCAGGCGGAAGAGATTTATCAAAGAGCGGTGAAAAGTTAATCAGTTCTGCGCCTAAGAGGGCAAGCAGCTTCAGACTGTCTTCATAATAAAAGCAAAAGGCTTTATCCTTCGCTACTGCGATTTTCACCTCGGATAGCCTTGAGATTTTTATCTCCTCATAGCACAGTGGTTCTGCGCTATCTGCCAGCGCAAGCATAGCCTCTAAATCGATATGTTCCTCCGCTCTTTGTGCCAAAAGCTCCATTTTTTCTTCGAGACTTTCTAGCTCCTTAGCTGTAACCAGTCCTAAATGCCTGCTCTCTAGTACAGCCTTTGGCTCCTTCGGCATGAAGCCCAGTACTTTGACCGGAAGTTTATTTTCTAAGAATTCTTTATAGATTGGATACATTGCCTTGGATACCTGATTGAGAATAACTGCTTTGATGTTGTTGTGATAAAAGTCCAGATACCCTTTAATCATTGCAGCAACCGAATAGGAAGCACCCTTACAGTCGACAACCAGTACAACCGGTACAGCAAGCTTTTCAGAAATCTCATAGGAGGAACCGGTAAGGGTATTGCCTCCCATTCCGTCATAAAACCCCATAACGCCCTCTACAAGGGAAAGCTCCGCACCCTGACTGTTTTTAGCAAAGAGATAAGCCGCCTCCCTCTCTCCGGTAAGAAAGAAATCTATATTGGAGGAATTCGTTCCAAGAATTTCACTATGAAACATGGGGTCAATATAGTCCGGGCCGCATTTAAAGGATGCCACCTTAATTCCTTTTTTTACCAAGGCCTTTAATATGGCACAGGTTATGGTTGTCTTGCCGCAGCCGCTGTTTGTTCCGGCAATCATAATTCTGTTGATTTTTTTACTTATATTTGGCATATTAACCCCATCTGCCGCTTAAGCGGCATACAAATACTGAGCGAAAAGCACGTTTAATGTCTTTGCCGGTTTGAAAAATGTACTTCTTTTCAACCTACCTCCGGTAATCCAAGGATATCCTTTTCGTATTTCTTTTATAGGATTGCAGTATCAAAAGCCCCTCGAACTACTTGGCTTCGTCATTTTGTACAAACACTACTAATAGCAAAGAGATGTAGAACATGGTTTGATGAGCAACTGTTATAGATTGTGCAAAATGACGAATCACAATCTTTTACTGGTAATAATATAAACCGGATTATTTGCAATCATCAGGGAATGCTCACCCACCATTTTATTCTTCGATACATTGATACAGGTTACTTCCACCTTACAGCTATACTCCTTTAATAAGGTTAGTGACGCATTCAGGGTTTCGAGAGCAATTGCATTGATGACCAGCTTTATATCAGGATTCAGTTCAAAAAGAGATTGAAGAATTTCCTTAAGCTCCTTACCGCTTCCACCAACAAAGACTTTATCCGGAACCGGCAGTACTTTAAGTTTCTCTGCTGCATTCCCAAGTACCGGAATGACATTGTATGCTCCCAGCTGTTCTCTGTTTTTATTTAATAAATGATAAGCTTCTTCCTTCTGTTCAATCGCATATACCACTCCGTCATATGCTTTTCTCGACATTTCTATGGCTACGGAGCCTGTCCCTGCTCCGATATCAAAGAGAATATCCTCCGGTTGTATTTCCAGATTATTTACAGAAGCCCATCTGACCTCCTGCTTCGTCATAGGCGTCTTCTCTCTGATAAAATCCTCATCAAATAATGGTCTTTCCTTTTGTACCGGACGGTTATTCTCAAAGAGAATCACACTTAATGTATCAAAGGTCAGCTTTGATAGTTCCTGCACTGTTCCGGTCGTAATTCTCTCCTGCTGCATCGACAGACATTCTCCGACGTAAGCCGTAATATGCCCCAGCCCCAGATCAGTTAAGTGAATTAAGATGTCCTTTGCTTTATGATCACTGCCTGTTAGAACAAAGCTATATCTATTGTAGGAAATACTTCCAAGGATTGATTTATTTCTTCCATGTAAACTGATAACATTTACTGCTTCATAGCTTAAGTTAAGCTTAGAGCAAAAGTACTGCAGACTGTTTAAACCACATATATTTACGATTCGGTAGCGATCACCAAGCTTTTCATTAAGTAGCTTCGCTGCGCTGTAAAAGCCGGTATCTCCTGACACTAATATCCCGATGATATCTGCTTCGGATTGTTCTATTAATGTATGAAGCTCTGTATAACTGCATTTGATAAGCTTTTTAGGTAACGAAGCATAAAGCTCAGCCAATCGGTCAAAGGCATACACTTCGTCACATGCTTTGAGTAAGGATAATGCCCTCGTTGTAAGAAGCTCCGGGCTACCCATCCCCCCGCCTATGATATAAATTGTCCTCATAATGCTTCCCTTACTCTATCAGCAAGAATCAGGGAAAGTCTTCGGTCAGCACCTAAGGTTTTTCCCATGGTGATTTTAATTCCTTTTTTATCAGCCAGATATGCCTCAATTTCACTTGGGATATCCTCTCTGATATGAATGCCGTCAAACAGGAAATAAGGGATGACTTTAATATCCTCTGCTCCCTGCTCCACAAGCTTATTTAAGCCAGCTTCCAGATTAATCTCATTAAACTGTAGGTATGCTGTTTCAATCAGACAATCCTTCATATCCTCCTTAAGCATACTAATTATTTCAGCCAGCGTTTCCTGCGTGGATTTTTCTCTGCTGCCATGTGCCAAAATCAATATACCCTTCAAGTAAATGCCCCCTCATCCTTCATTGTTATTAAGGCAGCTCTTGCTGCACGGATTGTTTTTTCTATATCTTCCCCGGTATGTGCGTTACTGATAAACATTGCTTCAAATTGTGCCGGTGCCATATGAATTCCCTGTTCTAGCATCAGGCAGAAGAATCTGGCGTAATTTATTGTATTGCTGGATTTTGCAGAAGCAAAGTCTAAAACCTCTTTATCGGTAAAGAAGGCACATACCAGCGAACCAATCCTGTTAACACAGAGGGGGATAGAAAGCTCCTTCGCTGCTTGTATTAATCCATCAGCCAGTGTTTTAGCATGCCTTTCTATGTTACTGTAAATATCTTTATTCTCCTTTAATAGCTTTAGCTGCATCAGTCCCGCAGTCATGGCAATCGGATTGCCGGAAAGGGTTCCTGCCTGATACACTCCGCCTAAGGGAGCAATGAGCTCCATGATCTCACGTCTGGCAGCATAGGCACCCACTGGCATTCCTCCACCGAGGATTTTACCAAAGGTCACAATATCCGCCTTTACATCAAAATACTCCTGTGCTCCTCCCAGTGCGAGACGAAAGCCTGTTATTACTTCGTCAAAAATCAGTAAAGCATTATTCTCATCACAGATTTCTCTCAGCTTCGATAAAAAGTGATCCTTTGGAAGCACAACCCCCATATTCGCTGCGACAGGCTCCAGTATGACCGCTGCTACCTCGTCTTTATTCGCCGCAAAGAGCTTCTGAACACTTTCTATGCTATTATACTCCGCAATCAGGGTATCCTTTGCCTGATGTGCTGTTACTCCTAAGCTGTCCGGGTTGGATAGTGTCAGTGCTCCGGAGCCTGCATGAACTAACATCGGATCGCTGTGGCCATGATAGCAGCCGTTGAATTTAATGATTTTATTCTTCCTTGTATAGCCCCTAGCAAGCCTTAGCGCACTCATGACAGCTTCCGTTCCGCTGTTGACCATTCTGATCATATCAATATTTGGTACAATCTCAGTAATCAGCTCAGCCATCACAACTTCCAGCTTTGTCGGAGCCCCATAGCTAAGTCCGTTCTTAACTGCAGCTCCTACACTCTCAGCAATTTGCGGATGGTTATGCCCTAAAATCAATGGGCCGTAAGAACAGATATAATCAATGTACTCTTTTCCATCTACATCATAAAGCTTTGAGCCGTTAGCTGAAGCGATAAATACAGGGTCTCTGCCTACCGCCTTGAAGGATCTGACCGGGCTGTTGACTCCGCCCGGCATAACCTTCTTCGCTCTTTCAAACAATGTCTCCATTATCCGATATCTCCTTTTCTGATTGCTGAAGCGATTTCCTTCGCATAATAGGTAATCAGCATGTCGGCTCCTGCCCGGAATATGCTTACCGTACTTTCGCACATGGAATTATATTCGTCTAGATATCCCATTTTAGCCGCTGCCTTAAGCATTGCATACTCTCCGCTTACACTATAGGCACAGATGGGATAGTTCGTATTATCCTTAAGCTCCTTTATGATATCCAGATAGGAAAGAGCCGGCTTTACCATAAGGATATCCGCCCCCTCCTTGATATCAAGATAAGCTTCCTTTAGTGCTTCCTTTGCATTATGATAATCCATCTGATAGGTTTTTCTGTCACCAAAGGCCGGCGCAGATTTTGCCACCTCACGAAAGGGCCCATAAAAGGCGGAGGAATATTTCGCCGTATAGGATAGGATCGGTTTATCATAAAACCCGTAATCATCCAAGGCTTGTCGTATCGTAAGGATTCGCCCGTCCATCATATCGGAGGGTGCAACCATATCAGCTCCTGCCTGAATATGGGAGAGCGCGATTCTCGCAATATAGGGAAGCGTCTCATCATTATCAACCTTACCCTCTTTTATGATTCCACAGTGTCCGTGGGAGGTATATTCACACATACATACATCAGTAATGACTAACATTTGAGGGTAGTTTTTTTTAATCTGTCTGACTGCCTCCTGAACCACTCCCTGCTCGTAATAGGCTTCACTGCCCAGTTCATCCTTATGCTGCGGCAGTCCAAAGAGTAGAACAGAATTGATGTGGTTATCTAAAGCCTCTTCAATTGCTGTCTTTACGCTGTCCGGACTGTAATAGAAGTGACCCTCCAGTGCCCCAATCGGCTCTTTTCTATTCTGCCCTTCCTTAATAAACAGCGGAAGGATAAGTGACCGCTCTGATACTCTTGTCTCTCTGGTCAGATTTCTGATATTACTGTCATTTCTAATTCTTCTTGGTCTGATTTCGTTCATCCTGTACCTCCAATAGCTTCTCAACCATACTGTCAATCGTGGCTGATTTTGAAATAACGTAGTTTAGCTTGTATTTTTCTGCTGCTTTTGCGGTCTGTTCACCAATGCAGATCCCAAAGATATTTGATCTGTCATGATTACCTATGTTCTCCATAAAGCCCTCCACCGTAGACGCACTGGTAAAGGCGGCATAAATCGTTTTATTCTCTGAAAGCAGCATAGTTATCTCCTGCGCATAAGCTTTTATATGGATTGTGTCATACATAGGAATATCTATATATTCTCTGCCGTTCTCTCTCAATAGGTTAATCAATTCTTCATTACCTTTTCTTGCTCTCAGGATTAATATCTGCTCACCGGCCCTCGTTCTTTCCACCAAGCCATTTCCCAAATGTACTCCATCAAAGGTCTCCGGTACATAATCTGCAAATATACTGTATTTCTCTAGTTCCAGCGCTGTCTGACTTCCGATTGCGGCAATTTTTATATTACTCAAGATCCGACAGTCAAGCTTTTGCTTCTTTAAGTATTCAAAGAATATCGTGACTCCGTTCTTACTGGTAAATACGAACCAGCTAAAGCTTTTCAGCCTGCTTACCGCCTCTTCAAGCCTGTTCTTAGCTTCGATTTCCTCGATCTTAATACAGGGATAATCATAAACCTCGGCACCAAGGCCTCTTAGCTTTGTTAAAAGCGATCCCTCCGAAGCAGCCGGTCTGGTCACGATCACTGTAGCACCAAACAGGGGCTTATTCATAAACCAGTCATAACGGTCTGATAGTGTACAGACCTTTCCTACAACAATGACGGCAGGGGATTTTATCTTCTCCTCCACTGCCTTCTCATAGATGCTCTTTAAGTCTGCGATCAGCTTTCTCTGATTTGGCCTTGTTCCGTTTTGAATAACAGCAGCTGGCATATGGGGCTCCATCCCCGCTTTTATCAGTCCCTCTGCTATTTGCTTTAAGGCTGCAACTCCCATTAAAAAAACCAGTGTTCCTTCTACATGAACCAAGCTGTCAAAATTGATTTTAAGAGGTTCATTTTCCTTCTGGTGACCTGTTATGATATGCAGGCTGCTGCAATAATCCCGGTGGGTTACAGGTATTCCGGCATAGGCGGGTGCAGCTATGGCAGAGGTTATTCCCGGAACCACCTCATAGGGTATCTCATTCTGATGCAGTAATTCCAGTTCCTCTCCACCGCGTCCAAATACATAAGGGTCTCCGCCCTTTAATCTGACAACAAAGCTTCCGTTTCTTGCTTCCTCTAAGAGTAGCTCATTTATCTTATCCTGGGAAACCAGATGCTTACTGCTTTCCTTACCGACATCAATGCGTCTTGCCTGCTTTGGTATGAGATTCTTAATCTGCTCGGAAACCAACCTATCATAAACCACAACCTCGGCGGCTTCAAGAAGCTCCTTTCCTCGCAGTGTCAGTAAGCCGACTTCACCGGGGCCTGCACCAACGAGTGCAACAAATCCACTCTTCATCTAACTCATCCCCTCCTGCTTTAATTGCCGGGCCAGCTCTTTTCCAATTAATATGCCGTCAGTAATATTACCACGAAGCATTCCTTTCCTAATCTGCCCTGTCTCTTCACTCACATACATACCCTTTAACACAAGCTGTTCCTTCTCTATTACCGCATAAGCTGCAATTGGCGAAGAACAGCCTCCCTCTAACGCTGTGACAAAGGCTCTTTCTGCATCCGATACTAGCTTTGAAGCTTCGCTGTGAAAGAGAGATAAATACTCCGTGTTCTCTCCCTTTCTGGCCTGAACAGAGATAATTCCCTGGCAGGCTGCAGGCATTATCTCTTCCGTATCAAAATACCTATTAATCCGGTCTTTTAGTCCCAGTCTCTTTATTCCTGCGGCAGCCAGTACAATCGCACTGTATTCTCCTTCATCAAGCTTTTTAAGCCTCGTTAGGACATTCCCTCTAAGGGGTGCAGTATTTTGAAAGCCCAGCTCCTTTAACTGAATAGTCCTTCTTTTACTGGAGCAGCCTGCCGGTTTACTGGGATATTGAATGCCTTCGGGATAGATTAACACATCACGGGGATCTTCTCTCTCTGAGAGTGCTACAATGGGAAGCTGCTCTGGCAGCTCCATCGGCATATCCTTAAAGCTGTGTACTGTTATATCTACTGAGCCGTTTAATAAGGCCTCGTCCAGTTCTTTTATGAATAAGCCCTTCCCGCCGATTGCATCCAGTGTCATATTCAGTATCTTGTCACCGGTAGTCTTCATGGTGATCAGCTCGGTTTGAAGGGATGGATCATATTTCTTTATCGCATCGATTACCATTTGCGCCTGTATAACAGCAAGCTTACTGTCTCTGCTGCCAACTCTGATTACACTCAAATTATTACTTCCTTTCGTTTCTATTTAAAAATTCCCGTATCAGCTCTGCTCTCTGCTTTACAAGGCTATGATTTTCACCGTTTTTTGATATTATGCCGCCTATGATATCCTCATCCATAAACAATGCCGGGAAATAAAAATCACTTTGCTCTTTTTGATCAGCTACATTAACTAATATTTGATATCTTTGTGCTGCTTCATATACCTTCTGGTTGACGTTTCTATTGTCAGTGGCCGCAATTACGATAAAAGAATTAAAAATATCACTTTCTTCAAATTCCTTAAGGCGAATTGTAATTCGATCAGCTAACTCTGACAGCTCTTCACTAACATCGGGTGCAATTACTGTAATATCTGCTGAAAACTTAAGCAGTGATTTAATCCTTCTTGCTGCAATTTTTCCTGCTCCGATGACTGTAATTTTTTTCTTCTCAAGCTTCAGGAACATAGGGAAGCTTGGATTTATCTCCTCTCTGATGGAAAGCTCCTGCTTTAAAAGTCCCATTGTCTCCTGTAAGGAAAAGCCCTCCTCCTTAACCGGTCTTCCAATTACGATGACCTTGACGCCGCATTTTTCAGCCGCTGAAAGCTTTTCCTCAAAGCCTCCGGCTTTACCGGATTCCTTCGTAACCAAATAGGATGCCTTCACCTGTTTTAGCATAGCAAGATTGAGTTCTTCGGAAAATGGCCCCTGCATACAGATTATGTTCGAGGCTTTAAAGCCCTTTCTATTACATTCTTCTAAAGCATCTATTGAAGGCAGTACTCTTAAATACAGTCTTTCTTTATAATCAGCTACTGTAGTATAGGGTTTCAGCTCCTTACTTCCGGTGGTGATCAGTACCTTTCCCTCTGTCTGATTTAAATACTCACAGGCTGCTTCAATGCTATCACAGGTTATGACATTGCTATACTCCGTCTGCGGACGGATTACTCTGATATATGGCTTCTCATTAACCTCACAAGCACTTTTAAGGTTTTCTGATATTAGCTTCGCATAGGGATGCGTGGCATCCAGTATGATATCATAATGCTTTATCAATTCTTCGATTTCCATAGCAGATAATCTGCCCTCCCTGATATCAAGTCCTGTCATAGCTGATAGACAGAGACTTCCATACTCTGTCGCAACACAGGCTGTAACAGCTATCCCCTGATCGGTAAGATATTCGCATAACCTCCTGCCCTCATTCGTTCCTGCAAATATAAGAATTTTCTTATTCGTGCTACTACTCATCAATTCTATACCCTCTTGGTGTTACCAGCTTGTCACCGATGATTCTTGTGGTTTCATTTCCGATAATAATGGTTGTAAACATATCGACCTGCTCGTCTTTTAGCTCCTTTAGCGTTAGTAGCTTATGTGTCTGTCCCTCCCGGCCGATATTTTTGACATACCCACACTTAATCTCCGGGCCTAGGTTATTCATTACTATTTCACAGGCCTTTGACAGAAAATCATGTCTTTTTTTACTGGTAGGATTATATATTACGAGAATAAAACCAGCTTGAGATGCGAGATTAAGTCTTTTCTCTATCTTCTCCCAGGGTGTAAGGA
Organism: Bacillota bacterium; assembly: GCA_023443625.1. Next base: position 202,129 of record JAEZTQ010000079.1, on the reverse strand, counting down.
GATTACTTAGGGAAATCACGGCAAAATCATGCGTTAACGGTGCACCGAGTACGGCTGCCGCGGAGGAAGCTGCCGTAATACCGGCAATCACCTCTAGCTCTGTCTCCACCCCAAGCTCTTCTAAGACCTCAAGCATAAGGGATGCCATCCCATAGATTCCGGCATCTCCGCTAGACACCATTGCAACCGTCTTACCTTCACTTGCTGCAAGTGCTGCCTTTTTGCACCGCTCTACTTCCTGTAGCATGGGAGTCTGAATAAGCTCCTTATCATTAACTAATTCCCTGATCAAATCAATATACACCGTATAGCCTGCAACGATATCACAGCTTTTTAATGCCTCAATTGCCTTCGGCGTGATCTGACTATGCTCTCCCGGACCCAGACCGATTATATAAATCATCTCTTGCATTCCTCCATTAACTGATTATGATTTTTTCTGCGGTACATAAGCCATTCCTTAAATTTTTTCAGCTGACCGGTGATAATCTCCCTAATCATGCTAATTTCCTTAGAATTATCGTAACGGGCATTTTTCCCGATTGCATCAATATCATAATAATGCACGCCCTCCATTTGTCCTACCTTTGGGTCTATATCCCTTGGAAGAGCCAGATCCATAATATAGCTGGGTACCTGCTTACATTCTGCCAGTGCCTCATAGCTTACCGTATGATGCGGGCTTTTGGTGGCACTGATAAGGATATCAACCTTGGGGAACAGCTCGCATCTTTTCTCATATTCGGTTATCTGACAGCCCTGTGGAATAACGTTTTGCTTATATTTATAGGTTCTGAGGGTCATATAGACCTCACAGCCCGCACTAACCAGTGCTTTACCGACACCTCTTCCGATTTCGCCGTTTCCGATTACCAACACCTTACAGTCTTTTTTCGTCCGAATAAAATCCTTTACGATATCCACCGCCTGTGTAGCAACCGACGGAGCTACCGTTTTTAAGGTTACGGAGGTCTTTATTTTCTTGGCACAGGTTACGGCATGTCTGAACAGGGTGTTTAATACTGCATCACTGGCCCCAACCTCATTTGCCAGTTCAATTGCTTCACCAACCTGAGAAGCGATCTGATCATCTCCAAAGATCATCGAATGTATTCCGCCCGCAAGCTCAAACAGATAAGCAACAACCTTCTCATCCTTTTTATAATAGATATGCTCTCCTGCTGCTTCAGGCTGAAACCCAACTGTTTTACAGAAAAGATCTGTCAGCTCTTCTTTCTTCAAATTCTGATCATAGGACAAATAAAGCTCTGTTCTATTACAGGTTGACAGTAAAGCGACTCCGTTTAAGAAGGGTATATTTTTTAACTGCTGCAGGATTACTCTGATTTTTGATTCGGTTAAGCTGATGGATTCTCTGAGTATTATTCCTGCTGTTTTATAATCCACTCCGATTAGTGCAAGACTCAAAACCTACACCTCCATTTCTTTTTTGCAATTGCGACTGTAACTCCCTGACTAAAAGTCTTCCTTAAGACAATTTCACCCTCATTACTGGCGAGAAAGGCTGCTCGCTCACAGACATTGTCCACTCCCACCGTATTTTTCACAAAATCTGAGGCGGTAAATTCTCCTGCTGCTTTATTTAGTACATCACTTGAGTATATCGATAGGGAAAGTCTGAATTTATTACAAAAGGCCAGAATAGCCGGCTCCTTTGCCTTAATATCAATTGTAGCTACCGTACTAAATAAGTCCGTAGACAGGTTTAAAGCTCCCATATAGTTTAATACAGTCTTTTCTAATATTTCAACCTCAACATTTCGTCTGCAGCCAATTCCAAGTACATAGTTTTTGGGAGTCAGCTTCAAGGTATGTTTGAATAAGCTTTTTGATATGTCCTCCGATATATAAATTCCTGCTTTCGTGTTTATATTTAGTCCTGCATTACCTACGGTTGCATGAGTATCTGTTATAAATTCCGGCAACTCTGTGTCTATCTCATAATCACAGACAAGCCCGATTTTCTCCCCTTTTAATAGCGCGGAGGAAATATATTTGATAGCTTCCATATTATGAATATGAAGCTCCTGCTCCTTAGCCCAGACATCCACAGAAAACACCCTGTTTATATCTGTTGCGGTAGTGATTACGGCCTGTCCCATCAGAACATCCGCAAGCTCACAGGCAATCTGATTCGCACCTCCTAGATGCCCGGATAGTATCGGTATCACATATCTACCCTTTTCATCGATTACAATCACTGCTGGGTCCTTATCCTTTGCCCTGATAAATGGTGCGATTAAGCGGACAGCAATTCCCACAGCACCGATGAAAATCAATGCCTCACTGTTATGAAAGGCCTTTTCAACCAGCTGTGAAAGCGATCCCTCCATGGGGATAAAGCCCTCCCCAGCCGGATATTTGGAATAACATAAGGGCTTCCTATAAAGCTTCGATATTCGTTCACATAACCTAGAGCCGTTAAGTGTAAAGCTAAAAATTGTTACAAGCATTATAAAACTGCCTTTCTGAATTCATGGGTAAAGGTTTTATCATATAGCTTAGACCTCTCATACTCACCGGATAGAAAATCACCTATTAGAATTAAGGCTGTCTTCGTGATATCATTCTCCTTAGCACTTGCTGCAAGGCCTCCTACGGTTGTCCTTATCACCTTTTGATCTGGCCAGGTCGCTTTATATACGATTGCTGCCGGGGTATCCTCCTGATAACCGCCCTCCAGTAATTTTTCAGTTAATTTCTCAATTAGGGACGAGGTTAAAAAAAGTACCATTGAGGCTTTATGGGAGGCAAGCCTTGCTATCTCTTCCTCCGCCGGAACAGGCGTCCTTCCCTCCATTCTTGATAAAATCACCGTCTGGCTGACACCCGGCAGAGTATATTCTGCCTTAAGTGCTGCGGCTGCACCGCAGAAGGAGCTGACCCCCGGAACCACCTCATACTCTATCCGGTGCTCCTTCAGCAAATCCATCTGCTCCTTAATCGCACCATAGATACTTGGATCACCGGTATGCAATCTAACTAATATTTTGTCCTCGCAATTTTCCGATACCAGTACTTCAATTACCTCCTCCAGAGTCATTTCAGCACTGTTATATATGCTGCAAGTATTTTTTGCATAGTTTAGCAGCTCCGGATTAACCAGAGAACCTGCATAGATTATCACATCTGCACGTTTTAAAAGCTCTGCTCCTCTAATCGTAATCAAATCTACTGCACCCGGGCCAGCACCAATAAAATAAACCATAATAACCTCCATCTGCTGCCAAAACCTGCGAATTTGGGCAGCGCACAAATTTGCCGATTGAAAAATCTTTGATTTTTCAACCTAATATAACATGCCAACCCTTTGAATTAGGGCAAGATATACTTTACTTCACAATAATAACGGAGAAGTAACTGCTGTCATTATCTACTTCTTCCAGCTTCTCATATATTTTTTCATTCTCCATATAGCAGCATTCTACCATTTTCGATTGCTGCAGCAGCTTCATCTGCTTTAGCTTTCCGATAACCTCCGGAATACTTTTGCCGCTCTTCATTAAGACCTTATTCCCATCAAGCTTAAGCAGCTCCTCTAATTTATCATACGAGGAGGGTATGATATGAAGTGCTTCGCTTCTGTCACACAGGGATATATTGAGTCTAGCCGCAGCAGCACAGAAGGAAGGAATTCCATTGATAATACTTACCTCATATCCTTTCTCTATCACTATTCTGTGGATATACATATAGGTGGAATAGATGGTCGGGTCTCCCAGTGTTATAAATGCAAGATTATACCCCTGATCAAGCTCTGTGCAGATTAGTTTTGCTGCTTCTTTATGCTTTTCCTTTAAGACAGCCTCATCTTTCGTCATCGGTAAATTGCAGTATAGCAATTCCTTCTCTTTTATAAACCGACTGACTATTTTTAGCGCTGTCCTTTCGCCTCCGGTATCCGGGACAATTATTTTATCTGCCTTTTCCAGTGTTTCGACTGCTAGCAGAGTTAGCAGCTTCTCATCTCCGGGACCTACCCCGACTCCATATAAAGTTCCTCTCAATTCTCTTTCTCCTTTATCTGACTGATTAATTCCTTACAGTGCTTTGTCTGCATTAAGATACCATTTTCATTAGAGAATATGATAAGTTCAAAATGAAGCTTATTCTTAGCTCTGTAATTTAGATGATATAAAATTTTATTTAAAATGCTTTCATACACACTTTGGCATAATCCATTCTTCTCTAATATCTTATGTACTTCATCTGTTGTAACAGCTTCCATGATTTCTTGTATCAGCTCTTTCTTAGCGGTAAGTAATGCAGTATGTGCCGCAAATATCTCGTTCCGGCAGTCTGCAACTTTAGAATGGGTATTCATAACCCCCGCGGCAAGCTTTACTAATTTACCGATATGCCCAACTAAAAGGATTTTCTGAAAGCCGCTGTATATAGCGTAATCTAACGTTTCTCCTATATAATTGGAGCACTTAACTGCCAGGTCAATATTAAGTCCAAGGTTGGCTTTTGCAAACTCTAATCCGTAATTACCCGGAGAGACAAAAAGTATTTCTCTCTGACGTTTTGCATCTATCTCGAGCTTTATCGTCTCAAGAATTGCTGCTTCGCTCATTGGCTCTACAATACCTGTTGTACCGAGTATCGATATTCCTCCTACAATACCAAGTCTTTGGTTAAAGGTGCCTTTTGCAATTTCTTCTCCACCCGGTACAAATATCATTACCTCAAAGCCATCTGTATAACCATATTGCAGGGCTGCCTCTGCTAGCGCCTGTTCTAACATTTTTCTGGGTACAGGATTAATTGCAGCTTCCCCTGGCTTACAGGCAAGACCCTCTCTGGTTACCCGTCCGACACCTTCTCCCCCGTCAATTGTGGTTTGTCCTAACTTTCTTCTTACCTTCGCATATATTTTAATCCCATGCGTCACATCCGGATCATCACCCGCATCCTTTGTTACGGAACATACCACCTGATCTTCTTTACAGTCTATATTCTCAATATCAAGTATTAGGCTATCTCCTGTCGGAAGAGTAAGTTTCACTTTCTCAATTAAAACCCCGCTAAGCAGAATGCTTGCCGCTGCCTTAGCAGCGGCTGCCGCACAGCTTCCGGTTGTATAGCCTTTTCTTAATTTTTTACCGCCTTTTACAATATAATCATCCAATTTTCTTCCCAACCAATTCTTTTATACTTTTTCTGGCTTTTGATATAGTGGCGGCTGATTTATCCACCATCAGCTTATCTTTATCGTATAAAATCCCCATCAAATGTGCAATTCTTGGTAGTCTTAAGTAATGCCTGCGTAGTAAATCAGGATCAGCAAAGAGCTGTTCAGGGCTGCCGCTAAATACAACCTCTCCTTTGTCTAACACATATACCTCACTACAATAGAGCGGCACCAGATCAATATCATGCGTAGATAATATCACTGTGATCCCCATCTCTTCCTTGATCTTCTGCAGAAGATCAAGGATTTCGCTGACACCGTAAGGATCCAGTCCCGCTGTTGGCTCATCTAGGATGATAACTGCTGGCTGCATCGCAAGAACTCCGGCAATAGCCACCTTTTTCTTCTGTCCGAAGCTGAGTGCATGGGTCGGCTTTTCGGCAAGCTCCTCTATCCCAAGCTCTTTGATTATTCTCTCTACCCTATCTGTTACCTCATCAGAAGATTTTCCAAGGTTTAGCAGTCCGAAGGAGATATCCTTTCTGACACTGGAGGAAAAAAGCTGATCGTCCGGGTCCTGAAATACGATACCGATATTTTTACGAAGCTCTGTAATTTCATTTTTGCTATATTTGATTTCCTTACCATTATATAGAAGCTTACCGCTGCCTGGCCTTAAGATACCGTTTAAATGCAGAAACAGGGTTGACTTACCGGCTCCATTGCCACCCAGTACACCAATAATTTTACCCTTTTCAAAGGACATACTGACTTGATTTAATGCCTTCCTCTGCGTATCGTAGCTATAAGTTAAGTCTTTTATCTCAATAATGTTCATTACATCCTCCATGCCGGAAGAAGCCGGCTATATCACAAACTGCTCTGCAAGTTTAAGACATATCAAAAAAACAGCAAATAAAATACCGCCAATGGAAAAGGCAATACATTTTTCATCCTTTATAATCAGGTATTCGTAGCTTCCCCTAAAGTTTCTTGCCTCAAGGGCATAATTTAATCGTTCTGTGCGTCCAAGGGCCTTCACAAATAAGGCAGCTGCTAATACTCCAAGGGATTTTAATCCTACTAGAAAGCTTCTATATCCCAGCCTTGAAGCCTGAGCAGTATAAATCCTATTTGCCTCACTTCCGATGACAAAGATAAAACGGTAAATCAACTCCATCAATTCTATTAATACCGACGGCAGCTTTGATTTTCTAAGACTGTTGAAAAAGGAGTTCATCGTTGTATTAAGAGAGAAGAAATAGAGACAGGATACTGCAGCGATTGATTTTAAAATTAATTCCATGCCACCTTCTAGCGACTGCTTTGTTATCCCGTAAGTCTTCCCAAATAAAGGGACTGCATAAATAATAGTCATATCTTCAGCATCAACTGATTGTATGAGGATGGTAAGTGTTCCAAGGATTAAGAAGGTTAATGGAAGGGTAAGCAGCTTCAAATATTTTCTTACACTCAAACCGCTCCAATAGATCGTGCTGACACCCATGACAGATAATACGGTTAGGCTGACAATATTTGAATTAGAAAATAAACAAACAAAGAGCGGCAATAGAGAGAAAATAAGCTTATCAAACGTTCTGGTTGCTGCTAATCTTGAGTTATATGCATATTTGTCTATCCCCATGCTGTACCTCCTTATCGTCTTTATGCTTGATTTCAAAAGCAAGCTTTATTAACTTTTATTTAGCTTTTATTTAACTTTTATTTAACCTTTTCCTCATGCTTCTTATTTTGTTTCTTCCTCATACTTCTTTTTCGCTGACAGTCTTCCAAAGCCGTAACCTATGATACCTCCTCCTATTGCAGCCTGCAAAGCAAACAGCATGGATTCGGTTTCGGCACTTGGCTGAAACATTGATTTTGCCCAAGGCTTATAATCAGGGTCGATATTAGTTATCGCTTTTTCTGCCTGATCGTCCGCCCCACTAAAGCTTGCATTACTTAAAAATATTAATGGAAATGCTGTTAAAAACATTACTATCCCTATTATAATAAGAATTCTAAGCTTCGATTTCATCCTTTATCTCCTCCGGCTGCTTATGGTGAAGCAGCTCCAATTCCCTGCCGCTGTACTTTTTGATTCCTTCATAGATAATAACGGTTAAAAGCCCCTCCGATATTGCAATCGGAAGCTGAGTAATTCCAAAAACACTCAGGAATTTAACAAAAGAAGCTAAGATACCTCCATCTGCATCCGGAAATGCGAAAGCCAACTGTAAAGAGGTCATTGCGTAGGTTGCAATATCTCCTATAAAGGCTGCTGAAAATACGCAGACAGAAGGCTTCATTTTACATTTACCAAGTACTTTATATAGTCCATAGGCAGCTATCGGCCCTATGATTGCCATGGAAAAAACATTTGCGCCCAGTGTGGTTAAGCCTCCGTGTGCCAGTAAAATTGCCTGGAATAAGAGAATAATGATTCCTAACACTGACATTGCGGAAGGCCCGAATAGGATCGCCCCAAGACCGACTCCAGTCGGATGTGAGCTGCTGCCTGTTACAGAAGGAAGCTTTAGTGCAGAAAGTACAAATGAAAAGGCTCCGCACATGGCTAATAAGAGAAGTAACTTAGAAGAATATGCTACCTTTTTCTTAATCGAGTAGTATCCCCTTACAAGAAACGGAATACAAAGCGCTCCCCAGGATATACACCAGGCTGGGGGCAAATATCCCTCCATGATATGCATAGCACTGACATAGGAGGCCGGCATAGCAAGGAGAATAGAAAGGATTATGGATAATCTAAATATAAGTTTTTCATTCATGACAATTATACTGCCTTTCTTAGAGACTAAAAAAGCACTTATTCTTACGAATAAGTGCGCAAAAGCAAAAATATAGACTACCTGCATTCTATATATTACTCTCAGCTTGTCTCTCGCAAGATAAGATAACTTACAAAATTGCATAGTCTCCTGACTTAAGTATCCTCACCATGATTGTCTTCCCAGTTACCCAGTGACTTGTTAATCATAGCTCCTCTATTACAGTTGCGGGACAGTGTGGGATTTTCACCCAACTTCCTAACATCAATTTTGTGATTTAATTAAGGTAACTATAGCATTCTTCACATAACTTGTAAATAGTATTTTTATGTGGAATTTATAACCATTTACAATCAAGGAAATTGGTTTCACCTAAATTGGGAGAGGTTTATTTCAATCAAGCATTCCATCCCTAACACAAATCATCCTGTTGCTATAACCTGCTGCCTCTTCCGAATGTGTTACCATAATGACTGTTTTACTACTTTCCCTATTGATTTCCCGAAGAAGCTCCATGATTTCCGTACCTGTTACGCTGTCCAGATTACCAGTCGGTTCATCTGCAAATATGATTTCCGGTTGATTAATTAAAGCTCTGGCGATTGCGACGCGCTGCTGCTGCCCTCCCGATAATTCTCTTGGTATATGCTTCCTTCTTGTTGTAAGCCCTACAATTTCGAGAATATTATTCAGCTCCTTCCTATAATCACCAATCTTCTTTCCGTCTAAAAGAATGGGAAGCAAAATATTCTCCTCCACATTGAGATTTGGTATTAAATTATAGAACTGAAAGATAAATCCAATTTTGCTGCGCCGCATAATACTTTTTTTATTATCGTTATATTTGGCAATATCCTCACCCTGTAGCATTACACTTCCTTGTGTAGGACGGTCTAGACCGCCAAGAATGTATAACAAAGTACTTTTGCCGGAACCGGAAGGGCCCATTATTGAGACAAATTCACCCTTTCCTATCTGCAGCGATACATTATTTAAAACTCTAGTTACGGTATCTCCCGTCTTATAATCCTTTGTGATGCTTTTGCCTTCTATGGCAATTAGGTTATTGTTCATCTTTTTATCCTCCCCCTAGCTATTCAAACTTAATTTCTTCCACCAAATTCATCTTCGAGCCTTTTATAATCGGAACCACCGAACCAATTAAAGTAATGATAATTCCAGCGAAGCCAGCCAATAAAAATACCTCAAAATCAATCTCCGGTTCTACAGAAATTCTGGGTCCTGCAACAATAAATATTGTTTTTATCTCCATATAGGATGCAAATATTCCAACTGCGGCTCCAATCATACCTGAAGTTAAGCCTTCCATAATTGTCATTTTTATATTCTGTCTGTTACTCATACCAATAGACTTATACATGGCGATAGAGTGTTTCTTTTGTATGTAATTAATAAGTAGATTATTGATAATTCCTACCGCTGCTAATAACAGAATAAAATAAGTAAGCTTCTGCATCGGATTAAAAAATGATTGAATTGTGCCTAATACATCCTTATTGAACTCCTCGACAGTACGGCTCCAATTAAATTTATTTGCGAATAAATTGCGAATTTGAACTATAACAGCCTCCGGATCAACTGCAGTATAGGCCACCATTCCATAATACTCCGTTTCAAAATCACTCTCTGCATATACTGCCGGAATTATAGCCTCCGAACTGTCTGCTCTTGATTGAAAGCTTCCTATGATTTTATATGTAAACTTTTTACTCTTATAAATTAGGTTGACATACTCCCCTATTTTCAGTCCAAGCTGTCTTAAGCTGTCTTTATTCAAAAGGACATTTCTACCATTGCTAAATACTGTTTCTATACTCATTTGTGTTTCCTTATTATCATATTTGATATCAAGCATTGAATCGTATCGTTCTAGATTAGCTATCCCTTCCACTCGTTTGAAGGGTTTATTATCTGCATTAATTTTGTCGTTCATAGTGTAAATGGGTAATACTTCTTCTATTCCCTCAAAGCTTTCAATCTTCTCAATAAACTCAGCGCTCATATCTCCATTCGCAAAGCCATCTAAAGAAGCTCCTCCGAATACATCACCTATATAGGAGGCAGCAAAGCTTCCGACAACGCTGATGGCAATCACGGCTGAAAGACTGATAAATAAAAGCGTAACATTTTGATTGATATTCTTGTTATCCCGCATATTTCGTGCAGCTAACCTACCCTCGTTACCAAAAAGTAATCCATAGAAATGCTCCAGGATAATTGAAAAAATATTCGTAATCAATGGAATCACAATAATTACAGCTACTATCAGTCCAAACAGCGAAAAACCGCCGGCAGCCATGAGTAGTTTGTTCTCCTTATCTATTATGCGCGGAAGAAGAATAGATAGAAGGAAAAGCACAACCCCACACCCAAGCTTAAATTTATTAGAAGTGCGATTTTCTTCTACTCTTCCAAGAACAACCTCCTTTACAGGAAGTTTGCTTGCCCTGCGCACAGGAAGAAAGGCGCTGAATAAAGAGACAATAATAGCTAACCCACAGGAAAGTATCATATTCACCGGGTTTACCACCATCGGTATATCAATTCCGAGTGAAAGGGATTTCCCTAAGCCACCAAGCAGCAGCTTAAGAACGATACAACCAAAGGGTATGCTGAGGATGCCACCGATAATTCCATATACCAGACTTTCAAGCAACAGTATATTCGTTGTAACTTTTACTGTAGCACCGATACTGCGAAAGGTTCCTATCACCGGAAGTCGTTCCATTGTAATAACCTTATAGCTGCTGAAAATGATAAATACACTCATGGTTAGGGAGAAAAAGCTGATCAAGTAAAAAGGCAAAGACTTTTCCTTAGCGTCTGAGGCAATCTGTGCTTTATCATATACTTTTGTAAAATTATAATGTTCCTTTGGCATTATTACAGATAACTCAGAGATTAAGTCATCTGCACTAATGCCATCAGCAGGCTCTATTAGAATCTTGCTATTACCACTTGAAGCCTGTAAGATCTGTGACAGAGTTTCCTTCGGGAGCAAAGCATTAAATCCCCTGGTTTGTCTAAGAAATATCGTATCGTAAGCTGCGATCGCAGCAAGTGTAAATTTATATTCTATTCCACCTATTGTTAATACAACGCTGTCTCCAGGCTTTACACCATACTTTGTTGTAAACTTTTCCGGTAATACAATACTGAAACCATCAAAATTTGTTAGCTTTGCTTCCTTTAGCAATCGGGGCTTATTTATAGTGCTAAGTGAATCGATATCGGCTGCAATGATATCTATATTTTCATAATAACCGTCTTTTATGAATAGTGCTGAGGTCGACAGAATACCAACCCTATTTTTTATAGATGATATCTCCGGTATTTCTTTTTCTTGAATTAAGGCCATATCGCCGTCCGAAGAAGGTTTTGCAGAAACTGATAATGCCGCCTTTCCTGCAAAGCCCTTTGCCATTTTCTTTTGGGCACTTTCATAGGAAGCACCGATCGCGGATGCTACAAAAATCAGTGTCGCTGACATAAGGATTGATAATAGCATAACCGTTGTTCTAAGTTTGTGCTCTTTGATATTAGTTAAAATGTACCTGAGTATAATTTTCAAACCAATTCCTTCTTTCTTTCAATAATTTTAAACGAAATCAGATCAATATTTTACAATATAATAACCTACATCTGCCGCTTAAGCGGCATACAAATGCTGAGCGAAAAGCACGCTTAGTGCTTTTTGCCGGTTGAAAAATGTACTTCTTTTCAACCTATCTCCTCCTTTACAGTGTAATAGCTCTACCAGTAACCTTCTTTGCTCTTGCACAAAAAAGGCTGCCAGCCCAACTTTTATAAAGTATAGGCCTGCAACCTTATTTGAATATAATATTAAACTTAATTAATCCTTAAATTTTCACAGAGAACTTTTCTATTATAAAGAAAATTTAATATAATTATTTACTTAATCGCTTGCTTTCGGCATAGCACTTTAATGCTTTCCCAATAAATTCTGATGCACCCATGCCATATTTCTTATCATTCACTTTGATCCAGTTAGAATTTGATAGATAAAGCTCTGCGGTATATCCCCAATGATTTTCGCCTTCGTCTACTTTCATAGCTTCATTACTTTTCTTTGTTATAGCAGCTATCTCCTCAACAATTTCCTGGTTCTCACTTGAAGTAGGATCTTTACCCAAATCAGAGACGAGCCTTTCATATAACATTTCTAATCTTGGCTTATAATCTCCCATATAATTTTTTAATGCTTCACCGATAAATTTAGCTGCTCCCTCGCCATATTTTTTATCAACCGCTTCTATCCACTCAGGAAGTAATAAATAGAGCCGAACCATATAGTGCCAGTAGTCGCTTCCCCCTTCCATTTTAAATAATTCATAATCAATTTTCGCTGTAATTGTTATTTCTTCTGCAATCTGTTGAATTTCCTTAGAGGAAGGATCTTTATCCCGCTCTGCTGCGAGTTTTTTAAATAATTCCTTAAGTCTGGGATGCCTGTCATCCAATAAATCTTTTTTAAACAAACTAAACTGATCTCCTATCGTAAATATTTCACTATTAAAATTCTTCTTCATTGCTTCAACATATTTTTCAATGCTTCCATATTTCTCTACAGCCATTTTGGCGATTTCAGCTTCCTTGGATTTCAGTCTTTCAATAAAATCATTATACTTATCCATACTGCCATATTCTTTGATTATCCTATCCTTATGATCGTTCTTAAGCTCTTCCAAAGCTTTATAATATTCCTTCATATCAAATTCTTGAAAACTCATTTCATTTTCTCCCTTTAAAGTTTTATTAATAAGCTCAATCAAATCCTTTAATCTATTGCATTTTAGTATCAGCAGCTTTCTTTGATTTTCCAATGCCAGCTTTTTATCATAGTTAGGACTATACATGATTTCTTTTACTTCCTTAAGCGGTATATCAAGCTCTTTATAAAACAGGATTTGTTGTAAAGTCAAAAGTGCATCATCATCATATAATCTATAGCCTGCATCAGTAACCTCGCTTGGCTTTAATAACCCCAGCTTATCATAGTAGTGTAACATACGCACACTTATCCCTGTCAGTTCCGAAACTTGTTTTACTGTTCTCATTGCGATACCTCCATCTATGATTTTGGGTTTAAATTCCTTTCAAAACTCTGCCGGCCAAGAATTTTTTGGATACTTCAAACTCTGTTATTATCTTACACTATGACATCATGTCAGGGTCAATCATTTTTTAAGACTTTTAAGACTTAATTATTATGATAGGTGCGTCAAAAGCTTCTTAAAAAATGTAATTTATCAATTAGGTGAATGCTTTTGATACTCCGAACTTATCATTCGTCCTTCCCTATAAAAAGGCCAACATCCGCTAGTTTTGCGTTTGTCAGCCTCAGTCTGATAATAATTAAGTATTTGTCGGAAACGTATTATGGATAGGATGTCTTGGCAAACCATGTAGCCGCTTGATCCCTCGCTTCAATTAGTCGGGAACTCTATTATCATGCAGCATCCATAGCCTGGTTTACTTTCTGCTTGAATACTTCCCCCATGCAGCTCTATGATCTGTTTGGCTATTGCCATTCCAAGTCCTGAACCCTCTGGCTTGTCCTTTGTGTTATTCCCTCGGTAATATCTTATAAATAATCTATCCAGTTCTTCTTTTGTTAATCCCCTGCCGTTATCCTGTATCTCAATACGTACTCTATCCTCTGTTTTCATACAAACACGAATCTCAGTATCCTTATTATTATGGATTAAAGCATTCGTAAGCAAATTATTAAAGGCACGTTTTAAGAGAACTGCATCTATTGCAAGCTCGATATTCTCACTTAAACTATGAAAGGAGATGTATCTTGATTCATATTCAGGATTATTAAGAAGATCAATGATAAGCTCCTTTATAAAACGTACCATATTCTGTCTACCTAAGTGCAATAAAAGCATATCATTCTTCAGCTGATAGGTAAGCTTCAAATCATTTAGAAGCTCCTCCGCAAAGGCTGTATTCCTTAGTATGATATCCCCATATTTATTGATTTTATCAGGTTCCGTTATAGAAGCCGGGTCAGAAAGAAGCTCTGCATAGCCCCTTATGGGTGACAAAGGCGTCTTCAAATCGTGGGTAATATTCGCAATCCACTCCTCACGCAGTCTATCATCCTTTCTCCTTGCTTCATCACTCGATTTTATTTCCGCATTTAAAATATTTAATTCTTCGTAAATCTCACTGAACGAGCCGCTTATTTTGTCTGGCATATAATTTCGTGCAGAAATTTCCCTGATGGACTTTCGGATCTGCATTAACTTCTTTGCTAAAAATAGGCCATATATAAAACAGGATATGATAAATAGAAGCAGCATTGCATACAACATTACAGCTGCAATCGGTCTTAAGGTATGAAATCTATCTTTATTAAAATACATGGTTACTTTTGAAATCCGAACAGGAAAGCCGATCAGATAGGTCCATTCCTTATTACCGGCCTTAAGTTCTCCTGTGAACACCGTAAAATCCTTTATATCTCCCTGATAGATACGAATTAAATTGGAGGGTGAATAATGTGTCGGTATTCCTTGTGGTTTATGAAAGCTCTGTATTTCATCCCCGTATTCATCAATAATCTGAAACCATAAGCGGTTATCCTCAACAAGCTTCAGACCGGATTGCTTTACCAAAGGTTTGTTCTCAGCAACAGTTATATACTTTGAAAAGCTTTTCGTAAAATTAATCGGCCAGCTGCTGATCTCGATTTGTCCATCCGGCTTTTGTATTGTAATGTTATAAAGTATCATACCAAATCCAGCGGCAAGCGTTCCAATTATCATAATAAAGAAAATAATATAGATATGAAATATTGATTTATAACCTGATCGTCTCATGTATTTATCCCTTTATAAGCTTATAACCTAGCCCCTTTACCGTCTGCAGCAGCTTGGGGTTTGCCGGATCATCTTCAATCTTCTCACGGATATGACGAATATGTACCATTATGGTATTATCGCAGCCGCTTCCGTCCTCGCCCCAGACCTGTTCATACAGGCGCTCCTTACTTATTATCCTGTTAGCATTTTGGGCGAGGTAACTAAGTAATCCTAATTCCTTAGCCGTTAGCTCCAGCTCCATACCATTCTTAAAAGCTCGGCTACCTTCCATATCAATTTCTAGATCGCAGACATGTAAGGTCTGTGGTTTCATCACTTCTTTTTCAGAAGAATGGTATTGTTGTCTTCGAAGCTGCGCTTTAATACGGAATACGACTTCCCTTGGACTGAAGGGTTTTGTTACATAATCATCGCCGCCACTACTAAGGCCTAGAATTTTATCAATATCATCATTTCTGGAGGATAAGAACATAATTGGACATAAGGAAAACTCCCGAATCTTTTTGCATACCTCTATTCCGTCCATATCAGGAAGCATGATATCAAGCACTACCGCATCCGGCTGGTTCTTTCTACACAAGCGGACTGCTTCCTGACCGTTAGCGGCTGTAATAATGTTTTTAAAGCCTTCCTTACACAGCATTTCTTCTAACAATTCAACGATATCTTTTTCATCATCCACAAGCAGAATTTTTTTATGAAATAAACCCTCATATGTCATACCAGCTTCAGGCATACCCTACCTCCTGTAATTTTACTGGAATTGTAATTAATCATTGCATGGCACAAATGCATTGCATGATAAGTCATTGAAAATAATTACGGTATATTTTTCCTGAAATATTTAAATATATTATATATGCAAAAATGAATTATAGCAATGTCTTTAGTCAGCGGCCTCCCAGGTAAATGACATAATAAACTGCAGTATAACTATCGGTCTGTTATACTGCAGCTTTTTTTTATAATTTATTTATGTTTGTGCTTATACTCGCAGGTTTCTCAAAGAAACTGCATTTACTCTTTCTATTGCTCAAAGCATTCTCGCAGGTTTCTCAAAGAAGCTGCATTTACTCTTTCTATTGCTCAAAGCATTCTCGCAGTTTCTTAAGGGCTTTTTTTTCTATTCTGCTGACGTAGCTTCTAGATATTCCAAGCATTCCTGCTATTTCTCTTTGTGTTACTTCTTTTTGGTTACTTAATCCGTAACGTAGGCAGATTATTTCCCGTTCTCTATCAGTCAAAACCTTACCAATTATGTGATACAGTTTCTTAATATCGTCTTCCAGCATAATATTTTCTACAATATCAACTTCTGCTTCTTCAATAATATCCAGAAGATTGATTTCATTGCCTTCCCGATCAGATCCAATCGGATCATACAGATATACTTCCTTCGCTAATCTTTTTCCACTTCTGAGCATCATTAATAGCTCATTATCAATACAACGGGAGGCATAGGTTGCAAGGCGGATTCCCTTTTCATCATCAAAGGTATCGATTGCTTTAATTAATCCAATTGTCCCAATCGATATCAAATCATCTGTTTCTTTATCTACCATATTATACTTCTTAACAATATGTGCTACCAGTCTTAAGTTATGCTCTATCAGTTTATCCCGCGCTTCCTTATCGCCTTCTTTACAACGTCGCAAGTAGTCGGATTCTTCCTTGGTGCTCAACGGCTTTGGAAACGACTTCACGAAGATAAGCACCCTCAATGCTTAAGGTTTCGTTAATAATCTATGCGCATTATTGACATAAAGTGCCTATCCCTCTTAAAAAAGGACAGAAGGACTTACTAAAAATGACCACAATCTTGTCTCATTTATATAAAGTTGGTCTTGGACAGCCTATATTGTATTAAAAAGATAAAAAATTTGATCACGAAGCTATTAAAACTTTTAAATCCCGTGAATGAAATCATGTAAATAATTAAGCTTTCCTCTTTCCCTTAAATATTTTCTAATTGCGAAACTATATCGTTTTACTAATAGTATACACAGCATATACTATTCCTTCGCTCCAACGCTCCTATGAGCATAATTGTTTTAACACTTTAATTCCGCTCCCGAATAGTATATGCTGTGTATACATTCTTACAATTACTGAGTTTCGCAATTGTCAATGATATATTTAAAAATCCTTCTTATTTAGCCACTGGAAATACAACCGTAAGTATCATCTTAAAGGCTTCAACCGCATATACGGAATGCGGTTTTTGAGCCGGCATGATTAAGGTCTCACCCTGATTTAGGATATATTCCTTTCCATCTACAGTAAACTGACCTGTTCCCTCCAAAACAGTAACCATGGCATCCCCTGAAGAATCATGTGTGCCTATTTCCTCTCCTTTATCAAATGCAAAAATGGTTATACTAACAGACTTGTTTTGAGCAAGTGTCTTGCTTACTACCTGTCCCTGCAGGATATCAACCTGACCAGGCAGCGTGATAACAGCCTCCTGTGGAATATTCTTAATATATATATTCTCCATACCTTTTCACCTTTCCTTCCTTACTTATCTTTTTACGAGTTCCAAAATGAAAGTTTTATTATGTTTTCCTTCCCATCTCTTCTTATTCACCATAACACAATTTCATCGGATTTTCGGTTGTATTTACAACAGAACATGCAAATTATACTATGAAATTGATTGTAAATGAGTATCAGCTTAAGAAATAAATTTAAAAATAAAATATAGCTCGACATATGTTGTCAGGGTTATTATGATAGTATTCAAGTAATTGAGAAACAATATCTCTATGACAATTGTATACACAGTGGATTCATACTCCTTCGCTACCAAGGCTCCATAAGCTTAATTTAGTAACTAGAAACGTATCCGTTATTTTTACATTTCATATAGATTTTGTAAGATGCAGTTATTTCATGTTTCAATCCATAAGGAGGTTGGTGTATTGCAAGAAAGTCGTTTATTTAGAATACTCTACTACTTATTGGACAAAAAACATGCCACTGCTCCAGAGCTTGCCCGAAAATTCGAAGTATCGGTTCGAACCATATATCGTGATGTTGACAGACTTAGCAGTGCAGGCATACCGATCTATATTACCACAGGAAGAAATGGTGGTATTGCATTACTTGATGGTTATGTACTTAATAAATCCATGATTTCGGAGAAAGAAAAGCAGGAAATATTAATAGGGGTTCAGAGTCTTAGCGCCATACAGTATCCAAATACGGAGAATATTTTAACAAAATTAGGAGCATTATTCGGTACGGCTTCCCAAAACTTTATTGATGTAGACTTTTCTCGTTGGGGCAGTACTGCTGGGAGAGAAAAGCAATTGTTTCACTTACTTAAAAATGCTATTTTGGAAAGAATGCAGCTTAGATTTGATTACTTTACCTCCAATGGTAAAAATACTCACAGGGAAGTACAGCCTTATAAGCTGCTCTATAAAGATAAAGCGTGGTATTTATATGCTTTTTGTCTACTGAGTAATGATTGGAGGCTGTTTCGTATCACGCGAATTAAAAATTGTGTAACCACTAATATACATTTTGAAGCAAAAGAAAAAGATAGTCCTCATATATGGCCACCTCCCGAAAGCATGAGAACACTCATCGATATTGAACTTACCTTTCCCCATGAAGTCGGATACAGATTATATGATCTATTAGACGATAGCTCTATATTCCATGAACAGGATCGAATTAGAGTATCTCTGACTTTGCCGGAAAATGAATGGCTTTACGATTTTATTATGTCTTTTGGTGATAAGGTAACAATCATTCATCCAAAAAGTCTGAGAGATAAAATCGTAAAACGATATCTAGAAGCATTAGCACATTATGAAGAGGAGTACGAATAGTACCGCTAATACCTGTGGAACAATTTTCAATACTATTTGAGCTTTCTTATGGCGGCATGTATGTTAGTTAGAAAAATCAAAGATTTTTCAGTCGGCAAAAAGCATTCAACGTGCTTTTCGCTCAGTATTTGTATGCCGCTTAAGCGGCAGATGGGAGTTAATATGAATCTAAAAAGAGAAGTAGAAAAAAATATTGCTATTTTCTCAAAAGATATGCATTTATATGATTTGGAGCTTAATAAAGACTCCATCCGCGCTGTCATGATCAACGAGGTGGTCCCCGCAGATCCGAAGCAGGATTTTTATGGAGACAAGAATGCAGATTATTTAAAAACCACAATACCTTTATTTCAAAAAGCAGGGCTGAATGTCAATTCAATCGATGAGATATTGTCGATGGGGATCTTTATCACCAATGCTGTTAAAATCCCTAAAACTGGCTATTCTATAGAAACACAAACTATCGTGGAAAGCTTACCAATTCTGGAACAGGAGCTATCCCTATTTCCTAATCTGAAAGTTATCATGCTAATGGGAGATGTGGCAAAGAAAGCCTTCAATATGATAACCAAAAAGAGAACAAAGAAAAATATTATACCCGCCATCTCTACCTACAAATTAAGAGGCAGTGAAATTTACTATGGAGATATCAGAATTATGCCTTCTTACATTATGACCGGAGGAAATATTCTGATCGAGAAATCTAAATTTGAAATGGCTGCCGAGGATATAGCAATAATGGCGGAGCTTATAAAAGAATAATATTGTAATGAAAAGTCTGACATGTTATCAGGCTTTTCCTTTTATCATTATTACTATGACAAGCTATCCTTATATACCACAATGGTAAGCTATACGAAATTATAAAAGGACGCTACTCACATGGTAACGTCCAGATGGTTAATGAATAATTATATAAAATTTAAAATACTATTACACGAAAGAATAAGTTTATATACGATGGAACCTCGTTAGTTATCCAAATTATGTTCTGGTAATTTCACATACGCTAAAGCCTAATTTCTTCTCGGCAAACTCAACAATCGCTGCCAGTGCTGCTTCTACTTCTGATACACTGCCTGTTACAAGGAGCGTTCCGTTTACTCTGTCTACTGATCCAAGCTCAACCCCTGAGGTTTTCATCGCAATATCACTTGCGATAATAGCGGTGTCACTGGGAGTCATGGTTACGATGCCAATTGCGGATTTCATACCACCTTCCACAAGCCCAACCTTAGAAAATAGGCTGCTCTCCGGATTAGCAATCACATGAGCGATGGTAATCTGCTTACCAGGTACGAATTCCTGAATGATTCTCAATTTGTCTTCTCTTAAATTAATCTCCTGATTACTCATTTCATCCTCCAGGTTATATATTAATATAGAAAACGCGTAATTTAATGATTATTCCAAATATATATAAGCTGACCAATAACGAATTTACAACTATCTGCAAGATTCTCAAAGTATTTTATAGATAAAAAGCTACCAGATAAATAAATTAGAATGTTATACCCCTAAAATATCTAATTTTAGTCAAAACACGTAACCCGCTTCCTCTTTATCCGCCAATCTGACAATGCAGCCCTGATGCTTTCGCTGCTTCCAGTAGTTCTTCCATATATTCATTACTTAGCGGCTCGATATGTGACATGGTATAGCTTCTGCCAAGTCCTTCATATTTATCGATACCAAGTCTGTGATACGGCAGCAAATGAAGCTCCTTTACACCGGGAAGTGTTGCTGCATAATCAGCAATCGCCTTTATTTCTTCTTTGGTATGATTAAAGGTAGGTACTACCGGAACACGGATAATCAGATTAGTTCCTGCTTCCGCTATCTTTTTTGCGTTTTCAAGCATAATATGGTTCGGCTTTCCGGTAAATTCTTCATGCTTTCTGCTATCCATATGCTTAATGTCCATTAAATAATAATCAAGATAGGGTAGATACCTTTTTATAGTCTCAAAATCAGCAAAGCCTGTGCTTTCCATTGCTGTATTAATCCCAATATCGTGACAGGTTCGCAGTAATTCCACCGCAAAATCCGGTTGATTTAAAGCCTCTCCGCCTGAAAGCGTAACTCCCCCTTGGGATCTTCTGTAATACGGTAAATCCTTCTTAATCTCAGTCATTACCTCTTCTACAGTCACATCCCGACCGATTACTTTGGGTTTACCATTCACAAACATTGTCTGGATATCATATTCCTGAGATTCAGGATTACAACACCACCGGCACCGAAGCCTGCAGCCCTTTAGGAATATAATTGTACGAATTCCAGGGCCATCATGGATGGAAAACCTCTGTATATCAAAAATTCTGCCTGTTATTTCTTTTCCATTCATACTAATCCTCCAAGCCGTCAAAAGTCTGCGAATTTGGGCAGCACACAAATAGCTGATTGAAAAATCTTTGATTTTCAATCTATTACCTCATTAATGCTGTTCCGTTCTTGCGATGATATCATCCTGCAGGGACCTTGATAAAGAGGTGAATAATGCGCTGTAGCCTGCAACACGTACCACCAGAGTCTTATAATTTTCAGGATTTTTCTGTGCGTCATAAAGAGTCTCTCTACTTACAACATTAAACTGCATATGACTGCCCTTTTGATCAAAATAAGCTCTGATTAAGGAGATAAAATTCTCAAGTCCCTTTGTGCCGCTTAAGGCCGAAGGATGAAATTTCTGATTAAATAAGGTTCCGTTGGAAGCAATAAAATGATCCAGCTTTGCAACAGAATTAGCCGCAGCTGTCGGTCCATTGGTATCCTTTCCAGAGGAAGGAGAAACACCGTCTGCTACCGGTCTAAAAGCAAGTCTTCCATCCGGAGTTGCTCCGGTCTGAGCACCCAGCGGAACATTAGCGGATACCGGGTATAGACCGGCCTGGTACTGTCCGCCACGAGGATTTTGAAAGTTTTGCAGCGGTCTGGTATAGGTATAGGCCACGTCTCTAGCAAATAAATCAACCTCATGGATATCATTGCCATACTTCGGAAGATCCTCTATTAATTCAAGTATTTCATCAAATCTATTTTTCTCCTGCTCCGATACGCCGCCGCTTAAGGCTTCTTTATAAATTTCGGCAATTTCAGCTTCTGTTACCTTATGCCCTGTCTCATAGAGCTTTTGAACGATTTCTTTCGTCGCTTCCTCTGCGACGGAGGGCTCAATTCCTTTTCCATAATTCATTGCTAGAGCTTTCTTAAGCTCCTTCATACTGACTTTCTTTTCTTCGAATACAAGCTTCTTAATCGCATAAAGGGAATCAGCCATATTGGCTATACCAAAGCCCTGCGGACCGGTAAAATTATAGATTGCTCCGCCCTCCTGAACACTTTTCCCTCTGCCGATACAGTCCTCAACCATACAAGACTCAAAGGGAAGCGGACATCTTTGTGCATGGGCTACGTCAATTGCATTATCTGCATTTACTAAAAGCTCGATCATATAATTCATCTGCTTTTGATAGGCCTCATAAAATTCCTCAAAGGTAGTGAAGTCTTCCACCTTCCCAGTTCTTATTCCCACTTGAACGCCTCTATCCATACCGTTAGAGAAAACCAGCTCCAGGGGCCTGCACATATTAAAGAACGCTGCATCATGCCAGCCGTCTGTTTTACCTGCCTTCTGCGGTTCTACACAGCCGATGATATTATATTCTCTGGCGTCTTCAAGAGATAATCCTCTGCTTTGCAGAGAAGGTATAATTACTTCATCGTTATAATAAGCAGGAAGACCAATCCCTGTTCTGGTCAGTTTCGCTGCCTTGATTAAAAATTCATGAGGCGTTCCATTCCATACCCTGACAGATAGGGATGGCTGCGGAAGTCTTACGTGCATGGAGGCTTCTATACACATAAAGGATAAATCATTGGTTATGTCGATACCGTCCTTGTTCTGCCCGCCTGCAATCAGGTTCTGAAATAAGCTGTAGCCTGCAAAGCCTTCCGCGGATGCCGCATCACGAACCTTATTTAAATCATTTAATTTCACCCAGATACAATCCATAAGCTCCTGGGCAAATTCACGGGTAAGCCTACCCTCTTTGATGTCTTTCGCATAATATGGATACATATACTCATCAAAGCGTCCCGGAGAGATGGAATGACCACTTGATTCTACCTGTAACAACAGCTGTACAAACCAGAAGGACTGGCAAGCTTCATAAAAGGACTCGGCACCCTTTTTCGGAACTCTTGCACAGTTTTGAGCGATCTGTAATAGCTCCAGCTTTCTTGCATTATCAGAACAATTCTTTGCTTCCTCCAACGCCTGCACGGCATAACGCTCTGCGTAGGTAATTACTGCCTTACAGCTTATGATTACAGCTTCTAAAAATGACTTACGCTTTGCATAATCCATGTCAGAAACCTTAAGCTTAGCCATAGCCTCCTCTGCTTCTGCAATAATACCCTCATAGCCGATTGCCAGCACTTTATCATAAGCAACAGTAACATGTCCGACTCCATTATAGAAATAATTGCCGGGTGTAAAGATATTATGTTCAATTGCAAGCTTTGCTTCTTCCGCCATATAAGAGGTTGCCAGCTCACTGGTGGTCTTACCCTTCCAGTACTGATATACCTCATGAAGGGTTTGCTTCGTAGCATCAGAGATATAAAAAGGATCTGCACTTCTGGTTGCAACGGTGTCAAATTCATTCTCCAGCCATTCGTAGGAAAACTCGGGAAATACCTGACATCCACGGGGTGCTATCGTAGCGCTGCCGACAATAAGTTCCTCTGCTCTGAGGATAATCGGAATATTCTTTAGGATATGCTCAAAGGCCTTTGCACGACGAAGTATAATCGGTAAATCCTCCGTCTGCTTATAGCTTTCTGTGATTAAATAAGCCCTGTCAGCTTCAATCTCAGGCATTCTTGCATACAGCTGCTCCACTAGTCTATCTATTCTGGGACTTTTTACGATTTCCTCATCCTTGTACTGATCCATTGCTACCTCTCCTTTATGCTGCTTGGTACAAGCCTTCTCTAGCTTTCATTGGTTTTGAAATAGTTCTCAATATTTAGTGTATTAAATATATTTTTCCATTTTTGATCGGGCTCTACATCAGTTACCATAATATCAATATCTGATAAATCTCCGATTTTTGTGAAGGAGATCTTATCGAATTTAGAATTATCCACTGCTAAAATCTTCGTTGCTGAACAATCAAGCATCAGCTTCTTAATATGAGCTTCCATCTCATTCGAATCTGTTATACCGTAATCTATATCTAATCCCTTGCAGGAAACGATTGTTTTATCAACATGGAAGGAGTTAATCATTTTCTCGGCCTGATGACCAACGAGGGAGAGCGAGCCTTCCTTCATGACACCGCCTGTAGAAAGCACCTTCCATCCGACAACATCGGATAATTCCAGTAATATTTCTATGGAATTCGTGATTAGTGTCAAATTCTTTTTGTTTTTTAAATTTTTTGCAATATATACAGCAGTCGAACTGGCATCTAACATAATATGATCGCCGTCCTGTATCAGGCTATCGATTAATTCTGCTATATCCTGCTTATTTGCTACATTTGCTTTCTTTCTGACGGTAAACGGTAAGTCGACATTCAGGCTTTCATTGATAATTGCTCCACCATAGGTTTTCTTGGCAAAGCCTTCCTTCTCAAGCTTCTCTAAATCCCTTCTGATGGTTTCCTCCGTCACATTAAATTCCTTGCTTAAATCTGCAACAACCACCCGGTTTTCCTTTTGTAGAATGGATAATATCCTATTTCTTCTTTCAATTGCAAGCATTCCCATACCTACTTTCCTTAAGGTAAATTCATTAATCTTTCTTGTATTATAGCTTCGCAGTACATCTGTCAGCTCACTTAGTAAAATAAGAATATAATCAAATATAATCGTAAAGTTAACAAACAATCATTTCATATTGATTAAATCAAGCTATTTCACTTTATATCCTGCGAGCACTGAGTATATTATAATATACTCTTACACAATTTACCATCAGGATTGGCTATAATTGAGAAATCCAGAAGCATTGCCTTCTCCCCTACTGCAGCCTTAGCCTTCTCAATTGCAGCCTCTACTGCTGCAACCTCTCCAGTAAGGAGCATATAGGATTTACCGCACATGCCTTTTGCAATTCTTAATTCGATTAATTCTACCTCAGCAGTTTTTGCCGCTTCATCTGCCGCAACGATGATAGATGCTGCTGAAAAGGTTTCTAATATGCCAAGTGCATTGACTTTTTCGATCTGAGTTGTTCCATAAATCGCTGGAAATATTGACTCATGCGGATTACCAAGTATAAAGCTGTCAATCAGCTCATTGCTAAATTTTACTCTGGCAGCCTCTACAGAAGCATTTACAGCACTCAGCTCGCCACTTAACAAAATAATGTATTTACCGGGGCATACTGTCTGTGCTTCTATGATATCTACCTCTGCTGTTTTTAGCATTGTATCAGCTGCTACTAACCCCTTCGAAACTGTCTTATACTCAACCATTCCAATTGCTTTACTCATAAGCTTCATATCCTCTCGTTACCAGTTCAATCCTACCGGTTAATTAATCATTTTGAGAATTAATGATAATATACGTATCATTTACTTCAAGTACTTTGCCGTTTATAGAAGCATGAACCGGAAGAGATAATTTATTGTCTTCTGCCCTCCCGATGATCTGACCCTGCTGCAGCGTATCTCCTTTACTTACAACCGGGACGGCCTTTGCACCGATATGCTGACTTAGATGAATTCTTACCTGCTTTGGAGCCACTTTAATCTCCTTCATCGGAGCAGCAACGTTATATTCCTCTAGTCCTAATCTTGCAATTAATCGTTCCATCGGAACAGCTCTATACTCTCTCATTGGATCAACTGGCTCTGCAGTAATCCCTTTGGGAATAGGAACGCCTTTACTACGAAGTCCATTCTTATACTGCGTTATTAAAGTTCTCGGTGACAGTGATTGTGGACAGGCAAATAACTCACATAAACCACAGGAGCAGCAAAACATTGTATTGATAAAGGGCTCTATCGTCTTAGTAACACCACTGGTAGCTGTTCTCATAAACATATGAGGTGTGATGGGATGTCCTAACAAATGTCTGGGGCATAAATCCGTACACATTTCACACTGACAGCAGGAGGCCATTGCCCTCTTCATATCAATTGAGGTATTAACCTTTTTTTTCTGAACCACATAATGATTTTGAGGAAGTACTAAGATTGCATTGGTGGTCTTCGTAACGGTATCATATGAATTAACGAGATTACCCGTCATAGGTCCGCCCATAATATATACCGGCTCTTTCATTGCCAATCCCCCTGCGAGCTCTACTGCTTCTTCTACTGATAAGCCGATAGGAACCTCAAGGGT
The DNA here is from genome assembly GCA_023443625.1 of Bacillota bacterium. Next base: position 176,109 of record JAEZTQ010000079.1, on the reverse strand, counting down.
TATGGGACTATTAACCGCTCCGGCAACTGTAATGTATTTTGTATAAACCGGTCTGTTCTTCTCTAGGGCATTATAGATATTCCACACAGTCTCAACATTGAATACAGCAACCCCCAGCTCAATGGGAATACTTCCCGGTGGTATCACTTTCTTTGTTGTCTCGTATATTAAAATAACTTCATCGCCCATAGGATAAACTTCCGGTAATAGCTTTATCTTTAACCTCGGAAACGAAATCAGATTTGACTTAACGGCTTCTACTGTTCCCGTATAAGCTTCTTTTATCGCCAGGAATACTTCTTCTGCCTCCAGAGCCTCCGCGATAAGGTTTAGCGTATACATAATTTCGTATGCCTTGGTCTTTAGCAGCTGTCTATGAAGCTTTAGTAAAGGCTCACACTCAGCGCAATTTAAAATAATTGTATTCGCTCTCTTGTCAAACTTCGCATAGGTAGGAAAACCGGCACCGCCCGCTCCTGCTACTCCATTATCCTTGACTATATTAATCAGTTCCTTAATGTCCATACCAGCCCTCCATGCCCCAAAAACTGCGAATTTGGGCAGTGTTATAATTACTCTAATTCGGTTATATTATCTACAATCCCTACGATTGCTGCATCTATTGGTGAGTTCTCCATATTGCAGCCAATTCTTGCAGCACTTCCGGTTGCAACCAGAACAGTCTCTCCGATACCAGCACCCACATGATCAACCGCAACAAAGCGTTCACTTACTCTCATCATTTTATCAAACGGCTGTACAATCAAGAATTTGCTCCCAATCAGATTATCATTTTTTCTTGTTGCTACTACCGTTCCTACAACCTTCCCTACAACCATACTAACCCTCCCTGCTGTTAAAACACCGCATAATATATAGTGCTGTTATGTGATACCTTTATAACCCTATCGATCCTTCATCTATTTGATTATTTCTTAATAATCGTAACCATGTTTCCAGTTTTGATATTAGATGCATTCGCCTCATCCGTATCAATATGCATTTCCAATGTATAGCTTTCATCCACTCTTATTGTAACATGATTGAAGATAGTACCTCTTTCATTCTCTGCTTTTACGGATACAATCTCACCATTATGAACTCCTGCAGCTTTGGCATCACTTGGTGACATATGAATATGTCTTTTGGCAATGATACAGCCTTCCTTTAAATATATTACGCCCTTTGGTCCTACTAAAGCAATTGGCGCGGAGTTCTTAACGTCACCTGATTCCCGGATTGGTGCCTTAATTCCTAATTTGACGGAATCGGTCGCGGATATCTCAACCTGTGACTGTTTACGAAGCGGCCCTAATATTCTGACATTCTCCATTGCTCTTAACTTCAATCCAACAATCGTTACGCATTCCTCTGCAGCATATTGTCCGCCCATCAATTCTTTCTTCTTGGTTAATTCATAGCCCTTACCGAATAAAGTTTCTAAATCCTCCTTAGATAAATGGACGTGCCTGGCGGATACACCAACAGGTACTACAAAACCATCTTCCTCTGTATTCTTATTATTGGTATCTGCCTGACCTTGCTTCAAGGCTTCTATTACTAATTTTGTGACTAGCTCAATTGTTTTATCTTCCACGAATTTCACCTGCTCTTTTTCTTATTTTCTCTATGCTTGGATAAAAAGTCCAAGAGATTGAATTCCTTATCCAAACATAGAGTTATGAATTTAAAACATCAAACTGCCGCTGTTAACCCTATTGTGTACGCAAAGCATTAAGGTAATGGATTACGCTAACGCCTATACCTATTATGCTAATGCAGGGTTGATAAGTAAGCTGCAAGAGAAGCTTATGCTGTCTATTCCTGTTAGTAATCCTTCTCCTGCAGGGTACTTAAGTTTTTTGTATGTTAACTAATTACATACTTTGCGGAAATTATCGCTGTCTTTACAAATTACATAAACCTATGAGGTATTCAGCAGTTTAACCTTACATTGTCGCAACTGCATAACCATTGATACATTCTTAATTATTTTAATGTAGGTAAAATCTTCTCTACATCTGTATGAGGTCTAGGAATTACATGGGTAGCAACTAATTCACCAAGCTTGGATGCAGAGCTTGCTCCGGATTCAACTGCTGCCTTAACTGCACCTACATCTCCTCTTACCATAACGCTTACCAGTCCGGAACCGATCTTCTCTGTTCCAACTAAAGTTACGTTTGCTGCCTTTAACATTGCATCTGCTGCCTCAATTGCTGCTACTAAACCTCTTGTTTCTACCATTCCTAATGCTTCCTGTGCCATTTTAATTAATCCTCCTTGTTTTTTGTGGAGGATTTCTCCTCCTTGTTTTGTATGGAGGATTTCTCCTCCTTGTTTTGTTTGAGAGTCTTCTTTTCCCGGTTTTGTGTGGGAGGCTTCTTCTCTCTGCATTGTTTGGGAAAGTTCATTCCCGTTTTTTGCTTGAGAGTTTTCTTTTCCCTGCTTTACTACAGAGAATTCTTCTCTCTGATTACTTGCAATCTTTGACTTTTTAATATCAGCTGCGACTAAATGCTCAGCTGTTATTGCCTCTGAATTACTTTTTACTTCCTGCTGCTGTTGTGCTTTTGTATTTTCGTCTGCTGCCTTATGCTTTGTGTTTTGTTCACTGCCATCTTCTGTAACCTGCTTTTTTCGTGCTGCCATGTTACTCACCACCTGTCAGTCTTGCTGCACTGATACCTACCATCTTTCGTGTCTCTTCATGCGGATTGGGAATAACAGCATGTACACAAGGCTTCATTGCGTTCTTTGCAGCAGTTTCAACTGCTTCTGTTACTGCAGCTACATCACCTTGAATAATAATAGTGACTAACCTGCCTCCCAGCTTCCTTTCCCAGGTAACAAACTCTACATTCGCTGTCTTACACATAGTATCCAGCGCTTCAATTGCTGCTGTTACACTTGGTATTTCAATAAATCCGTAAGATTTCATATTTACTACCAGGCCTTTCGAATTGTAAATGCATCGAAGCTATCATAAATAAATCTATCATTAATATAAATTAATTCATCCTATGAAAGCTAATCAATCCAGATTGCTTATAGTTTTGGAAGTATTTTCTCTACATCAGCGTGCGGTCTTGGGATTACATGAACTGATACTAATTCACCAAGTCTGGAGGCTGCTGCAGCTCCTACTTCAGTAGCTGCCTTTACTGCGCCTACATCACCACGTATCATAACTGTTACAAGACCTGAACCGATTTTCTCTGTACCTACCATAACAACATCTGCTGCCTTAATCATTGCATCAGCCGCCTCGATTGCAGCTGTTAAACCTCTGGTTTCTACCATTCCTAATGCTTCCTGAGCCATATTATATAATCCTCCTTGTTCTATAGGAGGATTTCTCCTCCTTGTTTTGTAGGAGGATTTCTCCCCCTTGTATTGTAGGAGGATTTCTCCTCCATATCCAATACATCATACGAGGGCTTATCCTTTTTTATGCAAATAAATTAATTATTTTTTATCCTCACCCCTATCACCCTCTCCATTACTTTTTTACATTATATGGTACAATTATTCTTTCCTATGTTATAATAAGACAATAACAAATTTAAATACGAATTGGAGTTAGAAGCATGAGAATTGAAAAGGCTGTATTTGCAGATTTAAAACCCATATTGGAACTACAATATTTAGCCTACCAAAGCGAAGGGCTTCTACTTAATACATTTTCTATTCCACCTCTATTACAAACTTTAGAAGATATACAGATGGAATTTCAAAAGGGTATTTTCCTTAAAGCTGTTGATGAAAATGATACTATCATGGGCTCCGTTCGAGGTCATATTAATGGTAAGACTTTAATGATCGGAAAACTAATTGTTCATCCCGACCAACAACATAAAGGCATCGGAACAAGGCTTCTTCATACAATTGAAGAATTATATCCCAGGCATCGGTATGAATTATTTACAAGTGATAAAAGTATAAGAAATCTTCAATTCTATGAGCATTTAGGTTACCTTAGATATAGGGAATTTACTATCTCTCCCATATTAACATTGATATATTTAGAGAAGAATCCTTTGTCAGAATAATTTATTTACCATTAGGCTACACAGAAATGATAAAAGCCTTGCTGTTTGGAGTATAATTCTTCATAACTTCCTATTTCTACAATGCGCCCTTCTTCCATATAAATAATTTGATCATATAAGGCTAGAAGCTCGACCTTAAGCTTATGGGTGACTGTTATTAAGGTTAAATCCTTGTTACTTAGGAGATTTTCTTCAATATCCGCAGCCGTTTGAGGATCAAGTGCTGAGGTTGCCTCATCTAAAATCAATAGGGGAGTATTTTTTACTAAAGCCCTGGCTATTGCAACTCTTTGTCGTTGTCCCCCTGAGAGATTAGCACCATTTTCTCCTACCATAGTATCCAAATTACTATGCATAGCTGGTAGAAATTTATCGACTCCACTTTTTGAGATTGCTTTTTCTAATACATCCTCATTATAATTCTGGAACATACAGATATTATCTTTAATTGACATATCAAACATATAAATATTTTGATGAATTATAGAGGCAAGAGTACTAACTTTTTCCACTTCACATTCCTTCAGATTCCTATTATCAAATAATATCTCCCCAGAAAAATTGGCATAGTACCCCATTAGCAGTTTCACCAAGGTTGATTTTCCGCAGCCGCTTTCTCCTACGATGGCATATTTTTTCCCTTTATAAATAACCAGATCTACATTTTCTAGTACAGGACGTTCTTCCTCATAGGCGAAGGATAGGTCAGAAATTACAATTTTATCAAGAAAAGAGGGTTGATGCTTTCCTTCAAAAGTATTGTCTGAATAATCCTCAAACTGCTTCATACGCTTCATGATGGGTGCAATACTTTGGATTTTGGGTAGGCTCTGCATGAGATAGACTAAGGGTACCACGAAGCAGCCTGCCAGCTGCATAATAGCAACAAGGGTTCCTATGGTTATAATTCCTTTAATTACAAGATAGGCAGCCACAAATATAGTAATAATCTGAGAAAACACTGCGAGGAACTGTGAAGCAGCCTCATTCATAACAAATAACTTATCCGCTTTAAATTTTTTTGTGATTAGAGTATCATTTTCAGTATCAAATTGATCCTTGGTATGACTAAATAGCTGAAATGATTTTATAACCTCAAAGCCAGAGAATAAATCTTTAATCTTTGCTGTAAATTCGGAATATCCTTCTGATAATACTTCCTGCTTCTTCTGTAGCTTATGACCAATTACTCCCGGAATAAGCAACATCAGTACCAATCCTAGGAGTAATATCAGCGTAATAATCGGGCTTATGAAGATCAACAAACCTAAGGTAAATAAAAACAATAAAATGTTTCCAATACATTCCATCAGGGGCTGTATATAATTATCTTCTATCATTTTAATATCATTGGTTAATACCGAGATATAATCAGCAGTATTTACTCCATTAAAATCCTGATAGCTTCGTCTAAATATCCCATGAAAAATGGATTTACGTAAATTCCTTATGATCTTCTTCATTAGGATTTTAGATAATAGGGAATTGGTGTAATAAAGCAAGGCAAATACTGCAAGATAACCCAAGTTAAAGAGCAAAGTCTTAGTAAATACACCTAAATCACCTGAGGTTGCAATATCAATAATATTCTTCAGTAATAAGGCAATTCCAGCATTTGCGGCAGCGGCTAATATGGTAAAAAGTATGTTTATAAATAATAACATTCGACTTGTTTTAAATATCCTCAGATAGTAACTGGTCTCTTTCTTTTTCCTCATACTATGGATCCTCCAAAATAATATTTATAATCATTTACGAATTCGTATCCATAATATACCATGCGATTAGATATCTGTCAACTATTTTAGATGTACATCTAATATTGTTGATAACAGTTCGCAAACTAACAAATTTAGAACTGATTGACCAAAAAATACAATATTTTTAATTAGATATAAACAGTATCTAGGGAAGGGAGTGTGCATCCACCCATGGCTGTCCTTTCCCATGCCCAAGTTTATATTAACAGCGGTTCAAGATCATTGGAGTGTGGATTTGACACCTAATCCTATAAATAAAGAAAGGGAATTTATAGATCAAGGCTATTCATTCATGAGAAGATGAAACTCTCAAAATTAATAGTCTTAATCATAAATTCCCTTAATTATAAATTCCCTTAATTATTATTTATGAACATCTCCCACTATATTAATACTTGGCTGAGTTGTTCAATTAATTCTCTGATTGCTTTTTCATTCGTATGGTAATAAAATTTACTATTACTCTTTTCAACATAAACCAGCTTAGCTGTCATAAGTGTATTCATATGATAGGATACTGTAGCAGGCGTAAGTCCTAATTGGGTAGCTAACTCTGTGGAATATTTGGGGCTTGTCTTAAGAATGGATAATATCTCAAGCTTGCTGGAATCGCTTAATGCTTTCAAACACATTAACAGATAATCCTTATTATTACTTCTGAGACCAAAATCATCCATTGCCTTTTCTACCAGTAAACCATAATAACAGGTTTTCGATAGTAATATAATACTTGTGGGAGCTATCATAGTAGGATTTACTTCACTAATTTCACATTTCGTAAGCTTATACTCAGTAAATAAATCTATCCCTTTCTCGCTGGTTGAGAAGGTATCCTCATATTGCTGCATATACTTATCAAGGGATGTTTTTATGGTTTCCATAGATTTTTCAAAGGCAGGTATATTCTTTTTTATTATGTCTGCAAAATAACTGTAATAATCCTTTGGATTCTGGATTATGAGAAGAGTTTTCCATTTCTCATTATCACTTAAATCTAACTTATTTATAAAATTCATTAAATTATCCGTCTTTGTAAATTCAACATGTGACATGTCTAAATACCCGGTTAATTCCTGCTCATATATCTCCTCCATATCTTGCAGTATCAATTTTATAATCTGATCATTATTCATATCGCTGACCGTACTAATCAGTTCTTTATTCGTAAAAAAAGGAGTAATAAAGGATATATAAAAGTCAAAAGAGATATCTTTGAAATAAAAGTTATCCCGGTCGAAGGATACTCTGTTTTTTTGAAAGGCTTTGATATATTTAACAAAAGTCTTAAAATTCTTTTGATAAATCTCCTCTCCCTTGCCTCCAACTTCATTTAATTGTTCAATTATTTTATTTTTAAAATTGACCATGTCATATCCATTATAAAGAAGTAAAATCGTCTCATAAATAGGATCAAGTTTATAATTTATTATCATCGGTAAAGGAACCTCCTCCCTTCAAGATCGCTGCCTTATGACCTAGAATAAACCTGTGATTATACCGTCTTCATTAACATCGATTCCCTCAGCCGCCGGTACTTTGGGAAGTCCTGGCATTGTCATTACCGTTCCTGTAATTGCTACGATAAAGCCAGCACCTGCCGACACATATACTTCACGAATATTAATAGTAAATCCTGTAGGTCTTCCCAGTTTTGTTGCATCATCAGAGAGGGAATACTGATTCTTGGCCATACATACAGGAAGTTCCTTATATCCTAAGGCTTCAATGGTTTTAATTGCTGCTTCGGCAGCAGGATCATAAGTAACACCCTCTGCTCCATAGATTTCTCTTGCTATGGTACTGATTTTCTCCTTAATGGATAAATTTAAATCATATAGGGGCTTATATTGGCTTTCCTTTGTCTCCATAGTAGTCATAACCTTCTTTGCAAGATCAATTCCACCCTCTCCACCTTTTTCCCATACCTCACATAAAGAAAATTCACAACCATGATTTTCACAGAATTCCTGTACATACTGAATTTCCTCTTCTGTGTCCGAAATAAAGCGATTTAGGGCAACAACAACAGGAACACCAAACTTCCCAAGGTTCTCCATATGCTTTTGTAAATTAACAATACCCTTCTTTAAGGCAGGAAGATTTTCTTTGGATAGCTCTGTCTTAAGTACTCCGCCATTGTATTTTAATGCTCTGATGGTTGCTACTAAAACCACTGCATCGGGTTTTAACCCAGCCGTACGACACTTAATATCAAGGAACTTCTCTGCTCCTAGATCAGCTCCAAATCCTGCCTCAGTAACTACAACATCCGCTAATTTTAAAGCTGTCTTAGTTGCTCTTACACTGTTACATCCATGTGCTATATTAGCAAAAGGACCGCCATGAATGAGGGCCGGTGTATTCTCCAGGGTTTGAATAAGATTAGGCTTTAAAGCATCCTTTAAGAGAGCCGCCATGGCTCCTACAGCATTAAGCTCCTTCGCTGTTACCGGTTTACCCTCATAGGTATAGGCAACCACTATTTTGCCCAGCCTATCCTTTAGATCTGTCATATCCTCAGCCAGGCAGAGTACCGCCATAATTTCTGAAGCCACCGTAATAATAAAATGGTCCTCTCTGACCACGCCATCTGTTTTACGACCTAAACCTACCACTATATTTCTTAAAACCCTGTCATTCATATCTACACAGCGTTTCCAAACGATTTGATTCGTATCTATATTTAAAACATTACCTTGTTGTATATGATTATCTAACATGGCAGCTAATAGATTGTTGGAAGAGGTAATTGCATGAAAATCACCAGTAAAATGAAGATTTAAATCTTCCATAGGAACTACCTGTGCATTACCACCACCTGCTGCTCCGCCCTTAATGCCAAAGCAGGGACCAAGGGAAGGCTCACGCAGTGCAATCACTGATTTTACCTCCATTAATCCTAGGGCTTGCCCAAGACCAACGGTTGTTGTCGTCTTTCCCTCTCCTGCCGGGGTAGGATTAATAGCTGTTACAAGTACTAGCTTACCATCCTCCTTATCCTTAACCTTTTCCCATAAATCATCGGAAAGCTTTGCTTTGAACTTTCCGTAAAACTCTAAATCATCCTCTGAAATATCTAATTGTTTTGCCACTTCTTTAATATGTTTTAATTTTGCTTCCTGGGCAATCTGAATATCTGATTTCATTGTATTTCCTGCCTTTCATTATTTTATATAGAACAAAAAATTTGCAAGATATGAATTTAAAAACAATTATACAGGATGATTACCTGTTATTACAAGTTAAATAATCCTAAAAAAGCACTTGCTTTATGAAATGCTTTATGTATATACTATCTATTATAATTCCTGAAAATAATATTATTTTCTACAATTTATATTTATAACACCTTGCTTTCTTAATTATACTCGGAAAGCTATCCATATAACTACTATCAAATGCATAATTGTATATTTATCTCAAAGAAAGGATGTTACTCATGAAATACGATACCGTGATTTTTGACCTGGATGGAACCTTACTTAATACTCTTGATGATCTGCGGGATAGTCTTAATGATACTCTCACAAAATATGGCTATGAAGCAAGAACCATAGAGGATGTAAGGCGTTTTGTAGGCAATGGAGTAAGAAATTTGGTACGTCTATCGGTTCCCGGTCACTGTAACGAAGAGGAAGTAACACTAGTTCTTAATGAATTTAAGGCCCATTATAAAAATAATATGCAGAATAAAACAAGACCTTACAATGGTATCATGGAACTTTTATTAGATTTGAACCGCTATGGATATAAGATTGCCATAGTATCCAACAAATTTGATTCCGCCGTAAAATCCTTATCCCAAACTTATTTTGGAAGTTTATTTCCTGTGGCAATCGGTGAAAGTGCTCAAATCAGACGCAAGCCGGCTCCTGACAGCATCTATTCCGCAGTCAAGGAATTAGGTGCAGAGCTTGATAAGACAATATTAGTTGGGGATTCAGAAACGGATGTCCGGACAGCCAAAGCTGCGGGTATTCCCTGTATCGGTGTCACCTGGGGATTTCGCTGTCGCGAGGTATTACGGGCAGAAGGTGCAGATTACTTAATTGATACTCCTAAGGAATTATTAACACTCATTTAACTGCCTGTATTCTATGAAAGTTGATTTTCGCAATAATTCCTGGTCGCTGATATCAGTTTACGGATATGCTTCAAATAACTCTCCACAATATTGATATCAGCGCATTGATACAACATTCTAGATCCCACAACATCTTCTATTTCATTGAATATAAGTTCCCCCTCATCTCCAATTATAAAATCAATTCCCACCAAGCCAAAATCAAATTCCTTGATTATTATATTTACCTGCTCCCTTTCCTGCTCTGACAGTTCATATAATGCAACTTCACCACCCAGGGAATAATTAGATTGAAAGGAACCTTCCCTTGCTGTTCTTAGAACCCCAGCTATGATTTTCTTCCCAATGACATATACCCGTAAATCCTGATGCCTGCTTCCTATGAGGGGTTGAATTACTGTATCTGATGAGCCAATACCTCCCAGTATATGGTTGATCTTATTATCATCATTATCCTCTAGCAAAAATACTTCTTTTCCACCATGACCTTCAACCGCTTTAACAACACAGGGTTTCTTACTTTCCATTAAGGTTTCTCTAAGTAGAATATTTTTGCAAAATATGGTATCAATCATAGGAATACCTGTCTTAGCCAAATATTGATAAGTTTTAGCCTTATTATTGCAGATTTCTGCAATAAAGGAATTATTAAAGACTCTTAATCCCATCATTTCAAGCTGTCTGCTAAGTAAGGGGTAAATTGCCCTGTTAATTATAAAATCCGGGTATTTAATCTCCGTATTTTCATATCGAATAAACCACCTATTATTTAGGACACCGAATTGTAGTTTCTCAACCAGAATAAGCTTGACACAAATGCCAAGCTTAGCTCCTTCTTCCCTATAAAATTCTATATACTGCCTATTATATTCTGCTTGTTTCTTAAAATATATGATCCAAGCCTCCATAGCAACACCACTTTCTTGTATCAATATCTTAGGGAGCCTAAAGGGAAATATAATCACCAAACTATGTTTCTACATCCCGCTGGGCAAGCTTGTATATGTGCAAATTGACGAAGCCACGTTTGAGGAGTATCTTTTGATACCCTAACCCAAAGAATAATGAACTAGTATAACCCAACCCATATTAATTATTGATCCAGCTTCTTCATGATATATTCTATAATCATTTGTGCTGTATTTACTCCGGTACAGTCATAGATATTCTTAAAATGTGCGTTAGAATTTATCTCGCAAAGGATTGGTTGTTCATCCTCACCAAACAAAAGGTCCACTCCTGCAAAATCAAGTCCCAATAGCTCACAGCTTTTAATTGCTATTTCACACTCTTTGTTGCTGGGTTGATAATTCTCCATCCTTCCTCCTATGGTCAAATTCGCACGAAAGTCCTCCTGGGTAGAATACCTATACATGGCGGCGACTACCTCTTTGCCAATCACTTGAAGACGTATATCCCTGCCAAAGCTGGACTGAATAAATTCCTGGAAGAGCATAGGACTTGCACCTATACTCTTTACCCTTTGTATTAATTCCTCCCGATTTTTCACCAGATACACCTGCTGGCCAAAGGAACCAAAACTCTCCTTTATAATCATAGGAAAACCTAAGGACTCCTCTACTTTCTGTAGAAAGTTATAGTTGGTGTAACCAATATTGGCAAAGGTCATGGGTGCTATTATAGTTTTAGGTGTAAGAATGCCAGAGTTCATTAGATGTAGATGGGTCAAGGATTTATCATCACATATTTCTATGGCCTTTGATGAATTAAAAACCCGATAGCCCAGCTCTTCTAAATAATAGGCCAATTTTACATCTTTGTCCCAAAAGAGTATAAAATCAGCTGTTTTCTCCTTCTTTTTTAAAGAAAGATCAATCAATAATTCTGCATTTGTCCGAAGTATCATTGATATATTCTTCTTGGTGGCGGCCTCTAAAAGCCAAGAATGAATTTCATTAAATTTTGTGGAATATAAAAATTCATTTATTACTAAGATACCTGTCATCGACTGTCCAATCCCATCCATATTTAAATAAAAATTAATACCTTATGAAAACACCTTCTTAGCATTCCTCTAGATATTGTTCAAACTGTTCCTGTGACATCAATATTTTTCTCGGCTTTGTTCCCTCTTCTGGGCCTACCACGCCTGCCTCAGACAGCTGATCCATAATACGGGCAGCACGGTTAAAGCCAATCTTATAAACTCTTTGCAGCATTCCGATGGAGGCCTTGTCCTTCTCAATAATGAATTTACCTGCTTCAGCAAAGTATTCATCCCTATCATCACCACTACCAGATTGTAAGGAAAGTTCATTTGCCTTAGCATTATTGATTTTCTCATGGATATCATCACTATAAATAGCCTCGTTATTATTCTTCTTAAGAAATTCTACAACAGAACTTACTTCCTTATCACTGATAAAGGCACCTTGAATACGCACAGGCTTGGGATAGCCAGAAGGGAAAAACAGCATATCACCTTTACCAAGAAGCTTCTCCGCTCCAGAACCATCAAGAATGGTTCTGGAATCAATGGCAGAGGATACTGCAAAAGCAATTCTTGAGGGAATATTCGCTTTAATTAGACCCGTAATAACATTCACAGAAGGTCTCTGGGTTGCAATGATTAGATGGATACCTGCAGCTCTGGCTAACTGAGCCAGACGACATATTGCATCCTCTACTTCTCCTGGTGCTACCATCATAAGATCCGCTAACTCATCTATTATAATGATAATCTGAGGGAGCTTCTGACAACTCTCATCATTTAAGTGTTCAACAGCTTCAACCTTCTCATTATATCCTTTTAAATCTCTTGCACCTACATCAGCAAATTTCTTATAACGTTCTGTCATCTCCATTACAGCCCAGTTAAGAGCTGCAGAAGCCTTCTTTGGATCAGTAACCACGGGAATTAACAAATGGGGAATACCGTTATATACATTTAACTCAACTACCTTTGGATCCACCATGATTAATCGTACATCTGAGGGCTTAGCCTTATATAAGATACTCATAATTAAAGTATTGATACATACAGATTTACCTGAGCCGGTAGCACCAGCAATTAGTAAATGAGGCATCTTAGCTATATCTGTAATAATAGTCTGTCCACCAATATCCTTACCAACAGCAAAAGCTAAATTAGAGGAATGCCCGGTAAATTCCTTGCTTTCAATCATTTCTCGTAAGGTTACCATAGAATTCTCTTTATTGGGTACCTCAATTCCTACGGCAGCTTTCCCTGGAATTGGAGCCTCAATTCTTACATCAGCCGCTGCCAAATTTAGCTTAATATCGTCTGCAAGACTTGTAATTCTACTAACCTTTACCCCCTGCTCCGGTTGAAGTTCATACCTGGTAACTGCAGGACCAACACTCACATTGGTAATAGTAACATGAACTCCAAAGCTATCCAATGTGCTTTGAAGCTTCATGGCTGTTTCTTTTAGATCCTTCTCCGGTGAATTCCCCTTATTCATCTTCAGTTTTGGAGCTGACAAAAGATGAAAAGGAGGAAAGATATATTCCTTTTGTTTTGTCACTTGAGAAATACTTAGTCCTTCTACATCTGTAGACGAAGCATCACCGTTCTTTTGAAGGCTTTTTGCTGGTTTAACAACTTGGCTTGAGGGATTTTCAACAGGACTATTCTCTATCGTCTCCTGATGTTCTACATCAATAGAATTGTTTCCGTCACTATTATCATAGAGGGGTTCCTCTTGCTTATTGCCAAATTTCAGACGAAGCTCCTCTTCATAATTCGTTGGTACATTATCCTCCTGCCCTTGCTCTGATGATTCGCCTTCAAATAGATGATGAAAATTCAAGACAGGGAGTTCCTCTTCTTTACTGGCCTTTTTCTTTTTATTACCTTGTGTACTACCAAGAAGCTCCTCATAATCCTGTGATGAATTTTCCGTCTCTTTTAATTTAGAGGGAGTAGTATGATCAATTACATAGGTCTTTGGTGGTCTTCTACCTAAATCATTGGTTCCCATCTCAGCAGCAATCAAATCCTGTTCTTCTTTACGTATTCTTTGATATTCTCTTCTCTCCTCCAGGGTCTTTTTGCTTTTTCCTGCAATATAGGAAAATATAGCTTTTCCTGACATAATTAATATGGAGATAATCATAACCGCAATAAGGATGATAATCGTAGCTATTTTATCAAATAAAGAACAAAGAATCTTTGCAAATATGCCACCAATAATACCTCCGCCATTCTTACCCTTCCAAGAATTTGTATAATAATCAAAAATAGGGGTACTGGTGTCTGAATTGGTAAACACTTGAATTAAGGAGGCCAAGGCAACAAAAAAAACCACCGCACAGATTATCTTTCGCAAAGCTCTTTTGTTCCCCATATTAGAGATATAAAAGGCTGTGGTAAAGAAGATAATAAAGGGTAGGATATAGGCCTGGGCACCCACTAAACCAAATAATAAAGCACTAACTAATTCGCCTACCTTGCCGCTAAGATCAAAATTACTTAAAAACAGCAAGATTGACACAACTAGTGCAATTACAAGTATAATCTCATCTTGAACTGCACCCTTTATTTTTAAGTTTTCCTGGGTCTCCACCTTTTGATTTTTCTTTTGTTTATTTACAGATTTTTTCGTTTTTTGTTTTGGAGCCATTACTTCTTATATCCCCCTTAATTAAATCACAAAATATCCAATGACAGAGATAAAGCCTAGGATAAAACAATAGATAGAGAAAATTTTAAACTTCTTTCCTCTAACAATTACAAGCATTGTCTTGATACTAATATAACCTACTACACCTGCTATAATAGTTCCAACCACATAATTAATTAATTCATTCTGTGTGACCATATCCATGGAAAAATCCAATGCTTCTTTTAAGGCCGCACCCAATACTGCAGGGATGGACATGATAAAGGAGTACTTAACAGCAAAACTGCGGTCTAATCCTAATAAAAGTCCGGCAGTAATTGTTGTTCCCGATCTGGATAAGCCAGGTAGAATAGCAAAACCCTGGGCCAGACCAAGTAATCCTGCATCCTTAAAGCTTGTAGTCCCTTCATTCTTCTTACCAGTCTTTGTCCTATCAGCTATCATAAGTAAAATACCAGTTAATAAAAGACATAAGCCAGGTACAAGCAAGGTGTCAGCTGCTAATTCAATTGCATCACCAAAGACGAATCCCATAATACCTGTAGGTATGGAGGAAATAAGGACTAATATTACAAATCTTCGATAGGGGGTAGAAATTATATTCTTATACTCTACCTGTCTTTTTGATATTAATCTTGTTAACAGACGACCTGTGTTAACAAAAAAGTCACCTATAATTTTAAAACCCTCAATAATCAGTTCCTGTATATCTTTCCAAAAAGCTATAAATATAGCGATTAAGGTTCCTAAGTGCAATAATACATCAAAAAGTAATCCCGTGTCTGTCTCAATATGTAAGATGTGTTTCATGATAGCCAGGTGCCCTGAACTACTGATTGGTAAAAATTCCGCAATTCCTTGCACAAGCCCCATGATGATGGATTTAATTAAGTCCATGTTAGTGCCTCCATTTTACTATTTTATTATAACAGATAAATTAATATCAAAATTAATTATACCTTTAATAAAAATGATATGCAAGACAAACTAAATGATTTTCCCTGTATCATTCTAGGAACGGTTACTGACAGAAATCCCGGTGATTGAAGGCTCATATGTAATATGATTTGCATAGGTAAAACCCCTTTGTCATAATATTTGGTCGTACTTTATTATAACACAAAAATTGGAGTTTTACCTTGTTTTATGCAATTTTACAGCATTTTTCCTCAGCTGTCGAATAAGTGGGTACATTTGTAAATGTATTATCATTTTATATATCCATCTATTTATTTATACTCTTTACCAGGTGCATACTTATCTTCTAGATAATCCTTCATATCTGTAGAATACAATTTTTCGATTATATAATTTTCACCATCCCGTCTTGTTACTATCCTACCGTTTGGCAATTGTACCTCCCGATATTCAACCTTAGCTTCTTCTTTTGGCTTTGTGTTTTTTCTATTTTCAAAGACAGTGGGTGGAGCATAAATTCGTTCCAAGGGTCTTGAAGTATAAAGCATTACTTTCCCTCCCCTTTGCGTTCATCTATCATAGAATTAATTGTATTTAAAGCTTCCTTGATACCTCCAACTTCGTCAATAATCCCTTTTTTAATAGTCTCTTCACCCACCAGGATGGAACCTACATCCTTGGCCAGTTGATGGGTATCCAGCATGAGATTCTTAAAACTCTTATAATCAATTTTGGAATGTGTCACAACAAAGTTGATTATTCTATCTTGTATCTTTTCAAAGTATTCAAAGGTTTGAGTTACACCTATCACTGTACCATTCATACGTACCGGATGTATTATCATGGTAGCTGAGGGAACAATATAGCTATAATTTGCCGATACAGCTAAAGGAACACCAATGGAATGGGAGCCTCCAAGAACTAAAGATACTGTGGGTTTACTAAGGGATGCTATCATCTCGGCAATGGCAAGACCGGCTTCTACGTCACCTCCAACAGTATTGATTAAGATTAATAATCCATCTATTTCTGTGCTATCTTCAATTGCAGCTAGCTGAGGAAGCACATGCTCATATTTTGTAGTTTTATTATGCTGTGGCAGGGTTTCATGACCTTCGATCTCTCCGATAATAGATAAGAGATGTATTTTATGATCCTTCTTTCCTTTTTCTAAAACAGTTTGCCCATATTCACTTATTTTTTGGTCCTTTAAATCCTCGTTTTCCTTTTTAATTTTTTCTTTTTCTAGTTCTTCCTCAGTTTTAACCTTCTTATCTTCTCTTTCATTCATATCATCAGGTGATGAACTTTCCTGAGACTTTTTCTCCTGAGATCTGTCTTCCTGAGAGCTATTTTCCTGATATCTGTTTTCCTGGGAATTGTTCTCCTGAGATTTGTTCTCTTGGGATTTGTTCGCCTGAGAATTATTCTGCTGAAAATTGTTCTCTTGGGATTTGTTCTCCTGAGAATTATTCTCTTGAAAATTGTTCACCTGAGAATTGCTCTCCTGAAAATTATTCTTCTGAGAATTACTCTCTTGGGATGTGTTCTCCTGAGCTTTGTTATCTAGGGATTTATTCTCTTGAGCTTTGTTCTCTTGAGCTTTATTCTCTTGAGATTTATTATCTTGAGATTTATTATCTTGAGATTTGCTCTCCTGAGCTTTATTCTCTTGAGCTTTTGTAGTTATTTGGTTATTGTTGTCAGGCTCATTCATCTCATTTCTCATACCAAATTCCTTTTGCATAAATGACTACTCCTCATTTCATTTTATTATAGATAAGCAATTACTATAAGTATTACTACTGCTTTAAAGGTTACTTCTTATGAATAGACTATAATTAGGTGCATTGTAACAAGTCTTATTTATTATTTCAAAATGATAATTTTTTATACTCACATATATACTTATAAATTATTATATGACATTGTGCTGTCATATTAAATCTGATACAATATTATTAATAAAAGTCTAAAGAAAGGTAAGGTATGATCACTTAATTCCGAACTATATCATACTAGATTATCATGCAAATTAGCCGTCTTTTTGAAATTGTATATATGTTAATAAATAAGAAGCATATAACTGCCAAGGAGCTAGCAGAACACTTTGAAGTGTCCCAGCGTACCATTTACCGTGATATTGATATCCTTTCTCAAAGTGGTATACCCATTTATACCGTCAAAGGAAAAGGCGGAGGTATAAGCCTAATGGAGAATTTCATCTTGAATAAATCCCTCTTAACCGATAAGGAACAAAGGGATATTCTTTCTGCCTTACAAGGACTTAAGGCAACAAATTATACAGATTCAGATCAGGTATTATCAAAGCTAAGTTACCTCTTTGGCGACAAAAATGCCGATTGGATTGAAGTGGATTTCTCTAACTGGAATAGCAATGAGGAGGATATATATAAGTTTAATCTATTAAAAGAAGCTATTCTAAGCCTTAAAGTGGTTCATTTTCACTATTCTAATTCAAAAGGAGAAGAGGCTTACCGTATTGTAGAACCACGAAAGCTTATTTTTAAAGGACAAGCCTGGTATCTCCTTGGCTTTTGCCGTGAGAAAAAGGATTATCGCTATTTTAAAATAACAAGAATAAATACTCTAACCATCAGCAATGAAACCTTTGTTCCAACTTCATTAGAGAAATTATCAGACCTTACTCAGGAACAGCCTCAAATTCAGATGATGGACCTTCTTTTAAAGATTGACTCCCAAATGTCCTTTCGAATTTTTGATGAATTTCCAAAAGAAGCAATTGAAAAAACCAAGGACGGTCATTATTTAGTGCATGCACGTCTAATGGGGGGAACCTGGTTAATAGGGTATCTCATGTCTTATGAAGACTATATTGAGGTAATAAAGCCTGTTGAACTTCGAAAACAATTATTAACAAAATACGAAAATCTAACAAAAAAATATAAATATGACGTATAGATGTCATATTCTATCTGCTACTATCTACTTATCCCCTTGTAAGATACCAGGATAAAGCAAAGGAAATAAATATGAAGACTATATAAGGAGTGAGGTAAGTAGTGGAGATGGATAAAATCGATTTTAAGAAATTGTACAAGGATTTATATAATCCTAAGGAAATACCCTCTATCATTCATGTTCCCGCCATGAATTTTATTATGGTGGACGGACATGGTAATCCCAATGATGAAGACGGGGAATATAAAGAGGCTGTAGGATTATTATACGCCTTAAGTTTTACTCTTAAGATGGGGCTTAAAACCGGTACAATTAAGTCTGATACACGAGATTATATTGATTATGTAATACCTCCATTAGAAGGTTTGTGGTGGTTAGAGGATACAAAGGACATGGATTTTACCCAAAAGAATAAATATTGCTGGACCTCAATGATAAGACAACCTGATTTTATAACGGAAGTATTGTTTGATAAAGCAAAAGAAGAGGTTAAGAAGAAAAAACCAGATTTAGATGTTACAAAGGCTCGATTTGTATCCTTTGAGGAAGGACTCTGTGTACAGTGTATGCATCTTGGTCCCTATGATAATGAACCTTCAACCATAGCAAAAATTGATACCTATATTAAAGATAATGATTTAGCATATGATATAGGAAGTAAGTTGCCCAGTGGCGCCATACGACATCATCATGAAATTTATCTTTCCGATCCTAGAAAAACAGCTCCCTCTAAGCTTAGGACCATATTACGCCACCCGGTAAAGAAAGTATAGAATAAAGACTAATCATCAATAAAAGTGCTTCCCTTTTTCATTAACATGAATACAGGAAGCACTTTATGTTCTAATCTATTTTAGAAACTTTACTCATATATGATTTTATATCTTTTTCCATTTCATCAATTTTATAATCACTAAAGGTAACTCCTAAACCACCTTTTTGTGTAACTTCAATTTTATTGTTTTTTATTAACCCAAAGCCCTGATTTCCGCCTATGATTGCGTATTTCACACCATCATTTGTTTTTAAAAAAAGCATATAATTTCCTCTAAAATCCATTATAGGGCAGTCTTCTATAGGTGCGGTTGTCATTCCCTTAAGTTCTCCTCCAGTTACAACAACAGTGATTTGATCTCCTTCATTTACATTACCCTTTAGAACTTTTTTGACTTCTACAATTTCATCTGTAAAAACCAGCTTACCATTAATTCTTGGTTTATAATCAACTACTTTACCTTCTACAATGAGATCCGATAAATCAATTAATTCATCTACGGAATTAGCATAAACCATCCAAGAAGCTGACGAGAAATTATTCATATTGTTAAGCTTATCCATATAGCTATTTTTTTCAGGAGAATTTAAGAAAGCATATGTAATTGCAACTATAATTACTAATGATATAAGTCCACTTGTCAATAATTTACTAACCTTAAACTTTTTCAAAATTATTACCTCCTTAATAAATCAAATTCAACTGGTCTGTATCATACTGTATTTACTTTAATGCGTATAGCTTCATTATAATTAAATTACATATTTTGTCTATGCATAAATATGTAATTTATTTTCATTATAAGTCATAAAATCCACATTTGTAATCTATATACAATTTGATTTTTCGGTTTTTCTGCCTTATGTTAGTAATAAGCTTACCAGACAGGCCTTAGAAATGGTTGACCAATATGGATTTGGAATATCAATTGCAACAAAAAATAATCTTTTATCACTACGGAGTGCAAAAGACTTGGTATTCTCTATGAGATGAAGGATATTATCTATGCCTATAAAAGAGATCATACATATGAACAGCTATCACTATTTTAATAATATTAGAATTCATTCTATGGAACAAAAAATTTTTGTTTACTTTACTATAACTAAAAAAATGTGTAAAAAAGCATCTACCTTTTTATGGCAAATGCTTTTTTCACACTAATATTAGATATTACTTAGTGCCTGTTCAATATCGGCTATAATATCATCAACATTCTCAATACCGATTGACATACGAATTAAATCTGGAGTAATTCCTGCATCAATTAACTGTTGATCCGAAAGTTGACGGTGGGTTGTGCTAGCAGGATGCAAAACACTGGTGCGGGCATCGGCCACATGAACTACGATTGCTGCTAGTTGAAGGCTATCCATGAATTTAACAGCTGCCTCTCTTCCACCCTTCAGACCATAGGAGATAACACCGCAGGACCCCTTTGGTAGATACTTTTGACCCAAGTCATAATATCTGCTGCTTTCAAGGCCGGGATAATTCACCCAGCTGATCTTATCATTCTTCTCAAGATATTTTGCCACCATAAGTGCATTATAGCAGTGGCGCTCCATTCTAAGATGTAAGGTCTCTAACCCTAGATTTAATAAAAATGCATTATTGGGCGAGGGGGTTGATCCCATATCTCTCATAAGCTGAACTCTAGCCTTTGTGATATATGCATTTTTTCCGCAATCTCTTGTATAGACCATGCCATGATAGGATTCATCCGGTGTGGATAATCCGGGGAATTTGCCATTGTCCCAATTAAAGTTTCCGCTATCTACAATAACGCCGCCAAGGGCAACGGCATGTCCATCCATATATTTTGAAGTTGAATGAACAACAATATCTGCTCCAAATTCAAAAGGTCTGCAATTAATTGGTGTTGCAAAGGTATTATCTATAAATAGTGGGATTTGATTATTATGAGCTAATTCTGCCAGTTTTTCAATGTCAGTAACAACTAAGGCTGGATTAGCAATGGTTTCTGCAAATACAAGCTTTGTATTTTCTTTTATCTCCTTTTGAATATCCGCTATATCAGCATCGGGATTAAAAAAGGTTACTTCAATTCCCATTCTTTTTAAGGTTACTGCAAAAAGATTGGTTGTTCCTCCGTAAATGGTACTTGAGGAAAGAATATGGTCTCCGCTACTGCATATATTAAGTACAGCTAATAAACTTGCTGCCTGTCCAGATGAGGTACAAAGTGCACTAACACCGCCTTCCATTGCAGCTATCTTTCGCTCTACGCAGTCCACTGTGGGATTTGCTAATCTTGTATAAAAAAAGCCCTCTTCTGCCAAATCAAAGAGCTTCCCCACATGCTCACTGGAATCATATTTAAAGGTAGTGCTCTGATATATAGGTAATACTCTGGACTCTCCGTTCTTTGGTTCGTAGCCCTCATGAATACATTTTGTATCAATATGATAATTATTACTCATTCCCTAATCCCTTTCCTATGCTTCTTATATTTTTATTTACTTAATCTTTTATTATTTTATATGATATCACATCAGAATTCAATAACTTAACATGAATTATTACCTTAATCTATGATCAGATAGCACACCAAAGCCGTGCAAAACCTATTCTTTATTGGCCTTGCCCGGCTCATTGTTAATCAATCCACTTATTGTTATTGACATATTTCCTCTTATTACCTATTTGGTTGTTTCTGTATGATTGGCTTTTAATCCAAATACCGCTCTAGCACTCTCTGCCTGAGGATCATGTTTTATATGCTTTGAGTGAAAGGTTTTATCTTCCTTCTTATTATTCTTAGTGCTTTTCATTTTATTGCCCATAGTAACCTCCATTATATTTCAGGCTTCGTTTATGATTGCAATATTATTATATCATTTTAATCTTTTATCATTCAGTATCATTAAAAACGCTTTTTATAGGATATGGTTTATTCCTGTTTTGACTTCGGTATTGTCTGGGAGTCATTTTCATTCTGCTTTTAAAGGTTCTGATAAAATAACTAAAATTTCTAAAACCAACTTCAAAGCCGATCTCCATAATGGATAAACTAGAGGAGCTGAGTAAAATGCAAGCCTTTTCAACTCTAAAATGATTTAAATAATGAGTAAAATTGATGCCAAAGGCAGATTTAAAAAAAGTACAAAAGTAAACCGGTGAATAGTTTAAAATTGCGGCTGCCTCCTGAAGAGTCAGAGGATTTTTGTATTCAGACTGAAGGTAAGTAAGAAGCTTTTTGATATCAGTTGTTTTAATGGATCGGCTGTTATTTTGGCTTTGTGAATCCACTTCTACCAGTAGATCTTCTCTCTGTAAAATAGAAATGATTTTATATAAACAGGCCTTGGATTGAAGTTGATATCCAATAGGTTTTGTCTCATTCAGATCAAATAATTCCTGAATTTCTTTTTTAATCTCATGATAACAAGGCGTTGAAGGCGAAATACGAAAGGGGAATACTTTTGTATTTACAAGAGGTGATATGGTTGTTGCCTGACTGTAATCTTCAATTTTAAAATCCAAATATTCTAAAGGAAAAACATAGGCATAATAAACTAATTCACAGTCATCTCCAGAAAACTGGTGAAGAAATTCACGATTAATAAAATATATATTATCTGTTTCCAGTGCATGTTCATAACCGTCTAGCAGCAGTTTACCTTTACCCCTTACCATATAGACAATCTCAATTTCACTATGCCAATGATAAGGTACAAACAGATTTCCCTCGGGATTTGTCATCCTATAATGCTGAAAGGGAAATAAATAAGAGCCTCTTTGGCGTCTTTCCATCAGTTCTAGCTTCATACACATCATCCTCTGTTTTAGAAAACCAGGTCAAATAACCTTAGGTTTCACGTTTCATATACAACCTTATTAATATTGTGTTATTTTATCTTGATATAATACAAGATTATAGAATTATAGAAGAATATAATGGCATTATAACACAAACTACTATATATGGATAGAAAGGAATTTATGAGATGACGGACTGGTTAAATAAAGCGGTATTCTATGAAATATATCCACAAAGCTTTCAAGACTCCAATGGAGACGGTATTGGTGATATCCCGGGAATTATATCTCGTCTGGATTACATTAAAGAGTTAGGATGTAATGCAATCTGGCTTAACCCATGTTTTGATTCCCCCTTTTCTGATGCAGGCTATGATGTGTCGGATTATTACAGAGTCGCTCCAAGATATGGAACTAATTCTGACCTAAAAAGACTTTTTGAAGAAGTCCACAGAAGAGAGATGCATATTATCCTTGACTTGGTTCCCGGTCACACTTCCATAGAGCATTCCTGGTTTAAGGAGTCCAAAAAAGCAGAGAAAAATGACTATAGTGACCGTTATATCTGGTCCGATGACATATGGGAAGACATGTCTAACATTGGCAGTATTACTGGAAGTATCCGAGGTATTTCCGACAGAGAAGGTACCTGTGCTATTAACTTTTATTCCACGCAGCCAGCTCTAAACTACGGTTTTGCAAGGACCACTAAGCCTTGGCAAAAGCCTGTAGATTCACCTGAAGCCATAGCTAGTAAAGAAGCAATAAAGGACGTAATGCGTTTTTGGTTAAAAATGGGTTGTGACGGTTTCCGTGTTGATATGGCTGGATCCATGATTAAAAATGATGAGGGTAATCTTAAAACTATTAATTTCTGGAAAGAATTCAGAGGATTTTTAGATCAGGAGTTTCCTTGGGCAGTTATGATTTCAGAATGGGGTGAACCGGATAAATCCTTATTGGGAGGATTTCATATGGACTTTTTACTACATTTTGGTCCCTCCCATTATGTTGATCTATTCCGTGGAGAAAATCCTTATTTTGCAAAAGAAGGTGAAGGAGATATCTCAGAGTTTGTTGCTCATTATAAAAAATACTATGACTTAACCGATGGTAAGGGTCTCATTTGTATTCCTTCCGGTAATCACGATATGGATCGTATAGCAAGAACTCTTTCCCAGGAAGAAATGAAGCTGGCCTTTGCATTCCTCCTTTCCATGCCGGGGGCTCCCTTTATCTATTATGGTGATGAAATTGGTATGCGTTATGTGGAAAATCTTGTTTCAGTAGAAGGCGGCTACAAAAGAACCGGCTCTCGTTCTCCTATGCAATGGAATGATGCCGAGGTTAATGCAGGATTTTCTGCAGCCCCTAAAGACAGTATCTATATCAGACAGGATGAAGCTTCAGATCGTCCAACTGTGGAAAAACAAAAAGGTCAAAAGGATTCCCTATGGAATGAAATCCATAAATTGCTTACAATTCGTAATTTAGAAGAGGCTTTACAGGCAAATGCTAAAATAGATTTTATTTATGCCGAAAAAAATGCCTACCCCTTTGTGTATAAGCGTTCTGTAGAAGCTTCCTCTATATTGGTAGCCTTTAACCCCTCAAAAAATGCAGCCACATGTAATATCGATGATCTTACTGTCACAGATATTTTATATTCTAAGGGCGACGCAGCTGAGCTAGTCCAAGGTAAGCTTACGGTACCTGCAGCTTCTGTAACATTTTTTAGACTTAAGTAGATAGATACATATTATCAAAGAGATTTAACATATTCTTATGCTTATCTGCCTATTCATATATTGTTGTTACCGCGTGAAAAAAAGCCGGCATATCAGTCGGCTTTTTCTCTTGCAGTGATTACTAAGATAAACACATTAAAGAAACTCTTTATATCAAATTATTTCTCATTATTCTCAGCCACTTCTACTTTCCTAATTTCCTTTGTTCTAATTTCCTTGCTAATATGGTCAACAAATTCAGCCAGGGGTTTTTGACCTTCATCACCCAGAAAACGGCTTCTTACAGATACTACGCCCTCTTCCTCTTCCTTTTGTCCTACCACTAACATATAAGGAACACGATTTAATCTGGCATCTCTAATCTTATAACCGATCTTCTCTGCTCTTTCATCTACAGTAACAAGAACATTATTACTTAACAGCTCTTCTTTAACCTTATTGGCATAATTGTGGTATTTCTCAGAGATAGGAAGAACTCTTACCTGTTCAGGACACAACCATGTAGGGAATAAACCTGCATATTTCTCAATCAGCCAAGCCAGTGTTCTTTCATAACAACCCATGCTGGTTCTATGAATAATATAAGGGCGAACCTTATCACCATTTTGATCCACATAATACATATCAAACTGCTCTGCTAATACTGCATCCCACTGTATAGTTATCATAGTATCTTCTTTACCGTATACATTCTTTGCCTGAATATCCACCTTTGGTCCATAGAAAGCGGCCTCTCCCTCTGCTTCTGTATAGGTAATTTGCAATTCATCTAAGACCTGTCGGATTCTGTTTTGAGTATCCTCCCAGACTTCTTCAGAACCTATATATTTTTCCTGATTATTTGGATCCCACTTTGATAAACGATAGGTTACATCCTCTTCCACTCCCAAGATCTTTAAGCAATATCTTGCCAGATCCAGACAGCCCTTAAACTCTTCATCCATCTGATCAGGTCTTACAATCAAATGTCCTTCAGAAATGGTAAACTGACGTACACGAGTGAGTCCATGCATCTCGCCGGATTCCTCATTTCTGAACAAGGTAGAGGTTTCACCGTAACGAATTGGTAAATCTCTGTAGGATTTTTGGCTGGATTTATATACATAATACTGGAAGGGGCAAGTCATTGGACGAAGGGCAAATACTTCTTTATCTTTCTCTTCATCTCCTAGTACGAACATGCCATCTTTATAATGATCCCAGTGACCAGATATTTTATAAAGATCACTCTTAGCCATTAAAGGAGTTCTTGTTCTTACATATCCTCTCTTCTCTTCTTCGTCCTCAATCCATCTTTGCAGGGTTTGAAGCATCTTTGTACCCTTTGGCATAAGAAGAGGTAAGCCCTGACCTATAACATCTACCGTGGTAAAGAGCTCCATCTCACGGCCTAATTTATTATGATCACGCTTTTTAATATCTTCCAAGTGTGCTAAGAATGCATCTAAATCAGCATTTTTAGTATAGGCAGTTCCATATACTCTGGTAAGCATCTTGTTTTTCTCTGAACCTTTCCAGTAAGCCCCTGAAGAAGATATTAATTTGATAGCTTTAATTGACTTTGTACTCATCAAATGAGGGCCCGCACATAAGTCAACGAAATCACCCTGCTGATAGAAGGATATAACTGCGTCCTCAGGAAGATCCTGGATTAATTCAACCTTATAGGGTTCGCCCTTCTGCTCCATGAATTCAATAGCCTCTTTACGAGGTAAGGTAAATCGTGATAATTCATGGCCTTCTTTGATTATCTTCTTCATTTCCTTCTCAATCTCATCTAAAGCAGCACGATCTAGGGAAGGCATGTCAAAATCATAATAAAAACCTGTATCAATCGAAGGTCCAATAGCCAATTTAGCATCAGGATAAAGCCTCTTAACTGCCTGAGCAAGAACATGGGAGCTTGTATGGCGATATGCAGCCTTACCTGCATCATCATTAAAGGTTACTATATTTAAACTGCTGTCCTTATCCACCACGGTTCGAAGGTCCACCACCTTACCGTCTAGCTCACCGGCACAAGCCATTCTAGCCAAACCTTCGCTGATGTCATTAGCAATCTCATATACTGTCATTGATTTGTCGTACTCTTTAACAGAGCCGTCTTTTAACATAATTTTCATAAAAATCTCCTTTCAATCTTGTTAGTAAGCTTAAATAAATGGATATTCAAAAAAAGCCCGTCACTTTCGACTTGCTTTTTAAGCATTTCGAAAGGGACGAGCGTATAATTTACGTCGCGGTTCCACCCTCTTTGGTTTTGGCACCCACTTCATTAGGATTGATAACGGAATCACCGGACCGGATTGGGGTCACTCAGAGGTAGTTTTCATATGCCTCCACAATAAGATATTCACACCAAATCATATCTCTCTCTGAATCTTTTAGCATATTACTCGTCTCATCAACGTTTTACAATAATGTTTATTAATAAATTTATTATATCATTCCTTTTTCGATTGTCAAGTTGAACTTTTAATAGAATATTGCGCAAAATCCAGCCTATTGCCAAACTGTATCATCTACTTAGCTGAGGGAAAGAAAGGTCTTAAGGTTGCAGCAACATTGCTTACGGGCATGGTCTGAAGAATGATTTTACCAGGACCGGTTACTACTGTGTTAAAAACACCCTCTCCACCAAAGAGCATATTCTTTACACCAGGAACTGTTTGAATTTCCATAGAACAACTCTCAGCCATGGCTGCCAGATAACCCGTATCTATTACCATCTGCTGTCCTGGTTGAAGGTCATACTCCACTGCATGCCCATCTATTTCAATAAAGGCTAAGCCATGTCCGGATAATCTCTGCATAATGAAGCCTTCTCCACCAAATAAGCCCGCACCTAATTTCTTTTGAAAATGAATAGAAAGCTCTACTCCTGCTTGAGAAGCAAGGAATGCTGATTTTTGTACAATCATATTGTTGCCGGGACTGATTTCAAAGGGACGTATAGAACCAGGAAAACTAGAGGCAAAGGCTATCATGCCCTCTCCACCCATTGCTGTATATCTGTTTTGGAATAATGAATCTCCAGAAAACATTCTTCCTAATGCTTTCCCTATTCCTCCATTGGTGGAGGTTTCCATCTTCATGTTTGGTGACATCCAGCTCATGGAACCTCTCTCTGTGATTAATGTTTCTCCCTGACTTACGTAACAAGTTACTACCGGTAAGGGCTCTCCAATTATTTCATACCTCATATGATATCCTCCTCATTTAATCTTGCAATATCTCCTTAATTCTAGAGGTATTGTAGTTTTTTATATTAAATTTAAAATCCTAAGGATTTTAAATCAATTTCCTTTAAATTACCCACCAGTGATATGGATGCTTTACTTAGGTCAAAATATTTGTTAGAAAATTCAATAATTTTATCCAGATTAACTTTATTAATATCCTCAATCATCTCTTCAATCTCTAGAAGTGTTCCTCTATTCATCATAGCCTTAGCGTTAAAATTCATTCTACTTTTTGCACTTTCATTCCCTAGAATAAGTTCT
This sequence comes from Bacillota bacterium, assembly GCA_023443625.1. Next base: position 147,936 of record JAEZTQ010000079.1, on the reverse strand, counting down.
GTCTTAATCTGTTCCTTGGTCATGGAAAGCTCCGTAGCAGTAACACCCTTTTGCTTAATATCATTAATGATTTGATAAATCTTCTTTAATACATTAGGCATCTGGGAAGTATTCATAGCAGAATAAATGTGAAATAATCCCGCATAACGATAGGAACTCCCATAGGAATAGATAGAATAGGTCAAACCGCTATCTTCTCTTATTTTTTGAAAAAGTCGAGAATTAATACTTCCTCCCAGAATAGAATTTAAAACAGATAAAATATATCGTTCCTCTGATTCAAAAGATATACTCTCAAAGGCAATATTTAAATGTAACTGTTCAATATCCTTATTTCTTTTGCATAACACCCTGTTGTATTCAGGTACTTTTAGCTCTTCTATAAGCTTATCACACTTAGCTTTAATTACACCAAATTTATCTTCTATGAGTTTAATTATATCATCTTCATTAAAATTACCAGCTACAGAGATAATTATGTTCTCACCCACATAGTAGGTATCCATAAAATCAATGATTTGCTCTCGGGTGACCTTTCGTACAATCTTCTTCGTTCCGGAAATCAAATATCCTAAAGGATGGTCCTTCCAAATCTTTTGCTGGAGCATCTCATGGACTAGATCTTCCGGTGAATCATCATACATATCAATTTCCTCAAGGATTACACCCTTCTCTTTGCGTAAGGACTTCTCCTCTAGGAGAGATGCTGTTAGCATATCTGCCAGTATATCAATCGTAATGGGTAAATGTTCGCTTAAGGTAGTGGCATAGTAGGAAGTACATTCTTTACTAGTAAAAGCATTCATATTCCCACCAATTCTCGCCATCTCATCTGCTATTTCTTTAGCATTACGATTAATTGTTCCTTTGAATAACATATGTTCAATAATATGGGCAATACCATTATTTGTATCATTTTCATTAGCAGAACCAACCTTAACCCATACACCCAAGGAAGCACTTCGTAAGTATGGTAAAATTTCTGTAATAACAGTTATTCTATTGGATAATGTACTTATTTTTGTCATATAGGTTCCTTCCTATCCGTTTTTGAAAACACCTTACTAAATATAATTAGCCATATTGAACGGACTTGGCTGTTCACACTATACAATTTTACCATAGTTATGCTTTCTATTCAATGCTTCCTAAGCGCTATAATAAAAAGACTGTTATAATGCTAATAATAATTCACAGTAATCCAAAAGAGGAAAAATTACAAAATTATTGAAGATGTCTTAGCACATAACAGTCTTTATAAAAGTATATCTAGTTATATCATGTATTATCTTACATATTTACGAAAAGAACTTATTTAATCTGAGTAATCTCGTAGCCTTTCTCCTTAAGGATATCAAGTACACTATGATCACTGATATAATGTGCGCTTCCTACAATAACAAAGTAAGTTGCATTACCCTCAGCTTTTAATAAATTATCGATATAATCTGCCATACCTTTATCACGTTGTGTGAGGAGCTTATCATTAAATTCCTTACTTAATTCTAACTCCTTGGCATCCATATCGCTTGTTTGGGTATCATCTGTTACCGTATATTCTAAAAAGCTTTCTACATCACCAGCTTTCCATAATTCAAGATACATCTCGAGAATTAAAGAACTGGCATTACTTTTGGTGGTTATTCCCTCATTAATCTCATCCACTGTATTATTAAGCAAATATTCTTGTAATTCAGGTGAAAAGCTATCCAGCATTTTACCTTGGAATTCATAGCCTTCAATTTCCTTAATGGTTTTTCCATTCAAGTAAGCATCAGTTAAGAAGAACATATCTATACCCATACTTGCATTTTCAGCTGCTGCTTCTGCATCACCATCATTTGTATAAGAAATTGAGCCAAGCAAAGTATAAACGAACCAAGGCTTATACATTGAAATAATTTCTTCTGGATAACCATATTTAGCACAAAGAGTAATGACTTTATTATAGGTTTCCTCTGATATATGATCCTTTAAAGTGGTGCCATCCGCATATACAGCCAGTAAAGTCATATTATAAGCACCTTCAATATCAAATAAGTTTATTTCACCTACCAATGCATCAGAGCTTTCATATGCATCTACCATATCCTGACTAAAGGGATATATATCTGAGGATGCCACATGAACGGTTCCCAGCATATACACAGTATTACCGCCAGACTTTGTTACCCATAAAAAGCCCTTACTTGCTGCATCTAATTTATCATATACATAAGTGACTATTCTTGCTGAAACCACACAAGCCTGTTCCAGGGTACAAATATCTGTTAACTTCTGCTCACCCTTCTGTCCGGTATAAATACCATTCTCTTTCATAAATTCCAGAGCTGTTTTACCCTTTGTTCCAATATCAGATGTAAATGTCATGCCGGATAACATCTCATAATAGGCTTCTAAAACCTTCTCAACAGTAATTTCTTTACTGAAACGATAGATTGTATCGGGATTCTCAGTAACATATTCAGTATCTAGTATCTTAACGCGTGCTTTTGATAGTAACAACCTAAGTTGTCCTTGGGTAATAGAATCTGTGATATCCACATCCGTCCATGAAGAAGGGAAAATCCCATAGTATGTGCCTTTTAGCAGATCTTGAAAAGACCAGTCTTCATTCTCAGTTGCAGTAACAAGTTCATCAGATGCTAATACGCTTGAAGCCGGGAACATAGTTAGACACATTAAAAGAGCCAGTAATAAAGATAAAATACGTTTTTTCATTTAAAACCTACCTTTCCATCCAGTCCTATAATAATTTTTGCTTTCATGGATAAGTTGTTATGTAAATTTATTGGCAGATCCATGATAAGACTAAGTATATTTCTTAAAAATACCAGTGTCAATGTTATTTACCAAAATTAATCAATTTATAATGTTTATCAAAATTAATCAATTTATATAAATTAGAAGGGAATCAACTTTTTGACATTTTACACCCGAGGGGATTGTTATATTCTATCTATTATAGGATGTTTTTTCATATAAAAAAATATCCGACACAGAGTGAAGCTCATTGTAGAAACTTCCCTGAATCGGATATTATACTATATTATAGAATTATATTATTTAACTATTGAGCATCCTTGATACTGAAACTAAGTCTGCCCATCTTATCTTGTCCAAGACATACTACCGTAACCATATCTCCTAAGGTTAATTCATCTTCAACATGCTCTACTCTATGCTTTGCAATCTTGGAGATATGAACCATACCTTCTTTACCTGGTGCGAATTCTATAAAGGCACCGAAGTCCTTGATACTAATTACTTTTCCTGTATATTTTTTGCCTTCTTCAAAATCTGTAATGATCATCTTAATTATTTCAAGAGCTTTATTAATACTTTCCTTATCTAAGCCACATACGGAAACTGCACCTTCATCAGTAATATCAATTTTAACACCTGTCTGATCAATGATTGCGTTAATGGTTTTTCCTCTTTGACCAACAACCTCACCAATCTTGGATGGATCAATTTTGATTTGAACAATTTTAGGCGAATAAGGTCCAACTTCAGATCTTGGTTCTGAAATAGCCGGTGCCATAACATCATCTAAAATATAGGTTCTAGCTTCTTTTGTTCTATAGATAGCTTTCTCAATAATTTCTCTTGTAAGACCATGAATCTTAATATCCATCTGAATAGCTGTAATACCCTTATGAGTACCTGCAACCTTAAAATCCATATCTCCAAAGAAATCCTCAAGTCCCTGAATATCTGTCAAAATAATATAGTCATCATCTGTATCTCCCATAACTAAACCAACAGAAATACCTGCAACCATACCTTTAATGGGAACACCTGCAGCCATTAAAGATAGTGTGGACGCACAGATACTTCCCTGGGATGTTGAACCATTAGATTCAAGCACCTCAGATACGGTACGAATTGCATAAGGGAATTCTTCTTCTGTAGGAAGTACAGGAACAAGTGCTTTCTCTGCTAGGGCTCCATGACCAATTTCACGTCTTCCCGGACCTCTAGAAGGCTTTGTTTCGCCAACAGAATAGGAAGGGAAATTATAGTGATGCATATAACGTTTGCCTGTTTCATTCTCATCAATGCCATCAAGTCTCTGAGTTTCAGCCAAAGCACCTAAGGTAGTTATTGTAAGCACTTGTGTCTGACCACGAGTAAACATACCGGAACCATGAGTTCTTGGTAATATATCTATCTCCGCAGTAAGTTTTCTAATCTCTGTAATATCTCTACCATCAGGACGTTTCTTATCCTTTAAGATCATTTTGCGAACAGTTTTCTTCTCAAATTTATAAATTGCTTCCCCTAATAAAGGCAGCCATTCCGGATGCATTTCCTCATAACGAGCAACTAATTTATCTGTTATTTGTCTGATGTTTTCCTCTCTTACTTGCTTCTCATCAGTAAATACTGCCTCTTCCATAGCTTCAGGAGTTATGAAATTAACCATGTCCTCATATAAATCAGCGGGTGTATCACAATGAATATATTCATGCTTTTCCTTACCAACTTCAGCAACAATTTTATCTATGAATTCTATAATCTTCTGATTTAAACCATGTGCTGCAAAAATTGCTTCAATCATCTTGTCTTCTGGAAGCTCGTTTGCACATGCTTCTATCATAATAACCTTTTCTTTTGTGGATGCAACGGTAAGGGTAAGGATTGATTTCTCTCTTTGGGAGGAGGTTGGATTAAATACTAATTCTCCATCCACCATACCTACCATAGTTGAAGCTGTAGGGCCCTCAAAGGGGATATCAGAAACACAGGTTGCAATAGCTGAACCAAGCATTGCTGATACTTCTGGCGAACAATCCTGATCCACACATAAAACCAGATTATTCAAGGTAACATCATTTCTGTAATCCTTTGGAAATAATGGTCTCATTGGACGATCAATAACACGAGAAGTAAGAATAGCATTCTCGGAAGGTTTGCTTTCTCTCTTAATAAAGCCTCCAGGTATCTTACCTACGGCATACAATTTCTCTTCATACTCAACACTTAGAGGAAAGAAGTCGATACCTTCCCTTGGTTTATTCGATGCTGTTGCAGTCGATAATACTACTGTATCACCATAATGAACTAATGCAGCACCATTTGCCTGTGCGGCAACTCTACCGATATCTACGGTCAGGGTTCTACCCGCTAATTCCATTGAAAAACTTTTGTACATATTTGTCTCCTTTTCATTATTACAAGTGATTTTATATCCATCTTGTAGATTTTAGAGCCGGAGGCACCGAAACAACTGAAAAATCTACCGAATTACTCCATACCCGATAACCTTTTCAGAAGTCTCGGGATGTCCTCCCGCAACTCTAACTATATTATTATAACATTACTACCAATAATATGCTATAGTTTTTTATTTTAATAGTATCTGTCATTTACTCCATCCTTAAACCTTTAATTTGATTTAATTAAGGAACAAAGAGTTTGCCTAAAGCGACTGAAAGTCGCTATGCAAATTCTCGCACTGAGTGCATTCTGCCGTAGGCAGATAAATACTAGTTTTACGAGTGCGCATCCTATTCTTTTTTATGTAATAGGACGCACTTCCTAACATAAAAGAGCAGTTATATAACTGCCCTATCATAAAAACTCATTTTTAAATAGTCCTACTCTTTTTCTTTATCCCATCTTACTTTCTGTAATAACTATGATTGCCTGTATCATTATGGTGTTGTTCTTTTTTTTCTTCTCCTATAGGATTATCAATCAAGGTAGCTGCTCTGAATTTGTGTTTGTGCCCATCATTACGGGAAGTTACTGATTCTATAAAATGAACATGTCTGTCACCTACTTTTATAGCACCACAAGTTCTTCCCATAAATTCATGAAAATGATCTTCAAAAAAATCTGTGCGAAACTTTACATCATGAACATGGTCATTTTGACCAACTGAAATTGCTTCTCCTGTTACTGTAGCAAAACGATGATTATGGGGTTCATCGTCCTCCTCAGCAATTTGTACACTTCCAAGTAATTCATGCACATGCTTTTGTTCTTCTTTACAATTATCTGAATTATTATTATGACTGTAGCCCATTATAATACTCCTTTTTACATTTATTTTGGCGCAGCTTTCTAGCCACCCTATGACAATACATTTTCATGTATATCAATATATCATATGCAATTGGAGGTGGAATTGTGTAGAATAATGTAATATTCCCCAGGTCTAGTCAAAGGGAAAGGGTGCTTATGTCCCAACTGTAACAGTTTTAATAGGGTAACTTATCAAATAATATTTCTAAGCCATTTATTCTTCCTATATCTGATGTATCCAAGAACCATTTTATAGATTTCTTCAATCATAACCATTGCATATACCACATAAATGGGTAATTCTAATACCAAACCACTGATTACAGCTAGAGGAATACCGATTAACCATACTCCACTAACATCAATAAAAAGTGCTGCCTTAGTATCTCCGCCACAACGTAAAATAGCAATATTAAATAAGGTACACAAAGCTCTAATGGGAATATAGAAGGCAAGGACCGTAATACAGGCTCTGATATATCCCTCCACCAGGGGAGATGCAGGGAAAATTGATGTTATAGCATCTCTTAGTATAAGGGTAAGCACTGTACCTATGGAGGCAATCATGACCTGGAATACAATATAATTTCTCGCAAGTTCCTTTGCTCTATGAAGATTATTTGCTCCTAATTCATTGCCTAATATTACTGCGGAAGCGCTACAGACACCAAAGAAGAATACCATAACCAGTTGATCTGCTGTACTCGTCATCGTTATCGCAGCCGTTGCGCTTTCCCCCATTCTTCCATATACCAGGGAGTACATCGTTACCCCCAGACCCCATAGAAACTCATTTAGAATAACAGCGGAACCTGTGCTAAAATATTTGCTTATGAATTCTTTATTCACAAAGGGAGTTTTGTCTCCCTCCTCTTTCCTATATCGAGTATGAATAAAATCACCTACACTATTATCCCCCGGCTTCTTTTTGTGGATAATGAAAAGCAAAAGAGCTAATTCAACAATTCGTGCAATTACTGTTGCTATAGCAGCACCTGCAGCACCAAGCTCCGGAAGTCCTAGATTTCCAAAGATAAAACCATAATTGAGTACCACATTTACACCTATAGCAAGGGTTGTAATTAACATAGGAACTTTTACATAATTCATACTACGCAGAATCGCAATATGGGAGTTGGTGATTGCTGTGATTGGATAACTGATGGCAATTACCACTAGATAAGAGGCACCAATTGTAATCATTTCTTGTTGAGGTGTAAAAATCCTCATCACTAGCTCAGGAAAGAATAGTCCCGGAATTAAAAACAAAAAGGAGCCTGATACCCCTAATATCAATGATATTCTCAACGCTCTCTTTATATTAAGCATATCTTTTTTACCGTAATACTGGGATGCCAAGATCCCTGCACCACTGCTAAAACCAAACATGAGGAGGGTAAAGACAAAGAACACCTTATTTGCTAAACCCACGGCACCAACTTCAGTTTCACCTAATTGAGCAATAAATAAGGTATCAATCAAATTAAGAAGATTATTTAATAAATTTTGTAATGTTACGGGAATTGTCAACTGTAATGTTTTTTTCAGAAAACTTTTATCATTTAGCATGGATTTTATTAGCTTCATATTTCACCAATACGGGTGATTAGTATCACCTCGTTTCTCTCCTAAGTAGTCGTCAATGTAGTGTAGGTAGATCCTTAAGTTAACTAAAAAAACTGCCCCAACTCAGCACTAACGGCTTTATATGGGACAGTTTCTTTAGAATAGAATTTACTATTTTCTTAAACCTAATCGCTCTATTAGAGTACGATATCCTTCGATATCTGTCTTCTTTAAGTATTCTAGTAAGCCTCTTCTTTGTCCAACCATCTTAAGAAGACCTCTTCTTGAATGATGATCCTTCTTATTACTCTTCAAATGCTCAGTTAACTCAGTAATTCTCTCTGTTAAAAGTGCAATTTGAACTTCAGGAGAACCTGTATCCTCAGGTGTTCTACCGAAATTTTTGATGATTTCCTGCTTTTTGTCTTTACTAATCATAGTAAGTCTCCTTTCACATTAACGCCTAATACCAAGAAAAAGGTCGGAGTGTCCAATTTCTGAGTAATGGCTTTTTATTACCTTGTGTATCGTAACATATTCTCTTTACATTGTAAACAATTTTATTAACTATTGCAATTATTAGCTTGAAAATATTATTTTATTCCTAATAAAAATCAAAGGAATTACATTTTTCTTCATATTCTTCTTTTATATTCTGCCTGTATACTCTGATTGGTCGATTAAATTACCACTAATAGCTAATATCAAAGCTGTAAAGAGTAAACAGTATAAGGAATAAGGCAGTGTCGTTATAAAACTAAGAGAAGGAGGCAATAAAAGAGCAGCAAGTACAGAGGCCCCAATTGCCGGAGCCATAATTACAACCAAAAGGCCTAAGCCCAAATAAATTTGTGCAAGCTTGTTTGGCTGCCCTCCTAAAACCCTTTGAAATAGAATGGTCATACCAATAAATACTATTCCCGAAGAAGTATAGGCTAAGGCAAAAAATACCCCAGTAATTGGATTTATACCGCTGAAAATCGTAAATACCACAAAGATAGATATTCCATCAACACAGGCTTTTAGTACATGAGTTAAGGAAGCAGCTATTACTTTATAAATGGATTTTTGCGGAATTAAATAAATATAAGGCTTGGATAGTTCTATCTTTAATTTACTTACAACAGTAATAATATATTGAATGTATATTGAGGCACCCAAGGCTGTATAAATAAAACTCTCTGATAAATTCCTTACTCTAAATTGATACCCTGCAATTGCAAAAGCAATAATCATAAAGATGGAATAGCTATCTATGAAGACCAATTGGCTCTTTCTTTTCATTTCTAAAAGATGCTTATAAAAGAAAGTCATGGCACCACTGCCTCTATTAATCCCCATCCCACTACTTTTTACAATGTTTTTTCTCACTTTTCTATTAGTTGGCCTGCTTATACCTTCTTTGGCAGCCTTTAAGGTCTGATAATTAATCTCTGTAGAAAGAAGAACATCCTCATAATAATCCGCTTTACCCGAGGCTAGAAGATATAAAATTAAGATTGCAAATAAGAGATATAAGCAAAGCGGAATAAGTATCTGAAGAAGAGAACGTTCTACCACCCCAATAAATAACATAGTAGACCAACCTACAACCGGTATATATCCAAACCACTTAGATGCAACGATTTGTAACAAGGCTTCCAATTGACCCCTATACTCCTGCCTTTGATATAAGTAAAAAATCAATAGTAAAATTACAACTATAAGAGAACTGATATATTTAACTATTTTCTTTCTCTTGGGATTACCATTGGAGTAAATATAAATTCCAATGGACATAAGCTGACAAAATATCGTCATAATGACAAAGATAAGAACCAATGTAATTATCTCTCTAACCCCATATCCAAAGGAGGATCTTAATGTGCTTATCTGATAGAATATAAATATTGAGGCAAGTAATGCCTTACCACTTGCACTAAGAAGACCATAAACTAATATTTTCTTAGGGGATATAGGCGATACAAAGAGCAGCCCTACGTCGGGCATAGTAAATAAGCTAGAGCCGGTAGATAATCCACTACTAACATATATAATCATGTAAAATAAACCAATGCCTGCAAGAATCAAGAATAGAATACGTTCATCGGCATACTTTTTATCAAGATCTAACTGATTACCACTTGTTAATAATATCACAAAGGATGCAATAAAAACTATTGTTATGACAGAGTAAAGAATCATCATTGCCGGCTTTTTTTTCAAGGAAAGAATACGATTTTTCAATTGTGTAATTACCAGATATGATAAAGCTTTCATGATTAATCTTCTCCCTTCGCTCCTTGTTGATTCTTCTCAGTGATTTTGAAAAATAGCGCCTCTAAATCTTCGCCTGAGCCTTCTATTTCCTTTCTCGTTCTTCTAGCTGCTATCTTACCATTGATCATAATATTCGTACTATCCCAAAATTCTTCTACACTATCTAACATATGGGTACTGATTAAAACAGCCGCTCCTTGGTTTTTCACTTCAACTATTAATTTCTTCAGCTCTTTAATCCCATGAGGATCTAAGCCCACCATGGGTTCATCAAATAAGATTACCTTGGGGTTTGGTAGCAATCCACAGCAAATACTAACCTTTTGCTGCATACCCTTGGATAATTCAGCACCTAATTTATTCTTCTTATCATCTAACTCAAATCGCTCCACTAATTGCTGTGCTTTATCCCTCCAATTCTCTAAGGAATATGCTCTTGCAATAAATTCCAGATGCTCCCATACAGTCAAAAGATCATATAAAGCCGGTATCTCAGGTACATAACCTATATCTCTTTTGGCCTCTAAAGACTTATTTTCATATTCACCTATAAAAATCTTTCCATCAAACTTTAATAGACCTGCAATACTCTTAATAATCGTCGACTTACCTGCTCCATTGGGTCCAAGTAGAATAGATATCTCACCTGAACTTATCTCAAAACTTACATTGTCATTAGCAATTAACTTACCATATTTTTTAGTTACACCTCTTACCGATAGCATTGGTTATACTCCTCCTAAGACTTTTCTATTTGTATATAAATTAAATAAATCTACTTAATTATCCATCCTATCAATATTTTTACAATTCTAAAATAGTATACCACCATATGAGAAATAATGAAATAGCTTGAACAAGAAAATGTCAGCTTGCTGACACTTCGCCCCCGAGGGGATTGCGAAGCAATATACTTCATACGTAAATTTATTTGCGTTATTCGCTGAGGTGCGCATCCATAGGGTCGCATTTATATTCAATAGGACCTAATTTCCTCGTCTATTGAATAAAAAAGTCCATCCATTCACCTGAAAGGTTATTTGGATGGATATGATAAATTATTACTACCTATCAAGGCATTTTTTTAAAGTACTCTTTCGCTTCTCTAATATCAAGGGCCATTCTCTGTGTCAATTCTTCTAATGTTCCAAATTTAAGTTCGGGTCTCATATTACTATATAGCTCCACCTCAATAATTTCACCATATAAATAATTATTATAATCAAATATATAGGTTTCAACACCAAGATGTTCTTCTGCTCCAACAGTGGGTTTATATCCTATGTTAGTTACTCCAGGATAACGAACGCCATTAATCAATGTCTTAGAGGTGTATACCCCACAGGGAGGTAATAATTTATTAGAAGGTGGTATAAGATTCGTGGTGGGCATTCCAATGGTTCTGCCAATTTTCCTACCATGCACAACCTCTCCTCTGATCATATAGGGTTGTCCAAGCATGGCATTAACCAGCTCAATATCACCTTTTTTTAAAGCAGTACGAATTGCAGAACTACTGATAATCTTATTACCATATTTGATCTTTTCACAGGCTATTACCTTATACCCATATACCTCTTCATACTTCTTTAATAACTCCACATCACCTTTTCTATTCAAGCCAAAGCGATAATCATTGCCTACTACAATTAATTTAGCGTCTAGCTTTTTGATTAGGATATCTTTAATAAATTCCTCAGGCTCCATTTTTTTCGTACTCTCTGTTAAAGGGTAGGAAATCACAACATCTATACCAATGCGTTTTAATAATGCTAATTTTTCGTCTTCTGTATAAATTAATTCAAATTCCTTATCAGAAAACAAATTGGAGGGATGCAGTAATAAGCTGAACATGATGGTTGTCATATTTTCCTTCTTATTAGAGAGGATTAAATTCATAAGTTGCCTATGACCAAGATGAATTCCATCAAACTTTCCTAAGGTTACAGCACTATTCTTATATTGAAAGTTGGTATTTCCCTCTATATACTCCATAGTTTCTCCCAGCTCTTTCTTTACTTAATGATTAGGGGGTCAAAAGGTATTCCTAACATATGGCTTCGTCAATTTGTATATATACAAGCTTGCCCAGCAGGATGTACAAAACCAAAGGAACATTAATTTAGAAATCTATAAAAACATCTTATATGGTTTAAAGATGTGTATTTCCTTGTCATATTGATAAACTCCGATAAAAACATCATTCCCATCATAAACTCTTACAAGTTGTGAATTTATGACCTTGTCCTTTTCTTTCGTATGCTCTAACAAAAAAGTGTTTCCATTATAGATTAGTTTGTTATATTCTTCTTCTACAATTACCTTATCATACTCCATGAATATATGATCTACGGGTATAATATAATCTTGTAGTTTTTCATCTCTTACCAGTTCTTCCAGTTTGGAAAGCTTTACTGCCTTATTCAATGTAAATTTGCCCACTGCAGTTCTTGTGAGGCTCTTCATCGTTCCTCCACATCCTAAAGTTTCTCCTATATCATGAAGAAGGGTTCTGATGTAAGTTCCCTTTGTGCATTGAACCACTACAGTAAATTCATTATTTTCATTGGAATAATCCAGCATTTGAATATCCTTAATGAATACTTTACGACGCTCTCTCTCAATCTCTTTACCCTGCCTCGCCAGTTCATAAAGTCTTTTACCATTTACCTTTATTGCCGAATACATAGGTGGCAGTTGAAGGTATTCTCCTATGTAACTTTGTATTACTTCCGTAATATTACTTAAGTCTGGCTTAATCTCTGATGTCTTCAATATTGTACCGGTCATATCCTGTGTATCCGTAGTTATTCCCAATTTACAGACAGCTTCGTAGGTCTTGTCCTTATCTGTAATCATATCGACTAGTTTAGTAGCTTTACCAATACAGACTGGAAGGACCCCTATAGCATCGGGATCAAGGGTTCCTGTATGACCGATTTTTTTGGTCTTTAAGATACCTCTCATCTTGGCAACAACATCATGAGAGGTATATCCTTTTTCTTTATATATATTAATTATTCCATTGATCAATGATCTGCACTCCTTATTTGTATCTGCCTAGGTAAGTCTATTACTTTATATATTCAACTCTTTAAACTGGGCCTCAATATGAGGAGTAAGATTATTTATTACATCATGAACGGAGCCCTTCATTGTACAGCCAGCTGCTTTGATATGTCCACCTCCGCCAAAAAATACGGCAATTTTGCTAACATTAATATCTCCGTTTGATCTCATACTGACTTTAAACTCTCTAAAATCCGTCTCATAAATAAATATTGCTACTTCTGTTCCTTTGGTAACACGCAGCTGATCTATAATTCCATCTAAATCAGCAGAGGATGCGCCATAGAAATCCAGCATTTTTCGAGTAAATGAGGAATATACAACTCTCTCCTCCATGATTAAAATACTCTCCATCAAACAAAACCCTAAGATCTGATTTTGGATATATGTTTTTGCAAAGAAGGATTCATCAATTAAGGTTGAAAAATTAATACCTTTACTAATAAGCTTACCAGCAATCTCCATTGTCTTCTGTGAAGTATTGGAATGCTTAAACACACCAGTATCATGTATTATACCCACATATAATGCTTCTGCAATCTCTCTGGTGATTAGCTCTTCCTCCATAAGTTCAAATAAGACCTCACAAGTGGAGGAGGCATCAGCCACTACATGATTTGCATTAGCAAAGGATTGATTACTGATATGATGATCAATATTAATGGTCTCTTTAGCCGAATTGTAGTATTTGGTAGCATTACCTAGACGGTCTAAGCTACCGCAGTCTAAGGAAATAAATATATCATATACTTCATCTCCATCATAGGAATGCTTAAAATCCTGTATACCAGTCAGGAGATTAAATTCATTACCAAAATGCTCCAGATAAACATCCACCGTCCCCAGATTAAATTTATCTTTATTCTGTATCAGATAAAGATACAAGGCAGTACATGACCCGATACAGTCTCCATCGGGTCTTATATGTCCTGCTATTGCTATCTTCTTTACACCATATACTTTCTCATTAATTATATCCATGGGTTATTCATCCTCTTCCTTGGTTGAATCCTCATCATCAAAAGTCTCATCCTCATCCCCATCGTCATCGTACCCATCGTCATCCTGATTATCTTCACTATCGTATTCATAATCATCTTGATCTTCATCTTCATACTCATCACTATCGTCGACTTCATTTTCTTCAAATTGATGGGACTTATTATTTCTATTAACTTCATCAATCAACTTAGACATATGAATACCATATTCGATAGAATTATCAATTACAAAGGTAAGTTCAGGTGTATTTCTTAAATTAAGTGTCCTGGCCAGCTGTCCCCGCATAAAGGAGGCTGCGCTTTTTAACCCACGCAGAGTAGATACCTTAGAGTCATTATCTCCCATGACACTGATAAATACCTTGGCCGTTTTTAAATCAGGCGCTACCTCTACCGCTACAACAGAGGTCATGGGATTAATTCTAGGGTCCTTAATCTCTCTACTAATTAATATACTTAGCTCCTTTTGTACTTCTGTGTTAATTCTGGTGTTTTTAATACTATTTTTCCTCATACCAATCACCGTTACCTTTCCAACTAGGAACAAATATAACTGCTGTCAATTATCTTGGCACTTCAGCCATAATATAGAGTTCTACTCTATCGCCTTCTTTGACATCATTAAACTTCTCAAATACAAGACCACATTCGTAACCAGTTGCTACTTCCTTAACATCGTCCTGGAATCTCTTTAAGGAGGCAAGATTACCCTCATAAATCATTGCATTGTCTCTAAATATTCTAGCTTTTGATCCTCTGACAATCTTACCGTCAAGTACATAGGAACCAGCAATTGAGCCTACGCCAGATGCTTTAAAGATCATTCGAATCTCAGCATGACCAATAACCTTCTCTTCATATATAGGATCAAGCATACCCTTCATCGCTGCTTCTATATCATTAATTGCATCATAAATAACACGATAGAGCTTTACATCCACCTTTTCACTATCTGCTGTTTCCTTGGCAGCATTATCTGGTCTTACATTAAATCCAATAATAATGGCATTGGATGCACTAGCAAGAATAACATCTGATTCATTGATGGCACCTACACCACCATGGATAATGCGTACGGCAACCTCATTGTTGCTAAGTTTTACCAAGCTTTGTTTCATCGCTTCAACAGATCCTTGAACATCGGCCTTAATAATTAAATTAAGATCTTTGATATTACCTGCCTGAATCTGTGAAAAGAGACCATCTAGAGATAGTTTAGCTTTAGTATCTGCAATAAGTTTCTCTTTACCCTGTGTCAGGTAAGCTTGTGCAATGGTTCTCGCTTCTTTTTCACTATCCGTTGAAAGGAAAGTCTCACCAGCATCGGGAACTTCATTAAGTCCTAGGATCTCTACAGGTGTAGACGGTGTTGCTTCCTTTACTCGTCTTCCTTTATCATCCATCATTGCACGAACTTTACCAAAGGATGATCCTACTGCCACATTATCTCCAACATGTAGTGTACCCTTTTGAACAAGAATAGTCGCAACTGGTCCTCTTCCTTTATCTAGCTCTGCTTCAATAACAATACCCCTTGCATTACGATCAGGGTTGGCTTTTAACTCTAACATATCAGATGTTAAAACAATCATTTCTAAGAGTTGATCAATACCTTCCTTGGTGTGGGCTGATACAGGTACAAATATTGTGTCACCGCCCCAATCCTCGGCAATTAATTCATGTTCTGTAAGTTCCTGCTTAACTCTCTCAATATTGGCACTTGGTTTATCAACTTTATTAATTGCTACAATAATCTGCACACCTGCCGCTTTGGCATGATTAATTGCTTCTACTGTCTGAGGCATTACACCATCATCAGCAGCAACAACTAAGATTGCAATGTCCGTTGAATTTGCACCACGTTTACGCATAGAGGTAAAGGCTTCATGTCCAGGTGTATCTAAGAAGGTTATCTTCTCTCCATTAACTTCCACAATATAAGCACCTATATGCTGTGTGATACCACCCGCTTCTCTCGTAGTTACACTAGTTAATCTAATAGCATCCAAAAGTGAAGTTTTACCATGATCAACATGACCCATTACACATACAACAGGAGGACGTTTTACCATAGTTGTTGGATCTTCATCCTGCTCCTTAAGTAATTCCTCGATTACATTAACCTGAACTTCTTTTTCTGCAATGATCTCATATTCCAAAGCAATTTCTTCTGCTTCTTCAAAGGTTATTTCCTGATTAAGGGTTACAACCTTGCCCGCTAGGAATAGTTTTTTAATCAGAGCAGCTGATGGTTTCTTCATCTTATCTGCTAATTCTTTAATGGTTAGGACTTCTGGAAGCTGAATAACCTTGATTTCCTCTTCCACTACCTGTACTGGTTTAGGCTGTATAAACTGACCCTTTCTAGGAACAATTTTTCCCTTGATATCGCTGCTATCCTCATCACGAATCAAGTTTTTCTCTTTAAAATTCTTTTCCTTATTAATTCTATCACGATTACGTTTGTTACTATTGTCATTCTTTGCTGCCACTTTTTGATCTAAGATCTGCTGATCAAAAGTCTTACGTTCTCCACCAGCTCTTCCAGAAGTCTTCTTACCCTGGGAAGCTCTGTTGCCATAGCTTGGCTTATCATCATCATCCTTATTCATATCCTCAAAGCCACGGGAATTAAATCCACCAGGTCTTTGACTATTATTTGGCCTGGAGAAATTGCCTTGACCACCAAATCCACCTCTGTTTTGCTGGCCTCCCTGATAACCACCGGAACGTGCTCCGCCTTGATTTCTATTTCCATCATAAGAAGGTCTGCCATCTTGTGAAGATCTATTTCCTTGATAGCCCTGACCTGCTGGTCTGTTTCCTTGATAGCCCTGACCTGCTGGTCTATTGCCTTGATAGCCCTGACCTGCTGGTCTATTTCCTTGATAACCCTGACCTGCTGGTCTTTGGCCTTGATAACCCTGACCATCCCCTGTTGGTCTGCCATCTTGTGAAGATCTATTGCCTTGGTAACCCTGACCTGCTGGTCTGTTGCCTTGGTAACCCTGACCTGTTGGTCTGTTTCCCTGATAACCCTGGCCTGCGGGTCTGTTGCCTTGATAGCCCTGTCCTGCTGGTCTGTTGCCTTGATAGCCCTCACCGGAGGATCTATTGCCTTGGTAACCCTGGCCTGCGGGTCTGTTTCCCTGATAACCCTGACCTGCTGGTCTTTGACCTTGATAGCCTTGACCTGCTGGCCTTCCTTCATTGGACTGTCTGTTATCTCCATAGGATCTGTTTTGCTGTCTCTGATTATTGTCTCCAGAAGGTCTTCCTTCATAGGGCCTTCCCTGGGGTCTCTGATTCTGACTGCCATCACCAGATGGTCTTTGTTGCCTTTGGCTCTGATATCCATCATTGGATGAACTTCCTTCATAGGAAGGCCTGTTTGATGATCTATTATCGCTAGATGGTCTACCTTCATTAGACGATCTACCTTCGTTAGATGGTCTACCTTGCTGACCCTGATATCCTTGTTGTCCCTGTCTCATAACGCCTTGTCCTCCTGCGGGTCTTTGTTCGGGTGTCCCCTGATGTCCCTGCTCAAATGATCTTTGGCCACTGTACTGGCCAGATTGACCCTGTCTCAATTCATTTTGTCCTGTAGCAGGCCTCTGATTCATCTGACTACTACCTGACTGTCCCGGCTTTACTGATCTATTATCCGGGCTTTGAGAACTCACTGGTCTGGGTGTATTCTGTGCCCCTTGCGATGTCCCCGCTGAAGGTACCTGAACCGGCTTACCGGCAGATCCCTGTGCCTTTTTACTAGCTTGAACAAAATAGTTCTTTATATATGCCACCTCATTATCTTCAAGATTACTGCTATGTGTTTTTTTTACTCCAAAGCTCTTCTCTACAAAGTCAAGAATATCTTTACTTTCTAGTGAGCCTTTTGTAATATCATTTATTTCTTTTTTAAGCTCAAATATTTTCATTTTTGCCATACTTACTACCTCCGTTCTTATCTTGCATCAGTTTCAGTTGCTTTTCAATTGCCTCAGCTAAGCCCTTGTCAAGCACTGCCAAAGAAGCACGAAATTCTTTACCAATTGCATGACCCAAGTCGTTTTTATCACCAAAAAAGTAAATTGGCACTTCATAGTAAGTACACATGTTGGTAAACATTTTCTTTGTATTGTCAGATGCATCTTCTGCTACAATTACTAAAGCCGCCTTATGTTCTTTTACTGCTTTTTCTGTAGAGAATTCGCCACTTGCCATTTTACCAGATTTTGTTGCCAGTCCGAAGAGGTTAAATATCTTCTTGTTTTCCGGATTCAAGTAAAATCATCTCCTTCTCCAATGTTTCCACCAGTTCCTTTGGAATGTTAACCTTGAGAGAACGCTCCAAACCCTTAGTTTTGATTGATTTCTGCAAACAGCTTAAAGAACAGCAGATATAAGCACCTCTACCATTCTTCTTACCTGTTGAATCTATTACAATCTCATCCTCCGGAGTTTTCAAAATACGGATCATTTCTTTTTTAGATTTCATTTCACCGCATCCGGTACACATTCTTAATGGTAATTTCTTTGCCATTTATTTCTCACTTCCTTAATATTGCTAGGTATTAATATTCCATACTCTGTGATTCGCTTTTAATATCAATCTTATAACCTGTAAGCTTTGCAGCAAGTCTAGCATTCTGTCCCTCTTTACCAATTGCAAGAGATAACTGATAATCAGGTACAATAACTCTAGCACTCTTTTCATTCTCATCAACGGTTACAGATACCACCTTCGCAGGACTTAATGCATTCTCAATTAATTTGGCAGGATCATTGCTCCAATTAATAATGTCTATTTTTTCATTTCTTAGTTCATACACAATTGTATTAACTCTTGATCCATTTAAGCCTACACAGGCTCCCACTGCATCTACATCGGGGTTATTGCTCCATACCGCCATCTTGGTTCTGGATCCTGCTTCTCTGGATATACTCTTAATCTCAACTGTACCATCTTGAATTTCCGTAACTTCTGCTTCAAATAATCTCTTTACAAGTTCCGGATGTGTTCTAGATACTGTAATTCTTGGGCCTTTGGTTGTATCTTTAACTTCCAGCACATATAATTTAATACGATCTGTAGGTCTAAATACTTCTCCTCTAACCTGTTCATTCTCTGTAAGCACCGCATCCACCTTACCAAGATTAATGCTCACATTATTTCCTACATAGCGCTGTACAATACCTGTAACGATATCCTTTTCCTTACCGCTATATTGTGTAAATAATACTTTTCTCTCTTCTTCACGGATTTTTTGAACAACTACTTGTTTTGCTTTCTGTGCAGCAATACGTCCAAAATTCTTTGGAGTCACTTCGATTGCCATAATATCACCAATATCTTTTTTAACGTCCTTCATCTTGGCTTGAGCCAGACTAATTTGTATAACGGGATCCGTAACTTCTTCTACTACTTCTTTCATAGAATAGACATTTACTTCTCCTGTCTCTCTGTCGATATTTACCTTTATATTATCCGCTCTACCAAAGTTATTCTTACATGCTGCAACCAATGAGTTTTCTAAAGCTTCCAGCAAAATTTCTTTGCTGATATCCTTTTCTTTCTCGATTTGGTTTAAAGCTTCAATTAGTTCTCTATTACCATCCATTTTTTTTGTTATCCTCCTTATTGTTCAGGAGGACATAGCCTCCTTTTGATATCAGGAGGATATTCCCTCCTTCAGTTAAATTCAATTGATAAGTTACATTTAAAAATCAAAGGTCAGTCTGACTGAAGCAATATCAGCTCTTTGAAAAACCATAGTATTAGAATCCTCTAATTCAATGGTCAGTGTATTCTGATCATAAGCTGATAATATACCGACATATTCCTTTTTCTTATTAATTTGTTTATAAAGCTTGATTTCAACTTCTTCACCAATGCTACTTTCAAAATGTTTGTTTCTTTTTAATTGTCTTCCTAACCCCGGTGAGCTAACCTCTAGAATGTAGGAATCAGGGATGAAATCATTTTTATCTAGTAAATCACTTAATGCCCTGCTTACCAATTCGCAGTCATCAACGGTGATACCATTCTCTTTATCGATATAAGCTCTTAAAAACCAGTTTCCACCTTCTTTAACATACTCAACATCATATAATTCGAATTGATTTGCTGTTAGTACGGGCTCCAATAATTTTTCTGTTCTTTGTTCATACTCTTCATGTTTTGTCATATAACATCCCTACTTTCAATCAAAAATCGTTAACAGTAAAAATTATGCTGTCTTCATGCAAAGAATAAGAGTGGACTTTCGCCCACTCCTCATTTAGTCTTATCAATTAGCACGATACTTATTATATCAAAGACATCCAATAATTGCAAGTGCTAATTTTGATTAAATCTATGCAAGAAGTCTTTTGTTCTTTGATTTTGCGTGTTACCAAAGACTTCTTTCGGTGTTCCTTCTTCTACAATCACTCCCTCATCCATAAAAATAACCCTGTCTGCTACATCTCTGGCAAAGGACATTTCGTGGGTTACAATAACCATTGTCATCTTTTCTTCTGCCAAAGCTCTTATAACCTTAAGTATTTCACCTGTAAGCTCAGGATCTAGAGCGGAAGTAGGTTCATCGAAAAATAATATGCGAGGATTTAATGCAAGTGCCCTGGCAATGGCTACTCTTTGTTGTTGCCCACCGGACATCTCACAAGGATAAGCATCTGCTCTATTCTTTAGATTCATTTTATCTAAAAGCTGTAACGCTTTCATTTTAGCTGTATTCTTATCAATTTTTAAAACATTAATTTGAGGATCCACAATATTACGCAGGACGGAGTAATGGGGGAAAAGATTGAAGTTCTGGAACACCAGGCCAACTTCAAGAGCAATCTCATGCAAGGTTTTATTGTCAGCATAACCAAATCCTGAATTTGTATCCACCATTAATTTTCCACAGACTTCAATCCGTCCGCTATCAATTCTCTCAAGCTGGGTTAAGCAACGAAGAAGTGTTGATTTACCAGAGCCTGAAGGACCAATGATTGCAACAACCTCTCCTTCTCTAACTTCTAAGGAAATATCCTTTAATACACTGGTATCATCAAATTGTTTTTGTAAATTATCTGCCTTTAGTAACATAAATCCTCCATTTTCCTAAGTTGGGTTGGGTTTTTAAAATTCAGACTTAGGGTAAATTAAATCAATCCCGAGTAAGCTTATTATCCTGGTATCGTATTAATTCTTATAATAATCAAGCTTTCTCTCAATATATTTAAAGGAAACTTCTACCACAGTATTCATTACTAAGTAGAAAATACCTGCAATCACTATGGGAACTGTAGAAAAATAACTTGAGCCTGCTGTTGTTGTAATACGGAATAACTCTTCCACGGCTATAACCTGAGCAAGAGAGGTATCCTTAACTAAAGTCATAAACTCATTGCCTGTAGCAGGTATTACTGCCTTAAGAACTTGGGGTAGGATGATTTTCATAAAGGTTTGCAATCTGGTATAACCCAGTACCTTTGCGGCTTCATATTGCCCCTTAGGTATGGAGCTCATACCTCCACGAAAGATTTCCCCAAAATAAGCTGCATAATTAATGGAAAAGGCCAAAATACATGCAGTCAGTCGATATGTATAACTAATACCAAAGATATAAAATGGAGCATACATAAAGAAGATCAACTGCAACATTAAAGGCGTACCACGAAAGATAAGCTGATATATGCGTGTAGGAACGCTGATTATCTTAAATTTACTCCTTCTGGCTAAAGCAACCAAAAATCCTAAGGGGATGGATATAATTATGGTCAGAAAAAATATCTGCAAGGTTTTTACACTAGCAGACAACATATTTGGTATCAGTAAATGAATGGGTACATTATCTATAATCATAAATTCCTCCGGTCACGCTATACAATTCATTTTATTCATCTAATCTATTAATACTTTACCATATTACCATACTACTGAAGCTATTTCAATTTAATAATACTACAAAATTTCAAAGGAATCATGTGGATTAGACAAAATTTATAATATAGGTCTGATAATAAAAGAAAAAAAGACTACCTGCAGCATAACATCCTGCAGATAGCCCCTCTAGGTCAGTGGAAAGCGAACTCTATTGAATTGTTGTTATGTCAGAACCAAACCATTTGGTTGAAATCTCTTCAATCGTTCCATCTGCTTTCAGTTCTTTCAGCGCATTCCAGACTTTATCACATAAAGCTTGATCATCCTTACGAAAACCTATAACATACAGGTCCTCTAAAAGAGTATCGTTTACTACTTTATAATCTTTACCCAATTCATTAATCATGTAATTAGCCATGATCGTATCCATTAAGACTGCATCTGAGTTTCCAGTCTCCATATCCATTAAAGCAATATTATAATCATCAAAAGGACTAATCTGTGTTAATGAATCTTTAAATGCTTTGGATTCTTCATTGTTTAAGGTCTCTTCCGCTGCTGAACCTCCCTGTACAGCAAGTTTCTTACCAGCCATATCCTCCATAGATTGAATATCACTACTACTAGCGACAACTAAGGAAATGTCATTCTTTAAATAGGAAGGGGATAATGTCATCTGCTGATCATTTTTTTCTGTATAGGAAAGCCCGTTCCAGATGCAATCCACATTCTTTGTTTCCAATTCATTCACTTTATTATCCCATACAATAGACTGTGTTGAGAATTCATATCCAAGTTTATCACATACTGCCTTAGCAAGATCAATATCAAAACCAACAATCTCACCATTAGCATCGGTAAATCCCATAGGAGCAAAAGTTGCATCCAGTCCAAGTACAAATTTCTTGTCATCACTTTCCTTTTTACATGCTGCTAAGCTAAGCACCATCATTGTTATCATGAATAAGCCAATTAACTTTTTCATTATTTCTCCTCCATTTTCTTATATTCATCCATTTATTTACTTTTATGTATTAACACTTTACCATACTACCACAACGACGTACAAATAGCAATGGGTTTTTTAAATATCTTTGATTTTTATTTCATAGGACGCAATTTCTTATGAAAATATAAAGTGGGACAAAAGCTCCAACGGAGCTACTTTGTCCCAGTTATATTGACATCAATGACAATACCTTGCGTAGATGAAGATATAGATAAATTCCCATCTTCTGTACCCTCTTCAGAGTTTAATTGACGTATCTTTTCATTAAGATCTCTATTCTCTTCTTCATCGAATAGAGCATCATGTTCTTTCTGTTTTTCATTTTTGTGAAGTGCCGCCGCTGCCTTTGAGGTTTGATACAACTCTGAACTATACTCAATAAGCTTTTTCTCATCCGTAGGAGGAACTTTATCACCCCTAGATATCCTACGAGCTATTTCCAATATTTTACCCAATTCCGAGAATCCTTCTTCTTGCTTCTTTGTAGTCTCTTTTAAACGTTCAAATTGCCTTTGATACATTTCCTTTGCTTGTTGAGAAATGTCCAATGAAATACCCGTTCTAGAATTATTTATATCTTTCTCAACTTTATCTTGATTAGCCTTTAGATATTCCATTTCCTCTAGCGTAACTTCTCTTTTTTGGACATTGATCATATCATTAAGTTCTCTCACTTTACCTGCATCTGCTATCCACATATTAATCCTCCTTGATCCTAGATAAATATTCCATTATTACGTATATCCTATTTATCGGCAGAACCATGGTATTTTATTGAGTTTTTTCTTCATTATCTAATTATATTTCCTAAAAATATTATTTCATCTATTGCTTTTCTATTAATTAATACTGTATCTGCAGGGTTGTTTCTTAAAACTACAAAACATTAAAATGAGGATAAACATTAGTATGCCAAGTATAGGAGCCTTCTTGATTTAATGCATAAAAAAGCATGTATTTTATCATATTAAAACTAAAAGCTATAAGAAAGGATACTACTATGAATGAAGATACTATAAAGCTATTAAAAGGATGCAATGCAGGCTGTAAATCAGCAACCAATAGCATGGAACAGGTACAGCCTTATATAAGTGATGAAGGTCTAAAAGCTTTAATTAATGAATTCAATGATAAGCACATAAAAGTAGGTGATGAATGTCATCAGATGCTAAATGAACTTAAGGAAGAAGAAAAAGACCCAAAACCAATGGCAAAAGCATTTTCATGGATTAGTACAGAAGTAAAACTAATGATGAATGATGATTCCCATAAAATAGCGGATATAATGATCGATGGTTGTAACATGGGGATAAAATCCGTTAGTGAGTATATTAATAAGTACAAGACTGCTTCCAAGGAAAGTATGGATTTAGCAAAAAAGCTTGTTAGTATAGAGCAGGATTTTATGAATAAGCTACTTATTTATCTATAAGAAATATATGAGAACTGGGCTCTAGAGTAATACTTAAAGGTAGCTGTTTCCTTAATAAAAGCTCCCCTTCAAGATAAACAGAGTTAAAACTTATCTGTTTATTTTAAAGGGGAGCTAAATAGGCTCCTGCTTATAAGCATTTACTTAATATATTTACTACCTTATCATCTTTGTCTATTCTAATCTAACGCCCCATAAATAATATTTCTTAGTTTTCTCATATATTCAGGGCCAGAACCACCACATCTTTGGACCATATATACCATGACCAGTTCTTCTATTGGATCAACCAGAAAATAACAACCTCCCCAGCCGTCCCAACCAAACTCACCCATGGTTCCATTGCTGGTAGCTTTTGCTTTATCTACCATCGTCCGCATGAGATTAGCATAGTTATATCCATATAAGGAATCCCAGTTGTAAGCTGCAAGCTGTTCATTCGTTAATTGAGGTGTGGCTAGATATTCCACAGTTTTTCTACCAAGAATGCGGCTTCCCTCATAGGTTCCTCCATTTACAAGCATGGAAGCAAAGTTAGAATAGTCATGGATGGTAGATACCAGCCCCGCTCCTCCAGATTCAAAAGTTGGGGGCTCCGCATAATCAAATAAAGCAAGAAAATCTCCCCTAAATTGTTCTAATCTCATGCTATCTGCCTTGTAATCATATATGGTCGCAAATCTATCCTGTTTTTCTTTGGGCACATAGAAAGCTGTATCTATCATATGTAAGGGAGTAAATATCTCTTCCTGTAAGAACTCACTATATTTCTTACCTGATACCACTTCGATAACAGCTCCAAGAATATCCGCTGATGCACCATAACGCCAACTTGTTCCTGGCTGAAATTCCAAAGGCATCTGTCCAATTCTATTGCAAAAATCCAGGGTATTAACAGGGTTACCCTTATGATGTGCTGCCTCAACTTCTGCAAAGAGTTCTCCCATAAGCTTTCCTGCTTCAAAGCTTTCATCGGGATATACAACACCGGAAGTCATATTCAGTAGTTCCTGAATAGTAACCTCTTTATTCACAGCCACAAGGCCTTCTTTGGTTAATACTTTCTGATTCTTAAATCCTTCCAGATAATTAGAAACAGGGGAAAGGAGGGTAAGCAATCCTCTCTCCACAAGTATCATGGTTGCTACCGCTGTGATAGGCTTTGTCATGGAGTGAATGCGAAAGATACTATTTCTTTGTAAAGGATTTTTATTCTCCAAATCTGCCAAACCAAATTCCTGCTGATAACATGTTTCATTCTTATGTAATACTTTAATTACGGCCCCACTGATGAGTCCGGCGTCTATCTCCTTTTGAATAACAGCGGAAAGTCTATCTAATTTCCTTTGCACCATAACTTTACCCCCTAATAATGTATTATGCGCTTCCAATTAGTATATTAATTTTACATATTACCCAACTTCATTATATTGGTATGTAGGAACCAGTCTTTTTACCAGATGTCTAATATCCTCAACCTCATCCTTGGCAGCCTTGTCCAGTAAGGCTACCTCTTTAATAAATTCTTCCTCATCAAACTCTAATGGTTTACCTATATGTATTAGCTTATTATCCGTATTCTGCAGCCCTTCTTCGTTCATAAGAATTTCTTCATATAACTTTTCACCAGGACGTAAACCAGTAAATTTGATTGCTATATCTTTGCCCGGCTCATAACCTGATAATTTAATAAGATTCTCAGCTAGTTCTACAATCTTAATAGGTTCACCCATATCCAAAATAAAAATCTCACCACCCTTAGCATAGGCCCCTGCTTGCATGACTAAGGATACTGCTTCTGATATGGTCATAAAATACCTGATAATCTCAGGATGGGTTACCGTAACAGGCCCACCCCTAAGTATTTGTTCTTTAAACAGTGGTATTACGCTTCCATTACTTCCAAGGACATTACCAAATCTAACAGCAACAAATTCTGTCTTAGAACGTCTATTCCAAGCTTGAATTAACATCTCACAAATCCTTTTGGAAGCCCCCATAATATTCGTTGGATTAACAGCCTTATCCGATGAAATCAGTATAAATTTATGAACCCCATACTGATCTGCTGCTTGTGCCAACTTATATGTTCCACCCACATTATTCTTTATTGCCTCCGATGGACTATCTTCCATCAAAGGTACATGCTTATGGGCTGCGGCATGATAAATAATATTTGGCCTATATTTTTGCATAATCCAATCAATACGCTGCGTGTTACGAACTGATGCTATCAAAACGACTAGATTAAGCTCAGGAAATTCATTTAATAATTCTTGCTGAATAAAATAAGCATTATTCTCATAAATATCTACGATAATAAGCTGCTTTGGATCATGCATGGCAATCTGTCTACACAGCTCGCTACCAATAGAACCACCACCGCCTGTAACCATGATAGTTTGTCCTTTGATATACTCAATTATTGTATCAGTATCAATCTTAACAGGCTCTCGACCTAATAAGTCCTCAATCTCAACATTTCTTAATCTTGTAACACTGACCTCTTCATTGATCAATTGGTACATTCCAGGTAAAATCTTAAGGTTGCAATTAGTCTCTTTACATATCTCAAGAATATCTTTGATGTCCCTTCTGGACGCTGAGGGAATGGCTATAATAATGTCTGTAATCTCATGCTTAATGGCTTCTTCTACAATCTTTGATCTATCACCAGCCACTTTTATGCCGTGAATATAGCTCCCCCATTTGTCTTTATTATCATCAATCACACTTAAAACAATACCATTGACAAACTTGCTGACAGCAATCTCTCTGATAATAGAACTTCCCGCTTCTCCCGCTCCAATAATCATAATTCTACTTGGAGCATGTCCTAAATTGCGTCTGGTAGCTCTTCTAGCATAACGATACATAAACCTACTAAAAGTAATAAATACCATAGTAAACAGGGTGCTTAGAGGGTAATAACTTCTCGGCACATGGATATGTAAAACAAAGTACATACCTACTAATTGCAATAGGCCTGAAATAACACAGGAAAATATTATATTCATTAATTCATCAATACCAGCATATTTCCACAAGCTGTTGTAAAGTCTGAAGAGGGAAAATAATATGATAGTGACTATTGTATTGACCAAAGTATATGAAAATACGGCATCAATAAAATACGTAGGAATGGTACTGACTCTAAAATCATATCGAAAAAACAATGCGAAAAAAGATGCTACATTAATTAACATAACATCTAAAATTATGAGAAATAGCCTTCTAACGTATAATTTCTTATCTACTATATATGTTTTCACCAAATCACCTTGTCCAATGTATATTTGTAGCCTTTATCTTATCATAATTTTTGGTATCTCACAAGGAAGGATTAATTATGTTAACTAACGCAACTTCCAAATATATAAGTATCCTATAAACAGCATTAAATATCCACTAATTGCATTTTTTAGCATAAACTTTGATGAATAATTGGTCTGTAAAAGTTGATAAATAAGCTGGAAATTAGTCCGTTTAAAGGATTTAAATAGTTGTCCCATCGAGTAAAATAATTATGAAATATCCTCTACTATGATATCATTACGTAACCAGAAGAAATATTTCCATCCATCCTCATAATTATACGATAATCGGGTGTAATACTTGCTGATTTCCATTAAAAAAGCATTAGAGAAATTAGTATGAACATCCCATACAGTTGCTTCAGGAAAATAGATTGCTACTCTTGGCATAGTCTCCAACAAATCATCTATAGTATCCTGTTCATACCAATCTAAATACCAAGGTAGAAAATACGTAAGCCGATTTACAGGATATCGATTTTTATATAGCAAATATATGGAATCATTTATATATGTGTCGATGAATATCTTCTCATAGTCATCCGTATTATCTACAACCTCATAATCAATCATTGAAACAGGCTGTATCTTATATGATATATTATTAGCAACATTGTTTACATATATACTCAATATATACGCAATAGCACATATTACTATTATAATTTTCTTTCCTGAAAAGTTATCACAAAGATCATTGAAATATATGACCACTATAAAAATAGCAACGTTCCATACTGCTAACGAATGAAAACCTATGAAATCCCTTGTCCCATTAAAACACAAGTACAAAAACAAAAGTAAGACCAAATCAAATTGTTTTTTACGATATAGGTTAGTCAAAATACATATTACAAGAATTAATATAAGCAAGCTTAAAATACTATTACTGGTTGCTCTAGCTGTAATAATAGTGTTAATCCCATCCCCTATGGTGATGAAAAACGAACGAATTCCATTTATCATTGGTTGAATTATATTGTCTCCAAAACCAGCCGTATATCTTGAATATACTTCTCGATTAAACTGATACGTCAGCTGGAACACTTGTTTAAGACTATGATTAAATCCAAAATATACAAATGCACATATTAAAGGAGTAAAAGTTGACAACAACAATTTATAATACCTACTCCATATTTTAACAGGTTTTAACCCAATCTTCTTCCATTCCTTTATCTCAAAGAATAACACAAAAGTAATTATAACTGCTAATCCATAGACACTAACAAATGCTGAACCAAAGCTTCCCCATACACAGATTGATACTATTATGGAACGTATCCAATCAATGGTCTTCTCCTCTCTATACTCTAAATACTCCAACAATAGTACTATCATACAGAGACCTTGGATATTGTCAGCAAGAATTTGATAGCCTTGTGCAAAGAGAACACATGTAAAAACTATAATTGATATAGGTAATGCCATCATTTTCACATCACTATATCTCTTAGAATATCTTCTATATATCAATCCCCATATTATTGATAAAAATACATAATATAATAATCTAAATTGCACAACCGATTTTGCACCTAGTAGTGTAAAAACTGCACAAAGATAATTAACTACCGGCGTATGTTGAGTGATGTAGTCTTTATACAACACGCCGCCTTTTGCGATTATCATACCACTCCTAATATTATCATTTTCATCTGTAAAGGTTCCTACGATTGAATATGTACATAAGAGGAGAAATACACTCATCATAACTAATAATGTTTTAAATACTTTGTCTTGCAATACAGGAGTTTTTTTATTATGTAAATACAACAAACGTGACAGTAATATAATTATGAATAAAACCAATAGTATATAGAAACCAACCCACCACCTATCAGTATCACCTCCATATACTGAAAGATTCAAATCACCCTCAGAAGGTATATCATTTACATACATGTTTGCGTTATCAATTAAAGACTGATTGGACGCCCAAAAAGCTATAACAGAATCTTCATTTACTTCTATTGGTTTTATATGAATTTTATACAAAGCACCTTTATTTACTTTAATGGTGCTCTTAGTTTTTACTTCATAGTAAGTGTTATCTGGAATTAAACTTGCATTAAACTCCTCTTCTAAAATACATTCACCTGAGTCAGCTTCTTCAACTCTCACTTGCCAAATAGAATTATTATCTCTACCATAAGTACCAATTTTTACTGCTACCCCATGCAACAGCTCATATGGCATATAAAATTCTTGGACTATATTACTATTTGAATCTACAAGTCCAATTGCATTTTCACTTATATCGTTCAGAATATCATATTCTAAATATGTAAGCTTTTTTGAACCCAAGAAGCCCGCTAGCAGTAGTCCAAGTAAGAATACCAATCCAATAATACCCCTTAAAATTATTTTGTTTTTCATTCTTTTCTCCTACCGTAAATTTAAGTTTAATTTAAACTTTATTAGTATTTAACTTAAAAAATTATGTTAGCTCTCTCTCACACAAATCCAATGATGAAGCAATAACCATATCCATATCATAATATTTATATTCTCCTAAACGTCCACCAAAGATAACTTTCTCTTCCTTATTGGCAAGGAACTTATATTGCTCATACAATTTTCCATTTTTCATGTCATTCACAGGATAATATGGTTCATCTCCTACTCTCCATTCAGAACTATACTCACGACTAATCACTGTTTTGGGTTGTGTTCCAAACTCAAAGAACTTGTGTTCAATAATGCGAGTCCATGGCGTTTCAGTATCTGTGTAATTTACAGCTGCATTTCCTTGAAAACTAGGTATGTCTAAAACCTCTGTCTCAAAACGAACGGATCGATATTCCAAAGCTCCTAGTTTATAATCAAAGTACGCATCTATGGCTCCTGTATATATAATCTTATCAGCTATTTTGTTTAAATCCTCTTTATGTTCTAAATAATCAATATTAAGATGAACCTCGACATACTTTAACATATTGGCTACCATCTGTGTATAACCACCAATGGGAATTCCTTGGTATAATGCATTGAAATAATTATTATCATAAGTAAGACGTACAGGTAATCGTTTTATTATAAATGCAGGTAATTGATTACAAGGCCTTCCCCATTGCTTTTCTGTATATCCTTTTATAAGCTTTTCATATATATCCGTTCCCACAAGACTAATTGCCTGTTCTTCCAGATTCCTTGGTTCAACAATTCCTGCAGCTACCTTTTGCTCTTCAATCTTTGCTGCTGCTTCTTCTGGAGATATAACACCCCACATCTTATTAAAGGTATACATATTGAATGGTAACGAATATATTTCGCCATGATATTTAGCTATTGGTGCATTTGTAAATCTGTTAAACTCAGCAAATTGATTAACATATTCCCATACCATTTTGTTATTAGTATGAAAGATATGTGCGCCATATATATGTACGTTTATATCCTCTATCATTTTTGTATAAATATTGCCACCAATATTTGATCGCCTGTCAATTACAAGGACAGATTTCCCCTTTTTTTGTGCTTCACATGCAAAGACAGCGCCATATAGGCCTGCTCCTACTACCAAGTAATCATATTTACTCATAATCTTCACCCCTACTACCTTTAAAAATTATCATTTTGCTAGCAACATAATTCACAACAATAACTATTACATTTGATACTACTTTCATTATTATATCTGGTACATTCAATATATCTACAAAAATATACATCATTATAACATCTAAAGCACCAGTTATTAATCTACATACCAAAAACGACACAATTTCTTTAAACACTGCTTTAGAGCCACGTGCCTCACTCCCAAAAACCCATTTTCTGTTGGTTAAATATGCAAAAACAACTGCAGCCGTCCATGCTACCACAGTAGCAACAACTGTATTATAGAATAATATCCTTGTCCCAAAAGCATATACGACAATATTAACTAAGGTTGTGCATCCTCCAAAAAACAAATAACTGAGAATACCTTTATATTTATTTATTAATTCTTTCATATGGTTTCACCACTTTTATCATTTTTTAATTGTTTTAATGCTTTATTAATTGTTCTAAAATCATTAAATGCTTTAACCCCAATTTTTGAGATTTTTTTTAAATTAATAGAGTTTACTCCACCTTGACGAGGTCTAAATGTAATAGGTATGTACTTTACTCTTTGCTTTCTCTTCGCATAAATTACTGATAGAATCACATTTGATAAATTAAAATCACTTGGAACATACTGGATATTATACCTTAACCCCTCCGCTTTCATTAATCTAAATGGGGTATTCGCATCTATTACACGAACCCTAAAGCATAGACCTACTACTGCTCTCAGAATTTTTGTGACAATAAGACGAGATATACCATCCTCTCTCTTATTTCTATGTCCAATTACCATATCATATTGATCTCGTAATTCCCAAAACTGTTCAAATTCTGAGGGTAAAGTTTGTCCATCCGAATCTGTCTGAAATACATAATCTGCCCCTTGGGTTAATGCATAGTGATATCCATAAAGAACAGTGGCGCCATGACCACCATTTTTCTTAGTCAATGGCAAAAGTAAAGGCCTTGTTTTTGCATACTCTTTCAACATTGAATATGTGCTATCCTTACTACCGTCGTCAATTATTAATAATCTAGAAGTTCCATCTGCATTATTCTTTTCGACAACAGGATACCAATCCTCAATAACACTCTTAATATTCTCTTCCTCATTGTAAGCAGGAATCACTATAAATAATTTTTGATCACTCATACTATCTCCTTCTCAATATCTATATTTTTAATATTTTTCATTTCATTATTTTACAAAACTTTATAAAGTTATC
This sequence comes from Bacillota bacterium, assembly GCA_023443625.1. The sequence goes on along the minus strand of JAEZTQ010000079.1, from coordinate 115,593 downwards.
TTATCAAATCATCACAAATTTTTTCAAAATCATTTCTCGAAAGATATCCTTTATCAATTAATGATGGCACATACTTAATCCTCTCATCACTGCACAATTCTACTAATTTAGATACAATATTTCTCTGTGAACATTCTGATAAGGAAATAATATTATCATTAAATTCAGCCAAATCCTTATGCTCATAGTGATTCGTTATCGTTTTGATACCAAAGGTTGACATCTCAAGTGGTGGATAGCTCGGATGTGGTGATACCATTAAGGATATACCCACCTTCGTCTCTAGCATAATACGAGCATATTCTTCCAATGTCACTTTGCCTAAAGATTTCACCTTAACATTATTCGATAATTCAATATCTTTAAATGCTTCACCCAAGGATATAATCTCCCATTCGATAGCTTTTTCAAACTCTATGCTCCATCTTAACAAGGAATTAATAATTAATTCAAACGCATTTCGTTGTACCGATGGTCTACCGTATATCAATATCCTATTTTTTCTTTTATACTTATCTTTATTCTCAATCAGATACTTATATAAAGTTTCATTTAATGTAGGTTCAAAGTAATACTCTTTGCTAAACTTATAGTTATTCTTATTAAAATGTTCCTTAAGCAATTTTGAATTGAATATAGCTATCGTAGGGATGTCCAATTTATAGGTACTATCCGCCATTAGATAACGTGAAGACCAAGGATAAAAACCAGGCTCATAATCCTGTATAAAATAGATCAATGCATTATTCGCATTTAAGGTTTTATTTTGCCATCTAATAATTTCAGCTATATTATAGGCAGTCCACCAACCCGTAGCAATAAAAACATCTTTCTTTCTAATTGGAATTGTTTTATTATAACGATCACCAAAAGGTACCAATATCTTATTATGAGCTAAATCCTTATCCGGCTCACAAACCATATAGCCTGGTAAATCAATTGCATTTTTTGTATCATAGGAACTATCTGTAGTAATAATACGCGTGTCACATTTCAACTTATCTCCCAACATCTCATGGAATTTTAAAGCGGTTAAAATCCCACCAAATACATGCTCTTTATTAACAGAAGGTACTAAAATGTTTAGTCGTAAGTCTTCATTTTGTCTATCCGCTTGACGATATCCAATTTCTAACACTTCTGGGATATCATAGTTTACTGGATTATCCAAAATGATATCTCTAACTTTTTTATATAAGGGCGCTGTAAAGCGATTATATCTCAAATGCCTTTTAATTTTATTTATATCCATCAGGAACCCACTTTCTCTTGGTTGTACATTGTTAATATCAAGATTACCATTAAAGTATGGATCTCCATCTTCTCGATATGGACCATAACATTCATAGGACTTTTTAAAGTCTATTTCAGGAATATAAGAATCTCTACTCTTAGATTCTAGATGATATAGTCTAACATGAGCATTATATATATTATTATATCCCGCCTCGTATGCCCGGATTCCAAGTTCAATATCACTTCCACAGATAATAAATTCCTCATCAAAGCCACCCAGCTTATCAAATTTATCTCTTGAAATACACATACAAGCCCCTGTTACTCCCAAAACATTTCGATTGACCATTGGCGACACATAAGGTGTTCCCATGTGTACCGGAGGCATACCTTTATAAATATGATCTGCCCATCCTCCTATACCTACTACAACCCCAGCATGCTGTATCGTATTATCTTCATATAAAAGCAATGGTCCCACAATGCCAACATCGTCTCGCAATGTTAATTCACATAATCGTTCAATCCAATCCGGTGTAATAATAACAGTATCATTATTTAAAAATACTAAAACATCTCCCTGAGATTTTCTGACAGCATAATTATTAATTTTTGACCAGTTAAATTCAAAATCAGCATTGATCACTTGAATTCTTTGGTCTACTTCTTGAATGCATTCAAACCATTGATAAGTCGCTTTTTCCTCAGATTTATTATTAACGATAAGAATCTCATAATTACTGTATGTAGATAAAGATAATATACTTTTGATACAATTCTCTGTCAACTTATACTTATCCTTCATTGGAAGGATAATAGATACTTTAGTATCTGGTTTTAATAAATTAAACCTAGCCTCATAAACAAATAGATTATTAGTAAATTCAGCATGGGCAATATCACCATGTTTTCGTTTCAAGTGATCAGCCAACGCTTCCCTTCCAGCATAATGTGCATATGGTTTTGCATCGGCATTACTTGCTGTGGAGGTAGAGGTTTCCCTCCATGAATATAACACTCTCGGAATATGACATATATGATTCGTAATCTCAGAAAAACGTAACATCAAATCATAATCTTGACTTCCATCATATTCAGACCTAAAGCCACCAACTTGCTCAAATATTGATCTTTTAAATACAAACAAGTGACAGATATACATCTGATTATATAGTAAATCAATAGACCAATCCGGCTTATAAAAAACATTGAGATGTTGTTTTCCATCCTCAGTGATATGGTCTTCATCCGAATACAATACCTCAGCATTTGTTTCTTCTATTGTCATAGCATTAAAATACAATGCATTTGGATGCAATAGGTCATCCTGGTCACTTAACACAAAGTAATCTCCTGTCGCCATTTTAGCACATTCGTTAGTATTTCCAGATATGCCCTTGTTTTCTATTAAAGTGACATACTTTATTCTTGAGTCCTTCTTAGAATACTCCTTACAGAGTTTTTGAATGTGCTCTTTGTTTTCAGTGCTGCCGTCAGCAAGACACAACTCCCAATTCTGATAGTTTTGCATCAAAATAGAATCTATTAACTCTTCTAGAAATCTACACTCCGGGTTATAGATAGGTACTAAAATACTAAATTTAATTGTTTCATTAATTGGTGGTAAATTTTCATTCACAGATGTAGAAACTAATTCCTGTTTCTTCCTATGACGAAACACCCTATTAAAACAATAACGTATACCATGTTGTCTGCAGATAATGATACCTCGACATATTTTATATGTTATCCGGTTTTTTTTCAATAAACGCTTTATGACATTAACAATCACTCTAAAAGGTTTTGTTAAATTCCAAAAGAAAGAACTAGTAACAGAAATATACATACTTTTAAATTTTTGTACTTCATTATAGAGATATACATTATCCTGATCAAGCTTACTTAACTTATTACTGTTTTCTGATAATTCATGTTTCAATTTTTCATTCATTAATAATAAGTTTTCCAATTTATATTCAAATGCATCAGTCTCTATCTTAAGTTTGAGAATTTCATTTATTAGACTTTCTCTCTCATTTATTAGGCCTTCTTTTTCATTTATTAGGTCATCTTTTTCATTTATTAGGCCTTCTTTTTCATTTATAATCCTATCACATTCAATTTTTAATTTATCATATTCATCTTTTTTACTATTAATCTCTTTGAAAAGAGTTTTATTTTCTTCTTGGTAGTATTTCGTATCATATATTAATTTTTCTATACCATAAGATAAAATCTTAAGCTTATTTTCTACAATTTTATCTGTCTCGACTCCAATCATAGTACTGCTGTCAATTTTCTCAACTAGCATATTTACTGATTGATATAACTCATCAATTGCCAGGCTTAGGTTAAGATTTCGAAGTAATATCATTTCTGCGCATATTTCCAAAACCCCAAGCCCTTTGTTTACATCTACCTCTATCCAGGGATCTGTTGTATTGAATATATAATATTTATCAGAAGTCAACGCATTGGTTCTATCGATTTTTATTGATGTTCCATTTACCAATAGAGTTAAGTTAAATAAAATACACTTTTCACCTTCACATGGATCAATACGAACTTTTAATACATTTTCAGGTATATTTATCTTTACACTATTATGGTTTATTTCTAAATTGGCATTATTTATTGCCGTGTATTTATGCTCTTCCGTAAAACCTTGTCCATAGTCAAAGTATATACTAAATTCATTCTCCGTCAAATAGCTGCTAATATCGTCACCCGTTTTCTTTCCCATACTTTCGTTTATCATTAGTCTTATTTTTATTTCATTGATTTCCTTAATTTCCCTGTTAAAATTCAATAGAATTGGATCAATTTCCTTACGCTCGGATTTTATAAGGTCTAATTTATTTATAGCTTTATTAATAAATGTTTTATTTCTCGCATCCTTGAACATAATATAAAAGCTACGATAATTGTGATTTGATACATCAGAAGGATAAACCGAAGTATTATAGTAATTATCCATTTGCTCTCGGTAATCTATCAAATCCTGGACAATACTGGTATACATATGGGTTTTCATGAGAAGTTCCCAGTGATTGATATCACCATGTTCAAACTCACAATAATTAAGTTTATGTAACTTTATTATCTCTTCTAATTCACTTTTACTTGGCAAAGTGTTATCTAGATGTTCTTTCAGCCAAATGTATTCTACACCTGCAATCGTCATAAAATAATTATTTGTCCGCTTTTCCGCCTCAATATTGTGTTGGGATAGGAATGGAAAACAAATAATAGCCGAATACCTAGCAACACGATTAATCTCACTTATAAAAGCTTCTCTCTTGTGAGGTGGAATATGTTCATATACATCAGATGCAATAACAATATCATAAGAATTATCTTGAATTCCCATCAAATTAGTGGCATCTGCCACAAAACACTGAGGATCCTCTTGCAGTTCTTGCGGCAATTCTATATCTGAATAATATATCTCATCATCAACTATAAACTTCTCAAGATTCTTCTGTACATTCGCACCAATCTCAAGTATTTTGAATGAGCTAATATTCCATTGTTCCTTCAGGTTATTTACAACTTGGCTGATTGTATAATATCGCTGATATTGGTCGAATGGTATTACCATAATGAATCCTCCTTAATAAATCACATTCCACGTATGTTCAATTAAAAAATGTCCTTCAGTAAAATAATCGTTAACAATAGTAAAGTTACAAGCACTAGTTTTATAATCTAAATTAACAATTCCTTCATTATTAAATATACCGGCATCAATGGAATAATTGCCTTGAATCAAGGGCAATCTAGGTATCACATATTCTACTTTATGTTTTCCGCGGGTATTTGGTATGACTCGCTTGTCTAAATTCGTATTGGGACCAAATACATATAGTTTACGATCCTGGCTATAGATTGCTACTCCTAATAGAAAGCCGGAAATTTGTTCTTCATATATATCATAAGTCACTTTTACCTTTAATAATTCAAGGGTTTCAAATACATTTTTATTGATTTGTACATTGGTTATCGACGCCATGATAGATGAGTCTTGAGGTAGAACAAATTCTTCCTTATCCTCATCCTCATTAATCTCAATTTGGTTTTCCCCATATTTCATATAATTTTCATATATATCTACGACTTTTCCAGCTTCTCCGATACTTGCTACTTCTCCATCTTTAAGCCAAATGCACTTCGTACAGAACCGTTTAATCTGCTCTGTTGCATGGGAAACAAACAGTATTGTCGTTCCCTTGTCTTTTAATTCTTTCATCTTATCAATACATTTTACTTGGAAACGTGTATCCCCAACTGCCAAAGCCTCATCAACAATTAATATGTCTGGCTCAACATTTATAGATACTGCAAAAGCGAGTCTAGCAAACATACCACTGGAATAAGTTTTAACTGGTTGTGAAATAAAATCACCGATATCAGCAAAATCAATAATCGATTGAATTCTCTTACTCATTTCATCTTCGCTATATCCCATCATGGTTCCATTTAAATATATATTTTCCAGTCCTGTATATTCCGGATTGAAACCAGCACCCAATTCCAATAAAGCAGAAATTTTTCCATTGGAAACAACTGAACCATAGGTTGGGTTAAGTACTCCTGTGATGATTTTTAGTAATGTAGATTTTCCAGAGCCATTTTTCCCTACAATCCCTATGGATTCACCCTTATTTATTGTTAAGTTAATATTTTTCAATACAAAATGTTCTTTATGATAACACCTTCTCGTAAAGCTCATTGCTTCTTTGAGGCGATCTAAAGGTTTCTCATAAAGATTGTATACTTTACCCAAATCTGTTATTTCTATCATATTTTCCATAGCAAACCTCATTATAGCACATCTGCGAAGTGCGGTTTCAACCTTTTAAACACAGCAGCTCCAATTATAAACAACAATAAAACTAAACACCAAAAGTATAACGTCCAATTAAAATATTCCCAGAACCATGTTTTGTCAATAAGAGAATTTCTATACCCTTGTACTACATAATACATGGGATTTAGTTTTAGAATCCAATGATATTTTTCATTTAACATGGACGAATTCCAAAGTATTGGCGTCATCCACATACCTATTTGTAATAGAATACTAATAATCTGACTCAAATCACGAAAGAAAATTATTACTGCTGAGGTAAAATAAGAAATACCCAATAATAATGAAATCATACAAATAACATAATAAATTATTTGTAAGGTATAAATATCAGGCATATAACCATTTATCAGAAATAAAAGTATAATAAATCCTACAAAAAAAACATGAACAATTAATGCTGAGGATATTTTGACAATGGGCAAGATAGTAATTCTAAAAACCACTTTCTTTACCAAATAGCTGTACTCTATAAGACTATTTGTACCTCCTAACCAAGCTTCAGAAAAATAGAACCATGGTATTAAACCCGCAGACAACCATAAAACATAGGGAACCTCTCCCACCTTCTGCGTTCTAAACCCTATCTCAAAGACAAACCAATAAACTGCTATGGTAATCATAGGTTGAATAAAAGCCCATATAATTCCTAGATAGGATCCAACATATTTGGTTTTGAAATCATTTTTCGCTAAGCGAAAAATCATTTTCCTATTATTAAATAATTCTTTTGTAAAAAATGCAATTCTATGATACATGAACGCAAAAATCAAATAAACTACATTAATAATTCCGCAGTAAAGGAATTTCATAATAAGAACTTTATTATTGTTTTTCTGATTTACATGTTCTTGTAATTTCATATCTGATATGCTAAACACAATATGAGGATCAGAAGGAATCGTTTCAACCATTGCTCCTGTATCAAATATGTTAGACTTTGATATAGAATTAAACTTGTTTATATCTCCCAATCGCGCATTATCAATGGGAAATATATCGTCTTGAAATTCTATTTGTAGATTTTCTATCTTTATAACAGACTGAGCTTCAGGAAAATCGAAACGAATATGATTGGTATTTGAAGGAACTTCAAATATAAGTGTCTTCGAATTATTTATCTCTGAATATGTAACTGTTTTCGAGTTACTTTCATTAAAATTTTCATCCATACTATAATATATTTGATAAACTCCTGCTGTATCAGATGTTACATCCACTGCAAAAACAATATCATTGTCAAGATTATACTTAGAATACTTAATGATAATAATATTCAACAGTAAAATAAAAATCCCCATAACAAGAAGTAGCTTCTTTTTGTTCATGATATGCTCCTTAAAACATTACTTATAAAGGGAATCCCCTAATCTCATTATTACTAATATACCTATTTGTCCTCAAAAAGAGTCCAAATAGGTATATTAATCTATAACTTACCGATTCCCATACATCTTTTCATAATAATTCTCATATTCACCGCTGATGATATTCTCCCACCAAGCTTTATTATCCAAATACCATTTGATAGTCTTTTTAATACCCTCATCAAAGGTAGTGGTTGGCTCCCAGCCAAGTTCATTCTTAATCTTGGTCGGATCAATGGCATATCTCATATCATGCCCCGGTCTGTCAGTAACATAGGAAATCAAGTCTTCACTCTTACCAAGCTCATGAATTATTGTCTTAACCACTTCAAGATTAGTTCTCTCATTATGGCCACCAATATTATATACTTCTCCCACTTTTCCATTACGGACAATCAAATCAATGGCAACACAATGATCCTCTACATAGAGCCAATCACGCACATTCTCACCCTTACCATAGACAGGGAGTGACTTATCGTTTAATGCATTGGCAATCATAAGAGGAATTAATTTCTCCGGGAAATGATAGGGCCCATAGTTATTGGAACATCTAGAGATTGTTACCGGCACCTTAAAGGTACGATGGTATGCCAGCACCAATAAATCAGAAGATGCTTTTGACGCTGAATATGGACTGGAGGTATGTAGTGGAGTCTCCTCCGTAAAGAATAGATCAGGTCTGTCTAAAGGAAGGTCACCGTATACCTCATCTGTAGATACCTGATGGTATCTTACAATACCGTATTTACGACAGGCATCAAGTAATACACCTGTTCCCATAACATTGGTCTGAAGGAAAATACCAGGGTCTGTAATGGAACGATCCACATGGCTCTCAGCAGCAAAATTCACGATTACATCCGGTTTTTCAGTTTCAAATAAATTGTATACAAAATCTCTGTCAGCAATATCGCCTTTTACAAACTTAAAGTTCTCTTTCTCAATGACTGGTTCCAGCGTCTCCATATTGCCTGCATAAGTCAGCTTATCTAAACATATAATCTGATCCTGTGGATACTTTTCAATCATATAATGTATAAAATTACCACCAATAAATCCAGCTCCGCCTGTTACAATAATCTTCATAGTTTTATCCTCTTATTATTAATATTTTATATATTGTATCAAAATTCATAAGGTCATAGATAATGAAGCTTTTGCGTATTGAAGTAAGGAAATTTTCCCTCCTTAATACTTAAAGTCAATATCGCTATCCTTTAATAAAGGTGCTTTTGCATCCTTCTCTGAGAGTATGGGATTAAGAATACCCCAGTCAACGCCCAGTTCCGGGTCATTCCAGAGTATATTGCGGTCCGCCTCTGCATTGTAGAAATTATCCGTCTTATATAGAAATTCTACATCTTCCGTCAGAGTTAGAAAACCGTGAAGAAATCCTCTGGGTACCAGTAACTGCCTGTGATTCTCTGCAGATAATTCTACCCCTACCCATTTCTTGTAGGTTGGAGAACCCTCTCTCATATCCACTGCCACATCCAGTACAGCACCCCTGGTACAACGAACCAGTTTGGCTTGGGCTGCTTCACCCTTTTGAAAATGAAGACCTCTTAAGGTTCCTTTCTGCGCCGAGAAGGAATGGTTGTCCTGAACAAAGTTATAGAGGATACCAGCATCCTTCATGTCACGCTCTGACCAGCTTTCCATGAACCATCCCCGTTGATCACCAAATACTTTTGGTTCTATAATATATACATCCAGTACATCTGTCTTAACAATATTCATAACAATGATCTCCTCACTGATACTCTTGATCAGTACCCTCTATTAATATCTAATCTTACCTTCTGCTACCTGTCTTAGATGAGCACCATAATTGGACTTACCATATAGGTTTGCAGATTCTAATAATTTATCTTTATCTATCCAGCCATTCTTATAGGCAATTTCTTCAATTGCAGCGATTTGAACCCCTTGTCTCTTTTCAATCACCTTAACAAATTCTGCAGCTTCACTTAGGGCATCCATGGTACCAGTATCAAGCCATGCATAACCTCTTCCCAAAGTTACCACATTAAGTGTTCCTTCTTCCAGATACATTCTGTTCAAATCTGTTATTTCCAGTTCTCCTCTTGCAGAAGGCTTCACTTGTTTGGCAAGTTCACAAACTCTATTATCATAAAAATAGAGACCCGTTACGCAGTAATTGGATTTGGGTTGCTTGGGTTTCTCCTCAATGGATATAGCTCGTCCATTCTCATCAAATTCTACAATTCCAAATCTTTCTGGATCATCTACATAATATCCAAATACTGTTGCACCATTGGTTCTTGATGCGGCTTCCTTTAGATGTTTGGTCAATCCATTTCCAAAGAAAATATTATCCCCCAATACCATTGCACAAGAATCACCATCGATGAATTTTTCACCAATGATAAAAGCCTGAGCAAGTCCATCAGGCGAAGGTTGTTCCTCATAACTTAAAGATATTCCAAAATTAGAACCATCACCCAATAATTTTTTAAAGTTGGGTAAATCCTGCGGTGTAGAAATGATAAGTATATCCTTAATACCAGCAAGCATTAAGGTTGATAGGGGATAATATATCATCGGCTTATCATAAACCGGAAGAAGTTGTTTTGAGGTTACCATGGTTAGAGGATATAATCTAGTGCCGGATCCACCGGCTAAAATAATGCCTTTCATATCAATTCTCCTATGTATTAGTATAGTTTGACAAAAGTGATAACATTATAACACGTCAATGGAAATAATTCAAATATCTTCCTTATGAACTATTATTTATATTTTACCCGTTAAATACAATATTTTAAATATAAAGTTGTCCATTTTTCGTTGGCGATATATTTGTGTATTGAATATAATTCTTATTCGATAAGTTATTTTTTTCACTAAAATAACCATGTTTAAAAGTTTAGCTTTTTCATTATCCAGAACATATAATCTTTTAAATTCTCTTAGCTGATGATTAATCTTACCTCTATTATTATTAAAATTATTAACCCTTACCTTAAACTCATCAAAATATGTAAATCTAGAACCAACGACATTATTACTATGTTGTCGATAAAGGATATAAGCATTCTCATCATAAATTGTTTTACCAAAGGCGCTGGCTGTTAAATAGAGCCACCAATCATGCATTATAGTAAAATCTGGTAAGTGTTCAACTACTATTTCTAGTAGCTTTTTATTAAATACACAGGTACAACCCGCACTAATATTCTCTACCAAGGCATTGCCAAAGCTTGGTCTTATCCTGGGCCTTTTTATCTTGTTTTCTAATGGTTTTAAATCCTCATCAACAAGACTTGTATTGGAGCAGTATAGAATTGGTATCTCTTTATTATCACCAAGCATTTCAACTGCTTTTCTTATCTTGTCACTTTTCCACAAATCATCTTGATCGGATAAAGCATAATAATCTGCGGATAAATCAGCCTTAATCATTAGATCAAAAAAACTTTTATATACTCCAAGATTATCTCCCTGATAATATGATATTCTGCAATCTTCAGCTGCTAATCTTTTAATAATTTGAAGAGTATCATCTTTCGATCCATCGTCTCGGATTAACAAGGATATCTCTGGATAATCCTGATTTAAAATACTATTAATCTGTTCTTCTACATATTGCGAACCATTATAAGTAGATAAAAGTATCTGGACTTTTTTCATTCTACTTCACCTATATTTCCTTTTGTATTTATACCATTTACTTTCTTCTAATTTCTTCATCATCTTATAAGAGAAGATTTATATTTACAATCTACAAGCTTAGTTCTTATGGATTGAAGCATAATTATAATTGCTTATATATCTTATTCATTTTCTCATTTACAATACTATAATCAAAGTTCTTAATAATTTTATTATTATGACATATCATGTTATTTCTTAGATCACCCTGATTTATCATACGATTTATTGCCTTTGCATATCCTTCTACATTCTTTGCTTCTACTAAAAATCCACCCACATCTTCCTTTATCAAATCAACATTACCTCTTATTTTAGAACAGATAATCGGTAGCCCAGCCGACATAGCTTCCATTAAAGCTACAGGAAGACCTTCTTGAAGAGATGGAAAAACAAATATATCTGAAATCCCAAAAATATTATTAATATCTCTCTGATAACCTGGCAATTTTAGGTCAACATTTAGCTTCCTGGCTAATCCTTCCAGATGGTTTTTGTGATCCCCTTGCCCACAGATTATGTATACTATCTTTTTATTTTTCAACTTTGCCAAAGCTTTGATAATTACTTCATGATTTTTTCTCTTACTAAGTTCACCCACTGAAAGTAATACAATCTTATCCTCTGATATATCCAGTAGCCTTCTAAGCTCATTCCTATTATTATCATGATTATTAAATTTACTTGTATCAATACCGATACCTGGTAAATATACTACTTTTTTTGAGCCAAATTTCTGCGCTATTGTATAATCTTCTTTATTAATGGTAATTAGAACCTCCGTAAATTTAGCCAGGTACTTTTCTATTGGATAAAATATAATCCAATGAAGCATGGGAGCCTTTTTATAAAAATGAAAACCATGGGCCGTATAAATAACTTTAATTTTCTCCCTCTTTGCAGCCAGTCTCCCCAGAACTCCTCCTATGGGCGATTGGCAGTGTATAAAATGATATGTATTATTATGTAGTAAATTTATAATCTGGCTGTAGGCTTTATAATTACTCACTAAGTGAAATATATTTCTTGAAAAATCCACCTGGTGATATTTCACACCCATATGATCAAGCTCATTTTTAAATTCACACAAGCGCTGATCTGAAGTTGTATTTCCAATTTTAAAATTGGATGCAACATGAACCTCATACCCTAGTTTCATCAACAATGAAATATTATCTCTATTGAATTGATCTATCATTGATGCTACAGAAGCAATCATAAGCATTTTTTTCATTAGACTACATCCTTTTAGAATTTTCTTCAGTTAAACGGATTGTTTCCTCAAAAGAATAAATATTATAATTTTCTTTGTATGTAGAAATACTTTTGTCATAGGCAAGTGTACCAAATACTTTACCCATAATAGCTTTTGGAAAAAACCTGATAAAAGGATTAAGAAGCTTGGTTAATTTCATATGCTTCCCATGGACATTTGCAATCATCTTTACCATTTTTGATGTACATGTGTATTGGTCATTTTGTGGAAAGAATATACCACCTTCTTTATTATCAATCATTAGACGAATAAACTCACACAAATGTTCAATATAGAGCATACTTCTTTCATTATATACATCTGGAAATATAGGGATTTTACAGGCCAATTTGGAAAGCTTAGGATAATTTCCCTTGGAACCAAAGCCATATATCATAGGCGGACGCAGAATTACTACCTGAAAATCCTCTGATTGCAAGGTCAAAATACCTTGTTCTCCTTGCAACTTACTATCTCCATAAAAACCTGTAGGATTTGGTACGGTATCTCGTGAAATATATTTCTTATGTGTAAGAGGATGACTGCCATCTCCATATACAATAATACTACTCATAAAAATAAACTGTTTTACGCCATTGTCTTTTGCCTTCCTAGCAGTCTCAATGGTTAAGTCCCTGTTAATCTTATAATACAACTCTTTGGTTGTTTCTGAAGCCTTATGGGTATCCACATGTGCTATTCCAGCCACATGAAACACACAGTCATATTCAGAAAAGGTATTATCTCGCCAGGTAGGATCCCTCATATCCATTGTATCCAACTTATATTGATCCGTCCACTGGTTTAGCCACTTCTCTAAAGATGTCCCAATATAACTATGAGCCCCTGTTATAAGTATTTTTTTCACTGGGCATCACCCTCTTCATCCTGTATTTCCTCTGTGGCTGCGATACCAAGACTAAGGCTATTTAGTCTACCTGTTCCTCCTTCAACCACACCTCTATGGCATAGGATGTTAACAATTGTTCCAAAAAAACATTTACAATCAAATAGAAAACTTAATTTTTCAACATATTCCCCATCCAATTTAGCTTTCACAGCTATTTCTAATTCATCTCTTCCGTTTATCTGTGCCCAGCCAGACAAACCAGGCTTAATATTATTTGCTTGATACTTGTCTCGTTCCTCAATCAAATCATACTGATTCCATAAGGCAGGTCTGGGTCCTATTATACTCATGTCCCCTATTAGTATATTCCATAATTGTGGTAATTCATCAAGGCTAGTCCTTCTAAGTATTTTACCTGCTTTTGTTATGTATTGATCTGGGTCTTCTAACAAATGGGTGGGCATATTCTTTGGTGTATCTACTCTCATGGTACGAAATTTATATATTTTAAACAGCTTTTTTCTCTGCCCCACTCTATTTTGCACAAATAAAACCGGACCCTTAGAATCTATCTTAATTAATATTATTAAAAGTATAAACAAAGGGAGCAGTATTATGATACTTAATAATGATATAATAAAATCCAAAATCCGTTTTAATAATTTATACATAAAACACCCCTCCTATGCTAATGTAATACATAAAAAAGAACCCTAATATGAACGAATGTCTATTAAAAGGCTCTTAATTTAACTTTTTTAATGAATTGATTTGCAATAATTTCTCATTATACATCAATATCCTTCTCTTAAAATCATCTTTGTACTTAATTCGCTCATTTTCAGTCATATTCATGTAAGTTGCGTATTCTATATCACAAAGTTCTAGGGTCATTCCACAGTGAAAGCATATAGCATCGGGCTTTCTAGATACCATTCGAAAATTATAGCACTTGGGGCATATGTATATCTTCAACATAATAATAACCATGCCTTTCTGTAACCTGCAAACTTTGGGCCGCAGGCACAAATTTGCCGATTGAAAAATCTATGTTCTTTCAATCTATCTTTTATACTGCCAAAGTACAGCGTTCTTGGGTCATTAGATGTAACATTCTGATTATACTATGACACCCGTCGAAAGTAAACCTTTTATCCATGAATAATGTGTTTTTTTGTATACCCAAAAAAAGAAAAACACATTATCTATACTTTTATAGGAGTCTCTCACGTATTTTTGTTTTACTTTCTAGCATATCTTCTCTTTCCTTAAAAAGTAAAATCAAGGTTAAAATAATGCTATCCTGATTAGATTATTACACTCTCATTTCATCCCAATAAAATTAATATTACCCTTGAAATAAGTATAAAACTTTAGAATTGACTTTAAAAAACAAAAATTGATTAATTTAATACTAGTTGTATATCCTATAGATAATACAAATATCAACTTAATTAAGTACCTATAAATGGAGGTTTTATGAACACTTTAAAAATTGTAGCAGCATCATTCGCATCCCTAGGTTCTTTGTTTATATTTACTAAATTAATGGGTAACCGTCAAATGTCACAGCTTAGTATGTTTGATTATGTCAGCAGTATTGCCCTGGGTTCCATTGCAGGAGAAATGGCCGTAATGTCAAGCGATAGCATTTTGGAGCCCTTTATTTCCATGGTAATTTTTTCTCTTGTTACAATATGTATATCTTTAATTACCTGTAAATCTATTTTACTAAGAAGGTTTTTTGAAGGTCAGATCATTATGCTTTATCAAAATGGTCAGGTATTTGAGAAAAACCTTTTAAAGGCCAAGATGGATATGGATGAGTTTCTAGCAGTTTGCCGTATCGCCGGATATTATGATCTGGAAGAAGTGCATACTGTATATCTTGAGACCAACGGTAAGATCAGCATACTTCCTGCTGCCCAAAACCGCCCCGCTACCCCTGCTGATTTTAATCTCAGCCCGACCCAAAGTAAACCCTTGGCAAATGTTATTATAGATGGAAAGATTCTTAAGGATAATCTAAAGAGTACAGGTAAGAATGAAAAATGGGTTGAAAAGCAACTACAGTCTAAGGGAATACCTGACATGAAAGAAGTAATTCTTGCCACCTACGATTCAACGACGGACAAGTTAAATATATATAAAAAATACCACAAAAAAATGCTTCGTGATATATTTGAATAAAGTTACATCTGTTAATTAATTCAAATAATTCAAAAAAATATATCTCCTAATGATATTTGGTAATAGTTACAGTAAAGATTTCATAAAATGTTACAAGTTGTTAAGATAAGGATGTTTCCTTTTATGTCATCTAAACCCATAACCAGGTATATTATATTTATTGAAATGTGTATTCTTTTATTTATATCATCCCTCTTTATTAAGGACGGATTAGACCAGGAGGCAACCACCTACGCCTCCATGTATGATACAGAAAAGAAATTTATTAAATGGGTTAGTTTTGATATCTGCGATAATGCACTTGAACAAGCATATAAATATGATATAGACTCCCAATCCCAAGAGGTTAAAATAAGTTGGATTGATATCTTAGCTTATCTTGGTTGCAAGTACGGTGGTGATTTCTCAGGTTATAAACGAAAACATATGGATGAGCTGGTGGATAAGTTAAAGACTAAGAAAGAAACAATGGAATCCCTTACACAAGGAATGAAATATTACGACTATTATCATGAGGCATATGAAGCTGTTCTGGGGGGAATGGTTGGAGAATATCGTATTGAGGTTCCTGATGATACAGCTGTGGGTGGTAAGCGCTGGGAAGATAAATACGGGCTTAAAGTATTTCTTCCCATTGCAAAATACTATCCTTACAGCCATTTTGATGATTTTGGTGTATCCAGAAGTTATGGTTTTCGAAGAAAACATCTTGGTCATGACATGATGGGGCAGGTAGGTACTCCTATTATCGCTGTTGAATCCGGCTACGTGGAAGCACTTGGCTGGAACCAGTATGGTGGATGGCGCATAGGCATTCGCAGCTTTGATCAAAAGCGCTACTATTATTATGCACATTTACGTAAGAATTTTCCCTTTAATAAATCCTTACAGATTGGCAGTATTGTCCAGGCCGGGGATGTCATTGGTTATATGGGACGAACAGGATACAGCCACTCGGAGAATGCCAATAACATTACAACCTCCCATCTGCATTTTGGACTTCAGTTAATATTTGATGAATCTCAGAAGGAGAGCAACAATGAGATTTGGATTGACTGCTATGATCTGATTCTATTCTTAAGTCGTAATCGTGTAGAGACAATTAAGGAGCCTGAAACAAAGGAATATCATCGTATCTATAATTTTGTAGATCCCCTGGCACAGTATCATATCAATCACAAAATATACAAATATGATGATGATGAATTTAACATTCGTATTTATGAATGATTTCTTTCCCTTATTAAGACCTTGTTAAGACCAAATAAAGCAGCTGCTAATACTGCTTTTTTATCTTTTTTCTTTTAATAAGACATAAAATTGCCAATATTAAAGGTATTGCATATTGAAAAACCAGATTTAAATTTACAATGATAAATCGGTATAGATAATTAAACTCAAACTGTGTACTGCTAAGATAATAGGTTAAGTAAAAGACCATAGTGGCCAAGGGCACAAACAAAAAATTACCCTCCTCCTGCAAATTAAAAAGCCACTGAAAACATCTTAATAACAAGATAGCAAAAATGCATATAGAAACAAAATCTGATAAGATACATATTAAAGTCACCAGAACTTCAAAGCGTTCAAATATATTGAAAAAAGATATGCTTTTCACTGCTATATAGAAGGGAAATGGCAGGTTCTTCGTCAGGCTTGTTCCGGATATTCCAAAGGTAAAAAGGGTAATAATGAATGCCAGTGCAGTAAAGGTAAGTATTCCGAACCAGAGCTTGCGATACTGCTCCTTTCCCACAGATATGCCGAACTTGTCTGCAAAGAAAAGGGCAAGAACTATATTTCCTCCTACTGCAATCACATGCTTTGATGCTGTTACCGTATTTTTTAGATTAATTGTAGAGACGGGAAGGAGGTAATCCGGGCGAATTCTACCCATGGCACATATGAATATTATTGCAAATAATATTAGAATTGCGCTGAGGGTTAGTTCTGAAAAGCGAAACACTGTCTTCATTCCCCTCATTAAGGCATAAAAGACCAACACAATCATAATAACCATAAAGAAATCTGATCTAGTTTTTGGCATTAAGGTTAACTGCATGGTCAGATTGTAGATTGATACCTTTGCAGTAATTGATATCAAAATCCACACAAGATATACCAATATAAGCAGCTTTGCCAGTAACTTACCCACCAGTTGTACCATAATTTCATAGATATTTAACCCCGGAAATGATTTTAATAGCAAGATAACAATAGCCGTAAGGGGTACAGTTATAATTACAGACCATAAGGGGCTTAAATAACCACTTCTTCCCCCATCCCATGCCAAGGCTTGTGGTATTTGTCTAAGCACTGAAGACAGCGAGATGAACAAATACATAAAGGTTATTTGCCTAAGGGAAACTTCTTTATTCATGAATACCTCCATTTTGACGAATATGCAGCTTAACTATAATCTATTTCATATATTTCTCCATAAGAAGGGATAGACTGGGTATATAGGGATTCATTAGATAAACCACTCCAAGACCTATGCCCATCAAGGATAGCAGTATATATAAAACTAAATTTTTCTTCTTTTGGAGAAGCTTATCTCTCTCTTTAATTAAAGTATATATTATAGAAATGGAAAAAATATAAATCACACTAACCTCCATTCTGCCTGATACCGCAAATTTCTTCCCAAGATAAAGGATTTTGATATTCTTGATTTTATCTTATACTCATAGTTGATTTGGGATATTTTATTATGCCAGTCTCTTTCAATACTCTTCCATTCAGAATAATTTTGATTTTCTACCAGGCGTGCTAAATTCAAAATATCAAGACCAGAATTTTTCGAATAAATAACTGCCTTCTCCAGTACTTTTTCAATATATTCATTCTGCTCCTGGGTGAGCTTTGTTAGCTCCTCTTGGGAGAAAATGTCCTCCTTGGCTAAAATCTCTTTTATGGAAGTCTCAAAATCCAACTTGATTACAATAGCAATCTCCTGGTTCTGTATGTCAGCATTGACTTTTGTCTTGGTATAAGTAATTAATAAACTTACTCCATTGTCCAGATAAATTGGATAACTTCTCATAATATTCTTAATAAAATTCACACCGTCAGAGGTTTGCTGATCTAGGTAATCTATTAATTTAAATTGATCAAATACAGCATAACCTTCAATTATATATCCTGCTTCATCATTAATTAAATAAGGAATAAGAAGACTAGTATAGGACTGCTCCAGATCATTTAAAATATTTACCACCGTATTATCGTTTTTTGTCAGCATCTCCTGCTGCTTCTGTTTCATGGCCTCTAGATCTTCATATATACTCTGCTCATTCTCCATGCTTGTTTTAATAAAATCGGAAGCACTCATATCTTTTATGATATAAAACAGACCCTCCATCTTTATGGTTTCATCTCTGAACAAAAAATCAAGACTCTCTTTAATTCCAAACTCTGCTGCCCCGTCTCCTATCAAAAACGAACCTGCCTGTGCCAGGGAGATTGCTTTCTTATTTTTCCTTTTCAAGTCTTCTAAAGCTTCATAGGGTGATTTTCCTTCACCATTTGCTACTTCCTCTTTCCCTGCTTTCCCTCCCTCTTCGGGATCGGCACCGCCTCCGGAATTATAAAGAGCACTTAAGTGATATACACCATCTGCATAATCGATCCCCAGAACAAGAACCAAGTCAATCTCGTCGATCTCTTTTCTGCTAAAATCATGGGTGCACCCACATAAATAGATGGGTATATATAATAAAAATAAGATTAAAAATACTAACTTCTTCATATGCAAAATGATCTCCTGTCAGTTTTGCTTAATATGGTTTTTGGGTGCTAATTTATCAGTTCGTTTCCTAAAATATTTGATTGGGAATCTAAATAAAGTATCCTTATGATTGCTTTCATTAATGTCTACAAAGGGAGACATATAGGCAATTCCATAGTTATCCATGCTGCAAAGATGAGTAATTACTAGGATTATCCCTATGGTTAAGCCTAAGAATCCCCAAAAAGCAGCTAAGAGCGCAAAGGCAAATCTTATAACACGTATTCCACTGCTTAGATCCTGGTTTGGCATGATGAAGCCTGCTATACCAGCCAGAGAGACAATTACTACCACCAAAGGGGATAAAATATTAGCAGATACCGCAGATTGTCCTACTACTATACCTCCCAGTATTGACATGGCAGTACCTACGGATTTCGGTAATCGAAGACCTGCTTCAATTAATATCTCAAAGGAAATCAACAGACCAATAACCTCTGTTGCTGAAGAGAAGGGCACATTCTGCTTAGCTGCCTGTGTCGACAACGCCAACTTCACAGGAAACATTTGATTTTGATAAGTTGTTGCTGCAATATAAAAGGCAGGTAGTAATAAAGTAACTAGCATGGCAATATAACGAACCAAACGTAAAGCTGATCCTACAATAAAATGATCGGCATAATCCTCAGGTGACTGCATTAACATAACAAGCTGACACGGCAGTAAATAGACAAAAGGAATTCCATCAACCACCAGTGCTATTCTTCCATCGGAAAGATTGGCTGATATTCGGTCTGGCCGCTGAGAATACATAACCTGGGGAAACAAACTATTCTTATTTTCCACAAGATATTCTTCAATAAAGGCAGGGGTAGAAATATTATCAATATCAATAGCCTTTAATTTCTCTCTTATCTTATTCACCGTATCCATATTGGCAATATTACTGATATAACAAAGAGTCATATCGGTTTTTGATACGGTTCCCGCATTTAAGCTTTCCATAACCAGGTATTCCGACCGAATCCTTCTACGAATCAAAGCCGTATTAGTTCTCATAGATTCAATAAAAGAATCCTTAGCTCCCTTAATAACACCTTCTTCTTCGGGCTCTGATACTGATCTTTTTTCAAAAGATTTGACATCATAGACAATTGCTGTTTGCTCACCATCAAAGATTAAAGCCAGCATCCCGCTTAAAACATTTCTTAAGAGAACTTGATAATCATCTTCCTCATTGAGAAATACATGGTAAACTCCTTGGTTTAACAGATAATCTATTACTGCACGTTCTGTCTTAAATTCCTTAATAAATCGGTCTTGTAAGAGTGATTCAAGGATTGTTTCATCTACTAATTCAGCATCTGTTAATCCATCGACACAGAAAAGACTCATGGTGATACCATTCTGATTTAATGTAATTGGCTGCACCGTAATATCGCTGCTTTTCGAAAAAAACTCCTTAATCGCCTTAGAATTAATAACTTGCTGCTCCATACTTTTCTCTACTTTCTTGCATATATCTCCTGACGTTTACCTATTATTTTAGTTACTTTACTTATTTTCTCAGTAAATAGCTAATTTATTCACATTAGTAATCATTTCCCTATTTATCTTTAATGATAGTTTCTACATCCCGCTAGGCAAGCATGTATATGTGCAAATTGACGAAGCCATGTTTAAGGAATATATCATTTGACACCCTAACCTATAACACAAAAAACGAGAGGAGTTATATGGATATAACCATCTCGTTTTTTTGTTCTGATTAAGCTGCTTCTTATTGGAACTAGAATTCATGCTCCCAAAGAGTTCTCTAGTTATTAATTAAAATGAAGACTCTTGCAACTTTATCTGGATTGGCTCAGCCTCTGCCATTTGCTTATAAATCAAGTACTTCTCCTTTGCATGGGATTCTGCTTGTGCAAATAAACGCTCAGCCTGCTCAGGAAATGCCTTCTCTAAGGAGCTATAACGAACCTGCCCAAAAATAAATTCTCTAAAACTTTCCGTAGGTTCCTTGGAATCAAGGATAAAGGGATTTTTATTCTCCTCTTTCAAGTTGGGGTTATATCTGTATAGATGCCAATAACCGGAGGCAACTGCCTTTTTAATGGTTGCCATACTTCTTCCCATTCCCTCTTTTATACCATGATTGATACAGGGTGCATAGGCAATAATAATGGAAGGCCCTTTATGCTCCTCTGCCTCACGGAAGGCTCTGATTAACTGGGTATTATCCGCATGAATACCTACTTGGGCAACATAAACATTTCCATAGGACATCATCATTCTTCCTAAATCTTTCTTGCCTTGCTTCTTACCCGATGCTGCAAATTTTGCTATTGCTGAAGTAGGCGTAGCTTTTGAGGCCTGACCGCCGGTATTAGAATAAACTTCTGTGTCAAAGATAAGAACATTAACATCTTCTCCAGAGGCCATTACATGATCCAGACCACCATACCCGATATCATAAGCCCATCCATCACCACCAATAAGCCAGATTGAACGTTTCGTTAAATAGTCTTTTCTTTCAATGATTTCATTCACTAATTGGGTTATTTCATCATCTGTTGAAACAAAGCCCTGGAGTACCTCAAGAACCTTTTTACTAGCTTCCTCTGTGGCCTTACTATCTTCTTTATAATGAATCCAATCCACGAAAGCTTCCTTTATTCTCTCTTCTATATTCCCTTCACTTAACTTAAGCATATTATCTTCTATCTTATTACGAAGCTGTCTTACAGCAAGATACATACCATAACCAAATTCCGCATTATCCTCAAATAAGGAATTTGCCCAGGAAGGACCTTTTCCTTCTCTGTTAACGGTATAACCCATACTTGGGGCAGAAGCTGCCCATATAGAAGAACAGCCCGTAGCATTGGCAATCATCATGCGTTCACCAAATAGCTGAGTTAATATTCTCACATAGGGTGTTTCACCACAACCGGCACATGCTCCGTGGAATTCTAATAGGGGTGTTTTAAATTGACTGTCCTTATATACTTGTGCATAGGCAATGTCCTTCTTAAAGCTGATATTTTCTATGGCAAACTTCCAATTCTCAACCTCATGGGGAATCTGAGTTTCCAGGGGCTGCATAATTAAGGCCTTTCCCTTAGCCGGACATACATCAGCACAGTTACCGCAACCGGTACAATCCATAGGACTAATTTGAATTTTGTAATTATAACCTTCCAAATTCTTTCCTGTAGCTTTCTTGGTAACAAAGGTCTCGGGAGCTTTTGCCAGTTCCTCCTCATTTAGAAGAAATGGTCTGATTACTGCATGGGGGCAGATATAGGCACATTGATTACATTGAATACAACGTTCTATAATCCATTCTGGAACATTCGTAGCGATACCACGTTTCTCATAGGCAGTTGTACCTGCTGGAAAAGTACCATCCTCTCTACCGCTAAAGGCACTGACAGGTAAATCTCCACCTTTCATTTCAGACATAGGCCGCATTATATCTCTTATGAATTTAGGTTCTTCAACGGGAGCCTCTTTGCTGTCTAGTTTTAGCCAATCCTCCGATACAGGAACCTCTTGAATGGATGTAATACCCATATCCACCGCTTCCTGATTCATCAAAACTATCTTCTCTCCTTTATTGCCATACATTTTTTGAATGCCGGCCTTTAACTCCTTGATATAGATATCTTCAGGTAAAACCTTTGTTAATTTAAAAAATGCCCCTTGCATTACCATATTAATACGATTACCAAGACCTATCTTCTCAGCAATATCTATGGCATTAATGGTGTAGAATTTAATATTTTTCTCTACCATTTTCTTCTTCATGCTAGTTGGCAGGTTTTTCTCTAACTCCTCTCCTTGCCAATGTGTGTTAAGAACAAATACTCCACCGGGCTTAATACTATGCAATAAATCATATTTGTTAACATAAGATTGATTGTGGCAAGCCACATAATCTGCATAAGAAACAAGATAAGTGGATCGAATATGCTCCTTACCAAAGCGAAGATGGGATACGGTTAGACCACCGGATTTCTTTGAATCATAATCAAAATATGCTTGTACCCTTAAGTTTGAGTTATCCCCAATAATCTTAATGGCTTGTTTGTTGGCTCCCACAGTTCCATCAGAACCAAGTCCCCATATCTGACAGGCAATCATACCTTCTGGCTCCACTTGTATATCCTTCACTGGCTTAAGAGATGTCTTAGTAACATCATCCTCAATACCCAGAGTAAAGAAATTCTTAGTTTTCTCTTCTTTTAAATTATTATATACTGCTGCAATATCACTAGGATGTGTATCCTTAGACGCAAGACCATAGCGCCCACCGTATATTTCTGGAGCATTCTCTACACCTCTATAAGCGGAACAAATATCCACATATAAAGGTTCGCCTATTGCACCCGGTTCTTTCGTACGATCTAAAACAGCAACCTTTTTCACAGTTTTAGGCATACAGGAAAGAAAATGCTCTACAGAAAATGGTCGATATAAGCGCACCTTGATTAAACCATATTTTTCACCCTGATTATTATAATAATCAATGGTCTGTTCTATTGTCTGGGTAACAGAACCCATGGCAATAATTACATACTCTGCATCACTGGCGCCGTAATAATCAAACAAACCATAGGATCTTCCCGTATATTCACCAATTTTCTTCATATACCTTTCTACAATGGGTATAATATTGCTATAATAAGGATTAGCAGCTTCTCTTCCTTGAAAATAAATATCTGAATTCTGTGCAGTACCTCGTATTACGGGATGATTGGGTGACAAGGCTCTGTTACGAAATTCCCGTACTGCATCCATATCCAAGATATTAGCATAATCTGTATAATCCAATAATTCAATCTTTTGAACCTCATGAGATGTTCTAAAGCCGTCAAAGAAATGAACAAAGGGTAGTCTTCCTTTAATTGCAGATAAATGCGCCACAGGTGCTAAATCCGCCACTTCCTGTACGGAACTTGAACAAAGCATTGGGCACCCCGTCTGTCTTGTTGCCATAACATCTTGGTGATCGCCAAAGATACTGAGGGCATGTGTAGCAATCGCTCTCGCACTTACATGTATCACTCCTGGCAGCAGTTCTCCAGCCGCCTTATACATATTTGGTATCATTAATAATAATCCCTGGGAAGCGGTAAAGGTGGTTGTCAGCGCCCCTGCTTGAAGGGAACCATGAAAAGCTCCAGCCGCTCCAGCCTCTGACTGCATTTCTACCACATTAACTTCCTGTCCAAAGATGTTCTTCCTGCCATGTGCAGACCATTCATCGGTAGACTCTGCCATTCCTGAGGATGGTGTAATTGGATAAATAGCGGCAACTTCAGTAAAGGCATATGCTGCATAAGCGGCTGCCGTATTACCATCTACCGTCATTTGAATTTTTGACATATATCCTCCATTCTGCTGTAATCAGTAATTCTTCCTAAACAACTAGGAAATTACTTTACAGCACCTATATTTTATTCTCACTTTTTAGGTAGAAATTATAATTTGCTGCCGTTATCAACCCAATCCTTTGCATCTATAACTCGTTCAATAGAGGGTTTATTTACTTGATCCACCTTGTAATGTGTTTCTTCATCCTGCCAAGCTGCCGTAGTTTCATTATTGGTTGGCCTCACTGCTTTAAGGCGTTTATTGTTGTCTCCTGTAAGATGTTGAGTTTCTTTTTCCTTATTGTTATGGTTCATTATCATGTTTCTACCTCCATTTCTACTCTTTCTTCCTAATCAATTATTTACCTAACATTTCCACATCAAAGGTATATCTTTTTTTTCTTAATATATTACTTTCTCTTTTGAATCATTCTGTTACATTGTCCCCATTTTTATTAATTACTATTATATTTTTTTCTTTCAATTCATTATTTTATTATAAAAGAACAAAGAATGTGCCTTTGGCACATTCTCCGCGCCCGAGCGGATTGCGAAGCAATAATTACATTACCGCAAGGTGCGCATCCAATTATTTTTATGCTATAGGACGCAATTTCCTATAGCATAAAAAATAAGCTTATTCCATTTAAGGAATAAACTTATTAGATTTTACATAATTCTTCATTTATTTAATTTGATCTTTGTTAAGCTTATAATATAGACCGCCACCAAAAATGATTATAAAGCATACGAGGAAATAATATATAAAAAGAGGGTGGCTTATACTTCCTGATATAATAACAAAAGATCCAAGGATGGCTAGCCCTGGTACAAGATAACCCTTTATCTTACCTTTGATTTTTCCTGACTTAGTAAGCTTCATAACTGCAATATATAAGGCAATATAATTGAGATAGCTGATACCGATGGCAATTTCAGATACATCTCCTCTCATAGCAAACTTCTGTGTAAGATAGTGAACTGCCATCCAAAATAAAGACAGTACATAAGCTAACACAGCGGAAGGTATGGATATACCACCAAGCTTCTTATTTTCTATTTTTATATATTTACTTCCCGGTATCATATTACGAAGGGCCAGGGAATAGGGCATTCTAATAAATCCAAGAGCAATTCCATTCACAGTTCCAATAACAGAAATTACAACAAAGACAAGAATGATTTTAGCACCTAAGTTTCCTAACAACATGGTCATAGCAGAAAAAACCGATCCATCTTCCAGCTCAAGAACTTTATCCGGACCAAGCAGGGAAGATATTCCTGTAAAATACATAATATAAACTAATAAAATAATTAGTGGTGAAATAGTAAGTGCTAGGGGAAGATTTCTCTTACTATTTTTAATTTCGTGACATATAGTTGTTGATACAATCCAACCATCAAAGGAAAATGCAATGGGGGCAAAAGATGCTATCCATCCACCGCTTTTGGCAGCATGTTGTATACCACTTATATCCTGTGTTATTACCTTACCAGGATTTCCAAAGATTAATCCTGCAATTGCTATGATCAATAAGGGAACCATTTTTATAATCATTGATGCATTTTGGAAGTATCCACCTAACTTAGCGGACATTACATTTAAAATAAATAAAGCCGTTAAACAAATCAAACCTATGAGAATCGTAGCCTCTAAAGTGATTTTTATACTAAAAAGCTGACACAGATAAATACCTGATACCCAGGATACTACCGCTGCAAGGGTGGGCAGATACAAAAAGGTCTGAAACCATCCAAAGGCACAAGAAGGACCAATTCCCACAAATTCCTCGGTATAAGCAATTACACCTCCTGGCTTATCCGTCATATTAGCCAGCACAGAGATTGTCAAGCATCCAAATACAATAGCAATCGCTGCTACAATAAAAATAAAAATACCTAATATTATATTCCCATTGGTATATCTTAAAACATCATCCGCCTTAAAAAATATACCCGATCCGATGACAATTCCGATAATCATGGTAATTGCAGTAAATAATCCATATTTCCGTTTATCCATATAATTTTGTCCTCTCCTATGACACAAAAATAATAAGAAATATCCAACCTAAATTAAGATATTTCTTATTATATGTGAATTGTATTTGAATATCAATTTTTAAAATTATTTGAACAAACTATCCTTAATATTGACAAGGCCAAACTGTAACATATTGCAACTTTAAATTAAACATAATAGCTAACCCACCAGCTCCTGAAACAATTCCTTTACCGTAGTCATATTGTTTAATTTATAAGCATTTTCTCCGCAGAAAATCAAACCTTCCTTTGTATTACCCTCTACTGCGTTAATCAATGCCCTTGTTATACAGTAAGGTATTTCCTTGGGATTGCAATGCTCTAGACAATTAAAGCATTTGGTAATAGGCGCTTTGTTGTTATTTATTGATGCTAGGAAAGGATTCATTATAGCACGGCCTGGCATTCCAACGGGACTAATCACGATCTGAATATCCTCTTTCTTTGCTGCCAAATAAGCGTTCTTATACTCCTGGCTGGCATCACATTCCTCGGTTACAACAAATCGGGTTGAAATCTGAACACCCTCTGCACCAAGATTTATAGCATGGTTAATGTCTTCCCTGTCATATATTCCTCCTGCAATTACCACAGGAATTGGTCTCTTATATTTATCTTCATATTCCTTCTTGAACTCAATAATCTCTTCTATCTCCTTGTCGTAATCAAGTTCATTCATATGATCTAAATGCTCCTTGGTAAAGCCCAAGTGACCCCCAGCTTTAGGTCCTTCAACAACTAGAAAATCTGCTGTGGTTTTATACTTTTTATCCCACATTTTCAAAATTACTGATGCCGCTTTTACGCTAGAGATGATTGGTGCTATTTTAGTTTTGAAGCCTCTGACCAGTTCAGGAAGAGAAATTGGCAGACCTGCTCCTGATATGATTACATCCGTTCCTCCTTCGCAAGCCGCTTTAACATACCTGGCATATTCCTTAGTAGCTACCATAATATTAACCCCGACAATACCACCATTTGCAGCCTCTTTAGCAAGCTTTAGATGTTTTTTAATTGCTGATAAATTAGTCTCGATGGGATGCTTATTAAAATCTGGCTCATCATACCCTATTTGAGCCGTTGAAATAATACCAATACCTCCTTCTCTGGCAACTGCAGCAGCCAGCCTATGACGGCTCACACCAACACCCATTCCACCTTGTATAATTGGGATTCTTGCTACTAAATCCCCAATAATTAATGGTTTCAACATCATAATTATTCTCCTATTAATAAAATTTCGCTATGTAAATATTATTTTGATTATCAAACTATTAATCAAGTTGTTGTTTTCTACAATTGATTACTGCATATTATAACTCAGTCAAAGTATCGTTGTCAATATGTTGTAGTATATTTATCTATTTTATGTAGTATTCATATCTATATACGATATCTCCATTATTTTATGCATCCTAGCAAACATACATATGGTAACTATTCAAAGTTCATTGAACTTTGTGCTACCTAAAGCCTTTCTAAATAAGAACTAAAGCTTTGTTTTTAATAAACTACACAATATATAAGTTCAGGTATATTGGCATTACTAATCTATTTGTAATGCCAATGTACCATTCCTAGAATATATAAACATTCCACAAGTTGTTATGAGGTAAATGGAGCCATGGTTATACGAATAAAATACCCCTGATTATGATGACACACAGGGCATTCCTTTAAAGCTTCCTTTCCCCAATGTACATATCCGCAATTAAGACACATCCAACCCTCTTCAACATCAGAGACAAATAATTTATTCTCTTCCATAAGTTGTGCAAATTTAGCAAAACGATCTCCATGGGTTTTCTCAATACCTGAAATCATATGAAAGCTAGCTGCTATATTATTAAAGCCCTCTTCCTTGGCAATATCTCCAAAGCTTTTATAAACCGGATCATACTCCTCGTATTCATTATGTTGGGCAGCTCGTAATATTTTAATTATATCATCATCAATATCAACAGGATAGCCTCCATCAATATGAATATTCTCTCCTGCCATCTCCTTTAAATAATTATAAAAGATTTCAGCATGTTCCTTTTCTTGATCAGCTGTAAATGTGAATACAGCTTCGATTACATGAAGATTATTCTTCTTTGCCTGGGAAGCTCCAAAAGTATATCGGTTTCTTGCCTGACTTTCACCTGCAAAGGCCCTCATAAGATTATCCTTGGTCTGACTTTCTCTAAAGTCTACAGCCATAATAAAACCTCCAAATACATATTTTACTACAGTATTACCATTATTTATTAATTTATTTCATGATCTTAGGAATATCATGATGTTAATTATTACCATGACAAAGAGTTTACCTTGGTGCGTTTATTCATAGGATGTATTTCCTTTTAAGTCAAAAAGAATGGTATAAATACAACTTTTTCGTTGTATTTATACCATTCTTTTTGATTCAATATCGCACTTTGATAATAAGCTATATTTTATATGTAATAATTACTCCCCAGTATTTGTTAACATTAAATTCTATACTTCTTATCAGTCTGCAATATTAATATAAATAATAGTCTCTCGCTATAATCAAGTATCTCTCCCTTGATAATCTCCCCCATCTTCATATTTAATTCATTTCTTTAAATTACTTACAGATTCTCCTTCTACAACCTTCCCTTCAACTACTACTCTTTCAATAATTGATGCTTTAGGATTTTCAATTAAGGTTATTAATTTCTCCGCAGCACTTCTCCCCAAGGCTTTGGTATCCTGTTGCAGTGTAGTCAGTTTTGGATCAAGTACCTGTGATAATAATATTCCATCGTATCCAACTATAGATATATCTTCAGGTATACGAAGTCCTTCTTCCTTAATGACGTTCATTCCACCAACACAGGAAAAATCATCTGGAAATATAATACAGGTAGGTCGTTCCTTAAGAGCCAGAAGTTCCCTAGTTAAAATTGCCGTTGTATTCGGGTCATGATAAATACCACTCTTCACATAATAATCAGGAACAACAATTCCAAGTTCACCCAAGGTTTTATAAAAGCTCCCAACCCGGTTTTGTGTAACAGAGGAATCCGCTCCATGGATATATGCGATTTTTCTGTGCCCCTTCTCATAGATGTAATGAATCAGTTCTCTCATCCCATTTACATTGTCTGAGGTTATGGCCGATCTGTTATCGAACACATGATCAATTGTAACAACAGGTAACTCTCCATGAATTAATTCTAAAACTCCAGGATCTGAAAAATCAATACAAGCAATTACTACTCCGTCGACTCCACGGTACTTACTGTGTTCATAGTAGGACATATTCTTATGTCCCATATTCTTACTAATAAATGTTATATCATAACCGTTTTTTTCTGCTTCTACCTTAAAGCTATCCAATACATTAGCAAAGTATTCATGAGTTAATCCACTCTGAGCTTCATCAACAAATAAAACTCCTAGATTATATGTACGGTTTGTCTTTAAGGCTCTTGCAGAAGAATTCGGGAAGTAGCCCATTTCTTTCGCAATTCTCTTTATGTTTTCTTTGGTGGCAACAGCTATATCGGTGTGATCGTTTAAAGCTTTACTTACTGTTGCTACAGATACACCACATCTTAATGATACATCCTTTATTGAAACCACTGTAATACTCCTTACTATTTTCGTTTGAATTAATTCTTAATAATTCAACTTAATCGTTTTCTGTGTATGTACGAAATATTTTATATAGAATATGTTACTTATTTCCTATATTTAGTACTCTTAATCACTATTTATACAAATTCAATGTGTGATAAAAGATCAAATCAACCATTAAACCTAAATATCATGTAAATTTACTATTTATTATATTAACATCATCTTAAACCTTTTCGAAATTTTTTGCAAGTATTATTTATAAAAGTTTGCAATTATATACTTAATCGTTTTCTAAATCTATATCCTTACTTTCTAAAGGGGTCTTTGATGCTTTGTTATCAATACTATATCGCAAAGCCTTAAAATGACTCTGCATTTTGTCTGATTTGAAATTATCTCTTCCACGCTATGAATAGTTATGGTATGATGGTTACATATTCTATTTTTAAGGAGTTTGGTCATGAGGTTAGGTTGGGCTAAAAAAGGTAAATACATTTCTTATTATGCACAGAAAACAATTTATGTTGATGGTAAAAATAAATCAATGGTTGTGAAAAGATTTGGTTCTGAAAAGCATCTCTGCGAAACCTATGGGGTAACGGACGCCAAAGCATGGGCAAAGGAACAGGTTGCTCTTATGAATGAAATAGAGTTAAAAGGCACTGCTCCTATTTCAGTTGACTTTTCTCCTCTAAGCGATTTATGCGAAAACCAACAGCGTTGTTTTAATGGTGGCTACCTTTTCTTACAAGATATTTACCATGAACTTGGTTTGGACAAGATTAGTACGGCAATTGCCAAGAAACACGATTTTAAATATAACCTAAATTCCATTCTATCCAGACTGATTTTTTCACGAATTCTTTTTCCTTCATCAAAACTTGGTACATTTGAGGATTCCCACAAATTTATGGAACAGCCAGATTTTGAGCTTCATCAAATTTACCCTGCTCTTTCTGTTATTGCACAGGAATCCCACTACATACAAAGCAGACTGTTCAAAAACAGCATGAAGATTTCCAAACGGAAAACAGGTGTGATTTATTATGACTGCACTAACTTCTGTTTTGAGCTAGAGCAAGGCGAGGATGACAAACAGTTTGGATTAAGCAAGGAAAATCGTCCTCTTCCCATGGTTGAAATGGGACTGTTTATGGATGCCGAGGGCTTTCCCCTTGCCTTCTCTATTAATCCCCAAAACCAGAATCAGCAACCCTCTCTTATCCCTCTAGAAGAGAAATTGCTTACCAACTTTGACTTATCTAAGATTGTTATATGTACCCATGCCGGACTTTCTTCCACTAGTAACCGAAAATTCAATGACCACGTGGAAGGAAACAGGGATTTTATCACTACACAGCCCGTAAAGCAACTGAAAAGGCATCAACAAAACTGGGCCTTATCCAGAGAGGGCTGGAAGCTTTCTGGTGGCGACCCAAAGTTCCTTTACGATATATCCAAACTGAATGAGAAAGAGGATAAGGATAAAATCTATTATAAAAACAGATGGATTAAGGAAGACGGACTAAAACAGCAACTGATTGTTACCTTCTCCTTAAAATATAAAGAATATCAGGGAACCATCCGCAGTAATCAGTTAGAGAGAGCTCTGAAAGCCGTAAATCAGGAATCACAGTACGATGGGTTTTATGCGATCTGCACCAACCTGGAGGATGAGGCACAGTCCATCGTAACAATCAATAGGAGACGCTGGGAAATTGAAGAATGTTTCCGTACTATGAAAAGTGAATTTGAGCCCCGTCCAATTTACCTTCACGACAAAGAAAGAATAAAAGCTCATTTAGCCACCTGCTTCATTACACTTATTGTATACAGATATCTAGAAAAGAAATTGGATGATAGATATACCTGCAGTCAGATTTTAGATAGTTTAAGGGAAATGAATTTCCTGAAGTTTAAGGGGAAAGGATACATTCCTACCTACACAAGAACAGAGCTGACTGATGCATTACATGATGCATTTGGCTTTCATACATCGAAAGAAATTATTCCTATAAATAAAATGAGAAATATTTGTGCACAAACAAAAAAATAGATTGCATAACGACTATGACCTTACTGTCAAAAAAGTAAAATATTCCCTGATATTTTACTTAAATTATTAAAAAATAATCAAAATAATTAATAGTTATTTAGGATATATTGTGCAAAATGACTATTGCAATTCTTTTTATTCGATGTATTATATTGATATCAATTGAACAAATTGTAATAGGAGGGATATAAAAAAATGGAAAAAGTGGTCAGCCTTTTATTTGACATAGAAAATAAAGCAAATCAAATAATTGAGCATGCTAATTATGAAAAAACACAACTGCTTGAAGAACACGAAAAAGCGATCACTGATATGGAAAAAGTAATTGCTGATGAGAATAAGGCAAAAATAAATGCTCTATTTAAACAAGCTGAAGAAGCTTTTGAGAAAGAAAAGCAAAGCTTAACGGAAAGCAGTAATAAACACCTGGAGGAATTAGAGGAATATTATAATAAAAATCACGTTACCTTAGTAGATAAAATATTTCATAATATAATTACAATAACCTAAACTCTTATGATAGTGTGTTTTTTCTATTTACTAGGGAGGATAAGATATGCATAACTCAATGTCCTATTGCGGTATTATTACCAAAGTAAAAGCAATGAAGCCTAAACTGATTAACAGCGATGAGTATAATATTATTGCCTCACTTGAATCAGTATCAGATTTCATTGCCTTTTTAAAGAAACATTCTGGCTATAAGGAGATGTTCGATAAATACGATGAGCATGAAATACATCGTGGTGAGGCCGAGAAGATCTTTATTAATGGTCTATACTTAGACTATACCAAAATCTATCGTTTTGCTAACCAAGAACAAAGACGATATTTAGAGTTTATTTTCTTTCGATATGAAGTTAACGTGTTAAAAGATTGTATACGGCTAATATATAATAATAAAAAGACTTATGATCTGTCTAATTTTCACCCCTTTTTTGAAAAGCATTCCCGTATCAACACCAGTGCTCTTACCAATTCTCAGACCATTGATGAATATATTCAACATCTTCATGGGACCAAGTATTACCCTGTACTCAATAATGTCAGTAATAAAAGCGGAGTAACTACCTTTGATTATGAGATGGCTCTGGATGTTTACTATTTCACCAAATCCTGGAAGTTAAAGGAGAAAATGTTAAAGGGTATTAACAAAACCTCCTTTACCTTGATTCTTGGTACTGAAATTGATATGCTTAATATTATGTGGATATATCGCTCCAAAAAATCCTACGATAAAAGTACAGCTGAGATATTTACATATTTAATTCCTGTGAATTACAAGCTTACTAAGCTACAACTAGCCCGACTGGTTAGTGCTAATACTCTTGATGAGTATATGAATATACTCTCTACAACACAATACAAAGATTTAGTAGCACATCTAAAGGAGGGAACCATTGAACGAGAGTTCAACAGAAGAATAAATCGAATTTACCAGAATAACGTTACCCGATATCCCAAATCTATGACTGCGGTAAGCTATTATTTATACTGCAAGGATATGGAAATCGATCAGCTTACCACTGCTTTGGAATGTATACGTTATGGTTTGGATCTTAACAGGAAGCAGGAGTTTATCCTGCAATAATTATACTGGAGGTACAAAATGATTGAAAAAATGCGTTTCCTCAGTATCACAGGACCTAGAGATGACTTTGACCGAGTTGTAAATCAGTATCTGAGTAAATATAGTATCCATTTGGAAAATGCTTTAACAGAGCTAAAAACTAATTACAGCTTAAAACCTTTTGTCGAAATTAATCCGTATAAGGATTTGCTTCAAAAATCCGAAGACTTAATCAAACAACTCGACAATACTAATAGACCATCCAAGGACCTGATGACACGTGAGGAGGCAACTCAGGTGATTGATTCTGCCTACACAAAGTTAGCAGAACTAAGTATCCATAAAGATAATTTAAAACAGCAGCGCAATAAATACAATGAATTACTCACACAGATTGAGCACTACCGCCCTTTTGATTATGACATGCAGCAAATCATGGACTTGAAATTTATTAAATTTCGTTTTGGTAAAATTCCTCAAGAGTTCTATACCCGTTTTTCCAAATACGTTTATGATAACCTGACAACTGTATTTCTTGAATGTGATAGAGATAAAGATTATGTATGGGGAATATATTTTGTACCTTCGAATGAAGCAGATAAAATTGATGCTATTTATGCCTCCCTTCATTTTGAGCAGGTCCTTCTTCCCAATGCTTATCAGGGTACTCCAGAAGAAGCCTATAACTCTATTATGACCAAAATCAAGGAAATTGATGATAACATTCAAACTGTTCAAACAGAGATTAATCAAAATATAAGGGGTATATCTGAGGATTTATTGCTGGCACATCATACAATCAACACCTTATCCTTAAATTTTGATGTACGTAAGATGGCCGCCTGTACAAGGCAAAAGGATTCCAATGATGTTTTCTATATACTAAGTGGATGGATTACAGAAAAGGAATCCAAAAATCTCCTTGAAGAGATAGATAAAGACAACCTCGTTTGCTGCATTGTTAACGACCAAGAGCAGGAGGAGGACAAAACTCCACCTACCAAGCTAAAGAATTTCGTTTTATTTAAGCCCTTTGAGATGTTCATTAAAATGTATGGCTTACCTGCTTATAATGAAATTGATCCAACCTCCATTATTGCACTTACCTACTCTCTTATCTTTGGTATTATGTTCGGTGATGTAGGACAGGGGCTTTGCCTAATCATTGCTGGTCTACTCCTCTACAAATTAAAGAAGATGACCTTGGCAGCTATTATAGCTATTTGCGGGTTGTTCTCTGTTCTCTTTGGATTTATGTATGGAAGTATTTTTGGCTTTGAAGGTAACCCCCTGCACCCTATTTGGCTTTCACCAAGGGATAGTGCAATGACCGTATTATTTACTGCTGTAGGCTTTGGTGTTCTCATGATTTTAGTTGCCATGATTCTTAATATCATCAACAGCATTAAAGCTAAGGATTGGGGTAGAGTTTTCTTTGATACCAATGGTATAGCCGGATTGGTTTTCTATGGTTCCTTAATCGGAAGTATTCTACTGATTGTAACCAAGAATACTCTTCCCGGGGTACTCCTCATCCTGGTATGCTTTATTATTCCGATTATTTTGATCTTTTTCAAAGAGCCTCTGACCCATGTTATTCAGAAAAAGAAAAAAATCTTTCCAGATCAAAAAGGAATGTTCTTTGTAGAAACTTCCTTTGAAATATTTGAAATATTACTTAGTTATTTTTCTAACACCATCTCCTTTCTCCGTGTGGGTGCTTTCGCTATTAGCCATGCGGGTATGATGGCAGTGGTCATGCTTTTAGCAAAAACAGAAGCTGGAGGATTAAATATTCCTGTCTTAATCCTTGGTAATATCTTTGTTACCGTTATGGAAGGCTTAATTGTCGGTATACAGGTGCTTCGACTTGAGTATTATGAGATGTTCAGCCGTTTTTACAGAGGAACTGGTAAAGAATTTAAGCCCTACAAAAGTAAGTAATAGGCCCAAAAAGCTTTTAATACCCTAGTTATTAATACAAAAAACTAAATTTTAGGAGGATAATATCCATGTTAATCAAGATTACAATTGTTATTGCATTATTATTAAGCTTTATAATTCCTTTCGGGGCATTTCTTCGTAGCAAGAGAACAAAGGGAGGCTTCAAAGCTGCCCTGGGCTTCAATGTATTTTTATTCTTTAGTATTATGGTAATTGCAAATATTATGATGTTTACCGGTAAGGTATCTGCTGCTGAAGCAACGGAAGTTGCTGCTAGTACTGTTGATGGTTGGAAATTTATTGCTGCCGCTTTATCAACTGGTTTATCCTGTATCGGTGGTGGTATCGCTGTTGCTTCTGCTTCTTCTGCTGCATTAGGTGCTATTAGCGAAGACTCCTCTATTATGGGTAAATCCATCGTATTCGTTGGTCTTGCAGAGGGTGTTGCTCTATATGGCTTAATTATCTCCTTCATGATTTTATTAACCTAATTTATTACAGAAGGACCTAAAATCTAGACAAAACTGCCTTTTGGTGGTATGGAGGTAATTATGCGCATGCACCTTATCAGCGATAATGTTGATACTTATACAGGAATGAAGCTTGCAGGGATCAATGGTGTTGTAGTTCATACAAAACCCGAATTAAAAGATGAATTAGATAAAGTGCTTGTTGATAAAACCATTGGCATTATTTTAATCACAGAGAAATTGAGCAATGAGTTCCCTGACATTATTAAAGATATAAAGCTCAACAGAAGAATTCCTCTAATCGTAGAGATTCCTGATCGACATGGGACGGGACGTAAACCGGACTTTATCACTTCCTACGTTAATGAGGCCATTGGATTAAAACTATAGGTTTAGAAAGGTATGATAGCTTATGATTCTTGATGAGAAATTAGAGCATTTTTATTCTTCTGTAATTGATAGTGCCACTCAGCAAAATATCGAAATTGTAGAAGAATATAAAAAAGTATTACAAAAAAAATATGAAGAACGTAAAGAAGCGGCAAGACGTAAGGCTGATGCAAACTGGCGTATAGCTTCTGAAAATATTATTCGGGAAAGAAATCGCAAAATATCTGCTCAAACCTTAGAAATCAGACGTTTTACCCTTGAGAAGACTGCAAAGATTTCAGAGAAGATTTTTCAAGATGTTAGGCAAACCCTTGAGAATTTTATGAATTCCTCAGAGTATAAGGAATTATTATGTAATCAAATTAAAAAAGCTGTAGATTTCGCTCAAAAAGACGAAATAACAATATACATTAATCCTTCTGATGCAGATAAAAAAGCTGAATTAGAAGAAAAAACAGGCAAAAATCTTACAATAAGTGATCGCGATTTTATGGGCGGCATCCGCGCTGTAATTTCTTCTCGCAGTATTTTGATTGACTATTCATTTTTAACTAAATTGGAAGAAGCAAAGAGCGCCTTTACTCTTTGATATTAGGAAAGGAACATTTATCCTTATGAGTTTAATCGGTAAAATATATGGTATTAATGGTCCAATTGTATATGTGGACAAAAACCATAGCTTTAAAATGGGTGAGATGGTATTAGTCGGTAAGGATAAGCTTGTTGGTGAAGTAATTGGCTTAACCACAAGCAGGACTACTATTCAAGTGTATGAGGAAACAACAGGGCTTAGACCAGGGGATGAGGTACATTCTACTGGTGCTGCTATCTCTGTTACTTTGGCTCCTGGTATCATCGGGAATATTTTTGATGGTATTGAGCGTCCTTTAAATGAAATCGCCAAAGAGTCCGGTGCTTTTATTTCCAGAGGTGTAAGCGTAGAATCACTGGATACCTCAAAACTATGGGAAGTACATGTAACCGTAAAACCTGGTGATAAGGTCTACGGCGGTACCATCATTGCAGAGGTTCCCGAGACAAAAGCTATCCTACACAAATCTATGATTCCACCCTATCTATCAGGTACTGTGACCAAAGTTGTTCCTGATGGTAAATACACTATAAAAGACACTATTATAACGATAAAAGATCAAAATGGTAAGGAAACGGATATCAGCTTAATGCAAAAATGGCCTATTCGTATTCCCAGACCCATTGCAAAAAGATTTCCCTCTGACCGCCCCTTAGTAACAGGACAGAGAATATTAGATACCTTATTTCCTATTGCAAAGGGAGGCACTGCTGCTATTCCCGGTGGTTTTGGAACAGGAAAGACAATGACACAGCATCAGCTGGCCAAATGGTGTGATGCAGATATTATTGTTTATATCGGCTGTGGTGAACGTGGTAATGAGATGACTGAGGTTCTTGAGGACTTTACAAAGCTTGTAGATCCTAAGAGCGGCAATCCCCTCCTTGACCGCACAACTTTAATAGCCAACACCTCCAACATGCCCGTTGCTGCTCGTGAAGCTAGTATTTACACCGGAATAACCTTAGCGGAATACTACCGTGATATGGGTTATCATGTTGCGATTATGGCAGATTCCACTTCACGTTGGGCAGAAGCACTTCGTGAATTATCAGGACGTTTGGAAGAAATGCCGGCCGAAGAAGGCTTCCCTGCTTATCTGGCCTCCCGCTTATCTGCTTTCTATGAAAGAGCTGGCTTTATGCAGAACTTAAACTGGACAGAAGGTAGCGTTACTATTATAGGTGCGGTATCTCCTCAAGGTGGAGACTTCTCAGAACCAGTTACCCAGAATACAAAACGTTTTGTACGGTGTTTTTGGGCCTTGGATAAGTCATTGGCCTATGCGAGACATTTTCCGGCCATCAATTGGTTAACCAGTTACAGTGAATACCTGACTGATTTGTCACCCTGGTATCTTAAGAATGTTGGAGAGGATTTCGTAGAATATAGAAAGCAAATCCTAAGTATTTTGACACAAGAAAATCAGTTAAACGAAATCGTTAAGTTAATTGGTAGTGATGTCCTACCCGATGATCAGAAATTAGTATTGGAAATAGCAAAAGTAATTCGCCTGGGCTTTGTACAGCAAAATGCTTATCACCCATCAGATACCTATGTACCTATGGCAAAACAACTTAAGATGATGGAAACTATTCTCTATCTCTACCAGAAATCCAAGCAGTTGATTGACATGGATATGCCTATGTCTTTATTAAGGGAGAATTCCGTCTTCGAGAAAGTAATTTCCATAAAATATGATATATCCAATGATGAATTAGATAAATTTCAGGATTATCATACCATGATTGATGAATACTACGATAATATTATGGATATCAATGCTTAAATTAAGGTGCAAAGTTATGGATTAATATATATTAAAATCCAGAGATCCTTTGCTAATTATAGAACTGCCCCGGGCAGTATGGAGGTCAATATGTCTATAGAATATTTAGGACTGAGTGCAATAAACGGCCCCTTAATTGTACTTGAAGGTGTCCGTGACGCCTCCTTCGATGAAATCGTTGAATTAACCGTAGAAGGCAACAAGAAGAAACTAGGCCGAATAATTGAATTATATGAAGATAAGGCTGTTATTCAGGTATTTCAAGGTACTGAAGATATGTCTTTGTTTAATACCCACACCAAATTAACAGGGCATCCCATGGAGGTAAATCTATCTCCAGATATCCTTGGTCGTGTTTTTAATGGTGTAGGAGAACCTATTGATGGACTAACAAATATCATTGCTGAAACCAAACGTGATATTAATGGTCAG
Source organism: Bacillota bacterium (assembly GCA_023443625.1). Next base: position 76,162 of record JAEZTQ010000079.1, on the reverse strand, counting down.
CCCCTTAACCCCTGTTCTAGAGAATATCCTAGAAACTATATTAAAACTGGTATATCTTCCATCGATTGCTTAACCACACTAATTCGTGGTCAAAAGCTTCCGATTTTTTCAGGAAATGGCCTTCCTCACGACCAATTAGCTGCTCAGATTGTGAAGCAAGCCTCCCTCGGAGAAGGAACGAATGACGAATTTGCTATTGTTTTTGCGGCCATGGGTGTAAAACATGATGTTGCAGATTATTTTCGTCGTACTTTTGAAGATAGCGGTGCCAGCTCCCATGTTGTTATGTACTTAAATCTTGCTAATGACCCTGTAGTTGAGAGACTAATAACCCCCAAGGTAGCATTAACAGCTGCTGAATATCTAGCTTTTGAAAAAGGTATGCATATCCTTGTTATACTAACAGATATGACCTCCTATGCAGAAGCTATGCGTGAGGTTTCCTCCTCCAAGGGAGAAATCCCTAGCAGAAAAGGCTACCCTGGCTATCTATACAGCGAACTTGCAACTCTATACGAAAGAGCAGGTATTGTTAAGGGATGTCCGGGTTCTGTTACACAGATTCCGATTCTTACAATGCCAAATGATGACATTACCCACCCTATTCCTGACTTAACCGGATATATTACCGAGGGACAAATTGTTCTAGACCGCACCCTTAGTCAGAAAGGAATATATCCTCCCATTAATATTCTACCCTCCCTCTCCCGTCTAATGAAGGATGGCATTGGTAAGGGCTTTACAAGAGAAGATCATCAGGATTTAGCTAACCAACTCTTCTCTTCTTATGCACGAGTAGGTGATGCCCGAGCTTTATCAAGCGTTATCGGTGAGGATGAATTATCTCCTATTGATAAGAAGTACCTAAAATTAGGTATAGCTATGGAACAGATATTTATTGCTCAAGGTATGGAGGAAGATCGTTCTATACTCGAAACTCTAGATAAAGGCTGGGAAATGCTAACCATTCTTCCAAAGGAAGAATTAGATCGAATTGATACAAAAATACTTGATCAATATTATACTAAGGCCAAGGAAGCAACAGACGAATAGAGGTGATAACATGAATCCCAATACCTTTCCTACTAAGGGTAATTTAATATTGGCAAAAAATTCACTAAGACTGGCGAAGCAAGGCTATGAACTAATGGACAAAAAACGAAATATACTAATGAAGGAGCTTATGGCTCTCATTGATAAGGCTAAGGATATACAATCTCTTATAGATAGTACCTTCTCAGCTGCTTATCTCTCACTTCAAAAGGCCAATATTGAAATAGGTATTAATAATGTATCAGAGATTAGTAATACCATACCTGAAGAAAATTCTATTCAAATAAAACAACGAAGCATTATGGGTACAGAAATTCCCTTGGTGGAATTTGATAATACTATCTCAAAACCTAGCTTCGCATTTTATCAAACAAAGATGTCCTTGGACGAAGCCACACAACGATTTGTAATGGTTAAAGAACTCACCATCAAATTATCCATGATTGAGAATTCAGCCTATCGCTTGGCAACAAGTATTAACAAATCACAAAAACGTGCTAATGCACTTAAGAACATTACCATTCCTTATTATACTTCTCTTGTATCTGAAATTCAAAATGCTTTAGAAGAAAAAGAAAGAGAAGAATTCACCAGACTTAAGGTTATTAAAAATCGTCGTGCTTAAAATATAAACATATTTATCATCCCATGGAAGGTTTTTAAGAGCCGCTAAGTTTATATTTTATTTTTAATAGAATTTTTTTATTATCAGGAATAATATTTTTATTACGAGACATAATAATAACAGATACGATGTAAGTCTTAATTTAACTAATATATTATATACTTGATTTTTTAAGTACTGTCATCGTATCTAGAACAAGAAGAATTAGAATACTAATTCTCTTGTATAAAAAGAATAGATGGTTTGTAATTATGTCTCGAAATTACAGACAGCATGTTTCTTGGATGATTGGGAGATGGTTGCTTTGGACAGTTTAACTTGTTTATTTAAAAACTTTGGTTTTTCCTCAGTTTAGAAGGTAACTAAGGTGAATTGGAGAAGATTTGTTATCTCGCTATCAAATTGAATATTGCATTTAAAATGAGACACAATGATTGGGGCAGGAATACTGATATATTCCTGCCCTAATCATATTATACTTTATCATTTGATTCGCTTAAGTCATTAGTTATAAGGTGTGTGGTATCATTATTTCCCATATTGATTTGTTTCATATCATGACCCGTAGGACTCTGGAATATACGTAGGTCAAACTCTTCTACTACGGATAAGATATGATCAAAGATATCCGCTTGTATTGTCTCATAGACTGTCCATTCGATTTCTTTTGAAAAGGCATAGATTTCTAAGGGCAGACCATTTTCCGTTGGTGGTAATTGGCGTACCATAATAGGCATATTTCTTAGTAGTTTTGCATTATTCTTTAAATATGACTGAACATATATTCGGAAGGTACCTATATTGGTTAAGTATCTACCATTAATATCAATCTGGTTATCGATATTTTGCTCTGCATTATAATGATTAATTTCTATTTCCTTTTGTTCTATATAATCTTTTAGATAGTTTATCTTTTTGAATTTGTCTAGTAACTGAGGTGTGCATAGACGTATACTGTTAACATCTATGTTAATAGAACGTTTGATACGTCTGCCTCCAAATTCCGTCATGCCCCTCCAATTCTTAAAGGAATCTGATACAAAGGCATAGGCTGGGATTGTTACAATGGTTTTATCAAAATTCTGGATCTTTACTGTGTTCAAGGTAATATCTATTACATTCCCGTCCGCACCGTATTTTGTCATCTCAATCCAGTCACCAATCCTTAGCATATCATTAGAAGTTAGTTGTATTCCTGCAATAAATCCTAGAATAGAATCCTTAAAAACAAAGGAAAATACTGCTGCAAAAGCTCCTATTCCTCCTAACATTAGAAGGGGATTTTGATTCATCAAAGTACCTATTAATATTATAGCTAGAACGATATAGATAATTGTTTTAACCACCTGTATTAAACCCTTTAACGGCCTTACATTTGATATGGGATATGTCCTATATATATCATTAAAGGCATTTAACACAGAATTTGTTACAAAAAACAAAATAATTAAAATGTAGACTGCTGCTCCACGATGAGCTAATACCTTAACTTCTGCCGTATTAAATGCAGGGGCAAAGAGATAAACAATTATACCTGGTATTATATTTGACAGTCTGGTAAAAACCTTATGTTCCTGTAAAATGCTATTCCAATGTTGATTATTCTTTTGTAGGATACGAGAAAAGAGTTTTAATACGCCTTTCTTTGTAATCTGATTAGCAATAACACAAACCAATATAATAGTAATTATTAATATAACAAAAGACAAATACCAAGCTATATTATCTGTAATATTGTAGTTACTTAGCATATTATGAATATAAGTCATTTTATAACCGAGCCTTCCCATATATTTACAATTATTTTATTATTAAAATATAATTATGTCAATGACACTGATAACTCTACCATTTAATCATTTATTTCACATAAATAATAGTATAGTAATGTACATAAAGAGGGAGTCATATGCTAGATAATTTAAAATCTTATCTAACAATAACTCCCTATAATTTTGTACTTATAAAGCTTAAATTATAATCTTCAAATAAGCTTTAGAACTCTGCTTTCCAAAGACCATGGAGATTACAGTATTCGTATATAGCACCTGATTTAACCTCAGGAAACTCTGTAGTTGGCTCCATTCCTGGTTCAAGATAGTTCACCCATACTTTATCCTCTGTTGCAAGGGCAATCCACTGAATATAATGCTCTTCAACTGACGGATGCAATACGGATCCAACAGCTACTTTAATTTTACCATCTTCTATAGTAACATCAGGAACATGCTTCTCTTTCGCTGCATCTGTAGTGTTCGCTACTAACTCAGTCATATCCTGTCCACAACAGACAAGTGTTCCTCCGCCATTATTTAAAACAGTTACTATGTTACCACATCTCTCACAACGATAAAATGCAACCTTTGACATATTAAATTCTCCTTTTCATTATTTATTTGACATTAGCTTATTTTAAACCTATTCATAATTATTTATGCTTTAGTAATATGTATACTTATTCTTAAGAATAAGTCTTATCCTATCTTTAGTAAATAATATTGAATTATCAAAGATGTCATTTGTTATTAAAGCATATAATAATAATTACTGTTATTATATAATATTTATGATAATAAATCAATATCAATCTCTATAGTTTATTCTTACAAATCTCTATAATTTATTCTTACAAATCTATAGTTTATTCTTATTAGATTTCTATAGTTGTCCTTACCGTTAATTCTTACTTTTGATTACACTAGTTACAGTTTGGCCATACAAAAGAATTGAAAACCCTTTGTGGAAGTTTACATGCATACAAAAAGTTTTCAATTCTATTATCTATTATTTCAATAATTTGTTCTCTTGTATCAATTTCTATAATTATAAATTTTTATGTTACATTTACCATATTTATGTTATACTATCTCCAATCCTTATTGCAAACAAAGTTACAGATAATGTTAATAATAAGGCATAAAGAATCATTTTTTAGGAACTATATTTAAAGTAGAATGTATGAAAGAGGTGTTTATACTATGTGGTTTTCAAAATCACAGGAAGAAGTATTGCAAGAACTGGGTGTCGACCCAGCTAGAGGTCTTTCTGAGAATGAAGTAAAGAAACGCATGGAACAATTTGGCTTAAACAAACTGAAGGGTAAGCCAAAGAAAAGTCTTATTTCCTTATTTCTTGCTCAACTGAAAGATATGCTGATTTATGTTCTGCTTGCAGCGGCTGTAATTACTTTTGTAATTCATGAGTATGCCGACTCCATTATTATTATCCTTGTAATCGTACTCAATGCAGTCATTGGTGTTGTACAGGAGTATAAAGCAGAAAAAGCCGTTGAAGCTCTTCAGAAAATGACTACGCCTAAGTCCTTAGTTAAACGTGATGGGAAAGCTGTAGAAATTAATTCAGAAGAAGTTGTACCAGGTGATATCGTTATATTGGATGCAGGTAGATATGTTCCAGCCGACATGAGATTAACTGAAAGTGCCAATCTTCAAATTGAAGAATCTGCATTGACAGGTGAATCCGTACCCACCAACAAGAATGCATCTAAAATATTTGAAGATCCTAAGACACCTGTTGGTGACAAAGCTAACATGGCATTTCTCTCTACCCTAGTTACTTATGGCCGAGGTGAAGGTGTTGTTGTAGCAACTGCCATGGATACTGAGATTGGTAAGATTGCAAAAATCCTCGAAGCTGATAACGAGGAAATGACTCCTCTCCAAAAACGTCTGGATGAATTGGGCAAAATACTTGGCTTTTTAGCCATAGGGATTTGCTTATTAATTTTTGTTATCGCTTTAATTCAGAAACGAGATTTATTTGAAATGTTCCTAACTGCTATCAGCCTTGCTGTTGCTGCTATTCCAGAGGGTCTTGCTGCAATCGTAGCAATTGTACTAGCTTTGGGTGTAACAAGAATGTCCAAAATCAATGCAATTGTCAAGAAGCTTCCTGCAGTAGAGACCTTAGGTTCCGTTAATATTATCTGTTCTGATAAAACCGGTACTCTAACCCAGAACAAAATGACTGTTGTAAAACAATATACTCATAAGAGTTTAACGGATGTTGGGATAACAGCTTCTGGACTGAGTCCTCTGTCAGATGATGCAGATCTGATTAAATCCCTGGTTCTTTGTTCTGACGCTACTTATGAAAATGGGCAGGGAACAGGTGATCCAACAGAGGTCGCTCTTATTGTTCTAGGTGATAAATTCAATCTTACCAAAGAGCAATTAAATAAAAAACATAAAAGAGTCTCTGAAAATCCCTTCGACTCAGATCGTAAGCTAATGTCCACTCTTAATGTGGAAGGTGAAGGTTATCGTGTTCATACCAAAGGTGCTATTGACAACATACTAAAATTATCTACAACTGCTTTAGTAAATGGTCAATTGGTTCCCTTAACGGAGGAACTTAAGGCTGATTACCTAAGAGTAGCTGAAGAAATGTCTGATTCTGCTCTTCGTGTACTTGGTGCTGCCTTTAAAGATACCACATCAGTTATAGCTCCTGAAGAGATGGAAAAAGAACTGACTGTCATCGGTCTTGTTGGTATGATTGACCCTCCTCGTCTCGAGGTTAAAGACTCCATCCATGATGCTAAAATGGCTGGTATTCGCCCGATTATGATAACTGGCGATCACAAGAATACTGCTGTTGCTATTGCTAAGGAATTAGGAATTGCTGATACAATCGAACAGAGTGTTACAGGCTCAGAAATCGATGAGCTCTCTGAAGAGGAATTTGCCAATAAAATCAATGATTACAGAGTATTTGCCAGAGTATCACCAGAACATAAGGTTAAAATTGTTAGAGCTTTCAAAGCTCAGAATAATATTGTATCCATGACTGGTGACGGTGTTAATGATGCGCCTTCCTTAAAATATGCTGATATCGGTGTAGCTATGGGTATTACCGGTACAGATGTAGCTAAGGGTGCCAGTGACATGATACTCACCGATGATAATTTTACAACAATTGTGCATGCCATTGAAGAAGGAAGAAATATTTACAATAATATCAAAAAGTCTGTTATCTTCCTCCTATCCTGTAATTTAGGTGAGGTCATTACTATCTTCCTATCCATATTACTAAATTGGCCTATTCCTCTTATTGCAACACAAATATTATGGATTAACCTAATTACTGACTCCTTACCTGCAATTGCTCTTGGAATTGATCCGGGTGATCCTGATGTAATGAAGCAAAAACCAAGAAACCCCAAGGAAAGTTTCTTTGCGCAGGGAGCTGGTGTGAGAGCTATCATTGGCGGTGTATTAATAGGATTGTTAACCTTAGCTGCCTTCTATTATGGGTTATGGGAACATGGTTATCAATTAGGTTCAAATATGTTATCGGAGGCTGTTTTAGAAGAAGCTATTCCCTATGCAAGAACTATGGCCTTTGTTGTATTAGCTGCTTCCCAGTTGTTCTATTCACTGTCCATGAGAAATGCCAACAAAACCATCTTTAAGATTGGCTTCTTCACTAATAAGTATTTGATCGGCGCTATTATCGTCGGTATTATATTACAATTAGTTGTTATATCTATTCCTTTCCTTGCAAAGGCTTTTGGTGTTCATGCAATAAGCTTAATGGATTGGTGTATCGTAATAGGCTTCGCATTAATACCTTTCCTAATTAACGAACTAATCAAGGTACTAACTAGAAATAAAGACGCTTAATCATGATCAATTAAGCCGAATATTATAAGGAACCTATATACCGTCTCTTTATTCCTGATGGTATGTAGGTTCTTTATAGTTTAGATATACTTATAAAACACTCCATTATAACACCAGACTTTATTCATGTGATACTATAGTAAACTTGGAGGTGATAAAAGATGAAAGTTTATAAAACTGCAGAGGTAGCAAAAATAATTGGAATACACCCCAATACAGTACGCCTTTACGAAGAATGGGGTTTCATTCCTAAAGCCACTCGTAAAGATAATGGTTATCGGGTATTCACGGATTTTCACATAAAACAAATACAACTTGCCCGTCTTGCCTTTCAGGTTGAAGTCTTACAAAATGGCTTACGAAAAAAGATGGTAAATATGGTCAAAATCTCAGCAAAGGGTGATTTTGACTCTGCTCTTCTATTAGCAAAGGAGTATTTGGAACAAATACAGCAAGAAAAGCAGAATGCAGAAGAAGCAATAGAAATTACGATAGGACTTTTATCCGGTGAAGTTCACGAGAATAAGGTAAGATTAAAACGGAAAGAGGTTTCAGATTTCTTACAAATATCAATGGATACCTTAAGAAACTGGGAAATGAATGGCTTGTTGAAAGTCAAGCGTAAGTCTAACGGATACCGCATTTATACTCATAATGATATTAAGCAACTTAAAATCATCCGTTCTCTACGTTGTGCAAACTATTCACTAGAAGCAATTTTACGGATGTTAAATGAATTGTCCTCTAACTCAAAGGCAGATATTAAACATATACTAAATACTCCAAAATTCAACGATACCATTATTTCCGCCTGCGATAAACTGATTGTGTCCCTTCATGAAGCCGAAGAAAATGCCAAACAAATAATCCTTCTATTACAGGATATGAAAATTTTTTTTAAATAAACCCTCCATTATACCACCAACCTTTCTCTTGGTGTTATTCTTTATTTTGATAAAAATAAGGAGGTATAATACATGAAAGATATAATTAAGGTTGAAGAATTATCTAAAAGCTATGGACAACACCTAGCATTAAAGAATCTCAGTCTATCAGTTTTACCTGGTACGGTTTTTGGATTACTTGGTCCCAATGGGGCAGGAAAAAGTACTGCCATCGAATGTATTTTAGGGACAAAGAAGTCAGATCATGGGAAAGTATCCATATTAGGAATGGACCCCTTAGGAGAACGCAAGAAACTCTTTGAGAAAGTGGGTGTCCAGTTTCAAGAAGCCAACTATCAGGACAATATTCGCCTAGGCGAACTTTGTGAGGTTACTGCATCCTTATACAAAAATTCAATAAACTATCTTCATCTGCTAAAAGAATTTGGTATTGCTGACAAAATTAAAAGCCCAGTAAAAGAACTTTCTGGTGGTGAACGTCAACGTCTCTTTGTAGCACTGGCTCTAATTCCTAATCCAGAAGTAGTCTTTTTAGATGAATTAACTACTGGCCTTGACACAAAAGCACGACGAGATGTTTGGAGAATCTTATCTAGTCTAAAAGCAAAGGGCCTGACAATTTTATTAACTTCTCATTATATGGATGAAGTGGAGGCCTTATGTGATAGCATTTGCATCCTCAAGCAAGGTGAAGTCATTTTTTACGGAACTGTAGAAGAAGCAATAAAATCCAGTCCATGTGATAATTTTGAAGAAGCTTATCTTTGGTATACTGAAGAAGGAGGATGTATTAATGAAAACCTTTAATAGAATGTTAAAAAATGAGTTGAGATTATCCTTACGGGGTATGGATATGTTCATCTTTGCCATCTGTCTGCCCCTGGTTGTTTTGATTATTATTGGCGTAATATATGGAGATAAGCCTGCCTTTGAGGGCGCAAGCTATACCTTTTTAGATCAATCTTTTGGTGCCTTTGCAACCATTGCCATATGTGCTGGTGGTGTTATGGGGCTACCCTTAGTAGTCTCAGATTATAGAAATAGAAAAATCCTCAAAAGATTTAAAGTAACACCCATAAGCCCAGCCCTAATCCTCTTGGTACAAGTTACAATCTATACCCTATACTCTCTTGTATCTCTGGTGCTGCTATTTACGGTGGCTAAGATTTTCTTTAATTTTAAGATATATGGTTCAATCTTACAATTTATTGGAGGATATCTGTTAGTTATGCTATCCATGTTTAGTATTGGAATGATGGTTGGCGGAATTTCACCTAATAGTAAGGTAGCAGGAATTATTGCAAGTCTTCTTTATTTTCCTATGTTGATCTTTTCCGGTTCAACCTTACCCTACGAGGTTATGCCCACTGCCCTGCAAAAAATATCAGATATATTCCCTCTAACGCAAGGAATAAAGCTGTTAAAATCCGCTAGTCTTGGTACACCCATCCATGATGTTTTGCTATCTCTAATTATATTAGTTTTAATAGCAATTCTCTGTATAGTAATATCACTTAAATTCTTTAAATGGGAATAGTGTGAATTATTAAAAAGCATAATTCACACCTAGAAGTTTGTGCCTGCGTAATCCTCGGCACAAACTAACTCACAGGGAAGGAATGTACTGTTAGTGTGAAAATAAAAAGCAATTTTCACATTCAAATTATGTCAATGTCAATAATTTTTATAAGTTTTTGAAGGCATGGGAAGCCTCAATAAACTCATTCAGTTTATCTTGAGCCAGACCACTATCAATTATTTCTTTTGCAAGTTCTACTCCTTCTTTTAGTGAACTGGTTATGTCACCAATCATCAAGGCTCCTGCAGCATTTAATATTACTGCCTGACGACGTGGGCCTTTGTTTTTGCCGGAGAATACATCCCTTATCATAACTGCATTTGCTTCCGGTGTTCCCGTTGCAATATCGTTTAACTTACATCTTGTTAGCCCAAGTTCCTCTGGCGTAATCTCGTAGCTTATGATTTCGCCCTTCTTTAACTCCTTCACACTTGTCTTTCCCAGAAGTGAGATTTCATCCATCCCATCCTCTCCATGGACAAACAAAGCTCTCGTATATCCAAGAGACTGGGCTACTCCTGTTACTATATCTAGTAGCTCAGTTTTATAAACCCCCATAACATGCCTAGTAGCTAAGGCAGGATTAATTAACGGTCCAATGATTGTATAGAATATTGTCTTAATCCCCAGATCCTTCTCTGGATGTATCATCTTCCTCATCACCGGATGAAATAAGGGAGCATAAAGAAAGGCCATCCCTATTTCTTTTATTAATCGTTCTACACCTGTAGGACTTTGATGTATTTCTATTCCCAAAGCCTTTAGAACCTCAGCACTACCAGATAGATTTATACTGGATTTGCTACCGGTTTTTGCTACCTTAATACCTGCCGCTGCAGCCACAAAGGCTACAGCTGTAGAAATATTAAAGGTACTTAGTCCCCCGCCTGTGCCGCAGGTATCCATGAGCTCCCCTGCAACCTCCGGCTTTATCTTAATACATAAATCTCTCATTGCATGGGCAATGGCAGATATTTCACCAAGGGTTGGCCCCTTCATAAGTAAAGATACCTGAAAGCTCATTATCTGATGATCTGTGAGCTCATCATTATTAATCCCATAGATTACTTCATAAGCTTCTTCTTCACTTAGATTTTTTCCCTCATTCAGTTTTTGTAAAATAGGATTGATTTTGCCATTCATTAAATAGCCCCCTTCATGCTCCTTACATATTCCTCCACATAAGGAATAGAGTCCTTACCATGTTCAGCAACAATTTTAACAATAGCGCTACCAACAATAACTCCATCGGACACTGCTGCCATCATAGCCGCCTGTTTAGGAGTAGATATGCCAAAGCCAATGGCACAGGGGATATCTTTTACTTCCTTAACAGTTTGAATCATCTGAGCCACTTCTGCTCCGATCTCACTGCGAACTCCTGTTACGCCCAGGGAGGACACACAATAGATAAAGCCCTCAGCCTCACGGGCAATCATTTTAATTCTCTCTTTAGAGGTGGGAGCAATCATTGATATCAAGGTTATACCATATTGATCGGTAAATGGTTTAATTTCCTCTCTCTCCTCATAGGGAATGTCAGGTATAATTATGGCATCAACACCAACTTTCTGACAGTTTTCCATAAATTTCTGGGTACCATAGGTATAGACAGGGTTGGCATAAGTCATAAAGGCTATAGGCACCTGATTAACCTGACGAATTCTACTTACCATCTCAAATATTTTATCCGTTGTAGTCCCCGCTGCCAAAGCTCTATAATCAGCCTCCTGAATTACAGGGCCTTCTGCTACGGGATCTGAAAAAGGAATACCCAATTCAATTAAATCTGCTCCTGCTAAAGCCATGGAATGTACTAGCTCTTCGGTGATTTCTAGACTGGGATCACCTGCAGTTATAAATGGAATAAAAGCTTTTTTATTATTGAATACGTCACTTATTCTACTCATCAATTTCTACCCCCTTGTACCTAGCAATAGCAGCTACATCCTTATCACCTCTACCGGATAGATTAATAACCATAATCTGATCCTTTGTCATGGTTGGTGCCAGCTTTCTTGCATAAGCAACGGCATGGGCACTTTCAATGGCAGGAATTATTCCCTCCACCCTAGACAAATATTCAAAGGCATCTACGGCCTCATCATCAGTAACTGGTACATATTCTGCTCTCTTACTATCATATAGATGGGCATGCTCTGGGCCAACACCCGGATAGTCAAGTCCTGCTGAAATGGAGTGTACCGGAGCAATCTGTCCGTATTTATCCTGACAGAAATAAGATTTCATACCATGGAATATCCCAAGAGAACCAGTAGCAATGGTTGCGGCTGTCTTATCAGTATCTGCACCAAGACCAGCAGCTTCGCATCCAATTAAACGAACACTAGTATCAGGAATAAAATCATAGAAAATTCCTATGGCATTACTGCCACCACCCACACAAGCAAGAACCACATCCGGAAGCTTTCCTTCCTTCTCTATGATTTGCTTTTTAACCTCTTTACCTATTACACTTTGAAAATCTCTAACAATTGTGGGAAAAGGATGAGGGCCCATTACAGATCCAAGTACATAATGAGTATCCTCCACTCTATTGGTCCATTCCCGCATGGTTTCATTTACCGCATCCTTTAGGGTCTGGGTTCCAGAGGTTACAGCATGTACCTTGGCACCAAGAAGCTCCATACGAAATACATTAAGAGCCTGGCGTATTGTATCCTCCTTACCCATATATATCTCACATTCCATTCCCATTAATGCTGCTGCTGTAGCAGTAGCAACACCATGCTGTCCTGCTCCTGTCTCTGCAATTACTCTTTTCTTACCCATTTTCTTTGCAAGAAGAACCTGGCCGAGAACATTATTAATCTTGTGAGAACCCGTGTGATTTAGATCTTCTCTTTTTATATAAATTTTAGCCCCACCCAGATCCTTTGTCATCTTATCCGCATAATATAAGAGGGATGGTCTTCCTGCATAATTATTTAATAAATCCTCTAATTCTTTATTAAAAGCCTCATCCTTCTTATAGTGATTATAGGCAGTTTCTAATTCATTAACCGCATTCATTAGGGTCTCCGGAATATATTGTCCCCCGTGTACACCAAATCTTCCTTTTGACATTTATCTCACGCTCCTGACTTTCGTAATTATATCGATTATTTTCTCTCTATCTTTCATTCCCTCAGTTTCCACGCCACTACTGACATCCACCCCATAGGGTTTTACTATTTCAATTGCCCTAAGAACATTTTCTGTATTTACTCCACCCGCAAGGAAAAAGGGTTTGGTGATACCAGAAATCAAATTCCAATCAAAGGCATGACCGCTACCACCATAGAGGCCCTCCTTATAAGTGTCAAGAAGGAGATAATCACAATTATACTCTTCTGCCCCTTTAATATCTTCTTCTATACTTACCCTTACTGCCTTGATAATGGGTTGTGCTATATTTGCTTTCAGTAGGTTGATATATTCATTATCCTCATCTCCATGAAGTTGAACTAGATCAATGATATTTTTCTTACAAAGTCTGATAATCTTATCCCTAGCCTCATTAACAAATACGCCAACAGACAAGATACTTGGGCTTAATTTTGATTTTAGCTCTTCTGCCAAAGCCTCTCCTACCTGCCTCTTACTTTTGGCAAAAACAAATCCTATATAATCTGGGAGAGCCTCATTAACTAAGCTGATATCTTCCACTCTGGATAGACCGCAGATTTTAATTTTCGTCATTAGCATCCTCTTCTCTGCCAAAGTATTGCATATGGGGTGTCTGAAATATATATGCTAACCCCTCAAAGCCTTCAGCTCATTATTTTTATTTTCACTCCTCATTAAGGTCTCTCCAATCAATACGGCATTAACATCTGCCTCTCTTAGAATCTCCATATCTTTTGCCGTCTTAATACCGCTTTCCGCTACAAAAATAATGTCCTTGGGGACTAAGCTGCGTAGTCGTACACTATGATTAATATCTACTTCAAATGTTTGTAAATTCCGGTTATTCACTCCTACAACTCTTGCTCCAGCAAGAATTGCAGAGTATACTTCCGCCTCTGTATGTGCCTCAACCAGTGCCGATAAACCCAGTTCATTGCAAAGCTTTATATACCCTTTCAAGGTCTGGGTATCTAGTAAGGAACAGATTAATAAGACTGCATCTGCTCCAATTACCTTAGCTTCATATATCTGATATTCATCTATAGTAAAATCCTTACGTAATACAGGGATTTGTACCTCTTTTGAAATCTCAGTTAAGTAAATATCGGATCCTTTAAAAAACTCCGGCTCTGTTAATACAGAGATTGCTTCTGCTCCGGCTTTTTCATATTCTTTAGCAATTTCTACATAGGGAAAATCCTCTGCAATAATCCCTTTGGAGGGAGATGCCTTCTTTACCTCACAAATAAAGGAAATGGGCAGTTCATGGCTTTTTTGGCCATTCTTTATCAGTGCTCTTTCGAAGGCAAAGGCATTGCGATTATTAAAGCTTCTTACCCCCACTCTAGAATAAACAATCTCTTTAAGTTTATCTAGGGGAAGTTCCTCTTTTGCTTTCTCCACCCTAATTCTGGTGGAAGCCGCAATGGTATTAAGTATCATAAGTTTCCTCCTTTCCTTATCCCAGGTTCATCTTGATTTACTTATTAGACAGCTCTATGAATTTGTTTAACCGTGCTAAAGCCTTTCCACTATCAAGGGTATCAGCAGCCAGCTTAACACATTCCTTTAAAGTCAAATCATTATGGGATAAATACAGACATATTGCTGAATTTAATACCACCACATCTCTCTTAGGTCCTCTTTCACCCTTTAAGATTCTTAAGGCTATGTCAGCATTGATCTGAGGGTTATCTCCCGTCAAATCCTCGGGCTTACAATAATCAAAGCCCAACTCCATTGGATCTATGATGTAATTAAATAATTTACCATCCTTCACTTCACAAACTGTTGTTTTTGTAGTTAAGGATACTTCGTCTAAGCCATCTTGACCATATACCACCATGGCACGCTTAACCCCGAGATTTAATAAAACCTTTGCCATGGGTTCTACTAAGGCACTATCATAAACACCAAGTAGCTGCAGCTTTGCATTTGCAGGATTTACTAAGGGTCCAAGTATATTAAATATGGTTCTTACTCCCAATTCTTTTCTAACAGGAGCAGCATACCTCATGGAAGAATGATATACTGGTGCAAATAAGAAGCAGATTCCTATTTCTTTTAAAATCTCTTCACTTCTTTCTATAGGAATATCTATTTTAACTCCCAAAGCCTCAAGGACATCAGCACTTCCGCATTTACTGGATACACTTCTATTTCCATGCTTTGCTACGGGTATACCGGCTGCAGAGATTACAAAGGAGGATACTGTTGATATATTAAAGGTAAAGGCTTCATCTCCACCAGTACCTACGATATCAAGTACATCTCCCTCATATTTGAGCTTCAGACCGATATTTCGCATACTCATGGCACAAGCGGTTATCTCATCAATTGTTTCTCCCTTCATTCGAATTCCCATAATAAAGGCTGCAATTTGCGCATTTGTTGCATTACCACTCATAATCTCATCCATTACCTCCTTGGTCATTTCCAAGGTTAGATCTTCTTTATTCAATACATTACGGATTGCCTGTTGTATCATAATCGTCCTCCATTCTGCCACTTTGCTTGTGGCTGATTGCTATATATCTTTATTGGATAAATTCCTATACTCTAATACTTATAAAATTTCTCATAATCACATCCCCTAAGGGTGTAAGAATTGATTCCGGATGAAATTGTAGCCCGTATAAGGGATAGTCTCTATGCTGAATTGCCATAATCTCTCCCTGGTCATCTTCTGCAATTACTTCTAGTTCTTCATTCAGAGTCTCCTTTTTTGCTATTAAGGAATGGTATCTGGCCGCTTTAATCCTGGAAGGTAAGCCAGTAAATATCCTGCTTTTTGTATCAACCATAATATCACTTTGCTTACCATGCATAAGCTTTTTCGCTAAAGTGATGGTAGCACCAAAGACTTCACAAATGCCTTGATGGCCTAGGCAAACACCAAGAATTGGCACTTCCTTCTTAAGCTCTTTTACCACCTGCTCACATACTCCTGCATCCTTTGGGTACCCTGGTCCAGGAGATAGAATAATGTGGGAAGGCTTTAATGCTCTTATCTCCTCAACGGTTAATTCATCATTACGGATTACTCTGATATTGGAATTAATGCTACCTGCTAATTGAACTAAGTTATAGGAAAAACTGTCGTAATTATCAATGAGTAATATCATTATTCATTCACCTCACTTGCCTTTAGGATAGCTTCCATTACTGCCTTTGCTTTATTTTCTGTTTCCTCGTATTCTTTCTCTGGAACACTATCTGCTACTATTCCTGCTCCTGCTTGAACATATACCTTGTCATTCTTCTTCACTGCCATACGAATTGCAATGCAGGTATCCATATTACCGGTAAAGTCAATGTATCCGATTGCTCCTCCATAGATTCCCCGAGGTTCTTTCTCCTGTTCTTCAATAATCTCACAGGCTCTTATCTTTGGTGCTCCAGATAGAGTTCCTGCAGGAAGAATTGCTTCGATTGCATCTAAGGCATCCTTATCCTTTCTGATATCTCCTTCTACCTCAGAGGTTATATGCATAATTCTAGAATAACGTTGTATTTTCATATAGTCCTTAAGACGAACACCTGCATACTCTGATACCTTACCCAGATCATTTCTTCCTAGATCAACTAACATATTATGCTCAGAAAGTTCCTTCTCATCAGCTAGTAACTCCATTTCTAAGGCCATATCCTCATTTTCATCCTTACCTCTTGGTCTGGACCCTGCAATTGGGAAAGTTATAAGCTTTTTATCTTTAAGTCGAATGAGTGTCTCTGGGGAAGTACTGATTAGCGAGACATCATCATTTTGCATATACACCATATAAGGTGAGGGGTTTGTTGTTCTGAGAACCCGGTAGGCATTTAGGAGACTATCCTTATAATCTGTAGTAAATCGCCTTGAGATTACAGCTTGAAATATATCTCCATTAACAATGTACTTCTTCGTCTTTTCTACCATTTGACAGAACTCTTCTTTTGTTACATTACAGTGAAAGGAGGGCTTGCTTATAATCTTTTGTTTGGTAAAAGGTAGGATCTCTGTAATAAAGCAGCTTAGATTTTCTAAATCGGACATTGCTTTACCGTAATTTTCAAGGACTTTATCCGTCTTCATATTTACCACAATGGAGATTTTCTGCTTTAAGTGATCATAAGCAATAACTTTATCAAAAAGCATTAAATCAAAATCATTAAACTCACTGCTTTTTAATTGAAGTACGGGTTCAGCATATCCAATCATCTCATATGTAAAATAACCAACGAGTCCACCGGTAAAGGGAGGCATTCCAGATATCTTAGGAGCCTTATATTTTTCTAAAAGTTTCCTGAGTTCATCAAAGGGCCGATCTGTATGGATTTTATATGTCTCTCCATCTTCCATAGTAACCACTTTATCTTTGCAGGTTACATGTACAATTGGGTTAAAACCTAGAAAGGAATATCTAGCCCATTTTTCACCCCCTTCAACGCTTTCCAAAAGATAATATCTTTGGCTTATTTCTGATATTTTACGTAGTAGTGTAATTGGAGTAATAATATCTGCATAGATTTCCTTACAGATAGGTATCATACTGTACTCTTTCGCCAAAGCTTCGATTTCAGTGCTACTTGGTGTTATCATATCATTACCTTCTCTTTTCATTGATGGATGAAAAATTCCTTTCATTTTATTTTTTAATTTTTTATAATAAAAAAAGCTTTTATCCCTGTAATTTACAGGGACAAAAGCTTATGCTTCTGCGGTACCACCCGGTTTGATGTATAATACATCCTCTCTTTTTGCATACCATCATATGCACCCTACTGATAACGGACAGGGTTCCCGTAAGCGCCTACTCTCTAATAGTTTTCGGGCTTCCCTCACAAGTCCATTCAGAATCACCTTTGTAACCGCATTCCCACCAATAGCGGCTCTCTGTATACAATCAGTCAATCTTACTTCTCTTGCTCAACGGTTTAATTATTTAGTCGAATTATACCAAGGGACAAATATCTTTGTCAAGTATTATTTTGGATATTGATTCTAATAATTGTGGATGTAATTTTGGCATAGGATCATTACAAGGTGAATTTTTATTACAACTTATGTATAATTATATATCAAATTATATTAATCCTATTCCCATTAATTACTATATTGCGAATTATTTATTCTTTAGAATAATACTCATTTTACACAAAATTTATAATACACTTAAAAATGTTCCATTATTATACATATTGCTATATAAATGCAAAAGTTTGCAATCTATTTCGTGAATTTTTTTGATTGACACCACATTTTAAATCAGTTAAAATAATGCCCATAATCCTCGTGGACGACTCCACCAAAAGTATGAATGCAGTTTCCTCAAAAGGAATTTTTTGTACATAAACCGATATCTTGTAAGCGATGTAAGGTATCGGTATTTTTATAAATACTTATTTGTTTTGTTATTATTACTAGGAATTTAATGCAAAAATATAAGGATATAAAATTTATTGCCGTCTTGACGGCTGAATGGAGGAAATATGAGTAAAAAAGTTGCAATTATTATGGGCAGTGACAGCGATCTACCTGTTCTTAAGGGTGCCATCCAAACCTTGAAGGATTTTGAAATTGAATTCGAGGTTCATGTAATGAGTGCACATCGTACACCTAAGCAGGCCTGTGATTTTTCATCCAATGCAAAAGCAAATGGTTTTGGTGTAATTATCTGTGCTGCTGGTAAAGCCGCTCATCTTGCAGGAGTTATCGCTGCTCACACCACTTTACCTGTAATTGGTATTCCTATTAAATCTTCAACGCTTGATGGGTTGGATGCTCTCCTCTCCACTGTTCAGATGCCAAAGGGCATTCCAGTAGCAACTGTTGCCATTGACGGCGCCGACAATGCTGCCATTCTAGCAGCGCAAATTCTTGGTGTATATGATGAGGCAATTAGTCAAAGGATTACTGGGCATAAAGAGGATATGGCAAAGGAAGTTATTGCAAAAGATACCAAGCTACAATCAGAAATTTGGTAAAAATCTAATAAAATAAATAGCTTCTTGTTGACATAATTATTTAAATACGATATATTAAGACTACTTTGAGGTGATATAATGACAAAAGGTCAATTAGAGGCAAAGCTGAGCGAAGCGGTCAGTAAGTTTGAATCAGAATACATGGGTCGAGGCCCTAAATTAATTAAATCTTATGTCTTAAATGACATAATTGTAATACGCTTGCTTGGTGTGTTAAGTCCCTCTGAGCAAAAATTAACTGATAATCAACAAGGCATTGATTTGTTTAAGAAAGTACGATCTTCTCTTTTTGAAGGAGGGCGCGGATATTTGGAAACATTAATTACTGACATCATCGATGTAGCCATAATCAGCACCCACTCCGACATTAGTACAAAAACCGGCGAAAAGATTATCGTTATAACTGTAGATAGAAATATTGAAGATACTTTAACTAAATAGTTTCGGAAGACAACGCAAAATAACACAAATCAGCATAGTAAGCTAGTTAAGTTGTAAGTAAGCCGATATCTTGGGAGTCTCTCCCAGGGTGTCGGCTTTTTAATTTTTATAAGCAATTTATACATTTATACCAAATTCATGATGTTATTGGACCATGCATGAATTATTTTTAAAATTGAATACTATAGAGAAAAGGAGAATTTTAATGGAGACAAATGTTAGGGAATACCTAAAAAAATTTGATTTGTCAGATGAAGTGAAAAATATACTAACAAGTAGTAACAAACTGATTTTTCCCAAATCCAGAACTCAGTTATTGGAGTTAAGCTTTGGTAATGAAGATGTTAACAGCTATGAAGTGTCTTATGATGTACCAGGAAAGGGCCCCTATCTTGAGGCAATTATTACTCGTTGTAAGAACGGAGTAGCTGTTAACTATACGGAAGACTATATGCGTCGTCGTGATCCGGACAGTCTTGTCATTGGTGACCAACTAGATACGGACAAGCCAAGATTTAATGATCTTTATAATAAGGATTTTGAACCCCTTCGTGTAGATACCTTTGAATGGTTAAAAAGGCACGACTTAATTGTATTACCTTTTAAGGCTGGTGGAATTGAATATGGATATGATGCATTGCTTATCGCACCCGCTAATGCTGCTTTCTTTGCATGTGGATTAGCTGATTTACAAGGCTTTTTAAGCATAGATGATGTACCTGACAACTTTAGCCCAAAAGCAATTGTATATCTTGCACCACCTTTCCGCCATACGCATTTTGACGGTAATCAAATCGTTGTGCATAATAGGCTGGAGAAGGTACATGAAGTATTCTCTTACAATCTCTATCCAGGCCCAAGTGCAAAAAAGGGAATTTATGGTGTCCTCCTCAATATTGGTGAGTTAGAAGGTTGGGTAACAGCACATGCTTCTACTGTTAAGGTAATAACACCTTATGATAATGAAATTGTTATCATGCATGAAGGTGCATCAGGCGGTGGAAAAAGTGAAATGATTGAACCAGCACATAGAGCAGCCGATGGCAGACTAGTATTAGGTGAGAATCTTCAAACTGGCGAGAAATTTTATCTGGAGCTTCCTGACTCCTGTGAACTTCATCCAGTAACGGATGATATGGCACTATGCCATCCTGCTATGCAAAATGAAAACAAAAAACTCGTTGTACAAGATGCTGAAAGTGGTTGGTTTTTAAGACTGGATCATATAAGGGAATATGGTACTTCTCCACAATATGAGAAAATATTTACCCAGCCTAAGGAACCCTTAGTTTTCTTTAATATTCAAGGTGTACCTAATGCTACCTGTTTGGTATGGGAGCATACCTTAGATTCAGATGGCACCCCCTGCCCTAACCCAAGAGCTATTCTTCCAAGACGACTTGTTCCAGATATTGTTAGCGAGCCAGTTGAGGTTGATATAAGAAGCTTTGGAGTTAGAACACCACCCTGTACTAAAGAAAATCCTTCCTATGGTATTCTTGGTTTGTTGCATATTCTTCCTCCCGCTCTAGCATGGCTTTGGAGACTGGTTGCACCAAGAGGATATAATAATCCAAGTATTGTAGGCGGCAAAGGCATGATTAGTGAGGGTGTAGGTTCCTATTGGCCTTTCGCTACAGGAAAAATGGTAAAACAGGCTAACATATTATTGGATCAAATCATTCACTCTCCTAGCACCAGATATGTCCTAATACCTAACCAACATATAGGTGCTTACAAGGTTAGCTTTAATCCTCAATGGGTAGCTAGAGAATATATTGCAAAACGAGGAAGTGCTAAATTTAAATTAGAGCATTTGAAAGAAGCTCGTTGTACAATCCTAGGATATGGTTTGGACTCCTTAAAAGTCGATGGACAATATATCAGAAAGGCTTTCTTACAGCCAGAAAGACAACAAGAAGTTGGTAAAGAAGGTTATGATGCAGGTGCTGAAATACTACTGGACTTCTTCAAGAGAGAAGCCTCTAAATTCAATACAGAGGAATTAAATCCATTAGGAAGGCAAATCATAGAGTGTCTCCTAAGAGATGCTCCCTTACAGGATTATATCGATTTAATACCCATGAGACTCTAAAACATATAATAAATTATAAATAGATAAAAATATGGGAGCATTATTATTCCCTCATGAGATTTTCTACCGTTAACTTTGTAAACATTTTCATTTATTGTATATGCAATCAGCTGTCCGTCAAACATCTCTTGCAAAACAATATTAAAAATGTTGCATGAAAATTCTCAAGGGAATAATAGTGCTCCCATATTTATAATTAATTATAACAGAAATGTTTTATTTTTCAAGACACTAGAGGAAAGAGTTTCGCTAGCAAAACTCTCCCATCGCAAAAGCGTCGCAATCCCCTCGGGCGCAAAGAGTCAGCTTGCTGACACTTTCTTTTTGGTTATTTCTCACTAGTAGTTAGTACATAAGGAAAAACATGTAATCTATATCTGAGCCCTCATAGTCCTCATAGGTTGAGACAAAAAGTAAATACTTACCAGGCTTTAGTTCAGTATTAATTATCTGATCAAAATAATCACTTTCGCTATATACTTTAGAGGACATAACAAATTCCGCATCATAGGTATACAACTCAAAATAAGTAGCCATATAGTCCATATAGCTTTGAGATCGAAGGATGGTACTAAGGGTAGCAGCCTGGTTTAGCTCAAAATAATAGCAATCCCCATTCTCATCTTTGTTAATACTTCCCATCACTACCATACCTGAGGGTACATTCTGACAGGTTTCTATATATTGACTCGCAGTAGTATCTTCCTCTATTACATTGGCATTATACCAATCTTCCAAATCCTTTTCATACTTTGCATAATAATCCTTAACTAAGATAGGCTGATTGGTATTAATCTTTTGAATCTCCTTGATATTAACTGCAAAATTCAAATTCTGACCATTAATATAATATAATGTATTTATTCCAATAACTTCTCCGTAGGAATTGATAAGAGGTCCACCACTATTACCTGGGGATATGGCAGCATCAATTTGAATAAACTCCGCATCCTCTCCCTCTATCCTTCGGGAGGCTGTCGATATCATTCCCTTAGTCATGGTACCTGATAAACCAAGAGGGCTTCCCAGCGCATATATCTCCTCTCCACCAACAGGACCATCCTGACTTATTACAAGGCTCTCATAGTTCCCCTTCATTTGTAAGACAGCCAAATCCAATTTCTCATCATACCCAAGAATATAGTCCACAATAAATTCTTTATTATCATAGGTCTTAATCTTTATAGAATTAGCTCCATCAATTACATGATAATTGGTAACCACTTTTCCATCACCAACAAAAAATCCTGAACCCGTGGAATTATAGTCACCATCTGTAGCATAAATCTCAACCGTTGATGGACTGCATTTTGAGTATACTTCCTTAGAGGTTAGCTCTTTCCTAACAGGTGTTTCAATTACATTGACCTTAATTTTTAATCGATCGGCGGATTTTTCAGAGATAATTGTTATCGTATCCACACCGATTTTCTTTGGGGAAATAGTTAAGGATATTCTATCATCTGACCAACTACCCCAAGTACAATCGATTAGGCCATTTTCTGTACTCAACTGCAATTTTTCATCCTTAATCTCAGTGGGTGTCGTAATCCATATTGTCAAATCAGTATATATGCTTATTTCTGTAGAAAAGGTTCCCAATGAATTTAAGCCAATGTATAACTCCTCTTCTACAGTTATTCCTCCCGCTGTTGCCATTACCTTTACATTTCCACTAGCTAAGGCTGTTACCTTACCCGTACTAGTTATGGTAGCTATCTTACTATCGGATATACTCCAAACAACCTTATCCTTCATTCCCGTTACTGTAGCCTTAAATTCATAAGTATCACCTACATTGAGATAATCGGTAGATTGAGATAAGGAGATCGCTGGATCAAGGACAGTTATTGTGGTCTTCAGATTATAAGTCTTTTTGTTTTGCTTTACTGTTACTGTAATTGTTGCTGTACCCTTCTTCTTTGGTGTTACCACTCCTTTGGATGAAACTGAAGCCACTTTTGTGTTACTTGTCTTATAGCTGATTTTTGCACTTTTAGATTTATTATTAAGCTGTATCGTATATGTATTGTAACCGGCATATAAGGTTTTCTTTTTCTCCTTTAACGAGGGTGTAACAGTTGCTGCTTGGGCTGTGGAAAGGGTTGATAAGAGCCCTGGGGCACTATTAAAGCATATAGCTAGCAAAAGTACCAACAGTATTCTTACAATTGCTTTATTACATCTGTGCAATATTGCACCTCCTAATGGTATTTTTTGTTATATCAACAATCTCATTATAAAGTATTTTGAAGAATTTGCAAGTATTATCAGTTTAATGTTAGTACTAAGCAATTATACCCAGGACTTCCTTTAGGTTCTTTTTTCTGTTCTTTTTTCTGTTCTCTTCTATCTTCTATCTTCTTTCTTCTATCTTCTATCTTCTATCTTCTATCTTCTATCTTCTTTCTTCTTTCTTCTTTCTTCTATCTTCTTTCTTCTTTCTTCTTTCTTTTTCCTCTTTACAATGAGCTTTCTTAGGCTAGCCTATTCCCTGTTCTTCAAAGCCTCATTCATAGGTATCTTCTTCACCTTGTGCAGATGCAAAGCATTAATCGCAAAGTAAGCCACTACTCCGATTATGACAATCTTGATATAAACCGATGCCGGTAAGTAGAAATCCATATATCCTTCAATATATGCGGATATATATACCAAAGCTATTTTAAATACATATGCCTCCAAGGGAAGACAAACTAGCAAGGAAATCAGCACCACAATTGCTGAAGCATCGAGATACAATTTTCTTATTTCCTTTTTTTCATAACCAAACACCTTCATAAAGGAAATGCAAATTGCGTTCTTGTCAATGACTATCTTAGTCAGGAGATACATCAAAACCATATAGGCAAAAACAGAGAACACGTTCACAAATGTTATAACACCTCCAAAGGAAATCATCATCTGCTTTGCCGCTCCGAGAAAATCGCCTTTGCTCATGAATTTGGCAATGTAGGTATCGTCAATGTCCAGTTTGTTCTGTGTTACATAACAGTTAAAGGTGCCTGCATCCTTTTCGAGAAGGTCACACAAGTTATTAATGCTCATATAGGCTCCGAGATTGTTCGTATAAGGGCAAATTGCATCCACCAGCAAGGTGTATTTCTTCTCATAAACGGTATCCTCAAATACGATTTCATCCCCAACACTGACTTTCAGCTTTTTTGCAAAGGAATCGGAAATGACAATGTGGTTTTCTTCGGTGGGGATCGTAATGTCATCAAAGATTTCACTGTCTTGTTGCACTCCATAAAAGGTTATATCCACATTATCTTTGCTCAGGGAATACTCGGTCTCTAAAGAATAGATTAATACTTTCTCTCCCCCCTCTGCTTCTACCGGTGCTTTTAATATATACTGATATTCATAGGGTAAGGTGTCATCTATGGTATCCACATAATGGTTCACAAGGGGCTGCAGACCGGTGCCAAACATCAACAAGAAGCTGGATAAGAAGACACCAAAAAATAGTATTATATAGCTTCCCTTATTCTGAAAAATAATGCGAATCCGAAAGCGATTTAAAAATTTCCAGTTTGGAAGCCTTGCTGCTCTCTTTTGTTTTCTCTTCTTAAGATCCTTTCGCAGGAACCGAAGAGGCGACAAGGACATTTTGTTAACCAGGAGTACCAGATTGACCACAATCATAATCATCACCGGGAGAATCGTAGTCTTTATAAATGCTACCTGGTTAAAGCGTAGGGTCAATGGAGGTAAGCTGTAAGAGGTATAGTAAAGGCTCTTAAATGGTTCGATCATCACTGTATATCCTAAAGCATTGCCCACTATGGAACCCAGGAGTGTAACAATAATGGTTGGGGTTAAATAGTGAAGAACCAGTTCACGTTTTGTATATCCCATGGAAAGAAGGGTACCGATTATGGGAGCCTCTTCCTCAATGGTATTGGCAGAAAGTACTGCGAAGACAAAAGCAATAATCACCAGTAAGATATATACTAATACCTCAATTATAGGTCCGTCCTTGCCCATATCGTTAGCCAGGAAGGTTATACTTTGGTTGTTCTGAGCAGTTAAGAAATCCTGCACATTCACGCCATTTCCCACAAGGAACTTCTGGATTACATTGGCAGTTTCTGCCTTATCTTTATCTGACAGCTTCCGGTCATTGTAGCGGTAGCTGTAACGATAGGTAAGGGTGCTTTGATCAAATTTATCAAAGCCCTCCTCCGACACCACACACACGCCAAACCCTGTAGTGTTCATGACCATGTCCTGATTATTCAGAAACAGGGAATTGTAATCCGGCAGGGCTATAGTTCCGGAGACAGTGTATTTTATTTTATTTAGCTCAATAAAATCCCCCAGGGTAATGTCATGATTTTCAGCAAATATACGATCCACCGCAATCTCATTGTCATTGGCCGGCAGTCTTCCTTTAAAAAGAGAGGGGATATTCATTTCATTTCTTTCGTTAAAGACGTATATCTTGACATCCCCATGAAATCCCTCTACCGTACTATAATAATTATCACAAAGGACAAGGTCCTCCTCCAGTCCTCTCTTCACCTTGTCATCTAAGGGAAATGCAGCTTCAAAATAGCCATCTTCGACTTTATTTTCAATTTGGTTTTGATTCAATGAATACTTGGTGCTTTCCATCACAGACAGGAATCCGGAACCGATAATGATGGTAATGACCAAAAGCAAAAATATGCATATGTATCTCCCAGCATTTTTCTTAAATTCATGCGGGTAACGTTTGTTTAACGGATTTCTCATATTGTTCACCCCCTACCACTCTAATTCATCGGCAGAGATGGGCTTCTCATTGATGTAGTCAGAAACAATCACGCCATCTCGCATCTTGAGCACATGATTGGCTAAGTTTTTAATTGCATCATTATGAGTTACAATAATAATTGTATTGTGATATTTTTTATTTACCTGCTCTATGAGACTTAAGATTTCTTTTGATGTGTGATAATCAAGGGCTCCCGTTGGCTCATCACAAAGAAGAAGGGACGGGTTCTTGACCAAGGCTCTTCCAATGGCACAACGTTGCTGCTGTCCACCAGACAATTGTGATGGCAGTTTATCCTTATGATCATACAGTCCGAGAGTTATCAATAATTCATCTATATCCAAAGGATTTTTGCTTAGGTATGCGCATACCTCAATATTCTCTTTCAGGGTAAGATTCGGAACCAAATTATAAAACTGAAAGACAAACCCCAAATGGTTTCTTCGATAAAGAGTGAGTTCTTTTTCATTCATGTGTTCTGTGCAATCCTCCCCGATATCGATACAACCGGATTCTGCCATTTCAATTCCTCCGATGATATTAAGAAGTGTGGATTTACCGGAACCGGATGGACCTAACAACACACAGATTTCTCCGTCTTGAATCTCACAGTTTACCCCCTGCAATACTTCAACTTTGGAATCTCCATTTCCATAGAATTTGTGAATATCATTTACTTTAATCTTCATACGATTACCTCCTTTTTGTTTGTAACAAAAATAAGTTGAACGTTAGTCGCTTACATGTCAGAACAAAGTGTCAGCATGCTGACACTCCGCGCCCGAGCGGATTGCGAAGCAATATACTTCCTACGCAAATTCATTTGCGTTATTCGCAGAGGTGCGCATCCGATTATTTTTTATGCTATAGGACGCAATTTCCTATAGCATAAAAAAACGGATACATTACTGTATCCGTTAACATCCTATTATGAAACCGGGTACAGCTACGCCATACTCGAGTCTCATCATTTAAAGCAAAACCAGGATTTATGATTTACATCTACCATTTTGTTGGCTTGCCACGCTGTTGCGCTGACTACTCCCTCAAGGAACAACCATATTCTACCATATAAAATCAGCCCTGTCAAACTCTTTTCTATGCAGATTGCCTTATGCAACTTGCCTTATGCTGCATCTTTATAGTAGCAAAAGATCTAAGAAACCCATATGTTCTCCAGTATATATTATTTGATTTAGGCTTCATTAATTTCTAGTTCAAGCTGTAACACACTACATGCCGGAATGGTAAATCTAATACCTTTCTCAGTAATCTTCCATTGATTAAATTCTGCTGTTTGCACATGATTGGGATTCTCAAAGGTATTATGAGCTCTCATATCACCTGTTAATATTGTTCCCTTAACAGCTTTCACTTTAGATTGAACTATCTCACTATCAATTTCATAGCTATCGCTAAGGGATAAATTATTAATAGTAATTAGTACTTTCCCATTCTCCGCCATGGATACTGACTCATGTAGATTAGGAACCATAAATTCCTCTTCCAGACCAATCATATCAGTCTCGATACTACTATCCAATAACTGGGCATCCTGATGCGCTTTATACATCTTAAATACATGATAGGTAGGAGTAAGAAGCATCTTCTCTCCTTCCGTTAAAATTACCGATTGGAGAACATTCACCAATTGAGCTATGTTAGCCATCTTCACACGATCGCAGTGCTTATTAAAGATGTTCAAATTAATACCAGCAACTAATGCATCTCTCATGGTATTTTGCTGATATAGAAAACCAGGATTGGTACCGGGTTCACAGTCAAACCAGGTTCCCCATTCGTCAATAATCATTCCAATCACTTTATCGGGATCATATTGATCCATTATTGCACTATGACGTTTGATCAAGGTTTCCATATATAAGGTCTTTCTTAAGGTTTTATACCAGGTCTTCTCATCAAACTCTGTGGCACTTCCCTTGTTATCCCAGCTTTCTGGATATGTATAATAATGCAGGGATAAACCATCCATAAAGCCATGGAAAGATGCAGGGGCATGCTTATGGGTTGTTTCTAACACTTCCCTGGTCCATTGGTAATCGTCAGAGTTAGCGCCGCAGGCGATTTTCTGAACAGGTGCATTTTGATTATAATTTCTGACATAAGTCTGATATCTGCGATATTCATTACCATAGTACTCCGGGGTCATATTACCGCCACAGCCCCAGTTTTCATTTCCTACTCCAAAATAATCTACCTTCCAGGGCTCCTTATGACCATTCTTAGCTCTTAAATCGGACATGGGAGATATTCCTTCAAAAGTTAAATATTCTACCCATTCCGACATTTCCTGAACAGTTCCGCTTCCCATATTACCATTAATGTATACTTTGCAGTCCAGCTGACTACACAATTCCATAAATTCATGGGTGCCAAAGCTGTTATCTTCTACAACTCCGCCCCAATGGGTATTAATCATCTTCTTACGGGTTTCCTTGGGTCCAATACCATCCTTCCAATGATATTCATCTGCAAAACATCCACCTGGCCAGCGAAGCACAGGGATCTTCATCTCTTTTAAAGCTGCAACAACATCATTACGCATACCCTTCGTATTAGGTATCTTCGAGTCTTCACCTACATACAGACCCTCATAGATACATCTGCCTAGATGTTCAGAGAAGTGACCATATATCTCTTTATTAATCTGTCCCAGTTTCTTTTTTGGATTTACCAACAATTTTACCATACTTTTACCACCTTCTAGAGTATTTAATGTAATTATATAATGTAATATTAAATATTTTAGTTAATATTACATATAATTTACTACTTTTTGGGAGAAACGTCAAGGCTTTTTCTTTACTTTTTAGGTTGGTTGTAGTTTGTCTTTGAGAATTATCATTTTACTCTTTATGTCAACCCCATTACTTAATATTACAATTTTGCAGATACTAGAGCAAAAAAAAATATTATCACCTTTTCTACTTTATTATTCATGGTAAAAAGAGTATAATTACCATAACATCAAGAGAAAGGCGGTATATTATGAGAATCCCTCAAGGCTGTCCAATAAAAGACTACTTAAATGAAAGTTTCTCCTGTACTTGCAATAAGAAACATCTTGTACCTATAGAGTACATTAATATAGAAGAAAATGCTCTTCTATCTATAACCGAATTACTTAAAAGTCATCATCTTCAAAAATCATTCTTACTATTTGATAAAACTACTTATTCCCTTTTGGGTACCCGTATCCACACTCTTTTTCAACAAGCCTCTTTCTCCTATACTAGTTATACCTTAGATAGCGAGGAACCCATTCCTGATGAGAGAGCTATGGGTGAAATAATGATTCATTTTGATCCAGAGTGTGACCATATGATAGCTATAGGCAGTGGAACCCTCAATGATTTATGCCGCTTTATCAGCTATCGCCTCAAACTTCCCTATTTCATAATAGCAACTGCGCCTTCTATGGATGGCTTTGCTTCAAATGTTGCTCCCCTTATTGTTAACCATATGAAAACCACCTATGAGGCTCATACCCCTCTTGGGATTATAGGCGACACTCTGATCTTAAAGGATGCTCCTGCCAATATGATTGCTGCAGGTATTGGCGATATATTAGGTAAGTACACCTGTCTGTGCGAATGGGAAATCGCACATATTATAACAGGTGAATATCATTGTTTAGAAATTGAAAAGATTGTAAGACATTCCTTAGAAGTAGTAGTCTCTAATATAAGAGCAGCAAAACAAAGAAGTAGTAAGGCTACCCAAAGTATCATGGAAGCTTTGGTGTTCTCTGGTATTGCTATGAGCTTTGCCGGTAATTCAAGACCTGCCTCCGGCAGTGAGCACCATCTTTCTCACTACTGGGAGATGATGTACTTATTTCAAGGAAAAAAGACTATTCTTCATGGAACTAAGGTTGGTATTGGAACCATAGCTGTATTAAAAGGCTATGAACTATTAATGAATATGAATATTGACTTTGGGAAAGCCAGGGAGAATGCCTTAACATACTCAAAAGATAACTGGGAGGCACAAATTGAGGCAACCTATTATGATGCCGCAAGTTCAGTTATTCAATTAGAAAATACTCTGGGTAAAAATGAACCCGCCAATGTACTATCCCGTATTGATCTCCTTGAGAAGAATTGGCAAAGGATAAAATCTATTGTTAATCACTTACCTTCAGCTGATGAAATTCGCTCTCATTTATCCACCCTGGGGGCTCCTAATACCCCTAAGGATATTGGGCTCGATGAAGCTACCTTTATCAATAGCTTTTTAGTAGCAAAGGATCTGAGAAACCGATATGGTCTCCTGCAGATACTTTTTGATTTAGGTTTATCCCAGGAAATCGCCCAAGAAGTGTGGGAATATTTCACCAAATATTAAAAATTAATATTCAAGAACGGTACATTCACAAATAAACCAAGAGCGGGATCCTTAAAATCCCGCTCTTTTTAGTAATCTTAAATAACCCCCATCTCACAATCATGTCTTAGTATCGTATTTGGATTTACAAAAGCTTGATTACATTATTATTACCTTCTAGAGTAGTATATTTGTTTAAGTACATAATGTATTATTAAATAACTCAATTACTTTCAAGTGTCTTTACCACTTTTTTGGGAAAAATCATAAGATTTATTCCATATCCAGGAGATTGGTTTTACTATTTGTTTAATTTATGAATTATTGACTTTAATAAACAAAAACATTATAATACTCATAATATTTTATTTATTAAAGTATTCAGTAAAATAAATCCACCTTTCTTTATTAGAAAACTGAAATAATCACTAGATAAATATTACATAATAAGAAGCTTACCTAATAGATCATGGAAAGGATTGATTAAGTAAAGTACTGATAAAGAATACTTGATCAGATACGAAAGGAATGTATAAAATGCTATATTTTGAATCAATACAGGATGCCAAAGAGGTACTTAAGGCCTTAAGTGCACCCATGCGTCTAAAGATCATGGAGATGATATATGAGGATGACCAACTGAATATGAATGACCTGGCAGAAGCACTTAAGCTTACCAACAGTGCAATATCCATGCATGTCAGCAAGTTGGAGAAGGCCGGCTTGGTTAAGATCCGTACGACTGCTGGAAAACGAGGTACTATGAAGCTTGTCCGTCCTAGGCATGACCGGTTAATGATTGATTTTGCTCCTATTAAGGAAACACGAAGTTTTTATCAGGATGATATCCGTATTGGTTATTTTAATAATTTTAAAATTAATCCCACCTGCGGTCTGGCTACAGTCAAAAGGATTATCGGTGAATTGGATGACAGAAGATATTTTATGTTCCCAGAACGTTTTGAAGCTGGTATTCTATGGTTTGGCAGCGGATATATTGAATATAATCTGCCAAACCATCTCATCGCAGGGCAAACCTTAAGTGAATTACAGATTTCTTTTGAGATCTGTTCCGAATGTCCGGAATATAATGAAGACTATCCTTCCGATATTTATTTTTCCATTAACGGTAAGCCTTTGGGATTGTGGGTTAGCCCCGGTGACTTCGGAGCAAGAAAAGGATTTCTTAATCCTATGTGGTGGCCGGAGATACTGAATCAATACGGCCTCTTAAAGACATTAATAATTAACTCAGACGGTACTTTTATCGATGGCAGTAATCAGATCTCCAAAACAACCATTGAGGACCTGGAGATTGATTATTCCAGCACTATCACCTTCCGTCTGGAGGTTCCCAAGGATACTGTGAACTGCGGTGGTTTAACCCTCTTCGGAGAGGATTTTGGAGATCACAATCAGGCAATCCGGGTGAAGGCCTTCTATCGGGATAAGGAATAATCTGTGAGGATTGTGAGGCTGAAGAAAAACAAGTAGGCAGGAGCTCTGCATGTCAGCAGATGCCCCTACCTACTTGTTTTTCTTCAGCTTTCTACTTTCTTGGCTTAAAAAATAATATTATATAATATAGCCATTAATTAAATAGCAAACAATCCGCATTATAGGTTGAGCTAATATAAATAAATTATTACCTACAAATTAGACAAAATCTTATTAAATCAATAATAAAACGGTCTCCTACATCCCCATAATGAGTTTCAACAATGTGGCTTACTTACACTAGAATATTTAGGACATTCAATGTTGCAACATCTCTAATATTTCCTCTGGCGACGCACCCTTGACATTAATCTCTACCAGAACATCCCCATACAATATTCCAAAGTTCATCCGATAACCAGCTTCATCACCCGAGTCCTCGACCTCATAGGCTCGTGCTTTGACCACTTCCAGCGTCAGTTCTTCACTCAGGAAAATGGGATCATTTACAATCTCACGAAGCTCATGGGGAACTGAATCGGCACGGGGAATGGGATAGAGTGATAGATCATAGTTCTCTTTGTCAGTCGCAGAGGTGATTCTCTCTTTACCCCTCTCTCCCAGAGTAGATATTCGCCAATGGATATCACCCATCCCCTTTATCCATAGGGCACTGAGATAATCCTCTTCCTGATTAGTAAAGCGTAGAGCAGACTCGAAGGTAAATCCTGAGGGCAGACTTGCAGGCATATATCCTCCAAAATCTGCATCGGACTGGGCCTCTTTTAAGGTAAGGTCTTCTTCACGTAATTCGGGTATAGTGGGATTATCAAAAGCGCTGAGATCCGCTGCGCCCCCTTGAATAATAAGGCCAATAAGGGTGGAGATATCTTGCTCAAGCTTTATCTCATCCTCCTCTGAGCCACCAAGCTCCACATAGTAGCTAATTCCTGCAAGCTTAAAGGATGCGAAATAGATAATGTTTCGTTGCCCCTTACTATTTTTATCGGTCTTAAAATACCCCCCTGTGACCGCTGTGCCGAGGACATCAGAGGTTTTGGCTTTACCATCCAGCACATAGTCGAGAATGACTTCTTCTGGCGCAGTCTGGATATATGCTGAGTAGCCCTTATCAGACACCGCATGTGCCTCGATATTAATTAGTGTTCCATCACCTTGAAAGTTGGCAGTGCCTGTAACAGTATATGTTTTTATAACACCAGGAAAGACCGGTTGAAGGTCACCAGCGGTCAGCTCCTTCCAGAAATGACCCCAAATATAGATATTATCCCCAGAGACCATATCTGCTTTATTGAAAAAAAGTTTGAATTCATCCCCTACTTCTGGGATTGATATGGACACACCCGGATGTGAAGTAGACGGTGTCTTCCCCTTTGTAGCAGGTACATTGTCTTCTATTAGCCGTGGTATTGTCCCTATTCCCAATAAAAGGACGAGACAGGCAAAGACCATGGCATAAGGTCTGATTATAGTTTTGTGACGGTTAGATTTGACCCTGTCGACACATAACATGATCCTACGGTGAAAAGTATCAGAAACCGATATATGATCCATATATTCCTTATATGTTTTCATAATTGTCCTCCTTCAAGATGGACTTTAGCTTATTTCTGGCACGGGTGAGCAGACTCCTAACAGTACTTTCCTTTTGCCCGGTCAGACTAGCGATATCCTTAATGGAATAACCTTCGTAATAGAATAAGTGTATAACAGAGCGGTATTTGGGCGGCAGTGCCAGAATATATTCTAACAATATATACTGCTCTTTCTCCACCGCAGGGTAGGTATCCAAAAGGGGTTCCCTGCGCTTTCTCCATGGCGAACGCAGGCGGCTTTTGCAGAGATTTACCGTTACCCTGATAAGCCACGCCTTCTCATGTATCTCTGTTTCAAATTCGGGTGCTTTCTTATAAGCACGAAGAAAGGTTTCTTGCACCACATCCTCGGCATCGGATACGTTCCCCATAATAGCAAGTGCCGTGCGGTAGAGTTTGTTTTCATATTTTATTACAATCTTCTCAAAGTCCTCCGGCCGACAGGACTCATATGCCATTTGCTCCACCTCCTTTACTCTATATACGCATTAGACGATAAAAAAGCTGCATAGTTTTCAAATAATGTTTAAAAGATACATTATGTCTAAGTACATAATGTTATTCTGAATCCTCTAAAAGACGAAAGGAGCGTTATTTTACAAACGCTCCTTTCGTCTTTCCACATAAAAGGACGCCAACAATCACAGGCGCCCTTTTACTTAGGCTAGGTATATTATATCCAGAATACTATCATGAATTTCAATAGTTTATTAGAATTTACAAACCACCTTACCGCTTCCAACGGGTGTAATTACTGTATCCTTGCCAACTACTTCGAAGCTTCCATTATCTACGGATACAACATTATCAACATTGACCAGGATTACTTTGTAGCCCTTAGAAGCTTTCGTATTAATGGTAATCGCATCATTACTCTTTACTACTTCTACTTCCAAGGAAAGCTTAGCCTTATCATCGTATACTACAGTTGTAGAAGGAGCCTTATCTATTAGCTCATATACCTTAAGCGTAACATCCTGGGAATAATCATACTCAGCATCATCATCCTTAGAACCTACAGCAATGATACTTCCTTCTTTAACATACAAAGGAATATCCAGGTACCCAACCTTCTCTTTGTACCAACGACATCCTGTCTTCACTTCTCCTGTAAAGAAATTAGTCCAATTGCCTTCTGGCAGATAATAGTGAGCCATACCCTGATCATTGAAAATCGGAGCAACTAATAAGGAATCTCCTAGGATATACTGCTTGTCCAGATATGCACAAGTAGGATCCTCTGTAAACTCCATGACCATACTTCTCATGGAGGGAATACCAATCTTAGAAGTTTCAACTGCATTACGGAATAAGTAAGGCATAAGGGATGCCTTCAATCTGGTGAAGAACTTAACTACCTCAACAGCTTCTTCATCGTATGCCCAGGGAACACGGTAAGAAGAGCTGCCATGGAGACGAGAATGGGTGGATAATAATCCAAAAGCACACCAACGTTTGTAAACATCTGGTGTTGAGGTACTCTCAAAACCTCCAATATCATGGCTCCAATACCCAAAGCCCGACATAGTTAGGGATAGACCTCCACGTAAGCTCTCTGCCATAGATTCATAATCAGACCAGCAGTCACCACCCCAATGTACAGGGAACTTCTGCCCGCCCACAGTTGCACTTCTTGCAAAGAGTACAGCTTCACCCTTGCCACGTTTTCTCTCTAATAATTCATATACGATTTTGTTATATAGATAAGTATAGTAATTATGCATCTTCATAGGATCAGACCCATCATAGTATACTACATCTGTAGGTATTCTCTCACCGAAGTCTGTCTTAAAACAGTCCACACCCATATCAAGAAGTGCTTCCAGCTTGGAGGAGAACCACTCACATGCTTTGGGATTGGTAAAATCGACAATTGCCATTCCCGGTTGCCACATATCCCACTGCCATACATCACCATTAGGACGTTTTATAAAGTAACCACCTTCCACACCTTCAGCAAACATTGCTGATTCCTGTCCAATATAGCTATTAATCCATACACAGATTTTTAAGCCCTTGGCTTTCAGACGCTTCAGCATTCCTGCTGGATCAGGAAACACTCTGGAATCCCAAATAAAATCACTCCAATGGAAGTCCTTCATCCAGAAGCAGTCAAAATGAAATACTTTAAGAGGAATACCACGATTAATCATACCATCTACAAAGCTGTTCACTGTTTCTTCATCGTAATTCGTGGTAAAGGAGGTGGACAGCCATAAACCAAAGGTCCAAGCTGCAGGTAAAGCCGGTTTGCCTGTTAAGTCAGTATATCTCATTAATACTTCCTTCATGGAAGGCCCATTAATGATAAAATAGTCTAATTCTTCACCAGGAACAGAGAATTGAACCTTCTTAACCATCTCAGAACTCACTTCAAAGGATACCTTCTCCGGATGATTTACAAAGACACCATAGCCTCTGTTAGAAATATAGAAGGGAACATTCTTATAAGACTGGTCTGTAGAAGTTCCTCCATCCTCATTCCAGATATCTACTGTCTGACCATTCTTAACAAAAGAGGTGAAACGTTCACCCAAACCATAGATTAACTCTCCAACAGAAAGAGAAAGACGTTCTCTCATATAAGTATCATGAAGTCCCCCGTCATCATAAGCCAGGCCTCTCCAATCAGTCTTAACATATGCCAGGTCTCTGTTACCGCTGTCTGTTATCTTCTCCTCACCACGATAATAAACCATCTTCCAATCGGATTTATTAATCTCTAATCGAAGGCTGCCACTTTGTATCTTAAGAAGATTGTCCTCATCCTCTATAACTAAATTTCTATTCTCATCAACTTCGATTTCAAATTCTGGAGTCCTCTTCTGCAGACCCATATAATGATTGGTTCTAATTCTTAAAACCTCGGGAGCCGGTGATGAAATGCGAATTGTTAGGTTCGGTCCACCTAGAGTATCGCCCCTATGTTTAATTTTATGTGTTGGAGCACATAATGTTAATAAATTGTCCTCCTTTTTAGCAAAGTAGACCTCTGCAGGAGAAAACACTTCTGTTCCTTCCTTATTAATCCAGCATCCATTACTAAATCTCATTGCCATCCTCCTTAACATGTTATGTCTCAATATTATAACAATTGATACATGAAATAGAAATGTAATATTCTAACCTAGTAATGGCTTATTCTCTCGATTTTTATAAACCAAAAATATAGCACCATATTGGAAAGAAATTACTTCATGTATCATAATATTTAGATTCCAGTTCTTATAATATAACTTAATAAAATGAATTTTGAAACGGAACTTTTATAGATAAAAAGCATGCAATATTATATATCTCATTTTATGGAAAAAATTCACCTACTTATATTCCTTCCCCTTCCTTCTTATCTATATAGATTAGTGACAACTGTTATGAATTCTTTGGTGCTTATAATTTAAAAGAATCCTTGACTCTACAACTGTAGTATGTACTATACTAGAAATATAAAAACTAGAAATATAAAAAGCGTCTGGTGCGAAAACAGATTATTACGAAATCATATAGTAATCAAGGAGGATAAATAAGTGAATATATGCCCGGAATGTTATAGTGCAAACAATAGGATTACCCCCCTGCTAGACCCAAGAAATTGCTTAGAAAATCATGTACAATATATTTGCGGCAACTGTGGTAGATGTATTTGTATAGATAGGGACGAGAAAAGAGGAGTACAACGGTGGAACTTCCCCTTTAAGTCCTTAGAAATTGCTATATTATATCTTCGAACCGCCGATGTATCAGCAAATACTACCTGTGGAATATATGAGATTACAGGAACCAAGGGAAGAAAATCCTATAAGATATTTGCCAGCGCTAGTGATTTAATAGAATATCTTGGAAAGAACAAAGAGAAAAGCTGCCAACATATGAAACCCCTTTTTCAACAAGATACTTTTGAACCTTCACCCAAAGCTCAAATAAGAAAATTATCACAAGAGGAAGTTGAAAAGTATCTGCAGGAGCAAGAATAAGGCAATAAAAAAGTGTCAGCTTGCTGACACTTTGCGCCCGAACAGGTTTGTCATATTCTTATTCGACTATTTCCAGACCTCCATTGGTTCCAATTCCTTCATATAGAACCTTGCCCCTACGGTCTGAAAATCTCAATTTCACTACGGAATCAATGCTCTCTTTTATACTTCTGCTCATCTGTCCCCTAATAGGGGCTTTGATTGCTCCTCCATCCAAGCTAGTGATATTAAGATCCATGCGGTATCTGCAATTTCTAACAGTTATTCGCACTTTATTCTTAGTATAATATAATCTGCTCACACGGGAACCATTATATGTTGTAAACAAAAAAATTCGATCCTTATAGCGAAATAAAGATAGAAAACCGTTAAAGCTTCCACCCATCCAGGGAATTCTGGCAGTAGTAAAGAACAAAGATACATCATCTGGTTGAAAATGATTAGACTGAAACCATATCCAGGATTTTGGCATGGAACTTCCCCAATTTTTTTCTATATATCCAATTCCCTGGTTAAAATCTACAGTCTTACCTGATACCTTTAAGTGTCCTTTAATTTCATGCTGTATACTAACAATATCATGATAGCATTCCATAAAAGGATTAAATAAAAAGGGACCCATGATTCCCGGATTACATAGGGTTCTGGGAATCTCCATAATATTGTAGAAATATAAATCTCCCTGTATACTTATATCCCTACCAATGACATTCAACCTAATCCTACTTTTTGAAAAATAATTCTCTCCTATCATGATTTCAAATTTTCTTTCGTTAAAACTGAAATCATTCATATCATAATGAAAATAACTTACCTTATTATCCGTATCAATTACCTGGATAAAGGCATGGGTATCCCAGTCTCCTATTGAAATTCCTGGTATGATAACCAGTGAGCGTTCTGATTGACTGTCTGTAATTCTATAATACCAACCTTCAAAATATCTCTTCTTTTTGCATTTTCCCTGAAAAATATCTGGATTAAAAAGTTTGTTTACACCATACATACATGCTTTCCTTTTCTAAGAAGATTTTTTACTGTTTTTCAGCCATAGTTAAGGCATCCTCAGCACTTAGATTTTCTCCTTTAAAATCTCCTCTCATTGCCTTGAGAGCTGTCTTCTCCGTACTTATTTCCTCAGCGGTTCTTACTCCCCATTTACGGATAAAGGGAAGGGTAGGACACCAGCCTTTTAAGGCATACCAAAGCATAAAGACAGCTGTCCCTCCTGTTATCATAAACCATAACCTACTTGTTTTTATTCCAAGATAGGAACTCAAAAGAATAAGCACCGAAGCATTCACTTCTAGTACACGTTCCGTATCCCATTCCTGGCTTAACATTCTGATACGATCGGAGTAATCTGCTGCCTCTGCATTCTTATACAAATTTATTATTCTTACTGTCTGATTTCTGATATCAGTATTTATCTTCGGATCTGTTCGAAGAAATACCCGCTTCGAGGTCGGAGGAAAAATATTCTTACTCTTCATAGCTTCACCACCATCTATTTTTTTATAGTTAGTGTGAAAATAAAAAGCGATTTTCACACTTAGAAGTTTGTGCCTGCGTAATCCTCGGCACAAACTAACTCAAAGGGAAGGAATGTACTGTTAGTGTGAATTATTAAAAAGCATAATTCACACTTAGAAGTTTGCGCCTGCCTAATCCTGGGCACAAACTAACCCAAAGGGAAGGAATATACTGTTAGTGTGAAAATAAAAAGCAATTCTCACACCTAGAAGTTTGCGCCTGCCTAATCCTGGGCACAAACTAACCCAAAGGGAAGGAATATAATGTTAGTATGTGAAATATCTCAAATTATATACGAAACAAGGCTTGTAAACCCAAGAATTAAGTTCACAAGCCTTGATTCATATTTTGCTATACTAATACTACATACTGCCAAAACACAGCAAATTTGGTTGGCAGCATAAATTTGCTCTATCTACTTAACATTGATATTACTATCCAATATCTCTGCTAGAATATCATAGGGTATCACACTCATAGCATCCTTCTCCTTGTTCTCAAAAGCTCCCAAGCCAGAGAGAATAAGAACAAATAGGGGCAGGGTCTGTACCCACAAAAGTGTGATATCAGTAATTCCATGAACCGCTGCTGCTGCTGAAACGGCTAAAATTAGTGAAGTTATCATTACATTCTTCTCTTTAAAGCAGATACGAATTACTGACTTATAATACTTAACCATATAAATCATAAAGATTGTTGATCCTACCAAACCAAAGTTAAGAAGCATATCAAGATAAATGCTATGGGAATGAGGGATAACTTGGTTACGATAAGATTCATCAAACAAATACATAAAGGAATAAAATCCATTACCAAAGATAGGTGCCTCTAATATCCTACCAATGGTTAGCTCCCATATTTGTTGTCTTAGTCTTAAAGTTACTTCCACATCATAGAGTCGTGGAATGATGTTATAATTCAAAAATAGTATCATAAAGGCACCAACTACTGCCGCAGTCAGCCAAGCTGCAAGAAGACGATGCTTCTTATATAGGAAAAGCAATACAGTAATACCTACAAAGACCTCCACCCAGACAAACATGCTTTTACATAGGTACATACTAATTACATTGAGGCCTGCTACTATATAGTAAAACAGTTTATTACTTTGATTTGTAAGTATTTTATAGGCACATATAATAATCACCGTACCCACAACTGTACCAAAATAATTTGGATGGAAAAACACAGCAGATATTCTATGTACGCTTCTTCCACCATCAAGTAAATGGACTGTTTTCTCTATAATTGCATAACCTGTACTGATTACGCTGAATTCACATAATAAACTTAAAATTCTCTCAAATAAATCCTTCGTCATGATACTGCGAATATAGAGACCTAAGAATACCGCAAGCATCACCCCAACTCCTGCTGCAAGTCCCAACCAATTTCTATAAATAATTGGTATGATTAGTACATAAGCCATTAGAATTTTTAAAATCTTTGAATTTTTGCTGGTAAAAATTAATTTTCTTGTTTCTTTGTTTGCAATAATGTAAATAGATAGAAAGCAAAGTATAATTGTTGATAAAATGTAGGGTAAAAAGATTGCGGCAGCAGTATAAGTCGCAATATTAATACCTGTCAGGGATACTTCAACCCGACGTTTAAGTGCTATATTCTCCGTAATATTCATCCTCTTTCATAAAATTGTATTCAAATATAAGTAAAATATTTGATACCCTCGACCCAAGGATGTATTTTAGCACATTACTACAAAGGACGCAATCTTTTTCACAAAAAAATCATATTAAACTATACATTTTCACCAAAAACTCATATTTTCATCCTATAACTACCCCTGATTAGTCCCTCTTTAAAGCCTTAAAAACCAAGTAATATCACTGTATTAATTCACATATTATGACATTACTTCTTCCATAAAATAGCGATGAACTCTTGTATCACCGGTAAGTTCCGGATGAAAGGAAAGGGCCAACATATTCCTTTGTCTTGCAGCCACAATGTTTTTCTCTACTTTGGCAAGTATCTCCACTCCCTCTTCCTCCGCTATAGCTTCTATATAAGGAGCTCTGATAAATGTCATGGGTATCTCACCAATCCCTTTAAAGTGACTGCAAATATGAAAACTACCCAGCTGCCTGCCATAGGCATTACGTCTTACCTTAATATCCATACTATGCAAATAGCGATTGGCATCATTGGATATTTCTTTTGCTAGCAGGATTAAGCCTGCACAGGTTCCCATGACGGGCATTCCATCATTAATCAATTTCTGAATCGTTGAAAACATATCAAGTTCCTTTAATAATTTCCCAATAACTGTACTCTCTCCTCCAGGAAGAATTAATCCATGGAATTGGTTATTCTCTAAATCAGCTCTTTGTCTTAGTTCAATTCCTATTGCTCCCAGCTCTTGGATCATCTTTATATGCTCTGCAAAGGCTCCCTGTAAAGCTAATACACCAATTCTTTTCATAGGATTATATACCCCTCTGAGCCATTAGAAGCTCTATTTCCTGCTCATTAATACCTACCATTGCGTCTCCTAAGTCCTCGGATAGAGCAGCCAAAAGCACGGGATCATTATAGTTTGTAACAGCCTTAACAATTGCCTGGGCACGCTTTGCAGGATTTCCAGATTTGAAGATACCTGATCCAACAAATACTCCCTCTGCTCCTAACTGCATAAGTAGTGCTGCATCAGCAGGCGTTGCTACACCACCTGCAGCAAAATTAACTACCGGTAGCTTTCCATTGAGATGCACATATTCCACCAAATCATAGGGTACCTGTAGGTCTTTGGCTGCTTGGTACAATTCATCTTCTCTCATATTGGTCAGCTGTCTGATTTGCTGCGTGATAAGACGTATATGACGGACTGCCTGAACTACATCTCCTGTTCCCGGTTCCCCCTTGGTTCGTATCATGGAGGCACCTTCCTTTATTCTTCTAAGTGCCTCACCTAGATCCTTTGCTCCGCATACAAAAGGTACATTGAATTTATTTTTATCAATATGGAAGGTATCATCCGCAGGTGAAAGTACTTCACTTTCATCAATATAATCAATTTCAATCGCTTCAAGTATTTGAGCCTCTGCAAAATGTCCAATTCGTACCTTAGCCATAACAGGAATGGATACTGCCTCCTGGATACCTCTAATCATCTTTGGGTCGCTCATTCTAGATACTCCACCCGCAGCTCTAATATCTGCTGGTATTCTCTCTAAGGCCATAACTGCACATGCTCCGGCAGCCTCTGCTATTCTTGCCTGCTCCGGCGTGGTAACATCCATGATAACACCACCCTTTAACATCTGTGCTAAGTTCTTATTAAGTTCATATCTTTGATTCATATAAATATTTCTCCTTCCTCATCTTTTAATAGATTTTATATATCTTGACTAAATATAAAATTTGTTTTATTATATTACCAATCTGGCATTGTTGTAAGTATCAGAATCAATGAACTTAATG
This sequence comes from Bacillota bacterium, assembly GCA_023443625.1. The sequence continues at coordinate 33,613 of JAEZTQ010000079.1, read as the reverse complement.
GTATCAGAAGAAGAATATTATATTTGAATTGAGAGGTTAAGATGTTTTATGGATATGATTACATTACAACTTAATAGTGAAAGTAAAGAACCCCTATATCAGCAGCTCTATTCTCATATTAAGAAAGAGATCCAATCAGGAAAGATAGCCTTTGATACGAAACTACCCTCAAAAAGGAAGCTGTCCGCTTATCTTGGTATCAGTCAAAATACAATTCAGGCGGCATATGACCAATTAATAGAAGAGGGTTACATATTATCAAAAGCAAAAAAAGGTTTTTTTGTATGTAAAATTGACAACCTTCAGAATTTACAGGTAAATCCCCATATAGTGTCAAAAAAGCCCCTAGTACAGCCAAAGGTTTGCTTTGACTTTACTTATCATGGGGTTGATTTCCCCTCCTTCCCTTTTAATCAATGGCGAAAGCTTGCCAAGGAAGTTATTAATGAATATGATACTGAGCTTATACAACCAGGGGATGCTTTAGGATATGATAGATTACGGACTGCCATTGCAGAATATCTCCATCAATCCCGGGGTGTTAATTGCACCGGCGATGAGATAGTCATAAGCTCCGGTACAGAGATGCTATTCCAGACTTTAATTCAACTCCTGGATAAAAACAGTATTTATGGAATTGAAAACCCCGGGTATGAGAAATTAAATCAGCTTTTTATTGCCAATCGTGCTAGCTTTACAGCAATAAACATTGATCAGAATGGTATGAATCCCGAAGAAGTAAGGAAAAGCAATGCAAATGTACTCTGCATTACTCCTGCCCATCAGTTTCCCTCTGGTTTGGTTATGCCTATTAATCGCCGAATACAGTTACTAAATTGGGCAAATGAAGGAGAAAATCGATATCTTATTGAAGACGATTATGATAGTGAATTTAAATATAGTGGAAGGCCCATCCCCGCCCTTTGGGGTCTAAGCTCCAACGAAAAGGTTATCTACATGGGCTCTCTTTCTAAATCCATATCTCCTACCCTACGTGTAAGCTATATGGTACTTCCTTCCCACCTAATGAAGCTGTATCGAGAGAAGCTCTCTTATATCCTATGTCCAGTACCCATGCTGGAACAAAAAATCTTATGCCGTTTTATAGAAAATGGTAGTTTTGAAAGACATCTAAATAAGATGAGAACCATATATAAGAAGAAACGTGATACTTTGGTAAAAGCCATAACAGAAAAAAACCTAGGGATAGAAGTCCTTGGAGCAGATGCAGGCCTTCATCTCTTGCTGCGCATTCCCAACCACATGTCTGAAGAAATGTTGATAAAAGAGGCTTTAAAGCATGGTGTAAAGACCTACGGAATATCCCAGTATTATTTTGATAATTCCTGTCCCCAGGAATCACCAACCCTTTTACTTGGTTTTGCATCCATATCCGAGGACAATATTGTAAAGGCTGTCCAACTATTACAAAAAGCCTGGTTTTAATCCGTTCCGTAGACATGAATTTCCATAGCATGAAGTAAGGCAAATATTTATTATATAACCTTACTCAGTAATTGTTGAATTTAATTCTTTTTTAATTATGCGCCAATTAGGAAGGAATTTATCCATATACATTTTAAATATTTGATTGTGACTTCTTTCTAACAAATGAACTAATTCATGGACTACAACATACTCTAGGCACTTTGGATCTTTGGTAACCAATTGAAGATTTAAGCAGATATTTTTTGTCCTTACATTACATGTTCCCCATCTGGTTTTCATATCTCTCATGGTAAAGCTCTCCGCCTTAACGCCCATTATCTTCTCCCATTTCTCTAATAAGCAGTGGATCTCTGATTCTAATATCTTACGGTACCAGGTGTATATCACTTTCTTTCTTTGTAAGGAGGTAGAGGTACCCTTCATTGATAATACTATATTATCTCCTTGTAAATCCAAGGAGTTCTCCCCTCTATTCTCATTAACAATGAGGTTATATTTCCTTCCCCATATAGATAATACATCTCCGCTTTCATAGAACAATTCATGAGGTATACTTCTATTTCTAATCTTAATCTGCTGTTTCTCAATCCAATCAAACCTTGCGATTACAAAGCGTCCTATTTCCTCCTCACTCATTCTTAAGGGGGCACAGATATGTATTCTCCCATCCGGAGGCAATACTTTAAGATACATATTCTTTATTTTTTTCTTCTCCAGCTCTATTAAAACTCCATTTATATTAAGTTCTTTCATATTTCGCCTCCAGTTCTAGCCATGGTTCCTTCCTATACAAATCTAGTGTCAAGTGTGTCGCCACTTTGGTTTACACCTTGTCCTTTTTTTTATTATGATTTAAGAATCCTTTTTAATGTTTGTCAGACATGATTAATTACCATTTTACTGGAAACAATACTACAAGGAGGTGTATTGATGAAAGCATTTATTAAAGACCATAAACTAGAAAGTATTAAGAAGAAATTCATTCTTCTTTATTGCTTAAATGTTACAGACATTATTTTTACTTTATCATTACTCAAAACAGGCTATTTTGCTGAGGCTAACTTTTTTATGGTTAAAGCGGTACAAAACCCTGTGGCATGCCTTTTGGTAAAGATTTTATTACCTGGGATACTTCTGTTTTACATTTACCAGCAAATCAAAGATGAGGATGCAATGCAGCTTAAATCTGCAAATATTGCAGTAAATATATCCTTGATCATTTATTTCCTTGTTAATCTATCTCATCTGGTATGGGTTGCTTTACTTCCAGTCTTTATCTTTTATTATTAACTCATACTTCACAGTTAATAATTTGCCCAATAGCATCAGTAATGATCACATAGTATAAGGGCTCATATACTATCAAGTTTACAACAAACTCATAGCAAGCTCCATAAAAATGCTTCTATATTATATTGTCTCTTAGCAATATGATAGAAGCATTCATTTATATCAATTATTATTTAATCTTTGGTAAAGCCATGATCCTATCATATAGTTCATCAAAGCCACCCTGTGAAAATCCAGAATAATCTTCTCCCTCAGGACAAATCAGACATTCTGTAAGCAAAAATGTATCCATACCTAATTGAGCCGCACACATATCTTCTGTTACATCATTACCAACCATGATACAATCCTTTGCCTCCCTATTAATCTTGGTAAGTATTTCTTTATAATACTCCATATTGGGTTTACAATAAGAACTGATTTCATAGGTTGTTATAAGTTCAAAATCCTCCGGATTAAGTCCGGCCCACTTCATTCTACTTTGAGTTGCCACTCTGGGAAATACGGGGTTTGTTGCAAGTACAATCATATAACCTTTTTCTTTTAATAATTGAATGCAGGAATTAGCAAGGGGATGAGTGTAGGTAGCATCCTTTGCTAATATAAACTCATTACGATAAAACTCTTCAAATACACCCTCGTACTGTCTGACCTCCTTACCGAAAAGTCTGTCAAACTCACTCCAAAATCTTTCTTCATTAGTCATAGCACCATCGTTCTTAATCATTAACTTAGTACCTGACATCAGTGCCTTTACCAGCTGCTGAGGTTCAAAGCCATAGTAAATCATCTTATCTGTTAACGCTTTAATATAAGCCTCTATAAATTTATCTAAGCTTGGCATGGGTAACAAGGTTCCATCTAAATCAAATATAAATGTATTCATGATTACCTCCTTAATTATAACAAAGCAAGTAAATAGTAACCTGCTGTCAATTTATATATGTTGCTACTATGTATCTTAACAAAATGGTCTGGATAAAGCAACCGCATTATATTTTGCTACACTAACAGTACATGCCTTCCCTTTGAGTTAGTTTGTGCCGAGGATTACGCAGGCACAAACTTCTAGGTGTGAATTATGTTTTTCAATAATTCACACTATATCCTTCCTTGCTATAATCCTACCCATATTGATATTATATTGAACATTTTATGTATAAGATTATACCTTGTAAATATTGATTACTTACCATAACATGTAAAATATACTTCCGCCTAAGCGGTTAAAGGAGGACATGAAATGAAAAATAATGACTTATATCTTTATGGAATGGTATTAATTACAAACAGTTTTTTGCTAAAGGATTCCTATCCTGCTCCTGACACCTATGGAGAAATCAAAGAAAAATACATTCTACCCGGAGGAGAAACGGGTACAGCTGCAACCATACTCTCTAATCTAGGATGCAGCATTATTATGGATGGTCCTTATCTGGGGAACAATACATACCCAAAAATTCATGCATTTTATAAGGATAAATCCGTAGATATCTCCAGAATGTATCTTGATACAACCTTTGAAGGCTTAGAAGATTATGTAATTATTGATAAGCACACCAGAACTCCCTTTGGAACCTTTGGTAGTTACTATACCGACGGCTTAAAGAGGTGGAACGAACCAAAGGAGGAGGATGTCCTAAACTCCAAGGTTGTTGGCCTTGACCCTTGGTTTGAAGATAAATCCCTAAAGATTGCCAGGTTATGTAAAGACAACAATACCCCCTTTGTTACCATAGATTGCCCCTATGACAGTGAGATACACCAATTAAGTTCTGTCAATGTATTATCCAATGAGTTTATATCTGGCCATTATCCAGGGGAAGACCGTAATGATTTGTTTACGAAATATGTAGCTAATACCCAAGGACTGGTTATCTTTACCCTGGGTGCAAAAGATATTCTATATGGAAGAAGGGACGATGGCAAAGAGACCCTTCCCAAGCATTTTACACCCTACCGTGTGAACGTGGTAAGTACTCTAGGAGCGGGAGACAGCTTTAAGGCTGGTTGTATTTATGCGGTACTTCAGAATATGACAGATGATGAGATCGTAAGCTTTGCTGCAGCAACAGCAGGCTGTGCTTGTACCGCCTTCCCCCTCCCTTTAAATCCACCGACCTTAGACCAGATTCAATCTCTTATTTCATAAAAGCTACAAAACCGCACTCATTAGGATGATCAATTATAATAGCTTTACGGAATTTACGTAGCATTAACGCAATGGTAGTATCTCCACCAGCAGCTAATATATTAAGTATTCCAAAAAATAGCAGCAAGGCGTTCTGTAATAGAATACCCAGGATTGAACCCCCTATTCCCAATATAAAGAAGGGCATCAATACACCTAGCAGATAGCCGCCAAATTTGAGCGGCTCTTTGCAATGGCAGTAAGGAGTCAGGTACTTCCACATTACCCCAAAATGAATACTCTTCCATTTTTCCTTACAGTAAAAATGCCATGTGAAGCCATGAAGGAATTCATGGACAGGAATGCTAATAATAAAAAGAAATAACGTGATATTGTAGCTTGCTATGTTCAAATTATCATAATTTATTATTTCTCCATATAACAAAAGATAAATTAGTACTGCTAATAAGGCAAAAGGACCTGCAGTAACAAATACCATAAGATTTGCTTTTATTATCGATATGGTTCCATTGTGAGCTTTATATCCTTGGTTTAGCATAATTTCCCGCTGATACAGAAAATTATCCACTCTCTTCTTCTTATCTAAATCACTTTTATTCGCCATCTTCCTTTTTCCTTTAGTTTTTTAATTATAATATAAAGCATATAGGGGGATAACTGCAAGCTAAATCTCATCTTTATGATAGATAGCCTTATTACATTTTACTGCAGAAATATTCTTGTCCTTAACCTCCAGCATAATATCAAGGTTTTTATAGGGCAATTGGCTATAATATTTTGCAAAATCCTTAATATTAATAGTATCCGAATGACTACCCGGTCTCCCTGTCTCCTTTTGCTGGGAATAATGGATTTTCTGTACTCCGTCCTCCTTGGTCCAGGTATTACCGCAGACCTTAATCCACTCTGCGTCGGACATAATAAAATCCGGTGGATTAATGAGATGGTGAAGGTTATCAAATACTACGGGAGCACCCGTTTTTGCTGATATTTGAAGGACGTCTTCAATATTATAATTTCTATCATCATTTTCAATCACCAATCTCCTTCTTACCCCATCCTTAAGTTTATGATAATGTAGGAGGAAGGCATCCATGGCCTTCGCCTTATCCCCGTATACTCCACCCACATGAAGAATAAGTTTGCACTCTTTACCTGCATCAAGGGATGAAAGAAAGCGGTTATGATACTCCAGATCGTTTATTGCATTTTCTACTACTGTATAGTTAGGAGAATTTAATACTGTATACTGACCAGGATGCATGGAGACACGGATTCCTGCCTTTGCTATTTTATGTCCCAGCTCCAGAAGCTTTTTCTCATAAAGCTCCCACCAGGGCAGTTGATTGACCGGATGTGAACCAAAGGGAATAATATCCGAACTGATACGAAAGAGCTTTATATTATTTTCTATATTATAATGAAGCATCGCCTCTAATGCGGATAGATTCTTTTCTGTAATTCTCTTCAAATTCTCCTCTGAGGCATTTCTTAAAATACACCTAGATAAATCCGTACCTGGAACTCCTATGGTAAGACAGGCATAACCGATAGCCATTTCCTACCTCCTTCCTATCATTATTATAATAGAACTAATAACATGCTTCTAACTTCTTATATTATTGCCTATTACCTATATTCTAACTTTATCAGCCAAGTTATTATTTACCAAATTTGCTATCTGTGCTAGAATAAAATGGCGGTTTGGTCCTACTCTACCAAAGGTTTACTACTTCATATACGCAAAGTCGGTTGCCTATTATTGATAAAAAAGCTATTATTTTTGCATGGCAATAATACTCTTATAAGGAAAGGTGAACATCTATGGATAACAAAAAGATTGGTGAATTTATATCCACCTTAAGAAAAAGCAATAATCTTACGCAAAAAGATCTTGCTGACCAACTTGGAATAACAGATAAAGCTGTTTCAAAATGGGAGCGGGGTGCTGGATACCCCGATATAAGCATGCTGCGGCCCCTTGCAGATATACTTGGAACAAGTGTAAGCGAATTACTTGAGGGGGAGGTCTTAGAGGCTGTACCTGAGACTGCTGTTATGAATATTGATTGTGCACTAAATTATGCAGATAAGATAATCACCTTTAAAGAAAATAAACTAGGGAAAATTATATCTGCAATTTTTACAATATGCCTATTCATAGGAATTTTTACAAGTGTAATAGTAAATATTGCTTTGGATTCCAATCTCACTTGGTCAGTAATAGTAATTGCCAGCTGTGTGTTAGGAGGCTGCATTCTCATACCACCATTTTTATGGAAACTTCGAGGGTTTTATTTAAGTTTAGCCTTATTAACTATATTAATAATCCCTTTTTTAAAAATTATTGAGTATGAAACAGCCATTATAAGTGGATATGGCGGATGGTTATGGAAACTAGGATTCCCAATTTCCCTTACCTGGCTGATTATAATTTGGATTATGATATTCCTAATCCGTAAAATAAAGATCAGCAAATGGTTTTATATCAGTATCTCAGCTATAGTTTGTATTTTCGGCACTTTGATAACCAATCATAACGTAGACCAATATCTGGGTCTGAATAGTTTTGAAACCTCCAAACATATTTCAAGTATTTCAACTATTTCAAATGTCATCTGTCTTTTAACTATTGCCGGCATATGCTTTGTTATAGGGTTAATGAAAAAAAATAATCCTAACTAACCTATATTAATCATATATTTATGTAAGTATTCATTGGAGAAAATATATGATAAATAGAGAGGATCCCCCTATACCTATTAGAAAAATGGTTTTAAACGGAAGAGGCCTGCTTACTGTAAACCCTGATCTTGCTATTATCCGCTTGGGCGTTCAGACTACGGGCGATAATGTAACCACTGCACAGCAGGAAAATGCAAGAATCAGCTCCCAAATCCTAGCTGCAATCAAAGGACTTGGTGTTACTGATATCAGGACTTATCAGTATCAGATTGAAAAAATATACGATTATGAAAATGGTAACCGCATAGACCGAGGATATTCCGTAAGAAATGTTTTCGAAATCCGTACCGCAAATCTTGGACAGGTGGGAACTATTATTGATTCTGCTGTTTTTAATGGCGCTAACATAGTTGATCTTATCAGCTTTGATGTTGCCAATCCTGATGCTTATTATCAGCAAGCCCTAACCCTGGCTGTGAATAACGCATACGAAAAAGCAAAAACAATATCATCAAGCATGAACTTTACCTTTGATCCCATCCCAATATTAATAACTGAAAATACACTTCAACCAATTCCATACGCTCCAACCCTCGCACTAAGAGAAGGTGCTTATACAACACCAATCGAATCTGGAACCAAACAAATAGAAGCATCTGTTACTGTAGAATTTGAATATTAAATTCAAGTACAGAAATCGAGCATTACCATGAAGATTATAAAGTCTGTAAAATTCATTAGCTATATCCATATACCTGAGCTTATAAACCTAGGCGGCTCAAAATACACATCTTCTCGAAATGTCTTATCCTATAGGGTGCAATCTCTGAAACAAAATAGAGGCTGTCTGGAACATAGTTAAAGTTAATATTAACATGTTCCATACAGCCTTTTATATCTTTATCTTGATTTCTCATAAGTTCCATTGCTAACAGATTATGCAAGGGCCATTGTTCCCTTCATGCTCTTTTATTCCCGCCGTAAATACCGACTTCATTCATCTGTCTTCTAATATAAACCCTTAGATTAATTTCTGCTCAACTAACAAATTAAGTATTGGTGCACTATAATTAATATCTGATGCTGATATATTGGAGGGCTTCTCAGTTTCCTCCTTCTTCTCTTCCTCCAAAAATCCATCTAAGAATGCAAGATATTCATCATAGGAAAATACTGCTTGTAAATCCTCCATTGTATCTTCACTGATACTTCCCGTTAAGAGATAGGATAGATTACTTGCTGTAGGTGTAGGCACAGATACTGCGCCCACAAAATTATTGGCTACCGCACCAAAAGTATTTCCTTTGGTGGAGGTGTTTGCTGCTGTTATTTCTATGTTACCCTGCCCATAATATTTTAATACCTTCTTAACATAATTCTGGGTTTCTTTAAAGGGTGGAATACCATCATATTTTGCTACATTACCGCTTCCTGCATTATATGCTGCTAGGGCAAGACTTGTATTACCATCATATTTCTTTAATAATCCTGCTATATATTTTGAACCGCCCATAATATTCTGCTCAGGGTCAAAGGAATTAGTTACTCCTAGACCTTTTGCCGTAGCAGGCATAAGCTGCATTACTCCTTGGGCGCCGGCTCTCGATACCGCATTGGCATTAAAATTAGATTCTGCCTTACCAATCGCTTTTAATAACTCAACAGGAACATTATATTTTGCTGCAGCCTCATTGAATATCTTATCTAGACTCTTAGTCTCACCAAGATAAGAGGAAAACTCCGTCTTATTATCCGAATTCATCTTATCTATGTTATTATTATATTGATTTACATTGTCAACATTAATAATTCTATTTACGTTAGACATATTTTCTCCTTAGTTTTTCAACTACTTGCTTCACTTTTGTATCTATACAACTATATTAAGCTATTTTTTGATTTTTTTCAACATATCAAATACATTTTCTTTATTAAATTATAAAGAAACTCTAGTAAAATAGCCCCATTATATGAAACAGGAGTTATGAAAACTTTAGCTGGCAATATAAAGTAGTGAAGCAGCTGTCAATCCAGAACCCACACTACAAAATATTAATACATCCTCTGGAGCTATTTCTCCCTCTTGCTCTGCATGATAATAGGCAAGTAAGGGACTGCTTGTACCTGTATAAGCGTAACGATCGCCCACATACTTAAAATAATCATTAGGACACTTTAAAGCTTCCGCTACTTTATTAATTGCGGCTTTAGAAAATTGTGAGAAGAATATCATACGTGCCTGTTCTAGGCTATAATCATTCTCATTTAATATTTTTGTAATCATCTCTATACAACGTGTCTCCGGCTCCTCAGTATCAAAGGGCTCCCACTTCCAGCGTTTTTGCTCGCTGGGAATCTGAGGATCATAAATTTTAGACATACCGCATTCCGGCATCAATACATAATCCCGTAGATTCGTCTTTGTTGAATATAAGGAATCTATAAAACCAATTTGCTTCTTAGTCTCTACAGCTTCTAAAATAACAGCTACTGCAGCATCACCAATACATCCAAAGGTTATGGGATCTGTATCTACACCATAGTGGTGAATCATTGTTGCCCCCACCACTAATATTCTCTGAAGTCTTTTATTTGATTTCATTTGCCCTTGAACTTGATCTAAAGCTACAACCATTCCAACACAGTTAGCATTCATATCATATACGGTATGGGCATTCTCAGCACCTAAGGAATCACGGAGTATAATTGCATTCGTTGGGGAGGTATACTCCGGTGTATCCGTACTAAATACAATACCATCCAAATCCTTGACCTCTAACCCTGCCCTTTTAATCGCTGATTTACTAGCTTCAATTCCCATGGTTATTACATTTTCAGAAGAAAAATCAGCAATATATCTTTCCTTTCTACCCAGATGCTCCAGTAAATGTGATACTCTTAAGCCCAAGCTCTGATCAACTTCCGAAAAATGATCAACAATCAATTCATTACCCACCTTATTCTTTGGGTGATAAATCCCTACAGCCTTAATTATTACTCCTCTGCCCATCAAAAACCTCCTAAAGATAATATAATTACTCAAACTCCTAGCAAAAAAATATTGTAGACCCATAATATTTCAACGAGTTTAAGTTTTTTCTTTTAACTATTGAACACCCTTGGTCATATCTGTAAGATTCTTTATCAAATTGTCTAATTCATTAAAATTTAATGATATATCCTGAAGCATGAGGTTTTGTGCATCTGCTCCAGTAACTATGTTATTTAATGCATTCGATATATTACCAGTTGAATCCGTAATTTCTCTGGTTTGCTTGGAGACAATATTACTGTTTTCATTTAAATCAGTTACTTTATGATGAACATTATCCATGTTGTTAAGAACAGCTTTATTAAATTCTGATATTTCACTGAAGGCTTTTATAGTATTCTGGTTATAATCTCTGTTCTGAAGCATAACCTCTTGTCCTGCTTTGATTTTTTGTTCTATCTCATTGGATTTATCCTGCAGGGAGTTTAAGATCACACCAATCATACCTACACTTTTAGAGCTGCTTTCTGCGAGCTTTCTTATCTCCTCAGCGACTACTGTAAAGCCTTTTCCATGCTCTCCTGCTCTGGCCGCTTCAATATTTGCATTTAATGCCAAGAGATTCGTCTGACTTGCTATATTGTTAATGCTTACCAATATCTCATCTATGTTTTTATTCTGTTTGTTAAATTCCTCCATTAAGTCCGTCGTTTCATTGATGATTAGCATTAAATGTTCACTTTCATCCATCATTTGATTTAATGTACTATTTCCGTGATGAATGATCTTTGTGTTACAGTTAACCAAATCTTTTAATTCTTTTGTATCTTTAACAATATTCTCAATATGTTTTGAATTCACATCCATATATTTATGTATAGATTCTGTGATAGCAAACTGCTCCTGAGCACTTGCGGCAACCTCATTAAAGGAAGAACTCATTTCCTCTGAAGCACTTGCAGCTTCATCCATATCCCTTGTAACTTCATTGGAAAAATTCCTTAGAAAATGTACTGAGTCAGTCATTTTGTCTAATAGAATTTTTAAAGAATTTCTACTTTCTTCTGTTTCTTGGTATTGTTTATGTGCTGTAGCCTGCAAGTCTTTAATCAATCGAACCAATGCACACAAGATTACGCAAGCAAGGAGCATATAGAAAAGGATAATTAACATACCTTGCATATTAGCATAGCCTACATACATATCTATGCCATATATAGCATAAAAGCTTAATATCAAAATTATATTAGCTGCAAATGTTAAAATTACTAAGGGAACATTTAGAAAAAGACTCATGAAAATCAAATCAAAAAAGAGAAGAAAGACACTGTTTAAACTCTGATGCACATAGGTTATTAGAAGGGCATGGATAATCAAACCGATAAAGCAAAAGTATTTCATCCAAGGAATAAATATCTTTTTTATTGTGACAAAAGTAAACACAAGGGCTACAAATAATCCTAGGGTTAATAAGACAAGGATTACTTTCATGGGTGATCCTCCGAAATAGTTGCAAATCACCCCCATTATTAAGGAAATCCATAAAACCACTGTTGCAATTTCAATTTGTTTTAACTCAATATTTTGCTTTTCACCTTTAATATCTTTTATCTTTCGTTCCATGTAATAGTAGTTCCTCCTTGGTCATAATTATGTATAAATTTAATAAATATTTCATGATTTTACCATTATTACTATAATTTGTAAACATTATATTAGTCCTAATAGAAAATTTTCTTGCTTCCCTTTTTAATTTACCATATACTATTATTTGATACATGTTAATTGGTTTGATGATATTTGATATCAAGATTGTTCAGAATTAACTTCTTAAGAAAGGATACTTTAATGGAATTTATTGATATATTAAATAACAACCTTCAAACTTATTCCTATGCTACCAATATAACTTTAGTTCTACTGGATAAGGACGGCAATCAAATTGGACAATTTGGACAACCCTATCAATACTGTTCTCTTTTTCATGAAGCTACAGGTAAATATTGTCCTTGTTCGAGAACACATCAAGATTCCAGCTTAATGTCCCTTAATCTTGGTGATTCCTATATATATATGTGCCCCGGTGGTTTAATACACTTTACAGTACCCATTGTTAAGGAGAAATCCTATCAAGGTAGCGTTGTTGCCGGTCCCATCGTCTTAGATTATCCAGATATGACTTTAGTTGATGGAATTATTCAAAAATATAATATAAGTCTTGATTATCGCAGGAAGTTATATACTGCACTGACAGCTGTTCCATTAATTGAACCATTTCAAGCAAGACATCTGAGTAAATTGCTATTCCTGCTTGTAACAAATCTGATTATTGGGGAAGCAGAACGGATGAAAGAATTGAGTGACAAGGCCTTTCAACAAGCGAAAATTGGTGAATATATTCAGCTTACGAAAGAAGATACTTCGCCCTCTACTCCTTCTCAATATGCCATGGAAAATTCCCTGATTAATGATGTTTTATCCGGAAATTCTGCTGGTGCAAAAGCAATGCTCAATGAAATGCTTGGACAAATCTACTTTACCTCCGGTAATAATATTGACATCATTAAGGTACGAACCATAGAATTGGTTGCCTTATTATCAAGAGCCACTTATAAAGCAGGATTTAGTGAAAACTCTGTTTATCATATGACAGAAAAATTTATGCAGGAATTAACGAATGTTAAGAACCTAACTGATCTTTCCTATGTTCTCATGGAAACCCTTGATCAGTTTACTAATCTTGCCTTTAGCCAAACAACCAATAATAATCTTTCCGTCATCAAGAAGGGAATTGCCTATATCAACGACCATTACAATCAGAATCTGACCTTAGATATGGCGGCCGAGCATGTAGGGTTGAACCCCGCTTATTTTTCCACACTATTTAAGAAGGAAATGGGTGTTAATTTTTCCAACTATGTTATTAATCTTAAGATAGATAAGGCTAAACTTCTTCTAAAAAACTCCAATCTATCCCTCATTAACATAGCCATTGAGCTAGGCTTTGATAACCAAAGCTATTTCTCTAATGTTTTTAAGAAAGCTACAGGAATGACACCAAAGCAATATCGACAATCTATATAATACAAGAGGGCTACCCAGCTTATACTCTTTCCCATGGTATAAGTTGTAGTAGCCCAATTATAATCCTTTACTCTATATTGTATCCAGTTTTTCTTTATTAAGATTTCTTCCTATCAGACAGACCTTTGACTGCCCATCCCCGGTAAAATCACCCTTAATTGGCTTAATAATAGTCTCGCCAGGGAGATAATCTATGGAATAAGGGCCTCTTTTACTATCATAACAAATACCCTTTATTCTATGAAGCTCTCCATAACTACCTAATATTACATCCTGAATAAACCCTTCCATAACTTCTATATCAAAAGGTTCTTCTTTGATTATCTCATATCTGTCAAAGTCATTTTGATACTTAGGCCTGATCCTTATTCTTTGCCTTATATCAGTATAATGCCCTGCATAATTAATATATTCTGCTAAAAGTCCAGGCAAAATCTTATTCCATTGTTCATGAATTACAAGACAGCCTGGCTGAATTCTATTAATCTCTTCCTTAACCTCTGATATTTTACTATCTTTCATCTCATTTGTTTTACTAAGAAAAATAACCCTACTTGCTTTAATCTGATCTTCGAAAAAAACTTTAGATATCATGGTACGCAGGTAATAATTCTTTGCATCTACAATTGTAATGATATGACCTATCTCACACATATCATTAATCTCCTCACTAAAGAGGATTTTTTTAATTTCTGAAAGCTTTGCAATTCCTGTAGGCTCAACGATAATACGCTCTGGAGCATATTCTTCCATTATTTCATTGATACCCTTAGATAAATCCATGGAGCTGGAACAACAAATACATCCTGCTTGGATAGGCTTAACGGCAAGCCCTTCTCTTCCTAGGGTTTCTTCATCTATATTAATTCTTCCGAATTCGTTCTCCAAAATCACAACTTTATCCAGAGGATAAAGGTCTTGTACTAGTTTCTTTATAAAGGTTGTTTTACCGGCTCCTAGGAAGCCTGATATGATGTCTATTTTTGTCTTTATCATACATCATCTCCATTCTGCCCTATAGGGCATGAAAGCTAATTAGTTATTCCTCTTATAGCAAAAAGGAATCCCTTAAAGGTTTATCTTATTGGGATTCCTCCTTGCATTTTAAACTAGGGGAGTAATTATTATTCTATACTAATGTTTAATCAGCTATTTCATAACCAAGAATTAGATACCGTATTCAGCAGGATTATACTTAGAAGAATCTACTTCTTCCTTCATCTCTGCGATGAATTCCTCTTCATTATCCGGAATCTCATCTATCTGGGACTCTAATATATCAAGCCAGTTTACTTCTCTTTCTTCTAAATTAAGCTCTTTATTCTTTACTGCTCTCTGTAAAATTTCAATTGTCTTCTTAGCTGTATTGACAGTTCTGCTGAATGGATCCTGGGTCTTAATAATCTCATTACTAATTTCAAATACAACTTCAGGTTTTAAAACATAGGCCTGTGGATCTAAATAGCAATCTGACTCAACTAATAAGTCTCTCATTAGCTTTCCATGTCCCTTAGCTGTTGCTGTGTTCATTAGACGACAGTCATAGATTAATTGCTCTGTAGATACTACAGGAGCAAAACCACTGAGTAACTTAACCTGTTGTACAGATTCATTACTCCATAGGTCAGCAACTGCTGCTGAGATATTACCGATAGGGCTAAAGTGAGCACAAGCTGCAGTCTTACCTTCCAAGGTGATTGGAGTACCTGTAATTGCCTTAAGGTAAACATTCTCATATGCACAGTCTTTACCAGGACCTACTGCTCCATTCTCAAGGGCAACTAAAGCTCTAGGAGCTGTGATGGCTCTCATTACAGATGCAAACACCTTAGGAATAAAGCCTTGTTCTGCTAGAACCATTGCAGTATTTGCAAAACCACAAGCGGAGTCACCACCGGAGATAGCGCCATATTTATTTGCAATATCCGTAATATTTGACCATAACCATTTCATATCTCTCGAAGCTAAGCAGCCTAAAGCGAAGATAGAGGTTCTAAGATCAGCATTTACAATTGCCTCGTCATTGATTTCCTTGCCGCCAGTAGATTCAATTGCTAAGATGTCTGCGCCGTCTTTTGCAGTTCCTTCAAAGGTCTTAACCATTGCCTCCCAATACTTACCACTTCTCATAATCGGAGGGCGGCTAAACTCTCTAAGGTCATTAGGAGTCATTCTCATAGCACTCTTTAAGCCATATTTCACTTCATATTCAAACATAGTATCACGGAGAACCTTATGTATTTCAATTCCCCATTCAGGATGCTCTGTCATATCCGGTAAGGTTTCAAATTCAACAACCAGCCCCGGTGCATATAATTCATGGGCTTTCTTTAGAACCCCATTAATAATCTCTTTATATATTCTAAGTACCTCAGGCATTGTATCTTTATTGATATTCATGGGAGGTAATGTAAAATTAACCTCTGGATAGATTAATCCTCCACCGATACTTAGGCCATTCTTTGTTACAACTGGATTTGGGCAAGAACCATAGATAAAATCATCTATTGATGTATATGCCAGTTTAGTAAAGGTCTTACTCATGATTAAATACCCCCTATTTACTATATTTCTTCTCTAAGAATGCTTTTGCCGCTTCAGCTGCTTCACTTGCATTAGGAGTATAGCTATCTGCACCAATGGAGTCTGCGAAGGACTGATTAACAGGAGCACCACCAACCATAATGTGATATTTATCTTTTACACCAGCTTTTTCAAATTCCTTGATAACATCATGGATTGCAGGCATAGTTGTTGTTAAAAGTGCGGAGATACATACGATATCTGCGCCAACTTCCTCTGCTTTCTCTACGAAAGCTATATCAGGTACGTCAATACCTAAATCATATACTGTTGCTCCCATACCCTTCATCATCATAGCAACTAAATTCTTACCGATATCATGTAAGTCACCTTTTACTGTACCGATTACAATTTTACCAATAGGCTTAATACCTGTTGCTGTAAGTAATGGTTCAAGAAGTGCAAGACCTGCTGACATTGCTCTCGCTGCTACTAACATCTCGGGAACATAAATTTTATTTTGTTTGAAGTTCTCGCCAACAATTCCCATTGCATCAATTAGACCTTCGTTTAATATTTTCTCTAAGGAAATTCCTTCTTCAATACCCTGATTAACTAATTCTTTTACCTGCTTTGCTTTACCCTTTTGTACCGCCAATGATAATGCTTCAAAATCCATAATAGATACCTCCTATATTTATATGTGATTTGATTTGTTATGAGTTAAGTATATCTATTTCAAAGGCTAAAGTATTTCATTCTATTTGTTTTTTTTATAATATTTTTGTAATTTAAGCTCACTAAAAATACTTATTTATATGATTAATCTTATATTATTATTGAAATCTAAAAATAACTATATAATTTTGCTATATATTTAGATTTAAAACTTGAAAACCTGGATATGATAAAATGCTTTATTGTGACATAATCAGTCATTTATTTATTTAATTATACATAATATGAACATTTTCTATTCTTTCGAATAATATATATTAGGATATAACATTAGAAATATCCATAATAATTATTATAAGGAGATATATCAATGAATAGAGAAAACTCATCAGTTGTCAGCTCAGATTACCATGTATCTAGCTGTTGCGATCATGATTGCGACGCTGCTGTACTAAAATCAGAAACTCTCACCAATGCAAAAAATTATCCTTGGAAGGGTGGAGATATTAAAGTTCCTAAGGTGCTTGCAGAATTTGTTGTTCAAATTGATACAGAAGCTAAGATCAAACTTAATGATCCCGCATTTGAAATAAAAAGAATAGAGAAACAGGTATTTTTAACACAGTGCAGATTTATACCTCCGACTGATAAGGTATTTCTAGAAGGTTTTATTAGAAAGAATATTGAATATGCATCAAGAACCTGTACAAAAGGTGGCTCTATCGGTGGTGTAATTAAGGATACTACTGTTCATGTTCCCTTTAAGGCTTTTACCAAAGTAGATTTCAAGGGAAATAAGCCCAAAATCAAACCCAATCCTCCTGATTTAGTAGCAAGATATTTCCAGGATGAAAAAGGCATCATGGGTAAGAACACCAGAGAAGCAGATCGTTCCAGTATCGAAATCTTCAATGAGCCTGTTTTCTGTGAGCTTGAGTGGG
Source organism: Bacillota bacterium (assembly GCA_023443625.1). The sequence continues at coordinate 15,819 of JAEZTQ010000079.1, read as the reverse complement.
CAGCAATATATGATGCAGATATTAATGAGAAAGGCTGGAAGATTGATGGCATTAAACTCGAAGAAGAATTCCAGGAATTCACTGACAAATCCGTTGTATATATTTGCCTGAAAGTATTACAGAAGCAACAGGTATGTCTACCTCATTATGGTAAAGAGGATTACATGAAAGAAGTAGATTCCATCGACTCCCAGTGGAACTTCCCCATTGGTGATTATATAGACGGTAAGTATTAATATATAGAACCTTGGCAAGAACTTGATACAAATACCATATTATATCGACAAAGGAAGGGTCAGATTTCTGACCCTTCCTTTATTGTTCCTCTAATCAATTGTTTTTACCCTTAATATTAATCCAAGAAAAGTTTAAATCAAGATTACTAATTACTTAAATATAAACTGTACGAGAAACATATAAATTAAGGTTCCTCCTCCGATGCTAAGCAATACATTACTTCTCCATTTATGCAAAATAACAATAGCAGATACTGACAATAACTCCGGTATACCATGGGGTTTGCTTACCAGGGATACCCCCTTTAAACAATAGACCACCAATAATCCCATCATTGCAGCTGGCAGTACCTTTCCTAGATATGTAATTAATTCTGGGGTCTTTTTATTTTCAGGAAATAATAAAAAGGGTATCGTTCTTGTTATAATTGCGCCAAGAGAAACTAAAAATATTATGATTAATGTTTGAATTCCCGATAACTGCATATCTTTTTCCTCCCTATCATAAGAACATATAAAATAATAAACATTGCAGGTATAATCAGCTTATTCTGACCAAATATAAGCAAACTGATTACTGTACTAACCAAGCCTATAATTCCAGGCAATCTATTTGCCTTAAGCTTCCATTGCTCCAAAAATAATACAACAAATAATGCAGTAAGCACAAAATCCAATCCCTTGGTACTAAAGGTTATTATATTACCTAGTAAACTACCAAGAAAAGTACCGGTAACCCAGTATAAATAATTTAATAAGGATACCACAAAATAAAAGTATTTTCGGTTAATACCTTTGGGAAGCTCCACAGTAGAGAAAACAGAAAAAGTCTCATCACATAGGGTTAGAATAAGGAAAGGTCGCAGCTTACCAAGGCCTCTAAATTTATCAAGCATGGATATGCCATAAAAAACATGTCTGGCATTAACCATAAGACTCATCCATACTACAAATAAAGGGTTAAAAGCTGTAGTAAGTAAATTGATGGCTACAAACTGCATGCTGCCGCAAAAAGCAATCGCACTCATAAGCACTGACCAAGGAAAGCCATATCCTTTTGTTTGCATCAGTATACCATAGGCGGCTCCTAAACCTAAAAAGCCGGTTAAAACAGGTATAGTATATGGGAAAGCAATTACAAAAGCCTTTTTCATTTCTGTTCTTTCTAGTTTATTAAGCATAAAAATCTATTGCACTCCTTTTTTGTACCATGTATAATATTATAATATATATCGAACGAATGTAAGATATATTTTGTATTTTACATTTGTTAGATTTATTTGTCAACAATATTTAACATTATTGGATAGCCCTTCTACCTGCAAAGTTTAGGTTTATAACAAATAATTCTGGAGGTTCATATGGATATTAATCAGATCATTTCCGAAAATTTAAAAAGATTACGCAATGAGCGTAATCTCAGCCTAGGACAACTTTCAAAGCTATGTCAACTAAGTAAGGTAATGCTTTCACAGATAGAAAAAGGTGACACAAATCCAACCATAAACACTTTATGGAAAATCGCAGGCGGCTTACGAGTACCTTATACTGCATTACTGGATCATCATGAACCTATCACAGGGATTGTAAAAAAAGATGAGGCCGATTCCCTAGTAGAAGAAAACGGCCATTTTAGAACCTTCTGTTATTATTCTAATACCCCAAATCGCAATTTTGAGCTATTTCAGATTGAAGCTGATGAAAATTGTTGCTATACCTCTATCGGTCATTCAGAAAAGTCACAGGAATATATATTGGTTATAGAAGGACAATTAACCTTAACGGTAAACAAGGAATCCTATACTCTGGGGCCAAATGATTCCATTAGTTTTGTAGCAACGTCCCAGCATACTTATTCCAATAGTGGTAAAGGACTTTTAAAATTTGTAAATATTAATTATTATCCTGTATAGCTGTGCTATTTACTACTTCCATGTTTCCCTATAATCGAATAATCCTACTTTTATTATCTGTTTCTTTATTGCAAGACCCAGGATAGCTGATATTACTATCTTTATCATATCACCTGGTATATAGGGTATCACACCCAATAATAAAGCTTTCCCAAAGGTTAAGTTTGCCTGATATGCCAACCAGCCTGTTCCTAAAGCATAAGTCACCATTGTCCCAAGTACCATTCCTATTATGTACATGTAGATTTTACCCATAAATTTATCCACAAAAAAACCAGCAATCAAGGCCATAAAGATGAAACCTATGAGATAGCCACCTGTGGGGCCTAATAGCTTAGCAGGACCGGATGTAAAATTTGAAAAAACCGGTACTCCTACCAATCCAATTAGAAGATATACCAAGTAGCTGATGGTACCTTTTTTCCATCCAAGTATAATAACCGATATATAAATAGCAAGATTAGTAAAGGTAATGGGAACTGTTGATATAGGTATTGCTATGGAGAGTGGTCCCAATATACAAGTAACCGCAGTCATAAGACTAATTAGAGTAAGGGTGTTTATTCTTCTAGATCTCATAGTGAAAATCCTTCCTTGAAACATAATTTATTCTATCATAAGAACATAATTATTATATTTCATGGAGTTCACATTGTCAACCTGTTATATTGAAATAGTCGACAATTCACTATAAGTCTACAATTCCTGCCTCTTAGGTCATATTTCTTAATTCTACTCTTCATATGATATTACAGGGATTCCTTCCTGGATATATTCAAATACCTTTTTTGCTAAATAATGGGGCGCATTAACACATCCATGAGTTCCATTCCTTTTATATATCTGACCACCAAAAGAACTCCTCCAACTTGCATCATGTAACCCAATGTTGCCATAAAAAGGCATCCAATAGGTTACTTTTGCTTCATAACCCGGTCCTTTTAAAACAGCATTCTTTTGCTTATAGTTAAGCATATAGGATCCAACCACCGTTGCATTTCCTCTATTGGGATTCCCTGTTACTACGGCCCCATGAACTATTAGTTCTCCATCTTTATAAAACCATACATGCTGTCTGGTAATACTAATCTCTACATAGGTATTCCCTATCTCATTCTCCCCTCTATACAAGGCCTTCTGTGTATATACAGGTTCCTTTTCTTTTATTTCACCATGATTTATGTCTTCCAGTAAGGCTTTTACTTCCTTATCCCTGTTTATTTTCCACCCATAGAGTCCTCCTTTAACTTCTACTATCTTCCCTGTGGAGGTTTTAAAATTTCTTGTTATTCCCACGGTATCATATTTTTTGCTCAGTTCTTTTACATATTTAATAATTTCTTCTTCCTTTATTATAACATCCAAATTCTCATCAACAATAAGCCATTCATTGATAATATTACCATCTAATAACTCAATTTCACTGCCAAATTTGTATGTAATTTTGGTTGATACATACTTGTTCAGTAACTTCTTGGTTTCTAACGTTTTATCTGAGTTTAAGGTATACTTTGGATTTTCATAACAATTCTTTTCATTTAAATTTAGTTGTGTTTCTCCCCTTAATATACTGGCCTGTAATGCCTTACGCAAATTATCTTCCTGTATCTTATTACCATATATCTCCTCGATGGTTTCATAGGAACCATTAAGATATGAAAAATTAGCATTGCGGGGTTTCGTTATAGCTTTGGTCATGCAATTCAGTTTCATTAAAGCACCTTGTAAATAATTGTCATTATAAATATATAGGTCATCTACATAATATTTTTGCTTCTTGAATAGTGATGTCATCCACTTATGGGCATTCTGCTCTTTATATACCTTAGGAATACTGTTTTTTTCATTATACTGCATTCCTATATCCTGCCCTTTTATTATTTCCGTTTCTCCATCTCTTTCTATTAATAAGAGTTTATAGTCTTTGATATAGCTACTTATCTTGTTATCTGCCTTATTATAAGCTTTTAGAGATACATCTACCCCATTTATTACTGTATTAAAAAAGAAATGGTTCTTAAAGTATAGGGAAAACAAAAAATACAGTAATACAATTGAAGCTATTATTATAATAATTCTTTCTATTACCCTTCTTCCAAAGAACCTTCCTAAATGAATATTCTTCACACCCATAATACCTTCCATCAAACATACGCTGTATTAATTTATCATATGTTTGTGTCTTAGGTTTTAAAACTATTGGACTCTTAATCTAAAGTCAATTTAACTTAAAATCGCAATTCCCCTTCAACTGGGAATATACCTTTTTAACCGGGCTATAATCTGTTGTTTTATTACCGGATAAATACAGCTCTTTTAGGTTAACCAAATCCTTCAGATAAGAAATACTAGTAAGCTTATTATCCTTTAAATATAATTTTTCAAGGGAGGTAAGCTTTGCTAAAGGCTTCAAACTAGATATTTTATTCCCGTTAAGGGATAATTCTTTTAATTTTGTCATACCTGATAGAACTTGGATATCTGAAATGGAATTTCTTTGAAGATATAAGATCTCCAAGGAAGTTAATTTTTTTAAATTTTGTAAATCAGAAATCTTATTATTGGATAGATTCAGGGATAACAATCCAGTTAAATCCTTTATCCCTTTTAAATCACTGATTTCATTATTCTCTATGGAGAGTTGTTTTAGGTTCTTCAGGCTACTTAAAGCATCCACCTTTTTTATCTTATTAATTCCAAGCTCCAATACATTAAGCTTCTTCAATTTACTTAAAGCTGTAATATCATCAATTTTATTATCCCTCAAATATAATTCTTTCAATTTCGTTAATGAAGCTAATGAAGAGATAGAAGTTATTTGATTCCCATTCAGTGATAATATTTCCAGTTGAGTTAGCTTTTTTATTGGTGTAATATCACTTATTACATTTCTTTGTAGGTATAGAACCCGTAGGTTAGTTAGGCTTGCTATCCCTTTCATATCCTTCAGCTCACACTGGCTGGCATCCAGATATTCAAGATTAACCAGATTTTTCAAATCAACAAGGGATTTTACTCCCTTTGAGAGCTTCAATCTATAGATTCCCTTTAAATCAGTTTTTGTAATACTACCCGTTAATTTGCCCAGTTTATCTCTTACGGCCTTTTCCACTACCTTATCCGTAAATTTTACACTTTTTTTACTATCAGCAGGAAGGGAATCATAGTCTTCCATTTCCTTTACTATGGTAGTCCACCCATCCAGATAATATTTAATACCTTGTGCATCCCTATAATCGGGCACATTGGATAAGCTCCAAAGGGAAATACCCCCTAGTCCATACTCTTTTGCCAGGTTAATCTTAGCCTTTATCCCATTGCTACCTTCATATAGTATAATGTTCCAGGTTTTGTCTGAGGTATTATAGTATTGAATATAGGGTGTCTGTAATTCCTTGTTATATCCATTGCTTAAATTCTGGGTATTACCATCTATATTATCTACCCTGTTTTTAATTCCTTGATAAAGGGGTGCTACCCTTCCTTTCTGACTTAAGGTGGAAGCCTTCAATGTATTCCAGCCCTCCGGTCCCTCCACATCAAACTTCCACTGTGAGCTGTCAAAGCAGATCTGCAGCCATACCTTCTTAAGATCAGAAGAAGCTGAAGCAGATTCTTTCATATCATTTAAGGCCTGCCTTACCCTTTGTATGGGTGCCATGCTATCAATGGGTTTTAAAGAATCATAATTAGTGTATTGCATGGCCTGATCCTTGGTAAGTTTTTCAGTGGGCTCATAATCATGTGCCATAAGAATAACCCGATCAGCGATTTTAAGTATCTCCTTATAATCATATCCATCATAATATAATCTAGGATTTACTGCCACGTACAGCTTTTTCTTTATTAAGTTTAGGTTCTCCTTCAAATCAGTCAGAAACTCTATAAAATATGTACTAATCGGCTTGCCATCATAGAGAATTGGCATTTTGTTACCATCCCTATCGCAAAGTCCTTCAAAATCAATTACAACTCCATCATAATAAATCTCTTCCCCCTGTGTGATATCCTTTTCCATGCTGTCAGCAATGGTCTGTATCAGTAATTTTTGTTTATCACTATAAGGTAGCAGCTTTGTACAGTCACTTTCACTCATATAAATATTTAATTGTATAGGCTTTCCCATAGTCTTAGCATATCTTACCGGCTTCAGATAATCCTTGGGATAATAAAAGCTATCGTTCCCATTCCTACCTCTTTCTGTATTCAATATCTCCGGGTTGCTTGCATCTATCCTACTCCAGGCAAAGCTAATAGAATCCACCTCATCTATATAACTTTGTATTTTCTCATCATATACTGCATAGGCAGGATAAAAAGCATGTAATACCCCACTTTCCTCTTCAAGTATCTCTGCGGCTAAACTATTAACTGGCTTTATCATGGCAAAAACACATATTAGAAAACTTATGCCAAGCAATACAAAGCCTTTCCAACTCTTTTTCATAATATAATCACTTCTAATATCCCCACTAAACAACATCAAAGCTCAATCCTCCTACTTAAATACCATTATTTGACCTGCAGTATCAGCAATATACTTATCATTATCTTCTACTTTGCTAATTTCACCCGGCTATAATATACTGTTATCCTTATTTCAATTTATTTCAAATTATTTTATATTATATACCATTGGTATTTATTTTTGTATAAAAACATAAAAAACTTACTAAATTTGAAATTGTATTCCACTAAGTATCAGGCAAAGATCTGATCCTTTCAAAAATTATATCATCTTGATGCCAAGGGTATTACATCTGAGGCAGATAAATACCCTATTAAGCAAGAAAAGAGTCTGCTACTACAGACTCTTTTCTTGCTTAATATATATTATCACTACTTACTTAATTAATTCCCGGATAATGGCTTCTGCCTTCTTGGTATCTGCCTTTCCTTTGGATTGCTTCATAATATGACCAAACATAACATTAATTGCTTTATCCTTGCCAGCCTTAATATCCTCTACAGCTTTAGGATTAGCATCAACTGCTTCTTGGCACCATTTTGTTAAATCATCATCAGAAATGTCTTCCAAGTCCTCCGCCTTAATGAATTCCTTTGCAGATTTACCTGTCTCCAACATCTGCTGTAAGGTACTCTGAGCCTGTTTAAAGTTGATTTTCTTATCATCCAGCATCTTTACCAATAGAGCAAAATCCTTTGATGATATTTTTACTTCAAAAAGCTCTTTATCCTCTTCTGTATTCATATTAGCATAGATAGTACCAATAATCAGGTTGGAGCTATTCTTAACACTTGCTCCCTCTGCTAAGGCTCCTTCAAAAAACTCTGCAACACGTCTGTATCGAAACATCTGTCTAGCTGTTGCTTCCGGTAATTCTAACTCATTTATATATCTCTTCAGTTTATCAAAAGGTAATTCAGGTAAAGAGACTAAAATTGCATCAATCTTCTCTTGGGGAATTTCAAAACAAAGAATATCAGGATCTGGGAAATAGCGATAATCATCTGCATTTTCCTTCTCACGCATAGGAGAACTGGTATCTGTCACATCATCATAACGCATGGTCTCCTGCACTATCTTTCCACCAGCTTCGAGAATATCTGTCTGTCTCTCTATCTCGGCATACATTGCTTTCTGAATAAAGGTCAAAGAGTTGATATTCTTGGTCTCTGTACGAGTCCCAAATTCCTTAGAACCATGTTCACGTAAGGAGACATTTACGTCACAACGCATGGAACCCTCCTGCATCTTACAGTCAGAAATGCCAACATAACGCATAATTAATTGCAATTTCTCAGCATATTCTTTAGCTTCCTCAGGAGAAGAGATCTCAGGCTCAGATACAATCTCAATAAGGGGAACGCATCCACGGTTATAATCGATATAGGTATAGCCATTTTCATGAACTAATTTACCTGCATCCTCCTCAATATGGATACGAGTAATACCAATTCTTTTACCGCTATCTAACTCAACATAACCATGCTCACAAATAGGTTCATCAAACTGGGATACTTGGTATGCTTTGGGTAAATCCGGATATACATAGTTCTTTCTATCCATATGAGATTTTGTATTGATTTTACAATGTACAGCAAGACCTGCTCTTACTGCATACTCTACTACCTTTTTATTTAATACAGGTAAAGTACCTGGCTGACCTGTACATATTGGGCAGCAATGAGAGTTAGGCGCTCCACCGAAGGCTGTTGTACAATTACAGAATATCTTTGTATTGGTAGCCAGCTCAATATGAGTTTCAATACCACAAACTACTTCATATCTCATACTCTGACACCTCCTTCATAGTTTCCAACCTTATCTTCGCTATTCTTTTCATAAAAATATGCCATATTCAAAATTGTCTCCTCGCCAAATTTCTTACCAATAATCTGCATACCAATGGGAAGATCCTTAGAATCCTTGCCGCAAGGAAGAGAAATAGAGGGTAATCCAGCGATACTCATAGGCACGGTGCAAATATCCGCCATATACATCTCTGTCACACTTGCCCCCTGGTAATTCATGGGAAATGCAGTGTTTGGAACTGTTGGTGCGATTAACACATCACATTTATTTAATACGTCTTCAAACTCACTGGTAATTTCTTCGCGAAGAACACAAGCTTTCTTATAATAAGCATCATAGTATCCACTGGATAACACATAGGTTCCCAGCATAATACGGCGTTTTGTCTCTTCACCAAAGCCTTCTGTTCTGGTTTTGTAAATCATATCTTCAATACTTTCATAGGTTGAACTACGATAACCATAACGAATACCGTCATATCTACCTAAATTAGAAGATGCCTCTGCACAAGAGATAATATAGTATACAGGAAGCGCTAATTTTAAGGATGGAAGCTTCACATCAACTATTTCAGCACCATTGGCTTCAAAGAATTTGATTGCCTCATTAATTGGAGCTGTAATCTCAGAACTAATTCCATCAAAGAACTCTCTTGCCACACCAATTTTCTTACCTTTAATATCCTTTTGTAAGCCCTCCAAAATATGACCGTAGCTATAATCTTTGCTGGTCTGATCTTTCTCATCTACACCTTTTATCTCATCAAATACTATAGCGGCGTCTTTGACACTATAGGTGATTGGACCAATGGCATCTAAGGAACTGCCAAAAGCCATCAAACCATATCTAGATACTGCGCCATAAGTTGGTTTTAAGCCAACTATACCACAAAAAGATGCAGGCTGACGGATAGAACCACCCGTATCAGAACCAAGGCCATAGGCTGCAATATTAGCACAAACTGCAGAAGCCACACCACCTGAGGAACCACCCGTAACATATCCCTTATTTCTAGGATTGATGGGTGCACCATAGTAACTAGATTCAGAGGTATTACCCATACCGAACTCGTCCATATTGGCTTTACCAAGTAAGACAGCTCCCTTGGCCTTTAAGTTCTCCCATATGGTAGCATCATAATAGGGTTTAAATCCATCTAACATTTTAGAACAGCAGGTGGTAAGTAAGCCATCGGTACAGATATTATCTTTTAAAGTCATAGGAATACCGCATAAGGCAGACGCCTTTCCTTCTTTTAATAATTTATCTGCCACTTCTGCTCCACTGATTGCTGTTTCAAAAGTTGTATTAACATATGCATTAATTTCTGGGTTGATTTCTTCGATAGCTTTAATATATTCTTTTGTCAGCTCAACACTGGACATTTCACCGCTATGAAGTTTTGCTGATAAATCAGAAATTATTTCTCTCATTGATAACCTCCTATGCCCCTTGGACATTAATTTCCTTTACTTCTCTTCACGCTGAAAAATCCATTAACACCTTCTACATTGGATAGAATCTTTTCATTGGGTAGGGACGGGATTACTTCATCCTCACGTAACTCTTCATAAGAAATCAATTTTGTACCTACACATTTGATTTCTTCTGTCTTTCCTTCCACTGACTGATTAATGGTATCTGCAAACGCAATAATCTCATCAAATTCACTAATAAACTGCTCTAATTTATCATCCGCAAAACGCAGTTTAGCCAGTTTAGCTAGCTTTTCCACATCTTCCTTGGTTACTGCCATCTATGTCACCTCCATAATAATAACTATCAATTTTAAAAACTGTGTGTTTTATGCAATTAACCTTATATACAAACAAAGTATAAGCACAATCCCTAACTAAGGAACTACTGTCTTAATTTAATATGAACTTCACGTAGCTGCTGTTCAGTTACTTCACTAGGCGCACCACACAATAAATCCTGTGCAGTACCACTCATAGGGAATGCAATAACCTCACGGATATTTTCTTCATTTCTAAGAAGCATAATCATACGGTCAACACCTGGTGCCATACCTGCATGTGGAGGTGCTCCAAATTGAAATGCATTATATAATGCACCAAATTTATCCTTCAAGGTATCCTCATTGTAACCAGCAATTTCAAAAGCCTTAACCATTACTTCCATGTCATGATTTCTAACAGCACCGGAGGAAAGCTCAATACCATTACATACAATATCATATTGATATGCAAGAATATCCAAAGGATCTTTGCTAGTAAGGGCTTCTAAGCCACCTTGAGGCATGGAGAAGGGATTATGGGTAAATCCAATTTTACCTGTTTCCTCATCCACTTCAAACATAGGGAAGTCATTCACATAACAGAAACGATATGAATTCTTCTCTATTAAATCAAGGCGGTTAGCAAGTTCTGTGCGAATTTGTCCTGCGTATTTGCTAGCTAGCTTTTCATTATCTGCGATAAAGAAGATAACATCGCCAGGCTCAAGACTTGCCATATCTGCCAATTCACTCTTAAGCTCTTCTGGAATAAATTTATCAATGGGTCCTTTATAAGCTTTCTCTTCTTTTACCTCAAGATAACCTAAGCCACCCATGCCGATAGACTGGGCAAACTCTAACATCTTCTCATGGAAACCTTTGGATAGCTCAGCATGAACTTTAAGGGCTCTAACGGTCTTGTTATGAAAAGGCTTAAAGGTACATCTTTGGAAGAAATCCGTAACATCTACAATACGAAGGGGGTTACGAAGATCTGGCTTATCAGTACCAAATTCCAGCATAGCCTGCTTATAGCTGATAATTGGATAAGGTGCCTCTGTAATTTGGGAGCCTTCTGGAGCAAATTTCTTAAAAGTCTGGGTTAATACTTGCTCACCCACATGGAATACATCTTCCTGTGTTGCAAAGCTCATCTCAAAGTCTAACTGATAGAACTCTCCGGGAGAACGGTCTGCTCTTGCATCCTCATCACGAAAACATGGTGCAATCTGATAATACTTATCAATCCCAGATACCATAAGGAGCTGTTTAAATTGTTGTGGTGCCTGAGGCAAAGCATAGAATTTACCCTTATGCTTTCTGGAAGGTACGATATAATCTCTTGCACCTTCTGGAGAAGATGCTGTTAAAATAGGGGTTTGCACCTCAACAAAGCCCATATCATTCATACTCTGTCTTAAATAGCTAATAACCTCAGAACGGAATAAGATATTATCTTTCACCTTACGATTTCTTAAATCAAGGTATCTGTATTTAAGACGTACATCCTCACGGATTTCTTTGGAATTTGCTACTTCAAAAGGCAAGTCCCTATATACTTTACCAAGGATAGATACCTTTAAGGCCTCAAGCTCAATGGTTCCTGTAGGAATCTTGGGATTGTAGGTCTCCTCATCACGGCGTTCAATCCTACCCTCGATGGATAAACACTCTTCTTTTTTAATTCCCTTTAATAAATCCGTATTACGAAATACTACTTGCATTAATCCATACATATCACGTAAATCAATAAAAGATACACCGCCGTGGTCACGAATATTCTCTACCCAGCCTGCAATTTTAAGTTCTGATCCAATATCACTCTCTGATATCTGATCCATGGTTTTACTACGATATAAATCTGACATAATCATATCTCCTTTTCACTCTTACACTTATTCTTATCTAGGATGAGCACTAAAATACTCTCTTGTGCAATAACATTTAATATTGTATTGAAAACCAAGCTTCCTAGGTTAAAGCATGTATATTATCTATGCTTCATCTTCAATACGACAAAAAAAAGCTGCCCGTCCTAAAAATTAAATTTCAGGACGAACAGCTGTAACAGTCCGCGGTACCACCTGTTTTACTGCATATGCAGTCACTCTAGTGTTGTTAATTAACGCTTAACGAACGGTGCACCTACTTATCAAAAAGATGTTCAGATTACAGCTGGTGAAGTGTTATTCGCATAAATTCACTTTGCAGGGTTCTCACTATCTCCTGCTCACTGGGAACGATAATCTATGTTACTTCTCTTCGTCATTGCTTTTAATATAGGTATAATTATATTACAGGGCTTATTATTTTGTCAATAGCTCCTTTTTTAGTAAATTGCAATATTTGACCAAAATTATGCGAATTAGTAGTAATATATATGTTAAGTATTACCGTTTATTGGCTTGTCGGGTATTGGCTCAATTTCTACATTTTATATTTTCATTGCATGACACAATGAGCAAAAAACTCTTTCTTATAATCTATATCATTTTTCTCTGCTTTTCCCTTGTAATATTGTCCAAAACTCTGATTGCAACAACTCGTTAAAATGGGAAAGTCTTCGAGTAATAAATCGTCTATTACTATATTAACAGTATATCTAAGTCTAATATTTACCTTCAAGCAGAATATATCCCATCGCTTGTGGCGCAGAAATAATTAATCCTAGAGTCTCATCTTTAATATAAAAATCATGTTTATGAGTTTCTTGGTCGTAATTTTTAACATACTCTTCAACAAATGGGTTATTTTCATTTAAATTTTCAAAGTTATTCTCAACAACTTTAAAATCTTTGTGTAAATGCTTCTCTACAAAGCTTTCATTAATTATAAAGTATTCTGATAAATCCATTAATCTTTCATCACTTAAATCAATAGTAACTGAATAAGCAATATTATTTGCTTTTTGAGGAGACTCTATAAATCCAGTAAAAAGAATACTAAGCACTTTATCAGTAGCTTCCATTATTATATAATTAATATTGTATTCTATATAGTTTCTGTTATTAAAAATATCTCGTATATTTAGTGCTTCTTTAAATAAAATATCATTTATATGCTCTTCCTTATCTATATCCTCCATATTATATAGCTGAGGATATGTAATTTCTAAACTTTTTATCCATTCCTTATTTTCTTCTGGTCTAGGCATATCATCATTTTTTAGAATACTAGGTGCTACTCCATAGTAATTACTAGCAAAATAATATTTAGGATCAAATAAAGTTTTATTGTCATTCACTTCAGATTGATTTTCCTTTTCCACACTACTATTTTCAGTTACATCTTTACTACCGCAGGATGTTAATGAAAATAAAATAGCTGTTATAAGTATAATTCTGAATAATAAATATTTTTTCAATATTTTGTCCTCCTAATATACATACTTTATAACTTTATCATATGAATCCCTACGTCTCGAATAAGAATCAGTCCATTTATTTATAACCTCTGTTACCGAATCTACCTACCGTTCTGGCTTCCTTTGCTTCATTAAAACCCTGTCTTCTTTTTCTCTCTAGATAATACTTATTTATACCCGCAAACCCTTTCATTGCTGTATGAAATTCTTTTCCGTTCAGGTACTGCTCTATGATACTTACCAGAAAGACTTTTTATCCTGTAGTAGTTTTAGAACACTTAACAGTTCTTTGGCTTCGTCTGCTAAATCAACAACAAGGCATATAATCCTCTAGAAACTCAGGATACTGGAGAATGCAGTACCAGGTATCACATCTCTATCTCCCCATTTTTATTGATATTACCGCTCTAAGGATAACAAAGTTTATTAATAAATTTAATCCACTAGCTTAATGATTTCCATCTGTTTGATTTAATTCTCTCATTGCTGTATTTGTAAAGTCTTATTTGTTTTCCAGCTATTAATTTTCAAAAACTCTTGCAGATTCTCAAGGGGAACATTTATTTCCTCCGGTGTTCCGTTATTTGTAAAACGAGTCAAAACTATTCCGTCTTTTGTTAAGTAAAAATCCTCTACTTGAGGTTTTTCATCTTCTTGAACATGTATCCTTAAAATATCCAGCAAATTTTTTCCTGCTTCACTCGGAAGTTCTTCATCTCCATTACTATAATGATTTAGAAGCTCTTTCATACTGAATCCGACAATGTCAATATTAATGAAAAAATCTTCTTCATAAAGTAATTTATATGTAAACTCCTCATTAAGTTCAATGATATCTTCTAAAAACAGCCTTTCACCTGTTTTCATATCTATAGTTACTGATATAGGCATATAATAGTTATATGGGCGATTCCAATACAATAGGAATACTTAAAATATCTTTATTATAAATGATCCCTGGGTATTTAAAATATGATAATGGAGTTGTTTCAACCCCTACAGCAAATATTGGAGCTGAAAGAAAATCTTCATTAAAAATTGCACTTTTAATAGTATCATTAACTTTATTTTGCAACTCTTTATCTTCCATTCCCTCAATATAGGGATAATCAAATTTTTCCAATTCAGGCAATTGTAATGGTTGACCATTAGGATCTAATCCACCATCATACATTGGTACCACCCATTTATCATAGTCTTCCTGACTTATGCTTTTTAAAACAACCTGAATGGATGCTCCTGTTAGATTATCCTTTTCTTGATTTAGGTCATTGGGCAATGATTCTGCCGATTGGTCTGGCTGAAGATCATCTTCTAGATTTACGCTATTAGAATCTACTTCAGTAACCAAGTTTGCTTGGTTATCATTTGTCGCTATAGCTTCTCTCCTTGAACATGATATTAATGTAATTATCATGAAAACTATGATTATTATTCCTTTGATACGGTTACTTACCATATTTGTACCCTCCAAAAGATTTACATGCATCATCAAATGTATCGATTCTATCTTCCCAATTATTCGATGAAACGACTGTCCCTCCATTGATGACTTTAATATCGATTACATTATAAGTGTTTTGACCATTATAAGTACAATCATAAGCTGATGAATAGTTTATTGGTTTATACTGTCCTGCTGCTATTTTTTTATAGTCTTCGTTACTACCTCTGAATCCCTGAACAAACGCCGACGTAACTATGAATGAATCAGATAGTTTGTAGCCTTTATCCAAATATTCATTTAGCCTCTCTTTAATAGGTTTGCCTTCTGTCCAAAACCATGCTGCTGCCACCCATGCATATTTCTCTGCTACAACTTTATAGGATGCAGAACTTTTCATTATTTCCCCATCATACCCTTTCATATTTTCTTTCAAGTATTCATCAAACTCAGCATAATTATACTCTCCTGTCAACTGGATAACACCTGCACCCCTAAATTTACCTTTGCCTCCACTTTGTATATAATCATAACCGCCCATACCTGATTCATGACCTGTTGTTGCCATAAATGCTATTATCTGTTCTGTTGCATATTCACCTTTATTAATTCCAAACATACTCATGGCTTCATTTATCTCATCTGCAAGTTCCTGAGTCGGATTAATCCAACCAAAATCTTCTAATTGCTTGACGGTTACAGTCTCACCCGTCTCCTTCTTTTTGTCAGTAGGCTTAATCTTAAGCAGCCAATTCTCGTCAAACCCTGCAACATGGGATTCATAGTGTGAATTCTTGTTCTTTAGGTTCTTTTTAATTAAGTAGTCACCACTATACTCCCAATTATC
>JAEZTQ010000042.1 GCA_023443625.1 Bacillota bacterium | reverse complement strand
GAAGAAAATACTATGCCGAAGTTTTAATTTCGCTATGTAACTGCTTAAAATATAACATTTTCTTCGGCATAGTATTTCAAGCTAATCAAGGGAATAGATTGCCTTCCTGATTTCCTCTTTCTTCCACAGCTTTTCAGTTTCTTCAAACTGCGGTGCGGCTTTATTCATTGCATCACTCATCATTTCAAGTGTTGCAAATGCATAGAATCCTGATGTTGTTGACATGCTCTCGTGACCGAGAAGCTGCATTATAAACGGAAGAGGTACACCGTTTTTGTAAAGATCCATTGCTTTGGTTTTTCTTATCAGATGGCAATGAACTTTACCAGGTACCTCATTGCAAGTCGTGCGAGCAATATCTGCCGCAGTTTTCAACACCAAGCTTATACTGTCAGTTGATAGTCGATGAGGTCCACCATCCAGCATGCTATAAAACAAGGGTGACTCAACGTGTGCCGGATGAAATTCTTTCAGATAAACCTGCAGGTGTCTGACCGTTTTATTCATCACTGGAACATTCCTGCTTTTTCTGCCTTTACCGATCAGTGTTACGAAAGGATTAGCAGCTTCCAGATGCAGTGATGAAAGATTTAAATCGGCCAGTTCCTGAACACGTGCACCAGTGTCATACAGGAGGATCAGAAGCATTCTGTTTCTCCTGTGTTTCCCTGTTTTAGTATCATAGGCAGCCAGGATAGCGGAAGTTGCGTTAGGTTGTAGGTATTGTATGGGATGTTTTTCTTCCTTGAGCTTTTTAATCGTACATACCTCGGCATAAATACCGCGAAGCTCGAAATCCTCTTCACTGCAATACTTTAAAAATGACCTAATTGCAGTAAGTTTCAGGTTAATGCTTTTAGGCGAGAAGCTCTGTTCCTTAAGCCATATGACATAATCCTTTACATTATCCCTTGAGAAGGCATCAAAGGTCACCTTTTCGTTCAATAATGATTTTTGACAGTCAAGAAACGTCAGGTATGTCTTTAAGGACTGCTTGTACGTTTCAACTGATTTATCGGAAAGATTTTTAACTGCCGGCATATAATCATGCAAATACGACCGGGCTAAAATCCAAAAATCACTGTCCTTCTTTCGTTTATACTTCATACGCTTCAACCTCCGGAATCAAATCCTCCATGGAGGTCGTAAGTGATGTGTATTGCGCAAAGTAATCAGGAATAAGATGTATGTAGTAATACGTACTCTCCAAAGAAGCATGTCCCATATATCTCATCAGATACGGAAGCATGACATGCACATTTTTACCCTCCATTGACCAACGCATGATGTTGGCGCAGGCAAAATGATGTCTGAAATCGTAGGCTCTCGGCTTTGTTTTGCCATCCCTAGACAAGCAAGCGGATATCCAGATGTTTCTGAAGTTGGCAGATACCGCAGTTGGAGAAACAATGCCACCATAACCACCAGGGAAGAAATACTCTCTGTCAGGAAAACATTTATCTATAGCTGAATCATATTTTTTTAAATATGTGATCAGCTCATCAGATAAAAACAACCGTCGGTCCTTATGAGCTTTTGACTTAAGGATATCAACATACCCTTTATCCAGGTGAACATCTTTACATTTAAGATTTCTGGCTTCCGCACATCTTACGCCGCAGCAGTAAAGAAACCTGTAAAAGGCAGGAAAAACGTAAGGTCTTCCTGGTGTTTTGTGCCTGAGAACATAGGAGTCGCACTCCTTAAAGAATACTTGTATTTCATCCTCAGACAGGAGATATACTTCGGCATGATAATGCTGAATGGTAAACCGGTTATCAAGGACGTAGGCCTCAGTATCTCCGATACTTTGCAAGTAACGTCCAAACTCACGTACGGGTGGGATCCAGCTTCTGTCATTGGTTGTTGACTTGCTGGCGTGCTGTATTGCCCAGCCTACAGCAATCTCTTTAGTAAGAGTCAGAGCATTGTTATGTTCAAAGTTATATTTATCAAGCTGTCGAAGATAAACGGTTCCGGTTTTATATTCGATACCTAATGAGTTTTTTAATGTAACAAAGTCTTTCAATGCCGGAGCAAGGTTACTGATAAAACTATTCATGGATTCACCTCCAAAGAGATGTTAACCATGGGAAGAACGCATTCCTTAAGCCTGGATTCATCCGTTGTTATATATATGTCTGTAGTGTCGGTATTAGAATGTCCAAGGATGGCTGCAATCGTAGCAATTGGGACCTCTTGCTTCACCATAGTGGAGGCGGCATTGTGCCGAAGCATATGCATTCCGAAAAATCTGTCCTGCTTACTAATGCCCGTCTTTTAAAAAACATGAGAAACTATCGCGTGGCAGGACGCATGATCCGTGAGCGGATCAAAAGGAGCTAACTGCCTGACAAACAAAAAATCATTATCTGTCCGCGGTCTTTCTTTTGAAAGATAGTTAGCTATAGCATTGCCGACCACTGTGGTGAGTGGAAGGCAGACGGTATTTCCTGTCTTACTTTGCCTGAACGATATCGTTTCGCTGATCCAATCAATGTCGGATAGCTTTAAACGTATCAAATCACAGGCTCTGATTCCGGTGGAAAGACCAAGCAGAACAATGGCTGCGTCACGATAAGATATTTTATTCGCATTAATAATAGCTTTTATATAATCTTGCTCATTGTCAGTAAGTGTCGGAATAATTCTTTTATGACGATAAGCATGAAGTCCGGCTATGGCTGTATATAAATCATTTCTTTCTGCGTATATAAAATACCGGCGCAAGCCACACAAAACAGCCCGCTGACGACATTGCTTAACCGACTTGATGTAATTCAGTACGACAGCAGGCGTTACTGATTTGACATCGTATATCAGAACCATGTCCAGGTATTGAAGAAAACAATACAATTCATACTCGTAGAAATGAACCGTATTCTCGTTATCATAAGAATCACGAAGATGAGTTTCATACTCCTGGTAAATACATTTATGAGCATCATTTGCGGGTTGAACCTTGCCTCGTTTGAACATAGAGAAATCAAAAACGCCAGTATTGTAATAGCTGTTGATCAAGCGAATGAATCGCCCCTGTGTATGGTATCTGTTTTTGCTAAACTTACCAGTTAAACTGCTTACAACATCATCAGCATAGGTTTGACCGAATTCGGGAGTATAAATCGTAACTCCCATTTGATTACAGTAAGCTTTGAATCTTCGAATCACACCTTGGTAATTAAAGATTGTATGTTCGTTATAGCTTGCGTCTGTCAACGCTTTTAATAAATCGTTACAGATAGTATCAATCTTCATCTCGAAGTACCTCCTTTGTTTGGTACTTCAAGTATAAAATACTATGCCGAAGAAAATGAGATAAACTCAGTAAATATGTGATTTTAAAGAAACTTCGGAATAGTATTTTCTTCGGTATAGTCTGAGTGCAATATTGCATCGGTCTGAAGGCTTTTTTTATGATTTTTGATTAACATATTTATTGTGTCGAGTACAAAATCAACTTCAAGGGATTCGCTAAGAACATAGGCCAATACCTGTTTCGTAC
>JAEZTQ010000023.1 GCA_023443625.1 Bacillota bacterium | reverse complement strand
GCCTTTGTTTCTTTGTCAAGTATTAACTCTACTGCAACACCTTTAGAATTCATGTCCTTTACGTTTTTACCTGTCATTACTAACGTACTACTTCTTACTTCCGTCAGTACCGAGCCCCAACCGATTGATTTTTGTACAGAAGTTCTGTCTGTCATATAGATACTTAGTAACTACCTCCTTGTATCCATTATTCGATTTCTTCACGGTTTTGCTTACTCTTAAGTTATCACCATTATATAGATATTCTGATATGGATTTTACTCCTGCGAATATACGTTCAACCTTAATAAGTCTATCAAATCCGTCAAAGGTGTTATTTACACGGTCTATCAGCGTATCTATCCCGCTCTCCATGTTATCTGCATACAACGAACCCTTTGTGGATTGTCTCAGTTTAATATCATGGGGATGAGTCCAACTTGCCGTATTACTTAGCTCATTACCGTTGCTATCATAATAGTAATTAACTGTTTTGCGCAGTACCTCTTTGTTAGAATCGTCATACATCCTCTCCACTAGCTTCAACATCTTACCAGCATTAGAATAGGTGTAATCTGTTTTCTTTAAGATATATTGTACATCATTCCCGGTTGCATCGTCAATAAAACCGGACGGCTGCAATGACTTGTAGGTTTCATTTACCGCTATACGGTTACCAGCCCCGTCATAAGCATAAATATCGATTTTACCTGGCCCGTCTACCTTTAATATTCTAAGCCATCCATTACTTTATCAATATTACCACTTTCGCACTAGAGAAAATATTGCTTTCAGGTTTCTGGTATAATGACCTGAACGATAACCTTGATGTTCACCTGAACGCTCATACTTTTCGGCATTTACTAATTTGTCTGCTTCCTTACCAAGCAGGGCATAAAGGGTTTCCTCAACACTCGAACGTACAAGATCCTTTAATTCAGCTTTAATTAATAGCTTTTTATTGAATAATGTTATCGGACATATTTCATAGCCTCCTTTTTGCGTGGTAACATAATCTTACCAAACGGCTATTAATTATGTCTATTTTTGTTAAATAAAATATGATTAATTATACGTTATCATTACTGCAAAATAGTCATATTCGAAACAAGAACCGGTGCGACTGCCTATGGCACAAAAAAGACGGTCATCTTAATTGACAACCGTCTTTAAATCATAGTATTGCTATTTAAGAACTGAAGACAAAAGTGAATATTTCATTATATTATTTATCAGTAATCAGAAATTGCTTGCTAAATGATTGGAGATCCTCTTTAGTAATTTTACTATTCTTATTTATCTCGATTTCCTCTTGAGTAAATTGACCCTTTGCATAATTTTGAAGACGATTTATTATGTCACTATCCCCTGAAGTTGTAAGAAATTTTGCACAAGCTTCAATCCATTTCCACTAATTTCGATTAACCAGTACTTTACATACCTGTACAAGTGATTGATATTCCTCTGGATCTTTTTCATCATTCCTTCTCATAGAGGAAGCGCGCTGTTACCATATCACCACCTGTAAGTTGTTTGATCAAGCTTTCATTGAGCCTTGAATTTTTCTGCGGTTCTGCTGCATTTACAACTCTTGCACCTTTAAGTCTTGCAATATCGGGATTGGCACTGCTACCAGATACACTTTTAAGCATCAAGCTGTCTACCTGTGCAGTCCTGGCATGTGAGCCTAAGAGGTGTATTAGTGTTTCTGCAAAGGTTCCCTTGCCGTTGCGCGCAGAGTACCATATACGTGTGATGTTTTCTAATCGAGAGTAAGGTTACCATAGCCTATCGTACTTTTGAAGCTTCGCGCGGGAATTTTCGTCATCCTGCCTTACATTATATCCACTAATAAATTAATCCTTTTTGAGATTATCCTAAAAAGTCTTCCCAAACCATATTGTCTTCCTTTATGTTCTCTTTAATGTCTTTATACTTTAATTCTATTTCCGTATGATCCCCTACTGCATTAGGTACTTCTATACTTATTCCTAATGAATCTTTAGTAAAATAGCTAAATGTAAAAGCTGAATTGTTATATGACGAATCAGCCCCATCAAAATATTTAAGCAAATCATCAACCGAATACGTATCAAGTATGTATTCAAATGCACCCTCTGACGCTTGATTTATGTCCGGATCTTTTACTTTGTATTTTCTAAATTTATCAACAAAGTTATTATCAATATTAATATAATCCTTCAATCTAAGTTTAGACCCTTTACTTATATCAATATTTATTGTGTATAATAAATCAACAGGATATGCTGCTCCTTTTGAAAATCCTGAGGCGTAATATTGAATACTTATTAGGTTCTTACTTTTCCAAGTGATTTTAAAGTCAATTTCTATAGTAGAAACATCGGTATCCTCGTATAAATCCGTAACAGTAAATGCTTCCGACTTAATCATTTCATTAATTTCACTTTGCTTAACATCATCACCCAATTTATTTATTTGGGGATATTTAATGCTAACCCCTTCTTTCTTATAGCTTTCATTTTCTATCACATATCCTAAATTATTTGAGCTATCGAACGCAGCCGAATTTTCATTATTCTGCTTTAGACCACTATTTCTATTACATGATCTTATAATTAATGTTAATGCAATCAGTAATATAGCAAATATTCCTTTTCTCACTCTTGAATCCCTCCTATATCAATTTAACAAAAAATTAGCACTAACAAAGCAAACTTCACTTTATAACTTTACAGACAGCTTCATAGCAACCCTTTCTATCATCCCATCCTATAGGATCTAATTTACTATTTTTCTTTGCAGGACCTCTATTTACTGCATTTGAAATTTGTTTAAGAGTTACAATATCGTCTTGTTTCGCTCCATCAGCTATTATCTTATTCATATTATTATCATCCCACCAAAATCCAGCAGCTTCCCAATTAAGTAAGCTCTTAGATTCGAATATATCTTCCCTTCCTTATCTACCAACTTTATACTTTCTACAAGAAGATTCCTATCATCATATACAAATTCCTCCACGTCATAGATCGCATTTTTGTCAGCATCTGGAAGAAGCATAAGAACCTTACAACTAGGGTTTGGGTTACCTTTTATTATGGGTATTTCCCTATTATATAGTGCCTTAAGAGTGTTTAAACTTTCTGCCAGGCTCTATAGGTGAATCATCTGCACCCTTTGTGGCTCTGTGCCAGAACTATTGACTTATCACACCGCCCTTTTTTACAACTTGACTTCAAAGAACTTTCTGCATTTCGGACATTTAATTTCAACATCTGCATAATCGGCATCAAATACCCTGTGATTACAGTGAGGGCAGCGAACAATGTGCTTTTTCTTACTCACTCACTTCACCTCCGGCTTTTCTGGTTTCATGATACTTACCATCCTCATCATCACAGGTTCAAATATTTCACCTACCATGTAATGTACCGTCTCCTTCGCATCATCCAGCATCTTTGAGATAATGTAATAAAGATTTTTAATATCCTCATCTGTGGCATCTGCTGTACTAATTTCAATAAAAATCTTGGTTCCGTCACGCTTTGCAATATAATCACTTGCAAACTTCTCCAGAGCGAATCTCGTTATACTTGATGTGGTAACGCTAGCTTCCGGCATCTGTGCTTGAAGTTCAGCTATGATGGAATCCAGTTCATCTGATTGCTTTTGTGTAAGTCTTACTCTTAACATGCTATCCTTTTCTGTAGACATTTTCACACCTCCAGTAAGTCAAGTATTTACAGAAAGCAAACCCGGCTTACCGTTATTGGCTTGCCGGGTTTTCTTATACTTTATTGTTTTATACAATAAATCGTTTAAATACGCGAATATAATTCTCAGAAAGCATAGAATCAGATTTCCATTAATAATTACATTGTATGGTTTATTGTTCATCCAATTTTTTCAAAATCAATTATATTTATTAGTTTCTCGAAAGGTATTTCTATTTCGACATGATCGCCAATAACATGTGGAACCTCCCAGCTAAATCCAATACTTTCATTTGTAACGTAAGAAAAAATGTATCTGCCTGATCCATAAGTATCATCAGCTTCAGTAAATCCCTTTATCAAATCATCTCTATTATATGTTTGATAGATATAATCATATGCCGTTTTCTTCATTTCATCATCATTTTCTTCAATAAGAATTGATGTAAATACTTCAACAAGTGCCTCATAATCCTTGATTACATCTATTAGCTTTAGCTTTTTTGTACCAATCAAATCTATATTAGTACTGAAAAAAACATCAATTGGATATGCAGAACCTTCTAAAAATTCGCTTCCGTAATATATTATTGACAATAACTTATTATTACTGCATTTAACATCAAAATCAATGCTATAGTTCTGCCCTACATCAATATTCTCAATAGGTTGTAAATAAGACATTACTTCATTTTTGATTATCTCGTTGATTTTTTTTTCGTCATCGTCATTCTCAATGCCAGTAATATATGGATATCTTATTGTAACCTTCCCTTCATTAAAACTAACTTCATTAGCTATAATGTCAAATTGTAATACTAAATCATCTTCTTTGCTATTTTCCTTTAAAACCTTATCTGGATTTATTTTAGATTGTTCTGTGCTCCTCACATTTGTGTATTTATTACTAACACAACCTACAAGCGAAATAATTATAACAACCATACAGTATAAAAAAAATTTTCTCATTGTAATCTCCATTCCGCCGCCAAGCGGCGGCACAAATAGTAATGAAAGTATTCACAAACCTTTACTTCTGTGAAATAATAACTTCAAGAAGCTACACTACAAAGCACGGTAGGAGGAGTTGTAAATTCTTTCTCGTTTTAGACAGCATTGTAATCAGTGTAAGTTCTGCCTGTTCAAGTACAAATAAGTGGCTCTATAAGACCGTACACTAAGAATTGTTTTAACGCCTAGGTTAAAATTGTGTGGCAGAACAGTCAATGGCTTATTTACTTAATTTCGAAAGGAGCATGATTATGAAAGTTATCTACCAAACCTGTTGTGGTGTCGATGTACATAAATCTTTTCTCGTTGCCACAATCATCAAAACAACTTCTGGTGTTGAACCTACCTATCAAAAGAAACGTTTTTCTACTTTTAACAATTCTCTTCTTGAATTCAAACAGTGGCTGTTTGAAAATGAATGCCGTGACATCTGTATGGAATCTACCGGGGAAATACTGGATCCCCATTTTCAACATTCTCGAAGAACACTGTCATGTTGTCGTCGCCAATCCCAAATATGTCCGTGCTATCAAAGGTCAGAAGACAGATGATAAGGATGCCACATGGATTGCCGACCTATTTAAGTTTGACATTGTTCCTTCCAGCTACATTCCTGATAAAAGCATCAGAAAACTTCGTGAACTTTTCCGCTATCGGTTTCAACTTGTTGGTAACCGTTCCAGTGAGAAAAATCGCCTCCAGAATTCTCTCACTGTTTCCAACATCGGTCTTGCTTCTGTTTTAACGGATACCTTCGGAAAATCATCATCCGCTATTATAGACTATCTTCTTACCTGCGATGTCTTTGATCCAGAATACTGTAAGTCCCTCTTACAGAAAAAGGCCAAGGATAAAGCAGCTGAAGTCGTTGAGTCTATTATCGGATATGAACTTTCCAACGATCAGTCCCTTAAGATTAAGCTCTGTCGCGAACATGTGGATTTCATCAATGGAATAGTAGAAAAACTGGATTCTTCCATCGAGGTATTATCCGAACCTTATCTGGAACTGATTAATCTTGCGGCTGAAGTCCCGGGTATTACTGAAAAATCAGCACGCTATATCATCGCTGAAATCGGCGCTGATATGACTGTGTTCCACTCCTCTAAGCATCTCTGCTCATGGGCTGGTCTTACCCCTCAGAATAATGAGAGTGCCGGAAAGAAGAAAAGTGTTCGGGTTTCAAGAGCTGGCGTTTACCTAAAACCCCTTTTAGTGCAATGTGCTAATGCAGCGATTAAAGATAACAAAAACCCTTATTTTCGTATTAAGTATGACCGCATTAAGAAACGACGAGGTCATAAACGTGCTATCATTGCAGTTGCCCGGATGTTGTTAACTTGTTTATATAACATGTTTCTCAAAAAAGAAGCGTTCAACCCGACTGACGTAAACTATTCTGACATTCCAGAAGAAATGTATGAGAAACACAAACAGCAGTATATAAAAAATGCAATTAAACTTTTAGAAAAGGAAGGCTGTACGATTATCCCTCCATCGTCAGTTGCCTGATACCCTTTTTTATAATTCTCTGTTAAATACGGTAGTTTGTGGCTACCTTTATTAAATTTACTCAACTTTTAGTTAAAAGCATTCACACTATGCTCCTTCATTGTAATTATTTAATTTTCTTTACTGCCTGTTTATAATATTGTAGACGTTCTTCTAAATGTTCTGGTGTTTTTTTTGTATTATACATATTGTTCTTCCCTCTATTAACCGCCCTTGACACTTCCGTTGCTGTAGCACCCTTGTCAATTTCATCATTTATTTTATTATTGTACCACCAATATCCAGCCGCATCCCAAGCAAGATATTCAGCTACATAATCAGCACCTTGACTCATTATCTCTTGCGCAATTTGAGGATCCTCAAAAGTATCTGCATATCGTTGATAATTATCTCTTCCTGTGATTTGGATATATCCTCCACCTCTAAATCTATAACCATCTCCCTTCTCTGTATTACCAAGTTGTGCTGCTAGTTTGCCTTCTCCTGGTTCATATTTCATTGTATATTTTTTTACAGCTTCAACTGATAGCCAACCTGCTTCAGTTAATGCTAAGTTGCCTTCTTGTCTACACTGTGCCAAAAAGTGTTGTATATATTTGGGTTCAGTTATCTCATATTTTTCAAGTGTGTCATTTAGTGATGTCACCATATAATCATTGACCCCACTAAAACCAAGCAGCTCTAATTGTTCTTTAGTAACGTATGTCTCATCAACCTTACCCGTCCCCTTCATTTTGTCAGTAGGCTTAATCTTAAGCAGCCAATTCTCGTCAAACCCTGCAACATGGGATTCATAGTGTGAATTCTTGTTCTTTAGGTTCTTTTTAATTAAGTAGTCACCACTATACTCCCAATTATC
>JAEZTQ010000019.1 GCA_023443625.1 Bacillota bacterium | reverse complement strand
CTACTATATTATAGGCTTCCAACCGTTCATATATTTTATCAATCTGATTATTATCTAAATTTAATTCACTGATTAATGTATTAATCTTTTCAGCATCGATAACCCCTTTTTGTTTACTCGCGAAAGCGGTAAGTTCCCGGAACTTGTCCTCTAATACATCATGACTGGATTGAACACTCATTTAACATTCCTCCATCTTGGGATTGAAAATTGCACTAGCCGATATTATATCATATTAGAGGATAGATGAAAACATGAAAATAAAACAACATAGTAAAAAATTTATAATATACGCTAAAATCTTCTAAACTTAATGCTTTTTCGCAAATATTTGATATATCGCCAGACTCTTTTGAAGCTCCTGTTTGATTTTATCCCGAAGTTCAGGGGGATTCAATACCTTTGCACCGGAACCGAACTGCATAATCCAGCGAATCAGTTCATCCGTAACCGCTGTACTCCTGATAAAAGTAATTCCATTCTCGGTTTTGATGATTTCATCTGCGCGATCCGCTTCATATTCCTGTATGTATTTTGCTGTTGCTCCTTCGAAAGAAATAATAATCTGCTCGACTACGCTACCCGACATATGAATAAATTTGCTGCGAGTTCGATTAAGGTAATATTCCTCGGGAACAGTAAAGGTTTCCTCCAGCAAAGTAATTGCTTTAATTCTTGATACCCTGAAGTCACGAAGATCATTACGTAGTTCGCAGTAGCCTACTACATTTAAAGCACCATCATTGATCAGCAGCTCATATGGACGAATGATTCGTATGGTGTCTTCATCTTGGCCAAAGCTGTGATAAATAATGCGGATCTTTGTCTTATTACGAATTGCAGTATGAAGACGTTCCTCAATCTCAGGATTAATCTCATCAATGATATAATCATTAGAATTAATCGTTACTAGGCCGGTGAAATGTTTAATAAATTCCCGGTTTAGATTAGTCGTATTGTCAAGGAGCTTATGAATCAATTCCTGTGAGGCCTTTCCCATGGTCATATACTGGTAAGGCTTTAAAAGCTCCAACAAGAATGCGAGAGAAATAAGTTCCGGTGAAGTAAAGGTGATATCACGAAGACGGAACTTGTCTGCAGTATAATAGGTCTTGCCGTTACGCTCCTCCTCGGAAATGAAGCAGATACCGGATAAACTGTCGATATCCCGGCTAATCGTTTTCTTATCAACGATAACATCCCACTTTTCGAGTGAAGCATGAATATCATTGATTGTATATCCCCGCTTGTTTTCCGAAAGGAGAAGTAAAATGAAAATTTGCCTTTCTGTCTGTGCCATATCCTTCATAAGTATCCTCCAGATTTATAATGTACTTTTATAGCCTGAAGAATAGCAAAAGCAGCTTTTCTTCATAAATCTCGTATACGAGGCTGTGGGCTCGCATGTCTATTGTGAGATTATTCATATTAAACTCCCATTCTGCCAAAAAAAGAATTTGGGCGTCAGCACAATATTTGCAAAGTGAATTAATTTTCAATTCACTTTGTGAATAATCTTGATTTTTCACACTACTCACCTGTATTTTACTATAATAAGGTAAATTATACAAGAATGATGAGACCCTATTCGGAAAAGCTTTCAATCCTTTTAGCGAATATAAATACTTCCTGATTCTGCTTTGATTATAACATTATTTAATGCCTCTTTACAGACTCCTTCAATTTCATTTCGTTTTTTAATGTCAGTAACTAAAGGATAGTTACAGATGATTTTACCTGATAGTGTTTTGGCCTTTATATAAAAATTAGGATCCGTGGGTAATTCTAATTTAATACTACCTGATTTGCTGCTTAAACTGATATGATTTTTTAACAAAGCTTCATATACTACCGAAATACCGCCGGAGGTATTTTTAGCACTTAAATTTCCTTTAAAACCACTTATCTTAATGCTACCGGAGGAATTATTTAAATCACATACATCAGCTTCTAAATCCGCTACATTAATATGGCCTGAAGTCGCATTAATCGCAAGCTTTTTTAGATGAAGGCCGTTAATGTCTGTGGAACCATCAGAAGTTTTTATATTAATTGAATTTTCGTACTTCTGAGGAAGATAGATCATCAATTTTTCTCTACCTTTACCTTTAATAGAAAAAATCGAGTGATCCTTTTTGTTTACAGTGAAATTAAGACAATTATTCATTTCATTTACGGATAAACGAATACTATCAGGTTTCTCTGTATTCCCATATATTTCTGCCTTAATCATGTTATCAGAATATGGAATGATACTAATATCAATTGGAATGCAATCAACATCAATTGAATTAATAAGTGTGTTTTTAAATGTCTTACTATTTATTACCCCAAAGTTCTTATACTGATTTGATTGATCTTTTAACAAACAGCCCATCAAGAGTAAACCTCCTATTGTTATTAACATTATTAAAAGTAATACTTTCTTAATATAATTCATATGGACTCTCCTTTTCGTAAGCCATAGCTAACCATATAACCTTTCCAAAAGATATCCAACTGTTCTTTATAAACTTCAGTGATTCTATGTAATTCGCTTTTATCAAGACTTAAGGGCACACCCAATAAAATAGAACTCATGGAAATCTCTATTGAATTGATACTGATCTCTTTTGAAAAAGTACCTGATTTAATTTCATTTTTTATAGCAGTATGAAGCAAATTGTCAAATCCTAGTGAAGGAACTTCAGTGATTAGGGATAGATCTAATGACAAAAGGATTTCTTCTGCTAAAGTAATTTTTTTGATATAAGATTTTTCAATTTCCTTATTAAATACATTTTTAATCATTTCAAGAATTATAGTTGGATGCTGTATCATTTTTTGACCAAATTGTTCAAAACCGGTATATATAAGTTCTAATCCAGCAGATAAACCATGAGTTTTATAAGCATTTGTAGTTATCTCAATGATCCAAATTTGTAATAAATATAATATGATATGAGATTTAAGTGGGAAATAATTAAAAAAAGTACGTTTTGATATTCCGGTTTTTCTGCATAAATCAGTAATAAGAATATTATCAAAATCAGTATGTTCCAATTGAGCCAGAGTTTCATTAAGTATTGCTATCTTAACTTTTGCATATTTTTCTTCTCTTAAAGTAATTACATTTTCCTTTAATATATCGCTGGTATTCTTTTGCATAGCACTCCTTCTTTCATTAATAATTGCACCAAGTGCAAAATTACACTTAATGCAATTATTATATTTGCATTACATCAATATGTCAACAAACATATTGATGGATCAAGGCACAAATTGCTTTCAAATATAATAACACCTATTCAAAAAGTCCTTGACAATTTTCGTTCAAAAAAGTATAATCATTTAGCGTGCAGATTTCTGCATGCTATGTATTTTTTATGCGCTTTTTGTTGATGCTTATATGGTATTTCAAAAAGCCTGATAAAACCACAGAAAATTTTTAACATTATGAAACATTATTAAAATTTCAGGAGGTGAAAAATTAATGCCCACATTTAACCAGTTAGTAAGAAAAGGAAGAAAGACAGTAGAGGATAAATCGAATTCTCCTGCTTTACAGAAAGGATTTAACTCCTTAAACAAGAGACAGACTGATATCTCCGCTCCTCAGAAGAGAGGTGTTTGTACAGCAGTTAGAACAGCAACTCCTAAGAAGCCTAACTCAGCGCTTCGTAAGATTGCCAGAGTACGTCTGTCCAACGGAATCGAAGTAACAAGTTATATTCCAGGTGAAGGACACAACCTTCAGGAGCATAGCGTTGTACTGATCAGAGGTGGTAGAGTAAAGGATTTACCTGGTACTCGTTATCACATTGTCAGAGGTACACTTGATACTGCAGGCGTTGCTAAGAGAAGACAGGCACGTTCTAAGTACGGTGCTAAGAGACCGAAAGATGCTAAGAAATAATGCATTACTAATTTAACAAGTAATTTACTTGTGCAGAGTTAAGTGCCGGATTAATTTTTTGTTTCCGTTTGATTTGTATTTCTGTGGGTTACAGGTTAAGGTGAATAATAAATATATTCACAAGTAAAATGGCAAGCCAATTTACTTAGGAAAAACAAAGTTAAACTGAGCACGAACACAAGCAACCAGATGAATTTAGTTCGTCTATTTGTGAGTACCGTAGAATTAATGACTAACGGCTACGGCCGTTAAGATTTGTTAAGGAGGGAAGAAACGTGCCTAGAAAAGGACATATTCAAAAAAGAGATGTTTTAGTAGATCCTTTATACAATAGTAAAGTTGTTACTAAGCTTATCAACAACATCATGTTGGATGGTAAGAAGGGAACAGCTCAGAAAATCGTATATGGAGCATTTGAAAGAGTTGCTGAGAAGACAGGAAAAAATGCTGTCGAGGTATTTGAAGAAGCAATGAATAATATTATGCCCGTTCTCGAAGTAAAAGCAAGACGTATTGGTGGTGCAACATACCAGGTGCCAATCGAGGTTAGACCAGAGAGAAGACAAACACTTGCACTTCGTTGGATAACATTGTTTACTCGTAAAAGAGGCGAGAAAACAATGCAAGAAAGACTTGCAAACGAAATCATGGATGCTGCCAATAACACTGGTGCTTCTGTAAAAAGAAAAGAAGATATGCATAAGATGGCAGATTCTAATAAAGCATTTGCTCATTACAGATGGTAAAATAAAACTATCATTGTGTATCCTATTGTAAATCAAACACAATATTTTGAGAAATGATTATTTTTATCATTCTTTGTTTAATTTAAGGAGGAATTATCCTTGTCAGAAAGAGAATATCCGTTAGAGAGGACTAGAAATATCGGTATTATGGCGCATATTGATGCGGGTAAGACTACTCTTAGCGAACGTATCCTTTACTATACCGGTGTTAACTACAAGATCGGTGATACTCATGAAGGTACTGCTACCATGGACTGGATGGAGCAGGAGCAAGAGCGCGGTATTACTATTACATCAGCGGCGACTACATGTCATTGGACCCAAGAATTCGAGCATAAGAAGATTCCCGGTGCATTAGAGCACCGTATCAACATCATCGATACCCCTGGTCACGTGGATTTTACCGTAGAGGTAGAGCGTTCACTTCGTGTACTTGACAGTGCTGTTGGTGTATTCTGTGCTAAAGGTGGTGTAGAGCCACAGTCTGAGACAGTTTGGCGTCAAGCAGATAAATATCATGTACCTAGAATGGCATTTGTTAATAAAATGGACATTTCTGGTGCAGACTTTTTCAACGTAGTATCAATGATTAGAACTAGATTAGGTAAGAATCCTGTTCCATTACAGTTACCTATTGGTAAAGAAGATACCTTCAAGGGTGTAATCGATTTATTCGAGATGAAAGCCTATTATTATATGGATGATAAGGGCGAGAACATTGAGATTAAAGATGTCCCAGAGGATATGATGGAGCAAGCAGAGGAATACAGAGCAGCAATGATTGAATCTATCTGTGAGACAGATGATGATCTCATTGAAAAATTCTTGGAGGGTGAAGAGCCTACTATAGAAGAATTAAAAGCTGCTTTAAGAAGAGCTACAATCAGAACAGAGATTATCCCTGTATGTTGTGGTTCTGCATATAGAAATAAGGGTGTTCAGAAATTACTTGATGCCATTATTGAATATATGCCTGCACCTACAGATATTGAAGATATCAAAGGAATAGATGAAGATGGCAACGAAGTTGTTAGAAAGTCTTCTGATGAAGAGCCTTTCGCAGCATTAGCCTTTAAGATTATGGCCGATCCTTTCGTAGGTAAGCTTGCATTCTTTAGAGTGTATTCAGGTTCTTTGAATTCAGGTTCTTATATACTAAACTCTACAAAGAACAAGAAAGAACGTGTTGGTCGTATCTTACAGATGCATGCTAATAAGAGAGAAGACCTTGACAAAGTATATTCAGGTGACATTGCGGCAGCAGTTGGTTTGAAGCTTACAACCACTGGTGATACCATCTGCGATGAGAAACATCCTGTAATATTAGAAGCAATGGAGTTCCCTGAACCAGTTATTAACGTAGCTATTGAGCCTAAGACAAAAGCTGGTCAGGATAAAATGGGTGAAGCTTTAGCGAAGCTTGCTGAAGAAGATCCTACATTTAGAACTTACACTAATGAAGAGACTGGACAGACAATTATCGCAGGTATGGGAGAGTTACACCTTGAGATTATCGTAGACAGACTTCTTCGTGAGTTTAAGGTAGAAGCTAATGTTGGTGCTCCTCAAGTTGCATATAAGGAAGGCTTTACTAAGACTGTTGAAGTTGATAGTAAGTATGCGAAGCAGTCCGGTGGCCGCGGTCAGTATGGTCATTGTAAAGTTCGTTTCGAGCCTATGGATGCCAATGCTGAGAAGACTTATGAATTTGTTAATGCAATTGTAGGAGGTGCAATTCCTAAGGAATACATTCCTGCAGTTGATAACGGTATTCAAGAAGCTTCCAAAGCCGGTGTTCTTGGTGGATATCCAGTACTTGGTATCAAAGCAACTTGCTATGATGGTTCTTACCATGAAGTTGACTCCAGTGAGATGGCCTTTAAGATTGCTGGTTCTATGGCATTTAAAGATGCCATGCACAAAGCTGGTGCAGTTTTACTTGAGCCTATCATGAGAGTAGAAGTAACCGTACCAGAAGATTATATGGGTGATGTTATCGGTGATATCAGCTCCCGTCGTGGACGTATCGAAGGTTCAGAGGATCTGAATGGCTCTAAGTTAATTAGAGGTTTCGTTCCATTATCTGAAATGTTTGGTTACGCTACAACACTTCGTTCTAAGACACAGGGTCGTGGAGCATACTCCATGTTCTTCTACGCATACGAGCCAGTTCCAAAGAACGTACAAGAGAAGGTTTTATCCGCAAAAGGTAAATAATTAAGGTAGATAAAGTACCCAAATGAATATCTTTTGTGCAGGGCGGTTCAAAAAGAACTGTCGTAATAAATTTAAAATAAAAAAATTATTACAACAATTGATTATGCTTGAAAATATTCCTAAGTTGAAATATAATTAGGCATATGAGGCAATATAAGACAAGAACTTTTTGCTTATAAGCATTTAATTATTTTAAGGAGGACGTTGTAAAATGGCTAAATCTAAATTTGAAAGAAACAAACCGCATTGTAATATCGGTACCATTGGTCACGTAGATCATGGTAAAACAACTCTTACAGCTGCTATCACTAAGACTCTTCATGAGAGACTTGGTACTGGTGAAGCAGTAGCATTTGATAAGATTGACAAAGCTCCAGAGGAGAAGGCAAGAGGAATCACAATATCTACTTCTCACGTTGAGTATGAGTCCAAAGCTCGTCACTATGCACACGTTGACTGCCCAGGACATGCTGACTACGTAAAGAACATGATCACTGGTGCTGCTCAGATGGATGGTGCTATCCTTGTTGTTGCTGCTACTGACGGTGTTATGGCTCAGACAAAAGAGCATATCTTACTTTCCCGTCAGGTAGGTGTTCCTTATATCGTAGTATTCATGAACAAGTGTGATATGGTTGATGATCCAGAGCTTCTTGAATTAGTAGAGATGGAAATCAGAGATTTATTAAGCGAGTATGAATTCCCTGGTGATGATACTCCTATTATCCAAGGTTCTGCTCTTGGCGCTCTTGAAGATCCTTCAAGCAAGTGGGGAGATAAGATTCTTGAGTTATTTGATGCAGTTGATACTTGGATTCCAGATCCTAAGCGTGAAACTGACAAACCATTCTTAATGCCTGTAGAGGACGTATTCTCCATCACTGGCCGTGGTACAGTTGCTACTGGTCGTGTAGAGCGTGGTGTTCTTCATGTATCTGAGGAAATTGAAATTGTTGGTATCAAAGAAGAGGTTCGTAAAGTTGTTTGTACTGGTATCGAGATGTTCCGTAAACTTCTTGATGAGGCTCAGGCTGGTGATAACATCGGTGCACTTCTTCGTGGTGTTCAAAGAGCTGAAATCGAAAGAGGACAGGTTCTTTGTAAACCAGGCTCAATCAAATGCTATAAGAAATTTACAGCACAGGTTTACGTATTAACTAAAGAAGAAGGTGGACGTCATACTCCTTTCTTCAATAATTACAGACCTCAGTTCTACTTCAGAACAACTGACGTAACTGGTGTATGTAACCTTCCTGATGGTGTAGAGATGTGTATGCCTGGCGATAATATCGAGATGAACATCGAATTAATCCATCCTATCGCTATGGAGCAAGGTTTAGGTTTTGCTATCCGTGAGGGTGGTAGAACAGTAGGTTCCGGTAAGGTTGCTACTATTGTTGGATAATTAATCAGGCAGATATACTTGAATGCATACAAAAAAAGTCTAGGTTCTTTATAAGAACTTAGGCTTTTTTATGCTATCGGAAATTACGTATTCATTCGCATTCCCCCTGGGGTGCAAAGTGAAGCAGGCAGACACTTAAAAATCTTTAATTTTGGTTAATAATTACCTGTTTAGATAAAGAAGGATACTGGGTATGCCGATATATTATTTAGATTTTATTACGCATTAAATTAAAGGGAAGTTTGATACGATAGACAATAACCAAGACATACCTCAATGTCAACCCAGTGATAAGAGTAAGAACAGGCAATTTTTCAAGGGTTTCATTAATATAATTAATTCGCTTAAAGCTAATGTGCCAAATACATATAAGAAGAATACAAATCAAATAAGTAATAGAATTTGTAAAATAATTAATCTTAGAGTATTTATATTTCTTCTTTAAAGTGCTTAGTAGGAAGGAAGATTCCTGAGAGATATTTTTTATAAATTTATTCTTTGATTTTTGAGCATAATCCTTAATAATAAAAGCTAAAATTGGAGGAAGTATGGCAAGAATAAAAAGAATAGACAAAGAAGGTGTTGAAGGAAAATTGTAAATTCCCAGATATACAGAGATTATTGCTAATACAAGACATAAGTAATACTTACTTACTGTCAAGGCTCTGTATCTGGAAATATGCCTTATTTCATTTTTCATAATATCTGATTTGCTGTCCATAGTCTCTACCCCTCTATCATCTTGTTTGCCATATGCCTAAAGTAAATTGCTAAACCCTATTATAATATATATTTTTAGTAACCTCAATTACAAAATTTCTTGTAAAATAGTACTTTATGACGAGTTAATGAATGTTTATAAAATTTCCTTTGAAAAATATAGACAAAGCGTATATAATATAACCATGTATGTTTAAGTTTCAAAAGTTTGGAAAAAAATATAATGGGAAGATTATTATTAGAAATTAAAATAGATGGTCAGGTGCTTCACATTGATTAATATCAGAGATGAGTGCTCATGCCCATTGCATGAGATGGAAAGGAGATAAATTATGTTGGGTAGTGATATTGGAATTGACTTGGGTACTGCCAGTGTATTAGTCTATATAAAGGGAAAGGGAGTAGTGTTAAAGGAGCCATCCGTAGTAGCCTTTGACAGAGACTCCAGTAAAATAAAAGCCATCGGTGAAGAAGCCAGATTAATGTTAGGTAGAACACCTGGGAATATAGTAGCAGTTCGTCCCTTAAGACAAGGTGTTATTTCTGATTATACAGTTACAGAGAAGATGTTAAAATATTTTATAGTAAAAGCGGTTGGTAAACAAAGATTTCGTAAACCAAGAATAAGTGTCTGTGTTCCCAGTGGAGTAACAGAAGTAGAGAAGAAAGCTGTTGAGGATGCAACTTACGCAGCAGGTGCAAGAGAGGTATCAATAATTGAAGAACCCATTGCAGCTGCTATTGGTGCAGGCATTGATATATCTAGACCCTGTGGTAATATGATTGTAGATATCGGTGGTGGAACTACAGATATTGCAGTTATATCCCTTGGTGGAACTGTAGTTAGCACATCCGTAAAAATTGCTGGTGATGATTTTGATGATGCTCTTGTTCGTTTTATGAGAAAGAAACACAATCTTCTTATTGGAGAAAGAACGGCAGAAGATATTAAAATCAAAATAGGTTCTGCCTATCGCAGACCAGAGTCTATTTCTTTGGAAGTTAGAGGGCGTAATCTTGTAACCGGACTTCCTAAAACTATAGCAGTTTCTTCTGAAGAGACGGAAGAGGCTTTAAGAGAAACAACATCACAGATTGTAGAAGCAGTTCACAGTGTATTAGAGAAGACTCCTCCGGAACTTGCAGCAGATATTGCAGATAGAGGTATTGTATTAACTGGTGGCGGATGTCTTTTATATGGCTTGGAGGAACTCATAGAAGAGAAAACAGGAATTACGACAATGACGTCGGAAGATCCGATGACAGCAGTTGCTATCGGAACCGGTAAATATGTTGAGTTTTTATCCGGCAAAAGAGATTAGTTACTTAAAGATAAAACCTTAAGAGAAGAGGTAAAAAATATGGTAAGAGGACTGTACACAGCTTATACCGGAATGGCGAATGAACAAAAAAGGTTGGATATTATTGCGAATAATCTTGCGAATGCAGCAACGGTTGGTTACAAGGAAGATAATGTAACCAATCAAGCTTTTGACGAGGTACTAACAATTAAGATTAGAGATGAATCTGAGAATTATAATAATCGTTCCATTGGCAATATGAGCTTAGGTGTTAAACTAGGAGAACTCTATACAAATCATGGACAGGGTTCTTTAAGACAGACTTCAGGGACATATGACCTGGCCCTGGAGGGACAAGGTTTCTTTACTCTTTCTGTAACAGATAGAGCTGGTAATATTAATACAGCTTATACCCGAGATGGTTCTTTTGCCATAACAAGGGATGGAAGTATCGTTGATAAAGACGGAAACTATCTCATGGGAGAAGGCGGACCGATAACAGTTCCAACAGATGCCGCAGATGTTGTAATCGATAAAAGTGGTGAGATATATGCAGACGGTATGCTTGTAGATAGGATTAAGGTTGTTAATTTTGCGGATAACAATTACCTTGAGAAAATTGGTGATACCATGTTTCGAGCACTTGATGGTGCTACAGAGGTATTTGGTACAGCGTCAGTTCGACAAGGGTTTACTGAGCAGTCTAATGTAAATGTTGTATCAGAGATGGTTGAGATGATTACTGTAACCAGAGCTTATGAAGCTAATCAAAAAGTCATAAAAACAGTAGATCAAACACTGGATCTTGCAGCAAATTCAGTGGGTAGAGTGTAGTTTCCTTATATAATCAGAAGATAAATCAAATTTATTAAGTTTGGGGGAAGAACATATGTTAAGATCCTTATGGACAGCGGCATCCGGTATGACAAGTCAACAGATGAATGTTGATACAATATCTAATAACCTAGCTAATATTAATACTACAGGATACAAAAAAGAGAGTGCAGAATTTAAAACCTTGCTATATCAAACAATTCAAGATCAGTCCTATGATAACAATGGAAATCCTAAGCCATCTGGTATACAGGTGGGTCTAGGTGTTAGGAATTCAGCGATAACATCCAATTATAGCCAAGGTACATTGCTTGAGACAGGTAATGCTTTAGATCTAGCCATTGATGGCAACGGCTTTTTTATGGTTAGAACAGCTGACGGAGGGGTAGCCTATACCCGTAATGGTGCTTTTCAATTGGCAAATACCGATGCTGGCTTTGTATTAGCCAATTCAGATGGTAATCCTGTTTTGGATATTAATCATGAGATGATAATAATTGATGGTGCTTATAAATCCTCTGATATATCAATTGATGAATATGGATATTTGCTGTATCCAGATGATACAGGTAATCCTCAATCCCTGGACATTCAAATTGGGTTGACACAGTTTAATAATCCTAGCGGTTTAGAGAAGTTGTCAAGCAGCTTATTAAAGGAAACAGAAGCTTCGGGAGCAGCGCGTCTTGAAGCAGCTGATCCATCCTTAAGTAGAAGTCGGATTAGATCGAAGTATTTAGAAGGTTCTAATGTGCAGGCTGTTGACGAGATGGTTAATTTGATTGTTTCCCAAAGAGCTTATGAGATGAACTCTAAAATCATTACTGCAGCAGATGAGATGCTACAGCAGGCTAACAACTTAAGATAATAAGTGCTTGGTATGAGTTAGGCACTGTTAATTAACCTTTTATGATTAGTTTACTAAGTGAGAGGAGAGAACTATGGCAATATCAATAGGTTCAGCATCACCCTACGCAGCTGCTGATCTTATCAATAGAGATAGGAAGGCAGAAAGTATTAAAACAACCATAAACAATAGTTCCGCTACAGATGAAGAGCTGATGGAGGCTTGTAAAAGCTTTGAATCTTATATGCTGGAGCAAGTATTTAAAAGCATGAAGAGTACAGTCTCTAAGAGTGAAGAAGAAGAGAACAACCCATACTTATCACAATTTGGAGATATGTTATATGAGGAATATGCAAAGTCTGCTACTGAAAATCAGAGCTATGGCTTGGCGCAAATGCTATTTGAAGCAATGAAACGAAATTCATAAATATTTTTTTCATAAGCTATTTATTGTCTAGTAATATAGTAGCTTCAATAAGACCTAAAATGTCATTTTGATTGTAAATCCGGTTTTATAGAGGGTGAAGTCAAATGACATTTTTTATTCAATAAGATAAGAGATTTAAATTCAATAGAAGTAAGAGATTAAAAGGTAACTGGAGGTTGTTATGTCGGAAGTAGTGGAAGGGTATATTGAACGGATTGTATATCGCAATGAAGAAAATGGATATACCGTAATGAAGCTTCAGACAGAGGAGGATGAAGTTACCTGTGTTGGAAGCTTTCCTTATATTAGTGAGGGCGAGTTTATACGAGCTAAAGGAATGTATACAGATCATGCTGTTTATGGAGAACAGTTTCTGATAGAGAGTTTTGATATGAAGGAGCCTGAGGATATCTTTTCTATAGAAAAGTATTTAAGCTCTGGAGCAATTAAAGGAATTGGTGCAGCCTTAGCCAAGAGAATAGTGAATAAGTTTAAGGAAGATACCTTTCGTATTATAGAAGAGGAGCCAGAGCGCTTATCAGTGATTAAGGGAATCAGTGAGCGAATGGCGAAAGATATCTATCGTCAGTTTGAAGAGAAAAGAGATATGCGAAGCGCAATGCTATTCCTCCAGCAATATAATATTACAGGAAATCTGGCAGTAAAGATATTTACTGAATATGGACAGAGAATGTATGACATTTTAAAAGAAAATCCATACCGTTTAGCAGAGGATATATCTGGTATAGGGTTTAAGACAGCAGATGAGATTGCAAGAAAAATGGGAATAGGCAATGATTCTGATTACAGAATTAAGGCAGGCTTGTTATATGTACTTTTGCAGGCTAGCGGTGATGGACATGTTTATTTGCCGGAGCAAGAGCTGATTAATAGAGCAAAGACACTTCTTTTATCTGATGAGGATTCCCTTGCTAGGCAGTTGATGTCTTTAAATATAGAGAAGAAAATAATCATGAAAGAGACGGATATAGAGAATCGAATATACTCTTCTGTGTATTATTATATGGAATTAAATGTGGCTCGTATGCTCCACGACCTAAATATAAAATATAATGTGAAACAGGAAGATGTTAAAAAACGTGTCATAGCTATTGAAAAGCAATTTCAAATTGAATTAGACAATCACCAAAGAACAGCAGTTTTAGAAGCGGTTGGAAATGGACTTCTAATTATTACTGGAGGGCCGGGAACTGGTAAGACAACAACAATCAATTCCATAATAAAATTCTTTGAGACGGAAGGGATGGATATTCTTCTTGCTGCACCTACGGGTAGAGCAGCAAAGAGAATGACGGAGACTACAGGCTATGAAGCAAGAACTATACATCGACTTCTAGAGTTATCTAAATTAAGCGATGAGCAGGAGAACAAATTCTCTTTTGAAAGAAATGAGAGTAATCCCCTAGAAACGGATGTACTTATTATTGATGAAATGTCCATGGTGGATATAACTTTAATTCATGCCCTTCTTAAAGCAGTTTCTGTAGGTACAAGACTCATTTTGGTAGGTGATGTTAACCAGCTTCCCAGTGTAGGACCGGGTAATGTGTTAAAAGATATAATTAATTCTCATCGTTTTAATGTTGTTAAATTGTCTAAGATATTTCGTCAAGCTGCAGATAGTGATATCATAATAAATGCCCATAAGATTAATGATGGTGAAGAGATAATGCTAGACAACAAAAGTAGAGATTTCTTCTTTTTACGAAGAGAGGATGCTAACGTTATCTCAGCGGTTATGATAAACTTAATCAAAAATAAACTTCCTAACTATGTCCAGGCAACACCTTTTGATATTCAAGTCCTTACACCTATGAGAAAAGGTGAGCTTGGTGTGGAGCGGTTAAACCAGATTTTACAGCAAGCCCTTAATCCACCCTCTTCAGATAAACATGAAAAAGAGTATCATGATACTATTTTTCGTGAAGGTGACAAGATTATGCAGATTAAAAACAACTATCAGATACCCTGGGAGATTAGAAGTCCATATGGTATTACTACCCAGACAGGAACGGGAGTTTTTAATGGGGACGCAGGTGTTATTAAAGAGATTAATTTGTTTTCTGAGCATTTAATTGTAGAATTTGATGACAATAGACTGGTGGATTACAGCTTTAACCAGTTAGATGAGCTAGAACTAGCTTATGCAGTAACCATCCATAAATCTCAAGGAAGTGAATATCCTGCAGTTATTCTTCCTATTCTGGATGGTCCCAGATTATTGTTTAATCGTAACCTTCTATATACAGCTGTAACAAGAGCAAAAAATTGTGTTACCATTGTTGGTAGTGATACAATGCTCAAGTTCATGATTGATAACAAAAGTGAACAGAGTCGTTATTGTGGATTATGTGATCGAATTAAGGAGCTTAACTAGAGATATAAGAAAGCAGCACAAAACTTCCCTGGGAGGTCTTGTGCTGTTCATCTAAGTACATACATAAAGTAATTCATTATCTCTCTATGTATTTTAAGGTTTCCATTCCTTCTTTGATTAATTTACTTATATCATTATTATGAGCACGGCAAATTCTTTTTAGACCATATAAGCTATCTGGATTTTTGTCGATGAGATTGATACCGTACCTACAGGATAAGGTTGCCTTATAACCTAATTTCTTAAGAATTTCTTCTGTATTATCATTATACTTACCATAGGGATATGTAAAGGTATTTGGTAGAGCGATATCCATTAGCCCAATTCGTTCTTCGAATTTCTCAACATCTTCTTTGATTAGGTCCTCGTAATCGTACATGGTTTCATTATAAAGCTGGCCACAGCCACATCTTCCGCTTTTTATCTTGTGGAGATTATAGGTATGGTTTTGAATTTCAACTAATTCCGATTGTTCCATTTCCTTGAGGTGATCCCAAGTGAGATGAGCATAAAGGTTATTGTCAATGACTTTAGAAAAATCATCGGTGCTTTTGCCTATAATAGACAATACAATTTTCATATTGTACTTTTGAAGCAAAGGATAAACATATTTGTAGGTACTTAGATAACCGTCATCAAAAGATAGAATAATTGGATTATCAGGAAGCTCTATATCCTCATAGACATAATTGATTAATTGAGTCATTGTTATTGTGTTGTAATTGTTGTCTGTAAGGTACTTTAGATCATTCTCAAATTCAAGGGGACTAATAACATCTTTGCCAAGCCTAGTGTCTTTAACCTGATGATACATTATAATTGGTACGCATTTAACCTGCTCTCTCGAGGATACAGCAAAGAGTTCTATGGTATCCTTGGTGATAGAGATTATAAGTAAAGAAAAGACGAGTATCAAAAGTATATTTTTGATATGTTGTTTACCTATTATTTTTCGCATTTTTGTCACCTATTGAACTTTATATAGTATAAATATGTGTGTTGGACGGAATTATTTCACATAAAATGTTAATAATATAGAGTGAATGAGAATTATATAGTGCATTTTTATGGTAGATAAGTTATAATTACTTAAATAGTATTTTTATTATTAATATTTGGAGGATAATATGTTGACTAAGACATCGTTAGTTATTATGGCAGCAGGGATGGGTAGTAGATATGGTGGTATAAAGCAATTAGAGCCTATTGGACCGAATGGTGAAATAATCATGGATTATTCTATCTATGATGCTATAAAAGCTGGTTTTAATAAAGTGGTTTTTATTATTCGTAAAGATTTAGAGAAAGATTTTAAAGAGGTAATAGGGAATCGAATTGAGAAGATTATTAAAGTAGAATATGTATTTCAGGAATTGGATGCATTACCAGAAGGTTTTAAAAAACCTGAAGACAGAACAAAACCCTGGGGTACTGGCCAAGCGGTCTTGTGTTGTAAGGATGTGGTTAGGGAACCCTTTGCAGTAATTAATGCAGACGATTATTATGGTAAGGAAGCCTTTCAAATTGTAAATGATTTTTTAAGGAAGGAGATGCCTGCTAGTAATCAGTTCTGTATGGCGGGCTTTATCTTAGGAAACACCTTAAGTGAGAATGGAGCAGTTACTCGTGGTGTATGTAAGGTAGATGCTGAGGGTATGTTGATAGATGTTGTTGAGACATCCGGAATAGTTCCAGAAGGTGATCATGCAGCTGCTAAGGATAGTTCCGGCGCAGATATTAAAATTGATTTAGAGAGTGCGGTATCCATGAATATGTGGGGATTTAGACCAGAACTCTTTGATACCCTTGAGAGAGGCTTTACTGAATTTTTGTCCACTCTTGAGGAAAATGATATTAAGAAGGAATATCTTCTTCCGACTATCATAGGAGATATGGTGAAAGAGAATAAGGCGCAAGTGTCTGTGCTCAAAACTACAGATCGCTGGTTTGGTGTAACCTACAAAGAGGATAAAGAGGTGGTAGTAAAATCAATCAAAGCACTGATTGATAAGGGAGAGTACCCCTCCCAGCTATATGCCTAATAGAATAGGAGTTTAAGTTGTTTCAAGCTATTATTGATA
The DNA here is from genome assembly GCA_023443625.1 of Bacillota bacterium. Next base: position 26,702 of record JAEZTQ010000019.1, on the reverse strand, counting down.
TTATTTATCCCGTACGATGCCCAATATGTGCGGAGATTGTTATACCCAAGGGTGATTTAATATGCCCTACCTGCAGGTTGAAGCTACCCTATATTAACGAGCCTAGATGCATGAAATGTAGTAAACCTTTAGAGTTAAGTGAAAAAGAATATTGCAATGATTGCGAACATAAGAAATATGATTTTGATAGGGGATATGCTTTATGGGTATATAATGACGCCATGAGACATTCCATTGCGGCATTTAAATATCATAATAAAAAAGAATATTCAAAATTTTACATTGAAGAGATGGTACGACTCTATGGAAAAACAATTATAAAAATGGATCTTGACGCTATTGTGCCTATTCCTATTCACAGGAGTAAGAAATCGGAACGTGGCTATAATCAAGCAGATATTCTAGCCAGAGGATTAGGAAAAGAACTGGGCATTACGGTCTTATCACAGCTTCTTATCAGAGACAAAAAAACCTTACCTCAAAAAAAGTTAAGTGATAAAGAACGATTGCGTAATTTGTGCGAGGCTTTTATGTTTAATGAGAAGGAGTTGAACCACTGTAACAAGAAGATTAATAGAGTATTATTGGTTGATGATATCTATACAACGGGTAGTACAATAGAAGCTTGTACCAATGTATTAAAGTTAAAGGGTATAGCAAGTGTATATTTTCTTGTATTATGCATAGGAAAAGGCTTTTAGGAGGAGATACATATGGATGTAAGAAACTGTAGAGGTTGTGGAAGATTATTTAATTATATGACGGGAGCACCCCTGTGCCCATCGTGTATTACAGCATTAGATGTTAAATTTGAAGAAGTTAAGGAATATGTTTATGACCACCCAAGGGTTGGAATGCAGGAAGTTTCTGAAGTGATGGAAGTATCCATTAGTCAAATCAAACAGTGGATACGTGAAGAAAGACTGGCCTTTGCTGATGATTCCATGATAGGTTTGGAATGCGAGGGCTGTGGAGTAATAATTAAAACAGGACGCTACTGTAAATCTTGCAAGGATAGACTAGCAAAGGGCCTATCTGAATTATATCCGGAAGAAAATAAACCGGCTATAAAACAGAAAACAGCCCGTGAAGAATCAAAAATGCGTTTCTTAGATAAACATAATAAAAAAGAAATATAAAGATCAATTGTCAGGTGTAATTAAATTAACCGAATACCTTCATCGGTGATTTTGATTACACCTGTTTTGTATAATCTGCCAAGGGCTCTTTTAAATGCATTTTTACTAATTCTAAATTCCCTTTTAATATCCTCTGGATTTGAATTATCATTAAAAGGTAAAAAACCTCCTGCAGTCTTAAGCTTATTTATTATCATTTCTGAATCAGTATCCATTTGTATATGAGATTTTTCCCGAAGGCTTAAGTTTAATTTGCCATCAGGGCGTACGCTTATAACCCGTCCTTGGATGGTATCACCGATCTTTATATGGTTAAATACTTCATTTTTTGCTAGCATAGCTGAATACTTATAATCAACTGCGACAAAAAGGCCAAAGGCTTCGATTTCATCATATACAATCCCAGTTACTATATCATCTTTTTTGTACTCTGAGTGGGTGGAGAGCATATCGTAGACTTTCATTGTTGCACAAAGACGATCACTTTTGTCTACATAAAGAGATACTAACACCTGATCACCTTCTGCTAAAGTCCTGGTTTGTTCCTTAAAGGGAAGAAAAAGGTCTTTCATAAGTCCCCAATCCAAAAAAGCTCCTATACTGCTTACTTCTTTTATTGTTAAGACAGCTAGTCCACCTAAGGTAAGGGGGACTTTAGCGGTAGTAGCAATGATTCTATCCTCAGAGTCCTTATAGATAAAAACAGTGAGGGTATCTCCTGTTTTTGTGCCTTCAGGTGCTTCCTTGATAGGCAGGAGTACAGTATTTTTTTTGTCCGTATTTATTTCAGCTAAATAGTAGCCAAAATCAGTTTTTTTCACCACTTCAAGTAATTGATATTTTCCTAATTCTATCATATTCTATCCTTTCTATAATTATCTTATATCACTTCTAAATTCTACTATCGCATAGGGGGAATGGTCTTCATGGGCTAGTACTATCTTAATACAATCATCTTCTTTCGATAGAAGAGGATAGATAATATCTCCTAATAGGGCCTGTGTCCGATACTCCACTCGCATTTGTTTTACAAAGAAGGTATCTGGTAAATATTCCTCTGCCATCGTAATGTATTGCCCATTATTAACATGATTATACGAATCAATATTAGATTTTTTTACATGAAAAGAAGGTAATGTTTCAAAATTATCAGGAAATTCAACTTTTCGCGGTGCATATTCCATTGGATAAGGAGGTTCCAGTTCGTAACCTGGATTGTCGGGAATTCTTGAAGGTTTTCCTGTTTCTGTATCAACATAAACCCACAAGGAATTGGCAACAGCCAATACTTTGTCTTGCTCGTCCTTCATTATAAAATTACGGTAACCATAGAATCCTTTAAAATTGTAAGCCCAGGTTCCTACAGTGATTAAGTCTCCAAGTCTGGCGGGGGATAGTATATTAAGCTGCCAGCTGTTAAGAAGCCATACCTTATGTTTGGTTTGTAGATAGGATAACCCACGATTTAAATCTTCGGATTGAAAAGTACTACAGTCCTGAAAATAGTTTATAATGGAAGAGCATTGCATTGCCTCATGTTGATGATTGATTTCACTGTATCGAACTCTGCTTTGAAAGCTGTACATAATAATTGCCTCACTTTTATACTAGATATGATGAGTATAACATTTATCTGCCAATTTATATAGTATTTTTTTAGGGAGATACTATTTATGATTATTGAAAAGTAGTGGAATTATTATTGGTAATTTGTTATAATAAGCTTGTTTGAAAAGAGGAGGGATATATAATTGGACTCGATAGAGTATTATAATCAGAATGCAGCAGAGTATTTTGAGCAAACGGTAGATATTGATATGCAGGTGCACTGGGATTATTTTATTTCATTATTGCCAGAAGAAAGCAACGTGTTAGATCTTGGTTGTGGATCAGGCAGGGATAGTGCATATTTTATCTCCCGTGGTTTTGATGTAACTGCAATGGATGCGTCTGAGGAAATGTGTGATTTAGCAAGTATACATATTGGACAAGATGTATTAAAATTATCTTTTGAAGAGATGGATTTTAATGAGGTTTTTGAAGGAATATGGGCTTGCAGTTCACTACTTCATGTACCTAGCAATGAAATAGATAGCATTTTAAAGAAAGTAATCAAAAGCTTAAAAATAAACGGTGTCTTATTCATGTCCTTTAAGTATGGTGACTTTGAAGGTGTAAGAGATGGAAGATATTATACAGATTATAGAACGAGAACTTTAAAGGAACTAATATCAAGGTATGATGAATTGGAACTGATTAATATACAGAAATTCGAAGCTATAAATCCTGATAGTAATACAGTATGGATTCATGCTTTTGTAAGAAGAGTCGTGTTGGATTAATAAGTAAAGATAGAAAATATATAAATTTATATAATGATTATGAAGTGTATAATATTACTTGATATGAATAATAATGACAATGATTAGTTTAATCATTGTCATTATTAAAATCTCTATTAATATAGTATTATACTCTTAAATCAATGTTAGCACCTAGGTTTGGATTAACAGACATCTCCATCATTTTTATCATGTTTTGCCCAGCAATTTTGGCTGTATCTAAGGACTTTGCCATGACAGCAGTGCCTATAGTTGGATTGCTTATCGTTGGACTTGTTACTATTGGTAAGGATGATATATTCATTGGGGCCCCTTTCTCCTTTGCGTGACTAGGTCTATAGATATTATATCTACACTATAACACATATTACCAGTAAAGAAAAGAAAAATATAAAAATAAGGCTTCCCTTTAAGGGATGTCTATTATGTGCAAATTTGGCACTGATGCCCAAAAGCGAGGTGCTTTTTGCGGAATGGAGGATTTATATGATATATGATGTAATTATTATCGGTTCAGGACCAGCAGGTTTGGCTGCCGCTATTTATGCAAAAAGAGCAGAGTTAAAGCTACTTGTAATTGAGAAGGCAGGATTAAGCGGGGGACAGATTATCAATACCTCTGAAGTTGATAATTATCCAGGGATGCCTGGCATTGGTGGATTTGATTTAAGTATAAAATTTAGGGAACATGCAGATAAGTTAGGAGCGACCTTTGTAACGGGAGAAGTAACAGGCTTTACTCAGGATGGAGATATTAAGGTTGTCGAGATGGATAAGGGTGAGATTTACAGAGCCAAAAGTGTTATTATTGCTACAGGCGGCGCACCAAGGCATTTAAATGTAAGGGGTGAAGACAAATTATCTGGCATGGGTGTATCCTATTGTGCTACCTGTGATGGTGCATTTTTTAAGAATAAGACAGTTGCTGTTGTTGGTGGCGGAGATGTGGCGGTGGAGGATGCAATTTTTCTTGCGAGATTATGTAAACAGGTATATGTAATTCATAGAAGGGATGAGTTTAGAGCTGCTAAAAGTATTGCTACCCGTCTTATGGCCCTTGAGAATGTAACTATTTTGTGGGATAGCGTAGTTGAGAGTATTAATGGGGAAGAAATGGTACAAAATATTGTTGTTACTAATCTTAAGACTAAAGAAAATACTACCTATGAGGTTACCGGTATATTTATTGCAGTAGGTTATATACCTAATTCCGCAACTTATAAGGATATTATTTCCATGGATGAGAGTGGTTATATTATCGCTGGAGAAAATTGTGAAACCAATATTCCTGGAATTTATGCGGCGGGAGATGTGAGGACAAAGGACTTAAGACAGATTATTACCGCAGCTGCTGATGGTGCAAATGCCATTACAGCAGTAGAAAAGTATTTGAACCAATTATAATATAAGTAATAAGTGAGAAAAAGCCTGAGTATTCAAGAATTTTCCACTTTGTAATTCTACAGTTTTAGTCTGCTTTTTTGTTGACACATTATGTCTTATTTGTTATAATTATCTCGGTAGTTGTAATAATTTCGTAATATTTTAGAATAATGTGAAACAGTTGGCTATTGTGTATCGAAAGACAAAGTAATCTAGGTTACTGCAATACTTAGGAGGTAATTGCATGAGTAAAAATAAAGCTGTACAGCTGGCTGCTGGTATTGTGTCAACAGCGGTGTTTTTATCTTTATCAACTATTTGCGCCAAGGCTGATAGTATTATTGCCTCAGAACAGGGCATAGCGGGAATATCAGCTATATTAGAGAATACAACAGAAGAAGAATTGGAAGATGCTTATAATACATCTATGCAAATGATAGAAGAAGAAAAGGCAAAGAATTCACCTTACGCAAATTTAGGTGTTTCCATTGCAAAAGAAAATAGTTTTGTTAATATCAGAAAAAGCCCCTCTACTGAGGATGAGATTGTTGGCAGACTCTATAGAGGATGTGCAGCAGATATTCTTGAAAGATTAGAAGGTGACTGGGTAAAGATTAAGTCAGGTAGCGTAGAAGGTTACATAGCATCTAATTATCTGGCTATTGGCGAACAGGCCGAGACCATGGTAGATAAATATGCAACAAAGCTTGCTACAGTTAATACGGAAACCTTAAGAGTAAGAGAAGAACGTAACACAGATTCAAAGATTCTTACCCTTGTTCCATACCTGCAGTCCTATGTAGTTATTAATGAGTATGATGAATGGGTTGAAATCTTATTAGGTAGTGATAATGATACCGGTTCGGATTTTACTGGTTTTGTTAATAAACAGTATGTTGATATTACTGTAGAATTCAAATATGCAATGTCCATGGAAGAAATAAAGCGACAGGAAGAAGCAGTTCGAGCGGAGAAAGAGCGTAAAGAGAGATTGGTGCAGGAAGAAGCAGAAAGAAAAGAAGCCCAAAGAAAAGAAGCAGAAAGGAAAGCTGAACAAGCTGCAAGAGAGCAGAATAAGAAGGATAAGGACGATAAGAATGATAAGAATGATAAGGCGACAGATGACAATTCATCAGGAAATACAAGTAGTAATTCCTCTGGCTCATCAAATTCCTCCTTACGAAGTGATCTTATATCCTATGCATTAAAATTTGTTGGTAACCCTTATGTCTGGGGTGGAACCAGCTTAACCAGAGGAGCTGACTGTTCAGGATTTACTCAGGCTATCTACGCAGGCTTTGGATATAAGATACCAAGAACCTCAAGAGAGCAGGCGAAGGGCGCAGGTGTAAAGGTTAGCGAAAGTGATTTAAGACAAGGAGACTTGATATTCTATGCTAACAGCAGGGGTACAGTAAATCATGTTGCTATATACATAGGGAATGGCAAGATAGTTCATGCAGCTAACTCCAGACAAGGTATTATTACCTCCCAATATAAATACAGGGATATTCATTGTGTTAGACGAGTGCTTAACTAGTTAAGAATGAGTCCTTATGATTACTTTTGGTAGTCGTAAGGGCTTTTTTTATTCAATAGGATTAGGAGTCAAAAGGTCTTCTTGAAAATATCCTACGTCAATTTGCACAATCTCTGTATGATTGCGTGATGAAAAACATAGTTTGTTCGCAACACACTCTCGTTTGAATGAAGCACGTAGTGGTGCATAAGGTCCTAAAACACAGGGCCTAAGCACCAACGGCTTCATAACAGTTGCTCACTAAACTATGTTTCTACATCCCGCTGGCAAGCATGTATATATTGACGAAGCTAAGTTTGAGGAGGACCTTTTGACTCCTTAAACCCAATAGGAAATTATGTCCTATCACATAAAAAATACGATTAACTTTACCCTAAGATGAATATATTCTATATAGAAGTAAAGGTTAAATAATTGTGAACTAGAACCCTCAGATTGTTACTAAAATGTAAAACTAATTAATCCTTAATTAATAGCTTTTTTGATAAAAAAGTGTATAATTTTTATATAATAATGAGTTTTTGGCAGTATATAAGGTATGTGGAGGGCATTTGCAATGGTTTTCAGCAGTTTGACATTTCTTTTTAGGTTTTTGCCTATTTTTCTTATTCTATATTATTTAGTCCCCCACAAATACAAAAATATTATTTTGTTAACGGGAAGTCTTATTTTTTATACTTACGGAGCACCAAGGTATCTATTGCTTCTTTTGGCTTCGGTTATGGTGAATTATTTACTTGCCTTATCTATGGACAAGGCAGGTGGTAATCAGTTTAAGAAAAGGTTGCTGTTATTAACAGCATTGACCTATAATTTTGGACTCTTATTTTTCTTTAAGTACATAAATTTTGTATTAGAAAATATAAATCAAATCATCAAGGGAATTGGTGGACAACAAATATCTCCTTTTGAAATTGCTTTACCACTGGGAATTAGTTTTTATACCTTTCAGATTGTATCTTATCTCATTGATGTATATAGAAAGGAAATAAAAGCAGAAAAGTCCATCTATAGGTTAGCTTTATATCTATGCATGTTTCCCCAGTTGATTTCAGGTCCAATTACAAAATACTCAGCAATATCCCTTCAACTTAAGTTTAGAAGGATATCTTTAGGTGATCTGGAAGCCGGATTAAGATTGTTTACCATAGGAATGGGTTTTAAGGTTCTCTTAGCAGATAGAATAGCACTTCTGTGGAATGGTTTGCAAACCATTGGATTTGAAAGTATATCAACACCCCTAGCCTGGTTGGGCGCATATGGATATGCTATTCAATTATATTTTGACTTTTACGGCTATTCCCTTATGGCTATTGGCGTGGGAAAAATCCTTGGATTTACCTTACCGGAGAATTTCAATCATCCTTACATTGCAAAATCTGTTGCTGAATTTTGGCGTAGATGGCATATATCTCTTGGCAATTGGTTTAAAAATTATGTGTATATTCCCCTTGGCGGGAATAGAAATGGAACAATAAGGTTGATATTTAATTTACTTATTGTCTGGTTATTTACTGGTCTATGGCATGGGGCAAGCTGGAACTTTGTCTTATGGGGACTGGCTTTATTTATTCTCATAGCTATTGAAAAATTGTTTTTGAGTAAACTTTTGAATAAGCATTCGATACTTTCAAGAATCTATTTAATACTAGTTATGCCTTTGACCTGGGTGTTATTTGCAATATCTAATCTCAGTGAAATCAAAGTTTATTTCGGCAGAATGTTTGCCTTAGTACCAGGAATTAATGTTAATACAAATGATTTTAACAAGTATTTTGGTTCCTTTAAGTGGTATATAATCATTGGTATTTTCTTTTGTATGCCTTTTGCATGGAATTGGTATAAGAAATATGAGAAAAGCATTTTGTGTACAATAATACTTTTCGTGGTATTTTGGTATTCCGTTTATCAATTATCAAATGGTTTAAATAATCCGTTTATGTATTTCAATTTTTGATATAAAGCAATTCTTATATAGATATATAAATATTTGGATGAATTTAGTGAAGGAAGGAAAGAAAGTATGAAATTAAGAAAAGTGATTAAAAAATATCCCTTCCTGCTTATGATTTTAGTAAGCACGGTCATTTTTACCATAATTGGCATAGTAAAAGGTAAAAATCTTTACAATGATTATGAGATAGAAGTCCTAAATACTCCTCAGTTTGCCGTTATTTTTCAGGGAATCAAAGAAGGTAAATATCCTTGGATGAGAGAGGATTATCAAGAGGTAATTGTGAATGAAGATATATGGGTCAATGTAGATAAAGAGGAAAATTCCTATGTCAATGTAATAGAAAACGATGAAAAAGATAATCATGTGATAGTAAATAATGTTGTTGATAATAAAGATAATGATTACAAAAAGGATAGTGATATAAAGCTTAGTAATAAAGATAAGAAAGATAGTAAACCAACCAAGGATGATTTAACTACTGTAAATAAAATAGATAGTAAGGAAAAAAGTGAAATAGCTGATGATGATGTTCATGAAATAGCAGACAACAACATAGAGAGTAATAAGCTAGAAGATAGTAACAAAGCTGATGATGGTCCTAATCCTAATCTGTCCGAAGGTAAAGCATCGCCAGAAGTTAGTGATACAAAGAATATACCCTTTACTACTGTAACAAAGGATTATTTTAATGATGCACTCTTTATAGGTGATTCACGGACCGTAGGCCTATCAGAATATTCTGAATTAACAAATTCTACTTATTATGCTGATGTTGGGCTAACAATTTATGATATCTTTGATAAAAAAATTGTAAATTTAAGTGATGAGAAGGTGACGATTCTTGAAGCCTTAGGTGAAAATAAATTTAAAAAAATTTATATCATGCTAGGTATCAATGAATTGGGTCGGGGTACAACTAAGACATTTGTCGCAGAATATCAAAAAGTGATTGCTAAAATACAAGAACTTCAACCAGAGGCTTTGATATTTGTTGAAGGTATTATGAAGGTATCTAAGGAAAAATCAGATAAAGACCCAATTTTTAACAATACAAATATTAAAGAAAAAAATGATAGCATTGCTTCCCTTGCGGACTATAAATCCATATTCTATATTAATGTAAATGAGGCAATCACCGACGAATCAGGGAATTTACCATCGAAATATACCCATGATTATGTCCACCTCAAGGCAGCTTATTATGATATATGGACAGAGTTTCTACTAAAGCATGGTGTTGATGTAATAATCAATAAAGAATGATTAAATCCTTTTAAGAATATTGGAAAAATTTCGATTATGTGATAAAATGAAATAGGGGGAAATTCAAGAAATTTGTAAATATAACTTTTCATTGCAGGAGATAGATTGAAAAATTCATAGATTTTTCAATTGGTAAATTGTACCTGTGGCCCAAAGTTTGCAGGTTATGGAAAGGTATGGTTGATTGTTATGAGGGATTATGATGTCACTGATCGAAGAAAGTATAAAAGACTTCCAATGGAATTGGAATTAGAAGTTCATGAAGTATTTAAGCAGGACAATATTGTGATAAAAGATCTTAATGCATCCGTTACAGTGTTTGACATCTCAAGGACGGGAATCGGTTTTATCAGTGATGCTAGCCTTCCCTTAAGTTATTATTTTAGGGGACGAATAAACCTTGGCGCTGAGGATTTCTTTCATGTGGTAATACATATAATATGGGCTCAAGTAAATGAAGGAAAGAAAATATATGGAGCAGAATTTGTTGGGCTGGCACCTTTCTTAGCAGATAAAGTTGATAAATATGAGAAGGGTTTATCAAGATAAAAAATATATAGAATGCTGTTGCTGTTAATCCTGATTTTGTGGATAACAGTAGCAGCTTTTTTGATTTCATAGGAAATATCTCGTTACTGTATAGTGTTAAATTATGACCCTATGAAATAACCAATGCACCTGAGCGTATAAATTTCTTGAGTTGAGGAAATTGCATGAGTACTTTGCACGATTAGTATTTATCTGCCTATGGAAAATATAAATAGACCTGATAAAAGGAACTCAAGATATTCATATTTACTATATACTGGTTGACACAAATTCTGATAATATGAATTTGACATTTATAATGTACTATAATAGAGTGTAAATTGATTTAATTTGAGTTACTATTTACACATTATTTGCGACGGTAAACTTATCAGAAATACCTATTGACAAATACAATGCTGTACAAGTTGCACAAAGGATATCACCCGAATGTAATTAAGTGGAATACTCCTTGTATGGATTTTTTATTTATCATCAAGTTATCCACAATTGAGAAGCCTTATTTTTAGTCAAATGAAAGTTATACACCAAGTTATCCACATTATCCACATAAATAAACTACTAGTGTCGCATGTGGATTTAAGTGTCAATATCGAAAATGCGTTTTGTAACTTATGATAAATCGTTGTTTTAGGCTTAAAATACGAATTTTTTTACTTGACAATACTATTGTCGGATAATAAAGAATATTAAGATGGATTTGAGTAAAAACTATCGATTTTTGTATATGTAATTTAAATTAATAGAATAATATGTATATTGGTGAAGTATTTAAGTTCTTTATGGGATTGTATTTTCTGGAATTACCAATTCTAAACAAAGTAGCTTGTCACTTTCTTGGGCATATGCTATAATTAAATTAGCAAAAAGTAATCTTGCTAACAAGAAGTTAAAGAAGGAGTTGGGCATTATGCGATATATAATCAGCGGCAAAAATATTGATGTAACTGAAGGATTAAAAACAGCTGTATATGAGAAGATCGGTAAACTTGAGAGATACTTTACTCCTGATACTGAAATCCACGTAACTCTTAGTGTTGAAAAAGAAAGACAAAAAATTGAAATAACAATACCCGTAAAAGGTAATATCATTAGAGCAGAACAAGTAAGTAATGATATGTATGTATCAATTGATTTAGTAGAAGAGATTATTGAACGCCAGTTAAGAAAATATAAAAATAAATTAATTGATCACAAGCAGGCAGCATCTAATTTTAATCAAGCATTTATAGAAGATGACTACTTTGAGGATGATACAATTAAGATTGTAAAAACAAAACGCTTTGCTATAAAGCCAATGGATGCGGAAGAAGCTTGTGTACAGATGGAATTGCTGGGACATAGTTTCTATGTATTCCGTAACGCCCAGACAGATGAAGTAAATGTTGTCTACAAAAGAAAAGGCAACACTTATGGCCTCATTGAACCAGAATATTAACGTTTAAACGGATTAATCCATAAGAGAGAGCTCCCTCCTCGTGCTCGCACGAAGGAGGGAGCTCTCTCTTATGGATAAGCGTAGCGCAAAGCGAGTAAGCTTTAGTTTACGAGCTTTAATCCGTTTAAACGTTAATTTGTAGAGAGCTCCCTCCTCGTGCTCGCACGAAGGAGGGAGCTCTTTCTTATGGATAAGCGTAGCGAAAAGCGAGTAAGCTTTAGCTTACGAGCTTTAATCCGTTTAAACGTTAATCTATAGGAAGCCCCTCCTCGTGCTCGCACGAAGGAGGGAGCTCTTTCTTATGGATAAGCGTAGCGAAAAGCGAGTAAGCTTTAGCTTACGAGCTTTAATCCGTTTAAACGTTAATCTATATTAACGCAAATCCGTTCATTGTTTAGTTACAGAAAATTAAGTTGAATAGTAACAAGCTAAATGTTACAATACTAGTTGAACTATTTTTGAATGAAAATGTATCAGTCAGGAGTGAAGTTAATATGGGAATAATAGAAAAGGTATTTGGCACTCATAGTGAGCGTGAAGTAAAAAGAGTAATGCCTATTGTTGATAAGATAGACGCATTAGAACCTGAATATGAGAAGCTTTCGGATGAAGAATTGAAAGCAAAAACCATTGAATTTAAAAACAGATTAAAGAATGGTGAAACTTTAGATGATATATTAGTTGAAGCCTATGCTACAGTAAGAGAGGCTGCAAAAAGAGTAATTGGACAGAGACACTACCGTGTACAGATGGTGGGTGGTATTATTCTGCACCAGGGACGTATTACGGAGATGCGTACTGGTGAAGGTAAAACATTAACCTCTACCTTACCAGCATATTTGAATGCTTTGGAGGGTAAGGGTGTTCATATTGTTACAGTTAATGATTACCTGGCAAAACGTGATGCCGAGTGGATGGGTCAAATCCATGAATTTTTAGGTTTAAAAGTAGGTGTAATTCTCAATAGCTTAGAAAAGGACGAGCGTAGGGCTGCATATGACTGTGATATAACCTATGCAACAAACAATGAACTTGGCTTTGATTATTTAAGAGATAACATGGTTATCTATAAAGAGCAGCTGGTTCAGCGAGATCTCCATTATGCTATCATCGATGAGGTGGACTCTGTATTAATCGATGAAGCCAGAACACCTTTAATAATCTCTGGACAGAGCGGTAAATCTACTGATTTATACCGTGTATGTGATATTCTTGCAAGACAGTTGAAGAAAGGTGAATCGAGTGGTGAGCTTACCAAGATGGCAGCAATCATGAAGGAAGAGATTGAAGAGACAGGTGACTTCATTGTTAATGAGAAGGAAAAGAATGTTCATCTTACTGCCGAGGGTTTAAAGAGAGTAGAGAAATTCTTTAATCTAGAGAATCTCGCTGACCCTGAAAATCTTGAAATTCAACATAATGTAATCCTTGCCTTAAGAGCTCATAATTTAATGCATCGTGATAAGGATTATGTTGTATCAGAGGATGAAGTGCTAATTGTAGACGAATTTACTGGCCGTATTATGCCTGGTAGAAGATACAGTGATGGTTTGCATCAGGCAATTGAAGCAAAAGAAAATGTTAAAGTTAAGAGAGAAAGTAAGACCTTGGCAACAATTACTTTCCAGAACTTCTTTAATAAGTATAAGAAGAAATCTGGTATGACCGGTACTGCTTTAACAGAGGAGAAGGAATTTAGAGAAATCTATGGTATGGATGTTATTGAAGTGCCGACCAATCTTCCTGTAGCACGTATTGATCATCAGGATGCTGTTTACAAAACTAAAAAAGAAAAATTAAATGCAATTATACAAGAAATCATTGCTTCTCATAAAAAAGGTCAACCAGTACTTGTAGGTACCATAACCATTGAATCTTCAGAGGAGATCAGTAGCATTCTCAAGAAGCATAATGTGGTTCACAAGGTGTTAAATGCGAAGTTTCACGAGTTAGAAGCAGAAATCGTTGCTGATGCAGGTCTACATGGAGCTGTTACTATAGCTACCAATATGGCGGGACGTGGTACGGACATTAAGCTAGGTGAAGGTGTTAGGGAAGCAGGAGGACTTAAGATTATTGGAACTGAGCGTCACGAGTCTAGACGTATTGATAATCAGTTACGAGGCCGTGCCGGAAGACAAGGAGATCCAGGTGAATCACGCTTCTTTATCTCATTGGAAGATGATGTAATGCGTTTGTTTGGGTCAGAACGTTTGATGGGTATTTTTAATTCACTAGGAATAGGCGACGGTGAACAGATTGAGCACAAGATGCTTACTAACGCAATTGAGAAAGCCCAGAAAAAAATAGAAAGTAACAACTATGGTATTAGAAAGAATTTGCTTGAGTATGATCAGGTAAATAATGAACAGAGAGAAATTATTTACGCAGAGAGAAGAAGAGTTCTTGATGGCGAAAGTATGAGAGATACCATATATCGTATGATTACTGATACGGTAGAAAACTGTGTAAATACTTGCATTAGTGAGGATCAAAATCCTGAACAGTGGGATTTGGCAGAAGTAAACAATCTCTTATTGCCGATTATTCCTTTGCCTAAGATTCAATTTAATGAAGCACAGTTAGTCAACATGAAGAAAAATGATTTGATTCAGCAGCTCAAAGAGGATGCAGTTAAATTTTATGAAGAGAAGGAATTAGAATTCCCTGAGACAGAGCAGATTAGAGAAATCGAGCGTGTTATTCTTCTTAAAGTGATTGATCATAAGTGGATGGATCATATTGATGATATGGACCAGTTGCGTCAAGGAATTGGACTCCAAGCATATGGACAGCGTCAGCCTATAGTAGAATATAAGTTCCAGGGCTTTGAGATGTTTGATGATATGATAAATGCAATTCGTGAAGATACAGTAAAAGCACTTCTTCATGTTCGCATTGAGCAAAAGGTTGAGAGAGAACAGGTAGCTAAGGTTACTGGTACTAATAGAGATGATAGTGTGGCAAATGCTCCAGTCAAAAGAGTGAGTAAAAAAATTCAGCCAAATGATCCCTGTTCTTGTGGAAGCGGGAAAAAATATAAATTCTGTTGTGGAAGAAATGCATAAATAAAAGTTAAGATATCATAAAATAAAATGTTGAGTTTTTAAAAAATGTAATATATAATACTAAAAAGAGGTGATTTAGTGGTAGAATTAGATCAGTATAAATATACGCTGAGTACGTATGAGAAACCATTAGCAGAAGTGGGGGATTCACTTTGACCTCCCTAATAAAAGGGATCGCATAACTGAACTTGAGCAGACCATGGAGGAGCCGGGATTTTGGGACCAGACGGAAAGAGCCCAGGGTGTAATGAAGGAACTAAAGAACCTGAAAGATACAATTGATGGCTATAATCATCTTAAAGGTCGTTTCGAGGATGTTCAAACCCTTATCGAGATGGGTTATGAAGAGAATGACGATAGTTTGCTTTCAGAGATTGAAGAAGCCATGGCCTTGTTTGTTGCAGATTTAGAAGAACTTAAGCTGAAGACTTTATTATCTGGTGAATATGATAAGTATAATGTAATACTGACTCTTCATGCTGGTGCAGGTGGTACAGAAAGTTGTGACTGGGCTAGTATGTTATGCCGTATGTATCAACGCTATGCAGATAAGAAAGGCTTTTCTTCAGAAATCCTTGACTTTTTAGATGGAGATGAGGCAGGGCTGAAGTCCGTAACATTACAGATCAATGGTGATAATGCCTATGGGTATTTAAAATCGGAAAAGGGAGTACACCGTTTGGTTCGTATTTCACCTTTTAATGCTGCGGGAAAGAGACAAACCTCCTTTGTTTCCTGTGACGTAATGCCAGACATAGAAGAAGATATGGGAATAGAAATTAATGATGATGAAATTAGAATTGACACCTATAGATCCAGTGGTGCGGGAGGACAGCATGTAAATAAAACTTCCTCCGCTATCCGTATTACCCACCTTCCTACGAATATAGTAGTACAGTGTCAAAATGAAAGGTCTCAGCTTCAGAATAAAGACAAAGCAATGAAGATGCTAAAAGCTAAACTATATCTTCTTAAGCAACAAGAAAATATGGAGAAGTTATCTGGTATCCGAGGTGAGACAAAGGAAATTGGGTGGGGCAGTCAGATTAGATCCTATGTTATGCAGCCTTATACCCTGGTGAAAGATCATCGTACGAATGAGGAAATAGGTAACACTGCCAGTGTTTTGGATGGAAATCTGGATCCGTTTATCAACTCATATTTAAAATGGATTACTCAGAATAATTAATATCCATAAGGGAGGGGTAACTATGCAGAGTACTAAACAAGCGGTTTTTTTGATTGGTGAAGAGGAATATAGTTTAGATATCATTGATGTTGTTACAATTGAAAAAGGGATACAGGTTCAACAAGCAACAGACCTTCCAAAGAACTTGAAAGGCATCATGAATTTAAGAGGCAATATTATCCCTGTTTATAGCTTGAGAAGGAAGTTTGGTCTTGATGAAGTGGAGCCAAATGTGGACACAAGATATATCATTTCCAAATCCAATGGTATTTTAACCGCATATGAAGTGGATAGAATGTTGGAAATTGTAGATGTAACAATGCAACAGGTAAATGAGGTTCCTCCCGTTTTAAAAGCCAAGGATACCATTTATATGAAGGCTGTCACTAATGTTAACGGTCATCTGGTAATTATCTTAAACAGTGATGGAATTCTAAGTGAAGAAGAACAAAGTAAGATGAAAGCTGTAATTGAAAAGAAGTAATATATTATGTAAGGGGATTAACCTTACTAATAATATATGGGTAGGGAAACTTATCTTTTATTTAGGGAAGGCATACCTTCCAATAGCAATGGAGGAGAAATATTATGAAGAAATTGTTCAGTATAATCACAGTTATGGCAATGGTTACAGCCTTACTTGCAGGATGTGGTACTAAGGAAGCAGGTAACAAGGGCGATTCAGATAGTGGATCAGTAACAGAAGGTGCAAAAGTAACTAATAGTCCTGCAAGCACTGATGCAACAGGTGATAATAAATTAATTGTCGGCACAGAAGCAGGTTTTGCTCCCTATGAATATTTGGAGGGAGATAAGGTTGTAGGTGTTGACATGGATATTGCACAGGCAATCGCAGATGCCATGGGCAAAGAGCTAGAGATTAAGAACATGGATTTTACAGGTGCCTTAATGGCTGTTCAAAATGGAACAGTTGATTTAGTAGCAGCTGCTGTATCCGTGGATGAAGAACGTAAGAAGGTTATGGATTTCTCAGTGGATTATGTTAATTCTACAGAAGTTGTAGTTGTGAACAAGGAAAAGGCTGCTGTGGCTACTGCTGACGCAGAAGGCTTAAAAGGCAAAGTAATTGGAGTACAGCAAGGGAATATTGCAGACTTTTATGTAGAAGATAATGTTGAAGCGAAAGAGATTAAGCGCTATACCAAATTTGGTCAGGCAGCTGAGGATTTAAAGAATAATCGAATTGATTGTATTGTTATGGATCGATATCCAGCAGAAGATTTAGTGAAATCAAATCCTGAATTAGCTATACTGGATGGAACCTTATTTGAAGACAAATATGCTATTGCTGTGAAAAAGGGTAATACTGAGTTGTTAGATCAGATTAATGTAGTAATAGAGGATCTAAAGACAAATGGCAAGATAGAAGAGTTTTATTCAAACCATACTAGCAAATAATTGGTGAGTTTAGATTTGATAATATTAGGGGCTGTTATCTTGATAAACAGCCCCTATCTTTTTGAAAAGTTGAACATATTTATACAAGTGTGAGAGAATTATTAGTTTCTAATTGAATCAGCTTGTATATTCATATAATATAGATAATGTATAAAATATTTGTATTACTTTGGACGATTGCTTAATAAAAAGTATGAAGATTAAAATTTGTAGTAAAAATTATAGTTATTTAAGGAGGAATAAAGTTGGATCGGTTGATCTCTTGGTTTGATAAAGTGTTTCAAAGCTATTATTCTGCACTTATACCGGATAGACGATATATGGCTTATTTGTCTGGCATTAAAGTCACTATATTAATATCGGTTTTAGCCATTGCTATTGGTATTGCCATTGGTGTTATTGTTGCAGTTATTAAGGTATCTGCAGCGAATTCAAAAATCAAGTGGCTTGTAGGGATATGCAATCTATATATTACTATAATACGCGGAACCCCAGTAGTAGTTCAATTATTGATCATTTATAATCTTATATTTGCATCAAGAAATACCAATGAAATTCTCGTGGGTGCCGTATGCTTTGGTATTAATTCAGGAGCCTATGTTGCTGAGATTATCAGAGCGGGGATTGAATCCATTGATCGGGGACAGATGGAAGCAGGACGTTCCCTGGGACTTAATCATTTACAGACAATGCGCCTTATTATACTCCCACAGGCAGTTAAGAATATTCTGCCGGCCCTAGGTAATGAGCTTATTGTATTAATTAAAGAAACCTCTATTGCTGGATATATTGCCCTGACGGACTTGTTAAAAGCAGCAGAATATGTAGGTTCAAGAACCTGGGATATACTTCCACCCCTAATAATTGTGGCTATCTGTTATTTGATTATTACCATGGGATTAACCAAATTAATCTCTGTTTTTGAAAGGAGGTTGGCTAGAAGTGATCATCGTTAAGAATTTAAAGAAAGCCTTTGGTAGTCATATGGTTTTAAATGGAATTGATGAAACAATACAAAAGGGTGAAAAGGTTGTCGTCATTGGACCCTCTGGCTCGGGTAAATCAACATTTTTACGCTGTTTAAATCTTCTGGAAGTACCTACGGAAGGTGAGATATGGTTTGAAGATGAAAATATCACGGATAAGAAAACGGATATCAATAGGCTGCGCTCTAAGATGGGAATGGTGTTTCAGCAGTTTAATCTTTTTCCCCACTTATCTGTATTAGACAATATTACCCTTGCTCCAATTCAGTTGGGACGAATGACGAAAGAAGCAGCTGAGAAAAAAGCTATGGAGCTATTAAAAAGAATTGGTCTTACGGAGAAAGCCAAGGCATATCCTAATCAATTATCTGGCGGACAAAAACAACGTATAGCAATTATTCGTGCTTTGGCAATGAATCCGGATGTTATGCTCTTTGATGAGCCTACCTCTGCCTTAGATCCGGAGATGGTTGGTGAAGTGCTTGATCTTATGGAGCAGCTGGCGAATGAGGGTATGACCATGGTAGTTGTAACCCATGAGATGCGTTTTGCAAAAAGAGTAGGAACTCGTATCCTTTTTATGGATCAAGGGAAAATTGTTGAGCAAAACACTCCGGAGGAATTCTTTGAAAATCCTACCCATCCAAGACTTAAGGAATTCTTCTCCAAGATATTAGAATAAACACAGATAACAAAATTAAAACCTAATCCCAATATGGATGTAATTGGTAAAATTTATCCGCGGTAAGAAGACATTTGAAAGACATGTAACTGTAATAATACACAAAAAAGTAATATTTATCGCAGGGCTTTAAGCATTTGTGACAAATATTATTTTTTTGGTTTAATGAAATAAAATAGTATTGCATTATGATGAAATATGTGTTAGTATTCTCTCCAAGAAAGACAATTGTATTTGATATGCATACAATATTGAGAGATGAGTACATAAACTTGCCACAGTTTGCAGGAGGTGCTTAGTAATGAGTAGTGACCAATACTTTATCGTAAAGAAGAAAGCGGTACCTGAGGTATTATTAAAGGTAGTAGAAGCGAAGAGGCTTCTGGACTCAGAACGTGTTATGACAGTTCAGGAAGCAACGGATGCTGTTGAAATCAGCAGAAGTTCATTTTATAAATATCGAGACGATATTTTTCCTTTCTATGAGAACACAAGAGGGAAGACAATCACTTTTATGTTGCAAATGGATGACAAACCGGGATTGCTGTCGAAGGTTCTAAGTCAGGTGGCAAAGTATGAGGCAAATATCTTGACAATTCATCAGAGTATTCCAGTCAATGGTATAGCATTGTTAACCATAAGTATAGAGATACTACCCCAGACTGACAGTACTTCTATCCTGATTGAAGGGATTGAGGCGATGGATGGTATACATTATGTTAAGGTTGTATCAAGAGAATAGCAAGAACAAAAATGAAAGACATAGAATGGAGGAATAGTGATGGTTAATATAGCGGTTTTAGGATATGGTACAATTGGTTCAGGTGTAGTTGAGGTACTTAGTACCAATGGCGAGAGCATCGCTAAAAGAACGGGAGATCAGATTAATATTAAATATGTCTTAGATTTAAGGGAGTTTCCTGGCGATCCTATAATGGAGAAGCTGGTTCATGATATTAATATCATTTTAGAGGACCCAGAGGTTAAGATTGTTTGTGAAGTTATGGGTGGAGTTGAACCTGCTTATACCTTTGTTAAGACTGCGCTTCATAAGGGAAAAAGTGTAGTTACCTCCAATAAAGAGCTTGTTGCAAAGCATGGAGCAGAGTTATTAAAAATAGCAAAGGAGAATAATTTAAACTTCTTGTTTGAAGCCAGCGTTGGTGGTGGTATACCCATTATCAGACCTCTTAATCAATCTCTTACAGCAGATGAAATTGTTGAGATTACGGGAATTTTAAATGGTACTACGAATTACATCTTATCTAAAATGAGTGAAGAAGGTCTGGGATTTGAAGAGGCATTATCCGATGCTCAAAGGCTTGGTTATGCAGAACGCAATCCGGCAGCAGATGTAGAAGGACATGATGCTTGTCGTAAAATTGCTATATTATCATCCCTGGCCTATGGAATGCAGGTAGATTATGAAGATATTTATACGGAAGGTATAACCAAAGTAACCGATATTGATTTTCGTTATGCGAAAGAACTAGGAGCTAAGATTAAGTTATTTGCTTCTAGTATCCGAGACAATGACCGCGTTTATGCAATGGTAGCTCCGGTAATGATAAAATCAAGTCATCCTTTATATAGTGTTAATGATGTATTTAATGGAATTTTTGTAAGAGGCAATGTTATTGGAGATGTTATGTTCTATGGAAGTGGTGCAGGTAAATTGCCTACGGCTAGTGCTGTAGTTGCAGATATTGTAGATGCTGCCAAGCATTTCGGTAAGAATATATGGACCATTTGGAGTAGTAAGAAGTTGGAACTTACAGATGTTAACCAGGTGAAACATCGTTTCTTTATTAGAGTAAAAGGAAAATCCTCCGAGGTGATAGACCAGGTAGGCAGACTATTTGGTGTAGTGGAAGCAGTTAAAGCGGAAGGCGTAAGTGATGAATATGCATTTATTACAGATAGTATCACAGAAGAAAGCCTGAAGGAAGCTGTGGGTGTGATGGACGGAGTTCTAAATATAATTCGTGTTAGATTTTAGCATTACTAAAGAATGTTATGCATTTGATTTCCATTTGAAGAAGAAAGGACTTGATTTAGTATGAAGTACATCGTTGTTCTTGGAGATGGCATGGCAGATGAACCCCTAGCTGAGCTGGATCACAAGACACCATTAATGGCAGCAGACACACCTCAGTTAGATTTACTTGCACAATGGTCTGAACTTGGAGTAGCACATACCATCCCCGAGGGAATGAAACCAGGAAGTGATACAGCTAACCTTGCCGTATTAGGTTATAATCCAAGAGTTTATTATTCGGGACGTTCACCCCTGGAGGCTTTAAGTATCGGAGTGGATTTAAAGTCTACAGATATTGCCCTTCGCTGCAATATTGTAACCCTGACAGAAGAGGATAAGCCCTATGAGGAGCAGACTATCCTAGACCACAGCTCAGGTGAAATTCTGACAGAGGATGCAGCAATTCTTATAGAGGCTGTTAAAAAAGAATTAGAAAATGATATATATAAATTCTATGTTGGTACTAGTTATCGTCATCTTACCATATGGGATAAAGGTGAGGTGGTTGATCTAGCTCAGCCCCATGATATCTTAGGAAAAGTCATTGGAGAATACTTACCGACGGATGTAGTATTAAGGGATATGATGAAAAAAAGCTATGATATCTTAAATTCTCATCCAATTAATGAAGAAAGAAAAGCAAAAGGCCTTAATAAAGCCAATTCCATTTGGTTTTGGGGAGCAGGAACAAGACCTGCCCTAACTTCCTTTGAGGAGAAAAACCAGGTAAAGGGTGCTATGATATCTGCTGTAGACCTATTAAAGGGAATTGCTATGGGAGCTGATATGAAGGTAGTGGAAGTTCCCGGAGCCAATGGTACACTTCACACGAATTATGAAGGGAAAGCCAAGGCGGCTGTAGAAGTACTTCTTAAAGAGGATTATGATTTTGTATATATCCATGTAGAAGCACCGGATGAGATGGGACATCAGGGGAACGTTGCCAATAAGGTGAAAGCAATTGAATATCTGGATCAGAGGGTTATTAAGGTAGTTATGGAGGAGATGGATAAAGCAGGAGTTGATTACCGTATGCTTGTTATGCCAGATCATCCTACACCCATTCGATGCAGAACCCATACGAGTGATCCTGTTCCCTATCTTCTTTATGATAGTAGAGCTAAACAGAATAATGAATGGCACTATAATGAAGAAGAAGCAAGGACGAGCGGCAATATAGTAGAGAAAGGTTATACAATTATCAATAAATTATTTGAAGGATAAAGATGTAATATTAGATGTGAATATTTGAGTAGTATAAAAAGAGGGCCTTGCAAACAAAGACTAAAAATGTTTGTAAAGCCCTCTTTTGTTAGGGATTTGTTCATACATACAAGCATATTCATACAAATGATAGTAAGGATGGCACACTTTAACCCTATATGGCTATAAAGATATAAATACTCATTACATATTGGTAATAAGAGACTATGTACTTTATGGTACTTTATGCTACGTAATTTACATACATGCCCTTTAAAAGACTTCCTTCTATGGATTTTCTATTTACCTCATAGGGATTGCTTTCCGTATATTTCATCTGAACAGTGGTTACTCCGCCAGAGACATAGGGAGTCCCACAATCTGGACATACATCCATTTTGAGGCGAACAGAAGCGGATATTAAGGAATTTCCATCCTTACTTCCTTCACTGATGGCATTGATTACATGCTCCTGTTCATGAGAGGCTACGGCAGCAAAGGAATTTTGCGGTGATATATGGGTGGGGCTTTTAAAGGATACATTCTCATCAGAACCATCAACATACTTGCGGTTTTTACAGGATAGACATTCCGATGCTTGGATTTTGTCTAGATTAAGAGGGTTTTTTGCATTTACAGCAGAAACACCTGCAACTTTATTCACTGCATTCACACCTGGACTAATTGCCAGTGGCCCCATATAGGGATAAGTATCTCTTTGATAACTAATGGGATAAATCATACCTAGACTCCTTTTTAATAATGAGGGCAAAGCCTCTTGGTTAATTAACAATATACAACTTAGCTTGGTAGATATATACTAATTATAATACCAGGGGGATAAAAGGTAAATAGGACTATTAGAAAATTCTAGCTTTAAATTGGATAATAATCGTGATATATTATAAAAGCATAGTTATTTGATTAGGACAGGATTGTTTTTAAAAATCTTTAAAAGGATTTGAGCTGCCGGATTTGGCACTATGGAGGTAAAAATGGATATTTTAAAACAGATAAAAGAGGAATTGGGAATACGGTTAGAACAAGTGGAAGCGGCCGTCTTATTAATCGATGAAGGCAATACAATACCCTTTATTGCTAGATATCGTAAGGAAGCAACCGGCTCTCTTGATGATGAGCAGTTAAGAAATCTCCATGAAAGATTACAGTATTTAAGGAATCTAGAAGATAAGAAAACACAGGTATTAAGTAGTATAGAAGAGCAAGGAAAGCTTACACCAGAACTTAAGGATCAGATACTAGCTGCTACCACCTTGGTTGTTGTAGAAGATTTATATCGTCCTTATCGCCCGAAGAGAAGAACCAGAGCTACCATGGCTAAGGAAAAAGGTCTTGAGGGTCTTGCTGAGATAATTCTTACCCAGGAAATAAAAGAGCCAGTGGAAGAGGCAGCAGCTGCATATCTTTCAGAAGAAAAGGAAGTAAAAACTGTTGAAGAAGCAATCGCTGGTGCAATGGATATAATTGCAGAAGATGTATCTGACAATGCAGAATACAGAAGCTATATACGTGAAGTGACAATTAAGGAAGGAACACTTCTCTCTGTGGCTAAGGATGAGAAGCAAGAATCCGTATATGAGATGTATTACAATTTTGAGGAAAGTATTGAAAAGTTACCAGGGCATAGAATTTTAGCCATCAACCGAGGAGAAAAGGAAAAAATTCTTACTGTGAAAATTGGGGCACCAGAGGAAAGAGTACTACGCTATCTAGAAAAGAAAGTAATAATAAAAGAGAATGAATATACCACGGATATTTTGAAAGCCACCATAGAAGACAGCTATAAGAGATTAATTGCCCCTGCCATTGAACGTGAAATACGAAGTGATTTGACTGAAAAAGCAGAAGACGGTGCAATCAAAGTATTTGGTAAAAATCTAGTTCAGCTTCTGATGCAACCTCCAATTACAGGGCAAGTGGTTCTTGGTTGGGATCCAGCTTTTCGAACTGGCTGTAAACTTGCAGTGGTAGACAGTACTGGAAAAGTTCTTGATACAGTAGTTATTTATCCAACAGCTCCCCAATTTAAAGTTGAGGAAGCAAAACTAATACTGAAGAAATTGATTGATAAATATAATATAACCTTAATCTCTGTTGGCAATGGAACAGCGTCAAGAGAATCCGAGATGGTAATTGTGGACTTACTTAAAGAAATTAAAAAGCCTCTGAAATATATTATCGTAAATGAAGCAGGGGCATCGGTTTATTCTGCCAGTAAGCTTGCTACAGAGGAGTTTCCCAATTATGATGTGGGTCAAAGAAGTGCAGCTTCCATCGCAAGAAGATTGCAGGACCCTCTGGCTGAGTTGGTTAAAATTGATCCTCAATCCATTGGTGTAGGACAATATCAACATGACATGAATCAGAAAAAATTAGGAGAAGTGCTTGCTGGTGTAGTTGAAGATTGCGTGAATAAAGTAGGAGTGGATTTAAACACAGCCTCCGTATCCTTGCTGGAACATGTATCAGGTATTAGTAAGACAATTGCTAAAAATATCGTTGCTTATCGTGAAGCGAATGGAAGATTTCATAGCCGTAATGAGCTATTAAAGGTATCCAAGTTAGGTCCAAAAGCATTTGAACAGTGTGCTGGGTTTATGAGAATTCAAGGAGGCGACAATCCCTTAGATGCAACAGGGGTGCATCCGGAATCCTATGAGGCTACCCAGGCATTATTATCTACATTAGGAATGACCTTAGAAGATGTTAAGGAGATTCAGGCTGCCGCATTACAGAAAAAGGAGGCGGAGCCGGCTAAGAAAGTACAGCCTAAGGTTGAGAAGAAAAAGATGATTACAGTTAAATCACAGGAGACTGCTTTTGGAAAAGCTCTTGCAGCGGTGGTTGGTAATAATAAAATTGTGGCAGAAGAAGCCTCTGGCAGCAGTGCAAGAGTTGGGGTTGTGGAACAATCCGATGAAATTGTAACGATTGGAAAGAAAATTAAGGATAAAAATAAGCTGGCTCAGGAGCTGGGTATTGGTGAGATTACACTAACGGATATTGTCAAGGAGCTGGAAAAGCCAGGAAGAGATCCTAGAGATGAGATGCCAAAACCTATCCTGCGCACCGATGTTCTTGAAATGAAGGATTTAACCGAGGGAATGATTTTAAAGGGAACGGTCCGTAATGTAATTGATTTTGGTGCTTTTGTGGATATAGGTGTTCATCAGGATGGGTTGGTGCATATTTCTCAGCTATCGGATAAGAAATTTGTCAAGCATCCTTTGGATGTAGTCAGTGTAGGAGATATTGTGGAAGTTAAAGTTATGAGCGTTGATTTGGCAAAGAAAAGAATTCAGCTTACAATGAAACTCTAGCTCTCAATTTAAATTGGTTGGAAATAACTAATATCCATAGTTTTTGGTGCTATTGACAATTATAAGAGCATATAGTATTATGAACAAGTATTATAAATTAATAAAGGAAATTCTTCGGGGCAGGGTGAAATTCCCGACCGGCGGTATAGTCCGCGACTTATAAAGGTTAAGCAATCTTTATAATTGATTTGGTGTAATTCCAAAACCGACAGTAAAGTCTGGATGATAGAAGAAGAGCAGAAATAAAGGATGCTATTTATTAACCCCGATTTTTAATATGTAAAAATCGGGGATTTTTTTATTTTTGCTAAAGCAACCCAAAGTTTTCCCTTTGCAATGAAAAGGAGAGAATGAATATGAAGTCAGAAACGGTATTAAAACCAAAAGGAGCATTATTTTCAACGAAAGAACTGGTGATCATAAGCCTCTTTGCAGGATTATCTTATGTATTACAATTGATCCACCCACCTTACAAACACTTGGGATTTTTAGAATTTGAATTAAGCGATGTGCCTGCGGTTATTGCTACATTACAGTATGGACCCTTAGCTGGAATACTAATTGAATTGGTTAAGAACTTAATTAAAGCTATTACAGCATCTACAACAGCGTGGGTGGGCGAGGCAGCAAATTTTCTCATAAGTTGTGCCTATATTTTGCCTATAGGACTCATAAATAGATTTTTTATTGTTAGAAAGAGCTCTTTGAATGGGACAGAGAGAAAGAAAAGGAAAGATTATTTTAATTTGGTTTTAATGTTTGGTGCAGGAGTTATCACCATGGCTTTCATAGGTGCACTCATTAATTACTATATTATGATACCGCTTTATGCTAAGATTTTTGGCGGTATGGATAACATTTTGGGTATTGCTTCCGGTTATATTTCCAGTATTAAGGACCTTGCAGGAATTGTTATCATAGGAATAACCCCCTTTAATATAGTTAAAGGGATTGTGATTTCTATTGTTGGGTACTATACTCACCGCTTAATAAAGGGTAGATTGTCATAATTGATTGATTTTTCATATTTAGAGCTTCTTGGTCGGTTGAAAAGGTAAATTCCAGTTTGCAGGATTAAATTCCGGTTACCCAATTGTTTAACAGAAAACATTGAGTATGAATTATCGAAATTTATTTAAAGTAGATGATTTTTATCCATTTTGGG
>JAEZTQ010000061.1 GCA_023443625.1 Bacillota bacterium | reverse complement strand
AAAATAAACACAGCAAGAAAGATATAATATATCATCAAAAAGGCTCTCTGACTTTTATCAGCAGCTATTTTATAATGAAATTCTTACCATTGCCTCAAGTAGTGGTTGTTACAACGTCCGTTACTGCCTCTGCCAATTTAAAAGAATTATTTAGGCAGGAATGAGGTATAACCCAGCAACAACCACTATTATGGAATACTCTAATCATAGATAAGGATTCCCGCTATATGAGACTTTATGATATCAAGGTTTCTTTGCATCACCTCTTCATCGGTGAACTCTTGTCCATTACAATTCAGTAATTGCATGGTATACCCTTTTTCCAAATTAAATCTTCCGTCTTCTCCAACCGACTCCATAGAAGCAAAGTTAAAAACATAATCTTTCCAGTAAACACTCGCATAATAAGGATCCTTTGGATGAATGGATTCTGTAATAACGTATTCCCTGACTTCATCTCCCCCGAACTGTTGCGGCAATCTGCCGTCAATCTCTTCGTCTTTCATAGCTATGCCGCACAGCTTATACATAATAGTACTGTAATCCGCACTAGAGATCAATTCCTCACTCACTGCCGGTTCCAGTCCAGCCCCTCGAAACATAAACGCTACATTAGTGCGTTCCGGAGCCAGAAAGAAATGATTCGGCTTAACCAAATATCCCTGTCCATGATCTCCGAATAAAGAAACAACCACTTCGTCTTCCCTATAATTTTCTTCAATAAATCGGTAAATGATACCCAAATGTTGGTCAATCATTTTAGCTTGGTGTATGTAGGCAATCCTCTTATTAGGACTATAGGGCTGCTTCGCCGAAGTTGTCCCGCTCTCTACAATCCGTTCTTTCACATAAAGTTTAGATTCTATCGAAGGCTGCAAATCAATTTCATCCGCAATGTCATGCAAATCTCCAATACACAGCCAGAGAAAGTGATTGGTTTCTTTCAGCAGTTCCATATGTTCCAAGGCATCGCCAACGACCTCCCAGGATCTCATGCCGGTCCATTGGTGCTGATATATCGTCCTGTCAACACCTCTTAAATATCCATAGTTCGGCGTCGATCTCCAATCCCCATCCATCTTCGCCGTCTGATAACCCGCCTCAGAAAAATATTCGGATATTAATGTGACGTCCGATGGCAGCGGGATATTTAAATGATTGTGTATTATCATATGATTCGGCGTACTTAGGCCTGTGACATAAGTAGTCAGACCAGGATAAGTCCATTCCGAAGCGCTATATGCATTCTTGCAAATTACACCTTTGCGAAAGAAATTCCAGGTATTCGGCATAACTTTCTCAAAACCTTCCTCATTTAATACCACCTGGGATAAACCATCAATAAACAATGACAGCACCAGCTTTTTCTTCGTTTCCTTGTATTGCACCGGAATTGGTCTGCCCAAACAAATTGGATTTTCCGCAAAAATCCTTGTCTCAGGTTTTACCCTGAAATACAAAAAATGATTGGGATTGTCAATATTTAATGTATACTCGGTATCTCCTTCCCGGAATACCAATACATTATCTGTTTTAGATAAAATCGGAATAATCCGGTCACATCCCCTTTCTATCTGAAACTGTTTTCCATCAGCAATAATCGGGCGCATCTCGCCCTTGGCCTGTATCATATTATCTGAATGATTAGAATACTTTGCATTCCTGTCATAAAACCCCACATATACTTTATTCCCGGAATAATCTCTATAATACCTCCCCATATTGCTCTTATAATCCTTAAATGAATTATCCAGTAATCCAAATCCGCTTTCATCCTTTTGTAAAGTTTCCACCTGATCCAGCAAGATCCTCTGTTCTTCTCTGTCTTGTACCATTTCAGTCCTTTTTATAAACTGATCCAATACATTCTTCGCCCTTCCAATAATATCAGGTTCAAGAATCTCTTGATTCTCCTCATTCCTTGCCAAAGCCAGGGTTCTGACATAATATATGTATGCCTCATAATAATTTTTCATCATTTCATTCATATAGGCAAAATTGTAGTTAGCTTCCGTATTATATGGATTCTTTCTGACCCCTGCGCCCGCCCACGCAAGTGCTTCTTCATAATCGTTCACTAATAGAAAGTACATCACCTTAATAGAAATCAGCTCCAGATCCTGCGGCGCTTCTTGTTGGTATTCAAGAATCATATCCTCAATACCCTCTAAATCCTGTACCGACAGTTTTTCCTTGATTTGAGATTTTATATTACTCATTTCTCACCTTTCCTTCTCTCTTTTCAGAAAAATATGAACTACAAAAACATCTCCAGTAATGTATTCCTGCCCAGTATCTTATCATCAATATAATAATCTGCATTAGGCTTTCCAAAATGTAGTTCGTGATATTTCAATCCCCATTCCTTAAGCTGTTGTACCGTAATATCTTTCCAATCAATCCCTGTTACATATCCCCTTGCCGTATGCAGTACAATGTAATTGCCATAATCATATAATGCATTAACAACCTTGATCATCTCCGTATCTGGTTCCGACCTGCCATAATCATTCTCCTTCTGGAGTTTTGCAATTACACCATCAATATCAAATACAAAGCGCTTCTTTCCGGAAGTAATCTTTAAATAATCCTCTGCCCTTTGAAGTTCTTCCTCTGTATCAATATCATAATTCTTGGACATCTCATATCCAAGAATCACCTGTCCGGACATAGTGTGTTCCTCCAGAATAACCCTTCCACGTACAACATCAATGCAAGCGTTCTGATAATACACCCGGGGCAGCTCCTGTCTCGGCCTGTTATAACATTCATGTATATCCGTCATCACAGGTGTCAAATATCCTTGCCCGTCTTTATGCCACATCTTATAGGGTATTTCTTTCGCCGGCGCAATTGATCTGACAGAATCCGCTTCCGGATGGCTTATCAGCAGTTCTATCATATTATCTATATCCTGTATATCACGAATTGGATAGGTCGGTCTCAGATGCACCACAATATCTGCATGATAATTTTCTTTCTCCTTCAAATAGCTCAGGCAATGATGAAATACATCAATATCCAACGATTTGTCCTGCGCATACTCCTGTGGTCTCAAAAAAGGCGTCTCCGCCCCATATTCCCTGCCTATCTCCGCATAAACCTCGCTATCCGTACTCAAAATCACCCGGTTTATATATTTCGATGCCTTAGCATGTTCGATGGAATAGGACAGCATTGGCTTTCCGGCACATTGCCTGATATTCTTATGAGGGACTGACTTGGACCCGCTCCTGGCGGGTATGATTGCTAATATATTCATACTTCCTATCATCTTCCTTTATACTAAAAATAAAGAGGGCCGTTTTCTAATGGTATCCTCCATTGTGACTTTTGAATCTGTTACCACTCGTTCCCTTTCTCTTGCTTTCTGTGACATAACTTTATAGAATTTGCTATCCGTGATATATCTTTTAATCATGAACAACATCTCTTCATAATTCGCGTATATTGTTCCCGTGTATTAATTAATATATAAGTCTCTTACCTAACAACCTTGCAATGGTATAACACCTTTCCAGCGTTGTTCTGGTTGGTGCATGACGCTCTTACAGGAATTGAATTTTAAACATAACAACCATAGGACTCTCTCTTCCCTAGAAATTGGGGTTAATGGCATTGTAAGCGCATTAAGATAATCGCTCTTTTTCGTTACCTGCATTAGAAATGATAATAGCGATACAACGTACAATATCTCCCGGATTGTCCGACCATACGGCATCATCCAGTATACTGCAGGTCATATAATATGTAAAATAAGAGTATCCGCCTATATCCATCTCTAATTGTTGGAATATCCGATAAATACTCTTAATATTTCCATTTATCAAATGCAAAAAACAATTGGTTCATTATCTCCTGATCAAAGGCATATATATACCGAAGCTTTTGACTTCAGGAAAGATATATCTCTCAAAACAGTTCGATGCTTTAGGCTTATGTTCTCCAATATCAGTTGATAATCCCTGGTTTCAAAAGAGACATCAATTGATCCATCTCATAAACGATATTACCGG
>JAEZTQ010000105.1 GCA_023443625.1 Bacillota bacterium | reverse complement strand
TAATTACATTGACAGAAAAAAGAAGATGCTTAAATGATACGAATTTTAGAGAGCATCTTGAACTGTTTGAAGATTTACAAAAGACAGCTAATAGTTGGGTTCGTAATGGAATTGGTAGATTGTAATTAAAATGCAACTTCCCATCATATTTATAAATTCAGAAAGGGAGTAAAAATGCAAGATAGATATGCAGGTGATGTGGGCGATTTTGGTAAACTTGGTATGCTGCGTAAAATAGCTGATTCTGGTTTGAAAATAGGTGTAAATTGGTATCTTACATACAAGCCAGAAGAACATTTAAAAGATGACGGAAAACATATCGGATATCTTAATGATATGGCTTTTAAGAGTTGTGATGATGAGCTAAGAGATGCTCTTGGTATGATTATTGGAAGAGAGCGTAATGTTAGGTCACTGGAAAAGGCTGAATTGATTAAAAATGCAACCTATTATTCAGATATTCTTAGGCCAGGTAGCGATCATTCTTTTAATAGATTAAAATGGCATAAAAATTCCATAGAGATATTATCAGGTACTGACATAATCTTTTGTGATCCAGACAATGGATTAATTGTAAAAAGTGTTTCGGAAAAGTCTAAGAAGAGTGATAAATATATATTACCAGAAGAGATAACTTCAT
Organism: Bacillota bacterium; assembly: GCA_023443625.1. The sequence continues at coordinate 68,847 of JAEZTQ010000105.1, read as the reverse complement.
ATTTTAAATCAGGAAAGAGTGTTGTTTTTTATAATCATCGATGTCGCGAAAAGGAAGCTATCTACTTAGAAAGGTTTCAATCTTTAAGGCAGCAAGATGAACTTTTTGATACAGCCTGGAGGGATTAAAATTTACTCGTGGAACAACACGCGATTACTTTTTTATTCTACAGAAAGAACACATTAATAGAGTTAATACAGCAATAGATTGTATGATGAAGACTAATTGGGAAAAACATTTTTCTATACTAAACATATAGGTGAGTTATTATGGCAAAGAAGAATAAGAAAGAAGATATCAATAAATTAAAACCTGAGAACATACGGCAAATTCTTTTTTGGCTGCTGTACATATGTGTAATAAAAATCCGACGGTTGATATGGTTGGATGGGGGCATCCTTTGCTTGTACCAATTGTTACAAATGCCGCTTTTGCTTGTGAGCTTTTTTAAAAACGCTACTTCAGAAAAACAATAAACTTAAATCTTCGCATCCGTTACTTGATTTATTTCAAGCTTTGCCAGAAGAGATAAAAGAGGATATTATTGAATTAAAAGACGGCGAATCATTTATTGAAGAATTAACCAAGATATCTTGTCTGTTTGAAGAATGGCGATATATATATGAACGTCAACTTATATCTTTTAAATTTTAACTTTCTTATAAATTTTGCAGAAGAATTATCAGCCATTACAAGCAAAACTGTATAAATAATGTTTGAATATGCTTGATTAGATTCACATAGTTACTCTGGACGGGATGATGATACTAAAGAAATAATAGAATCGTTACCATCACATCATGTTTTTAATGGAACAATAGAAATTGAGGTAATCAGAAAGGCAGATATCATACTTGATTTTGAGAGTGAATGTAGTTTTGAAGAAACGGAACTAATATTTGGTTCATTAGAGGAAACAGAGTATAATTCTTATGTGGATGATTGGGAAGATTTTGATGAAGATGATGTAGATGTAGAAATCGAGGTCACAGGGGGAGATATTTACAGTAAATAAGAAAAAAGATGCGTATACGATATGTTCAATATGTGGGAAACCATTATCTATGTTAAATGATTCAGGAGGAATATGTTGTGAATGTTATCGTGAATATGATGTATAAGTAGATTTACTGATAAATTGATTTTTGGAGAGATAATTTAATTCGAAATTTACAGTAGCGAACTTATGTTTTATACGACGAGATATCAAGTGATTAAGCACACTTGAAACGATAATAATTAGGCGATTGGAGTGAAGTGTAAACGAGAAAAATCAAGGATAAGTTATGATAAAAGAGAAAGGGGAAAAATGGAGCAGCTAGATAAATATTTGAATAGTGATTTTTATAAGAATTATAAAAACACATATCATTCGGATAAGATTTTAAAAAAAACTTTTGATTGTGAATTGAAATTTGTACATAGAATTTGTGATTTTGGAAAAAAGAAGTATTCTGATATTTATGATATGAATATTCATATAATTACAGATTTTATTAATTTGTATTATAAAGAAATGCTTAATAAAGATTCTGATTTAGCTTGGAAGATGATATATAGTTTTTATCTTGATCCAGATTTAGCTGTATCTAAAAATTATTGCAATATATTGTGTTCAGCAGATGCATTGCTATCAATAAAAAGAATATATAGTCATAATGGTCTTACAACTTCGTTTATTAGCGATTATGAAACTTATCGTAGAGTTCCCATTATTTATTTCCCAAAAGAACTGAATGGAATCAACATGACAAGATCATCAGTGTTTGGGGATAGAATAGATTATACCTTGTTTGATTTAAAAATGTATTTTGTGTCTAAAACAAATGTCAATTGTCAAAAATGCAGATTAACTAGTGCATTTGAACTACCTAAAACAAGTTCATGGTTGGATCAAATGGGATCGTTTGAAAATTTGATAGATTGGTTGAATATAAAAGGAATATTTACGAATGAACATTATGATGTATATGATATTGAAAAAGGAGATTATTCAATAATAAGAGAATACTTACCAAAGTTTTCTTGGAGTTGGAGTGATGATTACTATATTAATATTAAACAAATGATAGACAAATATTTAAAATTATTAGACAGATAATAGTAGGTAATAATGTATTTATTTATTCGGCGGCTGATCATCTTAATCTACTATATAGAAATTATTCAATAAATTCCAATTAGTAGGAAAACCGAACTTCCCACTATGTTTATAATACTATAGAAGCAAAAGCCAATTGTATATATTGTGATTAAGGTTAACGTTTTTCATAATTGATAATTGAAAGGGTATATATGAAAGATAATCGTAAAGATAAAAAATTCATAGATCAAATTGAACCTGATTTAGAGAATCTGTCTGATAACTATATTATGTTGAATTTTCAACAGGCTTTATATAAACTGTATCCTCATTTAATCCAAATATGTTCTTTTTGTTATGATTCATGGGATAGTATAGTAGAAACGCTGTATGATGAGATGGTTTTGAAAACTTTATGCTGGAAGTATGGATTAAGATTTAATATAGAGAACTTCCATAGGTATGCTTTTGAATTAAATAACCATAAAGGAATACATCATATTGAATGCTTTTTTAAAGTAAATAAAGTTAATATTATAAGCGAATTTGGTATAAGTAACTTAACGCTAAGCACATATTTCGAGAGTAAAAAGATCATTTTTAAAGAATTTTGCGATGGAAAACACAGCCTTACTGGATCAATTACTAAAGACGAAGCTATGGGTGTAGAGTTTAATCTTGTTAGGGCTCTTTTGATAGATGTAAATGATGTAATATCCAGAGATATTTATTTTGATGTTAACGATATATATTTTGAGCTTGTACTCGAAGATACATAAGCCTAAGGGTATATAATACTATTAACGTGCATAACAGTACCTCAATCATAAGGCAACTAATATATGGAGTGGTACAGTTTTCAGGGAGCAGGTCAGAATTAATAGAATAGATAGGAGTGTATTATATGAGAAACTATCCTGTATGGTTGGGAGAAGCAATTATTGAAGATGATTTGCCTTGGAACAAATTTAAAGTGATACAAATTAATCAATTCTTAGATAATTATTCTTTGCATGATGCTGAATGGGTTAGATTATTAATTGACAATTCCAATAACAATGAATTGCTAATAATAATGAGCTTAGACCCCCACTGGCTTCCTAATAAGTCCGTAACCCCTTCGCCTTATGTTAAAGATTGGCCATTATTATTTATAAAGATAACAGATATAATAACTATTCATATAAATCAGTTTGACAATAGCATGAATACTGCTCGAACAATTTCTTATGCAAAATCATATGAAAATAAAAAACTTGTAATCGTTGATATATTAGATGGAGAAACCGAAATTGATTTTAACGGAGACTCAAGTTTTCTTCTACTAACTCCTGATAAGGAGGTTATAGGTTTATAATATATTTTATTCAGCTAATGAATAAGGTATTCAAAATTGATTATTTCACGCTCCTTGTTAATTGCGAAGTAAAACGTACTTCCCATTATGTTTATTAGGCAGTTGGATCCTCTAAAAATATGTATGACTTCACAAAGCTAATGACAACAAATTTAACTATTTAAAGGAGAAATAATTTTGAAAGATGAATATTCTGAAGCTTTTATTGAAGCATTGTTTAATAAAGACTTAGTTGCTATTAGAAAAATACCTAAAGCAGATCTACATAATCATTTTTCCCTTGGAGGAAATCGTGAATATATTAGAGATGTAGTGGGCGTAGATATTCCTTTTTTGGAAGCTACTCTTCAATCAATACAGGATATGCATGACTGGAATTCCAAATATATTGGGAATAAATTTCATAATAGTAGCATGCATAAGCTTTTAATTGATGCTGCCTTTGTGCAAGCTAAGTTTGATGGTGTTCGCATATTGGAGATAGGGGAGGATGTATGGGGGCTTGGTGAATATCATAATAATGATATTGATGAACTTATCCATTCGTTTCATGATGCTAACCAGCGAATAGCCCCAGAGATTGAACTGCGATTACAGATTGGATTATCTAGACACTGCTCAATTGATTATCTAATGGATTGTTTAAAATGTTTTTGGGGTAGAAGAGAGTTCTATTCAATTGACTTATATGCAGATGAATTTGCACAGCCAATAGAGAATTTTATACCCATTTATCAGTTGGCGAAAGAAAATGGCTTACGTTTAAAAGCTCATATTGGTGAATGGGGGACTTCTGACGATATTATTAAAGGTATTGGACTATTGCATCTTGATGAAGTCCAACATGGGATAGCAGCTGCGAATTCGAACGAAGCAATAAAGTATCTTGTAGATAACAATATCAGATTAAATATTACACCAACTAGTAATATAAAATTAGGACGGGTCCAAAATATGAAGAATCATCCAATACAAAGACTTTATCGTGCAGGTGTAAATGTTACGATTAATTCTGATGATATCTTAATTTTTGATAGCGATGTGTCTAAAGAATATTTAAGATTATATGAGAATTTTGTTTTGACCGCGGAAGAGCTTGATGATATTAGAGTGAACGGATTACTAAAAATATAATTTCAAAGTGTCATAATCTGAATAAATTGCAGAACTGTTGTCCTAATGTAGAATTTCCCATTATATTTACAATGTAATAAAAAAGAATCTCATAGAAACGGAGGTATATTTTTATGAAATATAATATCGTTCGATTTGATAAAACTATGCTTCGTATGCTGCCTCACTTACAACAACCTTTTGATATCATTGGAAGGCTTGTACCTACATATGATGGCACAGAATGGAGTATAACAGAACAATTACTTAGCGAGAATAAAGCGAAAACTTATCCAAACGATACCTATGATCCGATGGAGTATATCGAAAACGAGGATCAAGGGGCATTTCTTGCTATACTTGATGATGAATGTGTAGGTAGTATCAGAGTATGTAAACGATGGAACGGTAATGCTTTTATTGATGATCTTGCGATTGATCGGATGCATCGCGGACATGGTATTGGAAGCATGTTAATGGATGCTGCAGTGCAATGGGGTAAGGAAAAAGGTTTATATGGAGTATCGCTTGAAACACAGGATTGGAATTTACTTGCATGTCGTTTCTATCTAAAATATGGCTTTAGACTTGGAGGAATTGATACTAAAGTATATACTCATCGAATGTATAAAGGTGAAACCGCATTATACTTCTACTTAAATCTGGATAATTGCATGGTAAGCACAGAGGGGTAAGTATATACATGTTTAAGACGAGGGATATCATAGTAATTGAGATGTCGATGGGGTATCGCACCATAGAGAAAGAGGAGAGCACTGTTATAAACATTCACAGTTGCTGCTGATAGCTTTTTTACATCTAGTAAGTAGAGCAAGTATGCACGCAGATCTAGTTCTGTAAGTTCTTCCAGTGGACGATTTGCATAGATCATGAGTGATTTAGCACGAATCATATATTCTTCATATGTATGAGGGCTAAATCCTCGGAGATGAATTTCCTCCCCGAGTTTTTGCAGAATTTCTTCGTTTGTCATTATGAATGACCTCCTTTAAAATAGTTTGAGACTCTATTTTAAAGGTTTATACTTTTCAAAGTGATAAAATGGAAAACAAGACCAATTGAGATACACTAAACTAACGGCATTCGAACCATTGCACTAGCAGTTTAGTGCTATGTTTATGAAGCAAATAAAGAGAGTAATTGAATAATTTGAATTCGGAGAAAATGATATGGCATACGAAATTATACATATATATGGAGCATCTGGTTCTGGAACATCGACATTAGGAAAATATATAAGAGATATGTTAGGATATTTTTATATGGATACAGATGATTATTATTGGCAACCAACAAATCCACCTTATACTAAAAAAAGAAATATTGCTGAAAGATTAGCAATGATAAAAAGCGATTTTGAAAAAGCGGATAAGGTAGTTATATCTGGTTCACTTGTTGATTGGGGAGATGAACTTATACCTTTATTTACACTTGTTATTCGGTTAAAAACGGATACTAATATACGAATAGAGCGATTAAAAAGAAGAGAAAGAGAACATTTTGGTTCGAGAATAGATTTTGGTGGAGATATGTATCAAGACCATATAGAATTTTTAGAATATGCTACTGCTTATGACAACGGAGATATAGGTATGAGAAGTAAAGCAAAACATGACGAATGGGAGAATTTGCTCCGATGTAAAAACATTACATTAGATGGAAATGATAGTTTGAAATACAATTTAGAAATAGTAAAAAGATTTATATAAATTCCAATTTTCTTCCCATTATATTTATAAAAAGTTATATAACACTCAAAACCTATACCGCGGAGGAAATAATTAAGTGAAAAGTAATAAAATCGAAATTATATCATCGTTGGGAAACTTTTATACCTTCGGCGGATCTTAATTGTAAGAAAATAAAATTCATGCTATACTAATTAAAAATTGGCTGTACTATGTATTGATTTGAAATGTCATTTACAACACATGATAAATGACATATTAATTCCTTAGAAGGTGAAATAAGTGTATCGAATTTTAATTGTAGAAGATGACAGAGGGATTGCCGAGGCAATCAAGGCCCAGGCAGAGATGTGGGATTATGAGGTCAGATGTGTTGATAACTTTCGCAATGTTTTAGCTGACTTTGCCGAGAGTAGTCCTCATCTGATTTTGATGGATATAGCCCTGCCTTTTTTCAATGGTTACCATTGGTGTAGTGAGATACGGAAGGTATCCAAGGTACCAATTATATTCATTTCCTCTGCCTCTGATAATATGAATATGATCATGGCTATGAACATGGGAGGAGATGATTTCATCGCCAAACCCTTTGATCAAACTGTGTTGATGGCAAAAATACAGGCTTTGCTGCGCCGTACTTATGATTTTGCCCAGTCAGTACCAGTGCTAGAACATCGAAGTGCCTTGCTTAATACTGGTGATGACACCTTAACCTATCAGGGTGATAAAATTGATTTAACCAAGAATGAATATCGCATTCTCCATGCCCTTATGGAGAATAAGGGGAAAGTTGTCTCCCGTGAACGTTTGATGGAGCTCTTATGGGAATCAGACAGTTTTGTGGATGAGAATACCCTTACTGTTAATGTAAATCGCTTGCGTAAGAAGCTGGATGGGGCAGGTCTGGATGGGTTTATCACCACAAAATTTGGTGTTGGATATCTCATTGGATAACAGCCTAAAAGGAGGGCATATGCAGTTTTTTATCTCCTATATTAAGGAGCGTAGAGTGGGAATCGCCGTCTTTATTCTTTTTTCTTTGATTTTTTTCTGTGCCTTTGGCTTATACCGTCTTCCTATACAAGCTGTATTATACCCGGCATTGCTCTGCATTTTATTTGGAATACTTTTTGCTGGGTGGGATATGCGCAAAGCATATGCAAAACATAAAAAGTTGCAGGGAATTCTGAAGCTTTCTGCTCCTATGATGGAGCATGTTTTTCCGGCAGCTGTATCCATAGATGATAAGGATTATCAAGAGATTATCCGTTTACTTTGCCAAGAACAGGCTGAACTTACCAATGGAATGAATCATAAATTTGCGGACATGGTGGATTACTATACGGTTTGGGCCCATCAGATTAAGACACCTATTGCCTCCATGCGGCTGCGTTTGCAGAATGAGGATTCTTCCCTTTCACGAAAGCTTTCCGCAGATCTATTTCGTATTGAGCAATATGTGGAGATGGTGCTGATGTTCCTTAGACTGGGCTCTGATTCTACAGATTATGTAATTAAGGAATGTGATTTGGACTCCTTGATCAAACAAGGGGTAAAAAAATTCGCAGGAGAGTTCATTGGCAGAAGACTAAAGCTAGAATATGAGCCCTTGGATGCCAAGGTAATCACCGATGAGAAGTGGCTCTCCTTTGTAATCGAACAGCTGCTATCGAATGCACTTAAATACACACCCCAGGGCAGTATCACCATTGGGATGGAGGAGCCGAAAATCTTGTGCATCCGTGATACTGGTATCGGTATCGCACCAGAGGATCTTCCACGTATTTTTGAAAAAGGCTATACCGGCTACAATGGTCGGGAAGATAAAAAAGCCAGTGGTATTGGCTTGTATCTATGCAGACGTATCTGCAATAATCTTGGACATACAATAAAGGCAAGATCGTCTTTAGATACGGGCACAGTCATAGAGATTGACTTATCACAAAGAAAATTAGAGATAGAATAAATTCTTACAAAATTGTTAGAAATTCTGGGGGAAATGTAAGCCAATTCGATGGTTTTGCATATCCCTCTTTTGCTACAATAAGTGCAGAAATTTGATTGGAGGATTTTTTGTGATGAGTATATTAGAAGTGAGTGGGGTAAAAAAAGTATATATGACCCGCTTTGGTGGAAATAAAGTCGAGGCACTCCGTAATGTTTCCTTTAGTGTAGAGCAGGGCGAGTATATTGCAATCATGGGTGAATCTGGTTCGGGTAAGACAACCCTTTTAAATATCTTAGCTGCTCTAGATAAGGCCACGGGCGGCACAGTAATGCTGGACGGTAAAGACCTGTCCAAAATTAAGGAAGGAGATATTGCAGCTTTTAGACGGGATAATCTGGGCTTTGTATTTCAGGACTTCAACCTGCTTGACACCTTCTCTTTGGAGGATAACATCTATCTGCCCCTGGTATTGGCAGGGAAAACTTATCTGGAGATGAAGGAAAGGTTAACACCCATTGCTGCACAGCTTGGTATAACAGAACTACTTAAAAAATATCCCTATGAGGTATCTGGCGGTCAGAAGCAGCGAGCCGCCGTGGCAAGAGCCTTGATAACCAATCCCCGCCTTATTTTGGCCGATGAACCTACGGGTGCACTGGACTCAAAGGCCACGGATGAGCTGCTCCGGCTCTTTTCCCAGATCAACAGAGGTGGTGGACAGACCCTCCTCATGGTGACTCACTCGGTTAAGGCAGCTAGCCATGCTGGGAGGGTACTATTTATCAAAGACGGAGAGGTATTTCATCAAATCTATCGAGGCAACAGCACCAATGAACAGCTGTACCAAAAAATCTCCGATACCTTGACAATGTTGGCGACAGGCGGTGATCAGTAATGAAGACAGGTTTTTATCCTAAACTGGCCTGGATGGGCATTCGTAAAAACAAGCGGCAATATACACCTTATATCCTAACTTGTATGGGCATGATTATGATGTTTTACATTATGGCATTTCTTGCTGTACTGCCCTTATTAAACCATATGTCCGGTGGCGGTACAATCAAAATAGTTCTCTCTTTGGGACGCTTTGTAATCGGTGTCTTTGCCCTCATTTTTCTTTTCTATACCAACTCTTTTCTTGTGCGTAGAAGAAAAAAGGAATTCGGCTTATATAATATACTTGGCATGGGTAAGAAAAATATTGCCCGAATTCTTTGTTGGGAAACACTGATTATTTTTGCCATATCCATGAGTATTGGTTCCGTGGCAGGGATTGCACTCTCAAAATTTGCAGAACTGGGATTGATGAATATTATGCAAGGAGAGATCAGCTATTCCCTAACCATCTCAGGAAAAGCAATTTTCCAAGCATTTGCTCTCTTTGCGGTTATCTTTGCTTTGATTTTACTAAATACCTTAAGGCAGATACACGCATCAAATCCGGTAGCCTTGCTGCATAGCGAGAACACTGGCGAAAAGCCACCAAAGGGTAATTGGTTTTTTGGTTTACTGGGGGTTCTTTTGCTGGGAGTTGCCTATTATATTGCCCTGTCCATAAAAGACCCACTGGAAGCACTTATCTGGTTCTTTGTAGCCGTTATTATCGTTATCCTTGCTACCTATCTTATATTTATCGCTGGTTCCGTGACCTTTTGCCGCATTCTACAAAAGAATAAAAAATATTACTATAAATCCAATCATTTTGTGTCAGTCTCCTCCATGGTCTACCGCATGAAGCGCAATGGTGCAGGATTAGCATCTATATGTATACTTGGTACTATGGTGTTGGTAATGCTTTCCTCCTCTACTTGTCTTTATATCGGAGCGGAAGACAGTCTACGTACACGTTATCCGAAAAACATAGAGGTAAATATTGATTTGAATTCTATGGAGAATATGAAAGATGATAATATCGCTTTCCTTCGCCAGGCAGTAGATCAGGTAGTGGATGAGAATAATGTAAGCCGTCAGAGTGTGCTAGAGTATCGTACGGCCAAAGTAACCGGCCTTTTACAGGATGGCTATCTTGAAACCGATGTGGCAGCAGTGGATACCTTTGAGCTAAGCACATATAGCGATGTATATCAGGTCTATATGGTACCCCTAGCAGATTATAACCGTTTAATGGGTACAAATGAGATGCTGGATGATAATCAAATCATGATCTACACTGTAAGGGCCAAATATACCAATGATACCTTCACAATTAAAGGCGGAAAAACCTTTCAGGTTAAAAAACTACTGAAAGACTTTGTTGGAAGTGGAAGTTTTGCAATGGATATTTTACCATCTATGGTTATTATACTTCCGGATTTAGAATCCAGTATAGAACCACTCATGGATCTAGTGGATAATAATAATGACCCCATGATTAGACTTCGCTGGTATTATGGCTTCGATTTGGACGAAGCCGATGAAGTACACGTAGAAATCTATGAGCAGATGATAGGGAGTTTCCGCAGTCTGTCTTTAGAAGGAGAGGGTGGTATCTATTCCTACAGCTTGGAATGCGCGGCTTCACAACGTGGTGATTTTTATGCTACTTACGGAGGGCTTTTCTTCCTTGGCATCATGCTCAGCATTGTATTCATCTTTGCAGCTGTGCTGATTATTTACTATAAGCAAATCAGTGAAGGCTATGAAGATCAGTCTCGATTTGAAATTATGAAGAAGGTTGGAATGACCAAAAAGGATATCCGCAAGAGCATCAATTCCCAGCTTTTGACCGTATTTTTCCTGCCCCTTATCACCGCTGGCCTCCATCTTGCCTTTGCCTTCCCCATGATACGCAAGCTGCTTTTGATATTTAATTTAACCAACTTAACCCTTCTGATCCTTGTGACTATAATCAGCTACTTAATATTTGCACTCTTTTATACTCTGGTATACCGCATGACATCTAACGCATATTACGCTATAGTCAGTGGTGGAAAAGAAGCATAGAAGGAATACCATATTATACTATAAAGACACCCCTTTTATAATTGAAACGGGTGTCTTTGCAGTATAAAGGCTTAACTTTTGCTCATTTTTCTATTCGATAAACTGGCACGGAGCCTGCCCTTTGGCTAAACTATTACATTAATAAACTTTATCACATATTTGGGTTGATTTTATCCTATGTTTTTAGTTATAATATGCTATGATTAATTCAACAGAAAATCCAAGGATATAAATAATCTTTGTTCTTCTAGTTGTAGACAACAAAAGCAAGGCAGGAAGATACCCTTGCTTGTAGGGTGTGTCAGAAAGAAAGGAATAGTTTTTCAGATGAATGATAAGAAACGCAAAAGATGGCCCCTTTCCCGTATATCGACACTGCATTATTTCAAGCTGACTTTTCGTTTCGGCCTGTTTCTCGCAGCGGTGGTCATATACATCATAAACAGGATTAGGGCAACGGGATACCTCTTTGGAGGTATAGAGAAGAGACCAATTATTTTAGTTATTATTTGGCTCATTTTCGTTATAGAAATGATTCTTCGTTTCTTTCCGTCAAAATATGAAAGTATGGGTTGCCAAAAACAATTTTTACGTAATTATATTCCTTCCTCGAATTCTAAGGTAGAGATGGTAAATAAGAAACAATCTCAAACAACATTTGCTGTAGCGGCAGTTTGGATTATTCTAAACGCCGCTATCGGCGTGTTATACTATGGTGGAATTATTAATGAAGGAATACTTCTTCTAATCAGTTTGGCATATTCCGTTTGCGACATGATATGTATACTATTTTTCTGTCCCTTTCATACCTGGATTATGAAGAATAAGTGTTGTACAAGCTGTCGCATCTATAACTGGGATTATGCAATGATGTTTACACCACTGATATTTGTTAAAAGTATTTATACTTGGAGTATACTTGCTCTTGCCCTTGCTTTACTCATAAAATGGGAGATTATCCATCGACTTTATCCAGAGCGATTTATGGAGGCAACGAATGCAGGGCTTTCTTGCACCAACTGTCAGGAGAAGCTATGTCATCATAAAAAATCCCTACAGAGTTTTCTTAGAAAGCATAGAGAGCATTATTTTAGTCATAAATCCTTTTAAAGAATTATGGTTATAAATGATCCTTTATATTAGGGAAGAATAAGCGTTTCCTTGCATATACTGTGTACAACTGTTATAATGATATTAAACTTTACTAATATTTTAAGTTATTAGTTTAGATATTAAAATTGAGATTAATTAAAAGGAAGTGAAAGAGAAGATATGCATTGTACCAGAGAAATAGCCTCACAGACATTCTGGGTTGGTGGAAACGACATGAGGCTGGAATTATTTGAAAATATGTTTCCTCTACCAAAAGGCGTTGCCTATAATTCTTATATGATTATGGATGAGAAAGTAGCATTACTAGATACGGTGGATACCTCAATAACACAGCAGTTTTTAGAGAACCTCAACCATGTGCTGGGGGATAGAGTTATTGACTATCTTGTTATTAATCATATGGAACCGGATCATTGTGCTAATATTGAGGAGCTTTGCCGCCGTTACCCTCATATGAAGCTTGTGGGTAATAAGAAGACCTTTCAGATGATTCGCCAATTCTATAATTTTCAATTTGAGGATCGTATCTATGAGGTAGGAGAGGGAGATGTCCTTGACCTTGGCACTCGTAGACTGCATTTTTATATGGCTCCTATGGTCCACTGGCCAGAGGTTATGCTTACCTATGAAGAGAAAGAAAAAATACTATTTAGTGCCGATGCCTTTGGCTCCTTTGGTGTGTTAGCCGGCAATATATTTAGTGATGAGATGGACTTCGAGCAAGACTTTCTTGATGAAGCTAGAAGGTATTATACCAATATCGTAGGAAGATACGGTGCACAAGTGCAGGCAGTATTAAAGAAACTATCTCCCCTAGAGATTAATATGATTTGCCCCCTGCATGGTCCAATCTGGCGTAAAAATCTTAATTACATTCTGAATAAGCATGACCTTTGGAGTCGTTACCAACCTGAGAAGAAGGGTGTTCTTATTGCTTATGCCTCCATGTATGGCAATACGGAGAATGCGGTAACTGTCATGGCCAATCGTCTGGCCAACAATGGAGTACAGGATATACGACTATATGATGTATCAAAAACTGATCCCTCATATATTATTGCAGATGCCTTTAAATATAGCCATCTAGTCTTAGGTTCTCCCACCTACAACGGAGGACTATATATGAAAATGGAAGCTCTTCTGCGGGATATGGGAGTATTAAATCTCCAGAGTAGGAAGGTAGCCTTGATAGGTAATGGATCCTGGGCACCAACTTCTCATACGATTATGCAAAAAATGATTTGCGAAATGAAAAATATGGAACTGCTGGCTCAGCCTCTTGTTTTAAAATCTTCCCTAAAGGATTCCCAGATGGAGGAATTACATGCATTAGCGGATGCCATCAGTGCTTCTGTATTTGAAGAATAATTGAATTATTGTAACTGGTTACATTTATAACCGTATTATTAGCATCTTTCATGAATATAAATATATTCTTATTGGAAGATGCTAATTTTTAGAATAGAATATGTAAGATAGGAAGAAACTGATTTCTAAAACCATAGAGAGGATGATTTTATGAGTCGAATGCCAGCACTCTTTGTTGGACATGGGTCACCAATGAATGCAATTGAAAATAATCAGTTTACCAGGGTGTGGGAGGAGCTTGGTAAAACAATGCAGAGGCCCGAAGCCATCTTATCTGTATCAGCCCATTGGTTTACACCGGGCAAATACGTAATGGATGCGTCTGAGCCTAAGACCATATATGATATGTATGGTTTTCCTGAGGAACTATATAAAATTGTATATCCTGCAAAAGGTTCACCCTATTTTGCACATCTAACAAAAGATAAGATTGGTGAGGAGGTTACGATAGATAACTCCTGGGGCTATGACCATGGTACATGGTCAGTACTTCACCGCATGTATCCCGAGGCTGATATTCCAGTATTTCAGCTTAGTGTGGATCGCAATGCTACCCTTGCCCAACATTATGAAATTGGGCGCAAACTTAGGGAGCTCAGAGACCAAGGGGTTATGATATTTGGCAGTGGTAACGTTGTTCATAACCTGGGCAGGGTTAATTGGGATATAGAAGAGGGCGGTTATTCCTGGGCGGAAGAATTTGACGCCTATATTAAGAAGAATATTCTTGAGCGAAAGGATGATAATGTAATAAATTATCAGAATGCTGGGCCGTCATCCTCCCTAGCCTTTACCATCCTTGATCACTATGCTCCTCTTTTGTATGTCTTAGGAGCGGCAGATAAGAAGGAAGAAATCAAGGTTTTTAATGATGAATGTGTTTTAGGTTCTCTTTCTATGACTGGTTATCTATTTGAATAATAAAATATGACCAAATCCCCAGACTCCGGATAGGAAACTGGGGATTTGGTCATTTCTTAGGAGTTATCATCTCTAATTACTTCTATGGGTCGCATCATATCATAATCTTCGTGCTCTAATATATGACAATGCCATACATATAAACCTGCATATCCTTCAAATCTCATAATGAGTTTTGTGACAAAACCAGGTGGTGTTCTTACGGTATCTTTCCAACCAATCTCATTGGGATCTGGAGGCACAGCAGGACCGGTAAATTTCAATTCGTTGGTAGGACCATTATATAAATTTACATCAAAAGGCTGTCTGCTAATAATCTGAAACTGAACCAGATGTATATGGATAGGATGAACTCCTAACCCTGAATTAATGATATTCCAGATCTCAATACTTCCTAGCAAGGGCTTTTCCGTAATAGGATCATCCCACATTAATCCATTGAGCATAAAATGAGGGCGGCCATATTTATCCAGAGATACTCTAAAGAACATATCGCGTTCTTTAACTGCTTCTTTTGCTGGAAGTGGATAAAAGGGACTTAAAAAGGTTGGTACTGTACTGGTATCACATTTTCTTAAAGGCAAGGATACCTTGAATTTCATTACTTGACCTGTGGTGTTAACATCAAAGGGTGGCTGTAAATTGATCAATCGAAATTCCTCGCCTGCAAAGTCGGAAAAGTCAATGATTATTTCAGCTCTCTCAGCAGGAGCAATAACAATTCTATCCATGATTACAGGCTTCTCTAATAATCCTCCGTCTGTTCCAATCTGTGTTAGTGCTGGTGCTGTTTGCTCCTCATCGGCTTCAAGCTCTAGTCCGTAAAAACGAGTATTCGACCCATTTAATAATCTGAAGCGATATTTTCTGGGTTCTACCTCTAAATAGGGCCAGATTTTCCCGTTCACTAATATATTGTCTCCTAAAAATCCAGGTACAATAGAAGGATTTGGTAAATCGGGGGTAGGATTTGGCGGCTGTGAGGGATAAAGGAGGCTGCCGTCTTCATGAAAGGTTTTATCCTGAATAATTAAAGGAATATCATATTCCCCGCAGGGAAGATTTAAATTTTGCTCTTCACAATCATGGATAATATAAAAACCTGCTAATCCAGTAAATACATTTAGTCTTGTTGTACCAATGGCATGATCATGATACCATAGGGTTGCGGCTCTCTGGTGATTGGTATATTGATATACTTTATTCTTAAAGCTGGGCGATACGATTTCAAAGTCATTGGTAAACCAGTCTTCCGGATATCCATCACTTTCAGCTTCCACCTTGGCACCGTGTAAATGTACAACGGTTCGTACCTTGGGTGTATCAGGACCAGCACCATGGACTGTAGTATCTACAGGTAATAAATGATGGGATACGGGAAGATGATTCTCCCATTTTACTCTGACAGTCTCATCACGCTGAGCAATTATTGTAGGGCCAGGGTAGATGCCTTCATATCCCCACAAGATGGTGGGAGGAAGGTCTCTGTGCAATTTTTGCTTGAATTCTTTCATCCTGACTGTATATTTGGTATGGCAGCCCCTTCTATCTTCCGGTCTCATAATGGGAGGTATAGGTAGGGCGTCCACATATTTTTCTAGAGCCATAATGCTCATCCTTTCATATTTGATAGATAAAATAATTCCAAGAATGACATTCTTTATTATCTTTGAGACTTATATAGAATATAAAGCATTTTATTTATTACAAGGTAAATAAAGAATGAAGCATTCTAATATATTTTATACAAAATATGATATAATGTGACAAGAAACTACATAACAGGCAATAAGGTGTTGGCAATAACCTATTGAATAATTTACATTAGATGGTTATAATGAACATTATTAGCAATACTATTTTTTAATGAATTGGGAGGTGAAAATGAATACTGTTGCTATCTTATATTTTATAGCGGGGATATGTTGGTATATGGCGGCTATAATAGGAAGAAATCCTACCAACATTGCTTTAGGGTCAATGTTTACTTGCCTTGGTTCTATTTATCTTATCAGGGCACATAAAAAGAAGAAAAATAAGAATTAGTAGATAAGCTATAAATATATTAGGTTATTAGAAATAATATGAAACTATGGATTATTTTACGTCGTCTAATTGTTGTGATATAAATATACTTAAATACATGATATGAAAGGAGATATTTATGAAAAAAATCTTTGCATTACTGATTAGTATAGCTATTCTCTCTTCTGCACTACCAGTAGAAAGCAAGCAGGTGTTGGCAGCTACTAATGTAGATGCAGTTACAGAGGCCACACCCGTAGCCAGTGAAGAAATTACCAGCAAAACCACTGAGGCAAAAGCAACGGAGGTAACGGCAACTGAATTAGATCGTGCTCTTAATGCTGTTAAGAAATTAATTGAAATACCAAAGGATTATTCGGATTTTGATTATTATTATAATCCATCGAATATATATACAAATGCTTACTGGGCTTTTACGTGGAGAAATCCCAACTCCTATGCCAATATCTATGTCAGCTGCGATGAAAAATATCGCATCACAAGCTATAGTAAATATGATCATTCTATTGAAGGCAGAGGAATTGCTAAGTATTTAAAAGATGAACTTAAGAGTAGTGCAGATGCGTTTATTAAGAAAGTTGCTCCAGATATTATGTCCTCCATAAAGTTTATTGATGCAGAATATGACAGTATTTACAGCGGTAAT
Source organism: Bacillota bacterium (assembly GCA_023443625.1). The sequence continues at coordinate 51,600 of JAEZTQ010000105.1, read as the reverse complement.
TACATTTATAATTATCAAAGAAGAAATAATGGAGTTGATTTTCCGGATAATAATCTCTCTGTGGCGGTGAGTAGTGTAACGGGTGAAGTATCCTATCTATATATTAACTGGCTTTATGATGAAGAAGTGCCATCTGGTCAGGCTAAGATTACAAAGGAGAAAGCATCCGAGATTATTCATAATAATATGAAGATGAAGCTAGTGTATCGATCATATAATGATTATACTTATGATAAAAATGATGATACAAAAACTAAAGCATATTTAGTCTATGTTCCCACCCAGGACTATATCTCTGTAGATGCAAAATCAGGAGAGGTATATCATAACATGAATCAATGGATTGGCAGCTCCTTGGCTAAGACTGGGTCCACAAAGGAAGAGGCTGCAGCAATGGATATGGGAGGAAGTAATTCCAATGTTCTTACAGAGGAAGAGATTGCCAAGATAGATGAATTAAAGAATATGATATCTAAATCGGATGCGATTAAGAAAATAACTGGTAATAAGGCTTTATATATGGAGGATACTTTAACTTCCTATAATGCGGTACTACAAAAGAGCTGGGATGCTGGCAATAAATCCGTCTATGTATGGAATATCGAATTTAATGATCCAAGAATAATAGATTATTCTGTTGATACAGATACTTATAGAGCTTATGCCTATGCTTCAGTAGATGCAAAAACAGGTAAGATATTACAGTTTGACTCCACTGTGAAGAGTAATTATGATATTGCCAAGGATAAATGGAAAACTGTTAAAATAACCTATGATAAAGAAAAGGGAAAAGAGGTATTTGAGAAGTTTGCAAAAGCTCAGATTCCTGACAGATTTAAAAATTCTGTATTGGCAAACGAAGCCAATGATTATATTGCTTATTACACGAAAGAGGAAAGCCCTGTATATGGTGGTTATAATTATCAATACCATAGGGTGAATGAGGGAGTAGAATATCCTTATAACAGTATCTACGGTTCTGTCGATGGAGTTAGCGGCAAGATATATTCTTATGGTTCCTATTGGGACAGTAATATAGAATTTGAAGCTACTAAGGGTGTTATAAGTGCAGAAGATGCCATGAAAGCTTATTTAAATCTTGATGGTTTTGGGCTTAAATATGAGATTAATCAGATTAATCAGATGAATTATGATGCCTCCTATAATGAGAAGGCAAAAGTATATTATGCAGCAGGATTATACGATCAATTAGAATTATTAAAGACGGATTATGAGATTAGACTCGTATATCGTCCAGATATATATCCTTCCTCTATTTCACCTTTTACAGGAAAGCAATTAGACTATAATGGTAAGGAATATACTGTAAGAAAGCCATATGAATATAAGGATATCGACAATTCCTCAAAAAACCGTAATATACTACTATTAGCTGATATGAATATTGGTTTTGAGGGAGAGAACTTTTTACCTGATCAGAAGATTACCCTTGGTGAAATCAATACTCTTATATCAAATATTGGTTATAGTAGAAGCGAAGTATCAGATAGTGATAATAATTTTATAACACGAGAGGATTTTGCATCTTTATTAATTAATAAATTAGGACTTGAGAAATTAGCTGATCTTAAGGGAATTTATACTACAGGCTATGGGGACGAAGCTAGCATTAGCAAGAAGAATATTGGAGCTGTAGCTTTGGTCAAAGGATTGGGAATTATGGGAGGAGACAGCAATAACTACTTTAATCCTCAAAGTAATATAAGCAGATATGAAGCAATAGACTATATTCTTAATTATGTAAATGTACAGCAAAAGGGATTATATTATTAAACCCTTATGATTTGTAAAATTGAATAACAGTAAAATAAGTGAAATAACAGTGAAATAACAGTAAAGTAACAGTGAAATAAAAGTAAAATAAAAGTAAAATAACAGGTGACAGGCTAAGTCATAAAAGACTTGACCTGCCACCTGATTTTCTGTCTTAATTAAGCATATTGCTTAATGATATCTCCCAAACGATGAATCCCTTCTTCGATGGCTTCCTTGTGGGAATTGGTATAGTTTAACCTGAGGGTGTTCACTCCTTGCTTACTAGTGTAAAAAGGATCTCCTGGTACAAATAGTACCTTTGCCTCCTTAGTCTTTTCTAATAAATCCATGGCTGCCAATCCATTATGAAGAGTTGCCCACATAAACATTCCTCCAAGTGGGGTGGTCCATGAAACAAAGGAGGGAAAATGCTTTTGCATAGCAGAAAGCATGGATTTGCTCTGTTCATGGTACATGGATTTGATTTTATTAATATGATTATTGTAATCGTTATGCTCTAAATAATCATGAATAAGATACTGGGAGAAGATATTTGTGTGAAGATCAGAACCTTGTTTGGCAGTATTTAAATGATTCATCAGTGTTTTATTCTTCGTGCAAACATAACCAATTCGTAGCCCTGGACTTATGGTTTTAGAGAAGGATCCAAATAATACACTATATTCTAATTTGTCTGCTCCAATATAGGGGAGGGTTTCTCCCTCAAAGATCAATTCACTATAGGGATCGTCTTCAATAAGTACCACCTGATATTTTTCTAATAACTGATATAAAGCTTTTCTTTTTTCTTTAGAATAGGTAAGACCAGTAGGGTTTTGAAAGTTTGGAACACAGTAAAAGACTTTGGCTGATTGAGTTTTCAGTACCTTTTCTATTTCTTCTAGATTTATGCCATCTTCTTCAAGGGTGACTGGAATAAAGTTAGGTTCATAGAGGGAGAAGGCTTGAATAGCACCTAAGTATCCTGGTTCTTCAAGGATGACACCATCCCCTTTATTCAGAAGTACTTTACCTATAAGATCTAGTCCTTGTTGAGAACCGGTGGTAATCATAATATCATCAGGGGAGAATTTTAACCCGAACCTTGTTTCGTATCTGTCAGCTATATATTGTCTTAATGGTAAATATCCCTCTGTTGTAGAGTATTGAAATACTTTATCTTTGCCAGACTGGATGATACGCTGGGAGGCTTTGGCTAATTCCTCTAAGGGGAAGGAGATGGGATTTGGTAAGCCACCAGCAAAGGATATGACATTTGCTGTATTTGTTACTTTCAAAATCTCTCTTGTAAAGGAAGGCTTGGTTTTTCTAATACGGTCAGAATATAAATCCATAATTTGCTTACTCCTCTCTTTTCTTCAGTAAATATTTAGGTATCAATTAGATTTTTCCAATTATAACATCTCTCTCATATGCAAACAATAATAAAAGTGTGTGCAAAACAATTTTGTAATTGGGCCCATTCCTTAAGGTACTAATTGGATGTGTACATTGGGCTTAAGGAAAATAGGATGTTTCTCTAGACATTCTCGTAGATATTTCAAAGATACCCAGATTAATATAAAGAAGGAATATATATATAATGTATTGCATATTGATGCATACAATTATATAATTGTATGCAAAGGATGTTTGGAAAAATCTAAATGTCATCCTATAGGAGGATTATATGCCCATTAATTCATTTGAAAACTATCCCATGAGTTGGAAACCAAGCTTAAACAGGTCGGAGGGACCTCTATATAAGGCCTTAGCTAAGTTATTAGAGGAAGATATTAAAGGAGGCAAATTAATGCCAGGAACAAAGCTACCTCCTCAAAGGGAACTGGCGGATTTCTTGGATATAAATTTAAGTACGGTATCTAGAGCTTTTAAACTCTGTGAACAAAATGGTTTAATCTGTGCCTCCGTAGGGAATGGTACCTATGTATCCTCCGATGCTGGTACTAGCCATATATTAAGTCCTAACCCAGAGCATTCGCAGATGATTGAGATGGGAGCTATTCTCCCTCATTCTCAACCCAATAAAACAATGGTAGAGTATTTGCAGAAGATGATTATGGAGCCGGAAGCAGATAAGATGTTTCAATATGGGATAAATGGTGGGGGACCTTGGCAGAAGGAGGCCGCAGTTAAATGGATGAAAAAGGCGAATTATATAGCAGAACCAGATGAGATATTATTTTCCGCTGGTGGACAGAATGGGATTGCTGCTGTTTTATCCTCATTATTTAAAGCAGGAGATAGGATTGGAACAGATCCCATAACCTATCCGGGTATTAAAACCGCAGCTAAGATGCTAGGTATTGTATTAGTACCCATTGAATGGTCTGGGAATGAAGTTTCTGAAGAAGGCTTAATCAATGCCTGTAGGAATGAAAAGATAAAAGGCTTATATATTATTCCAGACTTTCATAACCCAACAACCCATAGTATGAGTGTACAAACCAGAATAATGATAGGAGAGGTAGCCAGACGCTATAATATTATTGTGATAGAAGATGGGATTAATAGCATGTTGAAAGAAAATCCTATGGCTCCTGTTGCCTCCTATGCCAAAGAACAAACAATCTATATATTAAGCCTTTCCAAAATAATTTCTCCAGGATTACGCTTGGCTTTTATTGCAGCCCCTGAAAGATATCGTAAGGAGATTTCCATGGGATTATATAACTTAAATATCTCCCAGTCCCCCTTCTTACTGGAATTAGCAGCTCGGTTGATCCATACACAAAATGCAGACAAAATTGCTGCTGAGAGAAGAGTTTATACCAAAGAGCAGAATGAAATTGTAAATCGTCATTTGGGTGATTATCAAGTAATGGGAGAGGAATACTGTCCCTTTCGGTGGATACTTCTACCCAAGGTCTTTACTGGAAAAAGCTTTGAAATCTGTGCCAAGAATGAAGGGGTTCAAGTCTACTCTGGTGAACGGTTTCTTGTAGGTAATTCCCAGGATAAAAGAGCTGTAAGAATATCTGTAACTGCAGCCAGAAATCCTTACGAGTTTGAGAAAGGAATTAAGATATTAAAAAGAATTCTTGAGAGTGAAGATGAGAGAGAGTTGTTACTTTAAGAATTAATGTAAAAACACCTTGAAAATGCGGGTTGTCATTTTCAAGGTGTAATCAAATTCAATCATTAAATTACGCGATATTATTAATAGCCTTGGATAAGCGGGAAACTTTTCTTGCAGCTGTATTCTTGTGGAATACACCTTTGGAGCAAGCCTTATCAATCTCAGCAACAGCGTTAACTAAGCTAGCCTTTGCAAGATCCTTATCGCTTGCAGCAATTGCTGCATCTACTTTCTTCACCATAGTCTTAACCTTGGACTTTATTTGCTTATTTCTAGCAGTTTTAGCCTCATTAACTAAAATTCTTTTTTTAGAAGATTTAATGTTAGCCAATTCGTACACCTCCAACTATAAATTAATTTCAACCATTATATCAAGGACATCAAATTGAGAGTGAGATGTTATCTTGCTAATTGGTTGTTCGAATACTTGTTTCATTAAATCCGGACACGGACGCTCTAATGGAAACATACTATTATATAGTAGTTCATTGGATTTGTTCTGTCAATACATATTTTTAAAAACTTTGCAGAAAATATAAACAAATATAGTCTTGGAGGATATACCCAGTGAATGCAAATATAAGAACTGACTTGGCGCTGGAAGTACGCGAGAGCTTTCCAGAGGATGATGTAGAGATAAAGGGAGTTGAATTATGGGAGGATTATGACGAAAAACATAATATCCGTGTTTCTACTGTTGTAATTAAAGATAAAAAAGGTGCGAAGGCTATGCAAAAGCCCATGGGGACCTATATAACCATAGAAGCTCCGGATATGAATCAAGGAGATGATGGTTATAATAAAGAGATTTCAGATGTAATAGCGAAGGAGCTTAAGACTTTAGCAGGTGATTTAAAAAGGGAAGAGGTTCTGGTGGTTGGTCTGGGCAATCGTGAGGTAACCCCGGATTCCATAGGACCTAAGGTAGTGGATAACCTCTTTGTCACTAGGCACCTAATCCATGAGTATGGAAATGAGTTTAAGGAAAAGAATCATTTGGGTAATGTCAGTGCTATCTCTCCGGGAGTCATGGCTCAGACAGGGATGGAGACAGTTGAGATTATCAAGGGAATTATTAAAGAAACCAAACCAAAGCTTCTTATTGTTATAGATGCATTGGCTTCTAGGAGTGTAAGCAGAGTAAATACTACGGTTCAGCTTACGGATACGGGTATAAGTCCCGGCTCCGGCGTAGGCAATAATCGTAAAGCATTTAATGAAGAAAGTTTGGAAACCAAAGTGATTGCTCTTGGTGTACCCACAGTTGTGGATGCAGCTACTATAGTTGCAGATACCATGACCGCCTATATGCAGAACAACGGCTTTGAGGAAGGAGATATTGATAAATTTATCTCAGAGGTAAGGAATCAACAAATCGAAAATATGTTTGTAACACCTAAAAACATTGATGAATCTGTAAAGCGTATTAGCTATACTGTATCTGAGGCCTTGAATTCCTGCTTTGCACAGGTGGTATAATTTGGTACTCTAATATGGATAAAGGAGAGGCGTTGCCCCTAAGTAGATTGGGGCAGCTTGCCCTTCCTGTCATCTGCTTCCTGTCTTGAATATAAACAATCACATTAAGATATGGGGTAATAAAAAAAGGTCTTTCGAATATAATGAATCAGGGTATAAGAAACAGGATATCATGAACCAGATAGTGAAGAATGACTGATTTATCCTTGGAGGCAGCAATGAAAAGAATAAGAATAAAGAGAAAATTTAAGGTATATCCGGTAATCTGGTCCGGTATTATTGTAGTATCAATCTATTTATTAATTAAGTTTGTCGCAATCTCCCTATCGGATAATATGGGCCAAGCAGGTAAAAGTCTTAAGGATATGGTATCTATTAAATTGTGTAGTTGGGTTTTTGAAGAGAGTTCATCTCTGGTAGAATACACTTCGAAAGAAGATGGTGTATATAATTTTCCCGTAAGCCTAGTAGCAGATGAGTTTGCCCTACATAAATTCACGGATACTACTTCGGTGATGACAGTCACAGCCCCGGATTATCCCTCTCTCCTAACAATGAATGATAACTATAGTGATGTGAGCAAAGTAGTTGAAGCTATGGGTAATAGTAAAGTACATAATGGTATCAATTTTTATAATATAGATGAGAGTAATCTAAGTAGGGCATATATCTTAAGCAATGGTGCTATTTACAGCAGTGAAATGGAAGCTTTAAGAAGTCAGAGGGTTGGACAGGGGAATTCTGATCAATTAGAGCCTTTCTATTCCCAAGGGGATGTATACAATGAAGAAACAGAGGGCACTGTAGCCAGTGATGGTGATGGGGCTATTGAAACCACCAATGTTGAAGGTGCAATTGTATATTCAATGGATCAACTTAAGGATATTAATTTTCTAGTTCGTAATTGTTATATAGTCCATAACTCTACCAAGGTTACGGAAAATCTATTTGATGCAGAAAAACTTCTGTCAAAGGATATGACAATGAAACAGAAAAATGATGCTCCACAGATACTTATCTATCATACTCACTCACAGGAAGCTTATATAGATAGCAGACCGGGAAAGGTAGAGGATACGGTAGTTGGTATCGGGGACTATTTGACTGATATCTTGGAAGAAAAATATGATTATAATGTAATTCATGATACCTCAAAATATGATGTTGTGGATGGGAAGCATGATCGGAATGGTGCATATGACAGGGGAAAGGCGGGTTTGACTAAGATATTAGAGAAGAATCCTACCATTGAAGTTATGATTGATCTTCATAGAGATGAGGGTAGTCCAAGAATTGTTATATTAAATGGAAAGGAAACTGCTAATATCATGCTTTTTAATGGTCTTAGCAGAGATCAGAACGGCCCCATAACCTATCTGGATAATCCAAACCTTTCGGATAATTTGGCTTTTAGTCTTCAATTACAGCTTAAATCCAAAGCGGTATATCCAAAATTTTTTTATAGAAATTTTTTAAAAAGCTATCGTTTCAATATGCATTTTAGACCAAAAAGTTTATTAATAGAGCTTGGAACTGTTGAGAATACAGTGGAATCTGCATATAATGCCATGGAGCCCTTTGCGTCGCTGCTAGATTCAATCTTACAGGGTAAATAGTCAATTTAATATACTTATATCTGGTATTTTACCTAACTCATTTTCTTGCCACTAAAGTTATGTTATGTTATAATCATACAGATAAATGCATTGACATATACGCAGGAGGATTAAAATGGCTTTAGACCAAAATAAAATAAGAAATTTTTGTATCATTGCCCATATAGATCATGGTAAATCAACGCTGGCTGACCGAATTATTGAGCAGACCGGATTACTCACCAGCCGTGAGATGCAATCCCAGGTGCTTGATAATATGGATTTGGAGAGAGAACGAGGAATTACCATCAAGGCGCAGACAGTGCGAACTGTATACAAAGCCAAGAATGGTGAGGAATATATCTTTAATTTGATTGACACACCTGGGCATGTGGATTTTAATTATGAAGTATCCAGAAGTCTTGCCGCCTGCGAGGGAGCTATCCTTGTAGTAGATGCTGCTCAGGGAATTGAAGCCCAGACTCTGGCTAATGTCTATCTGGCTCTTGACCATAATCTTGATATTATGCCTGTTATTAATAAAATTGACCTACCCAGTGCTGATCCTCAGCGGGTTATAGCCGAGATAGAAGATGTGATTGGTCTGGAAGCACAGGATGCGCCACTAATCTCAGCAAAGGCAGGCATTAATATTGATCAGGTATTAGAACAGATTGTAGAGAAAATACCGGCTCCTAAGGGAGATCCTAACGCACCCTTACAAGCTCTTGTTTTTGATTCAATCTATGATTCCTATAAGGGGGTCATTGTCTTTTGCAGAGTGAAAGAAGGAACAATAAAAAAGGGAACTCAGATACGTATGATGGCAACGGGAGCTACAGCGGAGGTTGTAGAACTTGGTATCTTTGGCCCTGGTCAATTTATACCTACTGAAGAAATATCAGCTGGTATGGTAGGTTATGTTACAGCCAGCTTAAAGAATGTAAAAGACACCCGTGTGGGCGATACCTTAACCGATAACAAACGTCCTTGTAAAGAACCCCTTCCAGGCTATAAAAAAGTACATCCCATGGTATATTGTGGTATGTATCCTGCGGATGGAGCGAAATACCCAGATCTTCGTGATGCCCTGGAAAAGCTTCAGCTTAACGATGCCTCTCTTCAATTTGAACCAGAGACCTCTGTAGCCTTGGGATTTGGTTTCCGTTGTGGTTTTCTGGGTCTCTTGCATCTTGAAATCATACAAGAAAGACTCGAGAGAGAGTATAATCTTGATTTGGTTACCACTGCACCAAGCGTAATTTATAAGGTGTATAAATCAGATGGACAGGTTTTAGAGATTACCAATCCAACCAATATGCCTGACCCCTCAGAGATAGAATATCTGGAAGAACCTATGGTTTCTGCAGAAATCATGGTAACTACAGAATTTGTTGGATCTATCATGGGACTTTGCCAGGAACGCCGGGGCATTTATTTGGGTATGGAATACATGGAGACTACCAGAGCATTATTAAAATATGAATTGCCTTTAAATGAGATTATATACGATTTCTTTGATGCCTTAAAATCACGATCAAAAGGCTATGCCTCCTTTGATTATGAATTAAAAGGGTATGTGCAGTCAGAATTAGTGAAATTAGATATTCTGATTAATAAAGAGGAAGTTGATGCCCTAACCTTCATTGTGCATGCAGAAAGTGCATATGAAAGAGGAAGAAAAATGTGTGAAAAACTGAAAGAGGAGATTCCCAGACAATTATTTGAAATCCCCATTCAGGCAGCTATTGGTGGTAAGATTATTGCAAGAGAAACAGTTAAGGCAATGCGCAAAGACGTTCTTGCAAAGTGTTACGGTGGTGATATCACACGTAAGAAGAAACTCTTAGAGAAGCAAAAAGAAGGAAAGAAGAGAATGCGTCAGATAGGTAATGTAGAGATACCCCAGAAGGCATTCATGAGCGTACTGAAGCTGGATGAGGATTAGGGGTAAATAATCAAAATCGGATATGGATATAATTACACTGATATTATAAGAACTTAGATAGAGAAAAGCTGTTTTGATATTCGGATATTCAGAGATTGCATTAGCTGATAAGGTGATGTTAATGTATTATGCTGATTAATAGGGAATGGATAAACAGCTTTTTATGTATTTAATTTTCATACTAACAGTACATGCCTTCCCTTTGAGTTAGTTTGTGCCGAGGATTACGCAGGCACAAACTTCTTAGTGTGAAAATTGCTTTTTATTTTCACACTAACAGTACATGCCATCCCTTTGAGTTAGTTTGTGCCGAGGATTACGCAGGCACAAACTTCTAGGTGTGAATTATGCTTTTTAATAATTCACACTAAGATGATAGAAGAAACATGAAATTTGATGTAAGTAATATATAACAAGAAATTTAAAACAAGATATTTGAAGTAAAAAATCTAAAATTAGAAATTTAAAACAAGATATTTTGAAGTAAAAATCTAAAATTATAAATTTAAACAAGAAAGTTAACATAAGAAATTTGAAAACAAGAAAGGTGGGATGTTGCATGAATAACCAGAATATAACCTTAAAGCAGTCTGCAAAGGGTCAGTCACTGGGATTATATATCCATATTCCCTTTTGCATAAAAAAATGTGATTACTGTGATTTTTTGTCTGCCCCCGCCAATGAGGATAGGATTCAGGATTATTTTAATGGGATGTTAGCAGAAATAGAACAATATCAGGGTAAAACCGGTGAATATATTGTTGATACTATTTTTATCGGTGGGGGAACCCCATCCTATGTTGATAGCATATATATTGAGAAAATCATGAAAGCAGTCCGTAAAGTATTTGTGTTGGATAATGAAGACCTAGAAGTGACAATAGAGATTAATCCAGGCACAGTGACAAGAGAAAAGCTAGAGGCTTATAAAAGAAATGGTATTAATCGCTTGAGCTTTGGCCTTCAATCAGTAAACAATGAAGAGTTATCCTTGTTGGGAAGAGTTCATACTTATGAAGAATTTGAAGAGAATTATTATTTAGCCAGAGATTTGGGCTTTAATAATATTAATATTGATTTGATGTCAGCTTTACCAGGACAAACTCTTAAATCCTGGGAAAATACATTAAATAAAGTAATTGGACTAAAACCGGAGCATATTTCAGCCTATAGTTTAATTATTGAAGAAGGAACTAAATTCTATGAGCGATATAGGGAAGGGGCAGAGCAATATTTCTTACTACCGGGGGAAGAGACGGATCGTTTAATGTACCATAGAACGAAAGAAATATTATGTGACAATGGATACAGAAGATATGAGATTTCTAATTATGCAAGAGATAGATTTCAATGTAAACATAATATAAGATATTGGATTGGTAGTGATTATCTTGGAATGGGAGTAGGTGCAGCCTCGTTGCTTGACCGTGCAAGATTTTTAAATTTGCACGATGTTGCACGATACATTTCAAGGTGTAATGAGTATCAAATATTGCATGACAATAAGACAAATTCTGATAAATGTTTCCTGCTAAGCCCTGGAAAAATGGAAAATTTCATTGATATTAGAATGGATTTTGAGAAGTTATCATCAAAACAACAAATGGAGGAATTTATGTTTCTTGGTCTTAGGATATCAGATGGAATAAGTAAAAGAGCCTTTTTTCATAAGTTTCAAAAGGAGGTTGATGATATCTATGGTGATATTTTGAGAAAGCTGGAAGGTAATAATTTACTGGAAATCGGCGAAGATAATATTAGGCTTACAGATTATGGAATGGATGTAAGTAATTATGTGTTTTCTCAATTACTCCTCGATTAATAAATAGGGTGCATTTTTATTACATTACTTTATCATTAGAATGTATATTGCACAAAAAAACGTAGATATTATTATGCGTTTTGACGATGTACATACTATCTTTCTTTTGATAAAATAGTTATGTAATGAATGGGCGGTTAATCCGTACTAAATAAACTATATTTAGAGGAGGAGTTAACAATGAAGTTATTAAAGAAGATTTTAGCTGTAACAACTGTATTAGCACTTGCTTACTCTGTAGTTCCTGTAAGCGCAGCAACTGATGTAATTGATTTTGAAGATGGTAATTTTGCAGGTTTTGACACCAACAAAACAAAAGACGGTGCTGTTGATGGTGATGCATTCGTACTTTCAGTAGTTGATTATAATGGGTCCAAAGCATTACTTGTTGATGTTCAGGATGAAACAGCAGTTCCTAAGCTTGCGATTGATATTCCTGCATTAGTAGGCGCTGAGAATCTTGAGAAGGTTAGAACAGTTGAATTTGATTTGACAATAGTTAATCCTAACGGCGAACCTGTTGGCTGGAATGGTGGTAGCTTTGGTGCTAACATCGGCGCTGACGGAACTCAGTGGTATGATCCTATTGACTGGGTAATTGAAGAATACGAGAAAGCTGAGATTTCTCAGAAAGCAACTGATACTTTCGTTAAAGGTATGGGCTTTACCAATGGTGTAGCAGAGAGCCAGTATGTATTCATGAAATGGGCTAATGTTAACGATATGTATGTTGATAACGTTAGATTCTTAGATGCTGATGGTAATCCTATTGCTTTAGCAACAGCAGCAGCAGCTCCTGCAGCTGATGATGCAGCAGCAACAACAACAGCAGCAGCTACTCCTAAGACAGGATCTACACCTTATGCTGTATTCTTTGTAGCTGGTGCAGCTTTAACATTAGCTGGTGCAGTAGTTCTTAAGAGACGTAAATCAGTAGATGCTTAATTGTTCAGTTGAAGCTTAATTATTAAGATAAAGAAGAGAGTGACCCAAAAGTCTGACTTTTGGGTCATTTTTTGATTCATCTGCCTAAGGCAGAGTACGCCCGGTTTATGTTACAAAATAATAATTTGCTTATCTGGATAAAAGATGCTTACCTATTATAATAAGGAAAAGTTTAATAAGGAAAAGTTTAATAAGGAAAAGTTTAATTAGGAAAAGCTTAATAAGGAAAAGTTAATAAGGAAAAGTTTAATTGGGACAAGATTAATTAGAAAAAGATTAGAAGAATAAGTTTGATTAAGAAAAGATTAAATCTGTTAAAAAACATAAAAATTACCTTGACAAACGAAAAGGGTAGTGATATTTTATATATAGATGTTAGCACTCTACCTTGACGAGTGCTAATAGAACATAAATAACTGATTAACAAATGTATCTTTATTTACGAAGGATCGAGGTTGGTCATGCAGGAATTAGATGAAAGAAAACTTAAGATATTACAGGCTATCATTCGTAATTATTTGGAAACTGGAGAGCCTGTAGGTTCAAGAACCATATCCAAATATACGGATTTGAATTTAAGTTCAGCTACCATTAGGAATGAAATGGCTGATTTAGAGGAGCTTGGTTATATTATGCAGCCCCATACATCTGCGGGTCGCATCCCTTCGGACAAAGGATATCGTCTTTATGTTGATATGCTCCTTGAGGATAAGGTACAGGAAGTTGAAGATATGCGAGAAGTTCTGATCCAAAAGGCAGATCGATTGGAAAGTCTACTTCAGCATGTGGCTAAGCTTCTGGCTGTTAATACCCAATATACCACAATGGTAACAACACCTCAGTATAAAAAGAAGGTTAAATTTATCCAGTTGACAGAGATGGATGATAATCAGCTTCTAGCAGTAATTGTCTTTGAAAGAAATATTGTAAAAAATAAAATTATTAGTGTATCAGTAACCTTTACAAAGGAAACCTTATTAAAGCTTAATATTATAATGAATACATTTTTACAGGGCTTGGATCTGGGAGAAATTAATTTACCGGTGATATCTCAAATGAAAGAACAAGCCGGTGATTATCGAACTATCATAAATGATATCCTGGATGCTATTATGCAGGCAGTAGCAGAGGAGGATGACTTTGAAGTATTTACCTCTGGAACAACGAATATTTTAAAATATCCGGAGCTTAGTGATAAGGAGAAAGCAAGTAGTCTATTATATACTTTAGAAGAGAAGAAAGCTCTTTCGGAATTTATTCAAGACAAAATGGAGGATGAGGAGAGCAGAGGAATTCAAGTCTTTATTGGTGATGAGACTCCGGTTGATGCAATGAAGGAATGTTCCGTTGTTACTGCTACCTATGAGATAGAAGAAGGTGTTTATGGAAAGGTTGGGATCATTGGACCTAAGAGAATGGATTATCAAAAGGTAGTCAATACTCTTCAATCTTTAATGGTTCAGCTAGATGACATTTTTAAGAATAAAACATAAATGATAAGCCATAAGAAAGGTGGTCTGAAGCATTGGAGAATACGGACAAAGTAATTGAAATAGTTAAGGCTGCTATGGAAAAGGAGATAGGTATGAAGGAAAGTTCAAAGGAAACTATGGATAAACAAATAGATAATGAGACAGGGCAGGATATTGACACTATTTTAGACAAGGATATGCCTTTAGAAAACCCAAAGGAAGCAACATTAGATGACAATGAACTGGAAATTACGGAAGATGAAATTCCTATGGATGGTGCAGAGGTCAAGCAAGAAAAATCCAGCAAATCCTTCTTTAAAAACAGCAAAAACAAAGAACTTGCTGCTAAGGATCAGAAGATTGAAGAACTTACGGATCGTTTGATGAGATCCATGGCTGAGTTTGAAAATTACCGTAAGCGCTCTGAAAAAGAGAAATCCTTGATGTTCGATATGGGTGTTAAGAGCATGATTGAAAAGATACTTCCTGTCATAGATAATTTTGAAAGAGGTTTTGGTACTATTTCAGAGAAGGAAAAGGAAGGCGCTTTTGCTCAAGGAATAGAAATGATTTATAAACAACTTATATCAGCTCTTGAAGATGTAGGTGTAAAACCTATCGATGCTGTAGGAAAGGAATTTGATCCTAATTATCATAATGCAGTAATGCATGGAGAAGATGATGCTGTGGGAGAGAATATTATTACCGATGAATTTCAAAAGGGTTATATGTATCGGGATACAGTAGTACGATACAGCATGGTTAAAGTAGTAAATTAAATTATTGTAGTATTTATGAAACCAGAACAAATTATATTTTATATTTAGGAGGAAACTTACATGGGTAAAATAATAGGTATTGACTTAGGTACAACAAATTCATGTGTCGCTGTTATGGAAGGCGGCAAACCGGTTGTTATTTCAAATACAGAAGGAGCGAGAACTACACCATCGGTTGTTGCTTTTACAAAGACCGGAGAGCGTTTGGTTGGTGAACCTGCAAAGCGTCAGGCAGTTACCAATTCAGATAAGACAATCTCATCCATTAAAAGACATATGGGTACAGATTTTAGAGTAAAAATTGATGACAAGAGATATTCACCACAGGAAATTTCTGCAATGGTGCTTCAGAAATTGAAAGCAGATGCAGAAAGCTACTTAGGTGAGAAGGTTACTGAAGCGGTTATTACTGTTCCGGCATATTTTAATGACGCACAGAGACAGGCTACCAAGGATGCAGGTAAAATTGCTGGTCTTGATGTTAAGAGAATTATTAATGAGCCTACAGCAGCAGCTCTTGCTTATGGTTTGGATAATGAACATGAGCAAAAGATCATGGTTTATGACTTGGGTGGCGGTACTTTCGACGTTTCTGTTATTGATATCGGTGATGGTGTAATTGAGGTTTTATCTACCTCCGGTGATAATAAACTTGGTGGTGATGATTTCGATGATAGAATTACCAGATATATGATTGATGAATTTAAGAAATCCGATGGCGTTGATTTATCCTTAGATAAAATGGCGCTCCAGAGATTAAAAGAAGCAGCAGAGAAAGCAAAGAAAGAATTATCATCTTCCACAACTACGAATATCAATCTTCCTTTCATTACAGCAACCAATGAAGGACCAAAGCATTTTGATATGAATTTAACCAGAGCTAAATTTGATGAGTTAACACATGACTTAGTTGAGAGAACAGTCATTCCAGTTCAAAACGCTCTTCGTGATGCTGGACTTTCTCCTTCAGACATTATGAAGGTACTATTAGTAGGTGGATCTACTCGTATTCCTGCTGTACAGGATAAAGTTAAGCAATTAACAGGACAGGAGCCTTCTAAATCCTTGAATCCTGATGAATGTGTTGCTATCGGAGCTTCCGTTCAAGGTGGTAAATTAGCAGGTGATGCCGGCGCAGGAGATATTCTTCTTCTTGATGTTACACCATTATCTCTTTCCATTGAAACTCTTGGTGGTGTAGCTACAAGATTAATCGAGAGAAATACAACGATTCCTACAAAGAAGAGCCAGGTATTCTCTACTGCAGCAGATAATCAAACAGCTGTTGATATTAATGTGGTTCAAGGTGAGAGACAGTTTGCCAAGGACAACAAGAGCCTTGGACAATTCCGTCTGGATGGTATTCCACCAGCAAGAAGAGGTGTTCCTCAGATTGAAGTTACCTTTGATATTGATGCAAATGGTATTGTAAATGTATCTGCTAAGGATATTGGAACAGGAAGAGAGCAACATATTACAATTACATCAAATTCTAATTTATCCGATGCTGATATTGATAAGGCAGTGAAGGAAGCAGCTGAATATGAAGCACAGGATAAGATTCGTAAAGAAGCTGTTGATGTAAGAAATGATGCTGACTCCATGGTATTCCAGACAGAAAAGGCAATTAGTGAAGTTGGTGACAAGATTGATGCGGCTGCGAAAGCAACTGTGGAAGAAGATCTTGCAAGATTAAAGGAAATCCTTGAGAAAACTAATCCAGAGGTTATGTCAGAAGGTGATATTGCCGATATTAAAGCTGCAAAAGAAAAATTAATGACAGATGCTCAAGCTCTATTTGCAAAATTATATGAGCAAAGCGGTGCAGCAGGTGCAGGCGGCCCAGGTCCTGATATGTCCGGAGCTGGAAATGCAGAGGGACCTGCAGGTGGTTTCAATGATGACGTAGTAGATGGAGACTACCGTGAGGTTTAATATATATTAATTTAAGCTGATATAGGATGTTAATGAGTTCTGAAGGTATGTGAACAATGTTTTATCATCAGCGGATTTATAGGTTAATAGGCGGTCATAACAGACTGCCTGTTTGCCTATTATTTAAGTGTAGCTATGAAAGGTGAAGGAAAAGATGGCAGATAAACGAGATTACTATGAGGTCTTAGGTGTCAGTAGGACTGCAACGGATGACGAACTAAAAAAAGCATATAGACAGCTTGCAAAACAATACCATCCTGATACCAATCCTGGAGATAAAACTGCAGAAGCAAAGTTTAAAGAAGCCTCTGAAGCTTATGCTGTACTAAGCGATGGGGATAAGCGCAGGCAATATGATCAATTCGGCCACTCAGCCTTTGAAGGGGGCGCTGGTGGAGGAGCCGGTGGATTTGATTTTAGCGGAATGGATATGGGAGATATCTTCGGAGATATCTTTGGGGATCTTTTTGGCGGCAGAAGTAGACGTCAAAGTAATGGTCCTATGCAAGGAGCAAATCTTCGAACATCTGTCAGAATTACCTTTGAAGAAGCGGTCTTTGGAACGGAGAAAGAACTAGATCTAACATTAAAGGATGAATGCACCGTTTGTCATGGAACAGGCGCAAAAGCAGGAACTAGCGCCAGTACCTGTTCAAAATGTGGTGGCAAGGGCCAGGTTGTATATACACAGCAATCTTTGTTTGGCATGGTTCGTAATGTTCAAACTTGCCCCGATTGTAAAGGAACCGGTAAAATAATTAAGGATAAATGTCCGGATTGTTATGGATCGGGTTATATCAATAGTAAGAAAAAAATTAAAGTGGTTATTCCTGCGGGAATTGATAATGGTCAAAGTGTACGAATTCGAAGTAAAGGTGAACCGGGTATCAATGGAGGACCTAGAGGAGATTTACTGGTTGAGGTAGATGTAAGTAACCATCCCATCTTCCAACGTCGGGATTATGATATCTTTTCAACGGCACCCATGTCTTATGCTACTGCAGTTTTAGGCGGAGATATTAAGATTAGTACAGTTGATGGAGATGTAATTTATAATGTAAAGCCTGGAACGCAGACGGATACTAGAGTTCGTTTAAAAGAAAAAGGAGTACCCAGCCTTCGAAATAAAGCTGTCAGAGGAGATCATTATGTGACTCTTATTGTACAGATTCCTACGAGTCTCAATGCAGAGCAAAAGGATGCTTTACGAAAATTTGATGATGCAATGAATGGTAGAACAAATTCTGAAGGTACTGAAACCGAGAAGGAAAAAAAGAAGAAATTCTGGAAATAATAACTTCAGTAGTTCTTAAATAAATATCGGAATATTGACAGTGATTCTATTACTTAATAGTACTATCATATAACCCAAGTATTGCAAAGCGGTACTTGGGTTTCCGAGTATATATTGGAATTAATAAGGTTTTTAAGTGTGGGAATATAATTTTCACAAAGTGAATTGCCAAAGACAATTATTACTTTGCAAATATTGTGCTCTGCATAGGGTGAGAATCAATGATTTTCATGCCTGAATTTGCAGGTTACGGAAAGACATGGTTATTATTATGAAATGGACAAAATTTACCTTGGAAACTAGGACGGAAGCAGTGGACCTGGTCAGTGATATGTTAAACGAGCTTGGAATTGCAGGCATTGAAGTCAGTGATAATGTACCGATTACAGAAGAAGAGAAGAAAAAGCTATTTATTGATATCCTTCCTGAACTAAAGGAAGATGACGGATCAGCTCTGGTCAGCTTCTATCTGGATGCGGAGGAAGATACAAAGGCTCTGCTTTTGGCTGTTAAAGATGGTCTGAAGGAATTAGCTGAATTTGTTGATGTGGGCAACGGTAATATAGCAGTATCGGAGACTGAAGATAAGGATTGGATCAATAACTGGAAGGAGTTTTTCAAACCTTTCCGTGTGGATGATACAATTATTATTAAGCCTACCTGGGAGAAGCTTAAGGAATATAAGGAAGGCGATATGGTAGTTGAGATTGATCCTGGAACCTCCTTTGGAACGGGTGCCCATGAGACAACAAAGCTTTGTATTATAGGTATGAAACCATATATTAATAAGGACTCGGTTCTTTTGGATGCAGGTAGTGGCAGTGGGATATTATCCATTATCGCTAAAAAACTTGGGGCAAAAGAAGTTATGGGAATTGATATTGACCCTAATGCTACAATGTCTGCCCTAGAAAATGCTGCTGTTAATCATCTTGATGTTGAGGAAGGGAAGTTTGACTTCTTAACAGGAAATATCCTTGAGGATGAAGGAATTAGAACAAGGCTTGGAAAAGAAAAATATGATATAGTAGTGGCAAATATTCTCGCAGATGTCATTATTCCTCTTTCTAAGGTCATAGGAGAGCATTTAAAACCCGGAGGTATCTTCATTAGCTCAGGTATTATTAATATGAAGGAAGCGGCAGTAGAAGAAGCTCTAAAGGAGAGTGATTTTACTATTTTAAAAGTAAATAGAATGAATGATTGGGTATCATTTGTGGCTAGAAAATTATAATTCACACTTCAAGAGTAGACATGTATTATTGGTGTGTTTGAGAGATGCTTTGATTAAACTCCCGGCATATTATTGAGCTGGGGGTTTTTTATGCTATAGGAAATTGCGTCCTATAGCATAAAAAATAATTGGATGCGCACCTCGCGGTAATGTAATTATTGCTTCGCAATCCGCTCGGGCGCGGAGAATGTGCCAAAGGCACATTCTTTGTTCTGTTATAGGTGCCAAGGTGAACTCTTTGTTCCTAGGGATTTATTCATAATAGGTTCATAATAGAGAAAAAGTTGTTGAACATATGTTCTTGATGTTATATAATATCATAGGAAGCAGAACGGAGGATTATTATGCATCGCTTTTATGTCGTGCCAGATCAGATGAATGGTGATACCGTATCTATTACAGGTCCGGATGTAAACCATATAAAAAATGTTCTTCGAATGAAACAGGGAGAAGAAATAATAATTTGTAATGGACAAGGAAAAGATTGTTATTGTATAATTAATAGGATGTCCGATAAAGAGATTACCGCAGAGATTCAGTCCATGACTGATACAGGAACAGAGCTTAAGACAAGAATTACCTTATTCCAAGGCTTACCTAAGAAGGATAAGATGGAGTTAATCATTCAGAAAGCTGTGGAATTGGGTGTTAATGAGATAGTTCCCGTGATGACAAAACGAGCAGTGGTCAAGCTGGAAGATAAGAAGAAGGAAGATAAGAAGCTTGAACGCTGGCAGTTAATTGCAGAGGGTGCAGCAAAACAGTCAGGAAGAGGAATAATTCCTAAGATAAAGTCTCCTTTGTCTTATGGGGAAGCAGTAAAGCAGGCTTCTTCCATGGATATTGGTTTAATACCCTATGAGAATGCTTCGGGTATACAAAGTACAAGAGAGATTATGAAAAGTTTAAATCAATATGAAACTATAGGAGTATTTATCGGTCCTGAGGGAGGTTTTGAGGAGGCAGAGATAGAGCTTGCAAAAACAAACCATATAATTCCCATAACATTAGGAAGGCGAATACTACGGACTGAAACAGCTGGTCTGGCAGTATTGTCCATGATGGTTCTTATGTTGGAAGAATAAAGGCGAGGTCCTATTTTGCCAATGTATTAAGGTTTGGTAGGAGGTATTAATATGGAAATACAACTCTGGAGAGAGATACTAGATCCCTATTCACTGGCTGTTGATGAGTTGGTAATAAAGTTCAATCATATTATAGATGAATATAAGCATGTGGGAGCATATTCACCCATTGAACAGGTGACGGGCAGGGTAAAAACAATCTCCAGTATATTGGAGAAAGCACAGAAGAAAGATATTGACCTTAGAAATTTTGAAGAGAAAATTGATGATATTGCAGGAATTCGAATAATCTGCCAATTTGTTGAAGATATATATAAGGTAGTAGATATCCTAAGAAGCCGTTCGGATATGAAGGTGGTTAATGAAAAGGACTATGTTAATTATGCAAAGAAAAGTGGTTACCGTTCCTATCATATGATTGTATCCTATGATGTTGAGAGTCTAAAAGGAAGGAAGAGCCTTCAGGTAGAGATTCAGATAAGAACTCTTGCTATGAATTTTTGGGCAACCATAGAACATTCCTTGCAGTACAAATATAAGCAGAATATGCCAGAACATATTCGGGAGCGTCTATCCTCTGCAGCTGAAGCAATCCTTATTCTTGATCGAGAGATGTCCGTGGTAAGAGATGAGATTATGGATGCTCAGAATTCCTTCACTATTAAGGCTAATATAGTTGCCGATATCCTTACGAATATACAGAATTTATACAAGGTAGCCAATAAGCAGGAAGTAATAAAGATTCAAGACGATTTCTTCCGTATCTACCAGAATGGCAATCAGGAGGAATTATCGAAGTTTAGCCACGAGCTGGATATGATATCTGCTCGTTATAGGGCTCAGAGTCTAAGATAGATAACCATACTTTTACTAACGGAGTGAGAAAATGATTTTACCTAAACTTTTTGAGGACAGAATGAGAAAGCTCTTGGGGGAGGAATATGAAGAGTACTTACAATGCTATACACAGCCACATTATGGCGGTATTCGAGTAAACACCCTTAAAATAACCCCGGAAGCCTTCGAAGAAATCTGTCCTTTTTCTATAAAACGAATTCCCTGGGTGAGGAAGGGCTATTATTATGATATGGAGAAGCAGCCAGCGAAGCATCCTTATTATTATGGTGGGCTCTACTATATACAGGAGCCAAGTGCAATGGCACCGGCAAGCCTGCTACCTATTGAAAAAGGGGATAAGGTCCTAGATATCTGTGCTGCACCTGGTGGAAAAAGCACGGAACTTGGAGCAAAGCTAGATGGGGAGGGAATTTTAGTATCCAATGACATCAGTAATTCCAGAGCAAAGGCTTTATTAAAGAATATAGAGCTTTTTGGAATACGCAATGCCCTTGTGCTTTCTGAGGCACCTGATAAATTGGCTCAATACTTTCCAGAGTATTTTGATAAGATACTAATAGATGCGCCATGTTCTGGAGAAGGTATGTTTCGTAAAAGTCCAGCTATCATGAAGAACTGGGAGCAATATGGAGTAGACTATTACAGCAAGCTTCAAAGAGAGATAGTTCTTACTGCTGCAAAGATGCTTAAACCAGGCGGCATGATGTTGTATTCTACCTGTACTTTCTCGCCAGAAGAAAACGAGGGCACTATTTCCTATTTAATGGAGCAATGTCCTGAATTTCATGTGGTGAAGGCAATTCCTGAGGACAGTAAGCAAAAAGAGCTAGGAGTATCTTACGAGGGCTTTGATTTTGGCAAACCCCAGTGGGTTAATGGTAAGGATGAACTTAAAGATTGTATTCGTCTGTGGCCCCATAGAATTAAGGGAGAGGGGCATTTTGTAACCCTTCTGCGTAAGGATAGGAATGTAAAGGATCCTTCATTATATCTAGATTGCAATCAGACGAAATCCCCGACAAAAACAGTTGCCTCCAGTAAGAAGGCTAATAGTCTATCAGAAGAAGCCTTAGATTTTATAAGTAATCTAAAGTTTCCAATAAATCGAGAGCAACTTATGGTTCATGAGGAGAGAGTCTTTCTTTTACCCCAAGGGCTTCCCAATCTAAATGGCCTTAGAATCCTGCGTCAGGGCTTACTTTTAGGTGAAATGAAAAAACAGCGTTTTGAACCTTCTCAAGCTCTTGCATGTGCTCTGAGAATAAGGGAGTATAATAAAATCATTAACCTAGATATTAATGATCCTAATGTTGTGCGATATCTAAAATGTGAAACCATTGAGTTGTCTGAGGATTATAGTGATGGATGGTATTTAGTTTGTGCTCAGGAGCATCCTCTTGGATGGATTAAAATAACTAAGAATTTGGTAAAAAATAAATATCTCCCCGGCTGGCGTTGGGTTTAACTAATATATATTAGCTGTATTATTTATACTTTGGCACAAACTAACTCAAAGGGAAGGAATGTATTGTTAGTGTGAAAGATTTGTTTTCACACGCAAATTTATGTCTGGTGCCTAAAGTTTGCAAGTATTGAGAAAGGCATGGTTAGTATTATGAGTAATCAGTTACGTCTGGATAAGTACCTGGCAGATATGGGTATTGGAACTAGAAGTGAAATAAAAGCTTGGGTTAAAAAAGGAAGAGCTAGAATTAATAATGAGATATGCAAAGAACCGGAAAGAAAGGTAAATCTTTTGTCTGATGAAGTAACCTTTGATGATAAGAAGGTAGGTTATAATAAGTATATCTATTATATGCTTCATAAACCGGCAGGGGTAGTATCAGCCACAGTTGATAATGTAAGTAAAACGGTTCTCGACTTAATTAAGGATAAACAGGGAAAGGATTTATTTCCTGTGGGAAGACTGGATAAGGATACGGAAGGCTTACTCATAATCACCAATGACGGTGAGTTAGCTCATAACCTCCTTTCACCCAAAAAACATGTGGACAAGGTATATTATGCAAAGGTTATGGGCAAGGTTACAGAGCTGGATCGGGAGGCCTTTGCCGGGGGCCTTGATATAAAAGAAGATAGCTTAACCTTGCCGGCTAAGCTTACTATTATAAAGTCCGGTGATATTTCAGAAATTGAACTTACTATATGTGAGGGTAAATTCCATCAGGTCAAGAGAATGTTCAAAGCAGTGGGTAAAGAGGTAATCTATTTGAAGCGCCTTTCCATGGGTGGGCTAACTCTAGATCAGGGATTGGCTCCGGGGGAGTATAGGGAACTAACCCAGGAGGAGGTTAATTATCTGAAGGATATTAATAATTAGCTAATTAAGTGTATTATCTCTTGTAGTAAAAGCTATCTTTTACGAGGAGGATATCTATAGAGGTGAGTAATCCAGTAAAGATTATATTGGCTAAAATACTCTTAAATTGTATAGAATGCTAAAAAATTAATGTAGAAATGAAAAACTAATATAGATATAAAAAACTAATATAGATATTATAAAACAAATGTAGATACTAAAAAACTTATGTAGATATATATAAAACTGATGTAGATAAAAAATATTATTATATATGCTTGAGGAGAACTTATGTTAAAGGATATAGATGCTGTAATCTTTGATTTAGATGGAACCCTGATAGATTCTATGTGGATGTGGGAAAGTATAGATAGGGAATATTTAGAACGTTTTAGTATTGAATTACCTGATGATCTTCAGAAGAAGATAGAGGGAATGAGTTTTACTGAGACAGCATGTTATTTCAAGAAGCGATTTGACTTACCAGATAGCTTAGATCAGATAAAGAGCGATTGGAATAAGATGGCTTGGGATAAGTACTTAAATGAGGTTCAGGTAAAGGAAGGGGTTATCTCTTTTTTAAAATACTTGAAAGAACGAAATATACCAACGGGAATTGCTACCAGCAATTCTAGGATGCTGGTGGATTTAATTATTGAGAGACATGAGATGGAGAAATATTTCGATTCAATCAGAACCTCTTGTGAAGTGGCTAAGGGGAAGCCATCACCGGACATTTATCTATTGGTGGCAGAAGATTTAAAGGTAGACCCATTGAGATGTTTGGTCTTTGAGGACATTCTCATAGGTGTTATGGCTGGTAAAAATGCAAATATGAAAGTCTGTGCAGTCTATGATGAATATTCCGTCAAAGAACAAGAAGAGAAAATTAAACTAGCAGATTATTTTGTACACTCTATGAAGGAAGTCCATCTAGACGGTAAATAAATAGAAGGTTTATTACCATTGCATATGGTCATGGAAAGATGAGGCTAGAATTCCTACCTTCTATCTTGTTCTAACATTGTAGAAAGATTGGAGTTTATATGAAACAGTTTTATGTACAACAAAATGAAGCGGGGCAGAGGCTGGATAAGTTATTGTCCAAGCTTTTAAATAAAGCACCAAAAAGCTTTATCTATAAAATGCTTCGTAAAAAGAATATTACCCTCAACGGCAAAAAAGCAGATGGTTCGGAAAAACTAGCTCTCCAGGATGAGATTAAGCTCTTTTTATCCGATGAAACAATAGAGCAATTCAGCGAAGCTGTAAGTACTACAGAAGTAGAAACAGATCTTGACATAATATATGAAGATAATCATATTCTCATAATAAATAAGCCCCTGGGGGTTTTGTCTCAGAAAGCAAAAAAAGAGGATATCTCTATGGTGGAATATGTTATATCTTATTTATTGTGTTCAAAACAGATTACCAAGGAGCAGCTAATAAGCTTTAAACCAGGAATATGTAATCGTCTCGATCGTAATACAGGTGGAATTTTGATAGCTGGTAAATCCCTTTTAGGGCTACAGGAAATGGCTAGAATTTTAAAGAATCGTACCTTAAATAAGTATTACCTTTGTATTGTTAAAGGAAAAATTAAAGAGAAAAAGCGGATTGAAGGCTATTTGACAAAGAATGAAGACAAAAATCTGGTTAAAATCTTTAATAGCCAAGTAGAAGATAGTGAATATATCTGTACTGAATATGAGCCCATTGCCTATTCCAAGGATAAAGTTAAGAAAAATACTTTTTCAACAGAGGAGGAAGAACCTTCAGGTAGTTATACTTTGCTTTTAGTAAAATTAATTACAGGTCGCTCTCATCAAATCAGGGCTCATCTGGCCAGTATTGGGAATCCTATATTGGGTGATTATAAATATGGTAATCAAAAGACCAATCATTATTTTAAGAAGGGTTATGGTTTGACCCATCAGCTACTCCATTCTTACCGCATGGTATTTCCTGTGATTGAGGGTGAACTTTCCTATTTATCAGAGAAAGAATTTACAGCGAAAGAACCAGAGTTATTTCTAAGGATTAAGAAGGATTTATTCGAATTACTATAAGATCATTATGGTTAGTTATAAGGAGGTTTAACATGCCGTCATGGAATTCTAGAGGATTAAGAGGTTCAATGCTGGAGGAAATGATTAATATGACTAACAGCAAATACCGTGAGAAAGGATTGGCCTTAATTCAAAAGGTACCAACACCAATAACACCAATCAATATAGATAAAGAAAACAGACATATAACCCTTGCATATTTCGAACAAAAGAGTACAGTGGATTATATCGGGGTAGTACAGGGAATTCCTGTTTGTTTTGATGCCAAGGAATGTGCCGTTGATACCTTTAGTATGAACAATGTACATGAGCATCAGATTACCTTTATGAAGGAATTTGAAAAGCAGAAGGGGATAGCTTTTTTATTAATATATTATAAAAAATACGATGTCTATTATTATTTAACTTATGAGAAGCTTAATGAGTTCTGGCAAAGAGCAGTGAATGGTGGTAGAAAGAGCTTTCGCTATGATGAACTGGATAATTCCTTTGAGATATCCATGGTTCGGGGATGCTGTGTCCATTATCTGGATCAACTTAAGAGGGATTTGGAACATAGAGATTACATAAGTTAAATAGGAGAAAGGTGATAGTTATGGGAATATTTATTGACCGAGTCCTTTATACCACAAGGCCCGATACCAACACCAGAATAGGGAAAGAGAATAGAACTTATGATGTTTTAGAAAAGTTATCTATACCATTTATTAGGCTGGATCATGAAGCAACCGCAACAATTGAGGATTGTCATGAAGTTGATCAGTTATTGGAGATAGAAATCTGTAAGAATTTATTTCTGTGCAATGCCCAGAAAACGAAATTCTACCTCTTGCTGATACCGGGTAGTAAAGTATTTAAAACCAAAGATTTGTCGGCTCAGATTAATTCTCCTCGTCTGTCCTTTGCTCCGTCTGAATATATGGAAAAATATCTGGATATTACACCGGGTTCTGTTAGTATTATGGGACTCATGAATGATAAAGAGAATCAGGTGCAACTTCTGATTGATAAAGAAGTGATACAGGAGGAATACATAGGTTGTCATCCCTGTGTCAATACTTCAAGCATTAAATTGAAAACAGCAGATATCTTAGATAAATTTCTTCCCTATGTGAAGCATAAGCCTATATTGGTAGAACTATAATTATTTATTATTCCTGTTAGTATCGTCTTACGTTATTAACAGGAATTTTAATATCTTTTAAGATTATCGACGATTATCAGAGAATTTTAATATCTTTTAAAATTATCATTGACATAGGAACTGGAATAAATTATAATGAGCTAATTATATTAGCGTGGTAGCGAATTATCACGTTACCAGAATGAAGTGAACTTTGCTAAACATTAAATTATTTTCAAGAAAGGCTTGGTGTTATTTATGAAGGAAAAATTACTACATACACCTGAGGGAGTAAGAGATATCTATAATTTAGAATGTGCAACAAAATTAACGTTGCAGAGAAACCTCCATCATGTGCTGGAACGTTATGGCTTTCGCGATATACAGACTCCAAGCTTTGAATTTTTTGATATATTCAGTCAGGAGCGAGGAACGGTTGCCTCTAAGGATATGTATAAATTCTTTGACCGGGATGGTAATACCCTAGTTCTGCGTCCGGATATTACGCCCTCCATTGCTCGTTGTGCAGCTAAGTATTATAAAGAAGAGAATCTGCCCATTCGTTTAGGATATATGGGTAATACCTTTATTAACAACACCAGTTATCAAGGTAAGTTAAAGGAAGTAACCCAACTAGGGGCAGAGCTTATTAATGATGATAGTATTGAAGCAGATGCAGAGATGCTGGCATTAACCATTGACTTATTATTGCAATCAGGGCTTAAAGAGTTCCAACTAGAAATCGGAGATGCAGATTTCTTTCGTGCTTTAGTTGATGAGGCAGGCTTTGAAGAGGAAGAAGAAGTCATTAAATTGCGTGAACTTATACAGAAGAAGAATATGTTTGGCGTTGAAGAGATAATAATGAAAAAGGATATGAGCAGGGAGCAAAAAGAGGTGTTTCTTAAGTTATCAGAACTCTTTGGAACCTTGGATACCCTATCTCTGGCAAAGGAGTTGACCGCAAACCCCCGTGCTAACAAGGCCATTCATCGTTTGGAGAAGCTTTATGAGATTTTGAGAGAATATGGCTATGAGAAATATGTATCCTTTGATCTAGGTATGTTAAGTAAATATAACTATTATACAGGTATTATTTTTAATGCCTATACTTATGGTACTGGGGATGCCGTTGCAACTGGAGGACGCTATGATAATCTCATTGGACAGTTTGGCAAAGAGGCACCGGCAATAGGTCTTGTAATTGTTATTGATCAACTTATGCTGGCACTATCTAGACAAAAGCTTCTACCAGAACCGATAGCAGCAGATACACTGATTATATATAAAATAGAATATCGCAAGAAGGCTATTGCTTTGGCAAATCATTTTCGTAAGAATGAAATTAATACTATTCTACAGAAGTCCAAGGGCGATTTTGATACGGAAGATATTTTTAACTATGCAAAACGGATGAATATGGGTGGTATATTATATCTTGATAATGATTCTGATATTAAGGTGCAAAATATTGCTGATGGAACCATACAAGTGGCACAGATGAAGGAATTTCTACAGTAGAATATCTAATAAAAGGAAGCTCCTAAGCCATAAATTATTATAGGCCAGGGAGGGTTGCTGCGAAGGGATGTGTATCTGTTGTGTACACAAGACATTCAATATAGTATGGTAATTACCTAAAATAAATAAGATGAAAGGATGAGTGGGGATGAGATATATTACCATTGCTTTGGCAAAAGGCCGTTTGGCTTTAAATACACTGGGTATGCTTGAGAAAATAGGAATATCCTGTGAGGAGATCAAGGATAAAACTTCAAGGAAATTAATTTTTGTAAATGAGGAATTAAAATTAAAATTCTTCTTAGCAAAAGCCAATGATGTTCCTACATATGTTGAATATGGTGCTGCTGATATTGGATTTGTGGGCAAGGATACGATTTTAGAAGAAGGCAGAAAGATGTATGAGGTAGTTGATTTAGGCCTTGGTAAATGCAGAATGTGCGTTGCAGGACCTAACTTAGCAAAGGAATTATTACAGCATGGTGAATTAATTCGTGTGGCTACAAAGTATCCTAATATCGCTAAGGATTATTTCTATAATAAGAAGCATCAAACCGTTGAGATTATCAAGCTTAATGGCTCCATAGAACTTGCACCCATAGTAGGATTGGCAGAAGTAATCGTAGATATTGTAGAGACTGGCTCTACCTTAAAGGAGAATGGACTAGAGGTTCTAGAAGAAATCTGTAATATTTCTGCTCGCATGGTGGTTAATGAAGTAAGTATGAAGATGGAGCATGAACGCATTACGAAAATAATCAGAGATTTAAAGGAATTGGCTTCCACTGGTAAATAGATACAAAAATACGCCTTGAAGGGAAGAATTAAGATGAGAATCATTACTTTGAATACAGAAAACAAAAAGAACATTCTTGATAATTTATTAAAGAGAAGCCCTAATCAATATGAGGAATATGCAGAGGTTGTGGCAAAAATCTTAAAAGATGTAAAAGAAAAAAAGGATGAAGCTTTATTTGATTATACAGAACGTTTTGATAAGGCAGTTTTGACCCAGGATACAATTCTCGTTACCAAGGAAGAGATTGAGGAAGCCTATACCAAGGTTGATCCTTCTGTATTGGAGGTTATCCGTAAAGCAATTGTTAATATTGAAGCCTATCATGCTAAGCAGAAGCAGTATGGCTGGTTTGACACAACGGATCAGGGGACTATCCTGGGACAGAAGGTAACCCCCATATCTGCAGTAGGTGTCTATGTTCCAGGCGGGAAAGCAGCCTATCCTTCCTCTGTTCTAATGAATGTGATACCTGCGAAGGTAGCAGGCGTAGAACGAATTGCTATGACAACACCGCCGGGAAGGGATGGCAAGGTAAACCCGGGAACCTTGGTTGCTGCTAAGGAAGCTGGAGTAACGGAGATTTATAAGATAGGTGGTGCCCAAGCCATTGGAGCTTTAGCCTATGGTACGGAAAGTGTTGCTAAAGTGGATAAGATTGTTGGTCCTGGTAATATCTATGTTGCCTTGGCTAAGAAAGCAGTCTATGGTCATGTTAGTATTGATTCCATAGCAGGGCCTAGTGAAATTCTGGTTCTTGCTGACGAAACTGCTAATCCAAGATATATAGCCGCTGATCTACTCTCCCAGGCAGAACATGATGAGCTGGCTTCCTCTATACTAATTACAACCAGCAAAGAGTTGGCAGAGCAAGTCTCTGAAGAAGTAGACAAGTTTGTGGCACAGTTATCAAGGAAGGAACTACTACAAGCCTCCTTGGATAATTATGGATATATTATGGTGGCCGAGAGTATGCAAGACGCCATTGATACAGCCAATGAAATAGCTTCGGAGCATTTAGAGATTATGACCAAGGATCCCTTTATGGTCATGACCAAGATAAAGAATGCAGGAGCAATCTTTATCGGAGAATATTCCAGCGAACCCCTGGGAGATTATATGGCTGGACCAAATCACGTATTACCCACCAATGGAACCGCCAAATTCTTCTCTCCTTTAAGTGTGGATGACTTTATTAAAAAATCCAGTATAATCTCTTATTCCAGAGAGGCTTTAGAGCCCATTTATAAGGATATAGTAACCTTTGCAGAATCCGAAGGTCTGACAGCCCATGCAAATTCCATCGCAGTAAGATTTGAGTAAGGAAGAAAAGGGCGAATATGATATAGCAATAAGAGGGTATAATGTTAGGAAAGACTAATTTATGATGGGACATGATAATAACTGAATTGTTATGTTAAAAGTCATTTGACATTTATTGCTCATATTGTATAATTATTAAAAGGAGGGGTACAGCAGATGAGTAACAGAAATGCCGAGATAAAAAGAAAGACCAAGGAAACGGAAATTGATATGGATTTTTCTGTGGATGGTAGCGGAAAAAGCCAGATTGAAACGGGGATCGGATTTTTTAACCATATGCTGGATAGCTTTACCAGACACGGCTTTTTTGATTTAAAACTGAATGTAAAAGGTGATCTTTATGTAGATTCCCACCATACCATAGAGGATACTGGCATAGTATTAGGTCAAGCAATTAAAAGTGCTCTGGGGGATAAGCAGGGAATTAAGCGTTACGGTTCTTTTATCTTGCCTATGGATGAGACCCTAATATTGTGTGCTATAGACTTATCAGGCAGACCCTATCTTGTTTATGATTTGGAATTTTCATCAGATAAGGTTGGATATTTGGAAACTGATATGGTTAAAGAATTCTTCTATGCAGTGTCCTATTCTGCAGGTATGAATTTACATATTAAGATGCTTAGTGGTGGTAATGATCACCATATTATTGAAGCTGCTTTTAAAGCATTTGGAAAAGCTTTGGATGAAGCTTGTAGTTATGACGAGCGCATTCAAGGAGTCTTATCTACGAAAGGCTCCATCGACTAGAGAACTGATTAGAAAGGCAGGGCGAACTATGAAATTATTTCCGGCAATTGATATTCGCAATGGACAATGTGTTAGATTAAGACAAGGAAGTTTTCAGGATGTTTTAGTGTATTCTGATATACCTCTAAAAATAGCAAAACAGTGGGAAGCTTGCGGGGCTTCCTTTATCCATATTGTAGACCTGGATGGAGCTTTGGTAGGCCATTCTGTCAATGATGAGGTTATCAAAGAAATAGTATCTGAGGTTCAAATTCCTATCCAAGTTGGAGGGGGAATTCGTACGATTAAGGATATTGAGAATAAATTAAATTTAGGAATTGAACGAGTTATTATCGGAACAAAGGCAGTTAAAGATCCTGCATTTATAAAAGAAGCAGTAACTACCTTTGGTTCTAGAAGGATCGTTATTGGTATCGATGCTAAGGATGGAATGGTAGCCATCGAAGGCTGGGAAAAGGTTAGTAATTATCAGGCGGTGAGCTTAGCTCTTGAGATGAAAAAATCTGGTATTAAAACCATTGTATATACAGATATATCTAAGGATGGAATGCTACAGGGACCTAATATTGCCCATACAAAGGAAATGGCAGATGCCACAGGCCTTGATATAATCGCCTCGGGTGGTGTCTCCTCTCTGAAAGATCTTGAGATGCTTGCTGAAGCCAAGGTATATGGAGCCATTATAGGTAAAGCTTTATATGAGAATAAAGTTGATCTAAAAAAAGCAGTGAATTTATTTGAAAAGAGCCAGGAGGAATAATTGCCAATGTCTTCTAAGAAAATAATCCCCTATATTAATGCGGAAAGTGAAATACCTGTCAATGTATTGAATTTGGCAAAAAGCTATTCTTACGGCGGTGCAGATGAGTTATTTTTATATAATTATTCCAAAGATGAGAAATCCAGGGAGGAGTTCTTTTCCCTTGCTAAAGAGCTGTCAAAGGAAATTGATATCCCCTTTACCATAGGTTGTTTTATTAAGCGTTTAGAGGATGTCAAAAAAGCTGTTTATACTGGTGCAGGTGCGGTTATGGTAAAATACTCCTCTTTAGAGGATAAGGCTTTATTAAAAGAGGCTAGCAGTCGGTTTGGTGCTGATAAAATCATAGTAGAACTGGACATGACAGACTACCTTGATACAGAGGGAGAAGAATTATGCCAGACTTTATTGAGTAATGAGATTAAAACTATAATGCTAAAGCATGTGGCTTTATCAGCAAGTGTTAAAGTGAGAATAGAAGAATCTCCGATGAAGGTTATTATAAGAGACAGTTTAGTACGAAATGATATCCTTGGTATTATTTCCCTATCTAATGTCATTGGCGTTTCAACGAATTTCTTTGAGAATAAAGATATCATGAAGGTAAAGAATGCCCTAAAAGAGGAAGGGGTAGATGTAAATGTCTTTGAAAGTAAGCTTTCCTTTAAGGAATTTAAATTAGATGCCCTGGGACTAATTCCCGTAATCGTGCAAGATTATCGAACCAACGAGGTTTTAATGCTTGCGTATATGAATGAGGAAGCTTATAATAGGACTATTGCCAGTGGAAGAATGACCTATTATTCCAGAAGTCGTTCTAAGCTCTGGTTAAAGGGTGAAACCTCCGGGCATTTTCAGTATGTGAAGGAGTTAAGTCTAGATTGTGATCAGGATACCATACTAGCGAAAGTTCTTCAGATAGGCCCTGCCTGTCATACCGGTGAGCAGTCCTGCTTCCATAAAGAGCTGATTAAAAAAGAATATAGCAATTCCAACCCCCTCCATGTATTCAACGATGTCTATCATGTTATTATGGATAGAAAAATACATCCCAAGGAAGGGTCTTATACCAATTATCTCTTTGATAAGGGGATTGATAAAATACTGAAAAAATGTGGTGAAGAAGCCACAGAGATAACCATTGCAGCCAAAAACCCTGGTGCAGAGGAACTGCGTTATGAAATCGCTGATTATTTGTATCATTTGATGGTGCTTATGGCGGAATGTGGTCTTGACTGGAATGACATTACAACTGAACTGGCTCATAGAAAATAGGCTAGCCCAAGAATTTGAATGAAAGAAAAGGTTACTTTAAACATAGGAGGCAAATTAACGTGCAAGTGTATGGTGTAAATGAACTAAGAAAAATGTTCCTTGAATTCTTTGAAAGTAAGGGACATCTGGCATTAAAAAGCTTTCCCCTCGTACCCCACAATGATAATAGTTTATTATTGATTAACTCGGGTATGGCACCATTAAAGCCCTATTTCACCGGGCAGGAGGTACCTCCAAGAAACAGAGTTACAACCTGTCAGAAATGTATTCGTACCGGTGATATTGAGAATGTAGGTAAGACAGCAAGACATGGTACATTTTTTGAAATGCTGGGAAACTTCTCCTTCGGAGATTATTTTAAACAGGAAGCAATTGCTTGGTCTTGGGAATTCTTAACAGAAGTAGTAGGTCTGGATAAGGATCGTCTCTATCCTTCTGTATACCAAGAGGATGATGAAGCTTTTGAGATATGGAATAAAGAGATAGGAATAGCACCGGAGAAAATCTTCCGTTTTGGTAAGGCGGATAATTTCTGGGAGCATGGAGCAGGTCCCTGTGGCCCTTGTTCTGAGATTTACTATGATCGTGGAGAAAAATATGGCTGCGGCGAAGAAGGCTGTACCGTAGGCTGTGAATGTGACCGCTATATTGAGGTTTGGAATAATGTATTTACCCAGTTTATGGGGGATGGTAAGGGCAATTATACAGAGCTTGAACACAAGAATATTGATACTGGTATGGGTCTTGAAAGACTTGCTACCGTGGTGCAGGATGTAAGCTCTATCTTTGATGTAGATACAATAAAAGCAGTACGTGATAAGGTATGTCAAATTGCAAAAGTTGAATATCAAACAGATGCAAAGAAGGACGTATCTATTCGTCTTGTTACAGATCATATTCGTTCTGTAACTTTTATGGCTTCTGATGGTATCATTCCATCGAATGAAGGCAGAGGCTATGTATTTAGAAGATTACTTAGACGTGCTGCAAGACATGGCAGATTACTTGGTATTGAAGGAAGATTCCTAGCAGAGCTATCCAAGGTGGTTATTAATGAGCATAAGGACGGCTATCCAGAGCTGGAAGAGAAGAAAGAATATATCTTAAAGCTTCTTACCATTGAGGAGGAGAAGTTTAATAAGACAATAGATCAGGGCTTAAGTATTTTAGGGGAGATGGAGAAGGATTTAGAGAAGAAATCCTTAAAGGTTCTTTCCGGTGAAGATGTATTTAAACTTTATGATACTTATGGTTTTCCTATTGACTTAACCAAGGAAATTCTTGAAGAAAAAGGTTTTGAAGTAGATGAAAAGGGCTTTAGGGATGCTATGGAGGTTCAAAGAATAACCGCCAGAAGCGCCAGAGGTACTACAAATTATATGGGTGCAGAAGAGACAGTATATCAACAAATCGATGCAGGAATTACCAGTAAATTTGTAGGCTATGATAGACTTTGCCATGAATCAAAGATTACTGTATTAACTACAGAGACAGAGCTGACAGAGGAGCTTATTGCAGGAGAGAAGGGAACAATCCTGGTAGAGGAGACACCTTTCTATGCAACAAGCGGTGGTCAAGCTGCTGATACTGGTGTAATTATCACTGAGGAAGCTGAATTCGAGGTAGAAGATACCATTAAATTACTAGGTGGTAAAATTGGTCATGTAGGCACAGTTACAAAGGGTATTTTCAAAATAAATGACAAAGTAGAGCTTAAAGTAAATGGGATTCAAAGAGCTTCAACAGCTAAAAATCATAGCGCCACACATTTATTACAGAAAGCACTTAGAACTGTACTGGGAACCCATGTAGAACAGGCCGGTTCTTTTGTAACAGAAGATCGTCTACGTTTTGACTTCACACATTTTTCTGCTTTAACCGCTGAAGAATTAGAGAAGGTGGAAGCGCTAGTTAATGAGCAGATTGCTAATAGTCTACCTGTTGTTACTAAGCTAATGAATATAGAGGATGCGAAAAAAGAAGGCGCAATGGCACTCTTTGGAGAGAAGTATGCTGAGGATGTGCGTGTTGTAGCTATGGGTGACTACAGCAAGGAACTTTGCGGTGGAACCCATGTAAATAATACAGGTGTAATCTCTGTATTTAAGATCGTATCTGAGGCAGGTATTGCAGCTGGTGTAAGAAGAATTGAGGCTCTAACCGGCAATGGCGTATTTGCTTATTATAAAGAGTTGGAGCAAGAACTAAGTAGTGCTGCTAAGGCTGCCAAGGCAGAGCCAGCACAGTTGACGAATAAGATTGAAAGCTATCTGGAGGAAATCAAGGCGCTGAAATCAGAAAATGAGAAGTTAAAGAGTAAGCTTGCCAACAATGCCTTGGGTGATGTAATGAATCAGGTAATGGAAGTTAAGGGAGTAAAAATCCTTCCAGTTAAGGTGCCAGATGTAGACATGAATGAGCTTCGTAATCTTGGCGATCAATTAAAAGAAAAACTAGGCGAAGGAGTTATCCTTCTTGCTTCCTCAACAGCACCAGATAAGGTGAACCTAATCGCTATGGCAACAGATGGTGCCATGAAGCAGGGCGCTCATGCAGGAAATCTTATTAAAGAGCTAGCTGCCCTTGTTGGAGGCGGTGGCGGTGGAAGACCGAATATGGCTCAAGCAGGCGGTAAGAATGCAGCAGGAATTGATGCTGTTATTGCTAAGGCTAAGGATGTACTGGGTGCACAGATAAAATAAAGCAGCAGTATGAGGACAGTGCCAAGAGGACACAATTTCTGATTGTGTATTTTGAGCACTACCCTAAAATAAATTCTTAGCTCCATGCAAATTCTTAAACCATGCTGATTATCATGGATTTGCAAATTGTTGACAGCTTATATTTATGAAATAGCTGTTGACGAAATTGAAAAATATGCTATAATCATTTTAGTGCTATTCAAAAAATACCCAAACAGTTGTATACGCACAATACACAACTGGAGGGAGGTTAGGTGTGAGACTATGTCAAATGTTGTAGTTAAAGACAATGAAACATTAGATAGTGCTCTCCGCAGATTCAAAAGAAACTGCGCGAAAGCCGGTATCCAGCAGGAGATCCGTAAAAGGGAGCATTATGAGAAGCCAAGCGTAAGACGTAAGAAAAAGTCTGAAGCAGCGAGAAAACGTAAATATTAATTTTACAGAGACTTCCAATGGAGACATTGGAAGTTTTTTATTTTATAGGAAAGTGCGTCCTATAAAATAAAAAAATTAGCATGCGCACCTCGCGGCAAGGAAGTATATTGCTTCGCAATCCCCTCGGGCGCGGAGTGTCAGCAAGCTGACACTTTGTTCTTTTATAGGATTAGGCCCTAATGGGATGTTTCGCAAGTAATACTCTTTAATATAGTCTACAAATTCAAAAAAATTCATATATTATTACAGTATTTACATAGGATTTAGGGGGCCGTTATGAAGGATAACCTGAAATCATCCCATAATAAATTCAAAAAAGAAAATAAGAAAGCTTTGTATCAAGGTTTAAATAAAAAAAACAAGTCTAAAGAAAAGGAGTCACCTACATATTTTGAAGATTTATCTAGTCGTCTCCATTTATCGGCAGATATTCTGGCCGGGGCTCCTATCATTACCGCTACAGGAAGAAATGAAATATGTCTGGAGAATTACAAGGGTATCATAGAATATAACAGTAATCTCATTAAGGTCCAAACGAAATTATGTAAAATCTGCATTGAAGGAAAACAATTAAATATTTTATATTTTACAGAAGACGAGATGCGCATAACAGGGTTCATTCAAGCTATTTACTACCAATAAAAAGTGCCGCAGTTTTTATCTGCACTGATCATATCTACCAAAGACGGACATATTGATGATCAGGGAGGAGATCTCATGTTAAGGAAATTACTAAACTGGTTCTTGGGGTATCTTACAGTAAGAATTCGTGGTACTGCACCGGAACGGTTTATTAATCTGTGCTGTAATAAGAAAATATTTATTTGGGAGTTAACTCGTATTGAGGAGGATTTTCAATTTCGTATATCTATAAAAAATTACAGAAAGTTAAGACCCATTGCAAAAAAGACGGGTATAATCCCGAGAATTGTATATAAACACGGCTTCCCCTTTTTCCTTCATCGTCACAGAAGACGTAAGGGCTTTTTTCTTGGCATTATAGTCTGTGTAATTCTTGTTTATATCATGTCTCTCTATATCTGGGATATCAGTTTCCAAGGAGGTTCAAAGTATACCCATGAGGCTATGATAAAGTTTCTGAACAAGAACAATATTTATACGGGAATATTAAAGAAGAAAGTAAATTGTCAAGAGATAGAGGAGACAATGAGACTTGCCTATAAGGATATAGGTTGGGTTTCGGCAGAGATTAAAGGAACTAGACTGATAATAAAGATTACAGAGACGAATATGCCCGTTCCCGCAGGAGTGGCAAGAGAACCTAGTCATATGGTTGCAACAAAAAATGCAATTGTCAAGAGTATAATAACAAGGACAGGAACACCCCTTGTTAAAGAGGGTGATGTAGTCAAGAAAGGAGATATTCTTGTATCCGGTTTGCTTACGGTGAAAGGAGATTTTGATGAAATTCTTCGAGTTCAACCAGTGGTAGCTGATTCGGATATCCTATGTAAATCCTATTATGATTACAATGAATCCTTTCCTATAAATTACATAAAAAAAATTTATTCCGGTGATATTAAAAAGGGTTATTACTTTACCTTCTTCGGTAAAAAAATATTTATATATAATCCTAGAAATTCCTATAATAAATATGATATAATTGTTAACGAAAATGTACTTAGGGTAACGAAATCTTATTACTTGCCTTTTCGTTATGGGTCAATCAATACCCGGGAATATGAAACGGAAAGAAGAAGATACACAGAGGAAGAAGCAAGTGTTATTGCCCAAGCACGTCTAAACAGATATTTAGATAATTTATCAAAGAATAATGTTTTAATAACCGAGAATAATGTTAACATAACTATAGAAAATAATATTTGTATTGCAAAGGGAAGAATCCTAGTGGAAGAACCAGCTTGGGAATATAAAACTATACAGGAAAACGAGTGGAGGATTGAACAGACGGATGAGCATAACGGAAACAATAATTGATATACCTGCCGCACATGAAAAAAATGTATTTGGTGGATTTGATGCCTATGCTAAAATTATCGAGCGTGCCTTTAATGTTACAATAATAGCTAGAAACGGTGAAGTTAAGGTGGTTGGAGCTTTAGAAAGCGTTGGAAAGGCTAAAAGTGTATTTATGCAGCTTCTAGAGTTATCCAAACGTGGCAATCAGATCACTGAGCAGAATGTCAACTATGCCATATCACTATGTTATGAAGATAGGGAAAGAGAAATTGTTGAAATTGATAAAGATTTAATATGTCATACAATCAATGGTAAACCCATAAAACCTAAGACTGTGGGACAGAAAACCTATGTGGATTTGATTCGTAATAAAATGATAGTATTTGGTGTTGGGCCAGCGGGAACAGGTAAAACTTATCTTGCTATGGCAATGGCCATTACTGCTTTTAAAAATGACGAAGTAAGCAAGATTATTTTAACACGACCAGCAATTGAAGCAGGGGAAAAGCTTGGATTTCTGCCAGGAGATCTTCAAAGTAAGGTGGATCCTTATTTAAGACCATTATATGATGCCCTCCATCAGATTATGGGGCCGGAAGCCTATCTGAAGAATTCAGAAAAGGGTCTGATTGAAGTGGCTCCTCTAGCATATATGAGAGGAAGAACTTTAGAAAATGCATTTATTATCCTAGACGAGGCACAGAATACAACTCCAGCGCAGATGAAGATGTTTCTAACCAGAATTGGATTTGGTTCCAAGGTTGTGATTACTGGTGACTTAACACAGAAGGATTTACCAGTTGGTGCCAAATCCGGTCTAGATGTGGCCCTTAAGGTTCTTGGCAAGATAGAGGATATTGGTTTTTCCTATCTGACAAGTCAGGATGTTGTAAGGCATCCATTAGTACAAAGGATTGTTAAGGCTTACGATGCCTATGAAGAGAGACAAAAACAAAAAGAAAAGAAGGATTTGAAGGATTTCCATAAGAAAGGGCACAAGGTGGTAAGTAAAATAAATTATAAATCGGAAAAGATCAGGGGAAACCGATATGAAAAAAACTGATAATACGAATAATAGCTTATCGCAAGTTCTTAGCAAAGGAGCAAACCGTACTCCTATTATGATTGCTGTATTGCCTATAATGTCTATGCTTGCAGTACTAATTCTAGGAGTACTTCGTAATGTTTCCGGCATCGATATAGCTAAGCTTGGAATCATAACTCTCATATTAACAGGTGCAGTTACTTTTTATATCAATTTATATATGGACGACTTCCTTAATAAGAAATATTCTAAAACTGTTATCGTGTTTGGGTATCTGTGTTCTGTCTTTCTACTCCTTGTCGTGCCCAGCCCTGATTTGTATAGTATTTGGATGCTTGGTGGATTAGTTGTGGCTATGTTGATTGATAATAAGTTGGGTCTGCTGATTAATTTTAATATGACCTTTATGATGAGTATTTTACTAGGATTACGTCCAGAGCTTTTAATTCAGATTTTAATCATTTGCTTTCTGATGAGTATATTAGCCGGAGGATTAAAACATAAATCCACTGTAATCTATTCCTCCATTATTATTCTTTCAACGAATATTACCTTGTCTTTTGTTGTAAATAATTTTATATTTGATAAGACCAGTAATTATAAGTATTTTGATTCACTAATTAGTATGGTTGCAGTATTGGTTGCAGCCTTTTTCTTATGTGTACTGTATAACCGATTTTTCACCCAGGAGGATTTGGTGGCTTCTACTGATAGTCAGGAGGAACCTTTGATAAGTATATCTCCAATTGATAATGAAGACTTACCAATGCAGGCGATGGAAACCACTAGGATAAATAGTACTACTATGGATCAAAATCAATTTTCATTAACTAGCTATGAGATACTATGTGATGTAAATAATCAGCTACTTCTTAAACTGAAGGAGTTTTCAGAGAGCTTATATACCCATTCCATTTATATTGGAGGCTTATCAAGCCGAGCAGCGAAAGAAATTGGTGCAGATGAGCAGCTTACCCGTGCCGGTGGTTATTATCATGAGATAGGTAAAATGAATGGCAAGAACTATATAGAAGAAGGCCTTAAGCTGGCGGAGGAGTATGCTTTTCCAAAAGAGCTTAAAGCAATTCTCAGAGAACATAATATAAAATATGACAGACCAAACTCTGTGGAAGCTGCCATAGTAATGCTCTCGGATAATATAGTTTCTACCCTGGATTACATAGAAAAAACAAAGGAACATAAATTTACTCCCCATACGATTATTGAAAACATATTTCAGATGAGGCTTGATAAGGGGACCTTTGATTTTTCTGGCGTTTCAGTAAAAGATTATAAAAAGCTGAAAGCCTTTTATCAGTCAGAATTTAGCAATGGTAAAGAGGTTTAGTTTGAAAAACTAAAGTATTAGGTAGGAACACAAATCCCTATTAATATTATAGACAAGCATTTTATTCATGGCTAAGAAAGGTATGACGTTATGACAATTAATTTTGAATATGAAGCAGAAAAACAGTTAAAATATGATTATGAAGCACAGCTTACAAAGTTAGTGGAGGCCTGCCTGGATTTTGAAGAATGCCCCTATGAATCTGAAGTAAATATACTATTTACCAATGATGAGGAGATTAAGGAGATTAATAAGGAATATAGAGATATAGATAAAACAACGGATGTCTTATCCTTTCCTGCGATTGATTATGTAACTCCTGGTGATTTCGGGGGTTTAGAGGATAACATTGTGGAATGCTTTCATCCAGAAACGGGCGAATTACTATTGGGAGACATTGTGATCTCAGTGGACAAGGCCATACAACAAGCCGAGGAATATGGTCATTCTATTGAGCGTGAAATAGCATTTCTTACAGCTCACAGTATGTTTCATTTGTTTGGATACGATCATATGGAAGAAGAAGATAGAAGAATAATGGAAGAAAAGCAAAAAAGTGTGTTAGAGTTACTTCAAATACTTAGATAATAATAGGGGCCAAAGTTTGCAGGTTACAAAAAGGCATGGTTATTCGTGTGAATAATAAGGATTTTACAAAAGGAATTGTATAAGACAATTTACTTTGCTTTGGCAGAATGGAGGAAGTATATGAGAGTTAAGGAACTCATTTTTATAATGATGACGGTGGTTGTCCTTGTGCTACTTAGTGGATGTAAGAAAAATAAGGCAAATACTGATGATGAAATAAAGGGGGATGAGTATACCAAACCAACAGTTACCATAGCACCGACACAGACGCCTATAGATGAACCTGTAGAAGAAAGCCGTGAAGGACAGATGATAAGCTATCTCAGCGGATTATGGGTTCCCAATGAAATAGGTACCAAACGCCCTTATGCTTTCCAGTTTAATAATTTTAAAACTGTATCAAATCAATGGGGAATTGGACAGGCAGATATTGTATATGAATGCATTGTAGAAGGTGGTATTACAAGACTACTAGGTATTGGTGAGAATTATTCTGGTGATAAGATAGGGTCTACAAGAAGTGCCAGACATTATTTTGTTAGTATTGCTGATGAGTATGATGCAATTTATATCCATTTTGGTTCAACCAAATATGCCAGAAGCAAGATTAAGGAACTTGG
This sequence comes from Bacillota bacterium, assembly GCA_023443625.1. The sequence continues at coordinate 9,659 of JAEZTQ010000105.1, read as the reverse complement.
TACAGATAACTTAGATGGTAATGCAGGCAGTGGAGCAGGGGTATTTTACAGGGATAAGTCAATTAAAGCACCTCATAATGCCTTTGCCAGTGTGGACAGAATTTTAAAAGGAATAGAAAAGAAGAAGTATGATACAGAATATCCAAAAGATTATGAACCACACTTTAAATTTTACAAAGAGGATACGGACTTAAGTGCAGATACCATTGCAAGTAAGGTTACGGTGGATTTTTCCTCCTATATCGAAGCAGGTTTTGAGTATAAGCAGGAAGATAAGCTTTATTATCGAAGTCAATTTGGCAAGGCCCATGTGGATTCCCTCACAGGGGAGCAATTAGCCTTTAAGAACATTATTGTTCAGTTTGTTAAGGAATGGAATATTGATAAGAAGGGTTATCAGACCATGGATATAGAAAATTCCAAGGGATCAGGTTATTACATTACCAATGGAAAAGCAGTACCTATTACTTGGAAAAAGAAAGAAGCTGATAGCTGGATGCGTTATTATAATGAAGCAGGCGAAGAATTAGTGATTAATCCTGGTAAGACCTATATCACTTTATTTCCTAATAACCGCACAAAGGATGTTAGCTTTCAGTAAATAATAAGACATCTACGTGTCATGATTTTAATAAAACATCAACGAACAAAGAAGACTGACGTAAAACTGTAACCAAGATTCTTGTTTTGTTGATGTTTGTCTTGTATTTAAGCTAGTTCTTGTTATAATTATGTATCAAGCTATATTGTTTAATACTCAGGATGAATGAAGGAGCAGGATATGGCAGCAAGAAAAAAAAGTAATAATTTTTTAGTTCAGGGTACAATTTTGGCAATATCTTCGTTAATTGTTAGACTCATTGGTATGTTTTACCGAATTCCCTTAAACAATATCATTGGAGATGAAGGAATGGGTATCTACAGCAACACCTTTGATATCTATAATATTGCTCTGATTTTATCCTCCTACAGTCTTCCTATGGCGGTTTCTAAACTAGTTGCTATTAAGAGAAACAATAAGGAATATAAAAATTCCTATCGTATATTAAAATGTGCCATGGCTTTTTCTGTTACAGTAGGCTTTTTGGCTACTGTAATTATTTTAATTGGAGCAGATTTCTTTGCCTCCTTCTTTTCCTCTTATAAAGAAGGAAACAGTATTGCCCTACCCCTAAGAGTATTAGCTCCCACTATTTTTGTTTTCTCCATTATGGGAGTACTAAGGGGCTTCTTCCAAGGGAAAAGCACTATGATTCCCACAGCCATCTCCCAAGTTGTTGAACAGATAGTGAATGCATCCGTTAGTCTTATAGCTGCTTCTATTCTGGTTAAGAATTATAGTCTTTCTGCTAATTTAGCTTCCTATGGTGCAGCCGGAGGAACTCTTGGAACCTTACTTGGAGCCTTGGCGGGATTAATCTTCTTACTATTTGTATTTTTTATTTATCGACCATATTTGAAAAAACAGATGCGACAGGATAGGGATGAGAATAAGGAATCCTATGAATATATTTTTAAACTTTTAATGATAACAACAATACCTATTATATTAAGTCAGGTAGTATATCAGATTAATGGAACCTTAGACAGTATTTTGTTTAATCAGATCATGAGTAAGAAAAAGGTAGAAGCCTTTGAGCTTGAGGCTATTAAAAATTCAGTAAAAGGCTCCTTATATATTAAATCCTACCGAGATATATTAATCGGTATTTATAGTACCAAATATCGCTTACTTACCAATGTACCCGTTGCTATCGCAACGGCAATGGCAACTGCTAGTATTACAACCATAGCAGCAGCCTATAATAAGGGATTAAAGGATGTAATTCGCAGTAAAGTCCACGCTGCAATTAAAATGAATATGATTATTGCAATTCCTTCTGCAGTAGGTATGGCAGTCCTGGCATCACCCATATTACAGTTGATTTTTAAAGATGCTCGTGAGTTGCCTGCCAATCTATTAAGGCTTGGAAGTATTGCAATCGTTTTCTACGCCCTGTCAACCTTGTCATCGGCTGTGTTGCAGGGTATTAACCGTCTTAGGTTACCGGTGATTAATGCAACTATTTCCTTGGGAATTCATATTGTATTAGTCTTTGTCTTATTGAAGTTTACACCCCTAAGCACCTATGCATTAGTAATCGGTAATGTTACCTTTGCCTTGGTGGTGTGTATTTTGAACTGGCTGGCCATTGAAAAACACCTAAGATACCGTCAGGAGATTACAAAAACCTTTATTATTCCCCTTGTTTGCTCCGTTATAATGGGAATTGTTACTTATTTCTCTTATAAGGGATTAATGCTCTTAACAAGTAGTAATTTGATTTCTACTTTATTATCAATCTTAGTTGCAATTATTATTTACTTCGTATCCCTACTACTGCTAAAGGGAGTGAGTGAGGATGAACTTGAATTTATGCCAAAGAGCGGACTTATTATTCGTATCTTAAAGAAATTACATTTATTATAAAGAGTTTTCGTCCCTAGTATCCATATACCCTAGGATGAATACATTATATGTATAGAAAAGAAAATATTGGAGATAATTAATGCCAAAGGAGTGGTTTCCCATGAAACTGAAGAAGGCATCAATTTATCTCGCAAGTTTTGTTTTATTGTGTGCGATGTTTTGCATCTGCTATTACTTAAGTTATCAGCATGCTTTAAAGGATTTTAATAAAAGAGCCATTGAGCGTAAGGGTCAGTTTGACATCTTAAGAAATGATGCTCAGCCAACGAAAGCGGCTGAGGAAAAGGATAACAGTGTACCTGTTAACCAGTCAGAGATTATAGTAAAGCCAACAACACAATATACTCTAGAAACCTATGATATGAAGACAGGAATTACACAGAAGGAGGAGTTAAATCCCCCTGCCTATCTGATTGGGTTAACAAGAGAGGAAATAATTGAATATTTAGCTAATTATATGAGAGATGTACCTTTATCCGAATATAATAAAGGATTGATTTCCTATGAATTAGCCTATTTTTCAGAAGAAGCGATTGTTATTAAGAAGACTTATAATATGGATTTTGTTCCTTTCCGCTACTATGTGGCAGTAAAGGATGGCTTTGTTGTAGTTTATAACAGTGATTTAAAAAGTGTATTTACCTATACTGAGATAGAAGCCAAGAATTTACCAGAGGCAGACCGTGTTACTCTTAGTCAGGGCATTTATGTAAATAGCTTGGATGAGCTCTATGCATTATTAGAGAGTTATTCCAGCTGATATGTAATATTTTTTAATTTATGTCACTTTTTCTAGTGGGTCCTGCAGTGGCAAAAGCTCCAGAATCACATTCAGGAAAGAAAAGCTTGAAATAATACCCCGGGTAAAATATAATAAAACAAATAAATTGTTACTATATGGAGGCTGCAGGGGTGGATTATGATGTTATTGTAGTAGGTGCCGGGGCTTCCGGTCTAACAGCAGCCATTGCTGCTGCAAGACTTGGAAGCTCGGTTCTTGTTATTGAAGGAAAAGAGAAGGCAGGGAAAAAAATATTAGCTACAGGGAATGGAAGATGTAATTTTACCAACCTAGTCCAACAACCTGAGTGCTACCGATCTGACGACAGCGCATTTGCAATGAAGGTGCTGTCTTGTTTTGATGTGAATCAAACATTGGATTTTTTTAAGGAACTAGGTATTTATCCAAAGAATAAAGATGGATATTTATATCCAAATAGTGAGCAAGCCTCTAGTGTTGTCCAGGTATTATTAATGGAATGCCAACGACTTAAAGTGCATTTTCTCTATTATGGAACAGTGATTGCAGTAAAGAAGCCGGATTATACCGTAGTTACGAAGGTTACTATCCCTGAGGAAAAGGGTAAGAATAAAAAAGCAGTTACTAGCAAGACAAGAGAGAGTGAGGAAATCTATCAGTGCAAAAAGTTAATCCTAGCCACAGGGGGATGTGCTTCCCCTTCCCTAGGCTCTCATGGGAGTGGTTATAATTTGGCCAAAGCCTTTGGCCATAGGATTATCAAGCCTCTGCCTGCTTTGGTACAGTTAAAATCATCGGAGAAGTATTGTAAGACCATATCCGGTGTTCGTTCAGGGGCAAAGGTAAGTGTATTTGCCAAGGAAAAGGAGATTGCAGTGGAGGAAGGAGAAATCCTCTTTACGGATTATGGAATATCCGGAATACCCATTCTTCAAGTGAGTCGTTATGTTGCCAAAGCCATTGATAGAGGAGAAAAGGTTCATCTTATCCTGGACTTTATGCCAGAACTGTCCCTGGATAAATTATTTGAGTTATTACAAGAGAGAAGAAATTATAATAAAGATAAAAATCTAGAAGAGATGATGGTAGGGTTGCTTAACCATAAGCTCTCCTATGTACTTATTAATGTGGCGAGGCTTGATGTATATAAAAAGCTTTGCTTAATCACTGAGGTAGAACTAAAAGCCTTGGTCAATACTATCAAGGGATTTAAGATGATAATTACTGAGACAAATTCCTTTGACCATGCCCAGGTGAGCGCTGGAGGAGTCTTAACGAAGGAAATACAGGAGACAACAATGGAATCAAAGCTGTCCAAGGGTTTATATCTAACGGGGGAACTAGTGGATGTAGATGGTACCTGCGGAGGCTATAATCTGCAATGGGCTTGGAGCTCTGGGTATCTGGCAGGAACGGCAGCAGGAAGGAAGTAAGGCATGATTAAAATTACACAAATAAAGCTTCCTATTAAGCATACGGAGAATGAACTAAAGGAAGCCATAGGAAAGGCATTAAAATTACCAGTAAAAAAAATCAAAGGGTTCCGAATAACAAAAAAGTCCATCGATGCCCGTAAAAATGAGGTCATGTATATCTATACAGTAGAGGCAGATATCTTATTTGAACCCAAGGAAAATGATGCAGTGATTATCCGTAGAAGTCATAACTCTAATGTATCTATGGCTGAAAGAGCCCGGTATCAATTCAAAGCAGAGGGGAAGGATGAGCTTACCCATCGACCTGTTGTTGTGGGTACAGGTCCAGCAGGACTCTTTGCTGCCTGGTTATTGGCAAAATACGGTTTTCAGCCCTTAGTGGTGGAGCGGGGTGCTAAAGTTACTAAGCGTGTAGAGCTAGTAGAACATTTTTGGAGGACCGGGGACTTAAATCCAGAGTGCAATGTGCAATTTGGAGAGGGTGGTGCAGGAACCTTTTCCGATGGAAAGCTAAATACTATGGTTAAGGATGCATTTGCCAGATATCCTCTGGTTATGGAAACCTTTGTTCATTATGGTGCGCCCTCTGAAATCCAATACCTTAATAAGCCCCATATTGGTACGGATAAATTACGCACTGTAGTGGAAAATATGCGCAAAGATATCATTCATATGGGCGGTGAGGTACGCTTTCATACAAAGCTAACAGACCTATTCATAGAAGACAACAAATTAGTTGGAATTGAGTTAAACAAGGAAGAGAGACTTCCTTGCAAGGTATTAATTCCTGCTATAGGGCATAGTGCCAGAGACACTTTTAAACTTTTCTTAGACAGAGGTCTTGATTTATCGGAGAAGGCCTTTGCCATTGGTTTACGAATTGAGCATAAACAAAGTCTTATCAGTAAGTCCCAATATGGCAGGGAATATATTCATTTACCAGCAGCAGATTATAAATTGACTCACCAAACCTTATCAGGCAGGGGAGTCTATTCCTTTTGTATGTGTCCTGGAGGTTTTGTAGTCAATGCTTCCTCAGAGAAGGGATATCTTACAGTCAATGGAATGAGTAATTATAAAAGAGATGAAGTAAATGCTAATAGTGCCATAGTAGTAACGGTACAACCAGAGGACTTTGGTGGTAGCGGTCCTTTGAGAGGAATTGATTTTCAAAGAAAATGGGAGAAAGCGGCTTATGAAGCAGGCAGGGGCAAGGTTCCCGTACAATTATTTGGTGACTTGTTAAGAAACAAGGATAGTGTTACAATAGGAAATGTTACACCTAATATTAAGGGTTCCTATCAGTTGACTAATTTAAATAATTGCCTTCCCAAGGATATAATAGAAGCCTTAAAGGAGGGTATTCATGCCTTCGATAGTAAGATTAAGGGCTTTGCCCATGAAGAAGGAGTTTTGTCTGGGGTTGAGAGCAGAACCTCTTCACCCATACGAATAAATCGCAGTGATGCCTTGGAAAGTAATATCATAGGTATATATCCCTGTGGTGAAGGAGCGGGCTATGCGGGAGGAATTACCTCTGCCGCCATAGATGGTATTAAGGTGTTTGAGGCAGTGGCTAAAGTGTATAAACCAAGTTTTTAATAGAATTTTAATCAATTTATTATGAAAAGTTATTTTAAATTTTGATCAATTAGTAATATAATATTTCATAGGATGAAGGGGAAAGTCAAATGACAGTTGAAGGAGAACACTTACAGATAAGAGAAACATTAAAGGATAGAAAGAAAATTGTAGTTAAGATTGGATCATCATCTTTGACCCATCCAGAGACAGGAAGCTTAAACTTGGAGAAGATGGAGCGTCTGGTCCGCATATTAACGGATTTACGAAATCAAGGTAAGGATGTTATATTGGTAAGCTCCGGAGCCATTGCTGTGGGTAGAAAGACATTGGGACTTAAGGAAAGACCAACCCATAGATCATTGAAACAAGCTTGTGCAGCAGTAGGTCAGGCAAGCCTGATGATGGTTTATCAGAAATTATTTGCTGAATATAACCAAACTGCAGCTCAGATATTAATGACCAAATATACCATGATTAATGATATTAGCAGAACCAATGCAGCCAATACTTTTGCTGAATTATTTAATCTGGGTGTAATACCAATTGTAAATGAGAATGACACCGTATCCACAGAGGAACTAGACTTGGAGTTTGGAGATAATGATACCCTTTCTGCTATTGTTACAGCTTTAGTAGGAGGAGATTTACTCATTCTCTTATCTGACATTGACGGATTATACACGGATGATCCTCATAAGAATGCCGATGCTAAGCTTGTTCCTTTGGTAGAAAAGATTGATGAGGATTTGTGTGGTATGGCAAAATCCTCTACCAGTTCCCTAGGTACTGGTGGAATGACAACAAAAGTATCTGCTGCGAGAATTGCAACTGCAGCAGGTGCAGATATGGTTATAACCAATGGTGATAATGTACACAACATCAATCATATCATGGAGGGTAGGGAAGTAGGCACATTATTCACCGCCCATAAGAAAAGCAATTTTAATCTCATGGACTATATTGTATCAAAGCAGTATGAAAAATAGTTTTATTTAGAAAGGTTGTCAGTAATGGACGATATAAGAATTACTAGAATTAATGAACTTTATCATAAATCCCAGAAGGAAGGCCTTACAGAGGAAGAAAAAGAGGAGCAAGTCAGACTTCGTAAAGAATATGTTGCTTCTATCCGTAGAAATCTAAGGGGTACTTTAGAACAGGTATCTTTTGTCAATCCCGATGGGTCTGTAACCAAGGCGACAGATATTAAGAAGAATAAGTAGAATATAGGAATAGGAATATGACAAAGAAGGAAATTCGAAGTCAAGGTAAAACCTTAAGAGATAGTATCACTCCTATGGAGAGAGAAAAATTATCTCAGGATATTGCCACAAGACTATATCAATCTGTATATTATCAGAAATGTAGCAAGGTATTTATCTATGTATCCTTTCGTACAGAGGTAGATACCCAAAATATTATATCCAGAGCATTGTTAGATCAGAAGAAGGTTTATGTCCCAAGGGTTGAAGGTAAAAAGATAGAATTTTATGAAATCCAAAGTCTAAAGGAGCTTATACCTAGCGATTATGGCATATTAGAGCCTATGCCTTCGGAGAAAAACCGGTATCATTCTTGTGAACCCTATGACAATGGAGTTGGTATGGACTATGTTAATTTAATGCTACTTCCTGGTTTGGCTTTTGATTTAAGGGGTAATCGTATTGGATATGGTGCTGGGTATTATGATAGATTTCTTACACTTTATTCCCCGTCAAGATTTTATAAAGTCGCTCTTGCTTTTGATTTATCCATATTTAAGGAGATACCGGCAGAGGAGTTTGACATTAAAGTCGATGCAATCCTTACACCAAGGAGAGAATATACTATAGAGTAATGAAATAAGAACTATGAGTTTGAGGATAGGATTGACATAATCAACGAAGTAGGTTATTAAGCCGCTGATTGCGGCAGAATGGAGGATACAATGGGTTATTTGGAAGAATTAGGAGTTAGGGCGAAGAAAGCTTCTAGAACCTTAGGGCTAATGTTGCAAGATGATAAAAACAAGTGTTTAAAAGAATGTGCAAAAGCCTTGGTAGATTCTACTGATGAAATTCTTAAAGCGAATGAGCTGGATGTCAATGCTGCAAAGGAAAATGGCATGAAGAGTTCCTTGATTGACAGACTGAAGCTCACGCCGGAAAGAATACAGTCAATGGCGGAGGGTCTCATAGAGGTTTCCACCTTAAAAGATCCCATTGGTGAGGTTCTTTCTATGACTGTTCGCCCCAATGGATTGACCATTGGACAGAAGGTAGTTCCTCTTGGTGTCATTGGAATTATCTATGAATCCAGACCTAATGTAACTGCAGATGCTTTTGGATTATGCTTTAAGACTGGCAATTCTGTGGTATTAAGAGGTGGAAGTGATGCCATTCATTCCAATATTGCAATCGTAAAGGCAATCAAAGGGGGATTGGCTGCCTGTGGCTACAATGAGGATGCAATCCAATTAATTGAAGATACCTCTAGAGAAGTTGCTAAAGAATTTATGCGCCTTAACAAATACATAGATGTATTAATACCTAGAGGCGGTGCGGGTCTTATTAGTACCGTAGTTGAAAATAGTACCATTCCAGTCATTGAAACAGGAACTGGTAACTGCCATATCTATGTGGATGAGTCCGTAGATTTTGCCATGGCTTTAGACATCATTGAGAATGGGAAAACCCAGCGTCTTGGTGTATGCAATGCCTGTGAATCCCTAGTTATCCATGAGAAGGTAAGCAAAGCATTTATACCCCTACTTCGAGAGCGTCTCTTAGCAAAGGACATTGAAATTCGTTCCGATGAGAGAGGATGTCAGATCTGCGGCCAGTTTGTTCCTGCCACTGAGGAGGACTTTGCCACAGAATATTTGGATAAGATTGTTTCCTTAAAAGTCGTAGACAGCATCGAAGAAGCAATTGAGCATATAAACCATTATAGCACCAAACATTCAGAAGCGATTATTACCAAGGATTATGATCATGCAATGAAATTCTTAAATGAAATTGATTCGGCAGCAGTCTATGTCAATGCTTCTACACGCTTTACGGATGGTTGTGAATTTGGCTTCGGAGCAGAGATTGGGATTAGTACCCAGAAGTTACATGCAAGAGGTCCTATGGGATTAGATGCCTTAACTACTACCAAATATATTGTCTTTGGCAATGGACAGATTAGAAAATAGAGTTTTTACAATTGACTATATAGGGTTAGAATGTCAAAAGGTCTACTTGAAAATATCCTACGTCAATTTGCACAATCTCTTTATGATTGATTGCGTGATGAAAACTCGTTTGTTCGCAACACACTCTCGTTTGGATGAAGCACGTAGTGGTGCATAAGGCCCTAAAATACAGGACCTAAGCACCAACGGCTTCATAACAGTTGCTCACCAAACTATGTTTCTACATCCCGCTGG
>JAEZTQ010000095.1 GCA_023443625.1 Bacillota bacterium | reverse complement strand
AGGCACCTTCCTTTGTAGTTTTGTGGTTCTCGCAAACCTAATATTACCACAAAGGGGTGCTTTTCTGTACTCTAAAAATAAAAATGCAAACCTTTCCCATTTCTCCTAACCTAATTATACGCTAACCGTAATTACGTTTATTCATTTAAGCACAGACTCAATCTCACTCTCATAAATGTAGGTATAGCCACTATAAAAACCTTATAATGTGCTCTCTTTCTGTGTTAATGCTAAGTCATCATTAACTTCCTGTGAGCTGAGGTACTGTCTAGGCATATGTTTTGTAATGTGCAGCTAACGCCGGCTTTTATGCCGCTTAATTTCCGTATTGCTCATATACATAAGGCAGAATTACCCATGTAACATCGTCTGCAGAGATGGTATTTGTGTGGATTTTAGGTCTTAGCCCTTGATATAAATGTTTTTTCTTATCACAATGATTTTTATTACAATTTTGACATTTATCAACCTTATTTTCTGCAGCGCATTTCAATGAATCGCAGTTAAAGCTTTTATCTAGCATCCTTCACCAACCGAGAGTATGAAAAAGGGCTGGCGTGTTCTTGCATTATTCTTTTTGGCAAGCAGGACATATAAAAGTGGATGTACTGCCCGTTTTTATTGAAACTATCGTCTCACCACAGACCGGGCAGGGCTGATTTTCTTTATAGCCCACAAGGAAATATTCCATTCCAAAACCACCCTTCTGCCCGAAGAAGTCACTTTCGTAGGCAAAGGTGCCTTTTTCCCGTGAGAGGTTCAAAATCTCTGTTATGGTGCTATACAGTAACTTGATTTCTTCTCCACTCATATCTGATATCTTCTTTTGAGGATGTAGATGCGCCTTGAATAAAATGTCGTGCATATACATGTTCCCGATGCCACCGACATTCTTTTGATTCATTAAAAAAGCTTTGATTTGTGTCTTTTTCCCTTTCAGGAGAGATAAGAAATAATCAAGGGTAAATTTTTCATCAAAAGGGTCAATCCCAATATCTTTTGTGTTCGGCTCGGATGCAAGTTCGTAATCTGAAACGAGTAAAAATTTGCCGAACCACCAAAAGCGAGCGGTATAACCGCTGTCGTCACTAAAGAGAACTTTTATTTGGTATTTGTCAGCTTCCTTCTTCTCATTGTCAAAGTACAAAATATCCGCACCCATACCAAGAGATAAAAGGATGTTTTCACCGTTAGAGAGGGTAGTGATAATCCATTTCCCCTTATTGTGGATATCCTCGATCCTTGCGCCTCTGGTTCGTCTTTGAAACTCATCATAGGGGATGTTGGCGCATTTTTCTTGCTGCAGAGTAAGAGTTTGTATGGTCTTTCCCCGTAGGGCATCTCTCATTTGTCCTGCGAGTTTAGCGATTTCAGGCAGTTCAGCCATTTTCTTTTTCTCCCTTCTCCTTCTTTATTTGTATTGGAATAAATATATCTTGTTGGTATCTGTTTAACTTATTGGCTATATCCCAGGGTAGAATCTCCTCAATCATTTCGTAGCGCTGTAGTTCTCCTTTCGAATTAAGGTCGAGCTCATAATGGTCACTCTTATTTACCCAGTCTTTCAACAGAATTAAAGTATCATCCATGTCTTCCATGAAGGAACTGGCTATGGCGAATAGCCCACTTGTAAATTTTTCATCCTCGTATTCTGTTGTGTTTTCATAATCGTCTGGTATTTTCATAAGCATAATCCACTCATCCTTTGGTTCTTTGCGGTAAAAGCAATTTCGCAATCCGGGACTTGGCGTGAAGCCGAATTTCACAAACAAGTTTTGCATGTTACCCCCATCTAGATTTTCTAATTGTCCTGTTTTTAATCGTGAAGTAAGAACACGCATGGGTGGTAATCGAATAATCCGAACATCATGTAGGCTTAATGCTTCACGGCTAATTTTCGATAACTTTTCTAATGTGACAGTCTCATTTTTTTCTACTGAGGCAAGCCTTTTTTCGGTTTCTTCATAAAGCAAAGTGATGGCTGAAATTTTCTTAATACCACTCATTAACATTTTATGAAGAAAATCATCGACAAGATGTCTTAGCTCAGATAAGGCTGAGATTTCCGTATCAAGTGATTCGAGTTTGTTCACAAACGCTTGAATTAATGCCGCCATGTTTTGACTTTTGAATATAAGGACCATATCCTTAACCGGGATTTGCAATTTGCGTAATATAATAATTTGTTTCAACCGTTCAAGTGCGGCGGTATCATAATAACGTTGGGTTTTGTTATCAGGATGGTTGCTCCATAGAAGTCCCATTTCCTCATAATATCTTAGTGTCCTACTCGATATACTGAAGGTATCAACAACTTCGTTTATTCTTATCAAATCCAAAAGCATCACCTCCTTACGACTATTATACAAGTTGACGTAAGGTCAATGTCAATAGTTTATCACATGTTTTTACCAAAAAATGACGAACTGTTGGATGTGATTTTGCATCAGATAACCAACTCATAAAGTCATCTTCTGGTGTAATATATTTACATAAAGTAGAGTGCCCGAGGAGTTTCTGCGATTTTGTGGTTTTAATTCGAAGGAAAAATTATAAAATAGTTCGTAGAAAAAGTGATAAAACCCTATTGACAAAGATAACCAAATGGGTTAATGTAAATAAAAAAATAAAGGCAATGAGAAGGAATAGTATATATTAACGTTATTTCAGAGAGAAGATGAATGGTGAAAATCTTTATAACGAAAATGTAAAAGGCACCTTTGAGCTGTTAATTGAAAGGATAAGATCTTAGTAGATTACACCGGGCTTTCCACCGTTATCAAGGAAGCAGCATAAAGATTAATCTCGTGCTGACAGAGAGCAGATTAAGAATAGTTTATATTCTTACTGAATTTAGGTGGTACCACGGACTTTAAATTTAAGTTCGCCCTAAGCATAAAGCTTAGAGCGGGCTTTTTTTTATTCAATAGGACATTACGTCCTATTGAATAAAAACGCGACCCTATGGATGCGCACCTCAGCGAATAACGCAAATGAATTTGCGTATGAAGTATATTGCTTCGCAATCCCCTCGGGCGCGAAGTGTCAGCAAGCTGACACTTTCTTATTTATCTAATACTAATTTAGGAGGTAGTTAAAATGGGTAACTTAACAATGGATGAGATGATGGCTTATTGCAATCAATATGGATTTATATTTCAGGGTAGTGAAATATATGGCGGATTAGCAAACACATGGGATTATGGTCCACTTGGAACGAGATTGAAAAACAATATTAAAGATGCATGGCGCTATTATTTTATTCAAATGAGAGATAACAGCTTTGAATTGGATTCAGATATATTGATGAATCCTACTATATGGAAAGCAAGTGGACATTTAGATAGCTTCACAGACCCACTTCTGGACTGTAAAGAATGTAAGACAAGGCACCGGGCGGATAATTTAATTAATAATTTTGATGCTTCATTTAATGCTGATTCCATGTCTCAAGAAGAAATGTTAGAATTTATTCGGTTAAAGAAGGTTCCCTGTCCCAAATGCGGTAAATCAAATTTTACAGACATTCGACAATTTAATCTAATGTTTGCAACACAACGTGGCGTAACACAAGATGCTGCTAATACAATTTATTTACGACCAGAAAATGCGCAAGGGGAATATGTAAACTTTAATAATGTACTTCGAACTATGAGAACCAAGCTCCCTTTTAGTATTGGACAAATTGGTAAGGCATTCAGAAACGAAATTACACCCGGTAATTTTACTTTCCGAACGATTGAGTTTGAGCAAATGGAATATCAAACCTTCTGCAAGAGGGGAGAAGATGATACCATGTATGAGCATTTTAAGAACTATGGAATTGAGTTTTTTCAATTCCTTGGACTTATAAATGAGCATTTACGCTTTCATAACCACGAAAAATTAGCTCATTACGCAAAAGCAGCATGTGATATTGAGTATCTGTTCCCATTTGGTTGGGGGGAAATTAACGGAACACATAATAGAACAGACTTTGACCTACAGAGACATCAAGAATTTTCGAAAAGAAGTATGGAATATTTCGATTCGAATTCTAATGAAAAATATATTCCTTATGTAGTAGAGTCTACTTACGGACTTGACCGTATATTTTTAGCGATATTATTCGAAGCGCTTGTAGTAGAAGAATTAGATGGTGGGGATAAAAGGCAAGTATTAAAAATAAAACCTTATCTTGCTCCGATTAAAGCAAATATTCTCCCGTTAATAAAGAAAAGTCATTCTGCTAAGGCTATGGAGATATATAATGAATTAAAAAAGTGCTTTATGGTGTCTTATGATGATGCAGGAAATATTGGAAAGCGTTACCGTAGAGGAGATGCTATAGGCATACCTTTTGCTATAACGATTGATAATAGTACTGTCGAAAGTGATACCGTAACAATACGTGAACGGGACACGATGAAGCAAATTATCGTTAATATTAAAGATTTGAAAAGCTATTTAGAAGAGAATGTAAATCAATTTTAATGCTACCCTTTTATAGTCTCATAATGAGATTTTGAATCTTTTCAGACTTAAGAAAATGTAAACCCTACTAAATAATTTATAAACTATAATAAAATATTCAAATATAAATTTATTTTATTTGATCGATTATTCATAGTTATTCTTAAATAAATATCAAATAAGTAGTATTAATTGAGCATATTATATAAAAATCACTTGACGTATTCCATTTAATATACTATAATTTAGTAAATAATTTAAATATAGTATATAAATTATTTTATAAAAGTTTATATATAATTTAGATTATAATATTTAATTCTTGAGGAGGAAATTATGAAGAAAAAACTATTATCAGTAATCATAGCCACAACTATGATTGTATCAATGCTAGGTGGATGTAGCTCAAACAGTAAAGATACGGATTCACAAGGTGATACAAAACCTACAGAAAAAATAACAGAGGCACCTACAGAGGGCGATGATGGAACAGATACTGAAAGTACAACTGAACCAGTAGAGCTGACTGTATGGGGCTGGGATGCTTCTTTTAATGGATTAGCTTTAGAAGAAGCAGACAAACTATATGAGGGTGCAACAGTAAACTTTGTTGAGATGGCTAAGGGAGATTGCCTTCAAAAAATACATACCGTATTAGCTTCAGGGGTAACAGATGATCTTCCTGACGTAGTTATTATTAGTGATTTGGCAGCACAAGGTTACTTAATGTCTTATCCTGGTGCATTTTATAAAATGGATGGGGTTCTAAATTACGATGACTTTGCTAGTTATAAGAAATCAGCAGTATCCTATGATGGAGTTGGTTATGGCGTTCCTTTTGATACTGGCGTAGCTGGCTTGTTCTATCGTACTGATTATATTGCTGAAGTTGGATATACAGATGATGATATGCAAGATTTAACTTGGGATGAATATTTGGAACTTGGTAAAAAATTAAAAGATAAGGGTCATATGCTTCAAACCTATAATCCTAACGATATTTCTGAATTCCAAATCATGTTACAATCAGCAGGAACTTGGTTTACGGATAAAGAAGGAAATGCAAATTTCGCTAATAACGCAGCTTTGAAAGAATGTTATTCTATATTTAAGAATTTAAATGAAAGTGATTTTGTTAAAGTCGTAAGTGATTGGACTGAGTTCTCAGGTGCTATCAATGGTGGAGATGTTGCATGTGTTATTCGTGGTTCTTGGATTTCTTCAACCATCAAAGCAGCAGCAGATCAAAGTGGATTATGGAAAGTGGCTCCAGTACCTAAATTAAGCATAGAAGGAGCTACCAATAAATCTAATCAAGGTGGATCTAGCTGGTTTGTATTAGCAAAGGGTAAAAATGCAGATGTAGCTGCAGATTTTATGGCAAAAACTTTTGGTGGAAGTACAGAACTATATAACACTTTAGTAGAGCAAAAGAATATAATGGCAACTTATTTACCAGCATCCAATGTACCTGCTTATGACGTAGAAGATGAATTTTTCTCAGGCACTAAGATTAATAAAACCTTAGCAGAATGGATTGGACAAATTCCTGTAGTTGAGTCTGGTGTATATACAGCAGAGGCTCAATCAGCTCTTCTTGCAGTAACACCTGATATTATTGCTGGATCTGATCTTGATAAATGTTTAAAACAAGCAGAAGAACAATTTAGTCAAATGATACAGTAGTAGATATACATAGAATATTGAATGGGCCGTAGGCGTTCTCCCGTAGACGGCACAGGGAAGGTTATCAGTGCATTCATGTAGAGTAGCTTAGGTAAAACTACATGAATGCATCACCTTTATGAATACAAAGAGTTACAAGAGGTAGCAGGAGGTTTTAATGGAAAAAAACAATAATAAAAGGACTGCATTCGTTGCATGTTCAATGCTTTTCCTAGCAGTAGCATTTATCCTGATTTTCAGTTATATTCCTATGATTCAAGCTTTTTTCCTATCTTTACGAACGGGAAAAGGAGCCAACTTAGTATTTAACGGTTTGGCAAATTATAAAAGAATGTTAGGAGATAAAACTTTTTGGACTACAGTGGGCAACACCTTATTTTATGCCATTGTTCAAATACCAATTATGTTGTTTTTGGCTCTTATGATTGCGGTATTAGTTAATGATCCGAAACTCAAAGGCCGGGGAATTTATAGAACTTGTATTTTCTTGCCCTGTGTAACATCTCTAGTCTCCTATTCTATTCTGTTTAAAAATATCTTTGCTGTTGATGGATTTGTTAATAATATTCTTATGAAGATGAATTTGATAGATTCTCCAATTGCATTTGTGCTCGATGCTTCTTGGGCCAAGGTAGTGATTATTAGTGCATTGATTTGGAGGTATACAGGATATTATATGATATTTTATCTATCAGCCCTTCAAAATATTGAGGGATCCATTTATGAAGCAGCACAGCTTGATGGATGTAATCCAGTGCAATCATTCACAAAGATCACCATACCACTTTTAAAGCCAATTGTATTTTTAACCAGTGTTATGGCACTTAACTCAACATTGCAATTGTTTGACGAAGTAGTCAACTTGACAGCAGGTGGGCCAGGTAATGCAACTCGTACCATATCACAATACATTTATGATCTGTCCTTCAATTATGTACCAAGTTATGGATACTCAGCAGCTGTTTCTTATGCAGTGTTTATAATGGTAGCATTGATTACAATTATACAGAAAGGATTCTTAAAGGAAAAATGAAAAAAATAACATACACATTTAAGCATGGTTTTTTAATAACGACTTCCTTAATATCCATATTCCCCTTTCTCTGGATGATAATTAGTGTTACCAATGATTCAAAAGATATTACCATGGGTAAACTAACGGTTGGAACTTCATTGATAAAGAATGTACAAAAGGCATTTGAGATGGCTAATATAGGTAGAGCCTTTCTTAATTCTCTCACATTGGCAGTCATTATCACAGTTCTATCCTTGGTGATTTGTTCTCTTGCAGGTTATGCGTTTGTTGTATTTCCTTCAAAAGGGAAAGAAATATTGTTTATGATATTGGTTGCCTCTATGATGGTACCATTTGCTGCTAGAATAATTCCTATGTTTCGAATGTTCTCAAAACTAAGTTTATTAAATAGCTACTTGTGTATTATATTACCAGCGTTGGGGGCACCATTCTTAGTATTCTTTTTTAAGCAAAATACCCATGCGTTCCCATTTGAAACAATTCAAGCAGCCAGAGTAGATGGATGCAAAGAATATATGATATTTTTCAAGATATTTATGCCTATGATGAAATCTACCTATGCAGCAGCAGCTATTTTTTCATTTATGGCAAGTTGGAACAACTATATGTGGCCATTGATTGCTCTACAGAGTAATTCGAAATTTACCCTACCAATCACTGTTGCTAATCTAGCGGCCGGGTTTACACCAGATTATGGTGTTGTAATGGTAGGTATCATTATATCGACAATACCGACGATTTTAGTATTCTTTTTATTACAAAAGCAATTTGTTGAAGGAATACTAGGTTCCATAAAGTAGGATGGAAGAGTGGACAATTATTTCGAGTAGACATAGTATCGAATTAATGCTAAAATTATTTAAAATATTTAGTTGAATTTAGGAGATGAAATATGGCGATAAAAGCAAAAGAATTGGCTAAGATGCTTGGTATTTCACCTGCCAGTGTTTCACTTGTTTTAAATAATAAACCTGGCGTTAGTGAAGCTACTAGAAATAAAGTATTTAGTGTAATTAAGGAACTCGGATGTGAAGATTTATTACCAGAAAGTGTAGAAGAAACGAAAACCATATTGTTTCTTGTATATCGTAAAAATGGTACAAATACAGAGGAAACGCCTTATTTTTCCCAGATATTCTCAGGGATAATTGAGGGAGTAGAAAATCAAGTTAAGAATAGTGGATACAAGTTGATGATTACTTATGCAGATAGTAAATCAATTATTTCGGTAGTAGAAAAGATAAAAGCAGAACAGATCGAAGGGTTATTACTATTAGCGACGGAAATGATAGGAGATCAGATGAAACTTTTTTCTGATATGCATGTTCCTACGGTTATTATTGATAATTACATGGAAAGTGAAGATATGGACTGTGTAGTAATTAATAATGAGCAAGGTGTGGATGCAGCAGTATCATATCTGGTTTCTATGGGACATAGAGATATTGGTTATTTACATGTAAATGGAAATGCACATAATTTTATGGAACGTTATTATGGATTCTTACGATCCATGAGCGAAAATCAACTTTCAATCAATGATGAATTTTTAATCGAGTTTTCCTCTAGTGGAGGAGATGCTGTTTATCCAGAACTAAAAGAAAGAATTGGTGCTTTGAAAAGGTTCCCAACAGCATTTTTTGCTGACAATGACATTATTGCCATCTATGCCATGCGTGTTCTTAGAGAGATGGGTTATCGTATACCAGAAGATATCTCAGTGATAGGTTTTGATAACATTTCTTTATCACAGATGCTAGATCCTCCTCTTACTACGATACAAACACCTAAATATGCAATTGGATGTGCAGCGGTGAATTCTCTTGTAAGGAGTATGTCAGGAAAATCAGAAGGAATTCAAAAGATAGAAATGAAGACATCGTTGATTAAACGTAATAGTGTGAAATGTTTGCATGTATGAATAACCTCTTATAAAAATGAAAAATTGATGGTTGAGGAAGTAACGACATTAAGCCATATGTACAATAGGTGCTATTTCAATGTTTTCCGATCACCTGAAATTTCATAGAGGAGAATACTTATGAATACACAAAACAATTCATTTATCCCTTTTGGTGGAGATTACAATCCAGATCAATGGGATGAAGCAACAATAGATAAAGATATACAGTTATTTAAGAAAGCAAATGTTAATACAGTTACATTACCTGTGTTTTCATGGGCTAAGCTAGAACCAGAAGAAGGGGTGTATTGTTTTGAATGGTTGGATGCTATATTAGATAAATTAATAAGGAATGGGATTAATTATTTTTTGGCAACACCCACCTGCGCCCAACCAGCTTGGTTATCAAAGAAATATCCTGAGGTTCTTCCGGTAGATATTGCTGGACGTAAGAGAACCCATGGAATGAGAGTTTTCTTTTGTGTGAATAGCAAAAAATACAGAGAACGTGCTGCGGCAATAGCAACAGCAATGGCAGATCGTTATAGGGGTTACTCTGGTCTCGCAGGATGGCATGTTGCGAATGAATATGGAACCTATTGCTATTGTGAGACTTGTCAAGAAAAATTCCGTCTATGGCTTAGGGACAGGTATCATACCTTAGATAATTTGAATGAAAAATGGCATACTTCCTTTTGGGGAAGAACCTTAACATCCTTTGATGAAGTCATGCTTCCATCAGAATTAAATGATGACTACCGCTTCAGTCCGACGATTCAGTTGGATTATATGAGATTTGTAACAGCATCTACCATTGAATGTTACAAAAATGAGGCAGATATTCTTAAAAAAGCAACACCACACCTACCTGTATTCACTAACATTTCTGGATTTATTAAGAAAATAAACCAGTTTGAGATGGTGCCTCATATGGATTTTGCCGGATGGGACAATTATCCATCCCCTACAGATGAACGCAGTTTACCTGCTTTAAAGCATAATATAATGCGTGCTTGCAAGGATGGACAATCCTATTATGTGGCAGAACAATCACCAAACCAACAAAACTGGCAACCCTATAATAAATTGAAACGTCCAGGGGAAATAAGAAGAATTGCTTATCAGGGATTGGCTCATGGGTCAGATAGTTGTCTATATTTTCAAATGCGTCAATCTATCGCCGGTCAGGAAAAATTCCATGGTGCATTGATTTCCCATAATGAAAGAGATGATACCAGGGTTTTTAAGGAATTTACTCAATTGGGACAAGAATTAAAGTCACTCAATGGAGTATTTAATAAAGCAAGAACTGAGTCTCAGGTGGGTATTATATTTGACTGGGACAATTGGTGGGCACTGGAATTAACCAGCGGACCTACCAAGGATATGAACTATCTTGAACAAGTGCATTATTACTACAAGCCCTTTTACTATAACAATATTCCTACGGATATTATCAAACAAAGTACGGATTTTTCTAAGTATAAGATTATTGTTACACCCTTACTATATATGATAAAGGAAGGGGTAGCAAAGAGGCTAGAGCAGTTTGTGAAAGATGGTGGTATATTAATCGCAACCTATATGACAGGATATGTAGATGAGAATGATCGTTGTATTTATGGCTCATATCCAGGTCCATTGCGTGATACCTTAGGTGTATGGGTAGAAGAGGTAGACGCTTTATATAGTGAGGAAAAGAATGTATTCCGCTTGAAGGATAACAAAAATAAAGAGAAAACCTATGACTGTCACTTTTTGTGTGACCTTCTACATACCCAGGGAGCCCAAGTTCTAGCAGAATACGCCAGTGATTTTTATGAGGGAAGGCCTGCAGTTACAGTTCATTCCTTCGGTAAAGGAAAATCATATTATATTGGAACACAAGTAGAAGAAGCATATTTAAATCAATTAATCATGGAAATTTGTGATAACGAAGGTATTTCCTCTAAGTTTGAATATGAAGGAGAAATAGAAATAACCTCTAGAAAAAATGAAAATGGAGAAGTATTTTTTGTTATTCATCATGGGACAAAGGACGGTATGATAGATTTTAAAGATAACCAATATGCTGATTTGTTAACAAATAAAGTATATACCGGTAAGACACGGATTACAGCATCAGATGTGTTTGTTCTAAAAAAAGTAGATGGTTAAAATATACGATTAGTTTTGGGTGTTAAAAGTCCTCTTAAATATATCTGTGAATAGGTATACTTGATATTCATGAGCATGGAGGATTTAACACCCAATTTCAATTAATCAGAAGTAATTTATATATTGTATTAAAAAATAAGCGATAGAACAAAATTAAAGTTATGAGATAAGGAGAGCAAAGATGATAACGGACACAAGAAAATCCCCCTACAGTAAAGTGTCTTCACTACCATTTAATGCTGTAGAATGGACCCAGGGGTTATGGGAAGATAGCACAAAAATGTGTGCCAATGGAATGGTTCCACAATTAAAATATATGTTTGACTCCAAAGATATCAGTCATGTTGTGGAGAACTTTAAAATATGTGCAGGGGATGTACAGGGAGAGCATGATGGAACAGTGTTTGGAGATGGTGATTTCTATAAATGGATGGAAGCAGCCATGTATATGGCTGTCAAGTATAAGGACCAGATTTTGATGGAAGAGATTGATGAGTATATTGATCTTATTAGACGTGCGCAGCAGCCAGATGGGTATTTATCTACCAAGCAAATCATAGGGGAGAGAGACAACAATGGGGTTTCTCGTATGAGTGATATTAATGATTTCGAAGTATATAATTTTGGACATTTATTTACTACAGCATGCCTACATAAAAGACTTACTGGGAAAGATACCTTAATGGAAGTTGCCATTAAGACGGCAGACTATTTAAGTAATATGTATAAGGAAGCAGCAAGGACAGGGGAAGTTCAGACGGCAGTATGTCCTTCTCATTATATGGGATTAGTAGAATTATTTAGGACAACCAAGGATATAAAGTATCTGGAACTAGCCCAGTTAGCCATTGAGTTACGAGATTCAGTCAAGGATGGTACAGATGATAATCAAGATCGATTGCCCTTAAAGGAACACACCAAAATTGTAGGACATGCTGTACGTTCCAACTATCTCTATAGTGGGGTTGCAGATTTATGTATAGAAAGGGGTGACGAGGAATATAAGGAGATGTTGCATCGTGTTTGGAGCAGCCTAATGCAGCATAAAATCTATATAACAGGAGGATGTGGTGCACTATATAATGGGGTGTCTCCTTATGGCAACTTCTTTATTGACCAAAAAATTCATCAAGCTTATGGATATGAATATCAATTGCCCAATATAACAGCTTATAATGAGACCTGTGCGAATATAGGTCTTGTTATGTGGGCTTATCGTATGTTTCATATTGAACAAAAGGCAGAGTACCTGGATATATTAGAAAGAACTATGCTTAATGTTAACCTGGCAGCAGTTAGTTTAGATGGAAAGCGTTATTTCTATGAGAATGCCTTAAGACGTACGAAGAAGCTAGAATATGAAATGGTATGGCCACTGGAAAGAACAGAATATATTATGAGTTACTGTTGTCCTCCAAATTTAGCCCGCAACTTGGCCCAGAGTAGTGAATATGCTTATTTAGTATCAGATGATTCTGTATATCTTGGAATGTATGGCGCCAATAAGGCCCATATACAGCTGGACAATGGTGCAGATTTTGAACTCAGCCAAGTTACAGAATATCCCTACCAGGGGTTAGTGAAGCTTATCATTACAAGAGTTTCACAGGCTAAGGATATCACCCTCCATGTTAGGATACCAGGTTGGGTAGAAGAGGGATATATTATAGATGCAACAGGTATAAAGCATCACATAAGCAAAAAGGATGCCAATACCTTTATTGCATTATCCATGACAGTCTTAGTAAATACAGAGATAGAAGTATATTTTAATATGCCAGCGCGTCTTACCATTTCACATATGATGGTTGAGGAGAATAACAATCATGTAGCGGTGGAAAAAGGTCCCTTGGTATATTGTATAGAAGCAAAGGATGTAGACCTTGAGACACTGGATGATTTGTTGATTTCACCCCTTGCTAACTTTAATGAAGTACCCTATGAAATAAATGGAAGAAAGATGGTAGCCTTAGAAGGAGAATTGTATAGACTAGATCGTCAGGAATATGATCGTAATCTTCTCTATCAAACCTATCATTACCAAGGAATGAAAAAAATCAGAGTAAGAATGATTCCGTATTATGCATGGGATAATAGAGGATTTGGCGAAATGAAAATTTGGTTACCCTTAGCTTATTTAATTTAGTCCAATACCTTGGTGCTTGTGCAGCCAGATAGTAAAGATTCAATTGGTTAGTATTGCAAAGAACTCAGATGATATTTACTGAGTTCTTTTTCTATTCAATAGGGTTAGGGTGTCAAAAGGTCTACTTGAAAATATCCTACGTCAATTTGCACAATCTCTTTATGATTGCGTGATGAAAAACATAGTTTGTTCGCAACACACTCTCGTTTGGATGAAGCACGTAGTGGTGCATAAGGCCCTAAAATACAGGACCTAAGCACCAACGGCTTCATAACAGTTGCTCACCAAACTATGTTTCTACATCCCGCTGG
>JAEZTQ010000098.1 GCA_023443625.1 Bacillota bacterium | reverse complement strand
GCATTGTTTTGCCATGCTGTCAAGGGCGGCGGTAGCATGCCAAAAAACTATATCTAGCAATTTTCAAGGTTCTGAATGAGCCTATTTTTTAGGCTACGGGTTTTCATACGTTACTTTACACTACCATTATTCTATTTCTAAACTTTTCATACTCTCGCTATTTTTTATGAATTCTAAGATCTT
Source organism: Bacillota bacterium (assembly GCA_023443625.1). The sequence continues at coordinate 97,424 of JAEZTQ010000098.1, read as the reverse complement.
TATCCGTTATTAGCTTAATATCAACGTAAAAAATGTAAATAAGTGCATCACCCCAATCCACAAGTGATCCTGCAATCACAACATTTTCTGTTACTTCAATATCTTCTTTCATGAGATCAAGTTTCTTTTTAATTCTCTTTGCAGTATAACTTGAATCAGTAGGAATTAAAAAATAATCATCTGTATCCATAAATCGATATCCTAATTCATCGCATATCTTTCTTCCTTAATGTGGACATTCCAGAACCAGATGTTCCATAAATATACATGATATTTTTTATTTTGCACTTCTTGTAATTAAGGGTTTTATTTATACTCCAACAAATAGTAATCCTCACTACTAATCTGATTAACGATCATTGTAACCTCTCTATTACGGCCTTTATGAAAAAATCTATCTGTATATGCATATTTGAAATTACATTTTTTCTGAACACTTTCTGAATTATCATTTTCGATTACGTGGGTACATATAATCTTTTCAAGTTTCAATTGCTCAAATCCATACGTCATTAAACATTTACAGGCTTCTGGCATATATCCATTTCCCCAATAAGGATATCCAAGCCAAAAACCTATTTCATGTTGAAATTCATTCTCGCAATATTTACTTCCTGGCCTTGTTATGAAACCTATATTGCCAATTACCTTATTATGTTCTTTTAAAATAATTGCAAATGTATAATCATTCATTAAAATATTACTTAAGATATGCTGACTTTCCTCGATATCCTTATGGGGTTCCCATCCACAAGCTGGTCCAACATGTTCATCATTTGCAATTTCATATAAACTTTTCACATCTGATTTAACCCAGTTTCTAAGAATTAATCGTTCTGTCTCAAGCTCTTTCATTCCCATATTCCTCCCTTTTAACATCCCAAGGATTTTTTGCTTTTATAGGTGGTTATTTCTATAAATAAAATAGGGCTATTCATAAGCCCCTATCATCTTTATGTCGCTCCAAAGCCAGTCTAGCACATAGACAATTATTGTTAGCTATAATGTACATATTACTATAAATTGGTATTTATTTCAAATATAATTACATAAATTTACACATTATATCATTAAATAACATTGTTGTCACTTTATCTAGCTGCCTGACACAAAAATTAGCCTCCCCAGGATATAGACAGGGTAAACTCTTCATTCTCCTCTTACTCTCTACTAGTATCTCATAGGCAGTAGAATGAAGTCCCAGTTGTAAACATTCATAAACTTGGTAAATCGTCCTAATTCGTTCTATATGCGCATCCCCAGTATTTATTTTCAACTGCTTAAATTCTGTTAATTTCTGTTGTGGTGATAACTCTAATGGTTTAACTACTCCAGCTTCCAGGCCATCTAGTATTTTTAAACATAGTATTTCCAGTCTAATTAAATCCTGTAAAGAATTACTGATTGGCAAATCCTCTTGGTTGCTAAGCTTATTGATAATACATTGACATTTACCAAGGTTATCCATATCCAACCAGTAGTAATATTCTAGTAATAACTGGTAGATAAGAATGTCATTATTCGCAGAGGTTGGCGCCATAATCAGATCTAACCCTATCTCATGATAGGTAACTCCCTTATGAAGCCTTTCTGCTACCAGAAATTGTTTGTTATGTATCTGTCTGGTTGTAACATCTTTTAATAGATAATAGCAAGCACCATCGTTACATATATTTTTGATGCTTGGTTTTCCATTAGCTATGCATAGAATTATTCCTGACACAAAAAAAGTCCATATATATAGTAAAAGCACAGGATTTTCCATATTATAGATGATAAAAAATATACTAATAAGACTACTTATGAGATTGAGAAGACACCCTCCAAGGGTATACAATAAAGCATCACAATCCTCTTTCTTAGGATACATAATGCACTGAAAATCATATGGTTTTACAATCTTATATTTCAACTTTTTATTTTCAGTAATTAATACCAAATAAAAATACTGTATATGTATTAATCGCCATCCTGTGAGAAGTCCTCCTAATAGATGCCCCATTTCATGTAAAAGTAATTGCAATAGGAAACCTAAAGCGATTGCAGGAATTAGATTTATTAGTACTTTGACCATTCATCTCCCCTCATTTTAACCCATTTAATCATTTCTACTTGTCCAACAATTTAATCATTTCTACTACTCGTCCAACAAATTAATCATTTCTACTCTTCACTAATTTATTTTTACCTTTTCACCAATTATATTGTTTCTGCTTTTCACAGATTTATTTATACTATTATCCAGTTTGATATTTTCTATTTATACCAATTTCACTCACTTAATCACCGGCACCCTAGCTCCATGTTCTATACAATCACAACAATAGGCTCCATAGGCAGCGCATTCCTTTATAGTTTCAAAAATCTCATCAAGTATGATTGCACTTGCCCCCACCTTAAGACAATCCTTCTTGTGAGCTAGATAGTACCAGCTTCTTTGCTCCACTATATAATTTGATTTCTTAATAATATTAGCACCAGCGGATGCTATCTTATTATAGGTATAATTCCTTCCTACTCCATAAGGATATCCCTGAAAGACAACCAGTAAATTCACATCCTCCATAAAATCAGCCCAGGTTGCTTCCTTTTCCGTTGGAAAGGTAAAGGTATAGGTTATACCATTTTTAGCAGCTATTTCATTATGCCTACTTGTATAATAAGCGAGGACTTTCTCAAGCTGGTTAATGATTGCACCCTTTTTGACCAATTCATATTCTTCCACATCTAATAAGATACAATCACTATATTTTTCACGAAATTCTTGATATTTACCTTCTGTTTGAATTTCTTTATAGTCTATAGCCAATACCTCTTGGGATACAGGCAGCAAATGGTTGATATCATAGAGGTAGACTGTATCTTCTAAGGTGAAACGGTATATAAAATATTTATCCTTATGATAATAAGGCATCTTTTCACTCCATTGCCTGGATGTATAACTTAGACCATCTTCTCCTTTATACTCTTCATAATAGTAAACATAGTATCCATCCACATCACATAACAAAAGAACTGGAAGATACATTTCCATTTCTGTCTTTGCATTATTATCAGAGATAATGCCCAAGGAAGAATAAAAGGATGTTAAAAATTTATTTACCACCTCATCCTTATTTATGGTACTGGTACCATATACACCTAATTTCGTCAGGTAATTAACCGCATCTGTTGTCGCTCTATCAAGACTGGCAGTTAATTTAGCCTTTTCATTTTCTATAGATTTTAATTTACCAATCTCGACATCTGTTTTGATTACCGATACAAGAAAGAAAATCAAAAATATTAAGGCAAAATGGTATATTTTCATCCCTTTTATCCTTCCTTCTCCTTAATAGGTACTGATTCTCTCGCTTATCTTTAAGTTAAGCCATCGATCACTTAATCCTGGAATAAACTTCTGCAACAACATACGTGCTGACAAATTTGTCTTATTCTGAATACTGATTGTAAATAGGTCTTGTTTATTGAATTCATATTTTTCATTTAGAAAGAGTTCTTCAAGGATTCTATCCGTATATTCTGTTTCTTCGTATTCTAGGATATTACCAGTAAAAACAGGTATCTTTGAGATGCATCTAGGGCATCCTGGATCTGTTCCATCAGGATATAGATTATAGAGGTATCCACAGATATCACAGAGCATCTTTGCAGGTTCTGTTATCACAGGAAATTGTATTGTTTTTCCTTTATATCCAATGGTCACTATCATTGAACCAAGATAGGACATATCCAGATTATCCATATATCCATCTGTTATCTCCTCATTATGCCCATCCAGGTAGGTAACTAAAAGCTTAACTCCGTTCTGCTTTAAGGTTGTGCCTATTGTGATTACAAAGGGAAAGTCTATTGGATATATGAACTCTATTCGCCCTACCCATTCCCTGCAGTAAGGACAGCCTGGATCATTTCCATTTGCATTAAGATTATAGGTATGGCCTCTTGTACATATTTTTGATCTTAGCACTACGGATACTGTTATGTTACATGTTTTTGAATATGTTTTCCCTGATACTGTATACTGGTATGTTAAAGTAACGTCCTCGTTTTGACATATAGATGCAGTTGAAAAATTTGTTGAGGCTACTACCGTCTTTGTTGAACCATCCTGATAGGTTGCTATAACTGTAGTTATGAGTGGATCACCAACAGCTACAGTTTGATTTGGATGGGTTGCTGAGATTGACATAACAACTTGATTACATTCATCTGTCTCATTTTGATCTTGACCACAAGCTAATACCCATTTATTGAACTGTGTTTCAGGGCAAATATCTAAGATATCATAAAAATTATTAACTGAATAATCATAGGTATCATCATCTATGGTATATCCAGTATATTTTTCTATGAAATGGCATACTCTCCAACTTGTTAACCCATAATCACTAACTTGTTGAAATGTAATTACTTGTGGAAAATTACCTGGGTAATAATATGACTTTGTCCATCCAGAATATCTTAATTTTACTACACCATCTGTATCAATAAATGCAGTATATGTTACCTGATAATCTTGGTACAAACTATCATCACCTACACCAAATGAAAAAATTCTTGGTATTGTACAATACTTACTTATTTCTGTGGCACTATAAAATAGACGATAAACATCAGAATCGTTATAATATAGATTTAAATACCCATATGTTGGAAATGCATTTTCTTTATGATACTTATAACAGCCGGATGTATAATTTCCACGAAATTCATTTTGTGGTACTGTACTTAAATAATCGTAAGCTATAGTATACCCTACTTTATCATCAAAACCGTCACCATCTAAATCCTTATTATAATAACAGCTATAACCGTAATCATAATAATAACTAGATTTCTTAATGCCGGAATACCCACAATTAGTACAATTATAAGTATTATAATTACCTTCAAATACTAATCCATTGACCCAACTCCAATAGGCCGCAGATGTATTATATTCTGTGTTACAACTAGTACATGTTCCAAAAACGTACTGGGCTTTTATATACTCTTGACAATTACTATGCTTATGATTATGAATGAACATATTATTTGCGGGGTTTGAATGTCTATGTCCTTCATAACACTCTTCTGTATGTATATGATTAGGGTCTGGCGGTGTATTTAATGCTTTTGCAAGTACACTTTCATTGGTTTCTGTATTTAAGTTCCCTTCATTAACTGGGTCATAAACCTCTGGCTTATGGGTATTCACTTCATGATAGGTATAGTGATTATCTCCACCATATGATGCATTCTGTGCATCAATAATCTCTTGTATAGTCCTTAGGCGATACTCTGGCTCAATTATCTTATAGGAATGTTCAAACTCTACATTATAGATAGAATTGGTCATAGATAATTGTTCCATATAATTTTCATATTCCTCTAATGTAAAATAACCATGTTCCTTTATATCTGTCATAAACTCTTTTGTTGACTGAGTTCCTAAGGTCTTCACTACTGTTTCATTACGTAATCCAAAGTAGATAAAGACACCTGCAAAAACTATCAAAATAGCCATAACTATATCAAATAAATGACTCCATATTTTATCCATTCCTACTTAAGTTCACCACCTATCTCCCCGCCATGAATATAACTTTTTTTCCGTCCTAGCATGGCCGTTTTAAAAAAGAGTTTTTGTGTCTTTGTTGAAAGGGATAAATCTCTTTTTGATACCTTGATAGTTAAATAATTATACTTATCAAAATAGTAAATCCCCTCTGCATAAAGGGTTTCTATAATTTCATTGGTGTATGTGATATCAAAATAATAAATCGTTCCAAAATTACCTACCATACTGCAATAAGGACAGCCTGGGTCACTTCCATCCTCATTACAATAATAAACATGTCCCTTGGGGCAAATAAGACTTGATAAAGTATCTACAACTTCAACCTCTAAAGATGTCACAAAACCCTCATAGGTCACCTTCATAGTCTGAATTCCAAGTTTATAAGCATCAAAATCCTCTATAGAAAATCCTTGTGTCCTTAGCTCCAAATGAGTATCTCTAAAGGATAGAACAACTGCAATATTCGGGAAGGATGCAAATTGAACCATATTGGAGCCACTCACAAAATATGCCTCTATTCCTGTTATCTCATAGGCGCAAACAGGGCAGCCTTTTGGAGTATCAGATGCATTATAAATCAAGCCACAGTAAGGACAAGTAATAGAAGATAAGGATAAGACCTCTACTGTAATTGATGTTGATACCTCTTCATACATAACGAATGCACTATAAATACCTGGAATTGCTGTAGACTGATTAATTGTCCAGCTAGTCACTTCCTCGCTCCTTCCATTTGCATAGAAGGCAGTCACTGTTAAATCAATCATCTCATATTGTTTTACTTTAACTATACTTGGGGATGCACTTATGCTTACCACTGTTCTTGCACATACAGGGCATTCGCCCTCGTATGCCGGATACTCCGTGTGGCAAATAGGACAAATAGCTTTCGCTTCTTCAACCCATACTATAATATCTGTTGCAAAGCCTCCATATTCTACTGTAACAAGCTGAAACCCTATCTTGTATGGATTATAATTGCTTGTCCATCCATAGACCGTACTGGTTGAGCCATCATTATGAATAGCTTCTACTTGAAGGGGTAAGGGTTTCCCCTCTTCAACCTCCACGCGCTCAGGTATTACCCTTATTCCCTGTATCAGTTCCTTGCAAAATGGGCAACCCGGATCTATGTCATCACTACTAAGGTCATAGGTATTATGACATCGGGGACAAGTTCTATGTAAAACAGATACCATTATTTCTGCACTACTCATAACTGTAATACCACTCTCGATATAGGAAAATGTTATCTTCTGCAAGCCCAATATCGAAGTATCAAGTACGGATGTGCTATATTGCTCTGGTGTAAGTTCTACATAGGTACCATCATCATAATTGGCTGTCACTGTAAAGGATGGCTTGCTGTATTTTTCTATTGACTGCAATATTGGACTTACAGTAATTCCAGATAATATTTTCTTAGGAATAACCCTGACAGATATTGTAGTTGTTTTATCCCCTTTTGTTTTTGCATTATCCACTAGCCCGGAATAGGTTAAGGTAACTTCGTGATCTCCTATTTGATTAGTGTCAAAGCCTGATGCAGTACACTCAACAATCTCCTTATGTCCATCTAGATAAGTGGCTATAGCTGTAGATATTATGTTCTCTCCCTTTTTAATCGTCTGCGTAGGACTTATAGGTGTAATATTGGTAACTACCTGGTCACATATATATTCCTTTTCATTTTGGCAGGAATATGCTGTTCCTATGGGGCTACAATACCCACAGCCCTGATATGGTATCCATACTATAGAGGATAAATCTCCTATTCGATCTCTTGTTGGTATATTGGAAAAAGGATTATCAATAACTGGTGTAGTGAAACTAAAAATTGAGCTATATCCAGTTTCATTATAAGCTCTTGGTAGACTTGTAAGTATGTCTCTATAGTAATTATAAACTTCATTCATTTTACTTCGATATGAATTCATATTATAGGTTTGATTACCTTGATATATTCCATACTCTGTTGTAGCTACATAATAATGTTTAAATGTTACACTTCCTGATGGAGTATAATTATTAAGTTGTATTTGAAAACCTGTTCTATATAAAAAAGAAGTATCACTCGTATTATATAAAGTTAGGTGATATAAATAGTTTTTACAATCTGCACACTGTAAACTTGTTCCCAAGGAGAGATAATATCCTGATCCATCTGAACTATTTGTTTCATATGCAGAAACTATAACCTTTCCCATATGCCCAACAGGAAAACATGCATCAGGATTATAGTGTTTTCCAACGCTTGCACACCCAGTAAAAGAGATGTCTATTTTATTACCCATTGTATCGCATCCGGGTAAATAGCTACTAGGCCAATAAAAATCAAATGACCTTTCATTCCTCTCTTCAGTACCACCATTATTACTTAACAATTGATATAAATAATTTTTTGTACTAAAAATATAATTACTATAATCATAAGCAGCTGCTGTACTATAATCGGTTTTATGTTCTACTTTTACTCCATTTTCTTTTGTATAGTAAGTTATTGACCCTTCAAATTTACCATAAGTACTATAATTCTTTTCTAAAAACTCATAAATTAAATCCCCACATATAGCACAACAAACTTGATATATACGATCTTCCTTCCATCCAGTTGAGGTTAATGGTCTTTTAACATATTGTATAAAAACCGGAACCTGTGATACATCTGTTGAATCATACATAGGAATATGACTATGTGAATTACAGTCTTCTGAATGGATATGGGAAGAGAGGGAAAGTGCCTTTCTTCCATCATCACTAGTTGTATTCAATGAAACCACACTTTCTGATACATTAGATAACTCATAGCCACCAGCATCAAGAGATATGGCCTTGTGATTATCTTTTTCCCAATCTAGGTGTAATGGATCTGAACAAGTATCTCTGTACAATTCATTATTTATTTCTAATTCAAAATTATCCTGATGTGATACTTCCCCTATTTCCTCTCCTGTCACCAGGTGTATATCCTCTATCTCGATATCATATAAATCGCCTGAGGCATCCAAAAAACCAACATACTTATCATACATCCCTTGGTCAAGGTATCCTTGATCACGAACGGTATCTGTTAACTTTTTTGTGTAATCATCGATAAGATTGTCTATATTTTCATTATGGGATTGAGCAAGATATGGTAATGGAAATAATATCACCAAGATAATTGCCACAAAACTTACAATGCATCTTCCTAAGCTATGCATTTTATAAACTCCTCACTTTGTATTATGAAACCCCTGTGCCTGCATAGGTATAAAGGATCATTATAATATCCCTTGTATCATTATAAAGGTAGCTTTTTGTATAATATCCCTCCTTAATAAGGGATATATATTTTGTATAATCCATATCATCTGGTGCAATTAATGTCCCATCTATAGAAATAGGATACTCACGAAAACCTATAAGAACTGAATACAATTCTTCCATTGAAATTTGCCTTATAGAATTTTTATGATATTGCTGATACAAATTCTCATTACCCAATTCTATCTCCAGGGCAATACTACTTAGTTTTTCAGTCCCCTGATATTGTGCTGCCAAATACACGAGCCCTAATCCTAGAATAATTGCACCTAATAAAGTCTCTATGAGGTTTGTCTCTAGTGTATCCATCGAATTTCCTCCCGAAGTATTACTTCTGAATAAAACTAACCCCTAGAATTGCTTTATTCTTAGTCTGATCAACTTGGCATATGAATTTTACCGTAGGCTTAATATAGTATTCCATACTAGCAAAGGACTTAATATCCCTTAAATGAACATTATTTGTATATGTATTATCATAGGTCGTTCCAGATACTACTGTCCTTACCTTAACGTAGTAAGGTGAGGTCTCAGAGGATGTATAGTCCCCTAAATGCTTTTTAATAAAACTTACCACCTCGCTCCCCCGAAGGACTTCACCATCATACATCTTTACGTCATACTCTGCATACTCGGAGGAAAGCTTTTCTGTGCTTTCAATAATATGTCCGGCTGCTTCGGAGGTACTATTCATAAAATTCATTGAATAATAAAGGATAATACCTACCATAATAACAGCCACGACAGCCAGCATTATCTTAGCTGTTAAGTCTGTATACTTACTTTTTATTGTCCTCACCTCCCTGAAAATTATATTTCAACTAAATTATTTTTGTTGGGTAAATAATATACCTGTTATCTCATTATTCTTGTTCTTTAATACTTCACCCTTAAAGTTAGCAGAGGGTGTAATATAAGAATCTATGGATTTATCTTTCTGGTTTAATGATGAAGGTGTTTCCTCATTGATTTCTTTCTTAGTAGTGAGAACTTTATTGTAGTAAATAGTCACAGGGGCGCTTTTCTCTGCATTCACAAGTGTCTTTACCGCTATGGATAGTTCTAGCTTCTTATCACATACCTCTTCAATGAGATCTACTAAGGTCTCTCCACGAATGGTATCCCCATCATAAACTAAGAGATCAAAGTCTGCCACAGAGCTCAGTGTCCCATCAATCTTCTCTGTTCCAGAGTTTAGATCCTGCTTCTTATCCTTAAATACTCCCATCATCCAAGCAATAAGTAATCCAACAAGGATTACAATAACTGCTGCCAAGAATATCTTTGCAACTAAATCTGATTTTTTCGTCTTCATATAATTTCTCCCTTATTGCTGTTGTGTAAATTTCAAACATACAATCTCGTTATTTGAATTTTTGATTATTTCTCCAAGAAAATTACCCGATGGTGTTATATAACCGAGATCTGATTTACTTGTAGGTGGTACCGGAGTGACTATTGCTGCTCCTATTTTTCTGTCTGTGGAAGAATAATTATAGTTATAGTAATTCTCTTTTTCATCTAATGTTTCAACCCCTACAGAAACATACACTTCCTTCTTCCTAAAATCTGAAATTAATTCCACCAAGGTTTCACCGCTAATGGTATCGCCGTCATATACCAGCAAATCAAATTCCGCCATAGAATTAATTGCCTGATCAATTTTTTCTGTTCCAGAATTTAAATCCTGTTTCTTATCTTTAAATACACCCACCATCCAAGCAATGAGAAGTCCTACAAGGATTACAATAACTGCTGCTAGAAATATCTTTGCTACTAAATCTGATTTTTTTGTTTTCATAAATTCCTCCTTAATGTGTTATTTCTATTTGTTGAGTTAGCTTATAATCACCATGATGTGCTATCCAATTCTTCAAGCATCATGTTAATTTCCTTGATTGAAGATAATAAGGTTGGCACTAGTCCGTAAGCAAATAATAGTAACAAGGGAACTGCTGCCAAGAGATAGGCTCGAAAAACCCGTTTACGAATAGATATTTCATTGATCCGCTTTCTCTTAGCCATATATCCATCCCTCTCAACATCAACTTCATGAAAGGCCTCATATATGGCCATATCATCGCAACGAAGTAAATTGTCTACGATGCGTTTAAAGGGTTCATAGGGTTCCCTCTCCTTTAGTCCTATTAATGCTTCTACATCTCCAGATCCATAATTATCGATACAGATACGCAACGACTGTTTATATACAACAGCAAAGGTCTCCATTTCTTCTAAAATTTGCTTTACAGTCATACTGTCAATATACATAAGCATACATATGAGCGCATTAAATTGGTTGACCTCATCCTCCATTGCATCCTTAGATACCGTGGCATTATACTTTAGTATGACTTTGGGTATGTAGTAAGCTATAAAACTCAGGGATAGGACAAATATAAGATTTATCAAAGTAAAATGCTCCTGCTTATATGCATTAACCCTTCTAAGGATTTCCTCTGCTAATGCTTCATTTATGATGGTGTTAAAAAATAATCCTTCCTTTGTAAGATGTGATACAATCTCTTCTTGCGTACAAGATAGAGTCCTATCTTCAAAAAGATAGCCTCTTGTATATGTCTCAACCACCTCACTCATGGCTTTATATTGACTATCCTTTGCTGCTGAGGTTAGTAATTCCATATCCACCTCTGATGCTATTAGTAGCTTTTCTTTACTAACCTCATGCAGATAAAGGGATGTGCATATCCCCAAGACAAAGACCAATCCCGCAAGGAGGAAGCTTTGCAGAACAAAATGTCTTGGGCGAATATTGCTACCATTGTTGCGTAATTCCCGCTTTAATCTCTCCATTCTTGAAGCATTTTTATCACAATAATTATCCATGGCCTTATGAATTAAGGGAATTTTGTCTACGATTAAAAGCAGCTTGTAACTACCCCTAGGGTAACTTCTGTACTCAGCACTCTTACTCATAATAAAATAAATACAAACGATTATTGTAAGAAGTCCTATGTCAAGGAGAAAGCCTTCCTTTCCATAGAAGAAGGACTCCATATTCTCTTTCATACTGATAGCAAATTTCTTTACAAAATCAATACAGAAGACCGGAGCTACAACGAAGAAAATCACACCTAAAAATTCCATTCTGAGCCGTTCCAGTTTGTCAATCTCGATGTCAATTTCTCTTTGGAGATTCTCCATATTGCGAATAAAAAGGAATTTGCCATCAATGGTTTGGTCTCCTCGCTCCATAACCCCTACACACTGATTGACAAAAGCTCTTAAATATTTATTTGGAACATTCTCGTAGTATACTCTTAGAGCTTCTTCCCTATTATCAGAAAGTAAAAGCTCATATATATCTGAGGCTGCCTGTTTCATCTCCAGGCTTAAGCTTTCCATAGAATGATATAAGGCATCATCCACCCGATAAGCAACATAATAGAAATGCACGACATTAGAAATCATTCGCTGGGTCTCATGTAAAACTCGAATTTCAAAGCTTTTTGCCATGCGCCCCACAACTTCTAAATCTGCCAGTACTATTGCGACTCCAGCTGTTATTAAGGTGATAAGTCTTGGATTAAAAATATAGATTATTACAAAAGAAAAGATACAGATACACCAAGAGATGAGACAAGAACTGACTGTTCTTTTAGAAATCAACTTACTATCACAGGAACAGATTAATCGATACGGATAACCTAATTTTTCTATATAATTTCTCGTTAGGGGAAATGATTTAAGAAATCTATAGGTGGAACTATAAAAAGAGTCTAAATACCTAGGCCTTTTCTTATATTGCCCCCTCCCTTTCCATAAGGGATTACTCCATTTGTCCCAAATAAGAATAAAAATCGTTATTATTACAAATGCAGCTACCATGATTAAGATGAGCTTATGAGTTTGCATACTAACCCGCACCTCCATTTGAAGCTTTATTAAACCCTAGAAATAACATTCTTTCCTCTGGAGGTAAATTGCCCATAATAATATCTGCCAAGTGATCGCTAATTGGATTTATCATCTGATATTCACCATCTTTGAATATTACAATATCCCTCGTATAATAAGTGGTTTTCCTTGAGGACAATTTCAAGTAATATGCTATCTGATCCAGCTTTCCCTCTATTCCCAGATAAGATACAGGTTCTTTCTCAACACGGGAATAGGGTATTATTTCAGTAATACGATCAATATGCCTATGCCCATCATTTTCTTTGACACAGTGAATATCCAGGTGGAGAAGTCTTGCAACTAATGCTTCTACATCCTCAGACCCTGATCCACCATAGGCACCCATAGAATGAACAAAGTAAGACACCAATTCATCTGTGGTAGGCCAGTGTCCTGTGGTAATGATGCGTTTGGTTCCAGCAAGTAACAAATCTATAAGATGTTTCCCATGCTCAAGACTTGATGTTTCACCAAATAATATGGTATGAGCATCGGAGCTTTTCAACAACTCAATTACCTTTGAAAAACTCATCTTATCACTTGGCCTCGTTCCTAATATGTTCTTGTCATAATAGGCATCATTTAAGTAGAGTTCGAAATCACTTTCTATGGTTCTAACGGGTTGCCGCCTATCTATCTCTCTAACTGCTGCTCTAGTATTTGTTGTTTTACCCGAATTTTGGTCTCCTGAGAAAATCAGATTTAAACAACCATGTAAAGCCCATCGTATAATCCCAATTGGATATTCACTACCCTTATCCGTAATAAGATCTTCTAACGCAAGAGAAGAGGCACTGGTAAATTTACGAAGGAAAAATGCCCATTGAGTACTGTTATTTGGTCTAAATACAGTAACACGACTTCCATCTGCCAGATGTGTTTTTATTCCACCCTCCGAAGAGGTAAGATGCCCTGTACGACCATGTTCCGATAGATTTTTACATACTCTTATCATATCAAGACTTGATTCAAAGGAAAGAAATTTCAAATGAATTGATTTTCCGGCATATACAATCCAGATACTTTCATGTGTCTTAGGTTTTCTAAAACTTCCATGGTATACATCCTCATCCAGGTAATAATAGTGTTCCATGGTTATACCGGAAATTCCTCCCGATATACTATCTAGAGAAGCATCCTCCATAACTAGTAAATCAATAGCAGATAGTCCATAGGTTTTTTCATAAACACGTTGTGTTATGATATTAAGTTTATCATCATAACTTAAGGGGTGAGACAGTAGATTAAAAGCATGATTAATATCCTCCTCAGTAACACTATAATAATATCCATTATCGTCCTTCTTAAGACAATCCAATCCTGCCTTTTTACATATATTACGGAACATATTATAGTTTCCACTTCTTTTTTCCAGATAAAGCATTATCTCAAATTTATCCCTTGGGGTAAGCTTCTCTGGATCGTTAAAGGGGATTACCTCCTCAGTAACTCCTTCTGTTATACCCAGATTACCAGCCAAAGTATTTTTTATTCGTGCATATACTATGGTTTTCTCTGCCAGATTACCTTGGGAACATTTACGGACAGCATTACTTAAAGCTCTTTTCATCGTCCTTCGATTATTCAGATTTCTCTGATTAAGATTGAGTACATCAATATCCATATTTACTATTTCGTTAATGGTTTTGATAATTTCTTCACATAAATAATTGATGGAAAAAATATTTTCTTGGTTTGCATCATTGTCTATTTTGGACTTGAAAATATAAAAAATAACTAGAGCCATACAAACTAGTAATATGCTTGATATTACTATCTCACTTAGACTCATGCATGCACTCCTCCTTGCGCCTATTTCTATGAGAAATCTGTAGCATGTCCATCATCTTCTCTATGGCTCGCTGGGAATTGTAAAAAAAGCCCTGGGTCTCCTCCCTTATATACCTCCCCCAAGGGAATGCTCTGGGAATGATTTGGAACATCTTATCCAAAGCTTCATCCTTATCTACCTGAAGTCCCCTTTGCATGAATTCGGCTATCTCACTATTATTTTGGGCATCTAGATACCTGGTACAGTAAGGGATAACACCTGAATTATTATAATTCATATGTTTACTATATTTTCTGCGACAGTTATTGATATTGTAACTAGAATTTTCATCATAATCGCCAAACAAATAATATATTTTCCTATGATACTTGAGTATTTCTTGATTCGTGAAGAACTTATCCAATAAATAACGATGCTGCGTCAGATTTACTACAATTAGATCAGCTTCCTCCATTAAGGCAAGGGATAACTTATCCTCACCACTATTAGAATCAATTAATACCACATCCACACATTCATTAGCATCATTCATTACACGACAAACAGCTTTTCCAATATCTCTCTCAAAAGTCTCACGATTTTTTGCCCCCGTCCCCGGAAGTAAAAGTATTCTATTACTTGGAAATGTGATACAGCAGTTTTCAAGCATATCTTTATTTAACCTTCTCATGTTACTATAGGTTACTGCAGCATCAAGCCCAATATCCTGAAAAAACTCATTCGATTTATAATTCTTCACATTCATCCCCACTAAGGGACCTTCAAGGTTATTTCCATAAAAATGCGTCTGCATCATAAGAACCTGCTTTTTATATAATAGACTCATAACAAATGCAGTTACATGAAGATTGCTTGTTTGGCCCTTCCCATGGAGTGGGGACCAAAAAAGTATTTTACTCATAGATTAGTTACACACCCCTTTTTGCTAATACCATGGCTCTTTTTATTCTCTTGACCGATAATTGAGGAAGCATCTCATGAATTTGCTCTATCATATATCTCTTTGCTCCTTTTGATATCTTTGTAAACCGAACAATTTGCGATGTCTGACATTCAATGGCACATTCATAATCATTAATATCATGATATAAATAACTAATCCTCCCAGGTTTCATAGGGCACTTAATCTGCTCCATACCTCTTTGAACATCTTCCTCTGTGATAATATCTCTAATCAAAACATTTATTTCATTCAATGCCCATTTACTTGCCAACAATGATTTACTCACTGCTTCTATTCTATGGGGAAAAATATCAACTACAACATTCAAGGATTTATATTCGAATTGAGATGTATTCATAAGCTTGTTGCCATGAACAACAAATACTACTCCATGATCAAATATATCCATATCATCTTTGCTTGGTATTTTTCTTATATAATTAATACTACGATAATTAATAATTTCCTTCCCACTATCCAGTTCCATTCCATGCTTAATAGAATTTAGCAGGGCAGAGGAATCGGATAAATCAACAATGAGTACTTTGAAATTAAGCTTAGTAAGAATACGACTCATATATAAAACCAGGTCATATATTTCACATCCAACATACCCTACGCATACCATAGATCCCCTCCTATATCAATATCATTTAAGTTACATAACAAGTTCTATTGATCATATTTAATTTCATCCCTCATAACCTCTTCTGCTAAATAAAAATAATCCGCCTTGCCTAATTCATGATTCTCATAGGATGGACTACCAACTGTACTATCCTGTTTGTCCTCAACAGGAGCTGTTTCAGTCTCAAAATAACTATCTGAATGATTAGGTGTTGTATTATAATTACCCTGTGATATTTCAGAATTATTTTGTTGTGACTTGGAATTATTCTCTTGTGTTTCGGAATTATTCTCTTGTGTCTTGGAGACACCCTGCTGTGTATTATCATAATCGGATGATACTTGAGTCTTATCTTGTAATCCTTCAGGATTCTGTAATTCATTTGATTTATTTATGGATGCATCCAAGCTCTTTTGAGATGTATTAGTATTACTTGATCCATCCTCATAAAATAAATATGAATCTATGTCCCAATGAATGGCCGCTATATCTACTGTCATATTATCCGTCAATCTGTTTTCTAATGACTTCCTTATGTCCTTATTAAGTTTTTGAGAGCTACGTTCTATTATGTTAGGATCATTTTCAATGAGTGAAAGAATGGACAGACTTGGTGTGTAAGTAATAACCGAAGCATCTTGATAATTAGGCTCCACATATCTGGTTACATATAGTTTCGATCCTGTATATAGTGCTGCATCAACTATTGCTGCAGACATTCTTAAAAGCTCTGCTTCATCAACCCACAAAAAAACACTGGAGGACTCAGGTGTATAGCCAACAATTTTCTTCTTTGCAAGCACAATATAACTTTCTCCGTTGGGATAGAAGATACGAACATCTACCGTATCATGTTGAAGGATATTGGAATTCATAGTTATAACCTGATATTCCAGTTCTCTGATATTGGATGCTACATCATTGGCAGTAACCATTGCATTAAGCACCTGAGTTCCTGTTACAATATCAACCAGTGCAGTCTTTCCTATGACCTCCTTCGTAATATAGGAATCTTGGGGTTGAGAGGAATATACCGTTTTTCTTTCCAGCATATCCTCTTGGATCACTTCACCGTTGAGAATATCCCTTGTTGCTATATAAACATTTCTTTGGTTGGCCCTCATATCCTCATAGGCCTCTTGTAGTAACAGCTGATACTCATCCCTTATCTGCCTTGTTATGAGAAAGGCCGTGATTGTTGCTGCTGCCCCAATTACTACAGTGCAGATTATTGCAACAGTGATATATTGTCTGGTAGATCGCTTCATTCTCCTTCGTATTCTCATATAACTTCTCCCTTATGGCTTACATAGTCAACTCAACACCTTGGAAGAACAAGGAGTTCACACCTCTGTACGGACTTCACAGTTCTTCCCAAGAAAAGACATTGTCTTCCCTTTGTGAAGATGCTTTTTTCTTCACACTAACAGTACATGCCTTCCCTTTGAGTTAGTTTGTACCGAGGATTACGCAGGCACAAACTTCTAAGTGTGAAAAATGCTTTTTATTTTCACACTAACAGTACATTCCTTCCCTTTGAGTTAGTTTGTGCCGAGGATTACGCAGGCACAAACTTCTAGGTGTGAAAATTGCTTTTTATTTTCACACTACCAGTACATGCCTTCCCTTTGAGTTAGTTTGTGCCGAGGATTACGCAGGCACAAACTTCTAGGTGTGAATTATGTTTTTCAATAATTCACACTAGTCCCCTAATCTTACTCTTAATTAACAAAAAAAGAATTCCCAGGTAAATAATTAGTACTGATATATAGACCAATACAATTTCAGTTTTTTTTATTGTATTACCTTTACTAGATGACTTTTTCCTTATTTTCAATCGTCTTCTCTCTATGAAAGAAAGGGCATAACTTGTCCCTTCAAAGAGCCCAAAACCAATCAAAAACAGTAATATCAATCGTAATAATGATATGGTTAACACAGTATGATTTCCTTCTCCTTAACAGATTGCTCAGCCATTTTAATAATTCTATGGGCTGCTTTCTTTATTGACTGAATAAATATAAAGTTAGGGCTTTCCTTGACACAGGTATAATTACTAGAGATGAATTCAACGACTGAGCCCATAGAATAAGCCTCATCATAAGATATGTTTTTGGGTATTACAATGATATTGTCCCGAGATATTTGATAAATCTCGGATATTCTCTTACTATTAAGAAATCTATGACCATCATAGTTGCTTAAAATAAAAACCGATTTGGAAAGTATTGAAGAATAGTTGAAAAAGAAATCATCTAATACATTTTGATTCTGACATAGATTTACTACGATTAGATCAGCTTTATCAAGAATTGTTTTTGTACTAAGATTTTCATGACTAGCAGTATTAATAAGGCAAATATCAGCATATGTATCAGTAATTTCAAAAAGTGGATTTATACAATGATTAAATTCATATTCAAATATCTCATTATGAATAATTCGGCTCTGTGGTATATAGTATAGATGTTCACTGATAATCTCCTTGAAATGACCTTTGAGATTCTCGAAATTATAATCCCCTCGGTATATCTTTCTAAGTAATCCTTCAATACCGCTTCCATCATAATAATTTCTTCCTACCTCTGGATAGAATAAGCTATGATTCTCTCCAAAATATGCCTTCCCCATATTATCATTGCTCAAACGATTTTCAATCACTATAACAGAATATGGATATCGAATTACACTTGCTACGCTGACTGCTGCTAAATTTGCAGAAACATTGCACCGTTCATTGGCATTGCTCCAGAATGCGATTTTCAAACAAAGCCCTCCTTATGAAAGTAATTGGAATTTTAAATGAATTGTTGATAGATAAAATAGAATAAATAAATTTTAAGAATATATACTATCATAAATGAAAATACATTTTTTGTAAAGGAAATTGTCCCATAAATAATTCACATATTTTCATTTCAAATTTGTATATTATTAACAAATAGATTTCGATTTATCTACAAGAAAGTGTCAGCTTGCTGACACTTTGCGCCCGAGTGGATTGCGAAGTAATATACTTCCTTGCTGCGAGGTGCGCATCCATAGGGTCGCATTTTAATTCAATAGGACGTAATTCCCTCTATTGAATTAAAAAGAGCTGTTACTACTGTAACAGCCCCAAATCTTTATTGTTCTTTTAATACACGTTTTAAAAATTCCTTAGTTCTCTCCTGGGTTGGATTATTAAAGATCTGTTCCGGGCTTCCTTCTTCAGCAATAACTCCCTTATCCATGAATACTACACGGTCAGATACTTCCTTGGCAAAGCCCATCTCATGGGTTACCACAAGCATGGTAAGACCTGTTCTTGCAAGGTCGTTCATAACATTGAGTACCTCTCCCACCATCTCTGGATCAAGGGCAGAAGTTGGCTCATCGAATAGTAGTACATCCGGTTCCATGGATAATGCTCTTGCAATTGCTACCCTTTGCTTCTGTCCGCCGGACAACTGCTTTGGTTTGGCATTGATATATTGATCCATGCCAACTACCTTAAGATATTTCATTGCAGTCTCCTTAGCCTCTTCTTTAGAACGCTTTAACACCTTCATCTGGCCTACCATACAATTACTAAGTACATTATGATTATTAAATAGATTGAATTGTTGGAATACCATACCTAGTTTCGTTCGATAAGCATAAATATCATGCTTGTCATCCAATATATTCTCACCCTTATAAATAACTGAACCACCAGTGGGTTTCTCTAATAGGTTAATACAGCGCAGAAGGGTGGACTTTCCCGAACCGGAAGCTCCGATAATACATACCACTTCTCCCTTATTAACAGAAAAATCAATATCCTTAAGAATTTCATTTTGTCCAAAGGATTTTCTCAAATGTTGTATTTCTATTACCTTTTCCATAAATCTGCTCCATTTCCTCCACCTTGCAGTGGTTCTTTGTTCTAGCATAACACCTAAGCACAGGATTTTATACTAGCGGCTATACTTGCATCTGATTACCGGGAATTATATTATAATTCTCAGGTCCATCTAATTTACGTTCAATCAGACGAAGAATTCTTGTAACAGTTAATGTTAATATAAGATAAACAATACATGCTACAGAGAAAGCCTCAAAGAATTTGAAAGTATTCCCCGCTACAGTTTTGGTATTGAAATATAATTCTGATACACCGATTACATTAAGTACTGAAGTATCCTTGATGTTAATTACAAATTCATTACCAAGGGGAGGCAGGATATTACGTATTACCTGGGGTAATATTACATTAAACATGGTTTTCCTATGATTCATACCAAGGGCATGGGCAGCTTCAAACTGACCCTTATCAATGGATATAATACCACCTCTAACGATTTCTGCCATATATGCACCTGTATTTATAGAGACGATAAATACAGCAGCGGAAGTTCTTGGCATATCAATTCCAAATGCCATTAAAGATCCATAGTATATAACCATGGATTGTACAATCATTGGTGTTCCCCTGAAGAACTCCACATAAATTGTAATCAACACATTGATTATCTTTATTACAATTCTTTTAATTCCTCTCTCTGGCATAGGAATTGTTCGAATTGATCCCACCAATAATCCTATTAGGGATCCAAGTATTGTACCAGTTATCGATATAAATAGGGTTAAACCTGCTCCCCTGATATACATGGGCCAATATTTATTTAAAATTTCTAAAATAGTATTCCAAGACATAAGCACCAAGCCTTTCATTCAATCCCTTGCATATATGTTTGATATTCTATAGGTTCCTTATATTCATCAATGCTAAAAGACTGCCCCAAAGATGTATGAATACTTGGGACAGTCTCTGAGTTTAAATTTATTCTGCTGCTGGTTGATTAACAATAGCAGTATCCATAATCTTTATACGGTCTTCCTCAGTTATCCCTGCAATAATTTCATTGATTTTAGCTGTAATTTCACTGTTTTTCTTAATACCTACAGCAATTGCTACCTCATCCTCTGATGCTTCAAAGCCACTGCCCTCAGCAAATTCAATCATAACAAAATTATCATTGGCAGTGGTAGCGCTAACTCCTTCTGGAAGTTCAGACACGTAACCATCGATGGAACCTGCCTCAAGAGCGACTCTCATTGCTGGGAAATTATCCATAGCAGTTTGCTTCTTTACATCATTAATTTGATCAATTACAGAATAATGGAAGGTATTTAACTGTGCTGTAATCTTGGCACCAGCAAAATCCTGAATAGAGGTAGCATTCTCAAAGGCTCCCCCTTTCTTAACCACCATAACAAGAACAGATGTATAGTATTTATCAGAGAAATCAATGCTATCTTTTCTCTCAGTAGTAGGTGACATACCGGCAATTATGGCATCAATTTTACCAGATTGAACCGCAGGTACGAGACCATCCCATTCTGTCTTAACAATAACAAGCTCCTTACCAAGTCCTTCTGCTAACTTCTTTGCGACTTCCACATCATATCCACCAGCATATTCACTTGTACCCTCAATCTTAACACCACCATTGGAATCATCTAATTGTGTCCAGTTAAAGGGTGGGTATCCACATTCCATACCTACCTTAAATACATCCTTTGCCTCTGCTCCTTCTGTAACTTTGACGTCTTTTGAACCATCGCTGCCAGCAGATTTATTGTCTCCTGTCTCTTTTGTACCACAACCTCCGATAAATAATACTAACATAAGTACCAATAAAGCTGATAATCTTTTCTTCATATCTATCTCCTCCTTAATAAAATATTTTTATAACTAAAAAGTAATCTCTGCAGCAGGCTCTTCTCGTGCAGCTGCTTTTTATTCAGTAGAACACCACTAAGTGCTTCATCCAAGGAAAGTGTGTTGCAGACAAACTATGTTTTGTATCTGTAATCCTATACTAGATTGTGCAAACTCACATAGGATGTTTTTAAGTAGATCTTTTATTATATAAAACAAAAAAACTGGAGTATCCTCAGGTTACGCCAGTTTGTGCTAAGTCACTAATTAATCCCTTCCTGAGATAGCACAACTCATTTGACAGGTATCAAATGAGACAGTCCTACAGCTATTAACCGCAGGCCCAGCATATAACCCTGAGTAAATTATACACTTCGGCGATATTACCTAGTCAAAAGCTTCTTTGCTTCTCAGGCTCTTCTTGGGACCGTGAAATATCGCACCTCTACCCCACTGGGAAACAGTGAGGTCCAATATGAAATTACGATTTCAGTTTACAACATACTTATATATCTGTCAATGTAAATACATAGAAATCAAAGAATTTCTCATTCTATAATTACGAACAAAGAGTTTGCCTAAAGTGACTGAAAGTCGTTTCCTATATAACAAAAAAAAGCTAGGGAAGTTGGCTGAAAGCCCCAGCCTACTCCTCCTATCTAAAATTTATTTGTATTCAAATATTTTTATTGTTTCTATAACAACATCTTTGGCTGGTATTCCATGTTCTTCATCTTTTTTCTCCACAGCAGCTATTTTATCCATCACTTCATAGCCTTCATATACCTGTCCAAAAACTGTATTAAGCTTATAATACCAAGGAGCTCCGCCTTTTTCTCCATATATTTCTCTTGCTTTTGCATTAAATTTAATATCGTAGTTAAGTTCTATCTGTTCTAATACTTCTTCATTAAAAGTACTACCAGCTTGAACAATAAAGAACTGACTTTTATTCGTATTGGGACCTAGGTTAGACATGCATAACGCACCTCTATAGGGTTGAAGGTATGGATTGAATTCATCTTTAAATTCTTCGCCCCATATGCTTTCTCCCCCATCTCCATTTCCAGTAGGATCTCCCGTCTCAAGTCTGGAATCCTTAATAATTCTGTAAAAGACTTGACCATCATAATATCCTTCCTTGGCATGGGTGATGAAATTCTCTACAGCCTTGGGTGCCTCCTCTTCAAAAAACCTTATATAAATTGATCCGTAGTCCCGGACAACAATTTCTGCAACCTGGTCACCTGCCTTCGGAATTGCAAGCTGATTAATTTCTTTATGACATCCCGCTAATATAGTAATACTTAAAATACTAATGATTAATATGGTAATTTTCTTCATAACAAAACCTTTCATTATCCTTATATATCCTTCCAATTTTGTTAAAAATAAATCTACATCAGCATTTTGAATTTAACCATCCCCCTTTTATCCTTTGAGTATTTACAATTAGAATGTTAATACTATCCATGTGCACTGATTAAATGTATAGGTAAAGCCTTAGGACATAATCCATATTTAATGTTATGTATAATATAAATGGAACCTTTACCTTATAACTAAATTATTTTAGATTATACCATATGTTTCAATAATTTTATATCCAATTTAAAGCAAAATTTTACACAAACATAAAAGTAAATTATGATAAAATTTGGTAGTTTTTTCTATTTGTATAAATTGTACAAAAAATAATTTATGATATTTCAACAATTCTACTTTACAAAACATATAAAATGTGTCAAAATAAAAAAAATCCTAGGAGGTAAATTATAATGTCTTCAAAAAAGAAGCAAGTCATCGGTTATCTACCTGATGAGCGTCCCCCAATTGTGGAGTTAATCTTATTTGCACTACAACAAATCGTAGTAATGTTCCCAGCAACTGTTCTAGTTGCATTAATCACCGGATTCCATGTATCCACTACCATTTTTGCCAGCGGTTTGGCTACTCTTTGTTTCATTCTTATCACCGGTAGGAAAATCCCCTTATATTATGGCTCTAGCTTTTCCTATATCACAGCCATTGCATCTATCATGACAGAAGAAGCAATTGCACAAAATGGTCTTAATACCATGATATCAACAGCACAATTTGGTATAGTGATGTCCGGTTTTGTTTCTATCGTTGCTGGTCTTATCATTCAACGTACCGGTAAAGACACCATTGATAAGATATTGCCACCAACCGTAACAGGAAGTATTGCAATGATCATTGGTTTATCCCTAGCTGCTAATGCAATGCAAAATGCTGCAGCTATACCAGATGCTATCGATGCTGCAAAGACAACTCTCGCTGGTAACATGGCATGGGTTATTGCACTGATTACTTTATTTTCAACAATCGCATATTCTGTATACTTGAAGGGCAAATTAAGTCAGTTGCCTATTCTTTTTGGCCTTTTGACAGGTTATGTGGCTGCTTTAATCATTGGTGCAATCACAGGTATCAAATTTGTAAACTTTAACAAGACTGAGATTGAAGGATTTATCAACCTCCCTATCTTCACTTTACCTAAGCCAAGCTGGGCTGCCGTTGCTGCAATTATGCCAATTGCCATTGCAACAATTCCAGAATCAACTGCCCATATTTATCAGCTAGACATCTATGTAAATGATTTAGCTAAGAAAAATGGTTCCAAAAAGAGATACAATATCTCTGATAAATTAGGTTTAAATCTAATAGGCGATGGTCTTGGCGATATCATCTCTGGTTTCATCGGAGGTCCTGCGGGAACTAATTACGGTGAGAACATAAGTACCATGGCTATATCCAAGGTATTCTCCATTCCCGTATTAATTGCAGCTGCTATTATCACCATGATAATCTCCTGCATTACGCCTTTAGTTAATGTGGTGTATTCCATTCCTGACAGTGTAATTGGTGGTTTATCCATCTACCTCTTTGGTGTAATTGCTGCACAGGGTATCACTATTATGTTGGATCGTAAGGTTGATTTATTTAGCTCTAAGAACTTAGCTGTTATCTCTATCATACTAATCATCGGTCTGGGTGGAAGTTACGGATTTGAAGATGGTTTAATTCCTTTCTTCGGAATGCAATTCCCTGCCCTTGCAACAGCTTCCGTAGTAGGTATTGTAATAAACCTCCTATTATCCATCGGTGAAAAGAATGAGCCTAAGCAAGAGGAAGCAGAGAATCAATAATATCTAGTATCCTTGAACAAGGCTAAGATAAATACTTAACTTATAACATAATAAAAAGACGTTTCACAATAGAGATAAGTGTGAAACGTCTTTTATTAATATATATATTTAGATTATATTATGGCAAGTACAACAAAGTTTGCAATGAATAATGCAGATGCAACCCAGATAACAGGACTAACTTCTTTTGCTTTCCCTTTAACAATCTTAATGATGCAATAAAGAATAAATCCACCTGCAATACCGTAAGAAATGCTATAGCAGAAGCCCATAAAGATTGTAGCAAAGAATGCAGGAATTGCATCTTCTAAATCTGTCCAGTTAATATCCTTGAAGGATGCTAACATCATAACACCTACTGCAATAAGTGCAGGAGCTGTTGCCTGAGCAGGAACAATACCTATAATAGGTGCAAGGAATATACTTGCTAAGAATAACAATGCAGTAACAACGGATGTTAAACCAGTACGTCCACCTGCTTCAATACCAGCTGCACTCTCAACGTAGGTTGTAGTATTGGATGTACCAAAAATAGCACCGATGGAAGTAGCGATGGAATCTGCAAATAAAGCCTTGTCCATCTTAGATTTGAAACCATTACCGTCTTGAAGTGCTTTCTCATCTGCTGCATCAAAGATTCCTGTTCTCTTACCAGTTCCGATAAATGTACCAAGGGTATCAAAGGTATCAGAAAGGCTGAATGCAAAAATTGTCATAAGCACTAAAGGAATTCTAGAAGCATCACCAAATAATGAACCCATACCTTCTGAACTAAATGCTGCACCAAAAGTGGTTCCTAACTGACTAAAGTAATCTCCTAAGCCAGCAGTTGCTCCAATCGTAGATAAATCAACAATTCCCATTGGAATAGCGATGATTGTAGTTAATATGATACTGATGAAAATTGCACCTTTTACTTTCATTACCAGAAGAGCAAATACGATAACAATACCAATCACTGATAAAAGAACTGCCTTGGAATTAAAATTTACAAGGGCAGGAACAATACTGCTGTCAGCTATAACAGTTCCGCTATCTAAAACGATGTTTCTGCCAGGGTCAGATGTGAATTCTAACAACCCAGCATTTTTGATACCGATATAAGCAACAAATACACCGATACCACCACCAATAGCGTGTTGTAAGCTATCTGGAATTGATTTAACGATCATTTTACGGATTTTCGTAACCGTGATAAGTACATTAATGATACCACAGAGAAATACCATTGCTAAAGCCTCTTGCCAGCTAAATCCAAGACCAAAGCATACCGTATAAACAAAGAAAGCATTAAGACCCATACCAGGTGCCTGTGCATAAGGTACATTTGCAAATAAGCCCATTACTAAAGTACCAATAATTGATGCAATAATTGTTGCTAAGAATACTGCACCGTAGGGTACTAATTCAAATAGAACTTCTCCATTTGCTCCTAATGTTCTTTGGGATAACATCTGTGGATTTACAAAGATGATATATGCCATGGCAAAGAATGTTGTTAAGCCGGCAATAACTTCTTTTGAAACTGTTGTCCCGTTTTCCTTAAGTTTAAAAAACTTTTCCATAAAAACTCTCCTTTGAATTATTAATATTATAAGAGTAATGTACTCTTAAGATATCCGTCGATTTTCTTATCTCCTAACCTAAGCTAGAGGACTTGTCTATATACGTCTCGCAACAATATATAGGAGGCATCCATTCAAATTCTATCTCTCTACAGGATTTGAAGGATTACCTCCTTTATCGTCATACATATAAGTAAATTCAATCAACTTCACTAATATTACATCAGAATAATGCCAAGATGTCAACCAATTTCTATTGTTTTTATTTTACTATTATTAGTACTTATTATATATATTATTAATTATTATAATAGCATAGAAATGGCTTAAGAAACAGCTTCTTCTTCCTTCAAATTCTCCTCCATAACCTTCTGCTGAACATCGGAGGGCGCCTGTTCATATCGTGAAAACTCATAGGAGAATTCTCCAATACCACCGGTCATAGAACGAAGATCCGTTGAATATCCATATAATTCCGAAATCGGGATATCTGCAACGATTTCCTGCTTACCACCAGAAACTGGATTCATTCCTAGTACCCGGCCTCTACGCTTATTCAAATCTCCCATAATATCTCCAGTAAACTTATCCGGTACCAGAACCTTAAGAGATGCTATGGGCTCTAATAGAACTGGCGAAGCCTGCATAAAACCTTGTTTGAAGGCCTGGATGGTTGCCATCTTAAAGGCCATTTCAGAAGAGTCTACTGGATGATAGGAACCATCCACCAAGGTGGCTTTTAACCCGACAACTGGATAGCCTGCTACTGGTCCTTTCAGAACGCATTCCCCTATACCTTTTTCAACAGCAGGGAAGTAATTCCTTGGAACAGAACCGCCAAAGATCTTCTCTTCAAATACAAAAGGTGTTTCCATATCACCGGAAGGTTCGAATTCGATATGAACATCACCATATTGACCATGTCCACCGGATTGTTTCTTATATTTGCCCTGTACACGTACCTTCTTACGGAGAGTCTCACGGAAAGGTACCCTAGGCTTCATCATCTCAATTTCAACTTTATACTTTGTTGATAGCTTACACACTGCTACCTCTAATTGCTGGTCACCAATACCATATAATAAGGTCTGTCTATTTTCCTTATCATTGACCATCTTAAGGGTTAAATCTTCATCCATCAATTTGGCAAGAGCTTGGGAAACCTTATCATCATCACCCTTATTCTTAGTCTTAAAACGTTGATAGGTATAAGGTGTTGCTACACTAATACGATCATATATAATAGGAGTTGCCTTAGTAGAAAGGGTATCTCCTGTACTTGTATTACTTAGTTTACCAAGAGCACCAATATCTCCGGCATTTAACTGGGTCACTTCTATCTGCTCTTTACCCCTTAATACATAAAGGCGGCTAACCTTCTCTTCCACATCCTTGTCCGCATTAAAAATAACAGAATCTGATTTAATAACCCCTGAACATACTTTAAAAAGTGAGAATTTACCGATGAATGGGTCAGCTATTGTCTTAAAGACTCTCGCTGAGAAAGGCTTCTTTTCATCATAGTCTGCTACAAATTTATCTCCAGTCTTTACATTACTTCCGCTGATTTCTTTCTTGGTAGGGTCTGGGAAGTATTTATCTATTGCCTGTAATAACATTGTCGTACCCTGAGCATTCACACCGGAACCCATCAGCACCGGAACAACAGAACCATCTATTACATTATTTCGAAGTGCCAAAGAGATTTCTTCCTGAGTGAATTCCTCACCTGAAAAATATTTTTCCATTAATTCTTCACTGGTTTCGGCAACTGCATCCAATAATACTTCCCTGGACTTCGAAAGATTTTCCTGACAATAATCGGGTATTTCACATTCTACATATTCACTGGCTTTTGTAAATCTTCTTCCAGCCATCTTAACCACATTAACAAATCCAACAAATTTTTCATTTTCTCTAATCGGAATATGAAAAGGCGCAATTTTCTTGCCATATAGCTCAGTGAGCTTTTCAACTACTTCTCGATAACTTGCATTATCATCGTCCATATCCGTAACGAATAAAATTCTGGGTAAATTATATTTTTCACAAAAATCCCATGCTTTCATTGTGCCAACTTCAACCCCAGCCTTTGCAGAAATCACAATTACTGCAGCATCTGCCACTGCCAAAGCTCCTTCGACTTCTCCAACAAAATCAAAATAACCAGGAGTGTCTAAGAAATTAATTTTAATATCTTCATATAATATAGGCACTACTGTTGAACTGATGGAGAACAATCTTTTCTGCTCTTCTTTATCGTAATCACTGATTGTATTTCCCTCTTCCACTTTTCCCTGACGCTTGAGTATACCCGTTGTGTACGCTATGGCTTCGACTAAAGTAGTCTTGCCACAGCCACCGTGGCCCAACAAAACAACATTGCGAATCTTTTCCGAAGTGTAAACATTCATTTGATTTCCTCCAATACGCTTATAGTAAGTAGGTAGGGTATGGGGTGATGCACAATTTCAGCATAAAAATAGAAATATTTAGTTTTGCAGCATCCCCTGGCATATAAAGTATATAATAACCCATAGATACTTCTTAGTATATTTTACTAGAGGACATTAATTTTTACAATAGCTTTATGTAAATAATAACATACTAATATCATATTTTTAGACAAAAACCATGTTTTTTCACATTAAACCGTTACGCTTTAAACCGTAACGCTTTAATGCATCAATGTATTGACATTAATTATTATTCAGAGTATAATGGCAAAACAAGAAAACTACCCCTAAAAGAATGAAAGGATGTGTTAACATGATTATAGTAATGAAGCCCCTAGCAAAAGCAGAATCCATCGAGCAAATTAAGAATCTAATAGAAGCAAAGGGATTGGATGCGCATATTTCCACCGGTAAAGAAGTAACCATTATCGGTGTTGTGGGAGATAAGTCCAGATTACAAGATCAAAATCTAGAGATATTTGAAGATGTAGATAAAATTGTTGCAGTTACAGAGAGCTACAAACTAGCTAATAAAAAGTTTCATCCCGAACCCTCCAAGATAAAGGTAGGCAATGTAACCATCGGGGGAAGTACTCTAGCTATTATGTCAGGGCCCTGCGCTGTTGAAAGTAAAGAGCAGCTCTTAGCCACTGCTCATGCAATCAAAAAGTCGGGTGCTCACATCCTCCGGGGCGGAGCTTATAAACCCAGAACCTCTCCCTATGCTTTCCAAGGTCTTGAAGAAGAGGGTCTTCAATATATGAAGGAAGCCAGAGAAGAGACAGGACTTCCGGTAATTTGTGAAGTAACCAGTTTAAATGCCATTGAAGCAGCAGTCAAATATGTTGATATGCTTCAGATTGGTGCTAGAAATATGCAAAATTTCTTTCTTCTTAAAGAAGCTGGTAAATCAGGTCTACCTGTACTCTTAAAACGTGGTCTTTCCGCTACAATAGATGAATGGCTGAATGCTGCTGAATATATTATTGCAGAAGGCAATCCAAATGTTGTGCTATGCGAACGCGGTATTCGTACCTTCGAAACTGCAACCAGAAATACCTTAGACATTAGTGCTGTTCCAGTAATTAAAGAGAAGAGTCATCTTCCCATAATTATAGACCCCAGCCATGCAACAGGAGTAAGAGCCTATGTTAAACCTCTTGCCATGAGTGCTATTGCAGTGGGAGCCGATGGTCTTATGATAGAGACCCATCCAAACCCCTCGACCGCATTATCCGATGGTCCTCAGTCCCTTACCTTTAATGAATTTGATATGTTAACCAAGGAGATGGCACCCTTAGCTGCTTTGATGGGTAAAAAATTATAAAATATAATTGGTAATTGATTAATCCAAAGATACAAGTTAAGATAGTATCAGCTAATATAAACATGAAATCATGACTTTGCTGTACAGTTTTATACAGCTGCAGCGAAGTATCATACATATCCCAAGGAGGCCTTCATGAAGGATTTAGAGAGTGATTTTAAGAGCGATTTTAAGATTGGATTTATTGGTTTTGGATTAATCGGGGGCTCAATAGCCCGAGCTTTGAAGAAAATAAATAAAAATTATTATCTTTTTGCATATGATTATCACCAAGATAAACCTAGCTCTGATTTAAAAGCTGCTCTTGCTGATGGAGTATTAGACTCTGTCACTACCACTCTAGAGGAGTGTTTTCCTGACTGTGACCTGCTCTTTTTATGTGCTCCAGTCCTATCCAATATCAAATATCTTCGTCAGCTTAAGCCTTTACTTAAGCCCAGCTGTATTTTGACAGATGTAGGAAGTGTAAAGAGTAATATCCATAAGGCTGTTAATGAATTAGGAATGTCCTCTCAATTCATTGGCGGTCACCCCATGACTGGATCGGAAAAGACCGGCTATTTAAATTCCTATGCTTTATTACTGGAAAATGCTTATTATATTCTTACCCCATCAATAGAGGCTCCCGATTTCATGCTTCATATACTCCATGACTTAGTTAAAAACATGGGCTCTATTCCTATTGTCCTTGACCCCTATGAGCATGATAAAATAACTGCTGCTATTAGCCATGTACCACATATTATAGCAGCACAGCTAGTAAATCTCCTTCGAGAGTCCGATGATGAGACTGAGAAAATGAGATCTCTTGCAGCCGGAGGCTTTAAAGATATCACCCGGATCGCCTCCTCCTCTCCTATCATGTGGCAGAATATATGTTTAACAAATTCCTCTGATATAAAGCAATTGTTAGATCAATATATTCGTTCCCTAAAAGAGGCATCCAAGGCTTTAGAAAGACAGGACGAGAAATATTTATATGAGATGTTTGATAAGGCAGGAGAATATCGCAGTGCTATTCCAAAGAAGTCCATTGGTTTGATTAAAAAATCATTTGAAATATATCTGGATATCATGGATGAAGCAGGAGCCATCGCAACCATAGCAACCCTACTAGCAAGTAACCAAATCAGCATTAAAAATATTGGAATTATCCATAATCGAGAATTTGAAGAGGGTGTACTACGGATTGAATTTTATGATGAAGCAGCACAGATTAAAGCAAGTACATTATTGACAAGATATAATTATAACATACATGAAAGAAAATAATTCTTTATATCCCCAAGATTACATCCGTAGATTAATGAAAGATAGGAGAATAAATCCATGAATTTTAATAAAAGTGGACCCCTTAAAGGCACAATCACTGTTCCTGGTGATAAATCCATATCCCATAGAGCTGTTATGTTTGGTGCAATAGCAGATGGAATAACTGAAGTAACTAATTTTCTTCAAGGAGCCGACTGTCTTTCTACGATTCGCTGTTTTAAACAGCTTGGTATTGAAATTGAAAATAATCCTTCTTTCAATCAAGTTATCATATATGGAAAAGGCCTCCATGGCCTATCAAAACCTACAGATATACTAGATGTGGGTAACAGTGGGACCACCCTGCGCCTAATCTCAGGTATCTTATGCGGACAAGAATTTCAAATCACCCTAACAGGTGATGCTTCTATTCAAAAAAGGCCCATGGGTAGGATTCTAACACCCCTTACTCTCATGGGTGCAGATATTAAAAGCCAGGGTGGGAATGAACGCGCTCCTTTGGTTATTAATGCAGCAGCTATTCAAGGACCAAAATTAAGAGGAATTCATTATAATTCCCCTGTTGCCTCCGCTCAGATTAAATCCTCCATTCTTCTTGCTGGTCTTTATGCTGAGGGTGAAACCTCTGTAACTGAGCCCTATCTATCAAGAAATCATACAGAATTAATGCTAGAGGAATTTGGAGCACAGATTACTTCAAAAGACAATACCGCTACTCTTTTTCCTAATTCTTATCTTAAGGGCGGCCAAATTAAGGTTCCTGGAGATATTTCCTCAGCTGCTTATTTTATCGCTGCAGGCCTTATCATTCCTAATTCCGAAATCTTAATTAAAAATGTAGGCATTAATCCTACAAGGGATGGTATCCTACGGGTATGCAAGCAAATGGGGGCTGATATCTCCTTAGTAAATGTCATAAATAAGGGTGGAGAACCCGTTGCAGATATCCTCGTAAAGTATAGCAATCTCACGGGTACAGAAATTGGAGGCGAGATTATTCCTACCTTAATTGATGAAATCCCCATCATTGCTATCCTAGCATGCTTTGCTAAGGGCCCTACCATTATTAAGGATGCAGCTGAACTAAAAGTAAAGGAATCCAACCGCATTGATGTTATGGTGGATAATTTATCTAAGATGGGTGCAGATATCACTGCTACGGAGGATGGAATGATAATCCAAGGTGGCAAAGAACTCCAGGGAGCAATCATTGAGAGTAAAGATGATCATAGAATTGCCATGTCTTTCGCTGTGGCGGCCTTACTTGCTGAGGGAACTACCAGTATTATTGGGGCTGAGTGTGTAGATATCTCCTACCCCAACTTCTATTCAGATTTAGAAAACCTACAAACTGTATAATTACTAAAGACATATATTAAGGGCTTGGAGAGTAAGATTAAATGCTAATATAAACAGCATAGCAGTCTTGCTCTTTCAAGCCCTATTAAATATACCTAATTTAATATCCAAAGCTCCCCAACAGGGATTCGTCATCACTAACCCAATCACTTACCTCAATAACCCTGTAATCATTCTTAGTATCACGAATACATACATATTCTATTCCTGCATTGATAACCATGCGCTTACACATGGAACAGCAGCAAGAATTCTCTACATAAGAACCTGTTTTTACATCAATACCTACGAGATATAAGGTACTGCCTATCATCTTATCTCGGGAAGCACTGATAATTGCATTGGCTTCCGCATGGACGCTACGGCACAATTCATAACGCTCGCCTCTTGGAATTTGCATTTTTTCACGAATACATTCACCAATATCCGAACAGTTTTTTCTTCCTCTCGGAGACCCTACATAACCTGTAGAAATAACCTCATCATTTTTAACGATTACGGCTCCATAGAGTTTTCTTAGACACGTACTCCTTTGTGAAACCATTTCTGCCAGATCCAGATAATAATTTGCTTTATCTCGTCTTTCCATGATATACCCTTCCTCCTATACTTCGTGTATAATTGATTACTATCCTAGCGTTCTCTGAATGTCGGACTTAAATTAATATTATATAAACGGATATTACCATGTCTAAGATAACTTGTAAATACGTCAAATTCTGACCAAGTTTCCATTATCATTGATTTTTTATTTTATAACAAAATTCTTACAAATTTCTTTTTTCCTATTTTAAGCACAGCCTCATTACCTTGAAGAGGTTGATCTAAAGCTATTACTTTTTCCTGGTTTAATTGAACTCCTCCCTGTTTTACTAAACGGCGAAATTCACTGCCGGAGGGGGTATGACCTTCTGTGACTAGGCATGGAATAATATCCATAAGTGTTTTGCAATCAGCAGGTGCATTGATTACCGGCATATTCTCTGGAATTTCCCCTTTTTGAAATACAGTTTTAAAATACTCCTCTGCTTTTTGTGTCTCTGCCTCATCATAATATAATCCTGTAATGATTCTAGCTAGTTCCACCTTACAATCTCTGGGGTTTCTTCCCATCTCCATCTCCTTACGGATCTCATCAATACGGTCTGGATGCTCATCCGTAACCAGTTCAAAGTAACGAAGAATTAGATGATCCGGTATCTCCATTACCTTCTTAAACATCACTTCAGCCGGTTCATATATGCCGATGTAGTTACCAAGACTTTTACTCATCTTCTCTACACCATCCAGCCCTTCCAGAAGAGGCATAAAGATGGCAATCTGACGCTCCTTGTCCATACTGCCTTGCAGGGTTCGACCCATAAGAATATTAAAGGTCTGATCCGTACCTCCCAGCTCAATATCTGCATCAATTTGTACCGAATCATAGGCCTGCATAAGGGGATAGAAGAATTCATGAAGTCCAATGGGTTCCTGTCTTTTAAAACGGTTTTGAAAATCATCCCTTTCCATAAGTCTTGCAACAGTTGTACTCGCAGCCAATTTAATTACTTCATCAAAGGTCAGCTTGGACAACCACTCACTATTAAATCTCACCGTTGTTTTATTAGGATCAATAATCTTAAATATTTGATCCGTATAGGTTTTTGCATTCTGGCGCACCTGTTCATCTGAAAGTGGAACACGTGTCTTGGATTTTCCTGTTGGATCACCGATTTTACCCGTAAAATCACCTATAATTATGACTGCATGATGACCCAAGTCCTGTAGCTGCTTTACTTTACGAAGAACAACGGTATGACCAAGGTGAATATCTGGGGCAGAAGGGTCCAGCCCTAGTTTAATGATTAGGGGTCGCTGTTCTTTCTTAGCTTTTATTAATTTCTCTTTCAGTTCCTCCAAAGAAATAACCTCTAAGGCACCTTTGGTTATGATTCTAAGATCCTCCTCTACTGTTTTCATGTCCATACTCTCTTGATTTTGATTTGTCATAGTATATCTTCCTTTCTTCTTATAATTATTCCACAAGGTGCACCTCCTGCAAGCTGATACTTCACGCCTGAGTTAATTGTGATTAATTTCCTCGTAACATAAAAAAAACCGCTCCTCTAATTGCTTAGAGGGCGGGATTATTCTCGCGGTACCACCTCATATTTATTAGCTACTCTCATAGCCAACCTCTTTGAGTACTTTAAGTTCTCATGAATCACATGCCAAATAGGGCATTAAAATGATACTTAAGTTATACTCTAGCACTATAACGGGTGCAGGGAACCGTCAGCAGCCTACTTAGTTAATCTGTTCGGTGTGAAGCTCAAAGATGTATTCAGAATCCATTCTCTGCACCTCTCATCAACCGGTTGCTTTCTGTTAGAAAATTAAAATTCTTACTGGTTCTTATCACAGCTTTTTATTTATTAATAATGAAAGGTATTATAATCAATTATCCTTGCCTTGTCAAGGAATATTCTAAAAAAATAGCTTGTGGGAATATTCTAAAAAAATAGCTTGTGGCTTCCACCAAACATTACTTAATCTCAAACTCTCAAAATAGTTATTTATCTGGTGATGCCTCCAATAGTTCTCCTATGCTATAACTATAATAAAATTCTTTATTAATATTTGTTACAATAGATATTGTTATTTTTTCCTCTTGAAAGATTTCTTTCAATTCTGCAATTGATAACTCAGTTGAATTAAATATATACTCCTTGGTAAAAAATGCTTTACTACTCTTTAATCTATTTTCTTCTCTATAATTTGCTTTATAGGACCTAACATAATCAATTCTATCAATTAAATTTAAATCAGGAATATTTACATCTCGTACCTTACATTTTGGCGAATCAGTAATTTCAACTTCAAGGTATAACTTTTTCACATTATCAATAGATATATTGTCAGTTTTAAACAGTACACTAGACTCTTCATTTGTTATTTGACTTAATTCTACTTTAACATTTACCTTAGGGGTTTTTAATTGATTAGTAATAATTATTAATACAAATAATAATATAAGAAAAACAACTAAAGTAATAGATATTATTCTTATTTTATTTGATAGTTTCATGTTATAAACCTCTCATCTTTGTATTACTAACTGTATTCATGACTTAGTATACTATTATTAAATGTTTTGGTAAATACATTATTTTACTACTTCATCTTATATGTCTATTATTAATGCCTATGAAATAATATTCTAATTTACACTAGCCCATATCTAATCAAACTGGGAATTATATAAGCGGTAGTAAAAGCCCTTCTCTTCCATAAGTTTTTTATGAGTTCCTTGTTCTACAATATTACCCTGATCAATAACCAGAATATTATCTGCACCCTGTATTGTTGATAAGCGGTGAGCTATTACAAAACAGGTCTTATCCTCCATGAGTTTTCTCATGGCTTTCTGTATCTTGATTTCTGTTCTTGTATCTACATTGGACGTCGCTTCATCTAAGATTAGCATTTTAGCATCCAGTAACATTGCTCTGGCTATGGTCAGAAGTTGTTTCTGCCCCTTGGAGATATTGATGCCGTCCTCATTGATAATGGTATCATAGCCCTGGGGTAGTCTTTTAATAAAGGAATGCATTCCCGTCATCTTAGCTGCTTCTACCACTTCTTCCATAGTAGCATTCTCTTTACCATAGGCTATATTATCAAAAATGCTTCCCTGAAAGAGCCAGGTATCTTGAAGTACCATTGCATAGGCCTTTCGCAAGCTTCTTCTTTTAATATCTTTGGAATCTACGCCATCCACAAGGATACGTCCATCCCATACATCATAAAATCCCATTAAGAGATTGATGATTGTAGTCTTTCCTGCTCCCGTTGGCCCAACAATTGCAGTAAGGCTTCCCGGCTTGGCATGAAGGAATAGCTGCTTAATGATTACCTTATCTGGCTGATAACCAAAGGATACCTCCTTCATATAGACGTCCCCTCTAATTGTGGTTAATTCCCCTGCACCTTCCCTATCTGCCGGTTCTGGCTCCTCATCCATAAGTTTAAATACCCGTTCTGCTGCCGCTGCCGCAGATTGGAGTTCACTGATGATATTTGCTGCCTCACTGATTGGTCCTGAAAATCTTCTACTATATTGAACAAAGGAAGAAATATCCCCCAAGGTCATCTTCCCAAAGAGGTATAAGAGCGCTCCAAATACCGTAACTAAGGAGAGAGATATATTATTGATAAAATTCATAGTAGGCCCCATCATGCTGCCATAATATTCTGCATTATAATAAGCCTCTACTGCCTCCTCATTCTTCTGATCAAACCGCTCCATAATTGCCTGCTCTGCTGAATATGCTTTAATGGACTTTTGTCCAGTAATCATCTCCTCTATAAATCCATTGAGTTCCCCCAGTTTGGCTGAGCGCTTGCGAAAGAAGGGACGAACCTTTCTTGCCATATAACGGGTATAAATCATGGATAAGGGTATGGTTACTAGCATTACCAGCACTAAGCTAGGGGAAATAAGAAGCATCATAAGCAGGGAACCAACTACGGTTATGACACTGGATAGTATTTGCACTACATCCGTAGATAAGGAGGTATTGACTGTATCAATATCATAAGATATTCTACTGATAATATCTCCAGCAGGATTGCAATCAAAAAAGCCTACAGGCAAATCTGCCAGCTTTGCAAATACATCTTCTCGCATTTTTCTTACCATTCTTTGACTTAAACGAAGCATAATAATTCCAAGGAGATAGGATAATAGGGCTGATACCATATAGAATATAATCATCAACAGGGCATAATAAAATACCTTTTTAAAGATCACCATACCTTTTCCTGGTTCTATTGCATCAATGGCATAGCCGGATAGTAAAGGGCCAATGAGGGAGAAGATATTACTTGTTATTGATAAGAATAGAGCTAAAAAAAGCATTCCTTTACAATGATAGATATAATGCCAAAGACGTTTTATTACAAATTTAATATCCTTAGGCTTCTCTGTTTTTTCACTGATTTTGGAACCTGTGAACTTTACAGACATAAAAATCACCTCCTTACGACATCATCTGGGAATGATAGATTTCCTGATAAACCTCACAGGAATTTAAAAGTTCCTCATGGGTTCCATAACCTGCCATCTGACCATCTTCAATTACCAGTATATGATCCAGCTTCATGACACTACTAATACGCTGGGCAATTACTAGCGTCGTAATACCCCCATAATTATTCCGAATTGCTTGTCTAAGTAGGGAATCTGTCTTAAAATCCAAAGCACTGGAGGCATCATCAAGAATTAATATCTCCGGCCTACCAGCTAAGGCTCTGGCAACTAAAAGCCTCTGCCTTTGCCCCCCACTGAGATTACTACCTCTAATAGACAAGGTATAATCTAATTCACCCTCTAGCTCTTGGATAAAAGAATAGGCCTGGGCATCTTTTACGGCTTCTAAAACCCTCTCTTTTGGTATTTTTCTTCCTATACTTATATTCTCATAGATCATATCTGCAAAGAGAACATCATTTTGAAATACCACTCCAAATTTTCTACGCAGCTCCTGCTTATCAAAGCTTCTGATATCACTGCCCTCTATCTTAATGCTTCCCTGAGACACATCATAAAATCTCATGAGAAGATTAATTAAAGTTGTCTTACCTGCTCCAGTTGAACCAATAATCCCAAGACTGGCACCTTTTTTGATTTTAAAATTCATGTCTATAATACAGGGTTCCTTGGTATAAGAGAAACTAACATGATCAAATTCAATAAAGGCATCCTTATCCTCGGTGTGTTTCAAAGGAGTTGCTACAGTTTGAAGATCTTCTTTGGTATCTAATACTTCCGCAATTCTAACAGCAGAAGCACTGGCCTTAGAATAGATAACAAAGACTCTGGTAATTGCCATAACTGCTTGTAACATTATTGCAAAATAGGATAAAAATGCTACGATTTTGCCTGGCTCTGAAGCTCCCCTATCCACACGAAAGGCACCAATGATAATTACCAAGGTAAGCCCAAGGTTTAACAAGAGATTCATCATAGGATTCATGATTGCCATGGTTGTTCCTGCTTTTAGTTCCTTCTCTACCAATTCAGAATTGACCCTGCTAAAACGTTCTTTTTCATATTCTGTTTTGGATAAGGCCTTAATAATACGAATACCAGTAATATTCTCTCTAACTATTCTTACCATTTTATCTACTGCTTGCTGTAAAATAGTATACAGGGGAATTCCTTGCTTAGATACCAGATAAACCACTAGAAAAAGAAGGGGGAGTATACCAATTAGCACCAAGGTTAGAACTGGTTCCATAGTACTTGTGATTACAATACCTCCAATTAAAATAATTGGTGCTCGTACTCCAAGGCGCTGCATCATTCCAATCATATTATGTATATTGTAGGTGTCTGTAGTCATACGAGATCCTAGGGAGGGAAGGGTAAAATAATCGAGCTGAGAACCGGAAAGACTTAATATTTTATCAAATAAATCTCGTCGTAATATCCGTGTGGTATCTCGTGCAACTCTGGCTGCCATACGGTTGGCCATGATATTAAAGCTTCTTGCCCCAATGGACAAGGCCACCATAATTCCTCCCCAAAACATAATAAGTGATACCCTTTGCAAAGGTATCACATCATCTATAATATATGCTAAAACCCAAGGTAATCCCAGATCTAAGAAAGTTGCAAAGACCTTAATCAGAAAGCCAAAGAGCATCCGCCTGCTATATGGTTTTAAATAATGAAATACTTTTTTCAAGAGAAACCCTCCAGTAAATTGTCCTGTAGCCTTTTTGCTAATTCTTACTAAAGCTAATACTAGCACTCCTGAAAAATACCGTCAAGAGTTAACCCATTTATAATAGTGCCTTTACTCCTTCCTGGTCATGCACTATTTTACAGGCTATCCTCTTAATAATAGAACAAAAACATAAATCAAATAGATATATCCGACAAAGCTTACCAGATATGCAATAATACGCCTTAGATATATTTGCAGGTCTGAGGGTTGCATATCATCTACATTAGAGATGGCAAAGATAAACTTCAATTTATATAACTCCCACATAAAATGAGGAAAAAGTATATCGATTGCCTCCAAGGACATGAATATGATTACCAGAATTAAGAAAGCAGCATGCTCTCCTAATCCTGTACCTCCAATAATTTTAAATAGCAGAGCGGTTAACGCTCCAATAATTAGCATTATCCCTACTATTTTGTCAACCCTTGATACATAAAAAAAATCCCCGCTGTTAGATAGCTTCTCAATTTTTTTAGATATTTTATTGTTTAAATTCGCCTCTTCCTCTTTACTTAAAGGAGTACCCAGTTGTTCCCCACAATCAATACATACTCTATTCTGATTTTTTTGTATTGCACCACACTTTTTACATTGTTTCATTTCAAATCCCCCTTATATAATTGGGCTTTTTATCTTATAGGACGCCCTTTGTTATGAGATAAAATAAAACATCTATCACATAAGCAGTTCATTTATATTATATGAAAGAACTCCTTATTAAGATAGATGTATTTCATTTTTTTACCATATTATAATCTTTCTTTAATTTATTTAGGGGATTTTCATTAGTAAAGTAATTCTATATAGTTAAATCTCATTTTGACTATGATTTTATCCTTATTTTATCTGCAATTCCTTCAATGCAATAGAAAGCATGAGCTTAATTCGATTTAACTGATTTACACTGGATATACCGGGATCATAATCTATGGGCATAATATTGGCCTGGGGATAGAGTTCCTTTAAGGGTTTAAACATTCCTTTACCGGTAATATGATTAGGAAGGCAAGCCAGGGGCTGTACACAAATAATATTTTGGGTTCCCTGTTCCATAAACTCAAGCATTTCTGCTGTAACCAGCCAGCCTTCTCCTGTTTGATTTCCCAAAGATAGTACAGAAGATGCCATATGAGCCAGCTCCTCTATGGGTGTTGGAGCCGTAAAACGTTTGCTCTTATCCAATTCTTCTTTCATAATATTACGAAACCACAGGATATAATTCATTGCTAGATTGCTCTTTTGCTTGTCTAATTTCTTCCCGGCAAGATATCTGAATCGGAACTGTGAATTAAAAGTAGAATATAAGAAATAATCCATAAGATCAGGTACAACTGCTTCTGCTCCTCCTTGCTCTATAATATTGACAATATCATTATTTGCCGTAGGGTGATATTTCACCAGTATTTCACCGACTATCCCAACCTTTGGCTTTTTAATGTCTAAAAGCTCCAGGCTGTCAAAATCACCGACTATTTCCTTGATATACCGGCGAAATACTTTTCTATTACCTGCTCTTATATTCTCCTTTGCCCTTTCTAACCATTTTTCATATAAAAGCTGTGATGAACCAGGGAAACGCTCATAAGGTCTAGTGCGATAAAGCACCCTCATAAATAGATCCCCATATATTAAAGCCATAATACATCGATTGACAAGGCTTAAGGATAATTTAAAGCCCGGCTGCTTCTCAAGACCTAAGGTATTCAGGGAAATGATTGGAACATTATGAAAACCTGCTTGCCTAAGTCCTAATTTGAGAAAGGCTATATAATTGGTAGCTCTGCAGCCTCCTCCGCTCTGTGTAATAATTACAGAGGTATGATTAACATCGTATTCTCCTGATTTTAAAGCCTGTACTAGCTGCCCTATCATAATGATTGCCGGATAACAGGCATCGTTGTTCAC
The DNA here is from genome assembly GCA_023443625.1 of Bacillota bacterium. The sequence continues at coordinate 55,752 of JAEZTQ010000098.1, read as the reverse complement.
ATATTTGAGCCCTTCATCCACCGCTGATTTATCCACCGCTGGAAGAACCACCATATTATATCCGCAGGCTCTTGCCCCTTCCTGAATCATCTCAAAATGAATTGGTGCCATCTGGGGTGCCAGAATGGTATGGGTTTGCCTCATATTTTTTGTAAACCTTGGAGCAGGATAAGACTTCTGTTTGATCTCTTGTATCGATAGATTTTTATCCCTTTCCTCCATTGCAGCCTTTAAGGAGCGTATTCTTATTTTTGCTGCACCAAGATTATTACCCTCATCGATTTTGAGCATTGTATACAACTTCTTACCTTCTGCTAAAAGCTCAGCAATCTGATCCGAGGTGACAGCATCCAATCCGCAGCCAAAGGAGTTTAGCTGTACCAGATCTAGACAGGGCTCCTGGGCTACCAGACTAGCTGCACGATAAAGTCGGGAGTTATATACCCATTGGTCCACGACTCTGAGCTTATGACGTAAAGGAACTATATGGGAGATACTATCCTCCGTCAGTACAGCCATTCCATAGGATACTATCATATCTGATATCCCATGATTTATTTCAGGATCAACGTGATATGGCTTCCCACAGAGTACAATTCCATGCTTTCCCTGTTCCTTCAGATATTTAACTACCTCTTCTCCTTTTCTTTGTATATCTCTTTTATAATGTTCTCTTTCTTTGCAGGCCTTCATAAGAGCATGTCTTATTTCTCTTTCACTGATTTCATAGTCCTTAAGCTCCTCAGTTAGCCTTTTAACAAGAATTCTTGTATTATTCAGAGATAAGAAAGGTGAAATCAAAGGTATGTTTTTCTTCTTTATCTCTTCGATATTATTCTTAATTACCTCTGGATATGAAATTACAATGGGACAATTATAATGGTTAGTGACATCCTTAAATTCTTTCTTTTCATAGACTACCGATGGATAAAAGATGGTATCCACACCCTGCTCAATCAAATCCATGATATGACCATGACAGAGTTTAGCCGGATAACAAGCTGATTCTGAGGGTATGGTCTCAAGACCCTTTTCATACATTTGCTTTGAAGAGGGTGAAGATAGTATGACTCGAAAACCTAAGGAATGAAACAAGGTGAACCAGAAAGGATAATTCTCATACATATTAAGAACTCTTGGAATACCAATGGTTCCCCGAGGGGCGTCATCCTCACTAAGGGGAGGGTATCCAAAGGTTCTTTGATATTTATAATCATATAGATTGGGAAGCTTCTCTTTTACACTTCTATCTATACCAACCCCTCTTTCACAACGATTTCCTGCAATATACTTCTCTCCATTAGAAAATCTGTTTATCGTCAGAAGGCACTGATTTGTACATTTACCGCAACGTTTTCCCGAAACCTCCATTGAGAAATTCTTCAGGGCATCTCTTTGAAGGAGGCTGCTCTCTTCCCCTTCCTTATAAGATTCCTTTGAAATAAGTGCTGCACCATAAGCACCCATGAGACCTGCGATATCTGGCCGCACTGCCTCTTTCTGTGTAATCTTTTCAAAACATCTTAATACTGCATCATTATGAAAAGTACCACCCTGTACAATAATCTTACTTCCTAGATCCTTCTCATCCCTAACTTTAATCACCTTAAATAATGCATTCTTAATCACTGAGTATGACAGACCTGCAGATAAATCCCATATCTTTGCGCCTTCCTTCTGCGCTTGCTTTACTTTAGAATTCATAAATACCGTACATTTGGTACCAAGATCTACAGGAGCTTTTGCAAATAAAGCCTCCTTTGCGAATTGATCTATTGGAAGATTCAGTGAAGTAGCAAAGCCCTCCAGGAAAGATCCACAACCGGAAGAGCAAGCCTCATTTAAGAGAATACTGTCTATGGCTCCATTCTTAATCCTTAGGCACTTCATATCTTGCCCTCCGATATCCAGAATAAAATCAACACCAGGTAGAAAATGCCCTGCTGCTTTATAGTGAGCAACCGTCTCTATCTCTCCTATATCTACATGGAGAGCTGCCTTCATCAATGCTTCTCCATAGCCTGTTACTGTAGCCTTGCTTATCTTTATACCCCTTGGCAGTTTATCATACAAATCACTGAGAATATCTATAAGTTTTACTAAGGGATTCCCCTCATTGTTACAATAATGGGAATACAGAAGTTCTCCCCCATCACCAATAAGCGCAACCTTAGTAGTTGTTGACCCTGCATCTATCCCCAGATATACCCTGCCTTGATAATCCGCCAACTCCCCTCTCTTAACCTTGGCCTGTTCATGTCTTTTTATAAAGCTCTTATACTCCTCTTCATCCTCAAATAGCAAATCTAAGCTTTTCACTTTATCATCAACCAGATTACTTATTGCCTCAAAGTTCTTGACTAGTTCCTTTAAAGGCACCGATTTTTCCTTCCCTGCACTAAGAGCTGCTCCCATAGCAGCAAATAGCTGAGAATTATCTGGAGCAATTGCATCTAGATTATCCAGCTTTAAGCTTTCTTGAAAGCGCATACGAAGCTCTGATAGAAAGTACAATGGTCCACCCAGGAAGGCTACTTTACCACGAATTGGCTTTCCACAGGCCAATCCTCCAATGGTTTGATTAACAACAGCCTGAAAAATTGAAGCTGCAATATCTTCCTTTCGAGCACCGTCATTGATGAGTGGCTGTATGTCTGTTTTAGCAAATACACCGCATCTAGAGGCAATGGGATAAATCACCTGATAACCCTTGGCATATTCATTTAATCCTGCTGCATCCGTATCCAAAAGCACAGCCATCTGATCAATAAAAGCACCGGTACCGCCAGCGCAACTGCCATTCATCCTCTGTTCCATACCACTGCGAAAATAGGTTATTTTGGCATCCTCTCCGCCAAGCTCAATTACCACATCCGTATGGGGAATATAGGCTTCAACAGCCTTCGAGCAAGCAATAACCTCCTGTACAAACTTAATGGATAACCATTCGGATAAGGATAGTCCACCAGAACCTGTAACGCATACTTGTACATCGGTATCCCCCATATTTTCATAACAGGTCCTAATTAAATCTATTACGGCTTTCTTAATATCTGATAAATGCCTTCTATAATCACTGTACAGTAGTTTATTTTTCTCATTGATCACTACTAATTTTACTGTAGTGGATCCAATATCGATTCCCAACTTAAATTTACTCATTATGTTAACTCCTAATAGCTCTATTGTATGGATTAGCTTTAAACTCAAGAATAAAGTTTCATATTATTTTATTATTTACCGTTATTAGTAAATCATACAGTTAAAACTTTATATTGTTTCCTTGGTTGAATTGCTGTATAATAATTCCATAACATAAGGGAGGTACTCATAATGAAATTCATCAAAAAAATAATAGTAATTGCATTATTATGTGTATTTATTGTAACAGTAGCTGACATTCCTTCTATCAATAATCCTGTAATCGCAGAAGCAGCTACAATTAAAATCAACAAAACTAAATTATCTCTTCAAGTTGGGAAGACCTACCAATTGAAAATAACCGGAACCACCAAAAAGGTTACCTGGAGCTCCAGCAAAAAGTCCATTGCTACTGTTACAAGTAAGGGACTTGTCACCGCTAAGAAAGCAGGGACCTCAAAAATTACAGCCAAAGTTGCAAATAAGAGTTATACCTGTACGGTTACTGTTAAGAAACCGGCTAATCCTTATATAGAAAATGCACCCTTTGATGCAGTTGAAAAGCAAATCGGAAATATTAGTTTAGTTATTCCAAAGGATTGGGATTTAGAAATAATTCCTGCTTCACAGGATATACTTGGGGTTACACTCACTCCAAAAGATGCCAATTTAACGTCCAGTGTGCTGATCTCTATCTCTACACTAACGGATCCAATACCGACTTATGAAGAGTTGAAATCACAAATTGTTGCCATTTACACTGAGGAATACTTTACAGAAGGAGTAAAAAACGGCTTAGGAGAACTTGAATTTACAGTGAGTGACTTTGCACAGGATGAAATAACAGCTTCCTTTGGTAAAGTCCTTAAAACAGAATACTTGGTTCAATATAGTGAAGGTAATTTTAAACAGTATATTTACGATTTTATTCTTGAAAATGTTTATATTGAAGCTGTTTCAACGGACATAAATAATCTGGAGCTTGGAGCTATCACTGAATATGTAATCAACTCCATTACCGTAAAATAATCGCACAAAGACAGAGCTAGGTTTATGAAGTCTCTGTGTACAGGTTAAAGCTAACAACATGAATGGCTGTACGTCTTTTGCCTATTTCACAATGGACGCACAGCCCTTTCTTTAGTTCCTACCATACCCGATATTGTCAAATTATGATTTAGATTTTACTAGACGAAATCATGAGAAGTATATATAATTATTAATATAAGTATAGAATTAAGAATTTACATAGGGGGTGATTTGATATGGCTAATAGAGATTTCAAGAAAGAAGTAAAGAAAAAAAAGAAAGCAGATACTGGTGTATTACCTTCATTAAAACCAATGATGAGTGAACCAGAAGTTATTAAAAAGCAAAAAAAGAAAGCATAAAACTATTACTGCCTTAACCTCACAGCTTTTTCTGTGATGCTAAGGCAGTTTTTTTAGAACACTTCTCTCCACTTTAGTTCTATAACAAACATTCCCTCATCTAGTCTTGCATCAATTTGTCCCTGCATCTTTTCTACTAATAACTTAGTTATGGTAAGACCTAAGCCTGAGCTCCCATTGGTACGTGATGCATCACCTGTAAAGAAGCGATCAAAGATATGATTTAACTCTTCTTCCCTAATATTATTTCTATCATTGATAAATTGCATTATACAGATACCTTCATGGGAAAATTGCTTTATGGTAAATTGATTAGTGGCATATTTTAAAGCATTTTGAATAAGGTTATTTAATATGCGGTTAAATTGAATCTGATCTGCAATAATAAAGCTTTTCTTCCTATCCAAGTCAATATTTACTTGAATATTTCTTGTTTCAAATTCATGATAATAGGCAACTACTGCCTCTTGAAGCATTCTTTGCACCGGTACTTTATCAAGCAATAAGGGATAATCCTCTCCCTCTATTCTGGATATTTCATAAAATTCCCCAATGAAAGCCTGAAGAACTTTTGCTCTATCATAAATGATATTTAAATACTCCTGCCTTTCTCCTTCCTTAGTCTCTTCATCCTTAATCAAATCAACATAACCAATAATTGAAGTAAGTGGCGTTCTCAGGTCATGGGAAATGTTCTCAATTTCTCTTCTGATCTGTGTCTCTCTTCTTTGGTAAACAATTCTCTCATCTTGTCTTGCCTGATAGATAATATTTATCCTTTGAAAGAGTTTTTCTATGGAAGGATTTGTGGCAATTCCTTTTAACTGCCTGTTCTTTTTTGGATCTTTTTCTATTTCATCCAGCTGCTTTGATGCTTTATTCATAGCCCTATAGACAAAATTGAGCTGCAATGCAAGTATGATAATAATGATTAATAATATAATGCTTACATAAAGCATACCTGCATCACCTCCAAAGCTTATTCATTCACTGGAATTTCTCTTATTTTATTTCCTTTTTACGAAATACCACATAGCCTATGATTGTTATAAGAAGAAATTGCACCATACCATAGATCCAGTAGTTATAATATCCTGTATTACCCTCCCAGGGAAGTACTATTTTCAAGGATGCTCCTTCTATACCAATTTTATTTATCAAATTCCAGGGTAATACTATGTTTAAATCACGAAATAATTTAAATTTCATTCCAAGGAATGAACTAGCTATAGGTAACCCCATTAATAGACCTATTATCAAAGTGTTGGCTAAACCCGTTCCTTCAATGATAAAGTAGAAGCAGTTGGTAGCCGCCAGAGCAAATAACAAAAGGGGAAGGCATACAAGGCTCAAACGTAATAAACCGATTATCTCATTTACTGGAGAATTTTCTAATAATAGGTATGCACTTGCCAAATGGGCTCCAATAATAATTGTAAAAGCAACTATTGCATAGATTATCTGAACAATGAGTTTTCCAAAATAAAGTGTTCCTCTTGTTATACCATAGGAAACAGTATTTTTCATGGTATGATTTGTGTGTTCATTGCCAAATACCAGGGCTGCTACCGTAATACATAGAATGTAGACAAAAGTCATACTGGACATAACAGTACCTGTAGAAAAAACAGTAGTAGCATAGGGAAAACTAGGTTCGGCTAATTTGCATACTGCCAGAACAATATTGGCAGCGATGAGAAGCGCGGAGCAGATTCCAATAAATATATAAGCCCCTTTACTGTGTAATATGCGATATAATTCACTTTTAATATAATTGATCATTGCCATTACCTCCTACTAATTGAATAAAATAGTTCTCCAGATTAATTTCTTTAGTCACCATGGATATTAGACCAATTCCATTAGTTACTGCCAATTCACTTATTTTTGTTGATTGGTCTAGATAATCATAAATGTGAATCGTATAATCCGGTGCTACTTTATAAGAGGTACAGCCAAACTTCTTTTCCAAAAGGGCTGTCATCATCTCTACCTTATCCACTCTAAGTTCTATATATTTATTACATTCCTTAGATAGCTCCTCAGCAGATAATTGCTTTATCATTACTCCCTTATCTATAAAACCATAGCAGGTAACAAGGTTGGCCAATTCTGTTAAAATGTGGCTGGAAATAAGTATGGTAATGTTCTTTTCCTGATTAAGTTTAACTAATAATTTTCGTATCTCAACTATACCAAAGGGATCCAGACCATTAATGGGTTCATCCAGTATAAGTATCTCAGGTTGATTCATAAGGGCTAATGCTAATCCCAACCTCTGCTTCATCCCTAAGGAAAAGCTTTTATATTTCTTCTTACCTGTATTGGCAAGCCCTACTTCCTCCAGTGCCTGGGTTACACAGTCCTTTCCAGGAATTCCTCTTTGCTTGCGATAATATTCTAGATTCTGCTGTGCTGACATATAAGAATAAAAACTAGGTACTTCAATAATCGCTCCTATTCTCTTTCTATTCTTATTTAGCTCTCCTTCAGAGGTTGCGTCAAATATAGAAATTGTCCCCTCGGTAGCGAAAGCCTGCCCTGTTAACATCCTTAATAGAGTTGTCTTCCCTGCACCGTTTTTGCCTACAAGTCCATAGATTTCCCCTTGCTTTAATTCTAGATTGACATTATTGACTGCTTTATAATCCTTATACTTTTTTGTTAAATTTTTAGTAGTTAATATAACTTCTTGCACCTTATTACTCCTTTCATACTCTTTCTTGCTAACGATATTTAGTTTATCATTACAGGGTTAAAAAGTACTTAATAAAGCTTAAAGAAAGTATAAAGATGAATTATAGGTTTTATATAAAATCCACAGTTCCTTGCATCGTTGTATTATGTATTAATGTCAAGTTATATTTCACTTAATATGGTATCATTTATGGATCTACTTTAAAACCAATACCCCAAACTGTCTTAATATAGGATTCCTCATCAAATTCTTTTATCTTCTTACGAATATTACTCATATGGACATTGATGGTATTATCTTCACCATAATATCCTGTCTTCCAAATATCCTGATATAATTGATCCTTTGTAAACACCTTATCAGGGTGTTTTAGCAGGAGATACAAAATATCAAATTCATGAGCCGTTAATGATATGAGATTCCCCTTAACAAGCACTTCTCTTGCCACTGGTTTCAGAATAAGATTCTTTAGCTTATAATCTTCCTCTTCCTTTGGGGTAGAAAGATTTCTGTTACTTCTTCTTAAAATAGCATCCACTCTTGCTATGACCTCTTCTCTCTCAAAGGGCTTAGTCATATAATCATCTGCTCCGGTTCTCAAGGCATTTACCTTATCACTAAGGGCACCCTTAGCAGATATCACAAGAATTGGAATTTGTTCCTTGTCCCTAATCTCTTTAATCAGTTCCTCTCCTGTAATACCAGGAAGCATCAAATCAAGCAGGATTAAGTCAAAGCTTGCCAACTGTAGTTGTAATTTTGCCTCCGTACCTGAAAAGGCTGATATTACCTCATACTGCTCCCGCTCAAGATAACGTCTTAGTATTCTATTTATATTCTCATCATCTTCTACCACTAGTATTTTGGCTTGCACTTTACTACCCCCATATTTCATGTAATCTATTAATCATTTGTAATATTACCATCCCCGGTAACAGGAATTGTTTCTCCCAGGTAGGTGGGCTCCGGCTTTGTTATTACATAGAGAAAATCTTTAATTCTGGCAGCGATTTCTCTTAATTCTCTTTTACTCTGACCTACATATTCCCTAGGGTCAGAGGGAACACCATAGACCTCAAGGCCCAAACCTTTACCCACATAGAGGGCACGATGAAGATGATATCTCTGGGTTACAACAATTACCTTATTCCCTTGAAATATTTCCTTTGCTCGGTATAGACTTTCATAGGTTGAAAAACCCGCATGATCCATAAATATATCCTCTGAGGGAACTCCTGTATCTATGGCATATTGTTTCATTACATTCACTTCATCATAGTCTTTTCTACCGTGATCTCCACTCATCAGCAGCTTGTCCGCTGCCCCTGCCTTATATAGACTTATTGCTTGATTTAATCGATCCTCTAACATGGCACTTGGTCTATTTCCCTCCCAAACGCCTGCTCCCAACACAAGAATACAGTCTATCTCATCAAGTTGTATAGCCTCTTCCTCGGTTAAGATAAGCCTTTTAACTGATGCCTTAACATAGGCATTTATACCAAAAAGTATAATTGTGCATCCAAGACCTATAAGAAATAATACAATAATAAAAGTCCGTATTTTATTTTTCCCTTTTTTTTCTTTCATCTTTTTAATATCTCCTTACCCCTATTATAAATGACCTAGATACACATTGATAACCTCTAAATACTCTAAAGCATATCCTTTTAAACAATTATATACTAAAAATACTATAAGTCATTATTTTTTTTACAAACTAGCATTATTTGTATTGGATTTTATATTTTATTTATATTTAGTTTGTATTTTATTTGTTGATATGCCTCTTTTTACTTAGACCTTCCAATTTAATAGATTAAAATATGCTTAATAGTATTTAATAGCTATCACAGATACTAACATGGATTATGATATGATCCTTCATGCTTTCTTTTAAGATTGAATACTGATACTATCAAGCATATAATAAATACCTGGCTGTGAAGTTTGGGTATGTTAGTTATAAATATATACTTGATGTGGCCACTTGCTCCGTAAAGATACGGTCGTGTTCAACAAAAACAATAGTTGGCTGATATTTTAATACCAGCTCTTCTATTTGCACTCTGGAGATTACATCGATAAAATTCAAGGGCTCATCCCATAGAAAAACATGGGCTGGCTCTGATAAGCTTTTAGCCAAAAGAACCTTTTTCTTCTGACCACCGCTAAATTCTCTCATATCCTTTTCAAACTGAGTTCTACTAAAGTCAAGTTGCCGAAGCACTGTTTTAAATATACTCTCATTTAGCTCTTGTTCCTGTGCAAAATTCTCTAGGCTGCCAGATAGATGAGTGGTATCCTGGGATACATAGGATATCTTTAGCCCATTGGCAACATGAAACCTTCCCTCAAAGCCTACCTTTTCTCCTAATAGAAGTTTAAATAGAGTAGATTTACCAGAACCATTCTTACCTCTTAGGGCAATTCTCTCTCCTGCTCTAAGGGAGAAATTGATATTACTAACAATGAGCTTCTCCCCATATAAGAGGGATAAATTCTCTGCTGTAATCATTGCTTTCTTAGGAAAAGGAAGAATATTTATCTTTAGCTCCTCTTTCTCCTCAATATTCTTAAGCAAAGACTTTTTCTCTTCCATAGACTCTAAGGTTCTATTTTCAATCTGCTTTGCTCGCTTCATCATTTTGGCAGCCTTATGCCCTACAGCTCCTCTATCAAATACATGATTTCCAATCTTAGAGGCCTCTACCTTATCAGACCATCCGGCAGCTTGCTTCGCCGCTATGGATAGCTCCTTTATTTCTTTTATAAGATGCTCATTCTTCTCTAGTTCATATTTATCCTGCATCTCTTTATTCTGTTGCCAAGTGGAATAATTCCCTTTCATTACCTCAATATTTGATTTATTAATAGATAACACATGATCAATACATTGATCCAAGAATGCTCTGTCATGGGAAACTAATATAAAACTCTTCTTCCCTTTAAGATATTCTGCCAGTATAAATCTTCCCTCCATATCAAGATGATTGGTGGGCTCATCAATGAGTAAAAAATTATTTTTCTTTAAAAATAGTGCAGCTAACATAAGCTTGGTACCCTCCCCAAAGCTAAGGGTCGAAAAGGGTCTTTCTAGGACTTCTGGCTCCACTTGTAGCTTCCCTAGCTCCTTTGTAATCAATTCTTCTATGATATAACCATCATGGGCCTGGTATAGCTCAAGTAAAACTCCATATCGTTCCATGGCCAGGGGGTCACTGTCCTGCTCCTTCAGGCACTTCTCCATCTCCTCCTCCCACCTGGAAAAAGGAGCAATGGTATTCTTAATTATTTCTAATGTGTTGATGCTCCAATCTTCTACTTCAAAGGGGAAATAATCAAAACTGACTGATGCGGTTATACTCCCTTGATATTCATACTTTCCTAGTAAAAGATTTAAAAATGTTGTCTTCCCCCTGCCGTTTCTACCGATAAATCCCAGCTTCCAATCTGTATCTATCTGAAAGTTCACCTTCTCAAAAATATTCTCGTAGTTCGTATCATAGGAAAAGGTTAAGTTATTGACTGAAATCATAGACATAGTTATAAGCCCCCTTGTAATTTATTTTTGCCTCTATAAAGATTTTCTTTGAATCAAAAATGGACTACAAGAAATCACCTTCTTGTAGCCCTAATAATTGAATCCTTTTGTAAATAATGTGACTAATCTTTATGAATAAACATAAAGCTTCTCTACCATTAGACTTTACAAAGCTATAGAATTAGAATGATAATTTCTTGCCCGCAACAAAAGAAAGTCTGTGCGACCTTCCTTCATCACCTATTCAATTAGGAATTAGCAAGTAATAATTATCATTCCTTAAACCTCATAGCTTTCATTTTCTTTATATGGGCATATTGTAGCACCCTTAATTATAGGTGTCAATGTTTTTTTCTATTTCCTCCCAAAGATACATTCTGGAGGCAAAATCTTTAAAGAGGCGAACTTCATCATCATAGCCTGTACCACCAAAGCTAGGTTTAAGTTTGACCCCTGCATGATTAAAGACATCTCCATAAGCAATATAATCCTCTACTTCACCAGGTAATTTCTTTAATCTAGCAACAATATTATGAGCTAGAGAATCCTGCTTAATATGGATAGGGGAAATGGTATTAATTAAATCTCCAAACTCCTTGATATTAAAGCTTTGCTGGCGATTGGTAAACTGATATTTCATTTTATTATCTAAGCCTTTTGCCTTGAATTTACCATAGGTTCGATTAGGTATTATCTCTTTTTGAAGATAAAGTCCAAGAGCTCTTTTCTTAGTCTTATCCACAGTCATCCATTGATAGATGCCCTTATCATTGGTTTTAATTCTATAATAATCACCAAATTGAAGGGTTCTTCTGTATTGCTTATAAAAGGCGATTTGCTCCTTCAGCTTCTTTTTATCCTCTGCATTCAGTTCCCCGATGTTACATTCGTAGCCCAGTAAACCAAAGGCCGCCACTTCAAATCGCGTATCAATGGAGGTAGTTCGCAGGGTCTGATGATTGGGACAACCTGATACATGGGCACCAATAACAGACACGGGATATCCATAACTATATCCACTTTGAATGGTTGCTCGACAGATTGCATCCGTATTATCACTTGCCCATACTTGTGGCATATAGCAAAGCATACCTAAGTCAAAACGATTTCCACCGGAGGCACAGCTTTCGAATAAAATCTTTGGAAAGCGTGATGTTAAGACCTCTAATACCTGATATAAGCCCATTACGAAGCGATGACCAAATTCCTTCTGTCTATTCCTATTAAGAGATGGAGAATATAAGTCTGAATGTATTCGGTTCATATCCCATTTCACATAAGAAATATTAGCGCTAGAGAATACCCTGCTCATTTCCTCAATAATATAATTACGAACCTCTTCTCTCGTAAAATCCAGAATATATTGATTTCTACCCAGGGCTTTATCCACACCGGGAATAGCTACCGCCCAATCTGGATGGGCCCTATAGCAATCACTATCTTCACTAACCATCTCAGGTTCTACCCAAATACCAAATGCCAAGCCCAGAGAATTTATTTTATCTGCCAGTCCCCTTAGTCCACCACTAAGCTTCTTTTTATTCTCCGTCCAATCACCAAGGGAGGAGGTATCATCATCTCTCTTACCAAACCAGCCATCATCTAGGACAAAAAGCTCAATACCTGCTTCCTTGGCAGCCTTAGCCTGCTTTATCAGCTTTCCCTCATCGAATTTAAAGTAATTGGCTTCCCAGCTATTTAGTAAAACTGGTCGCTCTTTTTTCTTCCATGTACCTCTTACAATATGATTACGAATGAAATGATGCATATTATGACTCATACCCGTATGCCCCTTGGGAGAATAGGTAAGTACTGCCTCCGGCGCTTCAAAAGTCTCTCCCTGCCCTAGTAAAAAGGAAAATCCAAAGGGTTGGATGCCTTGTATTACCCTTAATTTACCCATACTGCTCACTTCCATGGCTGCATAATGACTGCCGCTGTAAATTAAATTAAAGCCATAACAGTCCCCATAATCTTCATTTGCATCCTTGGCACTCACCATGAAAAAGGGATTACTACGATTACTTGAGATCCCTGCTTTTGATTCATTTACATAAATTCCAGGAAGGGCTTCCACATCATATCGGTTCATTTCTCTGGCCCAGGCACCATGAAAGGTGGTGATAATATAATCATCTGTATCAAAATCCAGTTGATTACTCATCATTCGATCTAAGTGTATCTCATGTCCAGAATGATTAATTACCTTAGCACTTCTTGTAATTACATTGCTCTCGTAAAATACGGAATAAATGAGCAATAAGGTTATATTATAATTTTTATCAAATAACTCAACTTCAAGGCTTAATATATTGTTCTCAGACTTAATCTCCTTGCCTTGTAATTCCTTATTAGACTCAATATCTATTGTTGCCTGAGTAGGTTGCGTCTCCATATAAGAAGAGGGTAAGGTCAGCAATGCTTCCTTTTTCTCGAGAAGTCTTGCACCTTTAAAAAGAAAGTCGCAGGTAGAAGCTCCATTCTTCTGGGTTATTTCTATAAAGGGTTCACGGATATCACCTCTTCCATAGGAGGACATCTCCAGGCACAAATCTTCTAAACCAACCTGGGGGTATTCTTTAGAATAGATTAACTGATTACCTCCTATAAATCTAACCTTCTGCATAAGTGGTTCATAACCCTCACCCAGATTGATTTTTTTACCGTAATACAGATGCTCCAAATGACCGCTTGGCATTACCCTAAAACTATAGGTCGTATCCATTGTCTCAATGATAAATAGTTCATTTATTCTTCTAATCATATATCTCCTCGCTATGGGTAAAAACCTATCCTAACTTGCTATCCTTTACACATTATCTGAAGCAAATACTTATTTACCTTTTCTTTTCATATTTAATTCATCCAGCATCTTAGCTAAAAATGTATCTGATAAACTATATTTCATCTTAAAGAATATAATTGATGCAAGCAAACCAATAGCAGGAAATACAGTCATAAGAATACGCAGCCCAAGAAGTGTCCCCTCCGTCTGTACCACAGCGTCTACATCCAATCGAATGATATCTAGGCCAACTCCTGCAATTAGTGCTGAGAAAGCGGAGGCTAGCTGTACCACAAAGGTCTGCATTGAAAATGTAACACTCTCACTTCTTTGTCCTGTCTTCCATTCACCATAATCTACTGTATCTGCCAAAAAGATTGTTGTCAGTACCGTAGCTTGACCAAAACCAAAATAGATAATGATTGCAGCTCCACAGAGACATATAATATTGTTAATACCCAAAGTTCCCAATAAGAAAAGTAATGTGTAGCCAAAAATAGTGATAACAATTGCCCCTACAAAGATAGTCATACGTTTTAATTTCTTACGAAATAGGGGAAGCAAGGTCATGGAGAGAATCTGTGTTGCTCCCCCTACAATACCAAATAATCCAAATAAACCACTATTACCAATATCAAATTCAAAGAAGTAGACTGCTAATGTTGAAGTCAGATAGATAGAAGCGTTAAATACAACAATGATTACAACCACCACGATAGCCTGATCATTGCGAAATAGAGCTGTAAACATTTCCTTAATCCTTGGGGCTTTAAGGGAGTACTGTTCTTTTTCCTTTACGTTCTTTACCATGATCAATGTGGAGATGATAAAAAAGATGCTAATTAAACCTGCAAAAATCTGAAATCCTAATCGCTTATCACCATTACCCAGAATAGGTACAACAGTCAGCGTTAAGGCTGTAGGAATAGCAAAACCAAGGCCTGCACAGCTTCTTGCAATTACTGATATATTCTCTCTTTCCTTACCACTCTTAGTAATTGCAGGAATCATTGACCAATAAGGAATGTCCATCAAGGTATAGGTAATCCCCCATAAGATATAGGCAGCGGATGCATATACCAAAAGAGGAACTCCTGTTAGATTTTTCGGAACAGCGAACATACCATATAGACATATGGCACTGAGTACCGTTCCAATTAGTAGCCAGGGTCTAAATTTACCCATTTTTGTTTTTGTCTTCTCTACAACAATTCCCATAAATGGATCATTAACAGCATCCAGTATTCTAGCCACCATGAATAAAACACCAATGAAAGTAGTACTAATCCCCAATACAGTATCATAATAATACAATAAAAATCCGCTTACTATAGAATAAACCATATCCTTTCCTATGGCACCAATCCCATAGGAAGCCTTTTCTTTTATCGATAAGTTCATACCTATTCTCCTTTTTATAATAGAGTTTTTCTTTAGATATAGAGAACTCTTAATCATCTCCATATCTAAATAATGTTAAAGTTTAACTCTAAACATAATCTCTTGACTACCCAGATTATATTGCTCTATGATTAACCCTCCATCACCTTGAATTCCTTTTGTTTTAACATATACACCTATTGCTCCCCCCTTTAGGCTTACAATCTCTGGCCCTATGAGTTCAATGGCTCCCCAGGTCTTAAGAATAATAGGTTCCTGGTAATAGGGTAGGTGATTACCATCCTCATCGACAGCTATAATTCTAACTTCAGCTACATCATAGGTCTCTTCTTCTATAAGCTCCCGATCTTCGGCAAGAATTGATAATCTCGGATTAAGGGCAGGTTTTCTATTAATTACCTTTATTACTTTATTATCCTTAATAGCCTCAAAACGGAAGGTTGTTGCCTGACCACCCCAGCTCCCTATATATTTGTAATATAGAATGATTCCCTCCTTGAGGCTAATATGTTCTTTTAGCATAAGATATGCCATCTTAATCTTGTATTGTAAGGGCAACTTATACTGTCCATACTTTTTAACTGCAAGGAGTACCTCCTTTATCAAATCTGCCGTTTTTTGACTATACCCTTCTTGATCCTTTAGCAAGTCCCCAACAAAATCATCAATAAGAATGGGTGGATGAGGGAGATTAGAGAATCTATCTTTTTTGGGATAAAACTCTTTGATAAACATGTCATCCTTATACAACCTTACACTATCCCCATTGGTAAAGGCGTATATTTCACCTGTATTTCCTGCAGGATGTTCTCCAATGTCTAAGGATGAACTGATCTCGAAGATGTTAAGCTTATCACTTTGGCTGGCATAAACAGCAGCTGCCAGCTTGGGAATTCTAAACATATCACAAACTCCGTGATAACAAATCCTATCTCCACTGCCAAAATCCTTGTGGGTATTATAGTCAAACATACACCAGCCAAATCCTCCAGCTACCTCCTCCTGTTCATAGATAGCGTCTAGCACACGACTATGGCGCAGAGCATGTTCCAGGCGGTACTCCTCATTATCAAAGGACTTGGTTGGAAACATATGCCCATTAAATTCAGAAACCAGATAAGGTGCTTGTCTATTCGATGTAACATCTGCTTTTTTATCAATTCCCTTTGTTTCTCCATTATGTAGAAAGTCATTATATGCATAAACATCTTCTATTAGATTACTTTTCTTAATAAAACGAACTCCACTGGTTTGTCTGGAAGAATCTAAGTCATGAGCGATTTGATTGGTTTTCTTATAAAATTCATCATCATCAGGTGATTCATTAATTCTTACACCCCAAAGTATGATGGAGGGATGATTTCTATATTGGAGCACCATCTCCTTTACCCCCTGATAAGAGGTCTCCTTCCACTCCTCATCTCCTATATGCTGCCATCCGGGGATTTCCGTAAACACCAGTAGCCCTAATTCATCACAACGATTAATAAAATGCTTGGACTGAGGATAATGAGAGGTTCTGACAGCATTCACTCCCAGTTCATATTTGAGAATATCTGCATCCTTATGCTGCATCCTCTTTGGCATGGCATAACCAACATAGGGATAGCTTTGATGTCTGTTCAAACCCCTTAGCTTGATTTTCTTGCCATTGAGATAAAAGCCGTTCTTTTTAAATTCGCAGGTTCTAAAGCCGAAGTGCACTACATCTTCATCTAATGCCCTTTGTTCCTCTTGATTAATCTCTCTAAGCTCCATCTTTACGTAATAGAGATTGGGTTCCTCAATATCCCATTCCTTAACCTTATCTACGATTGCCTTAAAGTGAGTTGTTCTTCCTGTGACTTTCTCCTCTCCTTCCAATATTCTTTGATTATTCCTATGGGTAATCTCATATTTGAAGAATAAGTTAGGGCTTGCTATATCTCCACATAAGGTCGCCTGGATTTCTATTTCTTTACTACCTATCTTACTTTCATCTTTAACAATATCTTTGGTTGTTATAAATATATCCTCAATGGATACTTGGTTTTTAATATCCAAATACACCTCACGGTAGATGCCTCCATATGTGAGGTAATCAATCACATAGCCAAAAGGTGGGATATTACTAGTCTCTCTGCTATCAACTTCTACTGCCAGGAGATTATCTTCTCCATAGCGTAAATAGGAGGAGATATCCACCTTAAAGGCTGTATATCCGCCCAAATGAGTCATAATCATCTCTCCATTTAGATATACTTTGGCAATATGTGCTACACCCTCAAAGGTTAATAAAACCTGCTTTCCCTTCCACTTACTATCTGCATTTATATGTTTACGATAGCAGCTCACAAATTGATAAGCCTTCTCATCCAAATAATTATAGGGAAGCAAAGTATTGGTATGGGGTAACCTTACTTTCTCCAAGTCATCTTCCGGATATAATAGCTGTGTCATGTCTTTATGAAAGGAATTACTATACATCCAATCATCATTCAAGTTAATATGCTGTCTCATAATAACCATGCCTTTCCGTAACCTGCGAACTTTAGGTTGCAGGGCACAATATTTGCAAAGGGAATTGTCTTTTCCAATTCACTTTGTAAAATTTATAATTTTTCAATCCAATCCTACATACGCCAAAGCTGAATGATAAATCTGTGATTTTTCATTCTAACCTTAATCTAACTTTCAAGGTCAGAAATCACAATTCCATTCATAATAATCTCTAACATCTGCTTCAAGGCTTCTTCATATGTAATCTGACTATCTATTAATATACTTCGACTAAGGTAATGCTCTATAGTTCCACTAAAGATTGCTTGAAATACCGTCAGGTTGATTTTCTTTATCCGTCCCTGTTTCATTGCTTCTTCCATAATGGCAAAGGTGGTCTCCCATTGTGTCTCAATCCGGGTTTCAATCTTTTTATATATCTTAGGATATTTACTCTTTAAACTATATAGCTTGCGAAAGTCAATGGTTCTATACTTTTGAGGTAATACAATCAGTATCTTTCGCAGTTTATCTACGATATCCAGTGAAGTATCTTCTGCAATCTCTTTCTCACATTCTTTAATGGCTCCAAAGACATAATCCACAGCATCAATAAAGACACTCTCCTTATCCGGTATCTCTGCGTAAAGAGTACGCTTGCTGATGCCTAGTCTTTTAGCTATATCATCCATTGTAAATTTTATGCCTTTTTCATTAAACTCCCAGGCCACAGCTTCTAAAATTTGTTCTTTTAATTCCATCTTCTAATCCCCACTATACTTTGCATTTAATGTAAAAACCAGAAAACTAAAATTAGTTTTCTGGTTTTATTATATCAACTATTCCTTATTATGACAAGGGCTTCTTCTCTAATTATGTAAATCCCTGCTGCTCATTATATGTTTACACCCAGTCCTTGTAATTCCTGTATCATCTCTTCATAGGACCTAACCTGTATTGTATAAAAACCAAAGGGTTTAGCCCCTTCTAAATTCTCTTGTAAATCATCTAAGAATACCGCTTGTGACGGATTGATATTATACTTACTAATTAAGGCCTCATATATCTGTGGTTCTGGCTTTACATAATTGAGTTCATAGGATATAACTCCTCCATCCACATGGGGAAGGAATTTAAAAAATTCTTTGCACTGTGTAAAATGACTTTTAGAATAATTAGAAAGTAGGTACACCTTATAACCATTCTTGCGCAAATCCTTTACCAAACCTTCTGCATACTCATATTCCCTAACCAAGTGCAGCTTATCCTCCATGAACTTTTGAATCTCCTTACTAAGACTGGGCTCTTCCTGGCAGAATAAATCAATTAATTTTGTCTCATCTATAGATCCTCTGTCCCATTCCTTCCACAGTTTGTTCTGCACCGTTGCCTTAGCAATTTTACTTTTTACTTCCTCCTCATATCCACAATCATCTAAATAATCCTTCCAACGAAACTCAGCTAGTACATTACCTATATCAAATATGATGGTATTGATATTATTCATCTTTAAGTCTCCTTTGCCTAATCAAACTTCTGTTCCAATGTGTGCAAATATTAGTTTACCATAACCTAATCAAAAAAGGAATTCTTCAAATTATTTTCCATTGATATAACATATGACTTTATGAAAGAAGCTTTATCTGTAAAAAAGCAGTTTCCTCACCAAATGAAAAAGCGGTTCAACACTTATAGGACATAAGTTTTGAACCGCTTTATTATTTGACATTATATTATATTTTAGATTACAAAATTAGTTGTTAATTAACTTCGGTTTATTAGTCCAGCTCATCATCTGACGAAGTTCTGCTCCAACCTTCTCTAATTCATGTTGTGCTTCAATTCTTCTTGTTGCATTAAAGTTAGGGCATCCCACTTGATTTTCTAATAACCAATTGCGAGCGAAAGTTCCATTTTGAATTTCAGTAAGAACCTTTTTCATCTCCTTCTTGGTTTCAGCTGTAATAATTCTTGAACCTGTAACATAATCGCCATACTCAGCTGTATTAGAGATGGAGTATCTCATTCCTGCAAATCCACTCTCATTGATTAAGTCAACAATTAATTTCATCTCATGGATACATTCAAAGTAAGCACTTTCTGGTTCATA
This sequence comes from Bacillota bacterium, assembly GCA_023443625.1. The sequence goes on along the minus strand of JAEZTQ010000098.1, from coordinate 36,204 downwards.
TCCTGCTTCTACCAAAGTCTCAAAGCCTGCCTTCATAAGAGCTGTAACACCACCACAAAGTACAGCTTGCTCACCAAAAAGGTCTGTCTCTGTCTCTTCTCTAAAGGTTGTCTGTAGAACACCAGCTCTAGCTCCACCAATTGCTAAAGCATAAGCAAGACCTAAATCATGAGCCTTACCAGTTGCATCCTGGTGAACTGCGATAAGACAAGGAACTCCACGACCTTCCTGATACTGACTTCTTACTGTATGTCCAGGTCCCTTGGGAGCAATCATTAATACGTCAACATCTGCCGGAGGAATAATCTGTCCAAAATGAATACTGAAACCATGAGCAAACATAAGGGCATTGCCTGGCTCTAAGTTAGGAGCGATTGATTCATTATATAATTTAGCTTGCTTCTCATCATTAATAAGAATCATAATGATATCAGCTTTCTTAGCAGCTTCTGCTGCTGTGTATACCTTAAATCCTGCTGCCTCAGCCTTTGCCCAGGACTTACTTCCTTCATAAAGACCGATAATAACATTAGCACCTGATTCCTTTGCATTTAATGCATGGGCATGTCCTTGACTACCATAACCAATTACAGCAATAGTCTTACCCTCTAAAAGTGATAGGTTACAGTCTTGTTGATAAAAAATCTTAGCCATTTTATAATCCTCCTATTTTTGAAAAAAATGTTTAGGAGGATTTGTCCTCCTATTTTTAATAAAATTGTCTTGGAGGATTTGTCCTCCTGTTATAAAAAATTATCCCGGAGGATTTATCCTCCGCTTTTAGAAAAAATGTATTGAAGGATTTCTCCTTCCCCTAATGTGACCATGGGGCCACAACAGCTTTCTCATTAATCTTCAATATAATCGGCTATATCACCTGAGCCTCTTGGTAGACCAGTGATACCTGTACGAACTAATTCTATAATCTGATATTGACCTAGAAGTTTAATAAATGCATCTATCTTATCCTGATTACCGGTAAGCTCAATCATAAGAGATTCTATTGCTACGTCTACAATCTTAGCTCGGAAAATATCTGCAATTGAGGTAATTGCAACACGATCCTTATCTGATGCACAGACCTTAACCAGAATAAGTTCTCTAGTAACGGATTCTCCTGTGGCCAATTCTATAATTTCAATTACATCCTCAAGCTTTCTCAGTTGTTTTCTGATTTGCTCAAGTATTTGATCATCACCATGGGCCAAAACTGTCATTCGTGAGATTTGTGGATCCTGTGTTTCCCCAACCGTCAAGCTGTCAATATTATAACCTCTTCTGCTGAATAATCCGGCTACACGACTAAGTACACCGGCAGTGTTATCCACCAGAATTGATAATACGATTCTCTTCATAGCATCTCCTCCCTATCTGTACTGCAATAATACTTTGTTATCTCATGGGAGGTATCCTCCAATGAAATATAAAAGCCCAACACCACAGGACACTCTGCAATGGGGCTTCTGTTGCTGTATAAAAAGTTATCTTTATTAAGTTTTAAGTAATTGTATCAGCAAGATTTCTATTTGTCAAGTATTGTAGGCAGGCTATTCACATAAATTTATTAATGTTTTAAATCACTAAAGTATTGCATAAAAATTCATTCAAGACATTTTAGATAAGCAGAAAAAGTGCTATATTGCGAAACAAACCCGACTTCATAAAACCATAATGAATAAGTACTCTTCTCTTCTTTACAAAACTCATAGAATCTAATTCTGAAAAGGCTTTAAGAACCTTCCTATTCTCATCAGAAAGCATATCCTTGTATAAGGTTAGAAATTCCTTTGCCTGCTGCTGCAGACCAAGCAATGCTTGTTTTTGCTCCTTAAAGGTGGCAAGTCTGTTTTTTACATAGGCATAAAAACCCCTACCCCCAACCACATTGCCGCCGTGTTGACGATATAAGAGAGTACTTTCATGAACAAATCCAATCTTTCCAAAAGCCGCTGCTATTAAGGCAACCCACCAATCATGGAATCTAGCTAGCTTAGGCAGATTGGTGCTGCTTTGCAATATCTTGCGTAGCGCTGCATTGGTCATCACTGTACAACCAATTAATTTATTTTCCATTAAAATATGAGGCAGGTCTATTTTTCCAGGATCTAAGTGCTCTGAAGCAAAAAAAGAGGGGCTAATGGAATTTAACTCCTGGTCAACAATACAAGCATCTGTAAAAACAGCCAGGGGCTTATCCTTACCAATTTGTGCTTCCATATGTCTCATTCTTTTTAATGTCAAAGCAATTTTATTAGAATTCCATACGTCATCCTGATCGCAAAACATAATATAATCCATAGTGGTACGACTTAAAGCATACAAAAAATTAGCAGTAACACCTAAATTTATCTCATTCTGGGTTACATGAATCTTCTCTGGATATTGTCTTTCATATTCCTGTAGAATAGATAGGGTCTGATCCTTTGAACCATCATCATAAATAAAGATTTCAAAATCCTGATAGGAGGAGGATAGTATGGATGTAATCTGCTCTCCCACATATTTCTCACCATTATAAGTTGTCATCACTACTGCTACTGTACTCATGACATAGCATCTCCATTATTCATACAATCTACTTAGCTCCAATATCCCTTATTCATACTGCAACGAACCACTAATTTTTTGGGCAAGATATCATAACGCAGGCCCAATTGATATCCCATAAATTTAAAGCCACTATTTATAACGAGGTCCGGTATCAAATAATATTTTTTCTTTTTTATTAAATAATTAATTGAATTCTTAACAAGCTTCATTCCCTCAGACTCAGATTTTACCCCATAGAAAACCTCAAGATACTGATTGTGGGATACACCTAGGTCAAAGTTTCTTGTAAATTGTTGCAGATAAGAATAATTATGTGAATGGATAACCTTAGCCTCGGCGCAGTAAGCAATACTGTATCCTCCACGAACCATACCTGCAGCCATAATCATATCTTCATTAAATATAGTCTTATCTACAAAACCACCTAGTTCATCATAAGTGGATTTACGGTAAGTGGCGCAAACATTAGAGCAAAAGAAAGTTTTAATTCCCAGTTCGTCCAAATCCTTTAAGGACTTAACCCTACTCGTCTTGGGATAATTAAAATGACGAACATATCTTTCTAATAAGTCTGCCTTCTCCTGGGGTAACTGCCTTGCATAAGTAGCTGACACCTTAGAATCTGTATAAGGCTCCAGTAATTTTTCTATAAGATATTCATCTACCGGTATACTATCCTGGGTCATAAACATAACTATATCAGCATTAGACAGAGATGCCCCATATTTTCTAGTGCTGCCATGGTCAAAGGATTGTTTGCTTATAGGAACCACGGTTATATTGCTATCTGTTATATTCGGCAATGGCTGTTCCTCACCAGGAAAGTCCTCTGTGTGAAGTATAATCACTCGGCTTGGTTTCACTGTTTGCTTATATAGCATGGTTAAAAGCTGTATAAATTTATCATCTGAGTGATAGGTTGGTATAATAACATCCACCGAATAGCTTGTCTTATTCATATTTACATTTGTTTCTTCCATCGACTGCAATATATCCTTTCCTTTAATCGTGATAAGCTCTAGCTGCCAGCCGAAGGCTATCAGCACGCGTTGCTCACGCCATGAAATCTAGAATACGCTGGGAAACATAAATGTTTCCCCACGTATTCTAGATTTCATGGCTCTTCGCTTATCACGATTATACCACATTTTATGGGTTTTAAAACTGTTAATTGGGTTTTTTATTATTTTTCCTTATTTTTCTGGTTTGGTATTTTCCAGACTATTGGTTTTGTTGTTTTATTGCTTTCTGGGTAGCATAGTTGAAATCTCTTATTCCCATTTTATTTGCTACTCTTGCTATTCTTCTTTCATAATAGTCTTTATAGTGTTCTTCTATAACCACATGACCTATTCCCTCTTCCCATTTATCTTCCACCTTTAAAATAGGTATGACATAGGGTGCTGCATCTAAGGAGAGATCACTGGTCAGATAGCTTATATCCGCCTCGTTTAGCTTCTCCTTTTGATTAATTATATAAGATGCAATATAGGCATCAGGTTTTGCAAAGACAAAGAGGATATAACATAGGGAAACAACTGCTACACAATAAGGGAAGAGAGGAAATCTCTTCTGATACTGGGAAATAATAATGCCTGCCAGTACCAGCCCATCTATCACCAGTAGAAACAGAACAAATACCCTTAAAAATGTCAGATGATATGCATCAATGTACAGCAGCATTCGGTAAGCTGCTGAAGCAATCATAATATAAGTACATATTGTCATCAGGGTAATCAAAAATTTTAAGAGCTTACTCTCCTTAAAGCAGGCATTCGTAAATAACATCAGAACAATATTAAAGATGGTAACAGCCAAGAGTTCAAAAAAACCTCTTCTTGCATATTCTGCAAAGGTAAAGTTCTGAGGCAGCACAAATAAACCATTGGTAAATAAATATACTACCTGTATGAGGCAAAAGATCATATATATAAAACATAATACAGTCATAAAAGTAATAGCGATGGATGCATCCGCCTTCTTTGCCAACTTACTCTTATCCTCACTTGCCTGTTGAATAGACCCACACAAAACGGTGTAACTAACAATAAAACCATAAAATATAATAAAAGTTACCGCTAAAATATCTCCAGAGAAAAGCCTCCCAAATACCCTGTTTGTCATTTCCATAAAAAGTAGATCTGCATTAGAAAGTAAAAATAGGATAAAGAAGGATAAGGGTATTGCGATGAGTATTCCAAGCAAAATATTGCGAACCACTTTACTTTTTAGTAAGCTGGACTTTGAAAGAAAGCTTCCACTATCACAAAAAGGTCTTGGAATACATAGTAAGGATTTAAAAATCATTCCCAACATCTTTACCACATATTTCATAAAATCCCACTCTCTTGTCCTGTTAAATTGTGTGAGCAGGATTAAATCCAATAAAAGTAGAATTCCTATAATATTAAAAAAATGCAAAGTTCCACTGGAAGTCCAAAGTGAGGATAAACCAAGGAAAACAATGATGATATAATAGAACTTTGTCATAGGCTTCACCTGGATGGATAATCCCTTCATTATAAGAGTAAACAAACAAAGAATAGCTAAGCTAAAAACAAATAGGTTTAACCCAACCCCAGCCTTATAAAATAGGAGAGCTAACAGTATTCCAAAGAATAGACAACATCCTCCGTAGATTTCAAATTTTTGACGCACTTTAACAAGCAGGGGAGATTCTTGGGTCTTTCCTGTCTCAAGCTCTTCCGTTTCTTTCGGAAGAACAGTATTTAGTTGTTCCATATTAATCCTCCTATCTTCTTAATTTAATGAAATATGATCTTATAATCCTGTGTTATTACAAATTTGCCTTCTTCTCTTGTATATTTTTTAACTGTCTGATTAAACTCCTCTTTCTTGATATCTATAGGCAATTCCACATAAGTTATTAGTCTTTTTTCCCCTACAAATCCAATCATGATGATTGTATCTAGAAGTTCAATGGAGAAATCGCCCAAACCCACTTTTATCCCATCTTTCTTTAAAATATCCTTGGGATTAGCGTAGGGCATAAATACATACATCTCATCCCAATTAAAATTGGTTAACTCTCTAAAATCTATCATCTGGGACTCTTCCACAACCTCGATTATTCTATGTTTTAATGGCGTATCTACTTTTACCCTGACAAAACAGCCGAAGAGAAAGATGAGTGTGCCAAAGCATAGGATTATAATGATTGCTAGATACTTTCCCTTACTTCCTTTTAACATCATTCACTCTCCTCTATATATTCTAGAATATCCCCCGGCTGGCAGTTTAAGGCCTTACAGATTGCGTCTAAGGTGCTTAAACGTACTGCTTTCGCTTTATTATTCTTAAGGATGGAAAGATTAGCCAAGGTGATATCTACTTCCTGCGCAAGTTCTGTTAATCCCATCTTCCTCTTCGCCATGACTACATCCAAATTAATTACTATCATATAGGAACCTCCTTAGCCTTAGATGGTAAAGTCATTCTCTAGTTTATAAGTTACTGCCTTGTCAAAGACTTGGGAGAGGACCATGGAGAATAATCCAGCAATTAAAAATACCGTTACTAATACCATGGCCGCTGGCGTAAGAACAAAAACAAGTCGAAAAGCCATGCAAGCAGAGATGATAAAAGCACAGATACCCATTCGTTTGAGGGACTTAACATTACCAATTACAAAGGGATCTTCCTTTATTACGGTTTTAAACATATTGCGAAGCTCCCACAAAATAATAAGTGCAAATACTCCTGATATCATAAAAATAATGCAAAAAGGTACATAGTAACGCTGGAAAATACTATAATATCTCCCAACAAACTTAAAAATCCAGGGTACTGTAACACATATAATAATTCCAGCATAAAACATGACATCCAGTAAGATTTTTGTAAATCTAACCAAGAGGCTTTTACTCATAAATAATCCTCCAAACCTTTATTTTGTTGCGATTATGTATTCAGTACAGCTTCAGAAACAACCTACTAAACACATATATTAATTACCTCTTCTTTCGGGATTAATATATCACAGGATAAAACGAAAGTCAATAATATTTTATCGTTTATCGATAAATTATTATTGACTTGTAATAAATTCATGTGTTTACGACTTTAGGACGGCTTAATTGTGTTTAATTGTTCTTCAGAAGTTCTTTCACTAAGGTTACTGCACTTTGGGCATCCAGTGAATAACCATCGGCTCCAATTTCCTTTGCATAGCCTTCTGTAATTACTGCGCCTCCAATAATTATCTTTGAAGTTAAGCCAGCTTCCTTGGCTAAGGTAATAACCTCCTTCATTTTCACCATAGTGGTAGTCATAAGGGCTGACAGAGCAATAACATCTGCCTTCTCTTCTTTAGCTACATTAATTATCTTAGCAGAAGCTACATCCTTGCCAAGATCAATTACACGAAATCCATGATTACTTAGCATTAGTGTCACGAGATTTTTACCTATATCATGAATATCACCTTCCACAGTAGCAATCACGATAGTTCCTTTACTGTCTCCCTGCTTTTTCTGTAACTTTGGTTCCAGGTAATCAATGGCTTTCTTCATAGTTTCTGCCCCCATAATTAACTGAGGAAGAAAATATATTTGGCGATCATATAAACTACCCACCTCAGTGATGGCAGGTATTAAGACTTCTTCAATCAATTCCTCCGGTAATACACCAGCGCTAAGCTCCTTATCTACTAATTCAAGGATATTCTTTTTATTCCCCTTAATTACTGTATCATAGATTACCTTTCTACTCTCGGACAGAGACAAATTCTTATCTAAGGCTTTATTCTGTGTTTCTGTGTCTTTCTCCATGGGTTTACCTATCATAGGCTTAGCCTTATTAGAGGACTGTATACCTACTCCTTTGGTAACTCTCTGTATATAGTTCTCTGCCCCCTCCTCTACCCCACGAAGCAAATCTGCGGCTAGGGCTGTATTAACCAGTAAATCTTGGGAGGGATTTGCTATTGCCATGGTAAGTCCGGAATTGATAGCAAAGGCTAGGAAGGTACTATTAATAAAGGAACGCTCAGGAAGACCAAAGGAAATGTTAGATAAGCCTATTATCGTTGCAACCCCTAATTCCTCCTTACAATATCTTATGGTCTGAAGAGCCTCTATGGCAGCTGCTTTATTTGCACCCACTGTATTGACAAGCCCATCAATAATAATATCCTCGTTCGTTAATCCCCAGGCATAAGCCCTATCTATAATTTTATGAATAATTTCCTTCTTCTCCTCTATATTCTTAGGAAGACCTTGCGCTGATAAAGGCAGTAGGATAAACATAGCACCATATTTCTTAGCTATGGGAATTAGCCTTTCAAATTTTTCTTTCTCAAAAGAGATGGAATTAATTAAAGCTCTACCAGGATAGATACGTAAAGCAGCTTCAATCACTTCTACATGGCTTGAATCTATACATAAAGGCAATTTACTACTGGATATAATCTCCTGCATAGCTTCCAGCATTACTTTCCTCTCATCTATACCGTTCATTCCCACATTAATATCCAGGATACTGGCTCCTAATTCCTCCTGTTCCTGTGCCATATCCATCACAATATCATAACAGCCTTCCCTTAGCTCTGTTTGTAAATCCTTTTTACCCGTGGGATTAATTCTCTCCCCAACTATAATAAATGGTCCCTCCAGTGGAATTTCAACAGTCCTTCTTTCCGTTGTTAATGCTCTGATGTGCTTATCTTTACTTGGCAGGGGGTTCATATTCTTAACTTTTTCCACCAAGTACTTGATATGTCTCGGTGTATTGCCACAGCAACCACCAACAAGGTTAGCTCCTGCTTCTACAACCTTAGCCATTTCAGTTGCAAATTCTTCTGGTTCCATGGGGAAAAGGGTCTTTCCATCAACTAATTTCGGAAGCCCTGCATTGGGCTTTGCCATAATAGGAATATATGCATACTCCTTCATCTGACGGATAATGTCTACCATCTTATCAGGTCCGGTGGAACAGTTTACACCGACTGCATCCACTCCCATACTTTGAAGAACGATAACTGCAGTCTTAGGGTCCGTACCAAACAATGTCCTGCCATTCTCATCAAAGGTGAGGGATACTATCACTGGAAGGTCACAGCTTTCCTTCACTGCTAAAACAGCTGCTCTGCACTCTTGAAGGCTCATCATTGTCTCAACAATAATTAAGTCCACACCCTCTAGGAGTATATAACTCAACTGTTCCTTATAAATCTCTATCAATTCTTCAAAAGCCAGGGTTCCAATGGGCTCTACTTGCTCCCCGGTCATTGTCAAATCACCAGCAATATATACCTTTCGGGTATTTCCCGTTTCACTTTGATATTGTTTCACCGCTTCCTTTGATAAAGCAATAAGACTCTGATTTATCTCTTTAATCTGCTTTTCCAGGCCATATTCTGCTAATTTAATCCGATTTGCTGTAAAGGTTGGTGCTAGGATAATATCCGAACCTGCTTTCAAAAACTCACATTGAAGCTCAATCAAAGCCTTGGGATTTTTTAAAATCCAATCCTCAGGGCATACTCCTGTGGGCATATGGTATTTTTGCTGCAAATTACTTCCCGTCGCCCCATCTAAAATAACAATTCTTCTTTTAATCATTTCTACAAATTCTATATTGGTCATGATAAATCCCTTCCCATCCTTCCTCTTATCTTAAAATCTTATCCATGAGACTTACCCTGTTAAAGGGAAGCATAAAATAATATCCATCAGCAATGGGGTCAAGAAGCTCCATAATATTGCGAGAAATCTCTGCTGCCACCTGCTCAGCCTCCTCTTTTGACATATCCGGATGATATTTATTAACTATTTCATCGGGTACATTGATACCAGTAATTTCATTTTTAATAAAGCAAGCATTTCTATAGCTAACTAAAGGCATAATACCGCATAAAATCTTAGTATCCACCTTTTCCTTAATGCTTCTAATCCTATCAACATCCTCATTCGAATAAATGGGTTGGGTTAGGAAATACTTCGCTCCTGCGTCAATTTTACGCTTTATCCGCTCAATTACCTTATCTATATTACCCCTCCCATAATTAAGGGCTCCACCATAGTAAATGGGTTCCGAGGTGAAATGCTCCTCATTCATCTCCTTCACATATTCCATCAAACGAATGGAATTATAATCAAAGACACCTGTGGTTTTTAATCTGCTATCTCCCGGTACGGGATCTCCTGTTACTAATAGAAGATTTCTAATTCCATGAATATATGCCCCTAGCATAGTGGAACGCATGGATATCATATTACGGTCCCTACAGCAGATATGGGGCATAACATTTAAGCCTACCTCGCTTGCAATTTTTATACTCATTAATACGGAATCTACCCGGCTTCTTCCCATAGGGGAATCTGCCAAGGTAATAATATCTGCACCACTTGATTTAAGTAGATGAGCGCATTCCATAACCTTGTCTATATCTGCATCATAAGGTGGATCAAGTTCAACTGCAATTACCTTTTTTCCCTTCTCCAACTGGGCATAAAAATCATTTTCCTTAATTGGAATAAATTTGTCAGAGATTTCAGACTTCTTCTGTCGATAAGGGAAGGCTTCTACATTTATATCAATCGTCTTAGTCAAATCAGCAATATATTCTGGAGTAGTACCACAACAACCACCAATAATATCTATACCAAGCTCAGCTATTCTCTTCATATTTCCTGCAAAATAAGCTGCATTATCCATAAAAACCATCCGGTTTTGCATTTGCTCCGGATATCCTGCATTAGGTGCAGCATAGATAAATTTATTCACTGGAAAAACAACCTTCTTTAATATCTGATACATATGCCCTGAACCAATTCCACAGTTAAGTCCACAAGCATCTATCTCCTCTATCTGACTAACCTGTGATAGTATTCTAGCGGCGCTTATTCCTGCCTCTGTATATCCATTCTTATTCACTGAAAAGCTTACCAGTATAAAAAAATCTTTATTCTTATCCTTGATATACGAAACCAGTTGGTTAATATAATGAGTACTGGGAAATGTCTCGAAATGAATTCCATCCAAGCCTTCCTCAAGAAAAACATCACACATCCTCTTGTATTCATCTATAACCTCTTCTTCCTTGGTCTCTCCATTCTCAGGTATCGGCCCTATGTCTCCCAATATCCAAATAGGATGCCTCTCCTCTTCCTTAGAAGACTCCCTTACTGCTTCTTTGGCAATGAAACAAGCCGCCTTGATTAATTCTCTTTGTTCCTTAAAATCCACTCCTAGAACTGCCCGATTAGCTGCGAAGGTATTCGTACGAAGCATACCTGCCCCTGCTGCTATATAATCCCTATGAATACTTTTGATTCTATTAGGGTCTGTTAGGTTAGCATACTCTGACACAGCCCCAGGCTCATTCACAATAGCAGAATAATAGGTTCCCATTGACCCATCGGGAATTAATCTATGATGATGGAGATATTCTCTTAATAACATTATGCGTCCTCCTAACTGATCTTTCTACCTGAAGATACAACAGCTTTTATCTTCTATTAGAAAACATAAATGTAACTATAAATTTTTCCCTATTATATATCATTCCTTTTAACTCCACAAGTATTTTTATTAATATGCTATGTTTAATATGTATTAATCCTGATTTTTTGTCTTACCATTCCTTTTCATAAGAGCCCTACTATGATATAATGATGACAATAAAAAAGGAGGCCCACCTTATGAAACCAAAAACAAAAAACCTACTTAATCCATATAAAGCTGCTGCAATTTTCCTACCCATTATCGCTATTCTGCTTATTTCAGCAAGAGATTACTTTATCTCTCTGACCAAAAATTGGTCCCCTTGTATCTTCTATTCAATCACCCATCTTTATTGTCCCTCCTGTGGTAATACCCGCAGTCTGAAAGCCTTGCTTCATGGGGATATCCTAAGTTCCCTTCGTTATAATATTGTTCCCAGCCTATTACTAATTTTTATGTTACTTGCTTATATTGAACTTGTTACCTACAGCTTTAGTAAACATGTGCGCCTTCTACCGAGAAAGCTAAGTTATTATCTTGTTTTACTAACCATTCTTGCAATTTACTTAATTTTTCGAAATTTTATACCCTATCTGACTCCATAAGCCCTACTTCCTTATAGATTGTATATTGAGAATTTCACTTCTTAATAGAAGCAAAAAAATAAAGCTGATACCAAGCAACTTTTCGTTGTTATGGATCAGCTTATTATATTATGAATTGTAAAGAGAATTAATAGGTATACTGCAACTCATTGATATAATCCATTAAATCATTACCTGCTAAACTGGCTCCCGCTAAGACAATTGCAACAATGATAACAGTTAAAAGAGTTAACGCACCAAGTATAATACCTACAATAGCAAAGATTTTGTCATTTTTGTTAACAATTCCTACATTCTTATTCTGCTTCATACTAACAATACCAAGTACAATAGCTACAATTGCAGGTATCCACATTACAACGATAAATGCACAACAAGATATGATATTGAGCAGAAAACTAACACCACCACAGATAATAGATGCAAGTGCTAGAGGATTGATCTTCGTAGGAGCAGGCTGCTGATTAAACTGTTGCTGATGCTGATAATTATTCTGATACTGGTTTTGATTTTGATAAGGATTCTGGTTTTGATATGGATTTTGGTTTTGATATGGATTTTGATTAGTCTGATCATACTGTGGTTGTTGATTCTGTGTTTGACCCTCATATTGTGGTTGCTGATATTGAGGCTGTTGATTCTGAGGCTGACCCTCATATTGGGGTTGTTGATATTGGGGCTGATTATATTGAGCCTGCTCCTGGGTTGGTTGTTGATTAAGTGATGGATTATAATCTGTGTCACTAGGTTGTTGAGTATTATTCTCGTTAGGATTGTTTAAATCACTCACTGGACTTCCTCCTTTAAATAAGTTAGTTTTTCTCTTATTTTCTAAATTAATCCTAACACATAATATATTATTCTTCAACTAAGTATTTAAAATTAATTTAGTTTTAGATAGAACTTTTTTACCATCCAGGGTATGTTTATTCCTTAAAACATCTTCTGTCTAATCTGATACTCATGCATCCATTATCATATGATAAGGAGGCATTATAATAAGCATATTTAAAAACCGAAGTATGGTTGGATTTATTACACTCCATACTTCGGTTTCAGCTTATAAAATATAATATTACTTTATTTCAATTTCCTTGGCTTCTTCTTTGATAACATTATCCTTTGGTAAAATAATTTCCAGTAAACCATTTTTATAGATTGCTGATATATCGTCCTTCTTTATTTTAGGAATGAGAAAGCTTCTGCTGTATGAATTAGTGCGCCTTTCCTGTCTTACATATTTGTTATTCCTTTCCTTCTTCTCTTCCCTGTGATTTGCCAAGATTGTTAATCTATCCTTGTCAATATTAATCTTAATATCTTCCTTTGAAAAACCAGGAAGCTCTGCCTGTAACAAATAATTATCCCCTTGGTCTATGACATCTGTATTAATATTGTCAAGCTTACTGAAACCATCACCCATGAAGTCATGAAATATTCTATCAAAGAATAAAGGTCCTGTAGCTTCAAATATTGCTGGTCTTAACATAATAACCACTCCTTTTATAATATATAATTAATGTTCCTTGTAATATATGTTATACACCATATAGAACAAATAGACAATATATATTTTATAAATTTTCCATTAAAATAATATAAAATCAGGAGCTAACAATATAAATAGCCTTTGAATGCTAACAACATGATAGTACTTTTATTATTTTTATTCCTATCAAATACATAATCTTTATGTTTCTGGTTAATCTATCCTTGAGGTGATAATATGTCATATGTTGCTCCAGCGATAAAGGAAAAATTCGAGACCTTGTCCATCGCACTAAAAAATAGTATTTTGGAGAGAAATGTAGAACTTAATAATATGCAAGACTTAATACAAGTCTTAGAAGACATTGTAAAAGAATCAGAAGATGAACAATAACAAATTGAATGTAGCATCAGAAAGGTCCCACAATATTCTCCAATATTCAACGAACATTCCTCTACAGAAGATTGCATCAAATAGTATAATCTTGCAAACATGCAGATGGACAAAAAGACATGAAGACAAGCGAGGAGAAAACCCTTGCTGTTTCTTCATGTCTTTTTACACTAATTAATATGGAATTAATATGAGTGAGTTATTTATCCTCAAAACATAAATTTAAAAGAGAAGATCAAAAATTATACTCCCCATGAATTGATGTTTACTGACAAGCAAAACTACATCAACTCAGTTAATCTCTGATTTATACATGTATATCACGTTTTTTAAAAGACACTAATGAAATTCCCAAACAAATACCTATAATAAAGACAGGAATTATGGCAGTCCGTATATAATCATTGGTGGTCGATATGGTAATTTTCATTCCATTACTGCGATAGATACCCGAGAATTTCATTACCTGAGCAATCATCATATTATCAGCTACCATTCTTAGGATTGCTGATGATGAATCTTTTAAGTTACCACTTAACATAATATCACCTATAATTAATCCAAATGTTACAACTACAGTTGAAGAAACCTTTCTCCATAAGACAGATACCATTAGAATAATAGCGCAGTAAGCAGATAAGTAAAGAAAGTTAAAAAACAAGATAGAGAAAGCCCTAAGCATGTCTCCACTCAACCCAGCACTACCTATTTCAGCTCCAGTAACAAAGGCACCTAATAAATATAGAATATAGTATAATCCAAAGAATAAAACTAACCAATTTATAATTAATCTTAGTTCCAATAGATATTTACAAATAATATAGGAACTTCTTTTTTTACCAGATGCAATCACATTTTTCACAGTACCATATTCAAATCCCTCCGATGAAAAAAAACAAGCATGAATTGGGATGATAAAATATAGAAACAATGATAATTGACCAATTGTAACAAGGGGCTCTATATAGTTATCCATAGTAAACTTGGTTAAGGAACCAAAATAAGCCACTAACAGAAGGCTGCCAATAGAAAATAACAAGTATAATCCCCTTGTCATTGAATCTTTCTTAAGATAATATAATTCTCCCATTACTAATTCTTTCATATAGTTCACCCCCCTTATTCTGCCTTTACTGTATTATCAATTAGCTTCATATAATATTCTTCAAGACTTGGTTTAGAAAGGTTGATTCCATCAACCTGTATATTGCTTTGCAGAAGTATTTCCATTAATTTCTTTAACTCGATGCTTTTTTTAGATAATACTATTTCACCTTGCTCATTTAAATGAATTTGATCCAATTGCAAGTAATCTTGTAAGATTCTAAGTGTATCTGATGGTGAATTCGTCTTAATACATATACTTTCATCAGCCATTTTTAGCAAATCTGCAGTCGATTTTTCTCCTACCAATTTCCCTTTATGCACAAATCCTATTTTGGTGGTCAGAACTTGTAGCTCACTTAGTATATGGCTTGAGATAAGGATAGTTACACCGTGTTCCTGTACAAGATCTTCTAAAATATTTCTAATATCGATAATTCCAGATGGGTCTAGGCCATTAATAGGCTCATCAAGAATTAATAACTTTGGGTTAGAAAGAAGCGCCACTGCAAGACCTAGTCGTTGTTTCATACCCAAAGAAAATTCTCCTGCATTCTTCTTACCAGTTTCATTTAATGATACTAAGTTAAGAACCTTGGCAATGGTAGGCTTTTCATTTTTAATACCATAAATTCTGCTATAAAACATTAAGTTCTCTACTGCACTCATATTTGGATAAAGTGCAGGCATTTCAATTAGTACTCCGATTTTTTTACGGGCTTTTGATAATAATTCCTCTCCTGTAACTCCAAATAATGATATATGACCATTGGTGGGATAAACAAGACCACTTATTATGTTCATAAGGGTTGTTTTTCCAGCCCCATTTTCTCCTACCAAACCATATAACTCACCTGACTTTATTGTCATATTAATATTACTTAAAGCATAAGCCTCTCCAAATTTTTTACATATACCATGCGCTTCTAAAATTGCTTCACTCAAACGAAATCATTCCTTTCTATTATTATTTGCTTTACTTTACCATATAATAGTTAGTCATGAATTCTCTTTGTAAATTCTGAAGCATCTTTTGTTCTAATTAATGTTTATCTTTTACTTAATGGATCCATTTACTATAATGGTTGCACTCTATTCATCCGTCCTTATGTCAAACAAAGCAATTTGTAACTTAAAAATCTGATTGCTATATGAAATATCAATAATACCATTCACACTTTCCACCATCTCACGTATACTTTGCAGACCTATTCCATGCTGCTTATTATTATTTTTCGTTGTTAATATTCGACCACCAATGCCAGTTCGTATAGAGCCAGAAAAAGGATTTTCAATATTTATAAACAAACTATCATTTTCATAATTAAACTGTATCTTAATATACTTCCCTTGACTTTTAATATCCTTACAGGCCTCAATGGCATTGTCTATTGCATTTCCTAAAATAACACTAATTGCTCTAGTATTTAATATTATATTATTAGGAAAATGAAAATCTAGTTGAAAGGGGATTGAATACTGATCCGCCTGCTTTTCTTTAAAATTAATTATAGAATCTATTACAATATTCCCGCTATGGGCAACCTTTTTAACAGAACTAAAATCAACAATTAGTTTTTCTATCATTTCTTTTCCTTCTGTAACTTTTCCAGCATCTAATTCGGACCTAAGTCCAAGTAGAATATTTTTCATATCATGGCGAAATTTTAGAGTTTCTTTTTGTGTATGTACTGCTAACTGATATTGATTTTGATAATAATCAACTTGTTGTTTTAGTAACAAGGCCTGCTTGTCTGTGTGTTGTTTATAGATCATATTATCACATAGAATATAAACAAAATAATTAATAAAAATTAATCCCATAGCGACAGGCAAAAATACAACAGGCATATACTCTGATTTCATAATACTATCCATTTGACTTATGGTACATAGAACAAGAATGCTAAGAATTGGAGATACAATAACCGAGACCCACCATCCATAAGACAAGCTTCCTTTTCCAAATGAGGTCAAAGACTTAACCGCAATTATTTCAAGAACCATCATAATAATTTTACCAAACACTAATTTGATCATTACAAAAACAATCTCATCCCCAGCGATAAATAACATCATACTTGATATAGCAATAATATCACTTACGTAAATTAATACGGATAGAAATAATGAGGCACATATTTTCCATACAAGCTTTTTATGATAAAACATGGATACTATAAAAATGAATGAAAACTGAAATAACATTCTGCAATAATCATTCATTGAAATCGTATATAGTACACAGTTTACCAAATAATGTCCTGTGTAAAGCAGAAAGATACAGCTCCCTTTTCTCAATTTACAACCAAATTAGAATTGAAAGAAATGATGTATTACTATGGCAACCATAGGAAATGTAATTAAAAATACCATATATTCCAGGAAGCTTTCACTATGGGCAATTGTATTTACAACGTCAATCAAAATAGTTCCTCCTATATTCTATATAGGTCTTTTTTATATTAGTTCTACGACTATAACTAACTGGTATTTCAATATTATTTATAAGTATAATCCCTTCATTTGTAATCTTTCTCGCATAGCGTAAATTTACTATATAAGATTGATGTGTTCTAATAAACTCCTTTGAATCTAACTTCTTTTCTTCTTTATTTAAAGTACTATAATATTCAAATGTTTCTTCTAAAGCATAAGCAGTGACTTTACGTATATTACTTTCTAAGTATAAAATTTTTTTCATTGGTATTAATAATTCATGCCCATTTTGTTGAATAGGTAGCACATTTCTTTTGCCTTCACTGCGAAGCATCTGAATTTTTTGAAATACTTTTTTAATTTTTTCATAAAATACAACTTCATTTAGGGGTTTTTCTAGAAACGCATATGGCTGAACATCAAACAATTGCTTCCAATAGGTATCATGACTAGATATATAGATTAGAAAGACCTTATCATTTTCATCCTCAGCTCTAAGAAACTCTCCCACTTTTATACCATCAATACCCTCCATTTCGATATCCATCAATACAATATCAAATACACAGTTAGTCTCTATGGATTTGCAAAAACTCTCCCCTGAATAGAAGATAGTTGTCATAATCTTCTCTGTACACGAAGGCTGAAGCTGTAATAGTTTGGTTTCAATATACTCAGTAAATGGTATATTATCGTCGCAAATAGCTATGTTAATCATACTCTCTCCTACTTCAGTAAAAACTAAATATTCTAATATTATGTTATGAATTCTTGTGTTTTGTAAAAAACGCCTACTTGATATTGTATTATGTAACTTACACGATTTGTTTGAAATACTTGATAATTTTCTCGTATATTTCAAGGTAATTATATTACATATAACTAATCTTTAAAAGGATTTATTCTATAATCAGCTATAAAAGGGTTATCATTAAGTACTGTGTACTATTACATGACTATCTTTTAGTTTATATTAATTTTAACTCCCATAAATAGATACACAATAATTATTACAACTATTAATGTAATCACTGTATAAATTATTCTTTTTCTAGACAAATCCAATCACCTCACTATTTGATTAAATATGGTTAAGTATACCATGACTTTGGATTAGTAAATATCTTTTGATAGAATTACATAGATATTTGTTTTAATTAGTTCCAATGCTATGGACTGGATGTCCATTATCTGTCCACCCTTAATTCTTTTGTTTTTTCTATGAGGGTGGGATATCTTTAAGTTTACAAAATATGCTATATAATTTATAATATTGGTAACCGAAGATGCGGGAGTAATAATGTCATTAAATACAATAGCAAGTACTACAAGCAGAACATTGCATACATGTTCAGGATCGTGGTAATATATGGTGCTTAAATCTCCATGCAATTGCGCTTTATATAAATATGTTATTTTATGGATATGTTTATTGTGGGAGGGTTGAAATATGGTTTATGACGAGGATAGCATAAGTAATAAAAGTCAATTGGTTACACTTGCGCTTTTGCTTTTCTTTGGCTCTCTAGGAGCTCATAGGTTTTATGTAAGAAAGTACATAACAGGCATCATCTATTTTCTAATCGGAAGCACTCCTATTGTACTAAAATTATTAGGTATTGGATATGCAGCAATAGCTAATGCAGCCTTTCGTATCTTGTTTTTAATGGATCTTTATGCCCTGTATTCGGACAGTTTTACTGATAAGAAGGGAAACTTGGTTTTAGGAAATTCAAAGACTCTTGTCTATGAAACAGACCAAGAACGTGAAGAAATATTATTTACAGATAAGTTAAACAAGATATTACTATTTTTAGGTGCCATAGCCTTTTATATTTTTTATTATGTGTTCATTAATACTAAATTTTAGAAATTCGTCCTCAAAGTCAATCGAAAACGAGGGCCGTTTTATTATTTTATTCTACAGCTCCATTGGCCTTAGTCGTAACTATCACTCATGTACAGGCTAGAACTGAATACGTCCTGATCACAAAGGCTGGTAAAAAACATAATAAAATGGGCACTGGAACATACTACAAGGCTACTTTAAAAAGGCTAAGTCCCTGGGGCTGACGGAGTGTAAAAAATGTTATTAATATATTGCAAGCGAGGTATTAATTGAAATGTATTATCCTGTTCAAAATCAAAAATGTACATTTTGTAGTAAACCCTTAACATGGGATTCAAAATGGAAAAAGCACTGCACTCACTGCGGCTGTCCAATTCCGGATAAGTTTTCAGAAAAGGCTCTTAAGGAGGGTTTAATAGCACTTGCTATTACCATGTTTATTTTCATTGCTTTTATGATATTTTTAGCTTCAATGTAAACCCAGGAGCTTTCAATCTTAAAGACAACCGATATAGATTTGACAGCAAATACAATGTTTGGTGGTTATAAACAAACGTCGAAAGGAATGTGTCTTTAGAGTGTGTCTTGTGTAAGTGCCTTGAAAAAAAGAGGACTTCGCAAGCCGTTCTACGACCCACGAAATCCCCCTAAATAGATTATTTTATTTACAGTTTCTTAGAACTTACCTGCTTCAGCTGCTTCCTGGATCGAAACAGTGAGTGCCCAGTATAGGGGATTTTCAAGCTCTTTGTGGCTTGTAATGGTCTTGCGTAAATCACTCCAAAACCAATCACACCATACCAAATACATACACAGTAGCTACCACAAGCCGAGCCTTTATTAAGTTCAACAGAAATGATGTTACCATTCTCCAAGAAAAAAGGGAAGTCTCAAACACAAGACCTGTCTTAATAACATGATATAAAATTGAATCTAATATTGAACATACCTATAATATTTACGAAAGAAGAAATTATCTTGTAAAATAACAAATCATATGCACACAAACTCTTTTCTAAATAGAAATATCTTAATACTACTTATCTTTAATTAACTGAAAATTATCAAGACATATTGCACCAAGAGTAGTTGGAGAAATTCCCTCCTGCAAAGCTATGTATCCAATACTAGCTCTAGAATGATTAAATTCTCTTATATCGGTTGAGCTATGAGTTGGATTTCTTTTTATCATATCTTGCCTTACCAATAAGCATAGTCATTCTATATCGTCTAAGGTAATGTTCTTCATTTCCTCAATTACTTGTTCCTTAGTTATTTCAAAGTATAAACTGAAACGTCTTCACATTTTATGAAAACAAAATTAGTGGTTGTTAATACAAAATTAATGGGTTATGCAAACTATAATAGAGCAGACTTAATTAGCTCTGCTCTTGATTTGGGTAAATTTACAAATTAATAAGTTCTATTATTGGAATTTATCATACTTCGTTTTTATTCATAAGATATATCACAAATTCAAATCACTCTCCGACAAAAAGGTAGCATTAATATCATGAGGGGCTAATATTAGATCTTGAATAGGGTAATCAATTCCTATATCAGGATCATTATAAGCTATCTGTCTAGAATATCGAGAATCAAAAGACTCATCAAACCGCATAACATTTCTTGTATTATCCTCAAGTGAAATAAAAACATGTCCAAAACCTTTCGGAATATAAATTTGTTTTCGATTCTCTACGCTTAATTCCACGCATATCCATTTTAAATAGGTAGATGAGTGTTTACGAAGATCAATGGCATAATCTATTCCCCTCCCCTCAATGCAATAAAGTAATTTGGCTTGAGGTTTCGGATTATTTTGGAAGTGTATACCGTAAAGCGTACCAGCTTTTTTCGAATAATAGATTCGCTCCTCCTTATATTCAAAAAAGATTCCTGCGTTCTCCATCTCTGTTCTATTATAAATAGAATATGAAAAACCTCTATTATCAGTTTTCTTATCATATTCAATAATTTTTACTTCTGGAAAAAAAGTACTATATATTTTCAAAATATTGTTCCTCCTCACAACATATCATAAACATATCAGTGCTACAAATTCCTTTTGTCAAATAACTAATTAGCTTGTTCACCATTATAAACGAATGTGAAGCATATTACCCCTGTAAATTGAAATTGATATTATTGTTCCCATACCATGAAATACTCTTTTTCGCCTGTATTTTCGTCTGTCTTTTCGCTCTGAACCCTGAAATGTTCTCGCTGGTAGAATTTTACCGCCCGTATATTCCTTTGATATACACTCAAAGTTAATTGCTTTTTAATAGACTTAACAAAGTCCAACAACTGTTTGCCAATACCAACAGATTGTGCATCACTCCAAACAAAAATACCCTCGATATAATTATCGTTCATTCCAACAAATCCTTGTATTTTACCTTTACTCTCATCTTCATATACGTATACTTCCGCTTGTGGAAATATTTCTTTCACTGCTTCAAAATTATCTTCCCAGTATTTTTTTGAAATAAAATTATGGGCTTTAACATTGGTATCCAGCCAAATTAATGCAATTTTATCAATATCTGTTTCCTGTAATTTTCTAATCAAAACATACTCTCCTAACAAATTTAATTTGTAACAGTTATAACAAAGTTTTTGATTCACATTAGCTACCTATTATAAATCTTCTATGTATATAATACTTTATTACTCAAAATTTTACCATATCAATTTTATTACTCTAATCTATAATTAATTATCGGAAGTGTATATATATAATTCTTACATAAAGCAAGTTCGCATTGCATATCTCTCATACAAAAGCTCCCACAGAAATGTGGGAGCTAAATAAAGGTAAAATGATATCGCTTTAAAACTAGTCATAATTCTTTATGAACAACATAGAACTTATAATTCATCGAACTCAACTTCGATACCTGTAGGAGTTGAATTCTTAATTTCAACATTCTTTTTGCTATTCTTAAATATTACTTTTTTCAAATCGCCGTAATCTGGCTTATCAGTTACCCAACAAAAATAGGTAACCGTACTCGGAAGTATCAAGGTCTCTACTCCATCGTAATAGGAACCGCCAGCTGACTCACCATGTGCAGTAAACCCTGTTACTGTAACACCCTATATGGTTGCACTCACATAAAAACTCAGACATAAAAATATTCTCAAGCATAAAACATTCATATAACTTTATTAACAGGTATTTTTCAGATAAACCCACCATTATTGCTATATGTGGCTTGTGTGTCTTGAAGCGTGTGGCTTGTAAGTGGCTTGTACGAGGCTTGCAGACAAAAAAAGAGGACTTCGCAAGCCGTTCTACGACCCACGAAATCCCCCTAAATAGATTATTTTATTTACAGTTTCTTAGAACTTACCTGCTTCTGCAGCTTCCTGAATAGCAACTGCAACAGCAACTGTCATACCAACCATAGGGTTGTTACCAGCGCCGATAAGACCCATCATCTCAACGTGAGCCGGAACGGAGGAGGAACCTGCAAACTGAGCGTCAGAGTGCATTCTACCCATAGTATCTGTCATTCCGTAGGAAGCAGGACCTGCTGCCATATTGTCAGGATGAAGTGTTCTACCTGTACCACCACCGGAAGCAACAGAGAAGAACTTCTTGCCCTGCTCTAAACATTCCTTCTTGTAGGTACCTGCAACTGGATGCTGGAATCTGGTAGGGTTAGTGGAGTTACCAGTAATGGATACGTCAACACCTTCCTTATGCATGATTGCAACACCCTCTGTAACATCATTTGCTCCGTAGCAATTTACTGCTGCTCTAAGACCAGTGGAGTATGCTTTACGAGAAACTTCTTTAACCTGACCTGTATGATAATCCATCTCTGTCTCAACATTAGTGAAACCATTGATACGGGAGATGATTTGAGATGCATCCTTACCAAGACCATTTAAGATAACTCTTAAAGGTTTTTGTCTAACCTTGTTAGCAGACTGAGCAATACCAATAGCACCCTCAGCAGCTGCAAAGGACTCATGTCCAGCTAAGAAACAAAAACACTCTGTACTCTCTTCTAATAACATCTTGCCAAGGTTACCATGACCTATACCTACTTTTCTCTGATCAGCAACGGAACCAGGAATACAGAATGATTGTAAACCTTCACCGATTGCTGCAGCTGCATCAGCAGCCTTTTTTGTACCTTTTTTTATTGCGATTGCAGCACCTACAATATAAGCCCAGCAAGCATTTTCAAAGCAAATAGGCTGGATGCCCTTAATCATATTGTAAACATCAAGACCGGCATCTTTTGTTATCTTCTCTGCTTCTTCTATGGAAGCAATGCCGTAGCTATTTAAAGCTGCATTGATTTGATTAATTCTTCTATCATATGATTCAAATAAAGCCATTATATGTATCCTCCTTTACTATTCGTGTCTAGGGTCGATGATCTTAACTGCATCTTCTACACGGCCGTACTGACCTTTAGATTTCTCCAATGCTGTGTTAGCGTCATCACCTTTTTTGATGAAGTCCATCATCTTACCAAAGCTCACGAACTGGTATCCGATAATCTCATCATTTTCATCAAGAGCAAGTCCTGTAACATAACCATCGGTCATCTCAAGGTAACGAGGTCCTTTTGCAAGGGTACCATACATAGTACCAACCATACTTCTAAGACCCTTTCCTAAATCCTCAAGACCTGCACCAACTGGAAGTCCATTTTCGGAGAATGCACTTTGGGTTCTACCGTAAACGATTTGTAAGAACAACTCTCTCATTGCGGTATTGATAGCATCACAGACTAAGTCTGTATTTAATGCCTCTAAAATTGTTAATCCTGGAAGAATTTCAGATGCCATAGCTGCAGAATGTGTCATGCCTGAACATCCCACTGTCTCTATCAATGCCTCTTGGATAATACCTTCTTTAACGTTGAGAGTTAATTTACAAGCACCCTGCTGAGGTGCACACCAGCCCACACCATGAGTTAAGCCTGAGATATCTTTAACTTCTTTTGCTTTTACCCAATTAGCTTCTACGGGAATTGGCGCTGCGCCATGATGAACACCCTGTGTAACTGGACACATCAATTGAACTTCATGTGAATAAGTCATGTTTTTGTAACTCCTTTCAATATACATAGTATAGCAATTCATTTCCTTGTTAAGAAAATAACAGCTTACATAATAGTATCCGATAGCTACAAGGTAACTATCGGCATTGGCAAGAATTATGTATAGGTTTGCATTCTTGCCGCATTTTGATTACTGAATCATATTTACTTCAGTAATTGGCTATTTATGACAAGAGAATAGTTATTCCTCTTGCTCACCTAACATATTTTCGCATAAAACCCCTAATAAGTCTATAGTTATTTTATATTTTCTTCCCTTTCGTATTTTTGAGCTATCTCTCCAGCTTTCTTATATATACTGGATTCCGGGATATAACCTCTCACCATGGAGAGGGGATAGACATTAGACTTTCTTCCAATTACAGTACCTGGGTTTAGGACACTATTGCAGCCAACTTCTACATAATCTCCCAAAATAGCTCCGAATTTCTTTAAATTGGTTTCTAATTTTAAATCTCCCCCATGAACGGTTACTAAGGTTTTATCCGACTTAACATTAGAAGTAATAGCCCCTGCTCCCATATGTGATTTATACCCTAAGATAGAATCACCCACATAATTATAATGAGGAACTTGCACCTTATTAAACAAAATTACATTCTTAAGCTCTGTAGAGTTACCAACGACTGCTCCCTCTCCCACTATAGCACTTCCTCGTATAAAAGCACAATGTCTGATTTCAGCCTCCTTACAGATTATGACAGGTCCTGTAATTGATGCTGTAGGAGCAACCTTCGCTGTTTTGGCAATCCAGATGTCATCACCTATCTTGTTGTATTCCTCCGCTGGTAAGGTTTCACCCAGTTTTATAATAAAACTCTTAATCCTTCCTAATACTTCCCAAGGATAATTACAATTAGCAAATGCCTCTGCCGCTATTGTTTCATTTAAATCAAATAAAGATTTAATCATTAAACATTCGGACATATATTGCCTCCATTCATTTTTTAGTATGCCTTACTCATTTCTTATAAAATGCTGCAGCCTCTTTATAGTAATAGGATAAGGCAGATTGGTTATTTAATTTCTTGACCCCATCCACCATCCTTGCTACAAAGCCCTCTAATTTCGTTGTATATTCCTCCTTGGTAATCTTACCATCTGCTACATAAGTCAGTCCCTTCTCCCAGCTTGCAGTCAGCTCAGGATTTAATAAGGACTTGATGGAGGTATTAACCACATCATAGATTAATTCTCCTAAGAGGGTCGGTGTTATAATCTGCGTCTTTTTATTTAAGTTTAAATAGGTGATGGTAACAAGTTTATTTAGTATCTCGGCACGGGTGGCACTGGTTCCTATCCCACTTCCCTTAATCTGCGCTCTTAATTCTTCGTCTTCGATGAGCTGTCCGGCATTTTCCATAGCTAATATGAGAGCACCGGAGTTGTATCTCTTTGGAGGAGCTGTTTCCCCTTCTTTAATTGTCAGAAGATTTATGGGAAGCTTCATGCCTTTTCGTAAACTCATCACAGCCTGCAGCATAGCCCCATCAGAACTCTCTTCTTCAGAATTATCCTTCCCTTCACCATTATCATCACTTGAAGTTTTTTTATCTGAGATAACAGAGGATTTTCCTTCGTTATTATTAAGTAGCTTTAAATATCCTTCCTTCTCCAACACTCGTACTGAGGTAAAGAAGCTTTCTACTCCTATTTTCACTGTAACCCCTACTTTACGATATTCTGCTGCGGGATAGAATATACAAAGAAAACGCTTAACTATAATCTCATATACTCTAGCTGCTGTAGAGGATAAAGAGTTTAAAGCATTCAGTCCCTGGCCAGTTGGTATAATCGCATAGTGGTCTGTTATCTGGCTATCATTGACATAGCGGGTTTTTGCTATGTTTTTATAGGATCCCTGCTCCAAGATTTCTCCAACATAAGCAGTAAATCGATTTAAACTTTGAAGCCCCTTTATGTTTTTGTATATTTCCTTTGAAACTGCAGTAGATAATACTCTGGCATCGGTTCTTGGGTAGGTTACTAACTTCTTCTCATAAAGCTCCTGGGTAATCTTTAAGGTCTCATCAGGGCTAATCTTAAACATACGGGAACAATCATTTTGAAGTTCTGCTAAGTTATATAATAAGGGTGGGTTTTTATTTTCCTTCTTCTTCTCAATCTGAGTGACCTCTCCTAGAAGTTTTTCTTCCTCCTCAAGTTTGGCATTCCAGGTTCCATCCTCGTTGATGGCTGGTATCTCCCCTGCAAGTTCAGATATCATCTTAATTGCAGAAGTCTTCTCAGAAAATCCATTTTCTTTATAAAGAAGGGGTGAATTAAAATATCTGGAACCCTCCACTGCTTTAAACTCTGCTGACAGTTCCTTGTCCTGTACCTGTATCCCACTGATGACACGGTAAAAAGGGGTTTTGACAAAACTTCTGATTTCCCTTTCTCTTCTTACTACCATTCCCATAACACAAGTCATTACCCGGCCTACTGAAATTGCATTCCATTTGGTTGAATTCAGTAGCTTTTGTACCTCACTTCCATATTTGAGGGTTAGTATTCTGGAGAAATTGATACCCATTAGGTAATCTTCCTGGGCGCGTAAATAAGCTGCATCTGACAAATGATCATATGCAGCAAGAGGTTTCGCTTCCTTAATTCCACGCAGAATTTCTTCTTCTGTCTGGGAATCAATCCAAACTCGTCTTTTATCTTTGGTATCAGGTACTTTGGCTTCTTGATCTACAAGACGATATATGTATTCACCTTCCCGTCCGGAGTCAGTACACACATAGATGGTATCCACATCCTGACGAGTAAGTAGCTCTTTTACAATATTAAATTGCTTTCTCACACTAGATATCACATCATATTTATATTTCTTGGGCAAGAAAGGGAGGGTATCCATACTCCATTTCTTTAAAGCTGGATCATAGCTTTCTGGGTAGCACATAGTAATCAGATGACCAACACACCAGGTTACTATGGCCTCCTCTGATTCTATATAGCCGTCCTTTTTCCGACCGGATATTTTAAGTGCTTTAGCAAATTCCGTTGCCACACTAGGTTTTTCAGCAATATATAAACTTTTTGACATTTCGCTCCAACTTTCCTTTATTCATGAATAGTATTCTACCATATATTTAGCAAAAAGCAAAGACTGGGCTTTGGCTCTTGCATTTTTTGGAATATAACTTGAATTATCATTTCTAATAGTTTAGAATAAGAAAGAGTTATTATAACCATGTTACACAGGAGGATAAATTATGTCACCGAAGAAGATTTATTATGAGAATTTGGCCGACAGCCTAATCGAAAAATTTAATAAACGTGGCATTGAAGGCTATTATTGTGATACAGCCGAGGATGCACTACTTACAGCAAGACGTTTCTTAACTCCCGGCTGCTCTATCTCCTGGGGAGGCTCAGAGACTCTTAATGAAATCGGATTGCTGGATGAACTTATGGCCTCTGATTACATTATTTATGACCGTAGCCATGCAAAAACCCCAGAAGAAAAGTCAGCAATGTATAGTAAAATTGTAACCTCTGACTATTATTTTATGAGTTCTAATGCAATAACCTTAGATGGACAGTTAGTGAATATTGATGGAAATGGAAATCGTGTTGCCTGTCTTATTACAGGTCCTAAGAATGTTATTGTCATTGCAGGTATGAACAAAATAGTTACGGATGTAACAACAGGAATTGAACGTGTTCGTAACATGGCTTCACCCCCTAATACCATTCGTTTAGGTGCAAATACCCCCTGCGCTCAGCTTGGCAAATGCGCTAACTGCTTGGTAGATGATTGTATCTGTTGTGAGATTGTTATCACCAGAAAATCGAAAACTCCAGGACGTATCAAAGTTATTTTGGTGGGTGAGGAATTAGGTTATTAGAATTTATGGAATAATCATAGAAAATTCAATATAATATATAGTAAAATACTATAAGTAGAAAAGGAGGAACACTATATGTCAAAAAATAATTGCTGTTCTCAAGAAGATACGGTTTCTAATGCTAATGTAACTGTGAATGTAGATGTCCCAAAAATCGTTAAATATGCCTGTATCGCTGGTATTCTCATTGTAGGTATTATCTTCGGTACCAAAAGCTTCCGCAAAATGTTGGAAACAGGGTTTTTTGATCAGGTAAAATAAATCATCTCATCCTATACTAAATGTAAGAATTTACTGAGGCAATCCCTTATTATTTGAAGAGATTGCCTCATATGATTTTACCCTTGATTATATCTGTTTACTGCTATCTTATGTTTCATCAGTATTAAGTACTTTAGCTCAACCTATGAGGTATGAGCTTCGGAATAAGTTTCTTAACTACAAAGGGATATATTACCCCCAGTATAATTAATATTATTCCTAGGATAGCCAGATTCTTTTTTTCCTTATAGCTGAAGGTCGTCATAGAGAATAGATAGAATTCCTTTACCAGTTTCTTTCCCGTTCCAAAATTAATGATATAGTATACCATTGGGAACATATAGGCGATCGCTATCTGGTCAAAAACTTGGTAAGCAAAGAACCCCAATCCTCCCAAAAAGATTGCCTGGGCTAAAGTTCCCAGATAGAATTTCAAATAAGGAAATATACAATTATTATATTTTAAAATCAATATATAAGTACCTACGAATACTATCAGAAAGAAGACTGCTTCTAATATCCTGATTAAAGTTACGGCCATGACTGAAGTAAATTTAGCTTCTACCAAATCCCTAATATCCTTATTTTGTTCTGGCAGACATATGGGGGTCAGAAGAATTATCCCAACTAAGGCCACATACATTTCAAGAATTTTCGCTGTATTTACACCGTCCAAATTCTCTATTCCCATGAGCCAAGGGGTTATAAAGAGAAAAACAAAGGCTATAATCAGATGGGGTAACAGATTATGTTTGAGATTTATTCTTCCTATTTGTAAATATCTTTCCACGCAGATTCAACCTTCCCTTTCTCTTCATTTCATAAACAAATACTGTAATTAAAATTAATAGGACAGCTCCCATTCCATAGGCCAATCTATTTGCCACCAGAATATGGAATTTCTCTTTAAATATTTGGTATTGTCCTAATGCATTATGCCTTGGGATTAAATTCCATCCATGACCCCCGGTTAAGCTACTATTACTTAAGAGACTGATAAACCACCATAAACCTTGTATCAAAATTGCAATTGCTGTATCTGTGAGTTCTGTGAGAAACATACCCACTGCCACAGTAATCATAATTGTAGGTAAAAGCCATCCCCCAATGTATTTGGGAAAAGCAAAGTAATCCACTGCAATTCCAATTCTAGAACCGGCGAGAATACTTTCCATTGCCAAAGATGATGCCAGAAGAAAGACAGGCAGTAAAAGCATGATGAGCATTGCTAGATATCTGGACACTATTATTTTTACTGAGGATATACTTCTTGAATAGATTATCTCATTTGCTCTTGCACGTCGATCTCTAAGTCCTCTGGTCACTGCTATAAATATGGGCAAGATTGCCAGGGTAATCCCCATATAGTCAGAGAATAATCTTGCATAGGCCCCGGACAGATGATCCTGTTTAAGGATATCATTATACTCCTCTACAGCCTGCTCATAGGTTTTTGGTACATAAGCATTGCTTGATAGACTATCCTGGGCATAGCTAGAGCCACCCCCTAGAATCTTATCAGCCCTCTTCATAGTCTTTGCAAAATCCTCATAGGTCATCTCTGCAACAGCAGACAACAAAAATTCTTCTGCGTAATAATTGTCACTTTCTTGAATAGTTTGAAATGAAGCAGAATTTGGTGCATCCAAATCCTCGGAGGTTATGGTTAGGGAATTCTTATCCATTAGGTCTCCATCAATCATGACTTCCTTATAATACTTATATAAATATGAATTTAATTCCGCTTTTTCCCATCCAGTGACCTCTGCTAAAATATCTCCCATTTGGGATTGTTTGGCCTTATTTAAGGTAACCTCCTTATAAAAACCAATGGGGTAAGTGGAATACTTATTAAAGGCATATTCTCTTGCAAATACCTTAATTGTTTCATCCATAATTACTCTTTCATCACTACTTTTGGTCCAACCATAGTCTCCCATTCCAGGTTTGGGTTCACTAATTATACCTGTTTCCCCCAATTGTGTTGTGTAGAAAAACACCATACAGATCACAATAAGATAATAGGTAAGACATTTTAGCATCTGTTTACATTCTTTTAGAAATAGGGTTAAAAACATTGCTCCACCCCTTCCTTTTCTCTCATAAGATACATATAAGCATCTTCCACATTTGCTTGTGTAGGAACTGCCAAAGAAAAAGGCTTCATATCAGCGATAAATCGTACATTCACTTTATTTCCCATGGTAACCATGCTGGTAATGGTGTATTCTTTCTTCATCTGCGGTAGCTCTGCTTTACTAATTTCGGCAGTAAAAATCTTACCCTCTGCCTCTTCTATTAAGGAGGCAACCGTACCTTTATATATGATTTCACCGCTTTCTAGTACTGCAATATTCTCACAAGTAGCTTCAATATCCCCTACGATATGAGTAGATAGTATTACAATTCTATCTTGGGCAATCTCACTTAAAAGATTACGAAAACGTACCCTCTCCTCTGGATCAAGGCCTGCTGTTGGCTCGTCTACAATGAGAACCTTGGGATCATGTAGAATTGCCTGAGCAATACCAAGTCTTCTTTTCATACCACCGGATAGCTCCTTTACTTTAGCCCGACTTTTCTCTTGAAGGTTCACCTTTTTTAGTAATTTAGGTATTCTTTCTTTTCGTTCTGATTTACTAAGTCCTGATAGAACTCCTAGATAGTCCATTGCCTCATAAACTTTCATATTGGCATACATAGAAAAATCCTGAGGGAGATACCCTGTAATTTTGCGAATTTGCCCTTCCTTTGTAATAGGTATCCCGCATACAGTTACTGACCCTCTTGTTTTTGGTAGTAGGGTTACTAATACCTTCATCAGTGTTGTTTTACCTGCTCCATTTCTTCCTAGTAAACCAAACATACCGGGCCCAAGGGTTAGATTAACATTCTTAAGTGCCTGCTTTTTACCATAGTATTGATTTAGATTTTGAATGATTATTTCTGTAGACATACGAATTCCTTTCTGTTTTTAGTAAGGAGTTTTCTCCCTTACGCATTTTATAACCTCTCTGGTTTGTGATAAGAAGTTCTTTCTGCTTTGTTTTGAAGAGTCTCTCCTTTTGATTTTGAAAGAAGTTTTCTCCCTTCTGGTTTGTAATGATTTCCATCATCTACTAACAGAATAAAATTAAAATATCTACTTTTTATCTACATCTTCCTTTTTTTAAATATAAAAATACACATTTATTTTAAATCCTATTCTCTTCTTCCTTTTCACCTACATAAAAGGCAGCCGTAATAATTGCTCCCTCCTTCATTCGATTGGATAGGGAAATCCAGCCCTCATGCTTCTCACAAAGAATTTTACAGATATATAAGCCAATTCCAAAATGCTTCTCTTTCTCTTCGTTTCCATTGGTGTAGTAAGGCTTTGTTGCCATTACTAAATCCTTAGGGCCAAATCCAATTCCATCGTCAGCAACTAAAAGAAGAAGTCTCTCTTCCTCATCCATACTTAGACTTATATTAATTTCAGTCTTAGCATATCGTAATGCATTGGAGACTAGATTTTCAAAGACCTCCATATAAATAGCTTGATCTACAAATATAGGTTTGTTATTATCAAGATCAATCTCCGACAAATGAACCCCTATCCCATTCCTGCCATTTAAAACTTCCATATATTCACGGATAAGCTCTACAATAGATTTTCCTTCTATATGCTTTTTGATCACCTTGATATCTTCAAAGCTATGGATTTCCTTCATGGTATTGCTGTATTTTTCTAATCTGTTGATATGATTTGACATCATAGATAGGGTAGATAACAATTTATCTTGACTAACCTTTCCCTGAGGGATATATTCACTTAAGAAATCTGTATAGCCACGTAGTACTGTAAGTGGTGTTCTTAAATCATGAGCAAAAGCAGCGTTTAATCTTTTCTGCTCCTCCATCATATCCCACATTTTCTTATTATTCATAATTAATTGCCTCCTCATTAAATCAAAGGATTGGCACAAATCTCCCATCTCGTCCTTATTGGGATAATGAATTTCAAAATCCAAGTTACTATAACCGACCTTATCCGTTGCTTCTTTAAGAATACGAAGAGGCCTTTTTAATTTGATATTATAAAAAATCAAAGAAAAACCAATGATTCCTCCTAAGGAATATATAAAAATACTCCAAGTGCTGATAAATGCTATTATCCTTGCTATTACTGCTTCTTCTTTAGTCAGCATTGAATAATCATGATACAAAACTATGTCTACATTCTCACCTAATTGACTTGCCTCTGCAGTATCCCCATGCCAGGACCAGATATATTGGTCCCATCTATGACAAACCGCCATAGTGATTGTATAAAGAAGAGCCACAATAAGAATGCACAAAATGATATAGACTGCCAGAGCTTTTCTCAGGGAGAGATTGCCGATCCATTTACTTAATTTATCAAGCTTTTCATCTATCCAATCCATTTATAACCTACTCCCCATACCGTCTCTATCATTGGCTTTTCTATATGTATTGATAATTTTAGTCGTATTCTTCTAATATGCTCTGTAACGATATTACTGTCTCCCTCACTGTCATAGCCCCATAACTTCTCATAAATCCGTTCTTTGCTAAAGACCTGTCCTTTATTCATACATAGATATTCTAAGATTTCAAATTCCGTCTTCGTAAGTGTTATTTCCTCTTCCTTATAATGTATTGTTCGTTCACTAAAATCAATTGTTAAATCCCCCATGAATTTAACTGTTTCCTTTTTTGTATTTCTTTCTTCTCTTCTTAAATGTGCCATAACTCTGGCACCAAGTTCATCTATACTAAAGGGCTTCATAATATAATCATCCCCACCAATCAAAAGACCATTGATTTTATCCTGCTCTGTTATTTTCGCTGTAAGAAAAACTATGGGACAGCTTATATGGTTGCGTATTCGTTTACAGACCTCAAGACCATCCATCCTGGGCATATTAATATCAAGGAGAATAATATCCGGTGCCAGGGAAGCCTTCTCCACAGCCTCCAAGCCATTTCTACCTAGCATGACAAAAAACCCCTGTAT
Organism: Bacillota bacterium; assembly: GCA_023443625.1. The sequence goes on along the minus strand of JAEZTQ010000098.1, from coordinate 3,081 downwards.
TTCAAAATAATCTTTTAATAATTCTAAGATATCCTCTTCATCATCAACAATTAATATTTTATATCCCATATGAGAAACCCCTTTCCTAATAACTTTCCAAATGAAGAATATTCCATAATCAATGTAACATAAAATTCTCTATAATTTCACTATTTTTCTTTTAAACATGCAAATTCGACCTAACCATTGCTAAAAATAGAGAAAAAAAGAACTGCCCACCAGCGGTTTATTCATCCGCTAGTGCCACAGCTCCTAGATATACATAATGTTAATCGTAATAATTTCTTACACTTTTAATGCTTAATAAAGAGTAGCCTCTAATTAGTATAAGGGATACTTGTCCGTCAAGGACTTAACCATCTCCATAGCTTTTGCTTTATTGGCATCTACATCTTTAATCAGAAGATAGATAGCCTCTGCAATGATATCCATATCCCCTTCATTCATACCTCTGGTTGTAACTGCTGCAGTACCAAGACGAATTCCACTGGTAACAAAAGGAGACGCAGGGTCATTGGGAACTGAATTCTTATTACAGGTGATATTAGCTGCATCCAAAAGCTTCTCTGTATCCTTACCGGTTACACCCATATTCTGAAGGTCAACTAACATTAAGTGATTATCCGTACCTCCTGATACAAGGTCAAAGCCTCTACTTAGTAGACCTTTGGCAAGAGCTTGTGCATTCGCTACAACTTTACCTGCATATTCCTTAAAGCTTGGATCTAAGGCTTCCTTAAAGCAAATAGCTTTTGCTGCAATAACATGCATTAAAGGTCCACCTTGAATTCCAGGGAATATTGCTTTATTTAACTTATACTCTTCTGCAAACTCAGCGCTGGATAAAATCATTCCACCTCTTGGACCTCTAAGAGTCTTATGGGTGGTGGTTGTAGTAACATGGGCATAAGGAATAGGACTCTCATGATAGCCTCCGGCAACGAGACCAGCAATGTGTGCCATATCAACCATCAGAAATGCTCCTACCTCATCAGCTATCTCCCTAAAGGTCTTAAAATCTATTTTTCTCGCATATGCACTTGCACCTGCTATGATAAGCTTTGGCTTGCATTCCTGAGCAATTTTTCTTAAATTATCATAATCAATAAAGCCCTGATCATTTACTCCGTAAGGAACTATATTGTAATAGCTTCCGCTCATATTAACCGGGCTACCATGGGTTAAATGTCCGCCATGAGCAAGATTCATACCAAGCACTGTATCACCAGGTTTCACTAATGCAAAGTATACAGCCATATTTGCTTGAGCCCCAGAATGAGGTTGAACATTGGCATAAGTACAACCAAATAATTTCTTAGCTCTTTCTATCGCTAAATTCTCAGCCAAATCAACATATTCGCAGCCACCGTAATATCTCTTACCAGGGTAACCTTCTGCATATTTGTTGGTTAATTGGCTTCCCATTGCTGCCATTACAGCCTTACTTACAAAGTTCTCAGAAGCAATCAGCTCGATATGGCTGTTCTGTCTTCCAATTTCCAGTGATACTGCCTCTGCTAATTCAGGATCAAATGCTTTTACATCTTCAAAAGAGTACATTTTCTTCAATTCCTTTCGTTTATCAGTACTTTAATTATTATCCCATAGTATATCATAGAAAAAACCATATGAAAAGTATAACTATTCATGAGGAGTAGTATTTAATTACAGTTACAGTTTAGCCATGAAACAGAATTGAATACTGATTGCACAAGTTTACTTGCATACAAGCAATTTTTCATATTCTGCTATATGGCTAAACTGTAACATATTTATTCATATTAAGTATTAGTATAGTTCCATTATTATTTAAACACAGATTATAAATTCTCCGGCCCAAAGCTTAAGGGAAGAAGGTCTTCAAGTAAAAAGACAGAATAATCTTCTTCAGAGCTTGCTAATACAACAATAAAATTCTTTGGATCTACAAATTCACGCAAAACCTGCCTACAGACGCCACAAGGAGGGCACAACTCTCTAACAAGTCCATTTTTACCACCCACAATTGCTATAGCCGCAAACTCTCTTTCCCCTTCACTGATTGCTTTAAAAACAGCGGTTCTTTCCGCACAATTCGTAGGCCCGTAAGCAGCATTTTCTACATTACAGCCTTTATATACCTTATTATTCTTAGTCAGGAGTGCTGCACCTACTTTAAAATGGGAATAGGGGGTATAGGCATGCTTCATTCCCTCTATGGCATCTCTTATTAAGTTCTTGGCTATAGCGTGATTAATCAAATCATCATGCTCCTTCATCCGTAAACCATCCCCGCTTTCTTTAGTAGCCTGAACCTTCCTGATTCTTAGCCAGCTTTACAATTCGACTTGTTCCCAGTCTAGTTGCACCCAACTCAATAAATCTCTTGGCATCATCAAAGGAGCTTATTCCACCAGCAGCTTTTATGCGAACTTCTTTACCTATATGTTTTGCAAACAATTCTACATCCCCAAAGGTAGCTCCTGCTTTAGAAAAGCCTGTAGAGGTTTTTATAAAGTCCCCACCAGCCTTGGTTACAATTTCACACATTTTTATTTTCTCTTCTTCTGTCAGCAGGCATGTCTCAATAATTACTTTAAGAATTTTATCCCCGCAAGCCGCTTTAATCTCCTTGATCTCATCAAAAATTAAATCATATTTTTTATCCTTTAAGTAGCCTAGATTAATCACCATATCAATCTCATCGGCTCCATTGGCAATGGCATCCTTTGTTTCATATACTTTAACAGCAGTGGTATTATATCCGTTAGGAAAACCTATCACTGTACATATGGAAATTTGACTCTTTATATACTCTTTTACTTGTCCCACATAAGAAGGAGGTATACAGACTGATGCTACTTTATATGCGATGGCATCATCACATATTTCCTTTATTTCTTCCCAGGTTGCTGTCTGGGTTAGTAATGTATGATCAACTTTCTCAAAAATCACTTTCTTGTCCATACCTATGATCCTCGTATTATATAGTAGTAGTATTTATAGTCCCTCTCCAAGGACTGTATGCTATACTTTTGGAGACACTGTGGATTGGTTCATTGCTCCTACCACTTGATGGTTTCAGAAAGGCTCCAACCACAG